>CAVUJC010000005.1:0-481264 GCA_963741725.1 uncultured Alphaproteobacteria bacterium | reverse complement strand
GGCTTCGCAAGAATTTCGGCAAGATTGTCGAAATCGCAAAGATGCCCAACCTTATCGAGGTCCAGAAGACCTCGTACGACCAGTTCCTGCAGGTGGAAAAACCTGAGGCCGGCCGTCTTGATGAGGGTCTGGAGACCGTTTTCAGCCATGTATTCCCGATCAAGGACTTCTCGGAGTCTTGCTTCTGGAATATGTGGACTATCACTTTGAAGAACCGAAATACGACGTGGAGGAGTGCCAGCAGCGCTCCATGACGTATGCCGCGCCGCTTAAGGTGACGCTGCGCCTGATCGTGTTCGATGTGGACCAGGAAACCGGGGCCAAGTCGGTCAAGGACATCAAGGAACAGGACGTCTATATGGGCGACGTTCCGTTCATGACCGAGAACGGCACCTTCATCATCAACGGCACCGAGCGCGTCATCGTCAGCCAGATGCACCGTTCGCCGGGCGTCTTCTTCGACCACGACAAGGGCAAGACCCACTCGTCGGGCAAGCTGCTCTTCGCCGCGCGCGTCATCCCCTATCGCGGCTCATGGCTCGACTTCGAGTTCGATGCCAAGGACATCATTCACGTTCGCATCGATCGCCGCCGCAAGCTGCCGGCAACGACGCTTCTCTATGCGCTCGGCCTGACGCAGGAAGAAATCCTCGATTATTTTTACACAAAGATCGCCTTCAAGCGTCAGAAGGACGGCTCATGGACGACCCGGTCGAACCCGGCTGGATGCGCAATGCCAAGGTGAATTCTGACTGGAAGAACGCCAAGACGGGCGAAGTTCTTGCCGAGGCCGGTTCCAAGATCACGGTGCGCGGTCTGCGCAAGTGGCAGGAAGACGGCGTCAAGCAAATCTCGCTCGCCGAAGACGAACTGCTCGGCCGCTACTCGGCGCTCGACATGGTCAATCCGGAAACGGGCGAGATCTATGTCGAAGCCGGTGACGAGCTGACGGCTGCCAATCTCGCCGCTCTCGACGAAGCAGGTTTCCACGAAATTGACGTCATCAACGTCGACAACGTCACGACGGGCGCCTATGTGCGCAACACTCTGGCCGTCGACAAGAACCACAGCCGCGAACAGGCGCTCATCGACATCTACCGTGTGATGCGTCCGGGCGAACCGCCGACTCTCGACACGGCGGAAACGCTGTTCGGCCAATTGTTCTTCGACAGCGAGCGCTACGATCTTTCGAGCGTCGGCCGCGTGAAGATGAACATGCGTCTTGGCCTGGATGCGCCGGACACGACGCGCATCCTGCGCAAGGAAGACATCCTGGCGATTCTCAAGGCTCTCGCCGAATTGCGCGATGGCCGGGGTGAAATCGACGACATCGACAATCTCGGCAATCGCCGCGTGCGTTCGGTCGGCGAACTCATGGAGAACCAGTTCCGCGTCGGACTGCTGCGCATGGAACGCGCGATCAAGGAGCGCATGAGTTCTGTCGACATCGACACGGTCATGCCGCACGACCTGATCAACGCAAAGCCTGTCGCTGCAGCCGTGCGGGAGTTCTTCGGTTCCTCGCAGCTCTCGCAGTTTATGGACCAGCAGAATCCTCTGTCGGAACTCACCCACAAGCGCCGCATGTCGGCGCTCGGACCGGGCGGTCTTACCCGCGAACGTGCCGGCTTCGAAGTGCGTGACGTCCATCCGACGCATTACGGCCGCATCTGCCCGATCGAGACGCCGGAAGGCCCGAACATTGGACTGATCAACTCGCTCGCGACCTACGCGCGCGTGAACAAGTACGGCTTCATCGAAAGCCCGTACCGCAAGGTCATCAACAAGCACCTGACCGACGAGGTCGTTTATCTTTCGGCGATGGAAGAGGCGAAGTACACGATCGCCCAGGCCAACGCGACGATCGATGGCCGCAACCGCATCATCGACGAACTGGTGTCGTGCCGCAAGCACGGCAACTTCATGATGACGACGCCGGACCAGATCGAGTTCATCGACGTCTCGCCGAAGCAGTTGGTTTCCGTCGCCGCGGCGCTCGTTCCGTTCCTCGAGAACGACGACGCCAACCGCGCGCTCATGGGCTCGAACATGCAGCGCCAGGCCGTTCCGCTTCTGCGTCCCGAGGCGCCGCTTGTCGGTACGGGCATGGAAGAGGTTGTGGCACGCGACTCCGGCTCCGCCATCAGCGCGCGCCGCACGGGCGTGGTCGATCAGGTGGACGCGACGCGTATCGTCATTCGTGCGACCGAGGAAACCGATCCGACAAAGCCGGGAATCGACATCTATCGCCTGCGCAAGTTCCAGCGCTCGAACGCGTCGACCTGCATCAACCAGCGTCCGCTGGTGAAGGTGGGCGACATTGTCCAGAAGGGCGACATCATCGGGGACGGTCCGTCGACACAGCTTGGCGAGCTCGCGCTCGGCAAGAACGCTCTCGTCGCCTTCATGCCCTGGAACGGCTACAATTTCGAGGACTCCATCCTCATTTCCGAGCGCATCGTGCGTGACGACGTCTTCACCTCGATCCACATCGAGGAATTCGAGACGATGGCGCGCGACACAAAGCTCGGACCTGAGGAAATCACGCGCGACATTCCCAATGTCGGTGAGGAAAACCTCAAGAACCTCGATGAAGCCGGCATCACTTATATCGGTGCCGAAGTCGTCGCCGGCGATATTCTGGTGGGCAAGGTGACGCCGAAGGGCGAAACGCCGATGACGCCGGAAGAAAAATTGCTGCGCGCCATCTTTGGCGAAAAGGCAGCCGACGTGCGTGACACGTCGCTTCGCGTTCCGCCGGGCGTTACCGGAACGGTCGTCGAAGTCCGTGTCTTCAACCGTCACGGCGTCGACAAGGATCAGCGCGCCATGGCGATCGAGAAGGCCGAGGAAGAGCGCCTGGCCGAAGACCGCGATGACGAGCTCGCGATCCTGGAACGCAACATCTTCTCGCGATTGCAGGAAATCCTGCTCAACAAAACGGCCGCGCACGGTCCCAAAGGCATGGCGGCGGACACGAAGATCACGCAGAGCGTGCTCGACACAATCGCCAAGCATCAGTGGTGGCAGATTGCGTTGCGCAACGAGAAGGCGATGAGCGAGATCGAAGGACTGCGCAAGCAGTACGACGACTCCAAGTCGCGTCTCGACAAGCGCTTTGCAGACAAGGTCGAAAAGCTGCGCCGCGGCGACGAACTCGCTCCCGGCGTCATGAAGATGGTCAAAGTGTTCGTAGCGGTGAAGCGCAAGCTGCAGCCGGGCGACAAGATGGCCGGACGTCATGGCAACAAGGGCGTGATCAGCCGCATCGTGCCGATCGAAGACATGCCGCATCTGGAAGACGGCACGGCGGTCGACGTCGTGCTCAATCCGTTGGGTGTGCCGTCGCGCATGAACGTTGGCCAGATTCTCGAAACGCATCTTGGTTGGGCGTGTGCAGGTCTTGGCCGCCAGATCGGTGATGCCCTCGACAAGGTCCGGCGCGACGGCAAGTACGAGCCGCTGCGCAGGATGCTGAAGAGCGCCTATGCCAATGACGAACGTCTGGGCGAACTCGATGAGGCCGGCCTCGCTGAACTCAGCGAAAACTTGCGTCCGGGTCTTCCCATCGCAACGCCGGTCTTCGACGGTGCGAAGGAGAAGGACATCGTCGACATGCTGGAGCAGGCGGGTCTGACCTCATCGGGTCAGGTCACCCTGTACGATGGTCGTACCGGCGAGTTGTTCAAGCGTGCTGTGACGGTCGGCTACATCTACATGCTGAAGCTGAACCATCTGGTGGACGACAAGATCCACGCGCGTTCGATCGGCCCATACTCGCTTGTCACGCAGCAACCACTGGGCGGCAAGGCCCAGTTTGGCGGCCAGCGCTTCGGCGAAATGGAAGTCTGGGCGCTCGAGGCATATGGCGCCGCCTACACGCTGCAGGAAATCCTGACTGTGAAGTCGGACGACGTGGCGGGAAGAACCAAAGTGTACGAAGCGATCGTCCGCGGCGAAGACACGTTCGAGGCCGGTATTCCGGAATTGTTCAACGTCCTCGTCAAGGAAATGCGTTCGCTGTCCCTGAATGTGGAGCTGCTCAATGGCTGAATTTGAAACTGAAGCAAAATCTCATCGCCGCGACGCGGCCCGCGCCAATCAGGAGCTGATGAACGTTTTCCAGGTTGGAAAGGAAATCCCTGCGTTCGACCGCATCCGGATTTCTCTCGCCAGCCCGGAGCAGATCCTGCGCTGGTCGCACGGCGAGGTGAAGAAGCCGGAAACGATCAACTATCGTACGTTCAAGCCGGAACGGGACGGGCTTTTCTGCGCCCGCATCTTCGGACCGGTGAAGGATTACGAATGCTTGTGCGGCAAGTACAAGCGCATGAAGTACAAGGGCATTGTCTGCGAAAAGTGCGGCGTGGAAGTCACGGTGCAGAAAGTGCGCCGCGATCGCATGGCGCATATCGAACTCGCATCACCCGTCGCGCACATCTGGTTCCTGAAGTCGCTGCCTTCGCGCATCGGTTTGATGCTCGACATGACGCTGAAGGACCTGGAACGCGTTCTGTACTTCGAGAACTACATCGTCATCGAGCCGGGCCTGACGCCCCTCAAGGAACGTCAGCTTCTGACGGAAGACGAGTTCTACAAGGCGCAGGACGAATACGGCAACGACAGCTTCACGGCCGAAATCGGCGCCGAAGCCATTCGCAAGCTGCTTATGGCGATCGATCTTGAGAAGCTGCGCGATCAGTTGCGCGTCGACATCTCGGGAAGCAATGGCGGAGAAAAGCAGAAGAAACTCGTCAAGCGTCTCAAGGTCGTCGAAGCGTTCATCGACTCCGGCAATCGTCCGGAATGGATGATCCTGACCGTCGTGCCGGTGATCCCGCCGGATCTGCGTCCGCTAGTGCCGCTGGACGGCGGCCGCTTTGCGACGTCGGACCTGAACGACCTTTATCGCCGCGTCATCAACCGCAATAACCGTCTCAAGCGCCTCATCGAACTGAAGGCGCCGGACATCATCGTGCGCAACGAAAAGCGCATGCTGCAGGAATTGGTCGACGCGCTGTTCGACAACGGCCGCCGCGGCCGCGTCATCACCGGCGCCAACAAGCGTCCGCTGAAGTCGATCGCCGACATGCTCAAGGGCAAGCAAGGCCGGTTCCGCCAGAACCTGCTCGGCAAGCGCGTCGACTATTCCGGCCGTTCGGTCATCGTCGTCGGCCCGGAACTCAAGCTGCACCAGTGCGGCCTGCCCAAGAAGATGGCGCTCGAGCTGTTCAAGCCGTTCATCTATGCGCGTCTTGAAGCCAAGGGTTTCAGCCAGACCGTCAAGCAGTCCAAGAAGCTGGTCGAGAAGGAGAAGCCCGAGGTTTGGGACATTCTCGAAGAGGTGATCCGCGAGCATCCGGTGCTGCTCAACCGCGCACCGACGCTGCATCGCCTGGGCATCCAGGCGTTCGAGCCGGTGCTGATCGAAGGCAAGGCGATCCAGCTGCATCCGCTGGTTTGCACCGCCTTCAACGCGGACTTCGACGGCGACCAGATGGCCGTGCACGTCCCGCTGTCGCTTGAAGCGCAGCTGGAAGCGCGCGTCCTGATGATGTCGACGAACAACATCCTGTCGCCCGCCAACGGCAAGCCGATCATCGTGCCGACGCAGGACATCGTTCTTGGCCTCTATTACCTCAGCCAGGAACGTCCGAACGAACCTGGCGAAGGCATGGTGTTCAACGACATCGGCGAAATCGAGCATGCTCTGTTCGCCAACTCCGTCACGCTGCACGCCAAGATCAAGTGCCGCTACAAGACGGTCGACGCAGAAGGCAAGCCGGTCACGCTGCGCGTGGATTCGACCCCTGGCCGCATGATGATCGCGGAAATCCTGCCGCGTCATCCCAAGATCCCGTTCGCGCTGGTGAACAAGCTTCTGCGCAAGCAGGAAGTCAGCCACATCATCGACGAGGTCTATCGTCACTGCGGTCAGAAAGAGACCGTGCTGTTCGCCGACGCGGTGATGGGCCTGGGCTTCCGCGAAGCCTGCAAGGCCGGCATCTCGTTCGGCAAGGATGACATGGTCGTGCCGGATACGAAGATCAAGCTCATCGACGAGACACGCCACCGCGTGCGCGAGTATGAGCAGCAGTATCTGGACGGCCTGACGACGGACAAGGAAAAGTACAACCTCGTCGTCGACACCTGGTCGAAGTGCACCGACCTCGTCGCCGCCGAAATGATGAAGGAAATTTCGGAATCCAAGATCGACCCGAAGACGGGCCGCATGGAGGAAATGAACTCGATCTACATGATGAGCCATTCTGGCGCTCGCGGTTCGCCGCAGCAGATGAAGCAGCTCGCCGGCATGCGCGGCCTGATGGCGCGTCCGGACGGTTCGATCATCGAGACGCCGATCCTGTCGAACTTCAAGGAAGGCCTCACCGTTCTCGAGTACTTCAACTCGACTCACGGCGCCCGCAAGGGTCTGGCCGACACCGCGCTCAAGACGGCGAACTCGGGCTATCTCACCCGTCGTCTCGTGGACGTGGCCAACGACTGCATCATCACCACCGAAGATTGCGGCACCAAGAAGGGCGTCTACGTCCAGGCCGAAATCGACGGCGGCACGGTCGTCTCCTCGCTTGCCGAGCGTATCCTGGGCCGCACCACGGCGGAGGACGTCAAGCATCCGGACACCGGCGAAGTCATCCTTCGCCGTGGAAAGGAAGTCAGCGAAGACGTCGCCGACAAGATCGAGGCCGCACATATCCAGAAGGTGCGCGTGCGCTCGGTTCTGACCTGCGAGCTCAAGGATGGCGTCTGCGGCAAATGCTATGGACGCGATCTGGCGCGCGGTACCCCGGTCAATATCGGCGAAGCGGTCGGCGTGATCGCGGCGCAGTCGATCGGCGAGCCGGGCACACAGCTCACCATGCGCACGTTCCACATCGGCGGTGCGGCACAGGTTGCCGGCCAGTCCAAGATCGAAGCCAGCTATGACGGCAAGATCAAGATCGTGAACCGCAACATCGTCAAGAACTCCGACGGTGAGCTGATCGCGATGGGCCGTAACATGCAGGCCGTGATCATGGACCCGAAGGGTCAGGAACGCGCGTCCTATCGCATCGTGTACGGCGCTCGCTTGAAGATCGACGAAGGCTCGACTGTCAAGCGTGGCGACCGTCTCGCGGAATGGAACCCGAATACGCTCCCGGTGCTGACGGATGTCGAAGGCATCGTGAAGTATGAGGATCTGATCTCCGGCGTGTCGGTTCGCGACGTGTCCGACGAAAAGACCGGCGTGTCCAACAAGGTCGTCATCGATAGCCGCACAGGCGCGGGTTCGAAGGCGGCTGAGCTTCGTCCGACGATGGTTGTCGTCGACAAGAAGGGCAAGCCGATCCAGATCCCCGGCGGCGGCGAAGCGCGCTACGCGCTTTCCGTCGACGCCATTCTCTCGGTTGAGGATGGTGCAGAGGTCAAGGCCGGCGACGTCATTGCGCGTATTCCGACCGAAGGCGCCAAGACCCGCGACATCACAGGCGGTCTGCCGCGCGTCGCGGAACTGTTCGAAGCCCGCAAGCCCAAGGAAGCGGCGGTTCTCGCCGAGACCGATGGCTTCGTCGAATTCGGTAAGGACTACAAGAACAAGCGTCGCGTCATCGTCAAGCCGAAGTCGGACAAGGTCGAACCGACCGAGTATCTGATCCCCAAGGGCAAGCACATCAGCGTGCGCGAAGGCGATTATGTGGAGAAGGGCGATTACATCGTCGAAGGCAATCCTTCGCCGCACGACATCCTGCGGATCAAGGGCATGGAGGAACTGGCGACCTACCTCGTGAAGGAAATCCAGGACGTCTATCGTCTGCAGGGCGTGAAGATCAACGACAAGCATATCGAAGTGATCTGCCGCCAGATGATGCAGAAGCTGGAGATCACCGAGGGTGGCGAGACGACGCTGCTCGCCGGCGAACAGGTCGATCAGCTCGAGCTGGACGAGGCAAACCAGAAGGCGATCGACGTCGGCGGCAAGATCGCCGAAGGACGTCCTGTCCTCCTGGGTATCACCAAGGCGTCGCTGCAGACGCGTTCGGTGTTCTCGGCAGCGTCTTTCCAGGAAACGACGCGCGTCCTTACCGACGCCGCCGTTAACGGAAAGGTCGACACGCTCGAAGGTCTCAAGGAGAACGTCATTGTCGGGCGTCTCATTCCGGCCGGCACGGGCGGCGCCATCGCACGTCTGCGTCATATCGCAACCGAACGCGATCGGGCGATCCAAGAGGAGCAGGCGAGCAACGCCCCTGTCGCCCAGATCGAAGGGCCAGTCGCAGCGGAGTAGTCCGCATGGCATCCACGAACAGGGGCCGCTGGAAACAGCGGCCCTTTTTCTTTGTCCGGAACGGCGTATCGTCGAGCCGTCAAATGCGGAGGTCGTCATGCGGCTCAGGCAAATCGCGCTCGTCGCCAAGAATCTGGAACCGATCGCCAAGACGCTTCACGACGTGTTCGGCGTGAACATCGCTTATCGCGATCCAGGCGTCGGCGTGTTCGGCCTCGTCAACGTCGTGATGCCGGTCGGCGGCGAGTTTCTCGAGGTCGTGCAACCTGTCACCGCGGATGCGTCCGCGGGCCGTTATCTCAAGCGCCGTGGAGGTGATGCCGGATACATGCTCATCTTTCAGGCGCCAAACGCTCTCGCGCAGAGAGCGCGCTTGGCGGACAAGGGCATTCGGCTGATCGCAAAGCACGAGACGCCGCAATACACCTTTACCCATTTCCATCCCGGCGACTTCGACGGCGTGCTGACGTCGATCGATACCGAAGGCGACGGTTCGTCATGGCTGGAACCGCTGGGCAAGTGGCCGCCGGCGGGCAAGGACTGGAAAGAGCATCTGTCGTCGCCCGATACGCGCGGTATCGTTGGCGCAACGGTTCAGGCCCGCGATCCCCAGGCGGCCGCCCTAAGTTGGGCGGAATTGCTGCAGGCAAAGCGCGAAGGCACCGTGCTGCACTTTAACGGGTCGACGGTGAAGTTTATCGCGCCGATTGACGAAGACGGAACGGGCATCGTCGGAATCGACATCGCGGTGAAGGATGCGCCCGCCGTGCTCGCCCGAGCGAAAGGCCTCGGTTTGCCGCTCCGCGGCAAGGCAGTCTTAATTTCGGGAACGGCCTTCACACCGATAGATAGCTAGTTCTTAGCGTCCTTTGAAATTGGGCTTGCGTTTCTCGACCTTGGCGCGGAACGCCTCCCTGGTGTCTTCTGTCCTGAAGATATCGATGTGATGGCGGCTCTCCAGCGCGATGTAGTCGCGAAAGGAGCTGTGTTCGGCTGCAAGAAAGTTCGCCTTCATGGTGCGCAGCGCGATCGGTGCGGCATCGGCGATCCGGTTCGCGATCGCCACGACCTCGTCATGCAGCGTCGCATCCGAAAACAACCGCGACACCAGCCCGATGCGCAGAGCCTCTTCGGCATCGAACTTTCCCGGCATGAAATAGAGCTCCCGCGCCTTGGCCGCGCCGACGATGCGCGGCAGGGACCATGGACCGCCCATGTCGCCAGCGACGCCGACATCGAGAAAGGCCGTGTTGAAGCGCGCCGAAGGCGATGCAAATCGAAGGTCGCAGCCAAGTGCCCAGCCAAGTCCGGCGCCGGCGCATCCGCCCTGGATCGCAGCGATTGTGACCGCCGGCATTTCGTGCAGCAAAACCGGCACGAGAAAATCTTCCGGGGTAAGCGGCTGGCGCACGCTCGTGTCTCCGGCCGCGGTGACATTCGAGATCGGCGCCCGGGCAGAAATCGTTCGCAGCGCCGCGCAGGATCAGGACGCGCACGTTCGGGTCGTTCGCCGCCTTGCGAAGCGTGTCATTGATGATCGGCAGCATGCTCGACAGCATCGAATTGCGGCGGTGCGGACGGTTGATCGTGACTGTCGCGACCGCGCCGTTCACGCCATAGAGGACAGTGTTTTCTTCAGTCATGATCGGTTCTCCCAGTCGAGCCATGAAGCCTCAACTCGCTGTCAGCGTCCATGGCGCCCCGTCAGAAATCCCTGGTGATGCGCAGACTGAGGCGAAACCGCTCGGCATCCGACGAAAAGCCATGGTCCAGTCCGCCCGCCATATGCGTCGCATCGCTCGCCCATGGCAACTGAGCCTGTGCTCCGAAAGACGCCGTCCAGGGATGCGCCACGTATTGAATTGTCGGACCAAAAAAGAACGTGCTCGCAGTCGGCGTCGCGCGGCCATTCAGCAGCAAGCCGTCAAAGTCATGCTCAGCGTTGAACTCGAGCGCGGCAGACCATGACCAGGTGATGTTATAGGCGACCCCTGCGTCGAAGGTGAGCGCGCTGACATCGCTCCACGCTGCGTCGCTGCGCTCCGAGCCGATGTCGCCGCCGAAATTCATGACCGCGCGCAGCCGGTCATTGAAGAAGTTTTTCTGGACTAGGACTTTCGCTTCGACGTTACGAGTGTCGCGCCCGACACCGGGTGAAATCAGAACGCCGAGCCCGATCGGATCGAAATAGACGTTCATCGCCTGATAGATCATCTCTCCCCGAATTCCGTCGATCGCGCTGCCCGTCACGGCCGGCGCATTGAAGTCGGAGTGATCGCGCGTTCTCGTCCAGTCATATTCGAGAGCGCCCGCGAGCTGAATCTGATCCGAGTAGCCGTACTCAAGCTCCGTCTCACCCGCGAGGGTGTTGAAGGACTGCCCCGGCTTGCCTGACGCCCAGACGAAGTTCTGTTCCAGTTCGTGACCCAGTTCAGGCTCAATGTCGGTGGCGTCGAGCGAGAGAAAGGGTTGGTCGTCCGCCCGCGCTGCGCCCGTTCCGAGCAGCGCCAAAAGGCTTACGGCTAGTGCGGGTATCGCCAGCCGCTGAAAAATGGGTGAAGGCATGGAAACTCGTCTTCCTGAAAATGATAATCGTTCGCAACTAGCTCCGAAGCTAGTCTCAGCCTCCCGAATGTCAATGAGACTTATTCTCAAATAGGAATCTTGCACTGATCTGCGTCAACAGGTTCTCGCTTTGTTTTTTGCCATCTTCGCGCGACAGTCGCGCCATAAACGGGGGAAATAGCCATGAACTCAATTCTCACGCCGGTGCTCGCACTGGTCGTTTTGTCGCTGCTCGTCTGGATCTGGATGTACGTCACGCGCGTCCCAGCGATGCAGAAGGCCGGCATCCAACCTCAGGAGGCCCGGTTCCCTGGTTCCTTGGACAGGTTGCCAGATTCAGCGCGGCAGGTGGCCGACAACTACAACCACCTGATGGAGCAACCGACCATCTTCTATGCGCTGGTGTTCTATATCGCGCTCTCCGCTCACACCGATCAGCCGCATATCTGGCTGGCTTGGGCCTATGTTGGGTTACGCGTCGTCCATACGCTTATCCAGTGCACGATAAACGTCGTGAATTTGCGCTTTTCCGTGTTCGCTTTGTCGACGCTGGTATTGATGGTGATGGCGGGGCGCGAACTTTTGCGGCTTCTCTGAGCCACCTATATATTCGCAGTAAAATGGACAGAAAATGAGCCGATATCTGAGAAGATTCATTGTATAAATGGATATTTATTTGACTTCTATTGCAGGTTGCACTGTTGCCGCCTCGGCGTGCCCGGGATCTTCATTCACAGCCTGGATCCCCCCAATCCGACCTACCCTGGAACGCATTTCGACATCTCCGCCAATTGCGCTATCGAACATGGCGGGAGCACGGGAAACATCGTCGTGAACGACCCGGCCAACGGCGACGTCCAGACCTGCGGGAAGGTCGGATATCCGGGCGGTTACGACTGCCGATAGGTTGGACGTGGGACCGGCCCAAAAAGCCGCGAAATATCCTGTCTTTATCTGCTTGACCCGCCGGGGGGCCGCGTATACATAGCGCCACCTTTCAGTGGCAGGCCGTCGGCGGGAAACCGCCAAAACGCTGTCGGAAAGCCAGTAAAGAGCTTCGAACCGCGCGACTCAGGCAGCAAAGCCTCAGTCCTCCGCGAATTCACCGGGGCAGGCCGCTTGGGCCCGCGCCCGCTTTTGTTTCGGCTCATGCGATTGGCGCATGGGCAAATTGGGTCTCGCACGGCGTGCCGTGCAACAGATGGAAGATTGAATGCCGACGATCAATCAGCTGATCCGCAAACCACGCGGCGAAAAGCCGAAGCGCAACAAGGTGCCGGCTCTTCAGGGCTGCCCGCAAAAGCGCGCAGTGTGCACACGCGTCTATACCGTCACGCCGAAGAAGCCGAACTCGGCGCTTCGCAAGGTGGCGAAGGTCCGTCTGACCAATGGCTATGAGGCCCTCTCTTATATTCCCGGCGAAGGCCACAACCTTCAGGAGCACTCGGTTGTCTTGATCCGCGGCGGCCGCGTGAAGGACCTTCCGGGCGTTCGTTATCACATCATTCGCGGCGTGCTCGACACGCAGGGCGTGAAGGACCGCAAACAACGCCGGTCCCTCTATGGCGCCAAGCGTCCGAAGTAAGGAGAGCACAGATGTCCCGTCGTCGCCGCGCAGACAAACGCGAAATCGTTCCGGACGCCAAGTATGGCGATCTCGTCCTTGCGAAATTCATGAACAGCCTGATGTACGACGGCAAGAAGTCTGCCGCTGAAGGCATCATCTATGGCGCGTTCGACACGATCCAGCAGAAGACCAAGCAGGATCCGATCCAGATCTTCCACGAAGCGCTGCGCAATGTCTCGCCGGCGATCGAAGTGAAGTCCCGCCGCGTCGGTGGCGCCACCTATCAGGTGCCCGTCGAAGTGCGCACGGACCGCGCCCGCGCGCTCGCCATCCGCTGGCTCATCACGGCAGCGCGTGGCCGCAACGAACCCACCATGACCGGCCGCCTTTCGGGCGAACTCATGGACGCCGCGAACAATCGTGGTTCCGCCGTCAAGAAGCGTGAAGACACGCACAAGATGGCCGATGCGAACCGCGCCTTCTCCCATTACCGCTGGTAGCTGAGAGAGACACTCCCATGCCCCGGACAACACCGCTCGAACGCTATCGCAACATCGGCATTGCCGCGCACATCGACGCCGGCAAGACCACGACGACGGAGCGCATTCTCTATTACACGGGCAAGAGCCATAAGATCGGCGAAGTGCATGACGGCGCCGCCACCATGGATTTCATGGAGCAGGAGCAGGAGCGCGGCATCACGATCACGTCCGCCGCGACGACATGCTACTGGAAAGAGCACCGCATCAACATCATCGACACGCCCGGTCACGTCGACTTCACGATCGAAGTCGAGCGTTCCATGCGCGTGCTTGACGGGGCGGTTGCCGTGTTCGACGCCGTCGCCGGTGTCGAGCCGCAGTCGGAGACCGTTTGGCGCCAGGCCGACAAGTACAAGGTTCCGCGCATCTGCTTCGTGAACAAGATGGACCGCACCGGCGCAGACTTCCCGCGCTGCGTGGCCATGATGATCGATCGCCTGGGCACCCGTCCGATGGTCATCACTTGGCCGATCGGTACGGAATCCGAGTTCAAGGGAATCGTCGACGTCGTAAAGATGAAGGCGCTGATCTGGCACGATGAACAGCTTGGCGCGAAGTTCGACGAAGTCGAGATTCCGGCCGAGTATCAGGAAAAGGCCAAGGAACTGCGCGCCGCTCTCGTCGAGATGGCCGTCGAAGAAGATGACAAGCTGATTGAATCCTATCTCGAGGGCGTCGAGCCGTCGGAAGCCGATCTCAAGCGCTGCATCCGCAAGGGCACGAACAATTTCCATTTTGTGCCGGTTATGTGCGGCTCGGCTTTCAAGAACAAGGGCGTGCAGCCCTTGCTCGACGCCGTCGTCGACTATCTGCCGTCGCCGCTCGACATTCCGCCGCTGACGGGCATCGTCCCGCACACCGGCAAGGAAGAAGCGCGTCCCGCCGACGACAAGGCGCCGTTCGCCGGTCTCGCCTTCAAGATCATGGACGATCCGTTCGTCGGCTCGATCACCTTCGTGCGCGTCTATTCGGGCATGGTTCAATCCGGCACCGCCGCGCTGAACTCGGTGAAGGACAAGACGGAGCGCGTCGGCCGCATGCTTCTGATGCATGCGAACAGCCGCGAAGACGTCAAGGAAGCGTTCGCCGGCGACATCGTCGCGTTCGCTGGCCTGAAATATTCCACGACCGGCGAGACGCTCTGCGATCCGAACCATCCGATCATTCTCGAAAAGATGGAATTCCCGGATCCCGTCATTGAAGTGGCGATCGAACCCAAGACCAAGGCCGACCAGGAAAAGATGGGCATGGCTCTGGTTCGCCTGGCGCAGGAAGATCCGTCTTTCCGCGTTTCGACCGATCAGGAATCCGGCCAGACCATCCTCAAGGGCATGGGCGAACTCCATCTTGAAATCAAGGTCGACATCCTTCGCCGCACCTACAAGGTCGAAGCCAATGTCGGCGCGCCGCAGGTTGCCTATCGCGAGACGCTGAGCCGTCCGGTCTCGATCAAGTACACGCACAAGAAGCAGACCGGCGGTTCGGGACAGTTCGCCGAAGTGTCGATCGATTTCGAACCTCTGGCACCGGGCTCGGGCTTCGTCTTCGAGAATGACGTCGTCGGCGGCTCGATTCCGAAGGAATTCATCCCGGCTGTCGAAAAGGGCCTGAAGGCCCAGAAGGAATCCGGTCTTCTCGCCGGCTTCCCGGTCATCGACTTCAAGGCGACCTTGACGGACGGCAAGTACCACGAGGTGGACTCCAACGCGCTCACCTTCGACATCGCGGCGCGCGCGGCGTTCCGCGAGCTCGCGGCCAAGGGCGCCGTGAAGCTGCTCGAGCCGATCATGAAGGTCGAAGTCGTGACGCCGGAGGATTTCCTCGGTGGCGTCATCGGCGATCTCAACTCACGCCGCGGACAGGTGCAGGGCACCGACTCCAGAGGCAATGCACAGGTCGTGACCGCCATGGTTCCGCTCGCCAACATGTTCGGCTACATCAACACGCTGCGCTCCATGTCCCAGGGACGTGCGCAGTATTCGATGCAGTTCGATCATTACGAGCAGGTTCCGCAGGCGATTGCGGATGAAGTCAAAGCCAAGTTCGCGTAACGCATTCACTAGTCAGTATACGGAGAGAATATCATGGCGAAGGCCAAATTTGAGCGGAACAAGCCGCACTGCAACATCGGAACGATTGGCCATGTTGACCATGGCAAGACGTCGCTGACGGCGGCGATCACGAAGGTTCTGGCGGAGACGGGCGGTGCCACGTTCACGGCGTACGACCAGATCGACAAGGCGCCGGAAGAGAAGGCGCGCGGCATCACGATCTCGACGGCGCATGTCGAGTATGAGACCGCGAACCGGCACTATGCGCATGTCGACTGCCCGGGCCACGCGGACTATGTGAAGAACATGATCACGGGCGCCGCGCAGATGGACGGCGCGATCCTGGTGGTGTCTGCGGCCGACGGCCCGATGCCCCAGACCCGCGAGCACATCCTTCTGGCGCGCCAGGTCGGCGTTCCGGCTTTGGTCGTGTTCATGAACAAGTGCGACATGGTCGACGACCCTGAGCTTTTGGACCTGGTCGAGCTGGAAGTGCGCGAGCTTTTGTCGAGCTACAGCTTTCCGGGCGACAAGATCCCGATCATCCGCGGCTCGGCGCTGATGGCGCTTGAGAACAAGGAGCCCAAGCTGGGCCATGATGCGATCCTGGAGCTGATGAAGGCGGTGGACGAATCGATCCCGCAGCCGGAGCGTCCGATCGACCAGCCGTTCCTGATGCCGATCGAGGACGTGTTCTCGATCTCGGGCCGCGGCACGGTCGTGACGGGCCGCGTGGAGCGCGGCATCGTCAAGGTCGGCGAGACGGTGGAGATCATCGGCATCCGCCCGACGTCGTCGACGACGGTGACGGGCGTTGAGATGTTCCGCAAGCTGCTGGACCAGGGTCAGGCGGGCGACAATATCGGCGCGCTGCTGCGCGGCATTGAACGCGACGGCGTCGAGCGCGGCCAGGTTCTGGCCAAGCCGGGCTCGGTGACGCCGCACACGAACTTCTCGGCGGAAGTGTACATCCTGACGAAGGACGAGGGCGGCCGTCACACGCCGTTCTTTGCGAACTATCGTCCGCAGTTCTACTTCCGCACGACGGACGTGACGGGGATCGTGAAGCTTCCGGAAGGCACCGAGATGGTGATGCCGGGCGACAACGTGTCGATCGAAGTCGAGCTGATCGTTCCGATCGCGATGGAGGAGAAGCTGCGCTTCGCCATCCGCGAAGGCGGCCGCACCGTCGGGTCAGGCGTCGTCGCGAAGATCATCAAGTAAGCGGTATCGGGATCGAAGGCTCAGAACATGCAAAACCAAAACATACGTATCCGGCTGAAGGCCTTCGATCACCGCATCCTCGACAATTCGACGCGGGAAATCGTCAATACGGCCAAGCGCACCGGCGCGCAGGTTCGCGGACCCATTCCGCTGCCCACCGGCATCGAGCGTTTCACCGTGAACCGGTCGCCCCACATCGACAAGAAGAGCCGCGAACAGTTCGAAATCCGGACGCACAAGCGTCTTCTCGACATCATCGATCCCACGCCGCAGACCGTCGACGCTTTGATGAAGCTCGACCTCGCGGCCGGTGTCGACGTCGAAATCAAGCTTTAAGGAACAACGCGATGCGCACAGGCGTCATCACGCAAAAGGTCGGCATGACCCGTCTGTTTCTGGACGACGGACGGCACGTGCCCGTCACGGTCCTGAAGCTCGACGGCTGTCAGGTCGTCTCGACGCGCACGGACGAAAAAGATGGCTACACGGCAGTGCAGCTTGGTTCAGGTTTTGCCAAGGCCAAACGCCTGACCAAGGCCGACCGCGGCAACTTTGCGAAGGCTGAAGTCGAGCCGCGCAAGAAGGTCGCCGAGTTCCGGGTCGATGCGAAGAACCTCCTCGAAGTCGGCGATCTCATCCAGGCCGATCACTTCGTGCCTGGCCAGAAAGTCGACGTCACGGGCGTCACCATCGGACGCGGTTTTACCGGCGCCATGAAGCGCTGGAACTTCCGCGGTCTTGAAGCGTCGCACGGCGTGTCGATCTCGCACCGTTCACTCGGTGGTACCGGCGGCCGTCAGGATCCCGGCAAGACTTTCAAGAACAAGAAAATGCACGGCCATTACGGCACCGACAACGTGACCACGCAGAATCTCGAAGTCGCCAAGGTCGATGTCGAGCGCGGTCTCATCATGATCCGCGGCGCAGTGCCCGGATCCAAGGGTGGCTGGGTGATGGTGCGCGATGCCGTCAAGCGTCCGCACAAGGATCTGCCGATGCCCGGTTCGGTCAAGAAGCGCGAAGCAGCTCCGGCTGCCGCCAAGGCGGAGGGCTGAACGTGAAAACGAAGGTCCTGAATCTGGACAACAAGGCTTCGGGCGAAGTCGAACTGAAGGACGACATCTTCGGTCTCGAGCCGCGCGCCGACCTGATCCAGCGTGTCATCGTCTGGCAGCTCGCCAAGCGCCGTTCCGGCCAGCACAAGGTTCTGACGCGTGCGGAAATCAATCGCACGAAGAAGAAGGTCTACAAGCAGAAGGGCACGGGCCAGGCACGCCATGGCGCGCGTTCCGCTCCGCTCTTCGTCGGCGGCGCCAAGGCCATGGGCCCGGTCGCGCACAGCCACGAATTCGACCTGCCCAAGAAGGTCCGCGCGCTCGGTCTGCGTCACGCCCTGTCGTCGAAGGCCAAGTCGGGTTCGATCATGGTGCTCGACGAAGCCAAGTCCAAGGCGGTCAAGACGGGCGAACTCGCCAAGCAGTTCGGAAAGCTCGGCCTGCAAAGCGTGCTCATCGTCGATGGCACGTTCGACAAGAATTTCGAATTGTCGGCCCGCAACCTCAGCCATGTGGCTTTGCTGCCGGCTGCGGGTCTCAACGTCTACGACATCATCCGACGCGACAAGCTGGTGCTGACCAAGGCGGCGCTGACGGCGATTGAGGAGCGTCTGGCATGAATACGCATCACGACATCATTCTTTCGCCGGTCATCACCGAAAAGGCGACAAAGCTGACGGAGACGAACCAGATCGTCTTCCGCGTCACGCTGGACGCCACCAAGCCGAAGATCGCTGCCGCAGTTGCGGAGCTCTTCAAGGTCAAGGTGAAGGCGGTCAATACGATTACGGTCAAGGGCAAGAAGAAGCTGGCCCGCGGCAAACCGTATACGCGCAGCGATTTCAAGAAAGCGATCGTGACCCTCGAAGAGGGCCAGCAGATCGATATCACGACGGGACTGTAGGTCATGGCGCTCAAACAATATCGCCCGACGACTCCCGGTCAGCGCCAACTGGTGCTGATCGATCGCACCGGCCTGCACAAGGGCGGTCCGGTGAAGTCGTTGACGGAAGGAAAGCATTCGTCCGGCGGACGCAACAACACCGGCCGCATTGTCGTGCGTTGGCAAGGCGGCGGTCACAAGCAGCGTTACCGCATCATCGATTTCAAGCGGCGCAAGTTCGACCAGCCGGCAAAGGTCGAACGCCTCGAGTACGATCCGAACCGGACCTCCTTCATCGCTCTCATCAAGTACAAGGACGGCGAGCTCGCCTACATCCTGGCACCGCAGCGCCTGGCCGTCGGTGACATGGTCGTCTCGGGTGAGAAGGTCGACGTGAAGCCGGGCAACGCGATGAAGCTGTCAGCGATGCCGGTCGGCACGATCGTGCACAACATCGAAATGAAGCCGGGCAAGGGCGGCCAGGTCGCTCGTTCTGCCGGCACCTACGCGCAATATCTCGGCCGCGACGCCGGCTACGCGCTGCTGCGCTTGAATTCGGGCGAAGTGCGCAAGGTCTCGCTGACCTGCATGGCGACGGTCGGCGCGGTGTCGAACCCGGATCACATGAACGAAGTGATCGGCAAGGCCGGCCGCAATGTGTGGAAGGGCAAGCGCCCCCACGTTCGCGGCACCGCGATGAACCCGATCGACCATCCGCATGGCGGCGGCGAAGGCCGCACAAAGGGTGGACGTCACCCGGTCACGCCGTGGGGCAAGGGCACCAAGGGTAACAAGACCCGGACCAACAAGCGCACCACGAAGTTCATCGTGCGTACGCGTAAAGGCAAGGCACAAGGGTAAGAGATGACTCGCTCTGTTTGGAAAGGCCCGTTTGTCGACGGTTATCTGCTGAAGAAGGCGGAAGCCGCGCGCGGCAGTGGACGCAAGGACGTGATCAAGACCTGGTCGCGCCGTTCGACGATCCTGCCGCAATTCGTCGGCGTGACGTTCGGCGTCTACAACGGCAAGAAGCACATCCCGGTGCTCGTGACCGAAGACATGGTCGGCCACAAGCTCGGCGAGTTTTCGCCGACACGCACCTTCCACGGTCACTCCGGCGGCGGCGACAAGAAAGCGAAGAGGGCGGACTAATGGGCAAAACGGCACGCGCCCGCGTTCTTCCGGACACTAAGGCCAAGGCGGTCGGAACGATGATCCGCACCAGCCCGCGCAAGCTCAATCTCGTTGCGGAGACCATTCGCGGCAAGAAGGCTGGCGCTGCGCTGAACGAGCTCACTTTCTCACCTAAGCGGGTGGCGAAGGTCGTGAAGAAGGTCCTGCAGTCGGCGATCGCCAACGCGGAAAACAACCACGATCTGGACGTGGACGATCTCTTCGTCTCCGAAGCCAGCGTCGGCAAGAATCTTGTCATGAAGCGCTTCATGGCGCGCGCCCGCGGACGCGGCGCGGGCATCCAAAAGCCCTTCGCCCAGATCACCATCGTGGTCGAAGAGAAGCGTGAGGAAAAAACGGCGGAAGCCAAGCCCAAGGGCAAGGCCAAGAAGTCTGCCAAGAAGCCTGCCGCCAAGTCGGCGGAAAAGGAGACCGCATAATGGGTCAGAAAGTTAATCCGATCGGCTTGCGCCTCGGCATCAACCGGACCTGGGACTCGCGCTGGTACGCGGGCAAAAAGGATTTCGGCCGCCTGCTGCAGGAAGACATCAAGATCCGCGAATACCTGTCAGAGAAGCTCAAGCAGGCCGGCGTGTCGCGCATCGTGATCGAGCGTCCGCACAAGAAGTGCCGCATCACCATCCACTCGGCTCGTCCGGGCGTCGTGATCGGAAAAAAGGGCGCCGACATCGAGAAGCTGAAAAGCGACGTGCAGAAGTACACGGCCGATGAAGTGCACCTGAACATCGTCGAAATCCGCAAGCCGGAAATCGATGCCAAACTGGTCGCCGAAAACATCGCCCAGCAGCTTGAACGCCGCGTCGCGTTCCGCCGCGTGATGAAGCGCGCCGTGCAGACGGCGCAGCGTCTTGGCGCACTCGGTATCCGCATCAAGTGCGGCGGCCGTCTCGGCGGCGCCGAAATCGCGCGTGTCGAGTGGTACCACGAGGGCCGTGTTCCGTTGCACACGCTGCGCGCCGACATCGACTATGGCGTCGCCACGGCGAAGACGACCTACGGCACCTGCGGTGTGAAGGTCTGGATCTTCAAGGGCGAGATCATGGAACACGATCCCATGGCCCAGGATAAGCGTATGGCCGAGGCCGAAGCCGGCCGCGGCGGAAATCAGCCGCGTCCGCAGCCGACACCTGCGCCCGCACCGTAAGAGAAACTCATGCTTCAACCCAAGCGCACCAAGTTCCGCAAACAGCACAAGGGCCGTATCCACGGCTCCGCCAAGGCTGGAACGCAACTCAATTTCGGCGCCTTCGGCCTCAAGGCCCTGGAGCCGGAGCGTATCACCGCGCGCGAGATCGAAGCGGCGCGCCGCGCGATCACGCGTCAGATGAAGCGCGCCGGCCGCGTCTGGATCCGCGTGTTCCCGGACGTGCCGGTCTCCAAGAAGCCTGCCGAAGTGCGCATGGGTTCGGGCAAGGGCGCGCCGGAATATTGGGTGGCCAAGATCAAGCCGGGCCGCATCCTGTTCGAGATCGACGGCGTCGACCTGGCCACTGCCAAGGAAGCGATGCGCCTGGGTTCGGCAAAACTTTCGATCGCGACGAAGTTCGTCGCGCGCATGGGTGCGTGAGAAAAACGATGGCGACCAAGAAAACCACCAAGGAAAAGGCCGCGCCCAAGCCCAAGAAGGCCAAGGCAGCAAAGGCCATGAAGGCAACGAAGACTTCGGCCAAGTCGTCGTCCAAGGCGGACGACTACCGCGCCAAGTCGGCAGACGAACTGAGCGACCAGCTGGTCAAGCTGAAGAAGGAGGCCTTCAACCTCCGCTTCCAGCGCGCCAACGGCCAGCTCGAAAAGACAAACCGCGTGCGTGAAGTCCGCCGGACCATCGCCCGCATCGAAACGATCATGACGGAGCAGCGCCGCAAGGCCGGCTGAAGGATAGAAGGATTTAGGTATGCCAAAGCGCGTGCTGCAAGGCGTCGTGGTCAGCGACAAGAATACAAAGACGGTCGTGGTGAAGGTGGAACGCCGTTTCACGCATCCGGTCATGAAGAAGACCGTGCGCCGTTCGAAGAAATATCACGCCCATGACGAGAAGGGTGAATACAAGACAGGCGACATCGTGCGTATCCGCGAGTGCCGGCCGCTTTCCAAGCTGAAGACCTGGGAAGCGTTCGAGCGCGTAGGCAAGTAAGCCGCCAGGCATCGGAGTAGAATAAATGATTCAAATGTCCACCGAGCTCGACGTCGCCGACAATTCCGGCGCGCGCCGCGTGATGTGCATCAAGGTGCTCGGCGGCTCGCATCGCCGGTATGCCGACGTTGGCGACATCATCGTTGTGTCCGTCAAGGAGGCGATTCCGCGCGGCCGCGTGAAGAAGGGCGAAGTCCTGAAGGCCGTCGTCGTGCGCACCGCGCATGGCGTTCGCCGTCCCGACGGCAGCCTGATCCGCTTCGACGGCAACGCCGCGGTGCTGATCAACGCCCAGGGCGAGCCGATCGGTACGCGCATCTTCGGACCTGTCACCCGCGAACTGCGCGCCAAGAACCAGATGAAGATCATTTCCCTCGCGCCGGAGGTGCTGTGATGCCAGCCAAGATTAAAAAGGGCGATCGGGTCGTCGTGACGACCGGCCGCGACAAGGGCAAGAAGGGCGAGGTCATGAAGGTCATGGCCGAGGAAAATCGCGCTCTCGTGTCCGGCGTGAACATGGTCAAGCGCCATCAGCGCCAGACCCAGAAGCTCCAGGGCGGCATCGTCTCCAAGGAGTTGCCCATCAATTTGTCCAACATTGCGCACGCCGATCCCAAGGATGGCTCGCCGACGCGCATCGGTTGGAAGGTTTTGAACGACGGTCGCAAGGTCCGCTTTGCGAAGAAGTCGGGTGAGGTCATCGATGTCTGAAGCCGGTAGCAAGAACCCGCAAGAAGCCGAACGGGCGAATGCGAAGGCCGCCAAGAAGGCGGGCGCAAAGCGCGAAATCAACGCCGGCACGCAGGTTGCCGTCGGCGAGCATCAGCGCGACCCCAACTACACGCCGCGCTTCAAAAAGCGCTACTACGACGTCATCCGTCCCGAGATGATGAAGAAGTTCGGCTACAAGAACCTTCTCCAGGTTCCCAAGATCAACAAGATCGTGCTGAACATCGGCGCGGGCGAGGGATCGCAGGACACCAAGAAGATCCAGGCCGCATTGAACGATCTGACCGCGATCGCCGGCCAGAAGGCCGTTATCACGCGCGCCAAGAAGGCGATCTCGACGTTCAAGATCACCGCCGGCCGCCCTGTCGGTGTCAAGGTCACGCTGCGCCGCGACCAGATGTACGAATTCATGGACCGACTGATAACGATGGCGCTGCCCCGCGTGCGCGACTTCCGCGGCATCAAGGGCACCAGCTTTGACGGCCAGGGCAACTACGCCATGGGCCTGAAGGAACACATCGTCTTCGTCGAAATCGACTATGACCGGACGGAGACGGTGTGGGGCATGGACATTATCTTCAACACGACTGCGAAGACCGACGCGGAAGCCAAAGAGCTTCTGAAGGGCTTCCAGTTCCCGTTTGTGAACTGAGGACGAACGAAATGGCGAAAACGAGCCAGATCAACCGGAACAAGAAGCGCGAAAAGCTGGTGGCGCAATATGCCGTCCGCCGGGCGGCGCTGAAGGCCAAGGCGGACGACATGAAGGTTCCCACCGAGGAACGCTTCGCGGCCCGTCTCAAGCTGGCCAAGCTTCCGCGCAACTCGTCGAAGGTGCGCATCCATCATCGTTGCGATCTCAGCGGCCGTCCGAAAGGCTTCTATCGCAAAGTTAAGCTGTCGCGCATCGCACTTCGCGATCTTGCGAATTTTGGCCAGATCCCTGGCATGACCAAGGCGAGCTGGTAAGGAGAACGAAGAAAATGGCGATCACCGATCCCATTGGCGATCTATTGACGCGCATCCGTAACGGCCAGCTTCGCGGTCTCGCGAAGGTGAAGTCGCCGAACTCGCGGCTTCGCGCGCGGTTGCTCGATGTGCTGAAGGACGAAGGTTTCATTCGCGGCTACACGGAAGTCGAGCTGAAGACCGGCGCCCGCGAAATCGAAATCGAACTGAAGTACCACGAAGGCCAACCCGTCATTCGCGAACTGAAGCGCGTCTCGACGCCAGGCCGTCGGGTTTATACCTCGGTGAAGGAACTCAAGCCGCATCGCCAGGGTCTTGGCGTGTCGATCGTCTCCACGCCGCAGGGCGTGATGACCGACACCCATGCCCGGGAAAAGAATGTGGGCGGTGAAGTCCTCTGCCAGGTGTTCTAAGGAGCGCATGATGTCACGTATCGGCAAAAAGCCGGTTGCACTGCCCAAGGGCGTCACCGCCTCGGTCGAAGGTCAGACCGTCAAGGTGAAGGGTCCCAAGGGCGAGTTGAAGGTTACGCTGGTTCCGGAGGTCGAGGTGAGCCTCGGCGCCGACGGCGTTTCCGTGCAGCCGCGCAAGAATATGGATCGCGCTCCGGCCATGTGGGGTCTCTCGCGCTCGCTCGTGAACAACCTTGTCGTCGGCGTGACGACCGGGTTCACATCGAAGCTGGAAATCCAGGGCGTCGGCTATCGCGCAGCAGTGCAGGGCAAGAACCTGAACCTGCAGCTCGGCTTCAGCCATGACGTGGCGTATCCGATCCCGGCCGGCATCGCGATCACGGCGGAGAAGCCGACGATGCTGACGATCACCGGAATCGACAAGCAGCTCGTCGGCCAGGTCGCCGCCGAGATACGCAGCTATCGTCCGCCGGAGCCGTACAAGGGCAAGGGCGTGCGGTACGAGGGCGAGTATGTCCGCCGCAAGGAAGGCAAGAAGAAATGACGACGAAGCTTTTCGACCGCCGCAAGAAGCGCACACGCTTCCGCATTGTCGCCAATGCGGCCGGCCGTCCGCGCCTGTCCGTATTCCGTTCGGGCCGCCACATCTACGCTCAGGTCATCGACGACACGGCCAAGGCTACCATCGCCGCCGCCTCGACGAATGAGAAGGAAGAGAAGGCGCCCAAGACGTGGAATATCGACGCGGCGAGCACGGTCGGCAAAAAGATCGCCGAACGCGCGATTGCCAAGGGCATCAAGCAGGTCGTGTTCGATCGCGGCGGCTACATCTATCACGGGCGCATCAAGGCGCTTGCAGACGCGGCCCGCGAAGGCGGCCTGGAATTTTGAGAGAGAACTGAGATATGGCGCGTGAAGAAGGCAGACGGCGTGACCGCGGTGATCGCGAAGAACGCGATAACGAGTTCGTCGACAAGCTTGTCCACATCAATCGCGTGGCCAAGGTGGTCAAGGGCGGCCGTCGTTTCGGTTTCGCGGCGCTCGTCGTCGTCGGTGACCAGCGCGGACGCGTCGGATTCGGCCACGGCAAGGCGCGCGAAGTTCCTGAGGCGATCCGCAAGGCGACGGAAGCCGCCAAGCGCGCGCTCATCCGCATTCCGCTGAAGGACGGCCGCACGCTTCATCACGAAGTACGCGGTCATCACGGCGCAGGCAAAGTCATAGTGCGTCCGGCTCCGGCCGGTACCGGCGTGATCGCCGGCGGACCGCTGCGTGCCGTGTTCGAAGCGCTCGGCGTCGGCGACGTCGTGTGCAAGTCGCTCGGCACCTCCAATCCGTACAACATGGTGCGCGCCATCTTCGACGCGCTGAAGAACCAGCAAAGCCCCCGCATGGTGGCGCAGCGCCGGGGCCGCAGCGTGACGGAAATCATCGCGCGCCGTGAAGGCCAGAAAGGCGAGCAGCCAGCTGCTTCGTAAGGAACTGAATCATGCCGGACAAGAAAACCAAGAAGACCGTGACCGTGCGTCAGATCCGCAGCGCCGCACGCAAGCCTGAAATTCAGGCGGCGACTCTGCGCGGCCTGGGACTGAAGAAGATGCACGCTACCCGCACGCTCGAAGACACGCCGTCGGTTCGCGGAATGATCAAGGCGATCCAGCACCTGGTCGAGATCGTCGAAGACAAGAAATAATTTGAATGTCCGGGCGAGGCCGCCCGGTCATGGAGAGTTGCAATGAAGCTCAACGAAATTCACAACAATCCCGGCGCGCATAAGCGCAAGGCCAAAGTCGGCCGCGGCTCGTCCTCCGGTCTCGGCAAAACGTCGGGCCGCGGCGTCAAGGGCGCCAAGGCCCGTACCGGCACAAAGGTGTACGGCTTTGAAGGCGGCCAGATGCCGCTGCACATGCGCATGCCCAAGCGCGGCTTCAACAATATCTTCGCGAATGACTTCGTCGAACTGAATCTGGGACGTCTGCAGAAGGCGATCGACGACAAGAAGCTCGACGCAAGCCAGAAGATCACGGGCGAATTGCTCCGCAAAGCAAACATCGTCCACAAGAACCGCGACGGCGTGCGCCTTCTCGGTTCGGGCGAGCTCAAGTCCAAGATCGACATCGAGGTGGCCGGTGCGTCCGCATCCGCGCGCGCGGCCATTGAAAAGGCCGGCGGCACGCTGACGACGACCTTCAAGAAGGCCAACTACATGAACAAGAAGGGCGAGCCGGGCAAAAGGAAGCAGCGCCGCGCCAAGGCCGCCGAAAAGCGCGCAGCCCTCAACGCATAGGCTATATTGGCCCTGTCCTGAGCTTGTCGCAGGACAGGACCGACCCGATATAAAGTCGGCCTGATTCGGGAGAACGTCATGGCGTCAGCAGCCGAACAATTGGCCGCCAATTTCAATTTCAGCAGTTTCGGCAAGGCCACAGAGCTTCGCCAGCGCATCCTGTTCACGCTGGGTGCACTCATAGTTGCGCGCCTGGGCACCTACATCCCAATGCCGGGCATCGATCCGGCTGAATTGGCGCGACAGCTGACGCAGCAGTCCGGCGGATTGCTCGACGTGTTCAACGTGCTGGCCGGCGGCGCCATCAGCCGCATGGCGATCTTCTCGCTCGGCATCATGCCATACATCTCCGCCTCGATCATCATCCAGTTGATGACGACCGTGTTCCCCGAGCTTGAGAACCTCAAGAAAGAGGGCGAAGCGGGCCGCAAGGTCATCAACCAGTATACCCGCTATGGAACCGTCGGACTGGCGGCCATCCAGGCCTACGGCATCGCGCTCGGCCTCGAGCACTGGGGCCATGTCGTCATCCAGCCAGGACTGTTCTTCCGCATGTCGGCAGTGATCACTCTGACTGGCGGCACAATCCTGCTGATGTGGATCGGCGAGCAGATCACCAGCCGTGGCGTGGGCAACGGCATCTCGCTCATCATCTTCGCCGGCATCGTCGCGCGTTTCCCGCAATATATCGGCCAGGCGTTCGAGTCGGTGCGTACCGGATCGAT
The DNA here is from genome assembly GCA_963741725.1 of uncultured Alphaproteobacteria bacterium. Lineage (GTDB taxonomy): Bacteria > Pseudomonadota > Alphaproteobacteria > Micropepsales > Micropepsaceae > Rhizomicrobium. Next base: position 454,639 of record CAVUJC010000005.1, on the reverse strand, counting down.
CGGACCGCTCATGATCATCGGCGGAGCCGCCTTCATCGCCGCGCTTGTCACCGGCATCGTCTTTATGGAACGGGCGCAGCGGCGGCTGCTTGTGCAGTACCCCAAGCGACAGGTCGGCAACAAAATGTACGGGGGCGAATCCTCGCATCTGCCGCTGAAGCTCAACGTATCGGGCGTCATTCCGCCGATCTTCGCATCGTCGCTTCTGTTGATGCCGACCACGGTCGCCGGATTCAATGCGCAGAACATTCCCGACTGGCTGCAGACGATCGTGACATATATCAGCCACGGCCAGCCTCTTTATTTAGTCCTTTATGGACTCATGATTTTGTTTTTCTCGTTCTTCTATACCTCGATCGTTTTCAACCCCGAGGAAACTGCCGACAATCTCAAGAAGTATGGCGGTTTCATTCCCGGCATTCGCCCCGGAAAAAAGACGGCCGAGCATATCGACTACGTCCTTACTCGCATCACCGTGATCGGCGCGCTCTATCTGGCCGCCGTATGTCTGATCCCGGAAATTGCGTCCGCTTACTACAGCGTGCCGTTCTATCTGGGCGGCACATCGATCCTGATTGTGGTGAGCGTCACGATGGACACAGTCGCGCAAATCCAGAGCCATCTGATTGCGCAGCAATATGAAGGCCTCATCAAGAAGGCGAAGCTTCGGGGAGCGCGTCGTTGAATCTGGTACTTTTCGGACCGCCTGGCGCCGGCAAGGGCACGCAGGCAAAGGTCCTGGTCGACAGCCGCGGTCTCCCGCAGCTTTCCACGGGAGACATGCTGCGTGCCGCGGTCAAGGCCGGCTCGACACTCGGCAAGAAGGTCGATGCACTGCTCACCAAGGGGGAGCTTGTATCTGACGAGATCGTCATCGACATCATTGCGGAGCGCTACGACCAGCCGGACTGCGCCAAAGGCGCTGTGTTTGACGGCTTTCCGCGCACCATTCCGCAGGCTGAGGCGCTCGACGCCATGCTCGCCCAGCGTGGCAAGAAAATCGACGTGGTTCTGGAGCTGAAGGTCAACGACAAGGTGCTGCTCGAACGCGTCGAGCAGCGCATCAAGGAAGGCGGCATCCTTCGTTCGGACGACACGCCGGAGACCCTGCAGCACCGGCTTGGCGTCTACTACAAGAACACGGCGCCTTTGCTTGACTATTACGGCAAGCAGGGGAAGGTCGTAACGATCGACGGAATGGCGCCGATCGGCGAGGTCACCAGGCAGATCGCCAAGGCGCTGGACAAGGCGGCACGATAGCAATTCAGCCTTCTGGCGGCGGAACAGGTCCGTTTCGATGCCGTCCCAACGGGGTAAAAACGCCCCGAGAAACAATATGTTAATAGCCATTGACTGAGGGGTCGCGATTTATATAATCCGCGCCCTTGCGGACGATTTCCCTGGAAATTTCCGGTGTTTTTATGCGTGCCGTACCGAGCCGCGACCCGGTTATTTGCATGGAAATCTTTCGGCAAGAAAAAAGAAGCTGTTTCAAGGCCTTAAAGGCATTCGGAGAAACTCGTGGCACGCATCGCCGGCGTCAATATTCCTACCCAGAAGCGGGTCGAGATCGGACTTCGCTACATTCACGGAATTGGCCAGGCAAAGGCCAAGGAGATCTGCGAGAAGGTTGGCATTGCGACCTCGCGCCGCGTGCACGACCTGACCGAGGCGGAAATCATCCAGATCCGCGAAGCGATCGACCGCGATTACCTTGTGGAAGGTGATCTGCGCCGCGAAGTCGCAATGAACATCAAGCGTCTCATGGACCTTGGCTGCTACCGCGGCCTTCGTCACCGCAAGGGCCTTCCGGTCCGCGGCCAACGCACTCACACCAACGCGCGCACGCGCAAGGGGCCCGCGAAAGCGATCGCCGGCAAGAAGAAGGTAACGAAGTAGTCCCATGGCAGCCCCAGCAGCAGAGAAAAAAGCGGGTCGCGCTCGCAAGAAAGAAAAGAAGAACGTTGTCGTCGGCGTGGCGCATGTCGCCGCAACCTTCAACAACACCATCATCACGATCACCGACCAGCAGGGTAATTCCGTGTCCTGGTCGTCGGCCGGCATGATGGGCTTCAAGGGTTCGCGCAAGTCGACTCCATACGCGGCGCAGGTTGCCGCTGAAGACGCCGGCAAGAAGGCGATGGAACACGGCATGCGCACGCTGGAAGTGGAAGTGACCGGTCCCGGTTCGGGTCGTGAGTCCGCCCTTCGCGCGTTGCAGGCTGTCGGTCTTGTCGTCACATCAATCCGCGACGTCACGCCGATCCCGCACAATGGATGCCGCCCGCCCAAGCGTCGCCGCGTCTAGTTAGAGAGTTTGCTTTCGGAAGTGAGCCTACCCGTCGAACGAAATGGGCGTGGTCCGACGCGTCCGGGAAACGATGAGGAACCTATGTTTCAGAAGAACTGGCAAGAACTGATCAAGCCGGGAAAGTTGAAGATCGAAGCGGGCCATGAACCCGGCAAGTCGGCAACAATCACCGCAGAACCACTCGAGCGCGGCTTCGGCCTGACGCTCGGCAACGCGCTGCGCCGCGTTTTGCTGTCGTCCCTCCAGGGCGCGGCTGTCACCTCGATCCAGATCGAGGGCGTGCTGCATGAATTCTCCTCGATCGCCGGTGTCCGCGAAGACGTCACCGACATCGTGCTCAACGTGAAGCAGATGGCGCTGCGCATGCATGCCGAAGGTCCGAAGCGTCTGTCGCTGAAGGCGCAGGGACCCTGCGAAGTCACCGCCGGCATGATCTCGGGCACCTCGGACATCGAAATCCTCAATCCTGAACTCGTCCTGTGCACGATCGACGAGAAGGTCGAGTTCCGCATGGAACTCACCATCGCGACCGGCAAGGGCTATGTCCCGGCCGACCGCAACCGTCCCGAAGACGCGCCGATCGGTCTCATTCCGGTCGACTCGCTGTTCTCTCCGGTGAAGAAAGTCTCCTACAAGGTCGAGAACACCCGTGAAGGCCAGATTCTCGACTATGACAAGCTCTCGCTCGTCATCGAGACAAACGGCGCCGTCACGCCGGACAACGCGGTCGCCTATGCGGCACGCATCCTGCAGGACCAGCTTCAGGTTTTCATCAACTTCGAGGAACCGCGCGAGCGCGTGGCCGAGGAAGCCAAGCCGGATCTCGCCTTCAACCCGGTCCTGCTGAAGAAGGTCGACGAGCTCGAGCTCTCGGTGCGTTCGGCGAACTGCCTGAAGAACGACAACATCGTCTATATTGGCGACCTCATCCAGAAGACGGAGGCGGAAATGCTCCGCACGCCGAACTTCGGACGCAAGTCGCTGAACGAGATCAAGGCCGTGCTCGCGGAAATGGGTCTGCATCTTGGCATGGAAGTGCCCGGCTGGCCGCCCGAGAACATCGAAGATCTCGCCAAGCGTTACGAAGACCAGTACTGATTTTTTTGAAAGCGGAAGTGCCATGCGCCATCGCAATTCGGGCCGTAAGCTCAACATAACCTCGTCTCACCGCGTCGCCATGTTTGCGAACATGATGGCGGCGCTGATCAAGCACGAGCAGATCAAGACGACGCTGCCCAAGGCCAAGACCATTCGCCCGGTCATGGAGAAGCTCGTGACGCTTTCGCGCCGCGGACCCAAGGACCTGCACGCCCGCCGCCAGGCGCTCGCGCAGATCCGCGACGAGGACCAGGTCAAGAAGCTGTTCGACGTCATCGGTCCGCGTTATGCGGCGCGTCCGGGCGGCTACACGCGCGTCCTCAAGGCCGGCTTCCGTCACGGCGACAATGCCCCGATGGCGTTCATCGAGTTCATCGACCGCGACGAAGACGCCAAGGGGCAGGACTCGGGCCCGGTGGAAATTCGCGACGAGGATGAAGGCGAGGACTAGTCCTCACTTTTGCCATCGTTTGAATTAGATTGAGGGCGGCTTTTGCCGCCCTTTTTCTTTGGCAATGATGAAGGATCCGTCATGACGTTTCGCCATATCCCGTTGATTCTGAGTGCGTTCTTGCTCACCTGTTCCGCAAGCGCGGAGCCGTCGCGCGCGGTGCCGTCAGCGATGCCGCAGGTGCAACTCACCTTCGCTCCCGTCGTCAAGCGCATCGCACCTGCCGTTGTGAATGTCTATGCACGTTCGGTCGTGCAGGCGCCGATGAATCCCATGTTTTCCGACCCGCTGTTCGCTCAGTTGTTCGGCAGTCCGCAGATGCGCCAGCGCGTGCAGCAGTCTCTTGGTTCCGGCGTCATCGTGCGCAGCGATGGCGTCATCCTCACCAACAATCATGTCGTGCAGGGCGGCACGGACATTGTCGTGGCTCTTGCCGACAAGCGCGAGTTCAAGGCGAGAGTGCTTCTCGCCGATCCGCGCACCGATCTTGCTGTGCTCAAGATCGATACCAAGGGAGAACAGCTTGCGACCGTTCCGTTTGCGGACAGCGACAAGGTGCAGGTCGGCGATCTCGTGCTCGCCGTCGGCGATCCGTTCGGCGTCGGCCAGACGGTGACGATGGGCATCGTGTCGGCACTGGCGCGTACGCAGGTCAGCGCGTCTGACTATCAGTTCTTCATCCAGACCGACGCGGCGATCAATCCCGGCAATTCTGGCGGAGCGCTCGTTACGACCGATGGCCATCTTGCGGGAATCAACACTTCGATCCTTTCGCGTACGGGCGAGTCCATAGGCATCGGTTTCGCGATCCCGGCCAATCTCGCGCGCCGGGTGCTCGAGGGTGCGCTCGGTGGCGGCGTCAAGCTCGCCTGGATCGGAGCCGATGGTCAGCAGGTGACAGCCGAAATCGCGAACAGTCTGGGTATTTCCGTACCCAACGGCGTGCTGCTGCGTTCCGTCTATCCCGGCGGCCCGGCGGCGAATGCAGGGCTCAAGACCGGCGACGTCATTTTCTCCGTCGACGGACAGCCGGTGAACGACATGCAGTCGCTCAACTACCGCATCGCCACCCACAAGGCCGGTGACGTGGTGAAGATGCACGTCCATCTTGGCAAGCAGGCCTCGGACATTGCGGTAACGCTGGCCCTGCCGCCGGAGAATCCGCCACGGGAGCTGCAGACCATTGGCGGCCGAAATCCATTGACCGGCGCCCGTGTCGAGAACCTATCGCCCGCCACAGCAACCGAATTGCAGATGCCGCTGCTGGAGAAGGGCGTCGTCATCGTGTCGGTCTCACCCGGCACACCGTCAGGCAATTATGGCTTTCAGCCCGGCGACATCGTGCGCGGTGTGAATGGCGCAGAAATTCACAATGCCGGCGAGCTGCAACGCGCCTTGTCGGGGTCCCACTGGGATCTGGTCATCGACCGTGGCGGCCAGCGCCTGACATTGAGCGTCGACGGCTAGGCAGAACGAGCGGCGTCCTCTTGCGGGCCGGCAAAAGGACGCCGTCGCTACTACTCAGAACAACTGGTTTCAGGTCCGAAAAGACGTGACTCACATCGGTCGTATTGCTCGTGTGACACATGAAGCAGTTCGAACCGTTGGCGTTGTGATCGGGTCCTTGCTGATAGGTCTCCATAGTCGTGTTCGCGAGACGGCTGGTTCCGACTTCATTGCCGCCAGGGAACCGCCCGGTCGGCGATGCGCCGCCGATCGTCCAGGTCGCGCCCGTCATGATGTAGTTGTCGCGCAGATCGGCGCTGCCGCCGGCCGCTGCCATCATGCTGCGGATGCTGTTGTTGATCGCGATCACCTCGGTATTTGAGGCTGCCGTCGTCGGATCAAGCGGATTCGGCGACTGGTTGAAGCCGCCGCCGAAAGCTTTCTCCTGCAACGTGTCGCTCGGGCTGATCGTGAAGCCGCCGGCGCTCTCGATATTCGGCGCCACCAGATAATCCGCATGCGCGTGGTTGAACGGACCGGCGGAACCGTTTGCCGTCAGTGCCCAGGCACCGACCGTACTCGGGCTGACCGTGTGCGGGTTTGCGCCGCTTGTCGCGTTGTACTGGAACTGAGCGCGCGGCGCATTGTCCTTATGCTCGAACGTCGCCCAGATCATCTCGGGATGGCCATTCGCGCTGCCGACGACGTGAATGCCCAATAGTGCGACTTTGACCGTCTTCATCGCGCCCGTCGGCACCCACAAGTTCGGGTTCGAAGTGTTGTAGACCGGCACCTGCGCCATCGTCTGGATGTAGTCCTGCGGGTCGGGCAGGGTCGACGATTTCCACCCACGCCGTCTTCACTTCGATCGCCAGGGCGATGTCGTCGACGAACGTCTTTCCGGCAAAACCCGTGATCTGGTTCAGGGCTGCCTGTGAAACCGGGAATTGGCCAGGTGTCGGCCAGGTCGGTCCGATGGCGCCGTCCTTTCGCCCCGTGAGGTAGTAGGCATAGACATCGTTCACGATCGTCGCGAAATAAACCAGCGAGCCGTTATGCGCGATCAGGACGGAGCCATCGGCCTGTCCCTGTTCGACGGGCACGACGGTGCCGGTATTGAAGTTCACGAAAATCGGCGACCGGTTGACGATGAACTTCTCCGCGACCGGGAACTTGTTCAGCGTCGTGACAAGCGACCTGGTTCGCACGGCGAGTTCCTCGGCGTTTTCCAGCCTGACATTGAGTGCCGCCTTCTGGCCGGGAACAGCCCTGAACTCACGAATTTCCCGCGGCGCGACGAGGCTTCTCGGCAACAGCTCCGGCGTCAGAGCGAGCCGTGTCGCGATGGGTTTTCCCGCGCGATCCAGAAACGATGGCTTGTTGTCCTTGCCGATCGTCACGCGCTCGATCGCGACGGATTGACCGGCGGTGTTGCGGATCAGGGAGTTTCCGTTCGGCGCCGCGGGGGCGGTGACGACCTCGAGCATGTTGCCCTTGACGTCCATCACTACCGGAAGCTTGTGCGGACCGACCTGCGCGAACCGGACGGGGAAGAAGCGCGGCAGACCGACCACGTGCGGAATGAGCGTGCGCGAACCGTCGGCCGCAGGCGGCGAGACGTCATAGAAGACCGGAGAATTGAAAATCCGGTCGCCGCCGCCATAGATCGACGGCGCGGGCGAGGCCAACCACATGAACATCTGCTCCGACCATTTGTAGAAGATGCAGTTGTTGGCCGAATTGACGAACGTAATGCTATTGGCCGGGTTGACGACGCCGTTCAGTGCGGGTGTTCCGGACGTGAACCAGCCGGCGAACTCCGCCGAGGCAACTGTGCAGGTCGGCTGCGCGTCGGGCGGCAGGACCTGGGCAAAAGCGGCGACGCCAAGCGACGCTGCGGCAAGGGACGAAACAAGACTCAACTTCCAACTGCGTGCCGACAGGAGTTGGCGCGTTACCTGTATCATCTGAGCCCCCTAATGGCTTGAAGTAATCCAAAAGTGCCGGGGAGACTGATCTCTGCTATTATCTTCGTCAATACTGACGCAATACTTTAATATTTTGACGAACACTGAGACTCAACTTCCTTTTGTCGGCAAGTTGCAGGCGCGCTGTGGGCGATGCGAACCGGCGCCGCGGTCCTCTATAGTCTGCGCCATGAGCGATCTGTTCGAAGCCGGTGGATTGGAAGACGACGCGCCGCGTCCCTTGGCGGACCGACTCCGGCCCAAGTCATTGGGTGAGGTCGTCGGCCAGGACCACATCATCGGACCGGACGGACCGATTGGCCGCATGATCGCGCAGGGCAGGCCGCACTCGATCATTCTCTGGGGCCCTCCGGGCACGGGCAAGACGACCATCGCGAGGTTGCTCTCGACGGCGTTCAAGCTCCATTTCGAGCAACTCTCGGCCGTTTTCACCGGCGTCGCCGATCTCAAGAAGACCTTCGACGCCGCGCGCCAGCGCCGCCGGATGGGGCAGGGCACGCTTCTCTTCATCGACGAAATCCATCGCTTCAACCGCAGCCAGCAGGACTTATTTCTCCCCGTCGTCGAGGACGGAACCATCGTTCTCGTCGGCGCAACGACGGAGAATCCATCATTCGAACTGAACGGCGCATTGCTGTCGCGCGCGCAGGTTCTGGTGCTTCGCCGTCTGGACGATGCGGCGCTCGAAACGCTCATCCAGCGCGCCGAGTCACATTTCGGCGAGAAGCTGAAGCTCACCGACGACGCGCGCGCATCGCTTCGTGCGATGGCGGACGGCGACGGCCGCTACCTGCTCAATCTGGTCGAGGAACTATCGACCGTCAAAACGGTGAAGCCGCTCGATTCGGCCTCACTGGTCACGGCCGTACAAAAACGCGCGCCGCTCTACGATAAGTCGCGCGAAGAGCACTACAACATCATCTCCGCGCTACATAAGTCGATCCGCGGTTCGGATCCCGACGCGGCGCTCTATTGGCTCGCACGCATGCTGGCGGGCGGCGAACAGTCGCTCTATATTGCGCGCCGCCTCGTGCGTGCAGCCGTCGAGGACATCGGCATGGCCGATCCCAACGCATTGGTGCAGGCGCTGGCGGCCAAGGACATGTTCGACTTTCTCGGCAGTCCGGTAGGCGAAATTGCGTTGGCGCAAACCGTGATCTATCTGGCGACAGCGCCGAAATCGAATGCCGTCTACACGGCTTTGAGCGCCGCCAAGCGCGCCGCTGCGGAACATGGCTCGCTGATGCCGCCGGCGCACATACTCAACGCGCCGACCAAGCTGATGAAGAACCTAGGCTACGGCAAGGGCTATGAATATGACCACGAGGCCGAGGAAGGTTTTTCCGGCCAGAACTATTTCCCGGACGGCATGGCGCGCGAACAGTTTTATCAGCCGCGCGAGACCGGTTTCGAGCGCGATATCGTCAAGCGTCTGGAATATTGGGCCAAGTTGCGGGCCAAGAAGTCGAGCCAGACCTAACTGTGATCCCATTACCGTTGCTTGGCGCGGTCGGGGATGACAGCGGATCGGTGGAATCTGCTATAGACCGGGCCAGATAACTCACGGTTCAACCCATGCAGTTTGGAATACTCCTCGCTGTCGCACTCGGCGGCGCACTTGGTTCGCTGCTGCGCTATTTCGTGGCCGGAACGGTGCAGTCTGCCGCCTGGCCGGGCTTTCCCTGGGGCATATTCGTCGTGAACATCACCGGCGGCTTCGCGATGGGCGTGATCACGGAGTTGGCTGCGTTGAAGCTGAACATGACGCCGGAGGTTCGCGCCTTCCTGACGGTGGGAATCCTCGGCGGCTACACGACCTTTTCGACCTTCTCGCTCGACAGCGCCCTGTTGATCGAGCGCCACGCCTATGTCAGCGCGGCGCTCTATGTTTCCGGCTCCGCACTTCTTTCCATTACTGCCCTGTTTGTGGGCATGTGGCTGATACGATCCATCTGATGACCGAAACCGCGCGCATCGACCACGACGAAGACGGCATCCGGGTGGATCGCTGGTTCAAGCGGCACTATCCGGCGCTGACGCATGGCCGGCTCGAGAAGCTTCTGCGCACCGGACAGGTGCGGCTCGACGGCAAGCGCGTGAAGGCGGCCGACCGCGTCGTCGTCGGCCAGACTGTTCGCCTGCCGCCGCAAGTGGTGCATGGCGACCTGGAAGAAAAGCCGCGGGTCAAAACCGCTCCCGTCGCGCAGGGCAGCCTTCAGGACATGATCCTCTATATGGACAAGTCCGTCATCGTTCTCAACAAACCGCCCGGTCTTGCGACGCAGGGCGGCAGCGGCCTCACGCAGCATGTCGACGGGATGCTCGACAGCCTCGCCTTCGAAAAGAACACGCGGCCAAAGCTCGTGCATCGCCTGGATCGCGACACCTCCGGCGTGCTCGTCATCGCGCGCACCTCTCCCGCCGCTTCGCAGCTGTCACGCTCGCTTGCCGAACATGATGCGCAGAAGATCTACTGGGCGCTCACCAAGGGCGTGCCAAAGGTGAAGCGCGGCACGATCAAGGCGGCCCTCATCAAGGAGGGCGGCTTCGGCGATCATGGCCGCGATGAGCGCATGACGACTGTCGAAAAGGGCGCTGTCAACGAGAAGGACGCCAAGGACGCGGTCACCGACTATGCCGTCGTCGCCACGGCTGGCGAAGAGTTCGCCTGGGTGGCCGTCAAGCCGCTTACCGGTCGCACGCACCAGATCCGCGTCCATCTGGCTGCCATCGGCACGCCCATCGTTGGCGACTTCAAGTATGGCGGCACCGACGTGCGCGGGAAGGGCGAGATCGACAATCGCCTGCATCTGCACGCGCGCTCGATCGACATTGCACGTCCTGACGGCGGGCGTCTTGCGGTGACCGCGCCTTTGCCGCCGCACATGTTGAAGACGTGGAAGCTTCTGGGCTTCGATGCCGACATGACGACCAATCCGTTCGAGAAGAAACCGAGAAAGAAAAAATGACGACGCGTCCCTCCATCATCACGAATTGGCGCGAGACCGAATATGCCGGCGTACCCAATTCCGCCGATGTCGATCACGCCGCGGCCTTCTCCAATCTCAGCGAAGACACGGGCCTGTCGCGTCTCGGCGTCGGGCATCTTCGTCTGCCGCCGGGCGCACGGACCGGCCCGCCGGCAGCGATGCGAGACGAAGAAGAGTTCGTCTTCGTGCTGCAGGGTACGCCTGATCTGTGGGCCGACGGTTATCTCCACCGCCTGAAAGAGGGCGACGGCGTCGCCCTGCATTCCAGGACCGGCATGGCGAATGCGTTCCTCAACAATTCCAACGAAGAAGTACGCCTTTTCATGTTCAAGGAAGGCTCGCGCTTCTCCACCAAGTACCACTTCCCGACCGATCCGGTTGCTGCGGCGCGTGCAGATGGGCTGCGCAAGCTTTGGAAGGACCCGCCGAAACGCAAACTCGGACCGCATGACGGCTTCACCGACCTGAAGCGCCGACGTCCGTCGCCGCCAGGTTCGCGCAAGTCCCGCAAGCCGGACTTCGTGGTGAACTGGCGCGACATCATGGACACGAAGGCGGCAGCCTATCGTGGCAGCACCGAATGGCAGGGTCTAAACGCGCGCTTCGGCAAGCGCGCGCGGTTTTCCCGCATCGGCATCCATGTCGAAGTCCTGAAGCCCGGTCGCCGGACGTCCTATCCGCACGCGGAGGGCGACGAGGAGGAATTCGCCTATGTCGTCTCCGGCAAGATCGATTGCTGGCTCGACGGTCATGTCTACCCGATGAGCGACGGCGATTTCGTCGGCTGGGAAGCCGGAACCGGCATCACCCATGTGATCATGAACAACGGCGACAAAGACGCTGTCCTTCTCGTCGGCGGCGAAGCGTCGCGCGCGGCCGGCCGCTGCTGGTATCCCTATCATCCTTCGCGCAAGGCGGAGATGGGACCCAATCACTGGGACGATCATCCCGTTCCGAAGCTCGGCCCGCATGACGGTCTGCCCGATGCCATCCGCGAGCGCCTGCCGGCCGCTGCGCGCAAATCCGCTCTCGCCGCGAATACCGCAGCACTGAAGCTGTTTGCCGCCAAGAAGACGAAACGAAAGTGAAGCGCTTCTACAAATCCGTGTCGGTCGGCGACGATCACTCGGTTCAACTCGACGGAAAGCCGATCAAGACTCCGTCAAGCGTCAAGCTCGTCGCTCCGACGCGGGCGCTCGCAGAAGCGATCGCGCAGGAATGGCGCGAGCAGGGCGATAGCGTTGTTCCCTCGACCATGCACCTCACAAGGCTGGCCAACACCGCGATCGACCGCGCCGAGCCGTTGCGCGACGACATTGCGGGCGAACTCCTGCGCTTCGCCTGCAGCGATCTTCTGTCCTACCGGGCTCTTGACCCGATCTCGCTGCGCACGCGCCAAGAGGCGCTGTGGGATCCTGTTCTCGACTGGGCGCACCAAACCTTCGGCGCGCGGCTAAAGACGACGCACGGCGTCCTCTTCGTCGAGCAGGACGAAGAGGCGGTCGCCGCTTTCGAGCGTGCCTTGCGCGAGCTTGACGCCTGGACCCTGACGGGGCTGCAGACTGCGACATCGATTACTGGCTCGCTCGTTCTTGCCCTTGCGATAGCGAAGCGCCGCCTGTCGCCCGCCGAAGCGTTCGCCCTGTCGCGCATCGATGAGGCGTTTCAGGCTGAAAAATGGGGTCTCGACGCCGAAGCGGAAAGACGCGCCCGCCTCCACGCGGCCGAACTGGAAATGGCCGGCAAATTCATAGAGTTGGCAAGGGCTTGACCGGCGCGTTCCGCGACCACAGATTGCCGCCACTCCATTCTCTGCAGGTTCTCCATGAAACAGGTCATCCAGGATCTCGACGAACGCCGCCGCAAGGCGCGGCTTGGCGGCGGTGAAGCCCGCATCGAAGCGCAACACGCGCGCGGCAAGCTGACGGCGCGCGAACGCGTCGAGCTCCTGCTCGACAAGCATTCGTTCGAGGAGTTCGACATGTTCGTCGAACACCGCAACATCGATTTCGACACGGACAAGAATCGCTTCCCGGGCGACGGCGTCGTCACCGGCTGGGGCACGATTAACGGCCGCATGGTCTATGTCTTCGCCAAGGACTTCACCGTACTCGGCGGTTCGACCTCAGAGTGGCACGCCCAGAAGATCTGCAAGATCCAGGACATGGCGATGCAGAACGGCGCACCCTGCATCGGCCTGTTCGATTCCGGCGGTGCGCGGATCCAGGAAGGCGTTGGTTCTCTCGCGGCTTACGGCGAAGTCTTCAAGCGCAACGTCATCGCGTCCGGCGTCGTGCCGCAGATTTCCGTCATCATGGGTCCGTGCGCGGGCGGCGACGTGTACTCGCCCGCCATGACCGATTTCATCTTCATGGTCCGCGACACCTCCTACATGTTCATCACCGGTCCCGACGTCGTGAAAACCGTGACGCACGAGGACGTGACGCCGGAGGGCCTGGGCGGCGCCAAGGTCCACACGACCAAGTCGTCGGTCGCGGACGGCGCCTACGACAATGACGTCGTCTGCCTGGAGGAGATGCGCCGGCTCTACGACTTCCTGCCGCTTAACAATCGCGACAAGACGCCGACATGGCCGACGCAGGACGATCCCCGGCGCGAGGAACTCTCGCTCGACACCCTGGTTCCCGAAAATCCCAACAAACCCTATGACATGAAGGAACTGATCCTGAAGGTCGCCGATGAGGGCGACTTCTTCGAGATCGGCGAATCCTTCGCCAAGAACATCATCACCGGCTTCGGCCGCATCGAAGGTTCGACCGTCGGCTTCGTCGCGAACCAGCCGATGGTGCTGGCCGGCGTGCTCGACAGCGACGCATCGCGCAAGGCGGCCCGCTTCGTGCGCTTCTGCGACTGCTTCAACATTCCGATCGTGACCTTCGTCGACGTGCCCGGATTCCTCCCCGGCGTGGCGCAGGAACATGGCGGCATCATCAAGCACGGCGCAAAGCTCCTGTTCGCCTTCACCGAGGCGACTGTTCCAAAGGTCACCGTCATCACGCGCAAAGCCTATGGCGGCGCCTACGACGTCATGGCCTCCAAGCATATGCGCGCCGATGTGAACTATGCCTGGCCAACGGCGCAGATCGCCGTGATGGGCGCGAAGGGCGCGGTCGAGATCATCTTCCGCAACGAACGCGGCAATTCCCGAAGCCATCGCCGAGCGCACCAAGGAGTACGAAGACCGCTTCCTCAATCCGTTCGTCGCCGCCTCACGCGGCTACATCGACGACGTGATCCGCCCGCACTCGACGCGCTGGCGTATCGCGCGCTCGCTGCGCATGCTCAAGAACAAGCAGGTCGCGCAAATCTGGAAGAAGCACGACAATATTCCGCTGTGACGCGGAACGGCCTGGTTTCGGACGCACTCGTTGGGATATAGCGAAAGTGGTGATCTGACCGACTCGGTTCAAGTCGAGGCTGGAATTTTACAAGAGAAATGTTGAAAAGAGTTCGAGCGTGTGAGAGTTATCCAACGCTCGGTCGCGCTTCGCTCGCGGAATTCTTGAAAAACTGCTTTGCCGCTGTTGGATAAGAAACGCCCATTTCGGACGGCGCCCTCCATCCATCCTTCGGCAAGTTCAAGACGAGGATATCATTGGATCCTCACCCAGAGCTTGTCGAACGGCGACGGGCCGCCGCCATCCGATGGCGAGTTCTCACTTTCCGCTCGCGTCTGCCCAGCATTCCATCTCCACGCGCGCGCCCAGGATGAGCTGGTGCGCGGCGATCGCGGTACGCGCCGGATATTGACCCGACTTGAAATAGGGAACGTAAATCTTGTTGAAGGCGCCCCACTCCGACATGTCGGCGAGATAGACGACGGCCTTGAAGACGTTCTCGAACCCGAGGCCGGCTTCACTAAGGACGGAGCCAATGTTCTGCATCATCTGACGGCTCTCGGCCTCGATGCCGCCGGGCGCGAGCTCCATTTTTCCGGCGACGTTTCCGATCGAGCCTGACAAGTAGACAACGTCACCAACACGGACGGCCTGGCTGAACGGCAGGTTGGCGGACTTGGCCGCAGGCGAATTGATAAACCGGATCATGCATTGCTCCCGAATTTGTGCATCTCGGATATCCCGGTGGTCATGTTACACGGCGTTAATGCGAAGCTTCACGAGAAAGTTTCAGCATTGTAAGCAGTGGGCCATCGAAGGGTATGTTCGCATGAATCTTCGCCGGGTTTCCTATCTTGCGGTCGCGGGCTTGCTGGCGCCGGTCGCGATCTGGGCCGCTTCATCGTCGGTCTATCCTGCTCACCCTGTCACCAGCCCGCAGATTGTTGGCGCCGACATTCTGGCGCGTGACCGGGCCATTGCGGACGACGTCTTTGAAGGGCGCGGCCCCGGCACGAAGAACGGTGAAGCCGCAGCGCAGTGGATCGCCGACGAGATGAAGCGCATTGGCCTCAAGCCCGGCAATCACGGCAGCTATTTCCAGCAGGTGCCTGCGGTGAACATCGCGCTGGATGCGGCACATTCGTCGCTGACGTTCCACACGCCACAGGGCGCGCTGTCACCGGAATTCCCGGAAGAGACGGTCTATTGGACACCGCAGTTTGCGGCGTCCGATGTGAACGTGAAGGCTTCGCCGCTCGTATTCGTCGGCTACGGCGTCGTTGCGCCGGAATATCAGTGGGACGACTACGCCGGCATTGACGTGAAGGGAAAGACGGTGGTCATCCTGATCAACGATCCGGGGAACGAGGATCGTCCGGGCGATCCCGCTTTCTTCAAGGGCCGGGCGATGACCTATTACGGCCGCTGGACCTACAAGTATGAAGAGGCGGCGCGTCATGGCGCCGCCGCGGCCATCATCGTGCATGAGACGGGACCTGCCGCCTATGGCTGGCAGGTCGTGCGCAATTCGAATTCGGGAAACAAGCTCTGGCTCGACACCAAGACCAAGAACCTGGACATGGTGCCGGTTCAGGGTTGGATCACGCTCGATACGGCGCGCGATCTCTTCAAGCGCGCCGGGCTAGACTATGACGCGCTGAAACTCGCGGCGAACAAGCACGGATTCAAGGCGGTGGAGATGGCGGGCGAGACGCTCGATGCGCACACCCATTCGAACTTCGCTCATCTTAACACGCGCAATGTCGTCGGCGTCATCCCGGGCCGCACGCATCCGGATGACTACATCCTCTTCACCGCGCATTGGGATCATCTTGGCGTCAAACCCGACGTCGCCGGACCGGACAAGATCTACAATGGCGCGATCGACAACGGCATGGGCGTGTCGAGCGTTCTGGAACTGGGCGAGGCCTTCTCGCATGCCAAGCCAAGGCCGCAGCGCTCCGTCGCGATCATCTGCTGGACTCTGGAAGAGCAGGGACTGCTCGGTTCGGCCTACTTTGCGGCGCATCCGATCTGGCCGCTATCGCACATCGTGGGCGGCGTGAACTTGGACGCCAACCTGCCACAGGGCCCGGCGCACGACATGATCCTGGTGGGGAGCGGCGCATCGGAGATGGAAGATCTTCTGGCCGACGTGCTGAAGACCCAGAACCGGACGATTTCGCCGGATCCCGAACCGGAGAAGGGCGGCTTCTACCGCTCCGACCATATCAGCCTGTCGCGTGTCGGCGTGCCGATGCTCGATCCGGGCGGCGGGTTCGACCTGGTCAAGGGCGGCACGGCAGCAGGGCAGGCCGTGCGCGACGAATACCGCACCAAGCACTATCACCAGCCATCGGATGAATTTGATCCGAACTGGGATATGAGGGGGCCGGTCGACGATCTTCTTGCGCTCTACACGCTGGGCGACACCCTCGCCAATTCGGATCGCTGGCCCAACTGGTACAAGGACAATGAGTTCCGGGCGATCCGGGACAAGACGATGGCGGGCCGCAAATAGGCAGCAATCAGGGCGCGCGTTCGCGGGGTGCGGCGTGGCGGCCCCTGCGTAAACGCCGCGCCCGGTTTACGGATGCAATTCTTCGCCCTAAAACCTAGCCGCATCAGGCGTTTCTGATGCCGGCCGGGGGAAACTTTGTTCAAGAAAATTCTGATTGCCAATCGCGGTGAAATCGCCTGCCGCGTGATCAAGACGGCCCGCAAGATGGGCATCAAGACCGTCGCCGTCTATTCGGACGCCGACAAGGACGCCCTGCATGTGGAAATGGCCGACGAAGCCGTCCATATCGGCCCGCCGCCTTCCGCGCAGTCCTACCTCGTCATCGACAAGATCGTTCAGGCCTGCCGCGACACCGGCGCCGAGGCCGTCCATCCGGGCTACGGCTTTCTCTCCGAGCGCGAGGCGTTCGCGGAGGCGCTGGCCAAGGTCGGCGTCGCCTTCATCGGTCCAAACACCAAGGCCATCGCGGCGATGGGCGACAAGATCGAATCCAAGAAGCTGGCGCAGGCTGCCAAGGTCAATACGGTTCCCGGCTTCATCGGTGAGATCAGGGACGATGCGCACGCGCGCAAGATCGCCAAGGAGATCGGCTATCCGGTGATGGTGAAGGCGTCCGCCGGCGGCGGCGGCAAGGGCCTGCGCATCGTCCACAAGGAAGACGAGCTCGTTCAGGCTATCAAGTCGTCACAGAACGAAGCCAAGGCCAGCTTCGGCGATGACCGCCTGTTCATCGAGAAATTCGTCACCGAACCGCGACACATCGAAATCCAGGTGATGGGCGACAAGCACGGCAACGTGCTCTATCTCAACGAGCGCGAATGCTCGATCCAGCGCCGCAACCAGAAAGTCATAGAGGAAGCGCCGTCTCCGTTCCTTGATGCCGCCACGCGCAAGGCGATGGGCGAGCAGGCCGTGATGCTGGCCAAGGCCGTCGGCTACGACAGCGCCGGAACCGTCGAGTTCATCGTCGACAAGGACCGCAAGTTCTACTTCCTGGAAATGAACACGCGCCTGCAGGTCGAACATCCCGTGACCGAACTCATCACTGGCCTTGATCTGGTGGAGCTCATGATCCGCTCCGCCGCCGGCGAGAAGCTCCCGATCACGCAGAGCGATGTCGGCATCAACGGCTGGGCCGTCGAAGCGCGCATCTATGCCGAGGATCCCTATCGCGGATTTTTGCCGTCGACGGGGCGTCTTGTGCGTTACCGACCGCCGGCGGAAGGCACGCATGGCGACGTCACCGTGCGCAACGATACGGGCGTCTATGAAGGCGGCGAGATCTCGATGTTCTATGATCCGATGATCGCCAAGCTCTGCACCCATGCCCCGACGCGCATCGCGGCCATCGACGCGATGGCCGTCGCGCTGGACAGGTTCCGCATCGAGGGCATCAACCACAACATCGCCTTCCTGACTGCGATCATGCACAACCCGCGCTTCCGCGCCGGGACGATCACCACCGGCTTCATCGCCGAAGAGTTCCCGGACGGTTTTCACGGCCAGCCTCTAGACGATGCAGCGCGCCACCGTTTTGTCGCCGCCGCCGTCGCGGCCCGCCTCGCGCGTTCGCTGCGCGCGAGCGGCATTTCCGGCATCATGAACGGCGCACACAAGGTTGCGGGCGAATTCGTCGTGACCATAGACGGACAGAACTTCAACGTCTCGGGCGCCAATTTGGCGGCGGGCAATCTTCATCTTCTGATCGACGGCAGTCCGTTCAGAGCCATTACGGAGTGGCAACCCGGTCAGCCTATCATGGTGTTATCGACGCAGAACGGCGACCACGCCATTCAGCTTACGCGCGTGCAGGGCGGCTACAAGCTCGGGCAGGGCGGACGCACGGTGACCGCGATCGTACGCTCGCCAGAAGCTGCAGAACTCGCCGCACTCATGCCCAAGAAGCTCGCGGCAGACACATCCAAGATGCTGCTCTGTCCGATGCCCGGCCTGGTGGTCTCGGTCAATGTCGCCGTCGGTCAGGAAGTCAAAGCGGGGGAAACGCTCGCCGTTGTCGAAGCGATGAAGATGGAAAACGTTCTGACGGCCGAGCGGGACGGTACCATCAAGAAGGTCAACGCCGCCAAGGGTGACAGCCTCGCGCTCGACGACGTGATCCTGGAATTCGCTTAAGCGCCCCGCGTCAGTACGTCCACCTGATCCGGAATTCGAACTGCGGGATGGACTGCCCGTTATACTCATCGACTCCGATGAGCGGCGAGGTGTTGCGCGGTCCGCCGAACGTGAAGTTGTCGTCGTGATAGACGAAGCTGGTGAAGTTGTTCATCTGAAACCGGTAGCTCCAGGCCGCGCTCGGCTTGTATTCCCAGAAGGCCTGGAAATAGGTCGGCGTAACCTTTCGGTGGCGCGACGTCGTGAGCCTGTAGGAGTATTCGTCCCAGCAATTGTAGTAGTTGATGCCCCAGGTCGATTTCAGGCTGTCGATGTCCTGTGAAAAGCTCACATTGACGTTCTGGGGCCGCTGCAGAGAGATCACGCGGTGCACGCCTGTAACCGGATCGCGCACCGACGTCAGGTTGAAGATGCTCGTCGTCGTGAGCAGGCCGTTCGGGATGAAGAGCCGGTCGAGCGGAAGTGTCGCCTGAAACGTGATCTGGTTGTCCTGGCCGTTTCCGATGTTGCCCGGCGCGTCGAACAGGTTGCCCATGCTGTCCTTGATGGGCACGAAGTCGACGACGTCCTTGATATCCTCGTGCATGAAGGTCAGGACAACCGCGCCCTTGTCCCAGAAATGCCGTTCTATTGACAGTTCGTATTGTGAGTGCTGGTCCGGCTTGATGTCCTTGTTGCCGACGGTGACGCCTGTCGATGACAGATTGGCGGAGGCGACGAAATTGTTGAAATCGAGCTGTCCGACGACCTTCTCATAGCGCAGTCTCACCTGCGTTCCCGATAGCGGCGACCAGGTCAGCACGAGGCGGGGCTTGGGATAGAAGAAGGTGCGGCTTTCGCGGTCCGTTCCGCTCTCGCTGATCCTGGAAAATTCCGCGCGGGCGCCAGCCTCCAGTAACCATTGGCTGGAGATTTTCCAGGTTCCCTGTCCAAAGATCTCGCCGCGCAATTCCTGCACATGGGCGATCGCGGACGGCAGCGGCTGGTTCACGCCGTTGATAAGGAACACGGTCTTGCCGCCGAGGAAATTGTATGCAGCCTCGGCGCCGCCTTCGAATGTGAGCTCGGTCAGCGGCGAATAGCGAAGCGTGCCGCGGGCGATGGACTCCCCGGTGTCCGTGGTCGAGCCAAAATGTTCTGCGGTTGTTCCGTCGTTGGAGTCCGAAGCGGCGATGGTATGGTCGAGACGCTGAAGAACGAGCGTTTCGAGTTGCATTCCGTCCACCGGTCCCTGCCAGTGCAGTCCGAACTCCGAACCATTGTCGCGCGACCGGTCGCCGAAGGTCTCGAGAAAGCCCGGGCGGCGATAGGTCAGCGCATCGACGAACGGACTGTCCTGAAGCGTGAAGTTCGTCTTGAACTCGCCGCCAAGAAGCGCAAGCGTGATCGCGCCATTCGCCGAAATACCGACTCCAAGACCGTGCGACTGTGTGACGTCGTGCGTCAGCAGGTTGCCGTTGCCGTCCAAGACGTCATGCGTTCCGCGGCCGACGGAATTGTCGTAGCTCTGGACCCCGCTGATCGTGCCTTCGTAGGTCGTGCCGCCGGAGTGCTGCGTGAACTGCAGCGAAGCCGTCGGTATCATATGACCATCGAGGAACACATAGTCGTCAGCCGTCGCGATGACGTGCAGCGAGTCCTGCGTCTTCAGAATGACGTTTGCGACGACGGTCTGGCCCTGCATGTCGATGCCGGGCGCGCCGCCACGGATCAGGTCGATGCGCTCGACATTTCCGGCGGGAATTCGTGTGAGGACGGACTGCAGGGAATCGGTCTTCGAAGTCGGCCGTTCCCCGTTGATCAGGACGTTTCCGGCGGTGCCGGCAAAGCCGCGCGCCGAGCCGACATCGGTGAAGGAGAACCCCGGCAACCGGCCGATCATGTCATAAGCGGTGTTCGGCCTGGCCTCCGCGAAGAACGCGGCGTCGTAGCTCAGAACGCCGGTTGCGGCGGGATCAGCGAAAGCGGGGGTCGAAAGAGCATATGCCGCAAGCATCACTGCGAAAATCCGGCTTGCGTGCACGCATGTCCCCCGAGGTATTGTTCGTTGCAAAGGTGGGGAAGTTCCCACTAGAACCGCAATGCGCGCATGGTGCATGGCTACCGTGACGCGCTGTCGTGAATTCGCAATAGCACCACCGATAACTTAGCATTCTACGGACATGACCAACGATCACATCGGCTTTACCCATATGCGCCTTCGCATCGAGGGCTTTGTGCAGGCTGTCGGCTATCGCAACTTCGTGATCACGGAAGCGGCAAGGCTCGGCGTTGACGGCTGGATCCGCAACCGGTCCGACGGAACAGTCGAGGCGCTAGTCTCTGGTCCGGAAAAGGCGGTCGAGACGTTGATCGGGCTCTGCATGAAAGGACCGCCCGGTTCGCGTGTCGGCAATGTGGAGTTGCATAAGGCGGAACCCGCAGCGGAAAAAGGCTTTCGCCGCCGTCCCTCGATCTAGAGCGGTGGCCGCCTGCGGAAGAGCTCCTGAAACACGGACAGGGCGAACACCAGCATCGCCGCGACCGTCAGTCCTTCGCCGGCGAGGACAAATCGATACCAGCCCTCGTTTCCTGTCGCCAGGTACAGTGCCAGCGCAGGCGTCAGGACGACGACGCCCGCGAGGGACACCCAGTAGTTTGTCCAGGCAAGTCCGAGCGAAAGCGTCCCGCGCGTCATGGCGTAGAAAGTTCCATACAGTGCCATGCTGACCCAGCCGATCACGTTGAGCTGGAGCTGCAACGGCGCGAGCGCGAAATCGCGCGCAGCGTCCATGCGGATGCTCAGCAGCACTGCAGCGAGTGCGCAGACGATCCCGGTCGAGAAGAAGGCGGCTGAAACACGCGGCATGTCCTAGCCCCCAAACACGTCGGTGAAACTCTGCTTCAGCGCGACGTCGACGTCCGCCATCGTCACAGGCAGACCAAGATCGTGCAGGCTTGTCACGCCATGCTCGCTGACGCCGCACGGAACGATGCCCGAGAAGTGCGTGAGATCGGGATCGACATTGATGCTCACGCCGTGAAACGTCACCCAGCGCCGGACGCGCACGCCGATGGCGGCGATCTTGTCCTCGCGTCCCGGGCGCGCGACCCAGATGCCCACACGGCCTTCGCGGCGTTCGCCCCTGACGTTGAACTGAGCCAGCGTGCCGATGAGCCATTCTTCAAGATCGTGCACGAAGGCCCGGACATCGGCTTTGCGCCGTTTCAGGTCGAGCATCACGTAGCCGACACGTTGTCCCGGCCCGTGATAGGTGAACTGGCCGCCTCGGCCCGTCTTGAAGACCGGAAAGCGGGCGTCGAGCAGATCGGCGTCCCTGGCGCTTGTGCCGGCCGTGTAGATCGGGGGATGCTCGACGAGCCAGACCAGTTCCGGCGCAGTCCCTTCGGCGATGGCAGCCGCACGTTCCTCCATGAATGCCACGGCCTGCGGGTAGGGGATCAGCCCCTCCGCCACGCGCCACTCAACCGCCGGCTGCGTTAACCCGCCCGAAAGCATAATCGTCCGAGTATCCGGCCTGTCACCCATGGGGTCCTTCATGTCCTCGAACATCGCCGGCGTCAAAGTCGAAATCTCGGTCGTACTCGGCCGCTCCACCATTCCCATGCACCAATTGCTGCGAATGGGACGCGGCGCCGTCATCGAGCTGGATTCCCACCAGGAAGACCCGGTTCTTATCCTGGCCAACGACAGGCCCGTCGCGAAGGGCGAAATCATCATTCATGGCGACAAGATCGGCGTTTCGATCACTGATCTCCTGCGCGGCTATCAGTAATAATACATATGTCTTTTGTTATTTGTTTTATTCCCCACCTGATCCTTGCATTTTAGATCATTGATGCGTACCTCTGCTGTGGAACCGGCCAAAAGGGCCGGCCGCGGAGGCGTCGTTGCTCCCCATCGTCCTTGCTCTGGAATCTGCCAGCGTCGGCCTTGCCGGCGCCGGGGATGGCCGCGCGCGACGGGAAGCGTTGCTGGCTGAGGCGGGCGTAACGCCTGTCCTGGTGAGCGAGATCGGTCCTTTGCCCGACATACGCGTACTGTTCATCGCAGGTCTTGACCACGAGACCTCGGCTGGGCTGGCGGGCAGGGCGCACGACGCCGGGATCCTCGTCAATGTCGAGGACGTTCCCGAATTTTGCGACTTTCACGTTCCGGCGATCGTTCGCCGCGGCGATCTCGTCCTGACTGCGTCGACAGGCGGGCGTGCGCCGGGCCTGGCGCGCCGCTTGCGCGAATGGCTGCAGGAGCGTTTCGGACCCGAATGGACGATGCGGCTTGAAGATGTGAGCCAGGCGCGCGCCGCGTGGCGCGCCGACGGACTGCCACCGGTCGAAGTCGCCAAACGCACACGAGAGATGATTTCAGAAAAGGGCTGGCTCTGATGAGCGCCACGGTAACCGTTATCGATCGGTCTCGCGGCATCACGCCGCGCGCCTTTGACCGCAAGGACACCGGCGCCGCCGATCCGATGGTCATTGCCAAGCTGTCCCAGCTTCAGGACGCGGCGCGCGGCCGCGACGCACATGGCATTCTCGAACTCGCGCTCAAAGGCGAGTTTGCCGGCAAGAGTGCCGTTGTCTCGTCGTTCGGCGCGGAGTTCCGCCGTTCTGCTGCACCTGGTGGCCGAGATCGATCCCAACACGCCTATCCTGTTTCTGAACACGGGCAAACTGTTTGGCGAGACGCTGCGCTATCGCGATCGCCTGCAGGACATTCTTGGCCTCGGCGACATTCGCTCACTGGCGCCGAATCCCGCGGACCGAGTGCGCCTCGATCCCGAAGGCGTGCTCTGGTCGAAGGACACCGACGCCTGCTGCAATTTCCGCAAGGTCATTCCACTCAAGCGCGCGCTGGAGCCGTTCGCAGCGCAGATCACCGGCCGCAAGCGCTTCCAGACGCGTGAGCGCGCGGAGATGCAGGCGGTTGAATTCTTCGAAGGCCGCTTCCGCTTCAATCCCCTGGCTGATTGGACTCTTGACCAGCTCGAGACCTACACGGCGAAGTATGATCTGCCGCGTCATCCGCTCGTAGAAGACGGTTATCCTTCAATCGGCTGCATGCCTTGCACACGCCGCGTCGCCGCCGGCGAGGACTATCGCGCCGGGCGGTGGTCGGGTCTCGACAAGGACGAGTGCGGCATCCACATCGGCGTCGACGGCGACGGCATCTAGCCTTTAGAGCCTGTTCACCGGAAGCTTCAGATAGATATTTCCGTCGGCCTCCGGCGGCGGCATGTTGCCCGCCCGGATGTTGACCTGCACCGAGGGCAGTATCAGCACGGGCATGTGCAGTGTCTTGTCGCGCGCAGTACGCATCGCGACGAAGGCGCTCTCGCTCACGCCGTCGTGGATATGGATGTTTTTCTCGCGCTGTTCGGCGACCGTCGTCCGCCAGGCATAGGTGTCCCGATGCGGTGCCTTGTAGTCGTGGCACATCCACAGAGTCGTTTCTGCAGGCAGAGAAAGAATACGCCGGATCGAGCGATAGAGAATTTGCGCATCGCCGCCAGGAAAGTCGCAGCGTGCCGTCCCGTAATCCGGCATGAACAGCGTATCTCCGACAAAGACGTTGTCGCCGATCTTGTAGCTGATGCAGGCCGGCGTGTGGCCGGGCGTATACAGGACTTCGATCGTCATCCCCCCGACCTGAAGCGTCTCGCCGTCCTTCAGGACACGGTCGAACTCGCCGCCCGTTCCACTCAGATCGCGCGCATTGAAGATCGGCGCAAAGACCTTCTGCACATCGGCGACATGTTCTCCGATCGCCGTCCGGGCGCCGAGCTTCTGCTTCAGCACCGCCGCGGCCGAGAGATGATCGGCGTGCGCGTGGGTTTCCAGCAGCCATTCGACGGTCAGGTCCTTCGCCTTGATCGCAGCAAGCAGGGCATCCGCGGATTTGGTCGACGTGCGCGCCGACTTGGGATCGAAATCGAGGACCGGATCGATCACTACGGCGCGACGCGTGGCCGGATCGCTCACCAGATAGCTGACCGTGAAGGTCTCTTCGTCGAAAAATGCCTGAATGTCGGGGTTCATGTGCCGCGCTCCGTGTCTGCTTGACTTATATATTAGGCAATACTAAATTAGCAAGAACTAATGGAAAGCCGATGAACGCATTTTCCGCCTCAGACATGAAAGCCATGCGCCGCCACGCGGGCGAGGCGGCTGGCATGCTGCGCGCGCTGTCGCACGAAGCGCGGCTGCGTGTGCTGTGCGAACTGGTCGATGGCGAGCGGACAGCGGGCGATCTCGTCGCACGTTCCGGTCTCAGCCAGTCGGCATTGTCACAGCATCTCGCCAAGCTGCGCGAGGAGGGACTTGTCACCACGCGGCGCGAGTCTCAGGTCATTTTCTATCGTCTGGACGATCCGCGGGCCGCGCGCCTTCTGGGTGTCCTGCACGAACTCTACTGCAAGAGGTAAGTCATGAGCATCGCGAAAATCAGTCCTTCAGAAGCCCGGCGCCGCGTTGCGGACGGATCCGCCGTTCTCATCGACATCCGTGAGCCGATGGAACATGCGCGCGAGTCTATCCCGGGCGCGCTGTCCAAGCCGCTCTCGACCATCGATCCGGCAAATGATTTTGCGAGCCACACCTCGGCACCCGCCGTCATTTTCCATTGCCTGACAGGAAAGCGAACCGGCGACAACGAAGCCCAGCTCGGCAACTGCAGCGCGCCCGAGGTCTTCCTTCTGGAAGGCGGCCTGAACGCGTGGAAGTCCGCAGGCCTGCCCACCCAAATCGATCGCAGCAAGCCCATCGAACTGCAGCGTCAGGTGCAGATCGCGGCGGGATCGCTTGTCCTGATCGGCGTCGCGCTTGCCCTCACAGTATCGCCTGCGTTTATCGCGCTGTCCGCTTTCGTCGGCGCCGGCCTCACCTTCGCCGGCATATCCGGCTGGTGCGGCATGGCCAAGCTGCTCGGCGTGATGCCCTGGAACAAAGCGGCGGCCTGATGGGCCTCATAGATCTGCTGCCGATCTTCTCCGGTTCGCTTGTCGGATTCGCTCTGGGTCTGCTGGGCGGGGGAGGCTCGATCCTTGCGGTTCCGCTGCTGGTCTATGTCGTCGGCGTGAAGGACCCGCATGTCGCCATCGGGACGAGCGCACTTGCGGTCTCCGTGAATGCGTTCGCCAATCTGATCGCGCATGCGCGCGCGGGCACCGTGAAATGGCCCTGCGCGATCGTGTTCGCGGTTTCGGGCATCGCCGGGGCATCGCTTGGCGCGTTTCTCGGCCGCCACGTCGACGGACAGCATCTGCTCTTTCTGTTCGGACTGGTCATGCTTGCCGTCGCCGCGGGAATGTTCAGTCCGCGCGCAGCCGGTGGCGACCCGCTCGTACGCATCGACCCTTCGATCGCCGTGCGGCTGATCGGTGCCGGTCTCGTCGTCGGCTTCCTCTCGGGATTTTTCGGGATCGGCGGAGGCTTCCTGATCGTGCCCGCAATCATGCTTGGCAGCGGGATGGCGGCGATTAACGCCATCGGATCGTCGCTGATTTCGGTTGGCGCATTCGGTCTGACGACGGCCATGACCTACGCGCTGGCGGGTCTGGTGGACTGGCGGATCGCTGCGTTCTTCGTGGCGGGCGGAATCCTGGGCGGCTTTGCGGGGGTCCGTCTTTCGGTCCGCCTGTCGGAGCGGCGCGGGGTGCTTTCGCGCGGATTCGCCGTGATGGTGATCTGCGTCGCGGTCTTTGTCCTGTGGCGTTCCGCAGGCGAGATTTTCGCCTGATTTCAGGCCCTTCCCACCCCGAAGGGGATTTGCTACACCCCGGCCCCTCTACCGGTGATTTCAGGACTGTGCGGTCGTGGCGGAATTGGTAGACGCACTACCTTGAGGTGGTAGCGGGGCAACCCGTGGAAGTTCGAGTTTTCTCGACCGCACCAATCCCCTGTCTTCTGCCCACGTTTTCAATTGGTCGGGGTCTCGCCCCATCCATGGGGGTGAATGGAAGTCACCATTTCGGTGTCGGTGTTCGCTCGACATTTGTTGGTGCGTACCACTCGGGCGGACCTGTTTCGCTTGGGTGTCGACGGTGAGTGGGTGCCATATAGTCCGTATACGGTGTAATATAATCTGTAGACAGAGTACCCTTGATTCCGCCTCAGCGGTTACTGGCATTGGAGCAGGGTGCGATGTGTTTCGTCGCTCGGAAGTTGCCGGCTTGGAACAAAAGTGGACGTTCAAGAAGGCGCCGAAGCGCAGTCGCAGTCTGGGTAGCGCCAGCGAAATGGCCCAAACGGGTTGCTCTGAAACAGTCCAATCGTTCTGTATCGTGAAATGGCTATGGCCGAAGTACATACCGGCTTCTCGCTACTAGGTGTTTGCGTTAGAATCCAAGCGAGGCGCGAGGCGCCGCTCGAGTGGGGAGCAAGATGATTGTATCAACCGTCGTCCGACACCGATCAAAACGGCATCCACAAGACTCAGATGCGGCCTATACGTGCGCGTAACGACATCGCGCGCTGCCGCTGCGGACCGCAATAAAATTCGGATCGTCGGGAAAATTGAAACGTCAGGCGGTGAGAGAACTGTCTGGTTTGAGGTTCCGCTGGATTTGGAGCCGGCGATTTCGGACTCGGGGGCGATGTGGGCTCTTGTGATGCTTCCGCTCGCCGTCCAGACGGGCGAAGTCATCGATCTGGAGCTTCCGCTCGATCCGCTATTTTTAGAAAATGTTCGCGGATTGGCAGCGACCTGGCTGCACTGGTACCCGGCGCAAGTACGGCCAGTCGAAATAAATGCTCCAACGCGGCGAGTTCCCTCGACTGCCGGTCGGACTGCCCAGTTTTTTTCAGGCGGCGTAGACTCGTGGTTCACACTCTTGCGGTACTCCGAATCTTCGGACGGCTTTCCCCAAGTCGGTGTGGTTGATGATCTGATCACGATTCATGGATTCGATGTCCCGATCGACAACCGTGACGAATTTTCCAAATTGAAGTCTCTCGTGGGCGAAGTTGCAAATGACTTCGGAAAGCGTCACCTCACTATCGCAACAAATATTCGGGAGCTGAAAGACACCTATTGGCGGTCCAAATGGGGTCCGATTTCGCATGGAGCTGGTCTCGCCGCTTGCGCCATGAGTTTGGAACGTCGCTTTTCCAAGGTCTTGATTCCCTCGACGCATCGTCTGTGGGAGTTGTTCCCCTTCGGTAGTCATCCGGTCACAGACAATCTTTTTTCAACCTCCCAAACACAATTTCTTCACGATCATGCGCTCTACAGTCGAAGTGACAAACTCATTCGGCTCGCTCAAAGTCCCAAAGCTCTGGCAAGCCTCAAAGTTTGCTGGAACAAAGGAGTGTTCGAGAATTGTTCAGTGTGCGGAAAGTGTCATCGCACGCTGCTCTGTCTTGACGCTCTTGGTGTTCTGGATCAGGCAAAAACGTTCGACGTCGAAAAATATCTCAAGAACCGTTACAAGATCATGTTTGTTCCCAATGCGAACACGGCTGTCCGCGTCACAGAAGTGCGCGATCTTGCTCTGTCTCGGGAGCGTCAGGACTTGGTCAGAGTTGCGCAATCGAGTTTGGTTCGCTCCCGATGGGCTGTGCCCATTTCCAGAGCAGCGTATTCGGTCAGTTATCGACTTGGAAACGCCGTGACTAAGGCGCACGGAATGCTAACCTAGCAAAGTCGCTGCTTACGAAATGAGGCGCACGACGCGGTTGCCGCCGCTGTCCATCGTATATGCCACTGCCTCAGATAATTCGCACTGGAGCCCAGATGACCGCTTCCTACCGCTCACTCGACCATGATCTCGGCGAAACAGCCGACGCGCTGCGCGACACGGTTCGCGCCTTCACTGATGATAAGATCGCGCCCATCGCCGAAGAGATCGATCGCACCAATGTCTTTCCGCGCCAGCTCTGGCCGCAGATGGGCGCGCTTGGCCTGCACGGCATCACGGTCGAGGAAGAGTGGGGCGGATCGGGACTTGGTTATCTCGAGCACGTCATCGCCGTCGAGGAGGTCAGCCGCGGTTCGGCGTCGGTCGGCCTTTCCTACGGCGCGCATTCCAATCTCTGCGTCAACCAGATCCGCCGCAACGGACAGCCGGATCAAAAGCGTCGCTACCTGCCCAAGCTGATCTCCGGCGAACATGTCGGCGCGCTCGCGATGAGCGAAAGCGGTTCGGGTTCCGACGTCGTGTCGATGAAATTGCGCGCCGACAAGAAAGGCGACCGCTATGTCCTCAACGGGACCAAGATGTGGATCACGAACGGTCCGATTGCCGACACGCTCGTCGTCTATGCGCGCACGGACCAGAACGCGGGCCCGCGCGGCATCACCGCCTTCATCGTCGAAAAGACATTCAAGGGTTTCAAGACGGCACAGAAGCTCGACAAGCTCGGCATGCGCGGCAGCGACACGGGCGAGCTTGTGTTTGAAGACTGCGAAATCCCCGTTGAGAATGTTCTCGGCGGCGAAGGACGCGGCGTCAACGTGCTCATGAGCGGGCTTGACTATGAGCGCGCGGTGCTTGCCGCCGGTTCACTCGGCATCATGCAGGCCTGTCTCGATGTCGTGGTACCCTACGTGCACGAACGCCGCCAGTTCGGCGAGCCGATCGGATCATTCCAGCTCATGCAGGGCAAGCTTGCCGACATGTATGTTGCGCTGTCCGCGACGCGCTCCTACGTCTACGCCGTGGCGCGCGCCTGCGACCGCGGACAGACGACGCGCAAGGACGCTGCCGGCGCGATCCTCTATGCAGCGGAGAAGGGCACGTGGATGGCGCTTCAGGCGATCCAGGCGCTGGGCGGCAACGGCTACATCAATGACTATCCGACCGGTCGTCTTCTGCGCGACGCCAAGCTCTATGAGATCGGCGCAGGAACGTCGGAAATCCGCCGCTGGCTGATCGGACGCGAACTCTTCGAGGAAAGCGGCAACTAGTGCAGGCTGCCGAGCAGCGAGACGCCGACGGGTTCGGCGTTGGTTGAAACCGCGCTGCGCATCGTGCCGACCAGTAGATCGTTGAAGTTCACCAGTCCCACCGGCCTGCGGTGATATCCGTTCTTCAGCACGATGAGCCGCTTGAAACCGCCGGCCATCTTGTCGATCAACTGCCCGACCTTGGTCTCGTCGCTCACAATGT
Organism: uncultured Alphaproteobacteria bacterium; assembly: GCA_963741725.1. Classification (GTDB taxonomy): domain Bacteria; phylum Pseudomonadota; class Alphaproteobacteria; order Micropepsales; family Micropepsaceae; genus Rhizomicrobium. Next base: position 425,234 of record CAVUJC010000005.1, on the reverse strand, counting down.
CGGTCTTTCCAGCACCATCGATCAGCGTCAGGTTGGCGCTGTTCGCGTCGTCATCAAAGACCTGAACGAGGAATCTGGCGATCATGCTCTCGGCATTGTCGCGGGTGAACTCGCGCTTGGCGGCAAAGCCGGGCAGGTAGCCGATGAACTCGTCATTCCTGTCCAGCAGGATCAGGTGAAGGAAACCGGGCTGCTGGTTCAGGGCGACGAAAAGCTGCTTGAGGTCGATTGGGTTGAACTTCGTGCTGCTGCCTCGAAGGCGAACCGTGATGTCCTTGTCCTTGTAGCCGTCCGGATTCTTGAAGACCTCGAGCTGGTCGATCTTCTGGTCGGCGCGAATGGACAGGTCGAGCGCGCCGGCCCGTCCGGGAAATTTGTGGATCAGGTTGTCGGCCTCTTTGAGCTGAAGCCCCAGTAGCTTGCCGCCGGTCGGTTTTTCCGCTTTTTGTGCAAGCAGGTTGAGCGAGATGACGGTGACCGAGGCGCCGAAGACGACGGATGCGGCAAGGACCAGGATCAGAGACGGAGACAGGTGCAACCCCAAAAAGGGAGCGCCGAGATAACCGCCGGCCAGCAGACTGCCGGCGAATGCCCCCATGGTCGCGGACGCCGCGATCCTGTTCATGCCACCCAATCCCCACCGGCTTGTTGGCCGGACTAGCCGTTTGATGGTAACTCAGGCGCCCAGATTGTTGTCGGCCTCTGTATCCATCGAGACCGTGTTTTTAACCAAGGGAATTTTGGCCCATGTCCGCAACTGACATTGTAATTCTTTCCGGCGCCCGCACGCCGATGGGTGGTTTTCAGGGGGAGCTTTCCGGACGCACTGCGCCGGAACTGGGCGCCGCTGCGATAGGTGAAGCTGTAAAGCGCGCCGGAATACAGGCGGGCGACATTGACGAGACCGTGATGGGCTGCGTCCTGCCCGGTGGCCTTGGCCAGGCGCCGGCGCGTCAGGCGGCGGTCTATGCCGGGGTTCCGTTCGATGTACCGGCAACGACCATCAACAAGATGTGCGGCTCCGGCATGAAGGCCGTGATGATGGCGGCCGACCAGATCTCAGCAGGCCGCGCGACGATCGCGCTTGCCGGCGGCATGGAGAGCATGTCGAACGCGCCCTATCTGCTGCCCAAGGCGCGTGGCGGTTTTCGCCTCGGTCATGGCGAAATCAAGGACTCCATGTTCCTTGACGGCCTCGAAGATGCCTATGAGCACCGCCTGATGGGCACCTATGCCGAAGACGCGGCGCGGCACTATCAATTCACGCGCGCGGAGCAGGATGCTTACGCGACGGAGTCGCTTGCGCGCGCCAAGCGAGCGCAGGACTCCGGCGCCTTCAATGCCGAGATCATTGCGGTAAAAGTTCCGGCAAGGGGCGGCGACGTCACCATGTCGCTCGACGAACAGCCGAAGAAGGCCGATCCCTCCAAGATCCCGACGCTGAAGCCGGCTTTCGCGAAGGACGGCACAGTGACGGCGGCCAATTCATCGTCGATCTCCGACGGCGCGGCGGCACTCATTCTCACGAGTGCGGAGGAAGCCAGGAAGCGTGGCCTGAAGCCGCTCGCACGTATCGTGGCGCAGGCCAGCAACGCGCATGAACCCAAATGGTTCACCACCGCTCCGGTGGGTGCCATCGAGAAGGTTCTGAAATCCGCCGGCTGGAAAAAGGACGATGTCGACCTCTTCGAGATAAACGAAGCGTTTGCCGTCGTCGCCATGATCGCAATGCGCGATCTCGGTCTAGATCACGCCAAGGTCAATGTGAACGGCGGCGCCTGCGCGCTCGGCCATCCCATCGGTGCATCCGGCGCGCGCATCATCGTCACGTTGATCAATGCGCTGCAAGCCCGCGGCAAGAAGCGCGGCGTGGCGGCGCTTTGCATCGGCGGCGGCGAAGCGACGGCTGTGGCTGTCGAACTTCTGTGAGCATTTTGAAGTCCTCCGTATCGCCGACCGACTCCACGTTCAAGTCGAACGCCGCGGCGATGCAAACGCTCGTCGCGGAACTGAAAGCGCGTCAGGCGACGGCGGCTCTCGGCGGCGATGAACGTTCGCGCAAGCGGCATACGGAACGCGGCAAGCTCTTGCCGCGCGACCGGGTCGAGCGGCTCGTCGACCCGGGTTCGCCGTTTCTGGAACTGTCGCCGCTCGCCGCGTTCGGCATGTATGACGGCGATATCCATGGCGCCGGGATCATCACCGGCATCGGCCGCGTGTCGGGGCGCGAATGCGTCATCGTCTGCAACGATGCGACGATCAAGGGCGGCACCTACTATCCCGTCACGGTGAAAAAGCATCTCCGCGCGCAGGAGATCGCGCGCGAGAACAATCTGCCCTGCATCTATCTTGTCGATTCCGGCGGCGCCAACCTGCCGAACCAGGCCGAGATTTTCCCCGACCGCGAACATTTCGGCCGGATCTTCTTCAATCAGGCGAACATGAGCGCGGCGGGCATTCCGCAGATCGCCAGCGTCATGGGTTCGTGCACCGCCGGCGGCGCCTATGTGCCCGCAATGAGCGACGAGACCGTGATCGTGAAGGGGCAAGGCACCATCTTCCTCGCCGGGCCGCCGCTGGTGAAGGCCGCGACCGGCGAAGTCGTCTCCGCGGAGGATCTCGGCGGCGCAGACGTGCACACGCGGCAGTCCGGCGTCGCCGATCACTATGCCAATGACGACACCCATGCGCTCGCAATCGTGCGCCACAGCATTGCGAACCTCAACTACCGGAAGTCGCCCAACATTCCGCTCGCCGCGCCAAAGGCGCCGGCCTTCGACACGGCAGAACTGGACGGCATCGTGCCGCAGTCGCTTGCGGTGCAGTACGACGTGCGCGAGGTCATCGCGCGCCTGGTCGACGGTTCGGAGTTTGACGAGTTCAAGAAGCTCTATGGCACGACCATCGTCACCGGCTTTGCCAGGATCGAAGGCATCCCGGTCGGCGTCATCGCCAACAACGGCATCCTGTTCTCGGAGTCGGCGCTGAAAGCGGCGCACTTCATCGAGCTGTGCTGCCAGCGCAGGATTCCGCTGCTGTTCCTCCAGAACATTGCGGGCTTCATGGTCGGCCAGAAGTACGAGGCCGGCGGAATTGCAAAGGACGGCGCGAAACTCGTGACCGCCGTCGCCTGCGCGCAGGTGCCAAAGATAACGGTCGTGATCGGCGGCAGTTATGGCGCCGGCAATTACGGAATGTGCGGCCGCGCGTACTCTCCGCGCTTCCTGTTCACCTGGCCGAACGCGCGCATCTCGGTGATGGGGGGCGAGCAGGCGGCGAGCGTGCTGGCGACGGTTCATCGCGACGCCGAAAAATGGTCACCGGCCGAGATGGAAGCCTTCAAGGCGCCGATCCGCCAGAAATACGAGGACGAAGGCAATCCCTATTTCGCCACGGCGCGAATCTGGGACGACGGCATCATCGCGCCGTCCGACACGCGCCGCGTTCTCGCGCTCGCCTTCTCGTCCTGCCTCAACGCGCCTGTTCAGCCGACAAAGTTCGGCGTCTTCAGAATGTGACGATGTTCAAAACCCTCCTGATCGCCAATCGTGGTGAAATCGCGTGCCGCATCATGCGCACGGCGCAGCGCATGGGCATTTCGACAGTGGCAGTCTATTCGGACGCAGACGCCAATTCCGCGCACGTCGCGCTGGCCGACCGGGCGGTGCGGATCGGACCGCCGCCGCCGCGCGAATCCTACCTCAGCATCGCGGCGGTACTCGCCGCAGCAAAGTCGAGTGGCGCCGACGCCATTCATCCCGGCTACGGCTTCCTGTCCGAGAATGCCGATTTCGCAGAAGCCTGCGCGGCGGCCGGAATAGCATTTGTCGGACCGCCAGCGTCGGCCATTCGCGCGATGGGGCTTAAGGACCGCGCCAAGGCGCTGATGGCCAAGGCGGGAGTTCCGATTGTGCCGGGCTATCTCGGCGATGATCAGTCTACAGACCAATTGATGAAGGAGGCCGCAAAAATCGGCTACCCCGTCCTGATCAAGGCGGTCGCCGGCGGCGGCGGCAAGGGCATGCGGCGGGTCGACGATGCTTCGGCGTTTGTCGCCGCGCTCGAGGGCGCCAAGCGCGAGGCCAGGTCCGCATTCGGCGATGACAAGGTGCTGATCGAGAAATATGTCTCCCGGCCGCGTCACATCGAGGTGCAGGTCTTCGCCGACACGCGCGGCAATGCCGTCCATCTCTTCGAACGAGACTGCTCGTTGCAACGCCGTCATCAGAAGGTGATCGAGGAAGCGCCTGCGCCCGGCATGAGCGCGGCGATGCGCAAAAGCATCGGCGAGGCAGCAGTGAAGGCCGCCAAGGCCGTGAACTATGTCGGCGCCGGTACGATCGAATTCATCGCCGACGCTTCGGACGGCCTGAAGCCGGATCGCATCTGGTTCATGGAGATGAACACGCGCCTGCAGGTCGAACATCCGGTGACGGAGTCGATCACCGGTACTGACCTCGTCGAGTGGCAACTGCGCGTCGCAGCGGGCGAGCCTTTGCCGAAGAAGCAGAGCGAACTGCACATCAACGGACACGCCATCGAAGTGCGGCTTTATGCGGAAGACCCGCAGAAGGGCTTTCTGCCTTCGATCGGCACGCTGGAACGGCTCCGCCTTTCGCATAATGTCCGGGTCGACACCGGCGTGCGCGAAGGCGACACGGTCACGCCGTTCTACGATCCGATGATCGCCAAGGTGATCGCACACGACACGACACGCGAAGCCGCGGCTGCCAGGCTTGCCGCTGCACTCGAAGAGTCGCAGGTTGCCGGCCTTCAGACCAACAATGCGCTTTCTCATTCGCGCGCTCAACCAGGCCGACTTTGTTCGTGGCGACGTCGACACCGGGTTCATCGAGCGGCACCTCGGCGAACTCGTTCCGCCCGCAGCGACACCAACGCGCGCGCTTCAGGCCGCGGCGCAGCTCATCCTGTCCGAATTCACGCCGCAGGGCTCGTCAGATCCCTGGAGCGCGCATGACGGTTTTCGCATCGGTGCGCGCACGCGACCGGCGCTCGAGTTTGTCGTGGATGGAAATCGGCAATTGGTCGCCGTGACCGACACGCCGTCGCCGGAAGCTGCGCTGCGGCTCTCCTCCGGCGCGATTGCCGTCATGGACCGCGGCGAGACGTTTGTGGTGCAGCCCTACGATCCCTTCGCCGCCGCGGACGCGGCCGGCGCTGCAACGGACCGCATCGTCACGCCGATGCCCGGCAAGGTCATCCAGCTTTTGGTGAAGGCGGGCGATGCCGTCACGCGTGGTCAGCCTCTCGCGGTGCTCGAAGCGATGAAGATGGAGCATACCTTGTCGGCGCCGGCAGACGAGACGATTGAGTCAGTCAGCGTTGCCGTCGGCGACCAGGTCGCCGAAGGCACCATCGTCATCCGCTTTGTGAGGGAAAAGGCGGCGTGACGATTCACCTGCTCAAGCTCTCCGTCGGCCCTGATTCGCTGGCGGACCTGGCGCGTTGGCAGAATGCCCGGCTCAAGGAAAAGAAGAAAAAGCGCCAGCCATTGCTGCTGCAGCACGTCACGCGCATGACGCCAAAGCGCGCCGAAGAGCTGCTCAACGGCGGATCCATCTATTGGGTGATCAAGGGCCAGATCGTGGCGCGGCAGAAACTGGTCGACCTCAGGCCCGTGCAGAAGAACCACAAGCCGCATTGTGCACTCATCTACGAGCCCAAGCTGATCCTGGTCGCGCGCCGGCGTCATCGCCCGTTCCAGGGCTGGCGCTATCTGCTGCCGAAAGACGCGCCGCCGGACATCACCGATCCGAAGAGCGCTAAGAATCTGCCGGAAGATCTGAAATCCGAGCTTGCGGAATTGGGCCTGCTCTAAACGGGCATATTGTCGATCAGTCTGGTGCCGCCGATCTTGGCAGCCGCAAGTATGCGCGCGGGGCGATCGAGCGCGGCGAGCTTTTCAAGCGTGGCGGCGTCGCGGATAGCGACATAGTCGACAGATGAAAACCCTGCTTTCAACAACGCTTCGGCACCGAACTTTTCAGCCGCCGCGATGGCATTGCCGGCGCGCGCGTTGAAGATCGCAGATTTCAGAACCGCATTGAGTTGTCCGGCGACTTTGCGTTCCTCACGATCGAGGTAGGCGTTGCGCGACGACATGGCGAGCCCATCGGATTCGCGGATGATGGCGCCGCCGGCGATCTCGATTGGCAGTCCAAGGTCCGCTGCGAGCCGGCGGATGACCAGAAGCTGCTGATAGTCCTTCTCGCCGAAAATCGCATAGTCAGGCATGGCGGCGATAAGCAGTTTGGCGACGACAGTCGCCACGCCGCCGAAGAAGTGAGGCCTGAAATCCGTTTCCAAGCCGGCGCTAGGCCCGCCGACATCGATTTTGGTGGCAAATCCGGACGGATACATCTCGCCGACAGACGGCGCAAAAATGAGGTCAAGGCCGACTTCCGCCAGTTTCGCGGCGTCGCTCTCGAGGGTCCGCGGATAGCGGTCGAAATCTTCATGCGGCGCGAACTGCGCCGGGTTCACAAAGATGCTCGCGACCGTCTTGGCGCAATGGTTTTGTGTCTCGCGAACGAGCGACAAATGTCCCTCATGCAAGGCGCCCATCGTCGGCACGAGCCCGACGCGGGCGCCAGACACACGCCACACCGAAACTCGGGCGCGCAGTTCGGCGATGGTGGTGACAATCTCTGGTGTTTTCATGCAGCCAACATAGCGCGCGGCGCATACGGCGCGCTAGAATGGAGTTGCGACTCCTGCCGCGTTCCAGATGACCTCTTTGCCGCTCCGCGACGCAATTTCCGAAGCCTATCTCGCCAACGAAGACGCGATCGTCTCCGACCGCATCGGACAAGCGCGCCTGACGCCAGCCGAGGCCGCTGCAGACGCAGAAGCTGGCCAGCGACCTTGTCACGCGGATACGGGCCGATGGTAACAAGAGCGGCGGCGTCGATGCGTTCATGCAGGAATACGCGCTGTCGAGCGAGGAAGGCGTTGCGCTCATGTGCCTCGCCGAGGCGTTGCTGCGCATTCCCGACGCCGACACGGCCGATCGGCTGATCCGCGACAAAATCGGCGGCGCCAAGTGGGACCGTCACCGCGCAAAATCCGAATCCGTTTTTGTGAACGCTTCGACCTGGGCGCTGATGCTGACGGGGCGAATCGTGCGCCTCGACGACGCCGCGAAGTGGGACTTTGAAGGTATTCTGAAGCGCGCCGTGGCGCGGTCCGGCGAGCCGGTGATCCGCCAGGCCGTGACGTACGCCATGCGCGTGCTGGGTCGCCAGTTCGTTCTCGGCCGCACGATAGGCGAAGCGCTCAAGGAAGCCAAACCACTCGCCGCCAACGGCTATCGTTTCTCCTTCGACATGCTGGGCGAAGCCGCGTACACGAAAGTCGACGCGGCTCGGTACGCCAACTCCTATCGCAATGCGCTGGAGGTACTGGCAGCGAACAATCCTCCGGACGCGCGATCCATCTTCGAGCGGCCCAGCATTTCGGTGAAATTGTCGGCTCTTCATCCACGCTATGAGTGGGTCAAGCGCGAACGGGTGTTTGCGGAACTGATGCCGGTTCTGGCCGGCCTGGCAGCACGGGCTCGCGCAACGAACATCGCCCTCACCATCGATGCAGAAGAATCCGACCGCCTCGATCTGATGCTCGATGTTTTCGAAACGCTCGGCGAGGCACCGGAGCTGCGCGGCTGGAGTGGGCTTGGACTTGCGGTTCAGGCCTATCAAAAGCGTGCCATGCCTGTGCTCATCTGGCTGGTCGATCTCGCAAAGCGACAGGACCGGCGCATTCCGGTGCGACTGGTCAAGGGCGCCTATTGGGACAGCGAGATCAAGCGCGGACAGGAGCAGGGGCTGGCCGACTATCCGGTATTCACGCGCAAGGCTGCAACGGACACATCCTATCTGGCGTGCGCGCGGGCCATGTTGGCGGCGGGCGACGCGATCTACCCGCAATTCGCGACGCATAATGCCCACACGCTGGCCGCTATCGATGTGATCGCGGCCGGAAGGCGCGACTTTGAGTATCAGCGTCTGCACGGAATGGGCGAGGCGCTGCACGAGATTCATCGTTCCCAGGGCGGCGTGGCCACGCGAATCTATGCGCCCGTCGGCAGTCACGAAGATCTGTTGGCCTATCTCGTCCGCAGGCTGCTTGAAAACGGCGCGAATACTTCGTTCGTCAATCGGCTGGCCGATGACGAGGCGCCGATCTCCGAAATTGTCGCCGATCCGGTGGCATTGATTGCGAGCGTGCGGCCGCATCGCAATCCCAAGATACCATTGCCGGCGGAGATGTTGCCGGACCGCAAGAACTCTTCGGGCTTTGTCTGGAGCGATCCGAAGGTCAACGAGCCCTTGTTGCTGGAGATGGATTTGGTTGTCGCAAAGCCGCACACCGCATCTCCGATAGTCGGCGGAGCCGTCGGAACAGGCGTGACGGCCGACATACGCGATCCATCCGACCGTCGACGGGTAATCGGCAGTGTCATCGAAGCGTCCGCAGAAGACTGTGTGAATGCGCTGACCCTGGCATACGCCGCGCAGCCGGACTGGGACGCAAGTGGTGGCGCTGCACGTGCCGGTATTCTCCTGCGTGCTGCCGATCTGTTTGAATCGAACCGAGCCGAGCTGATGGCCCTCGCCGTGCGCGAGGCCGGAAAGACTCTGCCGAATGCGCTCGGCGAAGTGCGCGAGGCGGTCGACTTCCTGCGCTATTATGCGCAGCGCGCGCGGACAGAGTTCGAAGGTCCGCTGGTGCTCCCGGGGCCGACCGGCGAATCCAACGAATTGTCGTTGCATGGCCGCGGTGTCTTTGCGTGCATCTCGCCGTGGAATTTTCCGCTTGCGATCTTCACGGGCCAGGTTGCAGGCGCGCTTGCGGCCGGAAATTCGGTGCTGGCAAAACCGGCAGAACAGACGCCGCTGATCGCCGCAATGGCGGTCAAGCTTATGCGGGAAGCCGGTGTCCCAAACGACGTGCTCCATCTGCTCCCCGGCGACGGACCACGGATCGGCAACGCGCTGTTCGGCGATACTCGTCTTGGCGGCGTCGCGTTCACCGGTTCCACCGAAGCGGCGACGGCGATCAATCGCGCGCTTGCGGCGAGGACCGGACCGATCGCGACGCTGATCGCTGAGACCGGAGGACAAAACGCGATGATCGTGGATTCGACCGCGCTTCCGGAACAGGTCGCGCGCGACGTGCTTACCTCGGCATTCGACAGTGCCGGTCAGCGATGCTCGGCACTGCGCGTACTGTTCCTGCAGGACGATGTGGCTGACAGGATGCTCAGCATCATTCTGGGTGCGATGGACGAGCTGAAGCTTGGCGATCCCATGCGGCTCGACACGGACATCGGGCCCGTGATCGATGAAGCGGCCCGGGACATGCTCGCTGCCCACGCCGCGGCGCTGGCGTCGAAGGCGACGCTGCTGCGAAAGCTCGAAGTGCCGCCGGAATGCGCCAACGGCGTATTCTTTGCGCCGCACGCGTTTCAGATCGAGAACATCGCGCAGCTCCAGCGTGAGGTTTTCGGACCCGTGTTGCACGTCGTGCGTTTTGCCGGCGACCGGCTGGATGCGGTGTGCGAGGCGATCAACGCCACCGGCTACGGCCTGACACTGGGCGTGCACAGCCGGATTGAGGAGACGGCGGCATTCGTTCGGGCCCGCGTGCGCGCTGGAAATGTGTACGTGAACCGCAATCAGGTCGGTGCCGTCGTCGGCGTCCAGCCTTTCGGCGGAGAAGGATTATCAGGCACCGGACCAAAGGCGGGTGGGCCCAACTATCTGCGCAGATTCGCTCTGGAGCGCACTTTTACGGTCAATACGGCCGCGGCGGGCGGTAACACCGCCCTCTTGAGCTCCAGCTAGGGCTTGGAATTTCATCCCGGAACGCCGACATAATAGGCAAAGGGCGGGCCATGACCGACGACAAGCTTCCGGCAAAGACTTCCTCGGCGCGCGACATCGATGCGTTCCTGAAGCGAGCCGCGAAGTTGCCAACGCTGGCCCAGACCAAGGGCCGCCTGATCTTCGCCATCGACGCGACGATGAGCCGGCAACCGACGTGGAATCGCGCCACGGCAATCCAGAGCGACATGTTCGGTGTTGCCCAGGCCATCGGTGGTCTCGCCGTGCAGCTCGTTTTCTTCCGGGGTGCGGGCGAGTTTCACGCCAGCGAATGGACGGCGTCCGCCAACGTGCTCGCCAATCGCATGCGAGACGTGACGTGCCGCAGCGGCTTCACACAGTTGCGGCGGGTGCTGGCACACGCTGCGCAGGAGGCGCGTCACACCAAAGTCGGCGCGCTTGTCTATATCGGCGATTGCTTCGAGGAAGATCATGACGCGGTGGTTGCCGAAGCCGCAAACCTGGCATTGCTTGGTGTTCCAGCCTTCATGTTCCATGAGGGCGACGACCCGCGCGCCGCGGCCACGTTCCGGGATGTCGCGCGCCTCACAAAGGGGGTCTACGCGCGATTCGACTCGGGTGCGGCGAAACAGCTACGCGAGCTGCTGATGGCCGCCGCGATCTACGCGACGGGCGGTGCGGTTGCATTGCGCGAACATGCGACGAAGAAGGGCGGCGAAGTGCTTCGTCTCTTCCAGGCGATGGACCGCAAATAGATGTTCGCTTTTCTGCTGGGCGCCGTCGCGCTGATCACGCTGATATTCCTGCTGCGCGCCTTTGTCAGTGCGGATCCCAAGGCGCTGGTGAAGGCATTGCGCTATGTCGGCGCCGGCGCACTGGGGCTGTTTGCCGTCTGGCTCTTTGTCACGGACCGCTTCGCGCCCGGCATGTTCATCGCAAGCGCGGCGTGGGGCCTGTTCACGCGCGGCCATATCTGGCCAGGCGGCTGGCCGCACTATGGCCTGCCGGGCGGCTCGCGCTCCTCGACAGGTCAATCGACGAGCGTGCGAACAGCTTGGCTCGAAATGGAACTTGATCATGACAGCGGGGATATGCGCGGCACCGTCCTGAAGGGCGCACATGCCGGCCGCCGCCTGGACCAGCTAGGTCAGGACGACGTCGTTGGCGTCTATCGCGAAGCGAGCGCGGATGATGCCGAATCAGCGCGGCTGATCGAGGCGTATCTCGATCGCACGTTTGGCGGCGACTGGCGTGGAACTGCGCAGGACGACCAGCCTAAAACCGAGCGTGCGACGACCGGCATGTCGCGCGCCGAGGCTCTGAAGGTTCTCGGGCTTCAGGAAGGCGCCAGCGACGAAGAGGTTCGTGCGGCCCATCGCAGGTTGATGCTGCAGAATCACCCTGACAAGGGCGGAACCGACTACATCGCCGCCAAGATCAACGAAGCCAAGGACGTTCTGCTAACGCGCTGATGCGAGAGTCGCAAAGCAGGTCTGGCCGCGCTGCGAAAGGCGCGCGCAGACTTCGCGGGCTTCGCGCTCGGCAAAGGGGCCGAAGCGCGCGCGATAGAGCGTATGGCCATCGACGGCGGCGAACGGAATGACGATGCGCGCCGCCTGGCCGAGAACGTCCATGGATTTTTCCGCGTAGGCGGCAAGCTGCCCACGTGCCTGAGTCATGTCGGCAAAGGCGCCGATCTGGATTGTCCACGATTGTCCGCGCGGCGTGACCGTCGGAACGCCGGCATCGCCGATGTCGCCTTCGCCTGTATCAGCGCGCAGGCTTGGTTTGGCGGACGGAATTGCGGAAGTCCCCGGACGTTCCTTCGGTGTTGGAATGTTGGCGGCGACAATGATCGCCGGCTTTGCGGCCGGCTTGGGCACGTTGGCTATCTTCACCGGTCTGACCGCTGGAGGCGGAGATGGCGGCAGCGACTGCATCACGACTGTGCGCGGCTGCGGCGCAACGGCTGGCACGGCAGGAGGCGCCGCCGCGGCTACCAGAGTGTTGGTGTGCGGCACCGGAGCGGGCAGGGGAGCGATCACGTTTGTATCGTCACCCGTCTGTTCATCGGGCGCGGACTCCGCTGCGTCCTCATCGTCGCTGCCGCGCGTCTGTGGCGCAACGTTGATTCCAGAAGGAACGACCGGCGCATTCACGGCGACCTGACGCCACGGGACGCCGGCACGCGCGACGAGTGACGGATTGTGGCTGATCTGCACGAAGGCGGTGTCGAGAAGGCGAACCATCTCGGCGTCGCGCCGGTGCGACGTCCGTCCACCCATCACGATTCCGATGATGTGCATGTTGTTCCGGACGACGGAGGAGACGAGGTTGAAGCCGGATGCACCAGTGTAGCCCGTCTTGATTCCGTCGGCGCCGTCATAACGGCCGATCAGATTGTCGTGCGTGACGTATGTCGTCCCGCGGAAATTGAACGCCGGCGTCGCGAAGTAGGGGAAATATTGCGGAAAGTCGTAGGCGAGGTGGCGCGCCAGAATCGACAAGTCGTTCGCCGTCGTGATCTGCAGGTCATCAGGCAGTCCCGACGCGTTGTGATAGAAGGTGTCGTGCATGCCCAGCGCGCGCGCCTTGGCCGTCATCAACTCCGCGAAATGCCCCTCGGTGCCGCCCAGTGCTTCGGCGATCGCCACCGCAACATCGTTCGCCGAGCGGACGACGATCGCCTTGATCGCAGTTTCGACCGGAATTGAGTCGCCGGCATAGAGGTGAAGATTTGTCGGGCGCTGTGACGCTGCATGTTCCGAAATCGGCAAGATCGTCTGGAGGTTTACGTCTCCACGCTTCATCGCTTCGAAAAGCAGATAAAGCGTCATCATCTTTGTGAGCGAAGCCGGGTGACGTTCCGCAGTTTCGTTGCGCGCATACAAAACGCGCCCGGTTTCGCCGTCGAGAATGAGCGCAGCGTCCTTTGTCGGATCGGTCGCGCCGGCCGGCATAGCAACACGGGCACGCCAGCCGTGGTGACCACGCTGTCCGTGATGGCCACGGGCCAGAACAGGCGTCAGCCCAGCCAAGAGGGCCAGGGCTATAACGGCCAATCCGGGGAGCGCGCGGCGAAGGGTGCGCGACCACTTAAGCATTCACAGTTCCCAATCCTGTTACTCTCGGTACCCCTGCCTGCGCGCAAGAGACCAAAATGTAGTCCGATCCGCAAGCAATCAGGAATAGACGATAAAATTCCGATATTTACGAAGTGTTAACGCTGGAGAAGTCCGAGCGCCAGAGAGGGATTTTACGGAATTTGGTGCAGTGCAACAATTCCCCCTTGACACTTCCCGTGCTGCACCGCATATAGGCTATGTTGCACCGCAGCAAGGCCGCTGGTCCCCAGAGACGGTGCGCCATGAAACTCACAAGGAGTAACCATAATGGCGAAAGCAAAGACGGCCGGCGAGAAAATCAACGGCACCACCGAAACCATCGAAGCTGCCTTCAAGAACGGCACCGAAGCTCTCAAGACGAACTTCGACAAGGCTGTGAAGGGCTACGATCAAATGCTCGGCTTCAGCAAGGACACGGTCGAAGCCTATGTGAAGGCTGCCAACGTGGCCGGCAAGGGCGCAGAAACCCTCCACAATGAAATCTATGCCTATTCCAAGCAGTCCATCGAAGACTCGATCGCTGCGACAAAGGCCCTGATGGCGTCGAAGTCGGCCCATGAGGCGTTTGAGCTCCAGACCGGTTTCGCGAAGGCCGCTTTTGAAGGCTATGTCAGCCAGCTCACAAAGATGAGCGAATTGCTCACGGCGACGAGCAAGGAAACCTTTGCTCCGATCCAGGGCCGCGTTCAGGCATGGGTCGATGTCGTGCAGAGCGCACGCGCCGCCTAATTCCTTTACGTAAAACTACGGAGAAGGGCTCGGGAAATTCCCGGGCCCTTTTTCTTTTTGATTCGCGGTTTACCCGGTTCGCAGTATCCTAGGCAGGGCTTTGCTTCGGCCCCTTATCGATTAGGATAAGTGTCCCTATATAGGCTTGTGACAGACCACGATGAAAGACGGACGTGACGGAAAAGGCCAGGGCGGCCAGGGAACGCGGGACGGTGACAACGGCACCGGGATCGTCACGAAAACGCGCCCAAAGACCAAGAAGCCGAGCCTCTACAAGGTGCTCATCCTCAACGACGACTACACGCCCATGGAGTTCGTCGTTCACATCCTCGAGAAGGTTTTCAACAAGAGTTGCGAGGCGGCGGTTGAAATCATGCTGCATGTCCACCGTCACGGTGTCGGCATCTGCGGCGTTTTCACCTACGATGTCGCCGAAACGAAAGTTGCGCAGGTCATTGAATTCGCCCGGCGTCACCAGCATCCTCTGCAATGCACGATGGAGAAGGAGTAACGCGTAGATGCCTTCACTCTCGCGAAGTCTGGAACAAGCGTTGCACCGCGCGATCAAGCTCGCGAGTGATCGGCATCACGAATATGCGACTCCGGAGCATCTGCTTCTCGCGCTGATGGACGACACCGATGCGGCGCAGGTCATGAAGGCCTGCAATGTCGACACCGACGCTTTGCGCAAGACCGTACAAAAGTATGTCGACGAAGAGCTGATGACACTGGTGATCGAGGACGGCGAGGACGCCAAGCCGACCACCGGTTTCCAGCGCGTCGTCCAGCGTGCGGTTCTGCACGTTCAGAATTCCGGCCGCGAAGAAGTCACCGGCGCGAATGTGCTGGTCGCCTTGTTTACGGAGCGCGAGAGCCACGCGGTCTATTTCCTGCAAGAGCAGAACATGACGCGTCTCGATGCTGTCTCGCTATATGAGCCACGGCATCGCCAAGCGCCCGGGCATGAGCCAGCAAAAGGCCGCCCGCGGTACCGAAGAGGAAGGCGAAGAGGGCGAGCCCAAGAACAAGCAGGGCACCGAAGCGCTCGAAGCCTATTGCGTCAACCTGAACGAGAAGGCCAAGGCCGGCCGCGTCGATCCGCTGATCGGCCGCCTCGCCGAAGTCGACCGAACGATCCAGATTCTCTGCCGCCGCCAGAAGAACAACCCGCTGTTCGTCGGCGACCCCGGCGTCGGCAAGACGGCCATCGCCGAGGGCCTGGCGCGCAAGATCATCAAGAACGAAGTGCCCGAAGTCTTGCGCGGCAGCGTGATCTATTCGCTCGACATGGGCTCGCTCATCGCCGGCACGCGCTATCGCGGCGATTTCGAGGAGCGTCTGAAGTCGGTCGTGAAGGAACTTGAGGGCCTTAAGGGCGCAATTCTCTTCATCGACGAAATCCACACCGTGATAGGCGCCGGCGCGACGTCCGGCGGCGCAATGGATGCTTCGAACCTTCTCAAGCCCGCGCTCCAGGCCGGAACGCTGCGCTGCATCGGCTCGACCACCTACAAGGAATACCGCCAGTATTTCGAAAAGGACCGCGCGCTCGTCCGCCGCTTCCAGAAGATCGACGTCGTCGAGCCGACCTTGCCCGACACGATCAAGATCATGATGGGCATCAAGCCGTACTACGAAGAGTTCCACAAAGTCCGCTACACGACCGACGCCATCAAGGCGGCGGTCGAGCTCTCGGCGAAGTACATCAACGACCGCAAGCTGCCGGACAAGGCGATCGACGTGATCGATGAAGTCGGCGCGTCGCAGATGCTCCTGCCCGAATCACGCCGCAAGAAAGTCATCGGCGTGAAGGAAGTCGAAGACGTCATTGCGACGATGGCGCGAATTCCTCCCAAAACCGTGTCGAAGGACGACACAGCGGCGCTCAAGACGCTTGAAGAGGATCTCAGACAGGCCGTATTCGGTCAGGACAAGGCGCTGCACGCGCTGGCATCCGCGATCAAGCTTGCGCGTGCCGGCCTGCGTGCGCCGGAAAAACCGATCGGTTCGTACCTGTTCTCAGGCCCGACCGGCGTCGGCAAGACCGAAGCCGCCAAGCAGCTTGCCAAGACGCTCGGCGTGGAGCTCCTGCGCTTCGACATGTCGGAATATATGGAACGCCATACGGTGAGCCGCCTGATCGGCGCGCCGCCGGGCTATGTCGGATTCGATCAGGGTGGACTGCTGACGGACGGTGTCGACCAGCATCCGCATTGCGTGCTGTTGCTCGACGAAGTCGAAAAGGCGCATCCGGATCTGTTCAACATCCTTCTGCAGGTCATGGACCATGGCAAACTGACCGACCATAACGGCAAGAAGATCGACTTCCGCAATGTCGTCCTGATCATGACGACCAACGCAGGCGCATCGGACGCGGCGAAGGAGGCCATCGGTTTCGGCCGCGGCAAGCGCGAAGGCGAGGACGAAGAGGCTATCAAGAAGCTCTTCACGCCGGAGTTCCGCAACCGTCTGGACGCGACGATAACTTTCGCGTCGCTCGGCCGCGACACAATCGACCGCGTCGTCGAAAAGTTTGTGCTCGAACTCGAGGCGCAGCTCACCGACCGCGACGTGACGTTCGACCTGACGCCGGAAGCGACGCGCTGGCTGGGCGAGAAAGGCTATGACGACGCGTTCGGCGCAAGGCCGCTTGCGCGCGTCATCCAGGAAAATCTCAAGAAGCCTCTGGCGGACGAGATCCTGTTCGGCAAGCTCAAGGACGGAGGCACCGTGCGCGTGCTGCTCGACCGCGAAAACGACAAGCTCGCATTCGAGTTCGTCGCCAACGCGGACCGCAAGCCAAAGGCATTGCCGCCTCCGCCCAAGAAGAAGCCTAAGGCCGAAGAGAGCGTCTAACCGCGCCGCGAGGGTTCAGTCATGGCCGACCATCCGGCGTCGATCGCTGCTGCGCAGAAAGTGCTCGACGACTTTATGACTGCGTTCAACGCGCGCGATATTCCGGCATTCGAGGCGACGTTCAACTTTCCTTCCGTGCGCCTCGCGTCGAACACGCTCGTGGTCCTGAACAAGGGCGACATGAAGCCGGAACGGTTCACGACCGGCGCACTGGCGGAATGGGACCATTCGGCCTGGGAGCGGCGCGCCGTCATCCATTCCGGCGCCGACAAGGTGCACATCGACACCCGGTTCACGCGGTTCCGCAAAGACGGCAGCGTGATCGGCGGGTTCGATTCGATCTATGTGATTACCTGCGAAAACGGTCACTGGGGCGTGAAGGCCCGGTCGTCCTACGCGCCTTAAGGCTATTCAACGGTGCCAGCGCATGGCCTCGGCGATTCGCCTGGCGCGGCGATCCTCGCGCGCGTCGCTGATCGCCATGGCGGCGTGGACAAACGCCAGCAGCCACAACAGGAATCCGACATGGAAAAAGATGATCGAGGCCCAAAGCGCGATTGAGAGCACGTAGAGGATCAGGTTGAACAGCGCGGAGATCGGCTTGCCGGCCAGCAGCAGCGCCAAGGGCGAGCAGAAGATCGCAACCAGATAGATCATCCCCGAACTCCTACGTCAGAGCGGCGTGCCGTAGTGCTGCACCGTCGGAAAGGGCTCGTAAAAGCCATGCAGCGCCTCGCGCCAATCCGCATAGCGCGCCGATTGCCGGAACCCCACCGTGTGAGCCTCGACCGTGCTCCACCACACAAGAAGGAGATAGCGGTCCTTGCTCTCGATACAAGGGCGGACCTCCATCTTCTGGAACCCCTCCGTCGCCTCGATCAGGGGCCGGGCCTTTTTCATGGCCAGTTCAAAGGCCTGTGACTGGCCTCTTTTGATGTTCAGGATGGCGTGTTCGAGGATCATAGCGCAGCCCGGATTTTTTCGGCGATCGGCGCCAGTACTTTCGTGTCGGCCATGGCGCGGCCGTGCATCTTCATGTCGAGACCATGGGCACGCGGCAGAATGTGGAAGTGGAGGTGGGGCACGCTCTGACCGGCTTCTGCGCCGTTCAACTGCACCAGCATGATGCCCGGAGCGTCAAAAGCTTTTTTGACGGCGGCCGCGACCTTTTGAGTTGTGCGGATCACGGCCGCCGCGCCTTCAGGCGAGACGTCGTGGATCGTGACTGCGGGCTCCTTTGGAATAACGAGTGTGTGACCGTCGGTCGCCGGCATTATGTCGAGGAAGGCGAGGGTGAGGTCGTCTTCATAGATCGCGAACTTCGGTAATTCGCCGCGCAGGATGCGCGCGAAGATGTTGTTGGGATCGTAGGCCATCACTCGTCTTCCTCTGTGACATTTGTTTTCTTGAACGGGCTGCGTTCGGCCAGTTCCTCGATGTGCTCGGCCACCGCTTCGCGTTCGCGGCGAAGATAGTCATTCACGGCACGCCGCAATCCTTCGTGCGCGATATAGTGCGCACTGTAGGTCGGTGTCGGCATGTAGCCGCGCAGCAGCTTGTGAGCACCCTGGGCTCCGGCTTCGACCTTGGCGAGGCCGCGCGCGATCGCAAAGTCGATCGCCTGATAATAGCAAGTCTCGAAGTGCAGGAACGGCACGAACTCCGTGCAGCCCCAGTTGCGGCCGAAAAGGGTGCCCCCGCCTGCAAAATTGAGCGCGCCGGCGATCGTGCGTCCCGCGCGCCGGGCAAAAATGAGCACGACCTGCTCGGCCATCGTCGCGCCGATCCGACTGAAGAAGTCCCGCGTCAGATAGGGCCGGCCCCATTTGCGCCCGCCAGTGTCCATGTAGAACTCGAAGAACTTGTCCCAATGGCTTTCCTTAAGATCGCTGCCGGTCAGCCAGTCGAACTCGACGCCGGCGTCGCGCACGGCGGCTCGCTCCTTGCGCAGATTTTTGCGCTTTGACGAGGACAGTTCACCAAGGAACTGATCGAAGTTCTGGTAGCCGCGATTGAGCCAATGAAACTGCTGGTCGGTGCGAAGCAGGTAGCCGCACGCGCCTGCGGCTTTCCATTCGTCTTCCGTCAGGAACGTGATGTGCAGCGAAGACGCATTGAGTTGCTGCACCGCCGTCGCTCCGGTTGCAAGCAGCGCCTCACGGCCGGCAGCTAGGTCAGTGCCCGCGGCCACAAGAAGGCGGTTTCCGGTCACGGGCGTGAACGGAACCGAAGCCTGCAGCTTGGGATAGTAATCGCCGCCGGAGCGTTCCAGCGCATCCGCCCAGGATGAGTCGAAGACGTATTCGCCCTGGCTGTGGTTCTTCAGATAGGTCGGCAGCAAGGCGATGATCTTGCCGTCTTGTTCGACCACCAGATGGGCAGGTTTCCAGCCCGTCCGCGCCGTCGCAGACCCGGACTCCTCGCACGCCGCGAAGAATTCGTAGCGCGTGAACGGGTGCGGATCACTCAATCCTTCCGGATTGGCGCAAGCCGCCCACGCCGCAGCTCCGACCTCTGAAGCCGGTCCTGCGATGCGGGCGGTGATGGCGTCCTTGGTCACGCGATTTCTAAGATCGCTTCCACTTCCGTGGCCACGTTGCGGGGCAGGGATCCGGCGCCGACCGCTGCGCGAGCATGTCGTCCGGCATCCCCGAAGACTTCGACGAACAGATCCGACGCGCCGTTTGCGACTTCCGGGTGCTGTGTAAAACCGGGAACGGCGTTGACGAACACGGTCACCTTCACGATGCGCTTGACGCGTTCCAGATCGCCGCCACAGGCCGCTCTGGCCTGTGCGATGACGTTGAGTGCGCAAAGGCGGGCCGCGGCTTTTCCATCCTCGATCGAAAGTTCCTTTCCGATTATGCCCACATATTTGAGGCCGTCGGACGCGAGTGTCACCTGGCCGGAAATGTAAACGTTCTTGCCGCTCACCACATAGGGCACATAGCTTGCGACAGGTGCGGGCGGCGTGGGCAGGACGATGTTGAGAGCCTGGAGCCGAGATTCGACGGTCATGTCTGATCCTTTTTTGCTTCGAAAGAGTAACGCGGCGCGCCGGCGTGCGCGAGGGGTTCCTCACACCGCAGCCGGCGCGCTATAAGCGACCATGACCAAACGGCTCGACGCCGACGACCCCTGTCCCGCGCGTGACGGCTTTGCAATGCCCGCAGAGTGGTCGCCACATGCGCGTACGTGGATGTGCTGGCCCTGCCGCATCGAAAGCTGGGGCGGACCAGAAGGATTGTTGCGCGCCAAACAGGCAGTCGCGCGCGTCGCACGCGCGATCTCGTCCTTCGAACCGGTAACAATCGCCGCGCGTCCGCTCGACGCGGCCGAGGCCAAGCTGGCGACGTCCGGCAAAGCGGAGGTTTACGAAGTTCCACTCGACAATTCCTGGGCACGAGATTCCGGGCCCACATTCGTGGTCGCCGAAGACGGTCGGCGCGGCGCCGTTCAGTGGGAGTTCAATGCCTGGGGCAACAAATATCATCCGTGGACGGATGATGCCGAATTTGCGGCCCGCGTCGCCAAACTGGCCGACGTCCGTCTCTACCGCGCGCCGATGGTCTGCGAAGGCGGCGCCATCCACGCGGACGGTCAGGGCACGCTATTGACCACCGAACAGTGCCTTTTGAACGCCAACCGCAATCCGCACCTGGATCGCCAGCAGGTCGAGGAGCGGCTTGCCCTGTTCACCGGCGCGCGCCGCGTGATCTGGCTGGGCGAGGGGTTCTCTGACGACGAGACCGACGGCCACGTCGACAATATCGCCTGCTTCGTCGCACCCGGCCGGGTTCTGGTGGGGGTTCCAAGCTCGCGGTCTCACCCTGACTTCGCTCCGGTAATGGAGGCGATCCGGCGGCTGTCCGAAACACGCGATGCCGAAGGCCGCCGCCTCGAGATTATCGAGCTCGAGCAGCCGCAGACGATCGGCCGGGACTGGCGAGGTCGGCCCCTGCAGGCGAGTTATGTCAACTTCTATCTGCCCAATGGCGGCGTGGTCATGCCGGGTTTCGATGATCGAAACGACGAGAAAGCGCGCGAGGTAATCGCCGCCTGTTTTCCAGGACGGGACATCCTGCAGATCCAGGCGATCGACATCGTCGAGGGCGGCGGCGGCATTCACTGCATTACGCAACAGGAACCGCAATGAGAAAGGTGACATTCGCAGCAACGCAATTCGCCTGTTCCTGGAACAAGCTGGAGAATATCGCCAAGGCGAAGTCCCTCGTCCGGGATGCGGCGGCCAAGGGCGCGAACGCCGTCCTGATACAGGAATTGTTCGAGACTCCCTATTTCTGCCAGGATCAGTCGGCCGACTATTTCGCGCTCGCGGCGCCCTTCGAAGGCCACCCGCTCATCGCCGAGATGTCGGAGCTTGCGAAGTCGTTGAACGTTGTACTGCCAGTCAGCTTTTTCGAGCGCGCAGGACACGCGCACTTCAATTCGCTCGCCATGATCGATGCCGACGGCACCGTCATGGGTCTCTACCGCAAGTCCCACATTCCCGATGGGCCGGGCTATCAGGAAAAGTTCTACTTCACGCCGGGCGATACGGGCTTCAAGGTCTGGCACACGAAATTCGGGACCTTTGGCGTCGGCATTTGCTGGGACCAGTGGTTCCCTGAGAGTGCGCGCGCCATGGCATTGATGGGCGCCGAAGCTCTCTTTTATCCAACAGCTATCGGTACCGAGCCGCCGCCGGCGCCGCCGATCGACAGCCGCGATCATTGGCGTCGCACCATGCAGGGCCATGCCGCCGCGAACCTGATGCCGCTGATCGCCTCGAACCGGATCGGCAAGGAAACTGGAAAGTCGAGCGAGATCACGTTCTACGGATCGTCCTTCATCGCAGATCAGACGGGCGCCATCGTCTCTGAACTCGACCGCACACATGAGGGTCTGACCACCGCAACTTTCGATCTCGACGAAATCGCAAAGGCACGCGCGTCGTGGGGTCTGTTCCGGGACCGCAGGCCGGATTTGTACGGCGCCATCGTAAGCCACGACGGCAGGGCGAAGTAGCCGGACTATCTCCGTACAGTTGAGCGGCCCTTCTTGACTGCATCGCCGCCGAACTTTTCCCGCACCTTGTCCATCGCTCGCTCGGCCGCGGCGCGTTTTCCTGCGCCGTCGTCGACAAGATCGGCCGGATCGCAGTCGCTGGCCGGTGCCAGGTGACTGATGCCGACGCCAAGCAGGCGGAATGCGGTCCCGCCCGCTTCCTTGCGCAGCGCCTCGCGCGCCGTTCGAAAGATACGATCCGCCAGTTGCGTCGGCGAGTCGAGCGATACGCTCCGTGTACGGATTTTGAACGACGACGTTTTCAGCTTCAGAACCACCGTGCGGCCGCCCAGTTCCGAGCTCTTGGCGCGCGTCGAAACGCGTTCCGTTTGGCGCCAAAGGATTGCTTCCAGTTCCTTGTAGTCGGAAATGTTGCCGTCGAATGTCGTTTCCGAAGAAATGCTCTTCAACTCTCCGTCCGGCTCGACCGAGCGCGAATCCTCTGCATGCGACAGCCGGTGCAGCCACAGGCCCGTATTGCCGTAGCGCTGTGCGAGTTCCTTTTGGCTCAGGTCCTGGAGCTGCGCGATGTGGGTGATGCCGTCTCTCGCGAGCCGCGCCTGAAGCGCTGCGCCGGCGCCGCGAATGAAGCCGACAGGCTTGTCGCGCAGGAACGTCAGCGCTTCGGCCCTCCCGATCACCGCAAACCCGCGTGGCTTGTCGAGCTCGGACGCGAGCTTCGCCAGAAACTTGTTGAAGCTGAGGCCGATGGAGACCGTGATGCCGACTTCGTTCTCGATCTTTTTTGCCAGTGACGCCATCGATTTTGCGGGCACGACGCCGTGCAGCCGCTCGGTGCCCGTCAAATCCAGATATGCCTCGTCCAACGAGAGCGGCTCGACCATTGGCGTGAGGTCCAGCATCATTTCGCGGATCTGCCTTGCGGCTTTGGTGTACTTGGCAAAATTCGGCTTAATGACGACGGCGTTGGGACAAAGCTCCAACGCCTTGAACATCGGCATGGCCGAGCGAACGCCGTTGATGCGCGCGACGTAGCAGGCAGTCGATACCACGCCGCGCCTCGAACTGCCTCCCACGATGACGGGTTTGTCGCGCAGACTGGGATCGTCGCGCTTTTCGATCGCAGCGTAGAAGGCGTCGCAGTCCATATGCGCTATGCCAAGGGTCGCCAGTTCAGGATGCGATCTGATGCGCAAGCTCCCGCACGCCTTGCAACGCCGTGCGCCGTCCGCAGCATCGGCAAGGCAGTCGCGGCAGAACGCGTTCATTCGTGGAGCAGGGCGGCGGCCTCGTCCTCGCTCCACAGCCAGGCCGCGCCGCGAACGCCGCTGGAATCGCCATACATGTTCTTGACGATCTTAGTGCGTCCCTCCGGGGTGAACGCGTAACTTTCAACGCGCGGCGGCAACTCTGTATAAAGCGCGTCGATGTTAGACAATCCGCCGCCTATAACGATCGCGTCCGGATCGAGGATGTTCACAATTCCTGCAACGGAGCGCGCGAAACGGTCGTAGAAATCGACCATCACGGCGCGCGCGGTGGAATCGCCGCGGGCTGCAAGCGCGGCGATGTCGTCTCCGGACAGGCTGTGTCCGGCGCGGCGGGCATAGTCGGCGCGAAGCCCCGTGCCACTGATCCAGGCCTCGATGCAATTGACACGTCCGCAATAGCAGCGCGGCGCGATGGCGATTTCCTGTGGCGTCGGTGAGGGAAGGGAATTGTGTCCCCACTCGCCGGCAATGGCATGTGCGCCTGTCAGCACACGCCCGCCGACGCAGATGCCTCCGCCACATCCGGTGCCCGCAATGATCCCGAAAACAATATTCGCGCCTGCCGCGGCTCCATCGGATGCTTCGGACAGCACAAAGCAGTTGGCGTCATTCGCGACGCGAACCGGCCGGTTGATCGCAGCGCCGAGATCGCGATCGAGCGGATGACCGATCAAGCGTGTTGAGTTGGCGTTCTTCACCAGGCCGCTCATCGGACTGATGGTACCGGGGATGGCGACGCCGACGCTGCCGCGCCTGCCCAGCTTGCGTTCAGCGGAACGCACAAGATCGCTCATGGCGAGGATCGTGTCTTCGTATGCGGTCTGCGGCGTCGCCACGCGTTCGCGCAACACCTCGCGTCCCTTGTCGAGTGCGATGATCTCGATCTTCGTGCCGCCAAGGTCGATGCCAAGCCGCATGTCACAGACCCGCTTCGCCGAGTTTGTTGACGATGAAGGCTTGTGCGTCCTTCCAGCCTTCGGCGCGATAATGCGCCGTCTCCGCCGCCGGCAAGAGAGGCTTTAGCCGCTCATCGCCGATCAAGTGAATGCGCGTCACGTCGGGCGCGTGTTGCGCTGCCGAGGCGAGGTTGTGGGGAATATCGTCGACAAAAAAAGATGGACGTCCGGCGCGTGCGGCCAGAGCCTTCACCGACTCACCTTTGAGGCCGCTGTTCGCGACGACCGGCAAGTCGAGGCCGAATCCTTCCAGATTGCGCCGGCGGGCATCCGCCTGGGCTGGCGAGATATTGGTCAGCACGACGATATCGAGTTGCCGCGACAATGCGTTGAGGCTGTCGCGCGCGCCTTCGACATGCTCCAGCCAATCAAGATCGCGCCGGAAATCGTCGAGCAGGGCCGTGACTTCGACGTCGAGAATCGGCGTGAGATCGTCCCGCCGCTTGACGTTGCCGTGCAGGCGATAGGCCGTCAGATCCAGAAACAGTCCCTGGCGATCCAGGAATTGGTCGAAACCTTCGACGAATCGCAACAGAACCTCGTCTGCGTCGACGATCAGCAGCGGCCGGCCCGCTGTAAGGCGCGCCAAGGCGGAGGAAATATCGTGTCTCATGCGCCGCCCAGGACGTGATTGGCCATCTGAACGGCCTTTGGGTCGGTTTCAGTGGTTTGGCAGAAGTCGACCAGAAGCGCTTCATTTGCCATGAGAAAATCCATGACCGCCACCAGAAAGTCCCGGTCGCCTGCCCGTTTGCGAATGGTCGATAAATCTGTGCCCGACTGAGTCATGAACCGTTCGAGGTTTTCCGGGGAATCAGCCAGAAACCCCAAGACGTTGAGGGCCATGGTTTCTGCACTTTCCTGGGTGGTCCGGCCGCGCATCGTCAAGGGAGCGTTAAGGGTTCGACACTAATACTAACCATCACGGGGGCTCCCAGCCGAACAGTTTTCGGGCTCGCACCCAGGCGGCGTAAGCGCACATTGGAGAGTAACGTCATGGATGCGAAGACCAAGACTGTTCTGATCGTTGAAGACAACGAGCTGAATATGAAGCTCTTCCATGACCTGCTCGATGCGCATGGCTACAACATCCTGCAGACCAAGGATGGCATGGAAGCGCTCGACATTGCGCGCGAGCATCGCCCCGACCTGATTCTCATGGACATCCAGCTCCCGGAGGTTTCCGGGCTCGAAGTCACCAAATGGCTGAAGGAAGACGATTCCCTCAAGTCGATCCCCGTCGTGGCGGTCACCGCCTTTGCGATGAAGGGCGACGAGGAAGTGATTCGCCAGGGCGGCTGCGAAGCCTACATCTCCAAGCCGATTTCGGTGACCAGCTTCCTGGATACCGTTCGCCGATTCATCGGATAGGGCCAAGCCATGACGGCGCGAGTCCTTGTCGTCGACGACATACTCTCAAACGTAAAGCTTCTCGAAGCGAAGCTTTCGGCTGAGTATTTCGAAGTCGTCAGCGCATTCAACGGACTTGAATGTCTCGCCAAGATGGACGAGGCGCTGCCCGATATCGTTCTACTCGACGTCATGATGCCGGGAATGGACGGTTTCGAAGTCTGCCGCCGCATCAAGAACAATCCAAAGACCGCTCATGTGCCGGTCGTGATGGTCACCGCGCTCGACCAGCCGAGCGACCGCGTCGCCGGTCTCGAGGCCGGAGCCGACGATTTCCTCACCAAGCCCGTCGACGACGCAGCCTTGTTCGCGCGTGTCCGCAGCCTTGTCCGCCTGAAGATGATGACCGATGAGCTTCGCATGCGCGAAACCACCGGTCAGAGCATGGGCCTCGTCGATCCGGCGATGACCCTGATGGACGCCAACCCAACCGGCCGCGTCCTCGTCATCGAAGACCGCCCGGAATTGGTCGCCTGGTTCGCATCGGCGCTTTCACCGGGACATCAGGTTTCATCGGTCGACACATTCGAAGAAGCGCTGGTCCGGGTTCGAGGCGGCGACTTCGACCTGATCGTCGTCAGTCTCGGCATGCGCGGTTTTGACGGACTTCGGCTGTGTTCGCAGCTTCGCTCGCTCCCCGAGGGGCGCAATGTCCCCATTCTCGTGGTCGTCAGCGATGGCGACCGACGCAAGTTGACCCAAGCGCTCGAGATGGGCGTCAACGACTATCTGACGCGCCCAGTCGACAAGAACGAACTCGTCGCGCGCGTCCGCACGCAGTTGCGCAAGAAGCGCTACGCCGACCGCCTGCGGCACAATGTGCAGCTCAGCCTCGAAATGGCGATCACCGACCAGCTCACCGGCCTGCACAATCGCCGCTACATGTCGCGCCACCTCGATAATCTGATCTCGGCCGCAGGCCGTTCGGGCAAACCGCTGGCCTTCCTGATCCTCGACATCGACTACTTCAAGGCCGTCAATGACGGACACGGCCACGACATCGGCGACGAAGTGCTCAAGGAATTCGCCAATCGCATCGCCGCGAACGTGCGCGGAATCGATCTCGCCTGCCGTTATGGCGGCGAGGAGTTCGTCGTCGTGATGCCGGAAACGGAAGTCTCGCTCGCGTTCACGATCGCCGAACGTCTGCGCAAGAGCATAGAGACGAACCCCATCGTCATCAGCCGCGCGCCGGGCAAGCTTAACATCACCATCTCCATCGGCATCGCTGGTTCTGAAGGACCGGCCGATACGGCCGAGGCGCTGCTGCATCGCGCCGACCAGGCGCTCTACAGCGCCAAGCGCACGGGCCGCAACCGGGTCGTCGCCGCTGCCGCCTGACCGTTGCGCGGAGCGCGGGGCTCCCCCATCTGTCCCACTGGTTTGGTCTTTCTTCCAAACGCTGTAAGTTCGGTCGCGAGTTCTGGACAGACACGCGAGGAAAAAAGCATGGCCAAAACGCACAAGGGTGAGTGTTTCTGCGGCTCCGTCAAAATCGAAGTGACCGGCGAACCGGAAGGCATGGGTTATTGCCATTGCCGCTCGTGCCGCTCCTGGTCCGGTGGACCGGTAAATGCGTTCAGCCTTTGGAAGCCGGAAAATGTTCGCGTCACTGCGGGCGAGGGCAACGTCGCGACGTTCACGAAAACCCCTCTCAGCGAGCGGAAATACTGCTCCAAATGCGGCGGCCATCTGATGACCAACCATCCGCCGCTCGGCATGGTCGACGTCTTCGCCGCAACAATCCCGACTTTGGATTTCAAGGCGGGCGTCCACATCAACTACGCCGAAACCGTCCTTCGGATGCGCGACGGTCTGCCCAAACTCAAGGATTTCCCGAAAGATTTCGGCGGCTCGGGCGAGGCGGTTCCGGAATAGGCCAGGCCGGAATGAAGCAATCGGGCCGCGGCTGCGCTTTGCAGCGGCGGCCCGATTTGTTTGTTCGGCGCGAACTCGACCCGCCTAGGAGCCGGCGGCGCTCACCTTGTCTGCCACAACGGACTTGGGCGCCGGCGAAACGGACTTGATCTCGCTCTTGCCGAATTCCGGACGGCAGTGGCCGTCGATGTGGGCGCCGGAAGCGATCGTGATGTCCTGATGAACAACGTCGCCGGACATGTGCGCGGTGCTCGTCAGAACGACTTTCTTGGCTTCGATTTTGCCTTCTATCGTTCCCGAGAGCTCCACCGTTTCGCCATAGACTGTACCTTTAACGCTGAGCACCATTGCCCACCGTCACGGAGACGGCGCGAACATCGCCTTCCACGGTGCCGTCAATCTGGATGTCTTCCGAGCTTTCCAACTGGCCCGTGATCTTGAGGGCTTTGCTTATCACCGAAACTGACGACATACGTGGTGCTCCTCTTGTTGTTAATGGCTGTGCCGTCGCCTGCGGGCGGGCCGGTTCAGGTGCGGGCGGTGCAGGCGGAACGACTTTCTGAGGCTCGGGCGCTTTTGCGGCCGTGCCTGGCGTGGCGGGTTTTTCGTTGCGAGTAAACATCGTGGTCCTTACTCCTCAGGGATCAGATCAAGCGTTTCGAAGTAGTTCAGCGGCCGCCACGGTACGCGCCCATCAATCTTTGCGCCGGACGCAACAGTGATGTTGTGATGAAAAATCCGGCCAGACACTTCGGCCGAACTGTCGATGGCCACATTGAGCGCGAAAACACGTCCGTTCAGGCGTCCGCCGATGCGCGCTTCCCGGGCACGCACATCACCTTCGACTGTCCCGCCGATGCCCAGATACGAAGCAATCGGCGTAGATCTGGCCGACGACGTTGCCGTGAACATGCAGCTCGCCATCGGTGTCGAGAATGCCTGTTACCGTGAGTGCTTTGCCGAGGCTCGAAACGGGCGATACGTCGCAATCGGTGTCCGGCGACGTCGGATGCAGATTTTCGCCGAAGCAAAAAAGACATACCGGGGGCATTCCTCGTCCCAATGCAAAGTCCCCACGCCACCCGATTTCATAATGGCGCACAACAATCAGATCAGGCAAGCCCGAGCGATTTGGGTTCGGAATGCTCAATCGATGTCGTCGAACAGGCGCGACAAGCTCGTCTTGAAACGTTTCCAGCGACCGACGGAATGGTTGTAAATGGGCTCGCGGACCTGTGCGAGGCTGGCTGATTTCACCGCGCGCCGCGCTTCCCAGAAGCGGAGCACCTGATCATCCCACTCAAGACCGCAGTGTTCGACGAGGCGGCGTGCGCCATCTTCGAATGACGTCACAAGTTCTTCATACTGTACTTCGAGCATTTGCCCCTGCGGCAGGACCGTGCGCCAGTGCGACATGAGCCTGTCATAGGCGCTGCGGTAACGCCTCATCTCCTCGATTTCGTAGGCGTATTCTTGTCCGTTGGAGAACAATGTGGTCCAGCATGAGAAAAGCTGATCGCGCGGATCGCGACGGCAGTGAATGATCCTGGCGTTTGGCAGGCAGACGCTGACGAGGCCGAGATACTCAAAATTGTCCAGCCATTTGTCTGTAGTGCGCGTCTCACCGGCAAGGCCATGCGGCAGGCCCTCGAGATAGGCGCGTCCAAGCGTCATGCAATCCGAAGCGTTCATCCCGCCTGCCCAGTCGGGAAACAACGATCCGCTGGCGCCCTTCGCGCCCTCGATGATGGGCGGCAGGCGATAGATTTCGCCGGCGCCATGAACTTCCGGATGCGCGCAGAGAATTTGTTCAACAAGCGTTGATCCCGAACGAGGCATGCCGACAATGAAGATCGGCCTTGGGTCGCGAACACCAGTATTCTGGAGCCGCCGGAAGAACGCCGCGTCGAATGCCGCCGCGATGCGCCGAAAACGGTCTTCGGTCTGACCGACATCGTAACTGATAGCGGCGCGGCGCGTTGCATTCGCCTTTTGATAATTTGCCGTCGCGTCTGCGATCCTGCCAAAATCCTCATAGGCCTTGCCGAGGCTGAAGAACACCTGTGCGCGCTCGGCAGGGGGCAGGGCGTCTGCGTCTGCGGCCAGCTCTTCTGCGATCCGAAGCAGGCGCCCAGCAAGTTCCGAGCCGTCATTCATCTTCATGAGCCGAACGAGTGTGTACAAAACCTCGTGGCTATGACGATCCAGATCAATCGTCCGAACCAGTCCGCTGCGGCCGCCGGCGATGTCACCGAGAAACAATTGAACGACAGCAAGGTCACGATGATGGCTGGCAACTCCGGGTTCCCATATGGCGGCTGCCTGCAGCAACGGCAAGCCTTCGGCGATGCGGCCCTGCTCAACAAGCAATGT
Organism: uncultured Alphaproteobacteria bacterium; assembly: GCA_963741725.1. GTDB lineage: Bacteria > Pseudomonadota > Alphaproteobacteria > Micropepsales > Micropepsaceae > Rhizomicrobium. Next base: position 395,742 of record CAVUJC010000005.1, on the reverse strand, counting down.
GCCGAGATAATGCGCAGCGCGTCCGCTGCAGGGATCGGCTTCAAGTGCCGCTCGCGCAGCTTGCTCGGCTTCCTTGATGTGGCCGAGATTGCGTTCTGCTCTTGCCAGCCCGAGATGCGCCGGAGAGAGCGAAGGAAAGAGCGACAGCGCCGCGAGAAAATTATGGCGCGCCGCATCGAAGGCGCCGCGGCTCAGAACCTGCTCACCACTCTCGCAACAAATCTCGGCGCGATCGCGCCGGTTCAATCCTGTCCGCGACATCTGCGATCCCCGAACACGAGGACTCGTTATCAAACGAGTTTCGCAAAACTGTCTCCGATTTCGGACGCAGTAAAATCAGATTTCGATGTTTCCGCCGTCAGCCGACAATATTCTTAAATTGTCACACCGTTCGGCGCCGCGGACGCTGAAACTCCAGAGTCACGAGAACAGGAAGTGTTTGTCCAGCCGCTGCCGGATCGCAGTCATGTGCTCGAAATACTGCTGGAATCCGCCATTGTAGTTTCCGTCCTGACGGCGATTGAACTCGCCTTCGAAATTGTAGTAGCCGGGCGTACAGTCCTGATTGCGGCTGGTCTTGCCGCGATGATTGATCACTTCCTGCACCCACCACTCTTCAGTCTCGGGCGACACGTCGATCGTGTCGTAGTCATGGTCGCGCGCATACTTGATGCACTCGGCAATGTGGTCGCCCTGCGTCTGCAGCATGAATGTCAGGTTGAACTGGAACGACGCCTGATAGCCGCCCATGATGAACAGGTTGGGATAGCCATGGGTGTGCACGCCGAGAAGCGTGCGTAGTCCGTCCTTGTAGGTCTCGTTGATCTCGATGCCACCTTTGCCGCGGATCTCGTTGTAGATGCCGGTCTTTTGCACCTCGAAACCGGTCGCATAGATCAGCACATCGAGAGGATAGGTCTTGCCCTCGAATACCGGCCCCTCAGGCCGGATTTCCGTGATGCCTTTGCCGTGCGTGTCGACGAGATGAACATTCGGGCGGTTGTACGCCGGCAGATATTCGTCGTCGAAGCAGGGCCGTTTGCACATGAACATGTACCAGGGCTTCAGTGCCTCGGCCGTCGCCTTGTCCTCCACGACTTCCTCGATGCGCCGGTGAATGCGCATCATGATGTCGATGTTTGCGTTCTCCTGGCGGCGGATCTTCTCTTCACGCGAAAGCGCGGCAAGTTCGGCCTTGGTTTCCGGATCTCCTTCGCGGATGCGCATCGCCTTCATGCGGCGCGCTTCCTGCCAACCCGGACGGCGCGTGGCGGCCCATTCCGGATCGGTCGGCCGATCGTTGCGGAAGTCGATGCCGGACGGCGTGCGCTGGAAGACGTAGAGCTCCTTGGCCGCTTTTGCGAGGCGCGGGATTGCCTGCACGGCACTCGCGCCGGTACCGATGATGCCGACGACCTTGCCGGACAGGTTCTCGAGATCCTTTCCTGTGTACTGGTAGTCCCAGCGCGAAGTGTGGAACGAATGTCCTTTGAAGGTCTCCATGCCCTTGATCTTGGAGAGCTTGGGTTTGGACAGTGTGCCGTTGGCGCAGATGACGAACTTGGCCTTCATCCTGTCGCCGCGATCCGTGCCGATGTGCCAGAGCTTTTCCTTCTCATCCCACACCGTCGACGTCACCGTCGTACGGAACACGGCGAGATCGTAAAGATCATAGCGGCGCGCGATCGCCTGGCAGTGCGCGAAGATTTCCGGCCCCTTCGCGTAAAGGCGCGACGGCATGTATTTCATTTCATCGAGCAAGGGCAGGTAGTCATAAGACGGCACGTCGCACGCCGCGCCCGGATAACGGTTCCAGTACCAGGTGCCGCCGACATCCGCCCCGCGCTCCACGATGCGGATGCTTTCCACCCCACGCTCGCGAAGGCGCGCGGCGGTCAGGAGCGCCGAAAAGCCGCCGCCGATGAAGAGGCATTCGACCGTGTCGGTGATCGGGTCGCGCGCGGCGCTATCGTCCGCATACGGATCGATTTCATAATGCGCCAGCTCGCCCGTCAGTTCGGACGTGTACTGTGCCGTACCTTCCGGCCGGTATTTGAGCCGCAGGTCGCGCTCCTCCGCGAACTTGTTCTTGATGCGGTCGTAATAGTCCTGCGTCCTGGCGTCCTTGGGCGTGTCCATTCGGTTTCGCTCCTGTTCCCCTGCAGTCATTTTGGGGGCGTCCGGAACGCCGCGCAAGGTCGCCCGGCCGGCGAATTTAGAGCGATTGTCCGTCGTCCACCGTCAGAAGCGATCCCGTAATGGTCCGCGACGCGTCCGACGCGAGAAGCAGCAGCATGCCGTCCAGGTCCGATTCCCTGGCCAGCCTTTTTCGGGGAAAGCCGTCGATCTGCTTCTTGCCTTTTTCACTGGCGAACCATTCGTCGTTCAATTCGGTTTCGACATAGCCCGGGCAAAGCGCGTTCACGTTGATTCCCTTGCGGGCCCATTCGCGCGCCAGGCACTGCGTCATCATCGCGAGCCCGGCTTTCGAGACGCAGTAGGCCGTCACGCCGGGCAACACGCGAAAGCTTCCGATCGAGGCGATGTTGATGATGCGCCCCTCGCGCTTGGAGGCGATCATGCGCCGCCCGACTTCGGTTGCGAGCAGAAACGGCGCGCGCATATTGGTGCTGATGACCTTATCGAAATCTGCGGCCGAGATGTCCGCCGCAAGTCCGAACACGCTGAGGCCGGCATTGTTTACAAGAATGTCGATGGGGCCGAGTTCGGCTTCGGCCTGATCGATTGCCGGTGCGATGCGCGTTTCGTCCGTGACGTCGAGTTCGATGGCGGCGGCTCGGCCGTCTGCCTGTTCGATCTCGCGCTTGACCGCGTCCAGGCGATCACGACGGCGTCCTGCCAGGGCCACCGCGGCGCCCGCGCCGCTCAGGATCTTGGCGAAGTGCCGCCCCAGGCCGCTGGTCGCGCCGGTCACAAAGGCCGTGCGGCCCGTCAAATCGAATTCCATAAAACGCTCCCCGTCCGAATTAGGCCTTTATCCGCCCGGCCGATTGGATTGTAATCGTCAACCATGCAGATCGATATCGTCTCCGACACAGTGTGTCCCTGGTGCTTCATCGGCAAGCGGCGGATCGGCCGTGCCATGGCCATGCGCCCTGACGTCAAGTTCGACGTCTTCTGGCGTCCCTATCGGCTCGACCCGACCATCCCACGCGAGGGCGTCGACCGCCGCGCCTATCTCAAGGCGAAATTTGGCGACAGTCCGCGCACCTCCGCGATGGGCGACGCCATCCGCGCCGAGGGCGAAGGCGAGGGCATCGCATTCGCCTTCGACAAGATTGCAAAGTCGCCGAACACTCTCGATTCCCACCGACTGGTCCGTTGGTCCGCAAGCGCCGGCGTGCAGGACGACATGGTGGAACGGCTCTTCCGCGCCTATTTCATCGAGGGCCGTGATGTCGGCGATCCGGCCGTCCTTTCTGCGATCGCAAGCGAAGCCGGAATGGACGGCGATCTCGTCGCAACATTGCTGGCCGGCGACGCCGATCTCGAAGCCGTCGAACGCGAAGCCGGCCTCGCCAACGAGATGGGCATCAGCGGCGTGCCGACATTCATCTTCGACAGCAAGTTCATGATCTCCGGCGCGCGTGAGGCCGAGCTTCTTGTGCGCGTCATCGACAAGGCGCTGGAAGCGTCTAACGCAGCGGCGCAGTAGCGCTGTTCGACTCCGCATCGACTTTCACCTGCATCGCGCCGTAACGCGGCAGCGGAAAGCGGCCGATTGCCGAGACCGGCAACAGCGCCTGAATTACCGCGGTGTCCGAAGGAGGCGGTGTCGCGACGAATTCGAACTCCTCGGTATCGGATTCCGCCGGATGGACCGCCTTGCGTTGCAGATGCGGCAGCGTCCAACCGCCGCTGCTCACCGCGCCGGTTGCCGTCACGACCATCTGGCCGTGGTCGATGCTCACTGTGACGCCGTCGACCTGGTAAATCAGCTTCGGCGCCGCCAGAGCGCCGGTTGCCGTAGCTGCGACAAGGGCCGCCGCAAAGATCAGGTAGCGCAGCATCGGCACCTTCTGTTGTCCCGCTTCATCCGGCCAGCTATGAGGGAATTGCGGCGCAATTGCGATGAGGTTTGACATGGGTCCCCTGCACGGAATTCGGATTGTTGAGTTTGCTGGCATCGGGCCTGGTCCGTTCGCGGCAATGTTACTGTCTGACATGGGCGCGGAGGTCATCCGCATCGACCGCAAAGGTGGCCGCTCGCCCGCCAAGTCCGAAATCACCTATCGCGGCCGCAAGGCGGTTGCGCTCGACATGAAAAAGCCCGAGGCGGTGGAAGCCGCGCTCAAGCTGATCGACGGCGCGGACGCACTGCTTGAAGGTTTCCGTCCCGGTGTGATGGAACGTCTCGGCGTTGGTCCCGATGTCTGTCTCAAGCGGAATCCCAAACTCGTCTATGGCCGCATGACCGGCTGGGGCCAGACCGGTCCGCTCGCCGACGCTGCCGGACACGACATCAATTACATCGCGCTCACTGGCGCCTTGCACGGCATCGGCCATGCCAAGGGCAAGCCTGTTCCGCCGCTCAATCTTGTCGGCGACTTCGGCGGCGGCGCGCTTTATCTCGCATTCGGTGTCGTCTGCGGCATTCTGGAAGCCAAGCGTTCGGGCAAGGGCCAGGTCGTCGATACCGCGATGACCGACGGTGCGGCGTCGCTCATGTCCATGTTCTACGGCATGTCCGCGATGGGCATGTGGAAGGATGAGCGTGGCGCCAACCTGCTCGACGGCGGTGCTCACTTCTATGACACCTACGAAACCAGGGACGGCAAGTACATCGCGCTCGGCTCGATCGAACCACAATTCTACAAAGAACTGATCGAGAAGGCCGGCATCACGGATGCTGCATTCGCCGCGCAGATGGATCGCAACGCCTGGCCGTCACTCAAGGAAAAACTCACCGCGGTCATCAAGACCAAGACGCGCGACGAGTGGGACGCGCTCATGCTCGGCAGCGATGTCTGCTATGCCCCCGTCCTTTCTCTCGCCGAAGCGCCGAAGCATCCCCACAATGTCGCACGCAAGACCTTCGTCGAAGTCGGCGGGATCGTGCAGCCAGCGCCGGCGCCGCGCTTTTCGCGCACGGTGCCGGAAGTGCAGGGGCCGCCCGAAGGCGCCGACAATCCCGCCTCGCTCAAGGCCTGGGGCTTCAGCGATGCCGATGTCGCAAAACTGCAAAGCGCAGGTGCGATCTAGGTCTCATGCACGCGCTTCCAGGAACGGACTCTCGCCGGCGCATCTATCTGATGCGTCATGGCCATGTCGACTATCTCGCCAAGCATGTCGTGGCGGAGGGTGCGATCAATATCGTTCCGTTGACCACCCGGGGCAGATTGCAGGCCGAAGCGGCCGGCAAGGCTCTGTCGCACGTCACCTTCGATCGCGCGGTTTGCTCAGGCTATCCGCGCACCCACGAGACCGCATCGCACGTCCTCGCCGCGCAGGCGCATCCGCCGCAACTTGAGATCGACGAGGGCCTCGTCGAAATCGTCGGCGGAAAAATGGCGCCGGTGAAGAGCCGCGAGGAGCTGATCCAGCGCATGAAAGACCGCTTCGCCTCGGCTGCATTGCCCGGCGCGACCAATCACGAAGGCGGCGAGGCTTATGCCGCAGCCCAGGCGCGCGCGGTCAAGTCGATCACGCGGCTCCTCAAGGAACCCGCTTGGCATACGGCGCTGGTCGTCGCGCATGAGGGCATCAACCGTCTCCTGCTGAGCTGGGCCTGTGGCGCCGGCCTCGGTGCGATGGGCGCGTTCGAACAGGATACCGGTTGCGTCAACGTGCTGGACTTCGACATGACCGCGTCAGGCGAAATCGAGCGCACGATGATCAAGTCCGTTAACCTCACGCCATACAACTGGCTGAAGCACGGCATGAACCTGACCAGCCTCGAAGCGATCTTCGAACGCGACGCGACCGAAGAACTCCGCTAACTCGTGTGCGGGTGAATTTGCCGGCGGCGTTCGTGGCCGTCCTTGGTGTCGAACCAGGGAATGCGGCTTTCCGTCCAGATATGCATCGTCGGCTCGATGATCGAAGGATCGTCGAACGTCACGATGTTCACACCGACGCGGTGCTTGCCATCGCGGCGGAATACGAGTTGCGCGCCGCAATTGCCGCAGAACTCGCGCGTCGCGGAGGCTGAGGAACGGTACACTTTGGGTACGCCCGCCGTGTACTTGAAGTGATCGTCGGAAACGGACGCGAACGCACTGACCGAAGCGCCGAGCGTGAGCTGACAAATCCGGCAGTGACAATAGGTTCCCCACTTGACGGGGCCTTCGATGCGATACCGCAAGCCGCCACAATGGCAGCCGCCTTCAAATGACATGATCAAATCTCCAATTCACACCAAATGGGAACGTGGTCGGACGGCTTTTCCCGGCCGCGAACGTGCTTGTCGATGGCACAACGCTTCAAATGATCTGCGGCTTGAGGCGACAACAAAATGTGATCGATCCGAATGCCATGGTCCTTCTGCCATGCACCGGCCTGATAGTCCCAGAATGTGTACTGGTTCGGCTGCGCATCGCAGGCGCGGAACGCGTCGGTGTAGCCGAGATACTCCACGCGCCGCAAAGCAGCCCGCGACTCGGGCTGGTAGAGCGCGTCTTCCATCCAGGCCTTCGGATCGTAGCAATCCTCCGGCTGCGGTATGACGTTGTAGTCTCCCATCAGCGCGACGGGCTCCTCGAGCGCCAGCAGACCCTTCGCATGCTTATTCAATCGTTCGAGCCAGGCGAGCTTGTAGTTGAACTTCTCTGTCCCGATCGGGTTGCCGTTCGGCGCATAGATCGAGGCGACGCGAACGACGCCCTTTTCCGCTGGCACGAGCGCCTCGATGTAGCGGGCATGATCATCCGTGTCGTCGCCGCCGGGCAGGCGAGGGGTCACGTCCTCCATCGGGCGTTTCGACAGGATCGCGACGCCGTTATAGGTCTTTTGTCCGTGTACGGCGCAATTATAGCCGAGGTTTTCGAACGCCTCTTTCGGAAACTGCTCATCGGTGCATTTCAGTTCCTGAAGACACACCACATCCGGCGCAGCTTCGGTCAGCCAGGCGACGACGGATTCCACGCGGCTGCGCACCGAATTCACATTCCATGTGGCGATTTTCATGTCTCGATCGGCTCTTCGACTTACTGCGCTCAATCGCGCTATCATTTTGAAAATACTATCTTATTGTAATTCGCTTTTACAGTTTCCGGGTGAGTTACCAATACCGTTCATTGAATTCATTCGCTTTTTTACCCTTGGCGTGAATCTTGCTACTATATGTTGATAGCTTCAAAAGCTGCACCTCTAGTTGTGGAGTCATAAAATGCGCCTTCTGAAAGTGCTCGGACTGCTCGCGCCGGCTTTGGCTCTCGTGCCAATCCATGCGCAGGCGACGACACTCAGCAACGGGACATTTGCAGACCCGGCCTGCGCCGCTGCGTACTGCACCGTCTTTGCGCCCGACTCCAGCACCATTGCCAACTGGACCGTTGTTTCCGGCAGCGTCGATCTCATCACGACCTATTGGCAGGCACCTCCGGGTGGCGGCAACAGCATCGACATGGATGGAAACGCGCCGGGCGAGATCTCGAATACCTTCGCTACGATCGCCGGCGTCCAGTATGTCGTGAACTTCGATCTCTCGGGCAATCCCGATGGTTGCGGCGTCAAGACTGTCCAGGTCAGCGCCGCAGCGGCCTCGCAGAATTTCACGTTCGACTCCTGCACCATCCCGAACAAGAGCAATATGCTTTGGCAGGATCCGCAATTTTTCTTCACCGCCGACGCCGGATTGACGACGCTCGACTTCAAGAGCCTCGACGCTTCTGGACCCTATGGCGCCGCGATTGGCGACGTGACTGTTGATCCGGTTCCCGAACCGATCACGGTATCGCTGTTCGGAGCCGGCATTCTTGCAGCCGCCGGTCTCCGCCGCCGCAAAGCCACGCACAGCTAGGCGACCAGCCGATCTGAACGAAGGGCCGCTCGACGGAGCGGCCCTTTTTTGTTGGCCGATGGCGTCGAGCGGTTATGGTTAACCAGGTTGCGGTGGCCGTCAGGTGTAACCTGCGATTACAAATTCTTTCGGGAACGAACGAAATACCCGCGTAAACACAACCGTACAGAACCGGCATGATTCGTGCTCGGTGGAGATCCAAAACAAGGGGTCTTCCTATGAATGTGCGTAACTCAGTTGCCGCGGCAGCCGTCATGTTGGCCCTGGCCATTCCATCCGCGGCGAGCGCGGATGTCATTTGGAACGTGTCGGGCACAATGAGTGACCAGACGTCCTTCTCCGGTTGGTTCTCGCTCGACATTTACGGCGATATCACCGGCTTCGATCTTACAACCCAGGCGCAGGATCCCTTCACGGGCTTTGAATACCTGCCGAGCGATGTTTATGGCCCCGAGGCTGGCCCGTTCCCGACGCCGCCAACCTACTGGGTGGGATTCACCGACTACTATCACCACACTCTGCGCCTCCAATTTGCGAACGATCTCAACAACGGCGCGGGCACCGATCCGCTGGTAACAGGCCTTCTTGGCCCGTCCTGGGAATGTCAGGATTTATATCAGTGCAATCTGACGACCGGCGACGCTGTCGCCGAGGATCTGCGTTGGGTCGTGAATGGGCAGGCGACAAGCGGCAACGCGAACAACGTTCCAGAGCCCCTCACGCTTTCTCTCTTCGGCGCTGGCCTCTTCGCAGCCGCCGGACTGCGCCGCCGCAAGGCAGCGAAAGCGGGCTGATACATAACGACGACTGCATTGGGAGCCGTCCGCAAGGGCGGCTCTTTTTGCTTACGTACCGGCGTTCGGCGGACGCATTTGTCGGGATATAGCGAAACTGGTGATTTGACCGACTCGGTTCAAGAGCCGGCCGAATTCTTACGATAAAAAAGTTCAGAAGAAATTCGCGCGGCAAAACTTATCCGCGATGAACGCCGTCACGTTCGCGGGAATGCCAGCGTTCGAAGTCCAACGATGTTGGATAAGTCCGACGAGGTTTGCGCGTGACGACGGCTAAACCGAAAAGCTCGTGCCGCAGCCGCAGGATGATTGCGCGTTCGGATTGTTGACCTTGAACGCTGCGCCGATGAGATCGTTGGAGAAATCGATCTCCGCGCCCTTGAGGAAATCGAGGCTGACCGGATCGATCAGCACGACCGCGCCATCGCGTTCCACGACAAGATCGTCGTCCATGCGCGTTTCATCGAGCGCGAAATTGTAGGAGAAGCCCGAACAGCCGCCGCCGGTCACCGCCAGGCGCAGCATCACGGGCGCCGGCTCCGATTTCAAAATCTCCGCGATGCGCTTGGCGGCGCGGGTGGAGATTGTGACCGGCAATGCAGTCTCGGTGTTCATGGCGCCTTTCGTGGCATACTGGAACGAGTCTTATGTAGTACTCGCAATGGCCGCCGCAAAGGCCCCAAAGACCCTATCGCAGGGAGGTAATAGGCCGCTTGGGCACCTGGCCGGGCCGATATTCATGCCTCCTTCGAGCCACGCGGCCTTTGCAACACAGCCGGCAGCCAGCCGCGGCCGCCTTTACCCTGAATCGGAAAGTCCGACGCGAACCTGTTTTCAACGCGATCGTGACCGCGTCATCCACTCCGCGGCGTTCCGCCGACTCAAGCACAAGACGCAGGTTTTCGTGCAGCACGAAGGCGACTATTACCGCACGCGCCTGACGCACTCGCTGGAAGTCGCGCAGATCGCGCGCAGTCTGGCGCGCGTGCTGGCTCTGGACGAGGATCTCGCCGAAGCGCTGGCGCTGGCGCACGATCTCGGACACACCCCGTTCGGACACGCCGGCGAAGAGGCGCTCAATGCGGCGACGCTCGACTTCGGCGGTTTCGATCACAACGCGCATGCCCTGCGTCTGGTTACCAAGCTCGAGCATCGCTACGCGGACTTCGATGGTCTGAATCTGACCTGGGAAACGCTGGAGGGCCTCGTAAAGCACAATGGTCCCCTGAAGCCGCCGCTCGCCGGGCCGATCGCGTCCTTCGACAAGCGCTGGCCGCTCGACGTGCGTCACTGGTCGTCACTGGAAGCTCAGGTCGCCGCATTGTCGGACGACGTCGCATACGTGAACCACGACATCGACGACGGACTGCGCGCCGAGCTATTCACTATCGACGATCTTGCGGGTGCGCCACTCGCAGGCGAAGCCGTGAAAGGCGTCCGCGCGCGCTACGGCGAGCTGGAAGTCGGCCGTTTCATCGGCGAGCTCGTCCGTACACTGATGAGTACGCTGGTCGACGATGTCCTCACGGAGACGCGCAGACGCATCACAGCGGCCGATCCGGCCGGGCCGGAGGAGGTGCGGACCCAGAAGCTGGCGCTGGCCGCGTTTTCGGACGGCGTCGCCGAAGATGTCACCGCCCTCAAGCGGTTCCTCTTCGCCCACATGTATCGCCATCCCCGGGTCATGGCGCCGATGGGCCGGGCGCAGGCCCTGGTGACCGAGCTGTTCGTCGCGTTCAGTTCCGATCCCAAGCTCCTGCCGCCGGACTGGGCTGCCCAGTGTGGGGCGGCCGGGGACGCGGTGACCGGTGGGGTCGTCCGCGACTATATTGCAGGCATGACGGACCGCTTTGCCATGCTGGAATATGGCCGGATATTCCATACTGATATCGCATTATAGGGGCTTGGCTGCGTCATGATTCGGGCGCAGGCAGGTGCTAGATTGCCCAACTGAGATTCGGAGCCAAGTGATGCCCACAAATTACGAACCCACGGACGACGTCCGCGTCTTCGACGGCGGCGACGATGACGAGGATGTGGAGGGCTCACGCCTTCCCCTGCTGATTGTCATTGCGCTTCTGGTGCTGGCGGCTTTTGGCGGCGTGGTCTGGCTCGCCTATCAGCGCGGCGTGCAGCAGGGTCATGCCGAAGTTCCGCGCGTCATCGCGGCCGACCAGACCCCGGTCAAGGTTCCACCCACGTCAGCCGGCGGCACAGCCACGCCTTATACGGGCCTCAAGATCTATCAGCAGCCTGCGCCATCCGGCGAAGACGCTGCGGCGGACAATGCAGCGCCTGCTCCGGCGCCCGCGCCGGCCGCCAATACACCAGCGCCTCCGCCGTCGATGCCTGCCGAAGTGCCCGCCACGACGCCGCCATTGAAGGTCGTTTCCGTTCCGGCCGTGACACCGCCGCCGGCGAAGCCGCAGGTCGCGCCGCAAACGGCACCCGCGCTCGCGAGCGAAGCGCCTGAACCACTACCGCCAAAGGGCGCATCTGCGCCGAGCGTGCCGTCGACCAGGCCGGTGCTTCCGCCTGCCGCGCCGCGCGTGACCGCGCAAGTGGCTACTGCCCCGGTGGCTGCTGCTCCGGTTGCGGCCGCACCGGTTGCGAGCACGGCTCCAGCGGGAGCTGGCCTGCTGCAGATCGGCTCTTACAAATCCGAAGCGGACGCCAATACCGCATGGGCGGCGTACAAGGCCAAGCACGCAGCGCTTCTGGGCGGAACGTCGCCAAACGTCATGCAGGTTGATCTCGGCGCAAAAGGCGTCTGGTATCGCCTGCGCATCGTGGCGGGCGACAAGAGCGCGGCTGCGTCGTTGTGCGACAAACTCAAGGCTGAAGGCGCGGCGTGTATCCCGACGAAGTAGGTTCGGGATTGCCGGTACAAGGATAGGGGCCATGCGCACGCGCGCGATCTATGGCTGCGCCGGCACGACGCTGGGCGCGGACGAGCGAGACTTCTTTCGCGAGGTACAGCCCTGGGGCTTCATCCTGTTCGCGCGGAACATCCACGACCGTGGCCAGATCCGCGCGCTCGTCGCGTCCCTGCGCGACATTGTCGGCGATGCACGGGCACCGGTGCTGATCGACCAGGAAGGTGGCCGTGTCTCGCGCCTCAATCCGCCGGGCTGGAAAAAGCGCGTCCCGGCCGCCCAATTCGGCGCCGTCTACGCGAACCAGCATGAGGCCGGGCTGGAAGCGGTCTATCTCAATGCCAGGCTGATCGCGCACGATCTGGCCGAGGTCGGCATCAATGTCGACTGCCTGCCGGTGCTCGATGTCCCTGTCGAGGGTGCCGACGCCGTGATCGGCGACCGAGCCTTCGGCTTTGATCCGGCGACGATCATCGATCTTGGCCGCGCGCAGATCGAGGGCCTGATGGAAGGCGGCGTGCTTCCCATCATGAAGCACATTCCCGGCCATGGCCGCGCCACGGCCGACTCGCATCACGCGCTGCCGCGCGTTTCGACGTCTGCCGAAGAGCTCAGCGCGACGGATTTCGTGACGTTCCGCAGTCTCGACACCTGTCCGATGGCGATGACGGCACATGTCGTTTATGAGGCGATCGACCCGCAACGGCCCGCCACGACCAGCCCAAAAGTGATTCGCGACGTGATTCGCGGCGAGATGGGCTTCGATGGCCTGTTGATATCGGACGATCTTTCCATGAACGCGCTGGACGGGCCTTTGTCCGTGCGTACAAAGGCTGCATTATTCGCCGGTTGCGACGTCGTGCTTCACTGCAACGGCAAGATGGATGAGATGAGGGAAGTGGCAAGCGAAGTGAAACCGCTCGACGGCCAGGCGCTGCGCCGGGCTGATCACGCCTTGTCGCATCTGAGCGCACCGGACGAATTCGACCCCGCCGCCGCCGAAGCCAGGCTGACCGAACTTCTGAGCGTGACGGCATGAGCGACGCTGGCGAGAATTTCGGGGACTTCGAAGCGACGGCGATTGCCGCGCCGGAGGATACCCTCTTCATCGCCGTCGACGGCTTTGAAGGTCCACTCGACCTTCTCCTCACACTCGCGCGCAACCAGAAGGTCGATATCGCCAAGATCTCGATCCTGAAACTGGCGGACCAGTATCTGGAGTTCATCGAGTCCGCGAAAAAGATGAATCTCGAACTGGCGGCCGACTATCTCGTGATGGCCGCCTGGCTCGCCTATCTCAAGTCGCGTCTGATCCTGCCCCAGCCGCCGAGCGCGGACGGGGAGCCGACGGCGGACGAAATGGCGACGCGCCTGCGCTGGCGGTTGCAGCGGCTTGAAGCTATGCGCTCGGCGGCGGCACGGCTGATGGCCGGTGATCGCCTCGACCGTGACGTGTTCGCCCGCGGCGCGCCCGAGCCGATCAACGTCATCAAGCTGCGCACCTACAAGGACACGCTCTACGATCTGCTTACGTCCTATGCGACGCAGCGCGCCAAGAAGATGGGCCACAAGGCGTACAGCCCGGTGCATGCGCCGGTTCTGGCCATAGAAGAGGCGCGCGAGCGCCTTGAACGCATGCTGGGCCGCATCTCGGACTGGAGCGGTCTCGACCGGCTCCTTCCCTTCGAATGGTCGGGAGGAATCCGCCGCCGCTCGGCGCTGGCGAGCACATTGCTGGCGTGCCTGGAACTGGCGCGCGACGGCAAGCTCGAGATCCGCCAGATGGCTGCCTTCGAAGAGATTTACGTTCGCGACCGGATCGCACCAACCGCAGAGGCCATGTCATGAGTGGAGTAGCCCGCCTGGTCGCCAAGATAGAAACGGAAATGGGAGTGGAAGTGGAAAACGGGGACACAGAGACGCCGGCCGAGGCCTTGGGCGTAAACCCCGAGCATCTGCGCATGACCGAAGCGCTCTTGTTCGCTGCCGCCGAACCGCTGGACGCGAAAGCGCTGGCAACATCGCTGCCGGACGGCGCAGACGTTTCGGAGCTGGTTGCCGAGCTTCAACGTTCGTATGAAGGACGGGGCGTAAACCTCGTCTGCGTCGCAGGAAAATGGCAATTCAGAACCGCGCCGGATCTTGCCTTCCTCCTGCGCAAGGAACAGCCCGAGCAGCGACGCCTTTCGCGCGCAGCGATCGAGACGCTCGCGATCATCGCCTACCACCAGCCGGTCACCCGCGCCGAGATCGAAGACATTCGTGGCGTCATGCTGTCCAAGGGCACGCTCGACGTCCTGATGGAAATCGGCTGGGTGAAGATCCGCGGCCGCAAGCGCACGCCCGGCCGGCCCGTGACCTTTGGCACGACGGACGCCTTCCTCGTTCAGTTCGGGCTTGAGAGCGTCAACCATCTGCCGGGCGTCGACGAACTCAAGGCCGCCGGCTTCCTCGAAGCCATTCCGCCGTCCGGTTTCGATGTTCCGAACCCGACCGACGAACTCGGGCCAGACGAGGACCCGTACATCGAAGGCGAGGAGGTCGCCGATCTCGCGACCGGCGGGCCCGACCTGGACTAGCGATCCGTCGCGGCCCGCCACAGCGCGGGCCGTGACCAACTGGATGCTAATCCTCCAGCTCCACAACAACGGCTTCGCCGCCTTCCAGTGCGATGGCGAGGTCGCCTTTGCGTAGCGCGATGGCGTCGTTGCCGAACACATGCGCGCGCCAGCCATGCAGCGCGGGGACGCCTTCATCTTCGTTGGCGGCCAGTCGCTCAATGTCGTCGGCATTGGCGATGAGGCGTGGCGCGACGCCCACGGCCTCGGCACGCAGCCGCAGAAGGGTCTTGAGCAGATCGATTGCGGCGGGAGAGGGCTCACGTCGGCGGCGCGGGCGATCCTGCTCGATCGGCTCGGGCGGTTTAGCGGTCTTGCCTTCCTCGATCGCGTCCATCAGGCCCTTGCCGAGGCGCGAATTGGCAAAGCCCTTTGGCACGGCGCGAATGCGTTCGAGCGCGTCGACGCTTTCCGGCGGATGCGCCGCGATTTCCGTCAGCGCCTCGTCCTTCAAGACGCGGCCGCGCGGGATGTCGCGCTCCTGCGCCTCGCGCTCGCGCCAGGCTGCGAGCGACGAGAGCATGGCCAGGAATCGCTTGTTGGTCGTGCGCGGTTTCAGGCGCTTCCATGCGATCTCGGGATGCATCGCGTAGAGCGCCGGGTCCTGCAGCGCGGAGATTTCCTCCTGCACCCATTCGGAGCGCCCGGTCTGTTCCAGTTTTTTCTTCAGGAACTCATAGATGATCCGCAGATAGGTCACGTCGCCGATGGCGTAGTCGAGCTGCTTCTGGCTGAGCGGCCTGCGGCTCCAGTCGGTGAAACGGGAGGATTTGTCGATGTCGACATGCGCGATCTTTCGGCAGAGCGTTTCGTACGACGCCGCGTCGCCGAAGCCGCAGACCATGGCTGCGATCTGGCTGTCGAACAGCGGATCGGGAATCATGCCGCCCTGGTGATGAAAGATTTCGATGTCCTGCCGCGCGGCGTGGAGGACCTTCACGATGCCGGGCGATTTGAGCAGCTCGTAGAACGGCGCCAGGTCGATGCCGTCGGCGAGGGGGTCGACAATCGCCTCGACTCCCGGCGCCGCCACCTGGATCAGGCACAGCTTGGGCCAATAGGTCTGGTCCCGCATGAACTCGGTATCGAGCGCGAGATAGGGCGTGCCCGCAAGTTCGCTGATGAGGGCCTTCAAATCCGGTGTGTTTTCTATGATCCGCATCGGACCGTGATACCGGATTCGCGGCCCAAGCGCGCCTTATTTGGCTGTCAGGCCGACAATACGGCCCGGAATGCCTGCTGCGTCGAAATAGTGCCGCCCGTCGGCGTCCTGGTATTCCAGAATGGTGCGTTGGCCGCCCGGTCCCGGATCCGAGACCAGCGTCTTTTTCTGGAACGCGACAGGCTTTCCACCGGCCAGCGCTTCGGTCGCCGCGCGCCCGGTGAGGTTGCCCGGCCCGGACAGAGAAACGCCGATCAGATGCGCGAGGGTAGGCGCGATGTCGGCATTGCTGACCGGGGTAGGATCGACAAACGCCTTCCTGAAGTCCGGTCCGATCGCGGCCATGAAGTTTCGCGTGTCGGCCCGGCTGGTCGTGCCGTGCATGCCCTGGCCGGTTTGCAGACCGGTGTCGGCGATCTCTACCGCGCACATCAAGGGGCCGAGCTTGCAGCCTTTGGCAGCGAACGACCGAAATCCGATCACAATGTCGGGTTGCGGAACGCTCGACGAGCCGATGAGGTTCATGGCGCTCATCGGCAGCGCGCCGGCAAAGTCAGCCTTGTTGCCGCTCTTGAGCAGCGCGTCGTTCACGAACAGGGCGCCAACATAGGGTTGCTCGAGAAGCTTTGCGAAGATCAGCTTGGCGGTGTCGCGCTTGTCTGCGCCGTTCGGAACATACAGAAAATCCGTTCCGCCATTGGCAACGACGATCGCCCGAGGATGCTCCACCGACGGTCCGATGAAAGCGCTCCCGTTTGCGGGACGCTCGCCATCGGCGACGGACACCTCCAGATTGCCGTGGTCGGGATCGAACACCTTCTCGCCGCCGAGCCACTTGGCGACATTCAGAGCGACGAAGCCGTTGGCGAGCGTGCTGACGCGCAGATCGCCGTCCGCTGTGGGGATGCCCTTGCCGATGGTGGAGAAACCATGATCGGCCGTAACAAAGATGTCGGTGTTGTCGGCAAGCCCCCAAAGCTTCAGCGCGTCCATGATGCCCTTCAGGTTGCTGTCCGCATTGTAGATCGCCTCACGCGCATCGACGCTGTTGATGCCCGGTACGATGCGGCCCGAACTGTCCACGGCGCCATGCTGCGTGGCGTCCGGATCGCGCGACCAGAAGATCAGCACGAACGGTTTGGCCTGATTGCTCAGGCTCGGGATCAGGCTCTGCGTGGTGAGCGACAGCAGCCAGGCCTGCTGGGTCAGATTTGGCGTACTTGTGAAGGGCGGCGCGCCAGCGCCCGTGACGGCGAACGCGTCGTTGGCAAGATCACCGTGCAGGATCGTGCTCATGCTCGGCATTTTGTCGATACCGGCCGGATGGTTCGTGGCGTCGTCGACAAACACGCCGAGCGGTCCGCCGACATTGTCGTCGTTGCTGTCCAGCGCCGACAGCCACTGGATCGCCGCCGGTCCCTTCTTGCCGACGATGACGGTGCTGTAGCCTGCGCCGCGCGCCGCCTGCGCCAGCGTCGTCTGTCCCATGTAGCCGTCGCCGAAATGCGCTTTGACGGACTTCAGAACGCAGTCATCTTCGAGGAACGTCACGCTGACCGCCGGGCCGAGCTGGCACTGTATCGGAAAGTCGAAGTTGAGCGAGTTTCCGTAATCGCCCGTGTCGCCGAGATAGTGTCCTGTCGCGATGGCGGACGCGTTGGCCGTGGTGACGGTCGGGTACATCGCATGGCTGTTGGCGAAGTCCACGCCTTCTTTCTTGAGGCGGTACATGGTCGGCGCCGTTTCGGGAGTCACGCTGTCGTAGCGCAGGCCGTCGGCGATGAAGATCACCACGTTGCGTTGCTGGGCCTGCGCGGGAAGGGCGGCCAGGAGACACAATGCGGCGGCGGAGGCGAAGCGGGTAAACGTCATGAATGGAGAATCCCCTTTTGCTGCGGCAACTTAAGCGGCCAATTGCGACAGTTGCGCTATGCCCGTTCGGGCCTTGACCACAAGCCCGATAACCGTCACACACCCCATGTTTTGAAGGGTTTTTGCCATGCACGCGTATCGTACCCACACCTGCGGCCAGCTTCGCAAGGAGCATGTCGGACAGACTGTCCGCCTGTCCGGCTGGGTCAATCGCCGGCGCGACCATGGCGGGCTGCTGTTCATCGACCTGCGCGACCATTACGGCATCACGCAGTGCGTGATCGAGCCGGAGGTCGCCGCCTTTGCCGAGGCCGACAAGGCACGGTCGGAATGGGTGCTGACGCTCACCGGCAAGGTCGTCGCGCGCTCGGCGGATACGATCAACAAGGACCTGCCGACCGGCGAGATCGAAATGCGCATCGAGGAGGTGCGGATCGAAAGCCAGGCTCCGGAACTGCCGCTGCCCGTGTTCGGCGATCACAGCTATCCCGAAGAGACCCGGTTGAAGTACCGCTTCCTCGATTTGCGGCGCGAGCGGCTGCACAAGAACATCATGCTGCGGTCCAGGATCATCCAGTCCATGCGCATGCGCATGCTGGGGCAGGGTTTCGCCGAGTTCCAGACCCCGATCTTGACCGCTTCGTCGCCGGAAGGCGCGCGCGACTTCCTGGTTCCATCGCGACGCTATCCGGGGCATTTCTATGCGCTGCCGCAGGCGCCGCAGCAGTTCAAGCAGCTCATCATGGTGGCCGGCTTCGACCGCTACTTCCAGATCGCGCCTTGTTTCCGCGATGAAGACGGGCGTGCCGACCGCTCGCCCGGTGAGTTCTACCAGCTCGACATGGAGATGAGCTTCGTTACACAGCAGGACGTGTTCGACGCGATCGAGCCGGTCTTGCTTGAGACGTTCGAGGAGTTCGCCGACGGACGAAAGGTCTACAAGGACGTTCCGCACATCACCTATGAAGATGCCGCGCTGAAATATGGCACCGACAAGCCCGACCTGCGCAATCCAATCATCATCTGCGACGTGAGCGACGTGTTTGCGCGCGACGATGTCGCGTTCAAGGCCTTCAAGGGCAAGACCGTGCGCGCTATTCCCGCGCCGGGGGCCGCCGCGCAACCGCGATCCTTCTTCGACAAGCTCAACGACTGGGCGCGCAGCGAAGGAGCGGCGGGTCTGGGTTATGTCATCTTCGAGGAGACCGACGGCAAGCTGACGGGCAAGGGTCCGATCGCCAAGTTCATCCCCGACGCGGCGCAAGCCGAACTCGTGGCGAAGGCTGGCATCAAGGCGGGCGACGCTCTGTTCTTCGCCGCCGACAAGAAAGTGCGTGCTGCCTCCCTGGCCGGTCTGGCGCGCACGCGCATCGGCCGCGAGCTGGGGCTGATTGAGGAGAAGTGCTTCAAGTTCTGCTGGATCGTCGACATGCCGATGTACGAGTGGAACGAGGAAGAAAAGCGCATCGACTTCGGCCACAACCCGTTCTCTCTGCCGCAGTACGACACGGCGCAGTTCATGAAACTCAGCAGCGAGGATCGCGAGAAGGTTCTCGACATCAAGGTCTTTCAGTACGACATCGTCTGCAACGGCTATGAGATGCTGTCCGGCGCGGTGCGAAACCGCGATCCGGAAGTCATGCTCAAGGCGTTCGAGATCGCCGGTCATGGCCGCGACTTCACCGAGGCCAAGTTCGGCGGGATGCTGAACGCGTTCCGGCACGGCGCCCCGCCGCACGGCGGCTGCGCGGTCGGGCTCGAGCGCGTGGTGATGCTGCTTGCCGATGAAGAGAACATCCGCGAGGTCACGATGTTCCCGATGAACCAGCAGGGCCAGGACCTGCTGATGAACGCTCCGACCGAAGTGCTGCCAAAGCAACTGCGCGAACTGCATATCCGCGTGGTGATGCCGGAGAAGGCGTAGTTGCCTTCTGGCCGATTGCTCCTCCTTTGGTGATGTTGCCGCTGGTCGCGAGGCGACGGGTTCCGCGCCGATCTGAAAAAAGTTTCAGGCGCGAACCATTTCGCTGGGTGTAACGTTCACCCATCAGGAGGCATCGCCATGATGGAAGTTCTCTCAGGCCATTCCGATGATGTGTTCTCGGCGATCTGGCACGATCCGGTTTCCGATGATGATGTCCGCGCCTCGATGACGCCGGAGGAACGCGACAGGCGCGCCGGCCGTCACGACGTTCGCCTGCTCGCCAAGGTCCTTCACGGCGAAAAGCCTGCGAGCAACGTCGAGATCCTGGAGTTGTCGACGTTCGGCTTCGGCCAATGGCGCGACTTCGGCCGCATCGCGATCATCACGGACGAGCCCTGGATGCGACATGCGGTGCAGTTCTTCGCGCCGTTCTTTCACGGCCCGGTCCGTGTATTTGCGAACGCGCAAGCCGCAGAGGCGCGCGTCTGGATCAACCGCCACGATACGTGGTGACTGCGTCTTAGCCGCCCAAGGTCAGGATCGGCTGCAGCTCCGGCGACGGTTCCTTCTGCAGGCCCCAGACCTGGTTGACGAGGGCGAGGACGGTCATCGTGTCGTGATCGGGATACTCGCTGGAGCAGCTACGGGCCGCTTCGGTGGCGCCTGGGCGCGCGAGCGGTGGCGAATAGCAGAACGCGGGAATCCAGTTCATGTCGCCGCGGTCGTCCCTGAGCGCCGCCGCCGATGGCTGGTCTGGCGAGCCTTTGCGAAGATCGAACAGGGTTTCCTCATAGACGGAGCGGTGGTTCGGATCCCAGGGCTGACGGCCGAGCACGCGCACGGAATAGGGCGGCGAATTCGCTGCTGCTTCGCCGCGCGACGCGCGTACGACTTCGCCGAGGAAATACACCACGCTTTCAAAGGAACGGATGTCGACCGCAATATTCAGCTCGCTGAGCGAGATGGGCTTGCCTTTCGTCTCATCTGTGGTGACGAGGTTTTCGTAGGCGGTATCGGCTGCCGCGGCACGCGCGCGGAACGCGGCATCCGTTTCTTTCGGCATCCGAACAGGCGCGCAGTGTTTCGACGAGTCCGGCTCGACGCCATGCGCGGCATAAACGATGCACTGTTCCACGACTGCCCGGAAATTGTTGTGCAGACGGATCATCGCAGTCGCGGAGGGGTCGAGCGCCGTGACGATCTCCGAGCCTTCCTTCTGGACCTTGCCGTCAGGCGTGATCTTCAGGCCCTCCTTGACCAGTTCGGCTCGGAACGTCGCGTCGTTGAGCGTGGTGGCCGAGGCGTGCAGGTCGACATCGGTGACGGTCTTGCGTTTTTCCATGTGCAGGCCGAGCGCCAACAAGTCGCGCAGCACGATCTGGAAGCACAGTTCAGGGTGATAGCTTCCTGCCGTGTCCTCTGCAGCCGGATCATTCACGTAGATGGCGTAGTCAACGCCGCCGCGGCGGTCCGTCGGAACCTTGTCGGGATCGATGCAGTCGCTCGCTTTCCACGAGTTCGCGAGGGGTTCAGACGCAATCAGCGAGTCGCCGCTGCCACAATATTTCTGATAGTGGCGCATGTCGCCGCAGAACGTGTCGAGAGCATCGCGAAGGATCGGAAGCTCTGCCTTCGGGATCGAGAATGATGCGAAGAACAACAGACCCAGCATGTCGGTCTGGATTCCCTGCGACCACAGTTCCTGGATGGTAGACGCCGCGATCGGTTGCATTGCGCCGTCCTGGTATTTTTTGTCGTCGAGATTTTCAAGCGTGAACGTGTTGGCGAACGTGCCGGAGCCGCTGACGCCGGCGTTGCCCTTGGCCACGTTCGGGAAGGGCAGCGAGAGCGTCACGCCGCCGGTGACGCCGCTTTGCGCGCTGTTCGTGCCGAGGCGCGTGAAATAGCGCGGCTCGCGGTCCGAGGCCCGCATGATGTTGAGCAGCAGGATCTCGTTGGTCGTATGCGCGACGGCGCGGTTGTAGTCGATCGCGCGTGTCGGAATGTCTGGTGAGAACTGGCAGGCGCCAAGACCGGTGATCGCCGCCGAAAGCGCCAGAACGCGAACGATGTTGCCGAGCATACTGCGATCTCCCCCCTAAACCAGTCCGGGGAGTGTGTCGCGCGTACATATATCCGCCAGCGGGGGCGGACAAAGGGTCTGTGGATAACTCTATTAGTTGAGTTTGGACGGCAGGTCCTTGATGCTCGCCGCGATCAGATCGCCGGTGCGCTTGGCATCCATGCGGGTGGCGATCAGCTTTCCCGCGGCGGCCGCAGCAGCATCGGCAGAGAGCGTGCGGATCTCGGCGAGGGCGGCGGCCTCTGCCTGGGCGATCTTGTCCTGGGCAGCCTTGGCGCGGCGCTCGATCAACGACTGGAGCGAGGCGCGGGATTCGGCGGCGTAACGCTCTGCCTCTGCGCGGGCTTCAACCACGATGGCTTCGGCTTCCTTCTCTGCGCCCGCGGCCTTCTGCTTGAACCCCTCGAGCAGTGCCTGGGCTTCCTCGCGCAGGCGGCGGGCTTCGTCGAGTTCAGACTTGATGGCGACGGAGCGCGCGTCGAGCAGGCCGCCGACGAGTTTGGGCACGCCGACATAAAGCAACAGGCCGACGACCATCACAAAGCCGACGCCAACCCACAATTCCGGTTCGAGCAGAAATTCCATGGCCTAGCTTCCCGTTACGGCGCGGACAGCCGACGCGGCTTCGTCCGCCGCCACGGTGTCGCCCGTCAGGCGCGCCACGATCTCGATCGCTGCATCCTGCGCCGCCTTGGCGACATGGGTTCGCGCTTCGGTGCGCGACGCCGCGATGCGGGCTTCGGCCTTGGCCACGTCCGACTGTGCAGCTGCGTCGGCTTCCTGCTTGGCCTTGTCGATTTCCGCGGTGAGGCGCTTGCGGTTTTCCTCCGCGTGCGCCTGTGCGCGGCCGCGGGCCGTTGCAAGGGCGGACTGGTAGGCGGCAGAAGCGCCTTCGGCATCCGCGCGATGGCGCTGCGCCGTCGCGATGTCGCCGTCGATCTGGCCGCGCCGAGTTGCGAGCACGCCCTGGATGCGCGGACCGGCAACGCGCCACAGCACGACGAACAGAAAGCTGAACGTGATCACGAGCCAGAAGATCTGGCTCGGGAACGTTTCAGTCTTGAACGGCGGAAAGCCCGCGCCTTCGTGCTTGGCGGGAACCTGCGTCGTGGCTGTCGTGCCGTCGGCCATTGCGGCTTACGTGAACAGGATGATGAGCGCGATGACGAGACCGAACAGGCCGGTCGCTTCGCACAGCGCGAAGCCGAGGAGCAGGTTCGTCGTCTGGCTGGCGGCGGCGCCCGGATTGCGCAGCGCGCCCGACAGGTAGCTGCCGAACACGTTGCCGATGCCGATGCCGGCGCCGACGAGCGCGATGCAGGCAAGGCCCGCGCCGATCATTTTTGCTGCTGCGACTTCCATAATGATTTTCCCTTCTGATCAGTGATGGTCGTGGAGATGGAGAGCTTCGTTCAGATAAATGCAGGTCAGGATCGCGAACACATAGGCTTGCAGGAACGCGACGAGCAGTTCGAGCAGCATGATCGCCACGATCAGCGCCATCGGCGCGATGGAGAGGATCGAAAGCACGCCGCCTGCGCTGCCCAGCAGCACCACAAAGCCTGCGAACACCGCGAGCATGGTGTGGCCGGCGAGCATGTTCGCGAACAGACGCACAGAAAGACTGATTGGGCGCGTCAGGAACGAGATCACCTCGATCGGCACGAGCAGGAACAGGAGCGGCAGCGGCGCGTGCGGCACGAACAGCTTTAGAAAACCGATGCCGTGCTTGGCAAAGCCCGTGACGATGACGGTGAGGATCACGAGCGAGGCGAGGGCGAACGTCACGGCGATCTGGCTGGTGACGGTGAACGATCCCGGGATCATGCCGAAGAAGTTGCTGCACAGAACGAAGATGAACAGCGTGAAGACGAACGGGAAGAAGCGCAGGCCGTCTTCGCCGGTGGATGTCTGGATCATGTTGGCGACGAATTCGTACGACATCTCGGCCATCGACTGCGAACGCGACGGCACGAGGCTGCGCTTGGACATGGCGAGCGTCAGGAAGGCGGAAGCCGCGACGGCGACGATCACCATGAGCAAGGACTGGTTCGTGAACGACACGTCGTAGCCGCCGATGTGCAGCGGCACGATCGGCTTGATGGCGAACTGCTCCATCGGGTTCATGGCCACGGGTCTAGTTCTCCTCGTCGTCGTTGACCGATGGCGCGGGGTGAGCCGCGATCTCGGCGTTTATCTCGTTCGCTGCGCGCATCACGTTGCGGATCCCCGCCGCGGCGCCCAGCACAAAAAACACCACGATGAAGAGTGGCCGCGTGTGGATTCCGAAGAACCCGAAAAGCCAGTCCAGTCCCCACCCCATTGCGCCACCGACGAGCAGCGCCGCCACGAGTTCCGTTGCGAAACGGGACGCGATGCCCAACTGCGTCGGCGGCGGGCGCGTGTCCCGCTTGGCGTTCCGCTGCTGGACTTCGTCGAGCCGCTGTCCCAACTCGCGCAGATTTTCGGGTTCTTGAGCAGCCATGCCCCGTACTCCCGTTGAAGCGAAAAAATCCGCGCAAAAGCTGGCCTTCGCGGCTCTTTCGAAGGCGGGCGGAACATAGGGTTGGGTATACGGCCTGTCAATGACGCTAGAACGTCTCTAAACGGCTGATATCGCAGAGAAAAGCACGGGCGCGGCGAAATGCGCGCGAACTTTGCGAGACCTACTCCGCAGCGACCTTTTCGGCCTCCGCCAGGGTGACCGAGACGAGCTGGCTGACGCCGCGCTCGGCCATGGTCACGCCGAACAACCGGTGCATGCGCGACATGGTCAGCGCGTGATGCGTGATGACCAGGAAGCGCGTGTCGGTCAGACGCGTCATTTCCTCAAGCATGTTGCAGAAACGGTCGACATTGGCGTCGTCGAGCGGTGCGTCCACTTCGTCCAGCACGCACACCGGAGCCGGGTTCACCAGGAACACCGCAAAGATCAGTGCCATTGCCGTCAGGGCCTGTTCGCCGCCCGAGAGCAGGGCAAGGGATTGGAGCCGCTTGCCCGGCGGGCGCGCAAAGATCTCGAGGCCGGCTTCGAGCGGGTCTTCCGATTCGGTCAGTGTCAGCTTGGCTTCGCCGCCCTCGAACAGTTTGCTGAAGAGGGTCTGGAAGTTGGCGTTCACTTTCTCGAACGAAGCCAGCAGGCGCTCGCGGCCCTCTCGGTTCAGACTCTGGATGCCGCGGCGCAGACGTTCGATCGCGCCCACAAGATCGTCGCGGTCGGTCGTCAGGGTCAGGAGCCGCGCTTCCTGCTCGTCAGCTTCCTCTTCGGCGCGCAGATTGACGCCGCCAAGCTGCTCGCGTTCCTGCTTCAGTTTCTCGACGCGCTTTTCGGCCTGGTCGAGCGGCGGCAGTTCCTCATCGTCCTTGATTTCGGCGCGATCCGCGAGTTCCTCGGGAACGGCTTCGAGTTCGTCGCGGATACGGTCGCGCAACTCGTTGATCCGCGCATCGGCGGCTTCGGTCAGCGCCTGGCAACGCGCGCGATCTTCGCGAGCGGCAGAGAGCGCGGCATCGGCAGCTTTCGAAACCTTGTCCGCTTCGGCAAGCACTGCTTCGGCGGTGGCGCGCGCATCCGCAGCCTGGCCGCGTGAAGCATCCGCCGTGCTGATGGCGTCGAGCAGGCTGTTGCGCTTGGAAGCGATGAGTTCGGGGACCGCTTCAGCGGCCGTGAGTTCTTCGGTCAGCTGCTCGCGCCGGCGTTCAAGTTCCTCGATGTGCGTCGTGGCGGCGGTGCGACGCTCTTCCCAGCGTGCGCGTTCGTCGGCGATCGCTTCAAGACGGCGCGTGCGATGTTCGCCTTCGCGCTTCAAACCGTCGAGCGCAGCGCGCGCTTCACTATAGGCGGTACGAGCTTCCGCGGTCCGGGTGCGGGCGGATGCGCCATCCTGATTGAGCACGACGCCGTCACCGAGCGCCGCGAGTTCGGCTTCCGCCTGGCGACGGGATTCTAGCGCGGCCTCCCGCGATTGCGTGAGGCGGCGGATTTCGGATTCGAGCGAAGCAAGCTGCGAGGCCCGCTCAGCAGCGGCACGCGCCGCCTTGGTCGAGTTGTCCTGTGCTGCGATCAGCGCCTGGTCGGTATTGCGTTCGTCCTGTTCGGCGGCGCGGGCGGCATCACGTGCCGCGGTCGCGGCTTCACGGGCCGCAGAGTAGATCGCGAACACGCTGGCGCGGGCTTCGCGCGCGGCTTCGATTTCACCGTCAAGCGACGTGAGACGATTGCGCTGCGACAGGCGTACGGCGGCTGCCGACGGCGCATCGGCCGAAGCGGCGTAACCGTCCCAGCGCCACAGATCGCCTCGCGGCGAGACAAGACGCTGCCCCGGGCGCAATGAACTCTGCAGCGATTTGCCCTGATCGGGGAACACGACGCCGGTCATAGCCAGGCGGCGCGAGAGAGCCGACGGAGCTTCGACAAATTCGCCGAGCGGCTTTGTGCCGGCAGGCAGCGGCGCAGATTCGTCGAACTCGCCAAGGTCGCGCCAGTGGTGCGGCGAGGCTTCGTCGAGCGGCGCCTGCAGGTCATCGCCGAGAGCCGCGGCCAGCGCGGCTTCGTAACCGGGACGCACCTTCACCGCGTCGATCAGCGGCGGAAAGAGATCCTGACCTTGCGGGCGCAACAGGTCGCCGAGAGCCTTGGCTTCGGCCGAGAGCCGTTGCCACTCACGCTCGGCATTCTCGAGCGGGCTGCGCGAGTCCGCTTCGGCCCGTTCGGCCTGGATGAGCGTTTCGCGCGCGGCGGTGGCGGCAATGCGCGCAGTCTCGGCGAGTGCGCGCGCGGCGTTTGCAGCCTCTTCGGCGGCGCGAACGTCGGGAGCTTCGGCAGCGTCCCGCATGGCCCGGTCAAGGCGTGCCTGAGCTTCACCAAGCTGCTGTCCGCTGCTGTCTGCCAAAGCCGATGCGAGTTCGCGCGACCGTTCCTGGCTCGCCTTGCGTGCGTGCCACTCGGCAAGTTCGGATGTCAGCCGTTCAAGGTTGCGTTCCGCTTCGGCGAGCGCTTCGTTCAGCGAGGCGGCGGCGGTTTCGGCTTCCTCAAGTTCTTCGCTGGAGCGTGCGATGGCCGCTTCGAGCGCATCGCCTTCGCCTGCGAGAACGTCGAGCGCCATGCCGGCGTCATTGTCGAGAACGCGATCGCGTTCGATGTCCTGCTCGGTCTGCGTAATGCGTTGGCGCAGGCGCTGCGCCGCTTCGCGCGCGCGGGCTTCTTCGGCGTCCAGCGCCTCGCGCTCGACGACAAGGCGATGCAGAGCGGCAGAACGCTCGGCTTCGATCTGGCGAAGCGGCGGCAGTTCGTTCGCTGCGTTGGCCTGCGCTGTCGAAGCCGTGGCGGCGATTCCGGTGCAGGTTTCGACAAGCGACGCGGCGGCCGCGAGTTCTTCCTGCGCCGCGCGCGTGCGAAGCTCGGCGGCAGTCCAGCGCAGATAATGCGCCAGCGCCTCGGCCTTGCGGATGTGACCGGAGAGGTTGCGGTAGCGCGAGGCCTGGCGCGCCTGGCGCTTGAGGCTGGCGACCTGGCCTTCGACTTCACGGATCACGTCATCGAGACGGCCGAGATTGGTTTCCGCGGCACGCAAGCGCAGCTCGGCTTCATGCCGGCGCTGATGCAGGCCGCCGATCCCGGCCGCTTCTTCGAGGATGGCGCGACGGGCAAGCGGTTTCTGGCTGATCAGGAGACCGATCTGGCCCTGGCGGACGAATGCCGTCGATCCCGCGCCGGACGACGCATCGGCAAAGAACAACTGCACATCGCGCTGACGGACATCGCGGCCGTTGATGCGATAGACAGACCCGGCTTCGCGTTCGATGCGCCGCGAAATCTCGATCGAGTCATATTCGTTCCAGGCCCCGGTCGCGGTGCGGTCCGAATTGTCGACGAACAGCGTCACTTCAGCCATGTTGCGCGCCGGACGGCCCGCGGAACCGGAGAAGATCACGTCATCCATCTCGCTGCCGCGAACCGATGTCGGACGCGTCTCGCCCATCACCCAGCGCAGGGCGTCGAACAGATTGGATTTGCCGCAGCCATTCGGTCCGACCACGGCCGTGAGGCCGGGTTCCACGTGGAGCTCTGTCGGCTCGACGAAGGATTTGAAACCGGAAAGCCTGAGCCGTGTGAATCTCAAAAGAAATGCCCCGTCCTACGCTGATGCGCCGGCCACTACTTCTTGGCCAGCAGGGAGTCCAACTTTGCCTTCAGAACCGTGAAGGGCATTCCGCCCGCTTCTTGCACTTCACCATTGATGACGAGAGTCGGCGTGCCTGTAACGCCATACCGTGTCGAAGCGTCCTGCGCGACAGCCATGATGCGCTTTTGCTCATCCTGGTTGTTCATACATGCGTCGACCTGCTCCGGGCTCATGCCTGCGATACGGCCAAGGGCGACCAACGCCCCATGAACATCCGTAACGCCATTTTCCGGATCCCACTTCGCCTGATTCCGGAACAGAAGGTCAATGAACTGGAAATAGTTATCCGCAGGCTGGCAACGGGCAAGTTCTTCGGCCGGAACGTCAGCCGCGCCGATCGGAAAGACGCGGAAGACGTAATAAACTTTGCCGGTGTTGACGTATTGGGAGATCAACTGCGGAACAACGTCGGCATTGAAATGCGCACAGTGCGGGCACATCGGTGCGGCATATTCGATGAGCGTGATCGGGGCTTTGGGCGAGCCGAGCGTTTTGTCGCCGGGGACGACGCCGTTGTCGACCACCGCGACGAGAGGCGGCGGGGCGCTCTGGCTGTAGATATAGTAGCCGACGCCAAGCGCGATCAGCGCCAGAACGACAATGCCAAGAAGGACTTGATTGCGACTCACAGGCGTCTCCGCTCAAAGGGCCGAAAGCTTTTGGCAGAGGTCAGGGTTGGGTTCAATCGGCTCCCCGGGCGCGCATGCGGGCCAGGTTCAAAAGCGCGTTTCCGAGCGGCTCAGGCCCATGCCATTTGCGGGCAGGGTCGCCTGATGGTGGTTCGGATGGTTTACGCGGTTTTGGCGGAAGCGGCGGCAGCGTCAGTGCGCCTTGGACGAATCGCAGTTTGGCGACAGCAGGCCGGCCGAGAAAGGCATTGATTCGCTCGCACAGAGATCGCGACTCGTGCTGCAAAAAAAGTGCGGCCGCGGGTTCGGCCTTCAAGGTGAGAACGCCACCTGACGGTCCTTCGGTCAGTTTGATGGGCCGGGCGAGTCGCGCCGTATCCGCGCCGGCGATCTCCGCCCAGCGCAGGATGAGGGTTGGATCGGTGAAACCTGCACGCGCAAAAGCGGTCCGCGCGGCGAGCGAGGCGTCACGGCCGACAACGTCCGCGCGGGCGCGCCGCCTGGGCGGTTCTTCGGGTTGTTTGTCCTTGGGCGTTTGCGCCATGCTGCGAGTATGCCGTCAGCGCGCACGCCGAAGCAAAAGAGAAAAATCGACCGCGCGGCGCAATTGCTCGCCTGGTACGACGTGCATCGCCGCGAACTTCCCTGGCGCGCGCGGGCGGGGCGCAAAGCAGATCCCTATCACGTGTGGCTCAGCGAGATCATGCTGCAGCAGACGACCGTGCAGGCCGTCGGAGCCTACTATGTGAAGTTCCTGAAGGCCTGGCCGACTGTGAAGGCGCTGGCCGACGCACCGCAGGACGCTGTGCTGACCGCATGGGCTGGTCTTGGGTATTACGCAAGAGCGCGGAACCTGCACAAGGCGGCGAAGGTGGTGGCCGCTAAGTTCGACGGCCGTTTTCCCGACACTGCCGAAGAGTTGCGCAAATTGCCCGGCATTGGCGGCTACACGTCTGGCGCCATCGCAGCGATCGCGTTTGACCGGCAGGAGGCAGCCGTCGACGCCAACGCCGAACGCGTTCTCGCGCGGGTCTTCGCAGTCGAGGAACCGATGCCGAAAGCGAAGGCGCGGTTGCAAGAGCTTGGACAATCGCTCGTGCCAGAAAAGCGCGCCGGCGATTTTGCGCAGGCGCTGATGGATCTGGGTTCGCTGATCTGCACTCCGAAACGGCCGGCGTGCGCGCGCTGCCCCTGGACAAGCGAATGTGAAGCGCGGCAGCGCGGAATCCAGGAGGAACTGCCGAAGAAGGCTGCAAAGATGGTGCGCCCGCTCAAACGCGGCGCGGCGTTCGTCGCGCGCGATGCGATCGGAGCGATCCTTCTCGTGAAGCGGCCCGAGAAAGGACTGCTCGGCAGCATGATGCAGCCGCCACTGGGGCCCTGGACCGAAAATTTTCCGTCACACAAGGAAGCTCTGCTGCAGGCACCATTCCGCGCCTCATGGAAAAAGCGCTCCGGAATTGTGCGCCACGGCTTCACGCATTTTGAGTTGGAGATCGAGGTGTATGTGGCGGACCTGGTCGCGAATATTCCTCCCGTCAAAGCGGGAGAAAAGTGGGTGGCGCGATCTGTCGACGGTCGCGCTGCCCACACTGATGAAGAAGATTCTCCATCACGCCGGCAGCGATGATGGGCCGCTATTTCGTCAGGCCAGATCCGCCCGCAAGCGCTGACGCAGCACAGTCGATGGGCACCAATGTGCCATTGTGCTCGAACTGCCAGAACGTCCAGCCATTGCAGGCATCAAGACCCTGCACATGCGCGCCGACCTGATGGATCGAACCCGTTACGTCCGCGCTGATCAGCGTGCCGTCCGCGCGCACCTTTGCGCGATGTCGTTTCTGCGTTCCCTGCAGCACGGTGCCCGGCGGCAGCAATCCGCGTTCGACCACCCAGCCGAAGGGAATGCGCGGTTCCGACCGCTTGGACTTTGTGACTTCAATCGCTTCGTTCGGCGCGGGCTGGATGGCGGCGATGCGGGCGCGTGCGACGCGCGCATATTCCTTGTCGCGTTCCAGGCCGATGAAGTGACGGCCGAGGCGCTTGGCAACCGCGCCGGTCGTGCCCGAGCCGAAAAATGGATCGAGCACGACATCGCCCGGCTTCGTCGAAGCGACGATTACGCGATGCAGCAAGGCTTCCGGTTTCTGGGTCGAATGCGCTTTCTGGCCGTCCGCGCCCTTGATGCGCTCATGTCCGGCGCAGATCGGAATCGTCCAGTCCGAACGCATCTGAAGATCATCGTTCAGTGCCTTCATGGCTTCGTAGTTGAACGTGTATTGCTGCTTGGCGCTCTTGGCCGCCCAGATCATCGTCTCGTGCGCGTTGGTAAAGCGCTTGCCGCGGAAGTTCGGCATCGGATTGGTCTTGCGCCAGACGACATCGTTCAGAATCCAGAAGCCGAGATCCTGCAGGATCGTGCCGACGCGAAAGATGTTGTGGTATGAGCCGATCACCCAGAGCCCCCCATCGTCCTTCAGGAGGCGGCGCGCCTCTGTCAGCCAGGCGCGCGTGAAGCGGTCATATTCGGCGAAGCTGCCGAACTGGTCCCAGGCGTCGTCGACGGCGTCGACTTTGGAATTGTCCGGACGGCGGAGTTCGTTCTTGAGCTGAAGATTGTAGGGCGGGTCGGCGAATATCAGATCGGCGCAACCGTCGGGCAGGGCGCGCATGTTCTGTACGCAGTCGCCCTCGATCACCTGATCCAGCTTCAAATCCGCCATCCGCCCCACCCGTTTTTATCAACAGAGGGGCGACAATGATTCGGCGGAGTCCACAGGTCAAGAGTCTCGCTGAATCAAAGCGTTATCGTTGAGTCCTCAAGATTCCCACCATACAAGATGTTGTGCACAGGCGCGAAACTTCGCCGGTGGTGGGGTGTCGGCCCGAATTGGGACAGAGCAGAAAGATGCTGCGGCGTGCCGTAACCCTTGTTTCGCGCCCAGCCGTAACGCGGATCTTCGGTGTCCAGCGCTGCCATCAGACGGTCGCGCGTCACCTTCGCGATGATCGAGGCGGCGGCGATCGAGACTGATTTCGCATCGCCCTCGACAATCGTATCGCAGGGGCAGGGCAGCGCCGGCGCGTCATTGCCGTCAACGAGGGCGAAGGCAGGCTGGAACTTCAGCGCCCTCACTGCGCGCGCCATCGCCATGTGGGTGGCCTGGCGGATGTTGATGAGGTCGATTTCGTCGACGCTCGCCTCGCCGACGCCGACGGCAAGCGCGCTGAACATGATGTGGGAGAAGAGTTCGTCGCGCCGCTCCGCCGAAAGCTGCTTTGAGTCGTTCAGGCCCCTGGGAATCTTGGCGCGGTTGAGGATGACGGCCGCAGCCACCACCGGTCCTGCCAGCGGCCCGCGCCCGGCCTCGTCGACGCCGGCGACCAGTCCGTCGATCTTCTTCAGCACGCGGGACTTCGAAGATGTAGTGCGGCATCGCCCCGACACTAGCAGGGCATTTTGGGCCGAAAAGCGAACGTTTGGCTCAATGGCAGCGTTATGCACAGGTGAGGGCAAGGTTCGGCACCCTCTCGGCGCGAAGCCGCGCGAGAGTGAGAATGACGGTCGGTGTCACTCCCGAACCGACTGCAACACGACATAGGACAGGAGGCAGGCGAGGAAGGTGAGCATCGCCGGAATTGCGAGACTATGCGCGCCGAGGTCGCCCTGTCCGAACGAACTCGCACCGAAGAGACAGGCAGCGACGATCACGACGAGCATAACGCCGGCCGAGATCCAGGAAAGAATGCGCGCCGGCCGCGCTTCGTGCTGCGTGATGGACTCCATCAGTGCGACGGAGAAATCGGCCGCGTCGCGTTCGGGCAACGGTTCCGACAAAAGCCGGTCGAGGTCTGCATCGTTCATCCTGGGTCTCCAAGGATCGCTTTGAGTTTTTCACGTCCGCGCAGCACGTGCGATTTCAAGGTTCCGAGCGGAATGTCCATCGCCGCCGCCGCTTCGGTGTTTGATAGCCCCAGCGCAAAACACATCGTCAGCGCGGCGCTTTCCGGCGGCGACAGCTTGGCGAAGGCGCGTTCCAGATCGATGCGCGCCTGCGTCGCGCTTTCGCCGCTCGGCGTCGTTTCCTGCCAGTCGCCGAGTTGCTCGTCGGGCTTGCGCTTTCTCGCCTGCATCAGAAAGCGCGAATAGGCGATGCGGTAGAGCCAGGTCGAGAAGCTGGACTCGCCGCGGAAATTCGCGATGCCGCGCCAGGCTTCCAGAAAAGTCTCCTGCGCAAGATCGTCGGCGGCCGCGTGGTTGCCGCGCGTCAGGCGCAGCAGCAGTCCGCGCACCCTGGACTGGTGCAGGCGCGCGAGCTGGCTGAACGCCGCGACATCGCGTGTCCCCACCGCCCGCTCGACAAGCGCGCTGTCGTCCATGTCAGTTACGCCACGGCCGCTTTCCTTTCGTTATTGCGGACGATGGCGCTCGAACATCGCCATGATCAGGAGCGCAACGCCGATCATGAAGGGAAAGAATCCGATCGTCGGAAGCCAGCTCGCGTTCTCGATCGGGCCATGGAAGATCGACTGGTCCGTCATCGCCCAGAAGAACATCATGAGCGAAACGCCGATGCAGACCAGAACGATGCCGCCGCGCATCAGGCCGACCGGCGCCGATCGCCGCGGCCCGTTGAACAGCTCCAGCGGCACGGGCTGCCCCTTGTCTGCGAGGGTCTGCATCACGCGATAGCGCGCGAGGCGTACCTGATAGACGAAGTAGCCGTTGGCCACGAGAACTGTGCCGATGACGACCCAGAACATGATCGCGACAGCAATGAATCCAGCAATCATCGCAATTCCCCTATAATTCGGCCCGACAGGGCACACTCAGCAGGGTTAGATGCGCGCGGTCATGGCTCCGGATGCAAGGGGTCGTCGTACAGCAATTTTATTGCGGAATTGAACCGCGACTTTCGGTGATTTTCGAGGCCGGGGTGCCGGATGAAGGCCTCGACTCAGCCAGAATAACCCGCCTTACGCCGCCTCGCCGCCAAACAGCGAAAGCTGGTCACCCGTCCTGGGCGGTTTCCTGAACTTGGCCGTACTGAGCGGGCGGTGCTCCCTGTTCAGGCCGTAGCCGCTTGGCCGCCATGTGGAAGCGCTTGGCAATCATCTCGGCATAGGGGCCGGTGCCCTTCATCCGCGTGCTCCACTGCGCGTCATAGTCCTTGCCGCCGCGCATCTGGCGGATCAGCGACATGACGTGCCTGGCGCGGTTTGGTTCGTTCGCCTCGAGCCATTCGCGGAAGAGATCCTTGATCTCGAGCGGCAGGCGCAGCAGCACATAGCCCGCCGAGCGCGCGCCGCAATCGGCGGCGGCGGAGAGAATGGTCTCCATCTCGCCATCGTTCAGCGCCGGGATGACCGGCGCGAACATCACGCCAGTCGGAATGCCGGCTTCGCTGAGCGCGCGGATCGCCTGCAAGCGCCTCTGCGGCGTGCCGGCGCGCGGCTCCATCGTTCGCGCGAGCTTCCTGTCGAGCGTCGTGACCGAGAGCGCGACCTTCGCCAGCCCCTCGCGCGCCATGTCGGAGAGAATGTCGATATCGCGCAGCACCAACGGGGATTTGGTGACGATGCCGACGGGATGGCTTGAACTCGCGCAGCACCTCAAGGATCGAGCGCATGATGCGCATCTTCTTCTCGATCGGCTGATAGGGATCGGTGTTGGTGCCGATGGCGATGACCTTTGGCACATAGCCCGGCGCGGAAAGTTCCTTGGCCAGCAGTTCAGCCGCGTTCGGTTTGGCGAACAGACGGGATTCGAAATCCGCGCCCGGAGACATGCCGAGATAGGCGTGGTTCGGCCGCGCAAAGCAGTAGATGCAGCCATGCTCGCAGCCGCGATAGGGATTGATCGAACGGTCGAACGAAATGTCGGGCGAGTTGTTGCGCGCGATGATGGTGCGCGTCGCATCGCGGATGACCTCCGTACGCAGGGGAGGCGGAGCACCGTCCTCATCGCGCCAGCCATCGTCCCACCCGTCGTCAACGAGCGTCCGCGTCTGCTTCTCATAGCGCCCCACCGCGTTGGAAAGCGCCCCTCGGCCCCTCAGAAGCCGCCTGTCTGCCGTAATATCTAGGACCGTTGTCATGGTCCAAGGAATATAAGACGAGAAAAAGAACAAAGCAAGTACAAAAAGCTAAGAGGCGATTATCCCGGACTTGACAGGGACTGGGTCGGGGACTAAAGTCCTGCCCCGTTCTGGAAGTTGGACAGAAATTAGCCGCATGTCGGGCGACCATCAAATACATCGCCAGAGTTGTTTTGGAAGCCGAGGTGATCGGCAAGGCAACGACATGGGCACCATTTGTCGTCAGTGCAATCCTGGCGACAGTGCAGGCATTGGGGTGGCTACCGAAAGCATCCCCCGCATGGTGGGCCTACCTTGGGGTTGGCATCTTGGCGTCATTGCTCATTGCGCTTCTTGAGGTCGGCAAAATTGCCCACACGTTGGAATTAGAACGAGTTCCAAAACTCCAAGTAACCGGACCGTTCGAAAGCCCCGTCCTTTCGAGCCAAAAAACCGTTCGGCAGTTCCGAATTTGTGTGACCAACCTCAGCTACGGGGCCGTCACAGGTTGTGCAGTAAAAGAAGTCGCGTTTGGGAAAACAACTGGACCAATAACCGGCCAAAATCGCACATTTGTGCAAAGTCACGAAGTACTGGCGTCAAACCAAAAACACTCATACTCGAAGACATTCGATCTCAAGGGACACAGAGATTCGCAAACCGTGGAAATCGCCGGTTACAACGATGGCGGTTCTCCTGTGGTGGTTATGTTTTATGCCACCGATCCAACCGCGCTGACGGCCAACGCCATTCCGAAACAATTTTTTCCTCACAGGCTAATTATCTCTGTGACGGCTGATAATTTAGTCGAGGCAATCACAAATGAATATGAACTCGGGTTTGATGTGAAAGGAGCTTTTTACATGAAGAAAATGGAGGGCGCGATTGGTGACGGCATTAAAAACTCTTGATCGCTTCGCCAAAGATGTCCGCATTCATCCGGTTGTTATAGCGGAACTGAAATTCCGCAACATAGAGCGGCAGATACTTGGGCAGAAACCTTGTGATAGCCGCCGACGATCCCGCGCTTGAGAATGCTCCAGAAGCCCTCAATCGTGTTCGTATGTATTGCGCCCATGACGTACTGCTTGGCGCTGTGCTTCACGCGCCCATGTGGGAAGTCGTCTCAGACAGGTGCCGGTAGCCGTGATGCTCGTCCGTGGCGAGCAAGCTACACCTTGTCGGAAACGACGCTCGTGAACGAAGTTGTTCGAGGGTAGTCCAGTCGGCGCGGCTCGATGACGCGGGCGACCACGTTACCCTTGCGCTGCACAGCGCCGATCACGATGGACTTGCCGCCCTTGCGGCCCTTCTTCTTGTCCGAGGTGCCGGTTGTTGTCGTCGCCGCCGATGAAGGTTTCGTCTACTTCAACGATGCCCATCAGCTTGCGAAACTCTTCCTTCGCCAGTCCGGCCCGAACGCGGTGGCACATATACCAAGCGGTTTTGTAGCGACCCGAAGCCCATCATCGCGGTAAATCTGGAGGGCGGAAACGCCCTTCTTGCTAATCAGCATCTTGTGAATGACGCGGAACCAGTCGCGCAGGGGCTTGTTCGTGTTCTCAAAGATGGTCCCGACCATGCACGGAGAAGCGGTAGCCCTCCGGCCCGCATTCGTGGCACTGCCAGTGGAACGGGCGGGAAGGCAACTCGTAGACCTTCACAGCGCCACAGCGGGGGCATTTGACGCCAGTAGGCCAGCGATGGGCCGTCAGGTAAGCCGCGCAAGCTTCCTCAGATGGGAAAGCCTTCTCAAAATCCTTGATGGTCATCTGGTGAATGCGCTTTTTGAACTCATCTAAACCACCCAACTCAATTCGCAGGCGGAATATGCGCTTAGAAAAAGCTTCTGTCAAGTCCGGGATAATCGCCAGCTAAGACGCACTATTTCTCGTCACGGCCCGCAAAAGCGCCCCGCCCGGGTGACTAAGGTCTCGATGTTCCAAAAGATCGGGCGGCTCAAACCGCTCGGCGCTGTCGCCAATATCAACCGGCTGGCCCGCGCTCACGGGCCATGACAGGCAAAAGGAAAGAACGCCTTACGCCTTCGTGCACTTACCGCTGTCGCCGTACGTCGCGCGGTCGCCGGAATAGGTCCAGCCGCGGCCGTCCTTCTTGTCGGCGTCCGTTGTCCAACTCTTGATGCCGTCCGACGTGCAGTAATAGTGGCCCGAAGCAGCCGAAGAAGCCGCCGTCGGCACGAGCGCCGATATCGCCATCGTTGAAAGGAAAAGTGCGATTGCAAGTTTGCGCATACTAAATCCCCTAAAGCCAACGACTCCATTTTACGCCTTTGGCCAGCGGTTCGATATCGCAAATGCACTACGTACGTGTTCATCCTTGCCTCGTCTCGAGGCTTCGCTCGCGTGTTTTCCCCGTACGTTGGGATCGCCAGGCGAGTCGCTAAACCCCTGCCTTGGCTTCCTTGCGCTTCTTGGCAACGGGATGCATCACGCCGGCGCCCGGCGGCCAGACGCCCGGATCGGTCTTGATGAAGCGGCACATCCGCTGACCGTGAGGCGAAAGCGTTTCCCAGATCTCGTGCGGCATGGACTTCCAGTAGTTTGCCGGATCGACCCACGGGGCGTGATATTCCACGTTCGGCATCGCGCGGATTTCCTTCGACAGGTTCGGCGTTGCGCCATGCCAGGCGCGGTTGTCGCGGAATACGCCGGCGCCGGCCTTTGCGCCGACAAGCGTTGAAAGGCGCATCCATTCCGGCTCGTCGGACAGCATCGGCGGCTTGGGGACGCGGCCCTGCGTTCCCGCGATCTGGCGGATCGGTCCGTTCTCCCAGGTGAAGTCGCTCATCAGGAAGTTGATCGTGACATGCGGCGGCGTCCGCTCGAGGATCAGGCTGCAGGTGGCTGGGTCGAGTTCGTCCGTACCCGGAATTTTGTTGAGACGGATGCCGACGCGCTCGGCCTGTTCGCGGCGCGCCTGCGTGATCTGGAAGGTGTCGCGCGTGTCGGCGTGCAGGCCCTGATATTCGATGGCGCCGGGCAGGCAGAGATCGCCGCCGGCGCCGCGCACGAAGTAGTCCGCCGTTCCGAATATCTTGCTTAAGATGGGCGTGGTCGTCGGCAAATCGACCATAGAGGCCCAGACCGGATCGTGCAGCAGTTCACGCGACGCCGATGCGGTGCCGTACGAGTAGCGATGGGGCAGCCGGCCCGTCTCGGTCACATATTTGCGGCCGCCTTCGCCTTCGATCTCAAGGATCTTGGCGAGCACGCGCGCGCTCGCCTCGCGCCAGGTGGCGAGGCGCTCCGGATCGAGAAGATTGTTCACGACGACGAAGCCGTCGCGATAGAAAATGCGCGTGGCGCGCTCCACTTCGTGCGGCTCGCAGATCTCGAGCCCGATGATGCCGTTTTTCTCGCGGAACAGTTCGCGCAGGCGCTGCACGTCCGGATCGTCGTAGCGGCGGCTGCGCGGCGCGCGCGGATCGACCTGGCCGGTGCTCAATTCAGGAACGTAGGGACGGCCTTCGTCGTCCGTCGTTTCGTTCGGCGGCGTGGCCGCGTCCCAGCCGACGCTGGTTTCGCCGTAGATCTTCAGATTGTCGAGGTCGCCCATTGCCGCCTGCCCATGTTGTAGGCAGACATTAGTGTGGGACTTTGTGAAGCACAATTAACCTGCGGTGCAGGAAAGCTTTTGGCCGTGCCGCCCAATCCCTGCATAATCCTGACATGATAAGCGTCGTCATACCGGCCCTGAACGCGCAGGACAGCCTACCGCACTGCTTCGACAGTCTGATCGCTGCGACCGTGCGCGGCCTGGTCAAAGAGGTCATCGTTGCGGACGGCGGTTCCAGCGACGATACGCTGATGATCGCTGATGCCGCCGGTGCTCATGTCGTGAGCGCCGGGCGTGACCGTGCGTCCCAGCTTGCTGCCGGCGCGGCGTCGGCCCGTGGCGACTGGCTTCTGTTCCTTCACCCCGAAACTGCGCTGGAAAATGGCTGGGAGAACGAAGCGGAGTCGTTCATGTCGCGCGCGACGCTCGAACGGCCGCGTGCAGCGACGTTTCATTTTGCAATCGACGATTTCGAACCGAGCGCGCGGCGCCGCGAGTCTCTCGCCGCGTGGCGCTGGCGCCTGTTCGGTCTCGCGCATGGCGATCAGGGACTATTGATCCCGCGCCGCTTCTACCAGAAGCTCGGCGGCTATCGCCCCGTCGCGATGGAAGATGCCGATCTTGTCCGGCGCATCGGCCGCGGACGTCTTCTCATGCTGCGTAGCCGGGCGATCAACGAGATGGCGCCGTCGCGCGGGCGCTGGGCGACGATGCTGACAGTGCTGCACGCGTTGCGTGTGCCCAAGTCGGTCGTGGCGCGTCTGGGCTAGACCGCAGCGTCACCGCCAGTCGGCGAGCGCGGCGGAATCGAAATATTCGTCGAGGCGCGTGATGTGTCCCTCACGCACTTTGCAAACTATGCAGGCGGAGAGAGAAACCTCCTTGCCGCCCGGCAGCTTGGCCTTCAACAGGTGCTGCTCGACAAAGCCGCCTTCGAACACCTCGAGCCGGCGGCGGGTGTAATGCCGCTCGGGCACGTTGCGTATGAAGGATTCAAGGCTCTCAAGATTTTCTTCGGCGGTTACGGCCGCGTTGTCGGTGTTGTGCCAGATGATGGCGTCAGGCGCATAGATCGCGCGCACGGCTTCGAGGTCGCCGCGCTCGATCGCATTGAAAAAGCTTTCCGCGAGCTGCCGTGTTGCTTCGTACGCCACCAAAATGCTCCTCGAACGAATCCGGAAGGCAGTCTGAGCCTTCTAACCATCTTTCCACAAGCGTGGCCTGAAGAAGTTACTTATTTGTTCAAAGAGCCCAGCTAATCCTTGGCGTTCGCGTTTATCCGCCCGCCAGCGCATTGGTGATGACGATTTCATCGCCGGGTTTGAGAGGCCGCGCCGCAGCCTCCTTGGCTCGGATCATCGCGCCGTCATGCAGGAAAACGATGTTGTGCCGGATGGCGCCGCCTTCATTGAAGAAGTGCAGCGCCAGCGCAGGATGCCGTTTGGTCAGGTCGCTGAGCACCGCGCCGATCGAACTTCCCTCGGCGGACAAGAAATCGCTCGCCCCCCATCACGGGGCGCAGGATCGGCGGAAGCTGAACGCGGATGCTCAATTTGCGTAGGCCTCGACGCTCATGATGCGCGGCAGGCCGCTCGCCACTTCGCGCCAGCTTTCGCCGAGATCATCGCTGCCATAGATCACGCCCGAGGCTGTGCCGAAATAGATGCCGCCTGGACTCATCTGGTCCGCCGCGAGCGAGCCGCGCAGCACTGCGGTGAAGCAGTTCTGCGGCAGACCCTTTGTCAGCGGTTCCCAGCTACGGCCGTTCTTGCTGCGATAGACCGCGAGCTGGCCGCCGCGCGGGAAACGGAAATTGTCGCCGTCGAGCGGCACGACAAACACGATTCCGGACTTCAGATCCATCACCGACGGAAAGCCGAAGCTGCAATGATGGCCATCGGAGAGTTCGGTGACCGGCAGACCATCTTCCATCACCTGCCATGTGTCGCCGCCATCCTCGCTCTTATGCACGCCGCGGTGCTCCTGGCGGAACATGACGCTGGCGTTCTTCGGATCGTGCGTCACGCTGTGCACGCACTGACCTGTCGTCGCCGGTGCGGAGTCGACTGCAGGGTTCACGCCCTTGTTCTTCGGCTGCCAGGTCTTGCCGCCATCGTCGGTGCGGAAAAATCCGGCGGCAGAAATGCCAACCCACATGCGGTTCGGATTGTTGGCATCGCTGAGGATCGTGTGCGCACCCAGTCCGCCGAAACCTGGTGCCCAGCTTTCGCGGCCCGGCTGTTCGTTGAATCCATCCACCGGCTGCCAGCTCTGGCCGCGGTCACGGCTGACGAACAGCCCTGCTTCCGAGACGCCCGCATACAGCGCACCGTGCGCAAAGTGCAGCGTCCAGATCTGGTCGACGAAACGTCCGCCGCCTTTCAGCGTGCCCATGAAATCTTCCTTGGCAATCAGACGATGATGCTCGGGATTGCCGCGGTCCTCCGGTCGGTAGCGCGGTGCGCTTTCGAGTTGCTTCCAGTTCTTGAGATCATCGCTCGCGAACAAGGCGACGCCGAAATTGGGGCTGTTCACCGCGATATAGGTGCGGCCCTGATCATCGCGTACGGACGCCGTCACCGGCCAGCCGCGCAAAACGAAATCCTCTTCCCAGGTGCGCCGATCCTTGCTGCGCAAAATGGCCGCGCCCTTTGGCGTGCCGACGATCAGTGAGACGGGCATGGCGTTTCCTCCTCAAGGCACGAGAAGGATACTCATTATCCTTTGCGAGGGGAGAGGGGGTCCTCGCTCAAACGCGGCATGATCTCGACAAAGTTACAGGGCTTGTGCCGGATATCGAGTTGATATTTCAGGATTCCGTCCCAGCCGTCCTTAACCGCGCCGGGCGAGCCGGGCAGGGCAAATAGATAGGTTCCTTTGGAAACGCCGGCGCAGGCGCGCGACTGGATCGTCGAGGTTCCGACCTTCGCGAAGCTGATCTGATGGAAAATGACGGAAAAGCCATCGATCTCCTTGTCGAAGAGCGGCCGCATGGCTTCGACGGTCACGTCCCGGCCGGTCAGGCCCGTACCGCCGGTCGAAATCACGGCGTCGATCGCCGGATCGTCGATCCATCGGCGAAGCTGCGCCGTGATCTTGTCGGCATCGTCGGTGACGATCATGCGGTCAGCCAGCTCGTGACCGGCATCCTTGATGCGCGCCGCCAGCGTATCGCCCGACTTGTCGTTCGACGCGTCGCGCGTGTCCGACACCGTCATGATGGCGATGCGGACCGGGATGAAAGCGATGCTTTCGTCAATACCGGGCATCGCTGACCACCGTGTCTGGCGTTGTCGTGATGGCCGGCGGACGCGGCATCGGCGGTTGCGCCGGCGGATTGTAGATCGGCCACTGTCCCGAGACCGTCTGATCCAGGCTCGGCGTCGGCTGTCCCATGCGGCGGCTGTACATCCAGTGATACATGAGAAGCCGCTTCACATAAGAGCGCGTCTCGGACACGCGGATACTTTCGATGAAGATCAGCGCGTCGTCTTCCTTGCCGGCACGCGCATTGATCCAGCCGGCGAGCTTCAGCGGTCCCGCATTGTAGGCGGACGGCACCTGCACGAGGTTGCCGCTGTACTGGTCGAGAAGCTGCGCGATGTAGCGCTGCCCGAGCGACATGTTGTAGCTCGGATCGTTCAGCTGCGAGACCGCGCCTTCGCCGCCGACCTTCGCCGCGGTCGCGGGCATGAGTTGCATCAGGCCGCGCGCACCCATCGGCGAAACGGCGTCGGCCTGGAATCGGCTTTCGATTCGAATAAAGGCGAGCACAAGAGACGGATCGATGGTGTAACCGCCCTCCGGCTTGTATTGCGGCACAGGATATAGACCGGTGAGCTGGATACCGCGCGCCGATTCCGTCTCGCTGGCGCGCAGTTCGATGTTGGGAACGTTCATGCGCCGCGCAAGCGCCGCGTAACCCATGTCATGGCTGCCGTCGCTGGCGCCGAAGGCGCGATTCAACTCCTGCGGCACCGAGGCGCGATCTTCGCCGACTTGCATCAGCGCGACCGCACGGTGCGCCGAAGGCACTGCCATGATCGCCTGAAAGTCCGCAGCCGTCAGCACGGGGTCGACAAAGCCGGTCTGCGTGTCCTGGCCGAGTATCTTTTCGGCGATCACGCCGTAGAACGTCGGCTTCTCGCGCGCCGCTGCGGTCAGCAGCGTGATGACTCGCTGCGGATCGCCGAGCCGCAGATAGGCGCGTGACGCCCAGAACGCCGCGGCGGCGCGGGTGTAGTTCGGCACGTTCGCTGCCTGCGCCAGGATCTCGAAGCGCTTGGCGGCGTCTTCGTAATTGCCCATCCGGAACGCCGCAAAACCAGCATCCCATTCGAGCATGGGCACCGCCGGACGTTCCATCGCCTGGAAACTCGTCGCAACATCCCACGCCTGCTGGTCCATGCCTTCGGCGAGATAGGACGCCGCCACGCGATGGGTCAGGCGGGCCAGGTCGTAATTCGCCGCGCCGTTCGTGATGGCCTGGTTGAGGACGAGATGCGCCTGGTCGGGCTGGTCTTCCTTTATGAATCGCTCGATCTGGGGTTGAGCAGCGCGTCCCGCCTCGCTGCTGAGCGGCGGATCAGGCTGGTCGAACTCTTCATAGCCGCCGCCCCTGCGATGCGCCGGACCCGCGGGAACCGGCACGCTCGCTGTCATGACGATGACGACCTTGTGGTGACGCTTGTGAACTCGCTTCGACGCCCGCGCGACGGCGATGCGATAGATGCGGTCAGCGATCGGAAGCTCCGGGTAGGCGCGCAGCCAGTCCGTCAGCTCGGCCAGAGTCGCGTGGGCGTGCGGCGAGAGATAATGTTCGGCAAGCACATATCCCTCGAGCGACGTGTCGCTGACCTGGCCGAAGAGTTCCTTGGCCTTGTCGAAATGCCCTGCATGTTCGGCGTCGAAGATCTGCTGATAAAGCGCGACGTCGGCCGACGAGAGTACCGTCATCGGCACGCTGACCGCTTCGCCGCCATCGGCCGGGAGCGGAAGCTCGGCATTCGCCGATCCGACAGTCGCAACAAAGGCCAGCGCAACAAGGCTACGGGTCGAAAGGCGCATCATGTTTTCCGATTCGCTGTGTCGCCCACTGTGTAGGCCAACTGTGCTCAATCTTTGACAGGCAATCCGAGCGCATCCAGCTTGTCGGCCAGAGCCTGCAAATCACGCCACGCCAGTTTCTTATGTGCGGGCTGCCGGAGCAAGTAGGCAGGATGAAGAGTTGGTAACACGGGAATCATCTCTGTCGCGATCCGGTACTCGAGCCAGCGGCCGCGCAGTTTCATGATCCCGTCATTGAGTCCGAGGACGTGGCGCGCGGAGACCGCGCCGAGCATGATCATGATGCCGGGTTGTGCGAGTTCTATGTGACGGCGCAGGAACGGGATGCACATCGCAACTTCGCCCGGATCGGGATTGCGATTGTCCGGCGGACGCCAGGGCATCACGTTGATGATGTAGGCGGTGGTGCGATCCAGACCGATCGCGGCCATCATCTTGTCGAGCAGTTTTCCGGCGCGCCCGACGAAGGGAAGTCCCGCTCTGTCTTCGTCATGCCCGGGTGCTTCGCCGATGAACATGATGCGGCTCGCCGGATTGCCGTCGGCGAACACGGTGTTGGTGGCAAGCTTCTTGAGCTGCGAGCCTTCGAAGCTCTCAACCGCCGCCTTCAGTTCGGCGAGGGTGCGGCACTTCGCTGCGATTTCTACCGCCGAGCCAAATCCGTCCGTCGCCAGCGGGGCGAGAGTGGTCGGCTTGATCTGTGCGAGCGGTCTTTGACCTTCCCCCTGAGGGACGGTCGAGAATGCCGATGGCCCTTTCGGGGAGGGGGTGGATGCGTTCGCCGCAGCCCTCCCCGAAATTTCGGTCGCTTCGCCGGCCAATTTCGGACCTCCCTCGAGGGGAGGGTTGAGGGATCGCGTCACAAACCGGTCGACCGGAGCCTCTCCGACAGCCTCGTCCGCACCGGCTTCAACAAGCCAGTTCAGGGCGGCCAAGGATTCCTCTCGGGAAGGCGTCATGGCGTGATGATAGTCGCGGTTGACCGCCGAATCCTACCGCCCCATAACGGCTATTCGGGGATGAAATCGGGTTTTTGACAGATGGCCGAAGAGATTCAGCGCGAGAGCATGGAATACGACGTCGTGATCGTCGGCGGCGGGCCCGCCGGCCTGGCATGCGGCCATCCGGCTGAAACAGATCAACCCCGAAATCACGGTCTGCCTTGGTCGAAAAAGGTTCCGAGATCGGCGCACATATCCTCTCCGGCGCCGTGATCGATCCGATCGGCATCAACGAGCTCATTCCCGACTGGAAGGAGAAGGGCGCGCCGATCGAGACGCCGGTCACGGACGACCGCTTCTATTTCCTGGGACCGGCCGGTGCGATCCGTTTGCCGAATTTCGCCATGCCGCCGCTGATGAGCAATCACGGCAACTACATCGTCAGCCTCTCCAACCTCTGCAAATGGCTTGCGACGCAGGCCGAGGCTCTGGGCGTCGAGATCTATCCCGGATTTCCGGCGGCCGCGCTCGTGATCGAGAACGGCGTCGTGAAGGGCGTGACGACCGGTGATCTCGGCGTCGCGAAGGACGGCCACCACAAGGACAGCTTCACGCCCGGCATGAACCTGCTCGGCAAGTACACGCTGTTCGCGGAGGGCGCGCGCGGTTCGCTGACCAAGCAGCTGCTCAAGATCTTCAAGCTCGATGCCGACAGCGACTTTCAGAAATTCGGCATCGGCGTGAAGGAGCTCTGGGAACTGCCCAAGGAAAAGCACAAGCCCGGCCTTGTGATGCATACGATGGGCTGGCCGCTCGACAATTCCACCGGCGGCGGACTCTTTCTGTATCACTGGGGGGAGAGTTTCGTTTCCATCGGATTTGTCGTTCATCTGAACTATTCAAATCCGTTCATTTCGCCATTCGACGAAATGCAGCGCGTCAAACAGCACCCACGCATCCGCGAGATGCTCGAAGGCGGCAAGCGCATCGGCTACGGCGCGCGCGCGCTGACCGAAGGCGGATTGCAGTCCGTCCCCAAGCTGGTGTTCCCTGGCGGCGCACTGGTGGGTTGTGCGGCAGGCTTCATGAACGTGCCGCGCATCAAGGGCAGCCACAACGCGATCCTGACCGGCATCATGGCCGCCGACTCGGTCGCTGCGGCC
Source organism: uncultured Alphaproteobacteria bacterium (assembly GCA_963741725.1). Classification (GTDB taxonomy): domain Bacteria; phylum Pseudomonadota; class Alphaproteobacteria; order Micropepsales; family Micropepsaceae; genus Rhizomicrobium. The sequence goes on along the minus strand of CAVUJC010000005.1, from coordinate 350,791 downwards.
CTGGCAGCGGGCCGGTCCGGCGATGTGGTCGACGGCTACGAAGAAGCCTGGCGCGCGAGTTCCGTTCACAAGGATCTCAAGCGGGTAAGGAATGTTAAGCCTCTTTGGTCAAAATTTGGGACCATTGTGGGAGTACCGCTGGCGGCGCTCGAAATGTGGACAAACCAGCTATTCGGATTCTCGATCTTCGGCACGCTGAAACACGGCAAGCCTGACTATGCGACCCTGAAGCCGGCGTCGAAGTTCAAGAAGATCGTTTATCCCAAGCCGGACGGTGTCATCAGCTTCGACAAGCTTTCGAGCGTGTTCCTGTCGAACACCAACCATGAGGAAGACCAGCCGGTTCACCTGAAATTGACCGATCCGTCGATCCCGATCCGTGTAAACCTGCCTGAGTTCGACGAACCGGCGCAGCGTTATTGCCCGGCAGGCGTCTACGAAATCGTGCAGGAAGCATCAGGGCCGCGGTTCCAGATCAATGCCCAGAACTGCGTGCACTGCAAAACCTGCGACATCAAGGATCCGGAGCAGAACATCAACTGGACGACGCCGGAAGGCGGAGGCGGCCCAAATTATCCCAACATGTAGGAGCCTTCGTTGCGCATAGCAGGAATCGTCGCCTCTTTCGGTCTGGCCGCTTTCGTTTCCGCTTGCGCGAATACAGGGATGCAAAGCGCTTCTCCTGCTGAAAATGCGCAGGCTACAGAGTATGGCAACTATCTCTCCGCGCGCTTTGCGGCCAGCCAGCACAATCTGAAGGACGCGGCGGAATATTACCGCGCCAGCGTCGAAGCGGACCCTGGTAATGCGCAGTTGCTCGGACTTGCGTTCTTCTACGCCACATCGTCCGGCGACATAGAATCCGCAGCGCGCCTCGCCGAAAAAGTCGTGGCACTGACGCCGGACGATCGCGCGGGCCGCCTGACGCTCGCCGTCGCCGCGATGAAGCGTCACGACTATGCCGGCGCGCGCAAGCTCATCGCGCTCTCCGCCAAGGGTCCTTTCACTTCGCTGACGGTCTCGCTGATGGATGGCTGGGCCGCCGCCGCAATGGGCGACAAGGCTGCCGCGACTGCAGACATCGCGACGATGCGCGCGCAGGACGGTGCAGACACGATGGGCATGTTCCATCTCGCGCTGCTCTCCGAGTATCTGGGTAACAATGATCTGGCCGAAACGTCCTACCGCACGGTGATGAATGACGGCGCGACGCCGCGTGTGATCGATGCTTATGGACGCTTCCTGGAGCGCACCGGACGCGGGGACGACGCGACCAAGTTCTATTCGAAATTCCTCGCCGAGCCCGGCGTGAAGCAGATCGCCGCTGCCGGACTTGCCCGCATCAAGGCCGGGACCAAACCGGACGCGCTGATCATGACGCCCGAGGACGGTGCCGCTGAGTCGTTGTTCGGCATCGCATCCGCGCTGACCGATCAAAGCAGCGTCGATGTTTCGATCCTTTACCTGCGGCTCGCACTCTATCTGCGTCCAAGCCTTGATCTGGGCGCCGTACTGCTGGCCGACCGGCTCGAGGGATTGCAGAAATACGAAGACGCGATCTCGGTCTATCGCACCGTCGACAAGTCATCGGCATACTTCCAGCTCGCCGGCGTCGAAATCGCGCTCGACGAATCGCGGCTCGACAAGAATGATGCGGCCATCGCCGATCTGAGGGCGATCACGGCGACGGATCCCACCGACCTCGACGCTTGGACGGCTCTCGGTGACACCTATCGCAGCACGCAGAAATTCGCGCAGGCATCGGACGCCTATGACCATGCGATCGCTCTGATCGGTTCGGGAACGTCCAAGGACTGGCCGATTTTCTTCGCACGTGCCGTATCCGAGGAAGGTGCGAAGAACTGGAATGCGGCCGAAGTCGATCTGAAGAAGGCATTGGTGCTCGCGCCCGATGAACCGTCGGTCCTCAATTATCTCGGCTACAGCTATGTCGACCAGAACCGGAATATTCCCGAGGCGCTGACCATGCTGGAAAAAGCGCATTCGCTGAAGCCGACGGACGGCTATATCGCAGACAGCGTGGGCTGGGCCTATTTCAAGCTTGGGCGCTATGCTGACGCGGCGCGCACGCTCGAAAACGCCGTCGAGCTCATTCCCGGCGATCCCACGATCAACGATCATCTCGGCGATGCCTACTGGCGGGTCGGCCGCAAGCTCGAGGCGCGGTTCCAGTGGAACCATGCGCTGACCTTCGGGCCGGAGGACGACGAGAAGGCGCTGATTGTGAAGAAGCTCCAAGACGGATTGGGCGCCGGTGACAAGCCGAAATGATGTCACCGAGGCCTTCGCCCCGGCGAAGATCAACCTGTTCCTGCATGTCGGCGACAAGCGTGCCGACGGATTTCATGACCTCGAAAGCCTCGTTATTTTTGTCGAAGCGGGCGACACGCTGTCATTCGCGCAGTCGAGCGATCTGACACTGAAGCTCGACGGTCCGTTCGCCGTGGGACTGGAAGCGGAAGCCGACAATCTCGTCCTGCGCGCGGCGCGCTCGCTGGCGTCGCAAGCCAGGCGTCCCGCCGGTGCCGCGATCACTCTGACCAAGAATTTGCCCGTCGCCTCGGGCATCGGCGGCGGCTCGGCCGATGCTGCCGCGGCACTGCGCGGCCTCGCGCGCTTGTGGGCACTCGACATGTCGTGGCCGCAGCTCCGTGCGATTGCCGAGACGCTGGGCTCCGATGTTCCGGTCTGTGTCGAAAGCATACCTTCCTGGATGGAAGGCCGCGGCGAGCGCCTCACACCCGCAGGTGCTTTGCCGGAGATGGCGATGGTGCTGGTCAATCCCGGCGTCGCTGTTCCGACCGCCGACGTTTTTCGCGCCCTCAAGGCGCGGCGCGGTACGGGCACCAGCGACCACACGGCGCGCATGCTGCGGCCGCGCGATCTGATTGCGTTCCTGAAATCCACGGCGAACGATCTGGAAGCGCCGGCTCGCGCGATCGCACCGGTCATCGGAAATGTTCTCGATGAACTCTCCCGCATGCCGGGCGTCGAGCTTTGGCGCATGAGCGGCAGCGGCGCAACCTGTTTCGCGCTGTTCGAGGAGGAGAGCGCAGCCGAGATGGCCGCCATTGCGCTTTCTCACTCGCACCCGGCGTGGTGGGTAAAGGCGACGCGCTTCGTCGCTCAGTAGGCGCGTTCGACGCAGAAATCCGCGATGTCGGCGAGCGCTTCGCGCGTCTCGCTGCGGGCCAGCGGCGCGAGTGCGGCGACGGCGTTGTCGGCATAGTGCCTTGCGCGCGTCATGGTTTCCTGGATCGCGCCTGTCTCTTCGACATAGGTGATCGCCTGTTCGAGATCGGCTTCGCCCTGCGGTCCGCCTTCGATCACGCGTTTCCAGAATGTGCCGGCCTTCGTGTCGGCGCGGGCGTATGCCAGAATGACGGGCAGGGTGACTTTGGCTTCGCGGAAATCGTCGCCGACCGCCTTGCCCATCATCGCCTGACGGCCGGAATAGTCGAGCGCATCGTCGACAAGCTGAAATGCAATGCCGAGATTGTCGCCATAGTTGCGAAGCGCCTTGATGAACTCCGGCCCGCGGTCGCAGAGCGTCGCGCCAGCCTCCGCGGCGGCAGCGAACAAGGCTGCTGTCTTGGCGCCGACGACCTTGAGATAATGTTCTTCGGTCGTGCCGAGGTTGCTTTCCGACTTCAGCTGCATCACTTCGCCTTCGGCGATGATTGCCGAAGCGCCAGCGAGAATTTCCAATACACGCAACGAGCCGGTGTCGACCATCATCTCGAACGCGCGCGAGAACAGGAAGTCTCCCACCAGTACGGTGGCCTTGTTGCCCCAGACGAGATTGGCCGCGACCTTGCCGCGGCGCAGCGTACTCGCATCGACGACGTCATCGTGAAGAAGTGTCGCGGTGTGGATGAACTCGACCGCTGCAGCGAGGTTGATGTGCTTGTCGCCCGTGTAGCCGCCCATCTGAGCGGCCGCGAGGGTCAGCATGGGCCGCAGGCGCTTGCCGCCGGAGTCGATGAGGTGCTTGGCAAGATCGGGGATCAGGTTGACGGCGCTGCCCATGCGGGCGTGGATCATCTTGTCGGTCGCGTTCATGTCGGCCGCGACAAGCGCATGCAGCCGTTCGACGGGCGATACGCCGTCCGCGGCTGGCTTTCGTGTCCCAGGCTTCAACATCAGTCCGTCCTTGCCGGATAGGCCCGGCTTTTGCGACATTGCGAGGCGTTTATGGCCGGGTCAAGCAGGTCATACCTCCTGTGGCGCAGCAAACAAGTGGGAACGGACCGGGCCATGCGGCCAGTGCTGAAAACCAACAATCCCGTACTGCTGAGTTTCGCCCAGAGCCTGCTCAGCGACGCGCAAATCGAATGTGTCGTATTCGACGAGAACGCCAGTGTCATGGACGGCAGTTTGGGCATTTTGCCGCGCCGCCTGATGGTTGCGGACGACGATTTCGAGCGCGGTCAGGCCCTTCTGCGCGAAGCCGTTGCACGCCGGGACCAGCCGCCGGAGACCACGGACGACCGGTTTCTCGATGGCCGGCTGACGGTCAAACAGTTCGCCCAGGGATTTCGCTCAGGTCTGGATGCCGTAATGCTCGCGGCTGCCGTTCCGGCGAAATCCGGCGATGACGTTCTCGAGTTGGGGAGCGGCTCGGGCATCGCCAGCCTGTGTCTGGCGACACGGATTGCCGGGATCACCGTGACTGGCGCCGAAATCGAAAGCGAATTGGCCGGCCTTTCCAACCGCAATGCGACGGCAAATCATTTCGGCGATCGCGCGGTATTCGTAACTGTCGACGTGTTCGATCTGCCGGTCGACATGCGCAGGGCCTACGACCACGTCTTCTGCAATCCGCCTTTCCACGGTTCGGAGGGCGAGCGTTCATCCGACAGCGCGCGCGCGGCGGCGACACACGATGACGGCACGCTGGGCGAATGGCTGACCGTCGGCGTCAAGCGGACAGCGTCGGGCGGAACGTTCACCTGCATCATTCGCGCCGACCGTCTGGGCGAAGCGCTGGCGGCGCTGCCTGCAGCCGGCGTGCGCGTGTATCCGCTCTGGCCCCGCGCGGGAGAAAGCGCGAAGCGGGTGATCATTCAGCTCCGCAAAGGTTCGCGGTCGCCTCTGGAATTGTGCGCTGGACTGGCGCTGCACAAGGACGATGGTTCGTATACGGAGCAAGCCGACGCCATACTGCGCGGCAAGATGGGACTGGATCTGTGAGCCGGATATTCGGGAAGGTCTGCCAGAACGGCTATGTCGTTCGCGATATCGACGCGGCGATGAAGCACTGGACCGAAGTTCTGGGCGTCGGTCCGTTCTATTACATCGAACGGGTCAAGATGGACTGGTTCCGCTACCGCGGCGAGGCATCGGACGCTGAGGTCAGTATCGCGCTCGCCAACAGTGGCGATCTGCAGATCGAATTGATCCAGCAGCGCAACGACGCGCCGAGCATGTACCGCGATTTCCTGAGCAGCGGCCGCGAAGGCCTGCAGCATATGTCGTACTGGACGAGAAATTATCAGGCCGATTTCGACCGCTTTGTCTCTCTGGGCTTCAAGATCGGGCAGGAGGGTCAGATCGGGGGACCTGACGGGCGTTTTGTCTACTTCGACACCGAAACCCATCCGGGTACCGTCATCGAAGTGTCCGACATCTCTGGCAGCAAAGGTGCGTTCTTCGAGCGCATCAGACAGGCCGCCGCCAATTGGGACGGCACGCGCGCGATCCGACCGGTGCGCTGAGCATGAAGTCCCTAGTCTTTGCGGCAGTTGCGGTGACCTGTATGGCGGCGCCGGCAATCGCGGGTCCCCCCTATGTTACGGACGATCCCCAGCCGACCGACGAAGGCCATTACGAAGTCTACGCCTTTACCGGCGGAACAGCGACGATCGACGGCTCGGGCGGCGAGGCCGGTATCGACTTCAACTATGGCGGCGCAGAAGACCTGCAGCTAACGGCCGTTGTGCCCTTCGCTTATGACCGCCCCCGTGGCGGACCAACGGTCACCGGTTTTGGCGACCTCGAACTCGCGGCCAAGTACAAGTTCCTGCATCAGGATACGTTCGGACTCGATGTTGCGATTTTCCCACGCGTATTCCTGCCGACGAATTCGGATCCGGCGCTGGGCAGCAAGCATGCCGCTCTGTTCGTTCCGCTCTTCGTCCAAAAGGACTGGGGAAACTGGAGCGTCTTTGGCGGCGGCGGCTGCACGATCAATCGTGGCGGAAATTCACAAGACTTCTGCCAGATGGGAATTGTTGTCGCGCGCCAGATATTGCCGCAACTTCAACTTGGCTTGGAACTCTATCATCAGACGCCTGACCAGAGGGGCGGCCTGCAGTCCTCTGGCGTCGGCTTCGGCGCAATCTACGATCTCAATCAGCATTATCACCTGATGGCATCAGCGGGACCCGGCATACAGAACGCCGATCTCTCGAACCAGACAACCTGGTACGCCGCCCTGCTGTTCACGTACTAAGCGGCTGGTCGCGCATCAGCGCGGCGACGAAGTCGCCGGACGGTGCGCCTTCCGGCCAGCTCGGCACGTCGGGCGGGATGTCGATGCCGCGCAGCTTCCGCTTGGTCCAGATGTGCGCGACGATCTTCAGTTCGTTGCTGCGGTCGAGCGTGCCGGCGCGCATGGTCACGAACCCAGGACGCGAGCTGTTCCTGTTGTAGACGCGCGTGAAGCAAACCGGACAGGCGTACTGATACGATGTGCGGCCGCTAGTTCGGGACGCGAGTTCGTAAAGCGCAGGTTCGCCGGTTACTTCGAACTGACTTTCAGGTTGAAAGAACTGCAGACTGAAGGCGCTGCCTGACCAGGTCTGACAGTCCATGCAGTGACAAGCGTATACGTTCGGAAGTTTGTCTGCCGTGATGCGATAACGAACCCGGCCGCAGCGGCATCCGCCTTCGATTGTTCCGTCCATCAGCTTGGCTCCGACGTGATGCGACAGCCTTATACCTCTGCTTGCCCAGGATCGTAATCTCGCGGGCTGCGGCGGCCCGGCATCGGTGTCCGCGCCGCGCTTCTTGTTCTATTCGGTGACGGCCTATAGGTTCCGGCCCTGTTTTTCAGGTGTGCGAATCGTGGCCAAGGCGAAGACATTTCAGGACCTGATCCTGACGCTGCAGAACTTCTGGGCGTCCAAGGGATGCCTGATCCTCCAGCCTTATGACGACCAGATGGGGGCGGGCACGTTCCATCCCGCGACAACCCTGCGCGCGCTCGGCCCGAGGCCCTGGCGTGCGGCCTACGTTCAGCCGAGCCGGCGGCCCAAGGACGGGCGCTATGGCGAAAACCCGAACCGCCTGCAGCACTACTACCAGTTCCAGGTGATCATGAAGCCGGCGCCCGCCGACATCCAGGAACTGTATCTGGAGAGCGTGCGCGCGATCGGCCTGGACCCGGCGCTGCACGACATCCGCTTTGTCGAGGACGATTGGGAGAGCCCGACGCTCGGCGCCTGGGGACTGGGCTGGGAAGTATGGTGCGACGGGATGGAGATATCCCAATTCACCTATTTCCAGCAGGTCGGCGGCATTGACTGCGATCCGGTCAGTGCGGAGATCACATATGGTCTCGAGCGGCTCGCGATGTATGTGCAGAACGTCGAGTTCGTCTACGATCTCGCGTTCAACGAACAGTTCCGCTACGGCGAGGTGTTCCACCAGGCCGAACAGGAATTCTCAGCCTACAACTTCGAGATGGCCGACACTGACATTCTCTTCCGGCATTTCAAGGATGCCGAGAAACAGTGTCAGGAACTCATCAGCGGCAACAAGAAGCTCGCGCTTCCCGCCTATGACCAGTGCATCAAGGCGAGCCATGCGTTCAATCTGCTCGACGCCCGCGGCGTGATCAGCGTGACGGAGCGCGCCGCCTATATCGGCCGCGTGCGGGCGCTCGCGAAGGCGTGCTGCGAAGCCTGGCTCGCAACGCCCATGGGCGACTACAAGCCGAGGTTCGGCTGATGGCTGATCTGCTGCTCGAGCTGTTTTCGGAAGAAATCCCCGCGCGCATGCAGGCGCAGGCGGCAAAGGAACTCGAACGCCTCGTCGTAGGCGCCTTGTCGGATCGGGGCCTGATGTTCGAGGGCGCAACGACGTTCGCAGGTCCGCGGCGTCTCATGCTTGCGCTCATAGGGCTCCCGTCGAAACAGCCCGATGTGAGCGAGGAAAAAAAAGGTCCGCGCATCGAACGCACCGGTCAAGGCGATTGACGGCTTTCTCCGCTCTGCGGGCGTGACGCTGGAACAATGCGAGAAGCGCGATGACGGAAAGGGCGAATTCTACGTCGCGGTCGTCCACCGCAAGGGACGTGCAACAGCGGATGTTTTGGCCGAAATCCTGCCCGACTGTTTCGCCAAGCTGCCCTGGCCGAAATCGATGCGCTGGCCGCAGGCGACGAACGCGCCGGTCCGCTGGGTGAGGCCGCTGCATTCGATCCTCTGCACGCTCGACGGAGACGTCGTGCCGTTCACGTTCGCCGGTGTGGCCAGCGGGCGCACCACGCTCGGCCACCGCTTTCTCTCGAAAGGCGCGATCGAAGTCCGCCGTTTTGACGACTATGTGAAGAAGCTGCGCGATGCCTATGTCATCGTCGACGCCGAAGAACGCAAGGAAATCATCCTGCATGAGGTGAGGAACAAGGCCTTCGCGCTTGGACTTGAGCTGATCGAGGATGCGGGATTGCTCGACGAGGTGGCAGGGCTTGCCGAGTGGCCGGTCGTGCTGATCGGCAGGATAGAAGACCAGTTCATGGACGTGCCGGCGGAGATTCTGCAAACCTCCATGCGCACGCATCAGAAATACTTCGCGCTGCGCGATCCCAAGACGGCTGCGCTTGCCGGCCGTTTCGCAGTCGTGTCGAACATGGTCACGCAGGATGGCGGCAAGACCATCGTCGGCGGCAACGAGCGCGTTCTGCGTGCGCGGCTCTCTGATGCCAACTTCTTCTGGGATCAGGATCGCAAGACGCCGCTGGCCCATCGCGTGCCCGCCCTCGCCGACATCGTCTTCCACGCCAAGGCAGGGATCATGCTGGAGCGCGCGCATCGCGTCGCGCTCGTCGCGATGGTTATCGCCGATGTGCTGAAGAGCGACATCGAAATGGCCAAGCGCGCAGGGCTTCTCGCAAAGGCTGATCTGACGAGCGGCGTGGTGGGCGAGTTCCCGGAACTCCAGGGCATCATGGGCCGGTATTATGCCTTGCACGACGCCGAAAGCCCGGAAGTTGCTGACGCCATTCGCGATCACTACCGTCCTCTCGGACCTGGCGATCAGGTTCCGTCGGCTCCCGTATCCATGATCGTCGCGTTGGCCGACAAGCTCGACAGTCTCGTGACGCTCTGGCATGCGGGCGAGAAGCCGACGGGGTCCAAGGATCCGTTCGCCTTGCGCCGTGCAGCGCTCGGCGTCATCCGGATCCTGTTGGAAAACAGGATCCGGCTGAACTTGCTGTTGCCGATCTTCGCCGTGCTCGAACTTGGCGACGGTCAGCGCGAGAAACGCTTTGTCGACCGGCTGGACAGCGCGTTGTCGAACAAGATTCTGGTCAAGGGCATCGCCGACGATCTTCTGCGCACGGCGAATACGCGCACAGCCTCTGCCGGCGGCAATCTGACCGCTGCCGAAGTCATGGAGTTTTTCGCGGATCGTCTGAAGGTGGCATTGCGCGAGCAGGGCGTCCGCCATGACCTGATAGATGCGGTGTTCTCGCTTGGCGGCGAGGATGATCTCGTGCGTCTTGTCACGCGCGTGACGGCATTGCAGCAGTTTCTCAAGACCGAGGACGGCACGAACCTTCTCGCCGGCTACAAGCGCGCTGCCAACATCCTACGCATCGAGGAAAAGAAAGACGGCCGCGCCTATGACGGCGAGCCCGATCCCGCGCTTTTGTCACTGCCTGAAGAAAAGACCCTGTTCATGGACATGGCGGCAGGCCGCGAACTGATCGCCGCCGAATTGCAACGCGAACGCTTTGCCGAGGCGATGACCGCGATGGCCAAGCTGCGCGGTCCCGTCGACGCCTTTTTCGACAAGGTTACTGTGAACGCGCCGGAACCAGCGCTGCGCACCAATCGGCTTCAGCTTCTCGCGCGACTGCGCGAGACGCTGCACACGGTTGCGGATTTCTCGAAAATCGAAGGCTAGCGCAGGAAGAACAGCCCCCACAGGCTGACCAGAACGAAGTTGCCGATGCCGAACACCGTCAGGCGGTGAAAGACGTTATTGTAGGTGAGGTGAATCAGAGTCTGCGCCAGCCGGAAGGCGACATAGACCCAGGCAAGCTCCATGACCGTCGCGTCCACACCGTTCGAGACGTAGAACATTAGACAGACGACGTAGAACAACACCGGAAGTTCCAGCAGGTTCATCATCGCGCGGTTCGGGATCGAAACATCGCCCGGAACATTGCCGGACTCGCCGAACTTGAAGTCGGTCGCCGTGACGCGCCCCGCAAAGGCCGCGCGGAAGCGCTGGAATGGAATCAAGAGCAGTACGGCGAAGGTCCAGAAGGCAAGCACGCCCATGGGCAGGAAAATGGGGCTGTGGGACACGGCGACTCCTATGGCGAAGCGGTGCGACCACGTTAGCCGACTTCCGGGTGGCCCGCGCTAGTCCCAACATGCATATTAGGGGCAGTGCAGCATTGATCGGATCAGCGTCATGACAAAGTGGGTTTACTCATTCGGCGACGGCAAGGCCGACGGCGAAGCTGGCATGAAGAACCTGCTGGGCGGCAAGGGGGCGAACCTGGCCGAGATGAGCAATCTGGGTCTGCCGGTGCCGCCGGGTTTCTCGATCACGACTGAGGTCTGCACATATTACTACGCGCACGGCCAAACCTATCCGGCCAATCTGAAACAGGCGGTCGAGACAGCGCTGGAGAAAATCGGCGCGCTCGCCAACGGACGTCTCGGCGATCCGGCGCGGCCGCTATTGGTGTCGGTTCGCTCCGGCGCACGCGTTTCGATGCCCGGAATGATGGACACCGTCCTGAACCTTGGCCTCAACGCGACGACGACCGAGGGCCTGGCCAAGCTCACCGACGCCCGGTTTGCCTATGACTCCTATCGCCGCTTCATACAGATGTATTCCGATGTCGTTCTGGGCGTTGAACATTCGCTGTTCGAGGAAATCCTCGACAGCGAGAAGGAGGCCAAGGGCGTCGATCTCGACACCGAACTCAACGCCGAGGATCTGAAGAAGATCGCCGGCCTCTTCAAGGAACGCGTCCACAAGGAACTCGGCCGGCCGTTTCCCGAAGACGTGCATGAACAGCTCTGGGGTGCAATCGGTGCCGTGTTCGGCTCCTGGCACAGCCCGCGCGCCAACACCTATCGCCGGCTTCACAATATCCCCGAGGAGTGGGGTACTGCGGTCACGGTTCAGGCGATGGTCTTCGGCAATCGCGGCGAGACAAGCGCGACGGGCGTCGCCTTCACGCGCGATCCGTCAACCGGCGAGAAGCTCCTTTATGGCGAGTTCCTGATCAACGCGCAGGGCGAGGATGTCGTCGCCGGCATCCGCACGCCGCAGCCCATCACGCGCATCGTGCGCGACCGTCAGGGCGGGAAACGGCCGTCGATGGAAGAGGCGCTACCCAAGACATTCTCTGAGCTCAGCGCGATCTGCGCCCGGCTCGAGGAACACTATCGCGACATGCAGGACCTCGAGTTCACGGTGCAGGAAGGCAAGCTCTTCATGCTGCAGACCCGCAACGGCAAGCGGACGGCGGAGGCCGCGCTCAAGATCGCCGTCGACATGGAAAAAGAGGGCCTGATCGACAAGCACATCGCTATCGGGCGGGTGGACCCGTCAGCACTTGACCAGCTTCTGCACCCCACCCTCGATCCGAACGCAGAGAGGGAGCAGATCGCCATCGGCCTTGCCGCCTCGCCAGGCGCGGCCACCGGCGAAATCGCCTTTACCGCCGAGGAGGCCGAAAAAATCGCCGCCGACCACCGGGACGTCATTCTCGTGCGCACCGAAACCAGCCCAGAAGACATCCACGGAATGCATGCGGCCAGGGGCATCCTGACCGCCAGGGGCGGCATGACCAGCCATGCGGCCGTCGTCGCGCGCGGCATGGGCCGGCCCTGCGTCTCGGGCGCCGGCATGATCAAGATCGACGTGCCGAACGGCACGATGACGTCCGGCAAGCACACACTCAAGCGCGGTGACATCATAACGATCGATGGCGCCACCGGCTGCGTCTACAAGGGCCGCGTCGGATTGCGCCAGCCGGAGCTCACCGGCGATTTCGGAGTGCTGATGGGTTGGGCGGATTCCATCCGGAAGCTGAAAGTGCGCACCAATGCCGACACGCCGGAAGACGCGGCGACGGCGCGCAAGTTCGGCGCGGAGGGAATTGGTCTTTGCCGCACCGAGCACATGTTCTTCGACGCGGATCGCATCATCGCGGTGCGCCAGATGATTTTGGCGGATGCGGAGAGCGAGAGAAAAGCGGCGCTCGCAAAACTGCTTCCGATGCAGCGTCACGACTTCGAGGGAATCTTCAAGGCGATGGAGGGACTTCCCGTCACGATCCGTCTCCTCGATCCGCCGCTGCACGAGTTCCTGCCGCACAAGGATGAGGAAATCGCCGAAGTCGCACGCGCCGCCGGCGGCGATCCGGCGAAGCTTCGCGCGCGCGCCATCGCATTGCACGAATCCAATCCGATGCTCGGTCACCGCGGCGTGCGTCTCGGCATCACCTATCCCGAGATTTATGAAATGCAGGCGCGCGCCATTCTCGAAGCCGCGCTGAACGTCGAAGCATCCGGCGGCAAGCCCGTGCAACTGGAAATCATGATCCCGCTTGTTGCCTGGAAACAGGAACTGGATCGCATGAAGGACCGCATCGATGCGGTTGCGAAGGCGGTGAAAGCCGAACGCGGAAAGTGCCCAGTTTATATGGTCGGAACGATGATCGAATTGCCCCGCGCCGCGCTGCAGGCAGGCGAGATCGCTAAGACCGCCGAATTCTTCTCGTTCGGAACCAACGATCTGACGCAAACCACCATCGGCATCAGCCGCGACGACGCGGGTATGTTCCTGACCGACTATCTCAACAAGGGCGTCATCACGCGCGATCCGTTCGTCACGATCGACATCGACGGCGTCGGCGAGTTGGTGAAGATTGCGGCCGAAAGAGGGCGCCGCGTGCGTCGCGATTTGAAACTCGGAATCTGCGGCGAGCATGGTGGCGATCCGGATTCGATCCGCTTCTGTCACGACTCGGGACTCGATTATGTCTCGTGTTCACCATTCCGCGTGCCCGTTGCGCGGTTGGCCGCAGCACAGGCGGCGCTCACAAACGTTAAGGATGTTGATTAATCCGTGTACGGACGACGCAGGGAATCCCTACGTTTTCCCGCGTCAAATGACACCGTGTCACGAATATGAAAAATTTTATTTGACGATTCGGATTTTCGAGGGCACAAGCCGCCACCTTGAACCAAGGAAGGCGAGGACCGTTCGGAACAGATTTTGCGTGCAGAGAAATTTGTCGAAATCCGAAAGAGTCAAAATGCCGATGATCACAAAAACAAAAGATGCAATTTCGCGATCTGATCGCGTGCTGGTCGCTGCGATGGCGATCGTTCTGGCGACTGCGAGCGCAGCCGTCGGTTCGTCGCTGACCACTCGTCCGCACACGGAACAAGTTCGGGTGATCACTGTTGCGAAACCCGTCGTCAAGGTGGTGCAGGCTCCGGCCATTCCGGCCCCGATCACGATGCGCGGCGCCGCCACGAACGTCGTGCTTGCGCGCCTGCTGCAGGAGCATAAGTGCCTCTCCGAGGTGATGTATTACGAGGCGCGCGGCGAGGGCGAGGAAGGCCAGAAGGCCGTCGCCGAAGTCATTTTCCACCGCATGAATACGGGTAATTACGGCCATTCCATCTGCGCCGTGGTCTATGAAGGCGTCGCGACGGGCACCTGCCAGTTCTCCTTCGCCTGCGACGGGTCGCGCGATGCCAGTCACGAGCCGGAGCCCTGGAGCGAAGCGCAGGCCCTCGCGGCCCGGATCATGGCCGGCGAAGAGAAGTTGAACGACGTGACCGGCGGCGCGGTGAACTTCCACGCCTCCTCGGTCGAGCCTGGCTGGGGAGGGTCTTATGTGAAGACCGTCCAGATCGGCAATCACATCTTCTACCGCCGCAACCACGCGCGCCTCAGCGGCGCGTAAGAACAGCTCAACCCTCTCTTTTGGGGGAGGGTTGACCGTCTCAGAAATTCACGCGCCGGCTGATCGCGCCATCCACCAGCATGTTGATGCCTGACGTGAACGACGATGCGGGGCTCGCCAGGAACACGGCTGCGTTCGCGATGTCCTGCGGCGTCGCCATGCGGCCCATTGGATTTCGCTCCATCGCTCCTTTGTAGACCGCAGGCATGTTCTTCTCGATCATGTTCCACACGCCGCCTTCAAAGTAGACCGTTCCCGGCGACACGACATTCGTGCGCACATGCTTGGGTGCGTGCTGGCGCGCGAGACCCTTCGCAAAGTGGATCAGCGCCGCCTTGATCGGTCCATACGAACTCGCATTGTCCGTTTCCGCCGCCGAAACCGACGAGATGATGACGAACGACGCGTCGCCGTTCTTTTCGGCCGCCTTCAGCAGGAACGGCTTGGCGGCGTCGAACGCATTGACCATGCCGAGCACGTCGAGCTTGAAATTCTGCTCCCACGATGCCGGATCGCCGCCCTGCGCCATGGCGCCGGCGTTGGAGACCAGAATGTCGATGCTGCCCAGCTCGTTGCCGGCCTTCTCGACCCAGTTTTTCAGCGCTGGGCCGTCCATAATGTCCACCGGCGCGCCCGTAGCCTTGATCCCCTTGTCTTTCAGAGCCGCGACCGCATCCTTCACCTGATCCGGATTGCGGGCGCAGATCGCGACGTTGGCACCTTCGGCCGCCAACGTGTCCGCAATGGCGCGGCCAATGCCGCGCGTTCCGCCGAGAATGACGGCATTCTTTCCCTTGAGCTGAAGATCCATGAACCACTCCCGTTTTGTCCGGGCGGCACTTTAGGAGGGCAGGCTCAAAAGTCGAGCGCAACGTCCAGGTTGGGCGCGGAATGCGTGATGGCGCCGGAAGAAATGTAGTCGACACCTGTTTCCGCCACGGCTCGGACCGTGGACAGCGTAACGTTGCCGGAGGCTTCAAGAGTGGCGCGGCCATGAGCTAGAGCGACGGCGCGCTTCATGTCTTCGGCTTTCATATTGTCGAGCAGGATCGTGTCGACGCCGAGGCCGAGTGCTTCTTCGAGCTGGGCGAGGGAGTCGACTTCCAGCTCGATCTTGGCCATGTGCCCAAGCCCTGCGCGGACGCGTTCGATGGCCGGTTTGATACCGCCTGCCGCGACAAGGTGATTATCCTTGATCAGAACTGCATCATCGAGGCCGAAACGATGGTTGAAACCGCCGCCGCAGCGCACAGCATATTTCTCGAGCACGCGCAGCCCAGGCGTCGTCTTGCGCGTGCAGACGATGCGCGCTTTGGTTCCGGCCACTGCATCGACCAGCGCGCGCGTGGCAGTCGCGACACCTGACAGATGACCGGTGAAATTCAATGCCACGCGCTCGCCCGTCAGTATTGCACGCGACGAGGCCGTCGATCGCAGCCAGAACAGAGCCTGATTGGACTGTTGTGCCGTCCGGAACCTGCGTCTCGAATTTCAATGACGGATCGATCAGGCGAAAGGCACATTCGGCGGCGATCAGTCCGGCAATCGTACCTCCCCTGCGCGCCACCAGTTTCATTCTGCTGCGCAGAGTCCGTCGGCGATCGTGAGTTCACTGGTAATGTCGCCCGCCCGGCCAAGATCCTCTTCCAATGCGTGGCGGACGATGGGCTCAATCAGAAGGGCGTGCGGCGGACGCGTGAAGGGCAGGGCGGTATTCATGCGTTACGTGCGGCGAGTGGTGCTGCTTCACAGCGGCTGGCGGTCGCAATTTCTTCGGCGTCGGCAAGCGTCATGAACGTGCGCTGGCCGGCCGGATCCGTCCTGGGATAGTCGGTGCGGTAGTGGCCACCGCGGCTTTCATGCCGCGACAGCGCACCGGCCGTCACCAGCTTCGCGGCCGCCGTCATGTTCAAGAGCGCTGGCTCGGCGCCACCGGCGCGCTCCACCTGGTGGATGACAGTCAACGCTTCCGCCAGTCCCGCCTCGTCGCGTTCCAGGCCCACAAGACGCGTCATCGCATCGCGCAGGACGTGCGGCGGCGCTGGCGAGGCAAAGCGTTCGGGAGCAGGCGGCGTGCCGCGCCCGGCCTGCGTTGTCACGCGCGCGGCGATGTCCTGCGCCGCGCGGGCGCCGAACACGAGTGCTTCAAGCAGCGAGTTGGAGGCAAGACGGTTGGCGCCGTGCAGACCGGTCGAAGCGCATTCGCCGGCCGTCCACAGACCGGGGAGTGAGGAGCGGCCATGTTCATCGCTGGCGATACCGCCCATGTGGTAGTGGGCAGCCGGCGCGACCGGGATCGGCTGCATCGCCGGGTCGATGCCCGCATCCTTGCACGTGGCGTAGACGGTCGGGAAACGCTGCTCGAAGGATGACCCGATGGCTTTCGTGCAATCGAGGAACGCCCTGTGGCCTGCGGCGATCTCGCGATGGATGGCGCGGGCGACGATGTCTCGCGGTGCAAGCTCGGCGTCTGGGTGCACGCCCGGCATGAAGCGGCGACCGTTTTCGTCAATCAGGATCGCACCTTCTCCGCGCAGAGCCTCAGTGGCAAGCGGCGCAGGATCGCGACCGATATTGATCGCGGTCGGATGGAACTGAACGAATTCGGGATCGGCGATGATCGCGCCGGCGCGCGCCGCCATGCCGAGTCCTTCGCCGCGGGCTTCGAGCGGATTGGTTGTGACGGCATAGAGCGCGCCGAGACCGCCGGTCGCAAACACGATGGCCGGTGCGCGGAACAAGATCAGGCGCGTATGCGTGCCGATGCCATGGCGTGCGAAAAGACCCGTGACGCGGCCATCTTCCATGGCCAGCTCAATCGCATGGAAGCCTTCGAGCAAGGAGATTGACGGGGAGGCGAGGGCGCGCTCGGCGAGCGTGCGCGAAATCTCGGCTCCGGCGCGGTCGCCTTTGATGTGCACGATGCGGTTGTGGCTGTGCGCGGCTTCGCGGCCGAGCGCCAGCGTTCCATCGGCCTTGCGGTCGAACGGCGTGCCAAGCTGGATGAGATCGTCAATGCGGGCTTCGGCTTCACGCGCCACCATGGCCACGACGTCGGGATCGCAAAGTCCCGCGCCGGCGCCAAGCGTGTCCTTGAAATGGCTCTGCCAGCTATCCTCGGCGCCGACGGAAGCGGCGATGCCGCCCTGCGCCCAGAAGCTCGAACCGGACATTCCGGGCCGCGTGCCGGCCAGCACCAGCGAAGGGAACGGCGCGAGTTTCAACGCCGTGAACAGTCCCGCGACGCCTGCGCCGAGGATGAGCGCACCCTTGCATTCAATGATGCTGTCGATGTGGCGGGACATGGCTCAGGCCTTGGCTGGCATCTTCACCGCAAGCATGCGGTCGATGGCTTTCTTCGCGCTGGCTGAAACCGCTGGGTCGACGAGGACTTCGGTCGTCATCGTCTCAAGCGAATGCAAAATCTTGTCGAGCGTGATGCGTTTCATGTGCGGGCAAAGGTTGCACGGTCGCACGAACTCGACGTCCGGATATTGGGCCGCGACGTTGTCGCTCATCGAGCATTCGGTGACCATCACGACGCGGGCCGGATGATGCTGGCCGACATAGTTGATCATGGCCGCGGTCGAACCTGAAAAGTCAAATTCGGCAACTACTTCAGGCGGGCATTCCGGATGCGAGAGCACCACGATGCCCGGGTTCGCCGTGCGATAGTCGCGGATTTCCGCCGCCGTGAAGCGCTCATGCACTTCGCAGGCGCCTTCCCAGGTGATGACTTTGACGCCCGTAAGCTTGGCAACGTTCTGCGCCAGGTACTTATCCGGAATCATGATCACGGTATCGACGCCATATTCGCGCGCGATCTCTTCGACCACCGTGACGGCATTGCCGGACGTGCAGCAGACGTCGCTTTCCGCTTTCACTTCGGCGGAGGTGTTCACATATGTGACGATCGGCAGGGCGGGATATTTCTGCTTCAACAGTCGCACGTCTGCGCCGGTGATGGATGCGGCGAGCGAGCAACCGGCTTTCGGATCCGGGATGAGAACGGTTTTCTCTGGGCAGAGGATCTTCGAGGTCTCGGCCATGAAGTGCACTCCGGCCTGAACGATGATCTTGGCATCGGTGCGCGCCGCTTCACGCGCGAGCGCCAGGCTGTCGCCGGCGAAATCGGAGACGCAGTGGAAAATCTCCGGCGTCATGTAGTTATGCCCGAGAATGACCGCGTTCTTTTCGCGCTTCAGCCTGTTGATCGCGTGGATCGTCGGCGCAAAGGTCGGCCACTCGATTTCCGGCACGACGTGAGAGATCTTCTGGTAAAGCGCGCTGGTCTCCCGCGCGATTTCCGGCGTATAGCGGAGTTCCAATCCCATTCCCGTCGCTCCCGAGTTGCCTCAGATTAATGCTCAACTTGAGTATATATCTAGGGCAAAAAGACCGGCCTTCAAGGGCCGGATGTCATTGGATTGTTATGCTACATCTGAGCATAAATCTGTCAAGCGACAGAAAAGCGCGGCTTTCGGAGGGAAAATGCGCCCAATACATGGAATTTTGGCCTTTGTGGCGGCTGCTCTGCTGGCCATCCTGTTCGCCAACACCCATCCAGGGGGCACCTCAGGGCTGCCCACAATCGGTCCTACAGCCCCTTCGGCCTGGACGGCGCCGGTGTGGACTGGTGGAGAAGCCAACGCTGAGAGACATTGGGAGAAGCATGGCAGCGAGTTTCCGGAGTATGGGAGCGAGCAGGCCTACGTCGCAGGCGTCCATGCCTTCTTGCTGCGTCCCCCGGCGGGAACACTCGTCAAGCACCGCGACAATGGCGACACGTTGTACTTCGATCCGGCAAGCGGAATTTTCGCCGTTCGGGCGTCGAACGGTGCGCCGCGTACCTTCTTCAAACCGAACAACGGGATGAGCTACTGGGAGCGGCAGTAATGTCGAAGCTGTTCGCATGTCCCTGTTGCGGTGCCCGGACGCTTTCCGAACGCAACACCTATGAAATCTGCTCGCAGTGCAACTGGGAGGATGATCCGGCGCAGTCGCGCGATCCGGATTTTCGCGGTGGGGCGAATGCGCAAAGCCTCAGCGAGGCACGCGCTGCATGGTCAGCGCGAAAGACATAGCTAGGCGGTCTTGCGCGCGCCCAGCCGCACACCCGGTGCCGGACGTTCGCGCAGCACTTCTCTGCGGAAACGGAAAAGCTCGGCGGGCCGTCCGCGTGCCTGGGTCGCGAACTTTCCCGTGCGCTCCACAAGGCCCTGATCTTCCATCAGGCGGCGGAAATTCTGCTTGTGCAGGCGAATGCCGGATATCGCTTCGACCGTGCGCTGCAATTCCAGCAATGTGAAGGATGGCGGCATCAACTCGAACACTACAGGCCGATATTTCATCTTGCCGCGCAGGCGCGCGATAGCGGTCGCCAGAATGCGGCGATGGTCGAACGTCATGCTGACGCCCAGAGCATTGTTGCTCGACGTCTTGCGCCCGTCGCGTGCCGCTTCCTGCACCAAGCCCGCTTCATAGAGCAGCTCGTAGCGCTCAAGAACCTTCTCTTCGTCCCACGGCAAACCGTCCGTGCCGAAGCAAAGCCGCATCCGGTCGCGCCGCAACTCCGCCGTGTCGCCGTCCGGCGCCGCTTTCACGAACAGCTTCAGCGTCGGAACGATCAACTGCTCGATGATCGCAGGCTTGGCGTCGCGCCAATCCTCCCACGGGAAATACCGGTACCAGTCACTCCAGCGCGTGTCCGGCGCCTTGAGTTCCTTCGCCTGCCGCGTCAGCGCGAGATATCCGACCGAAACGACCCGCGCGCCTTCATCGGGCGTCGGAAGATGACGGCCGCGATCTCCAAATGTGTAGAGCTGCTCGGCATAGCCGAGTTCAAGGTAGGTCTGTTCGCCGACCCATTTGCGCAGTCCGCTGTCCAGCGTTCGATGATTGAGAGGATCAAACGGTCCAAAGGGCAGGGCGTCTTCGCTGCCTGCATGATGCACGACGAGAACGCTCGGCCGCTCGTCAGCCACCGAAACGATCGCCGCCGACAGGCCAATGCTGACGACATGCTCGGCTGCCATCGTCACAAGCCCTTCAATGGAAATTCGACGATTGTGCCCTCGGCGACGATGATGCCCGGACCGATGTTCTTGATCGCCTCGACCATCCGCCCCTGACGGCCCAGCAGTTCGTCGGCATATTGCACGAGCAGGGAGTTCGGATAGGCGTGCGGGGCACGGTCGCGGATGGCCTTGGCTGCATAAACCTCGCTGCCTGGTCCGAGGCGGTCGCACAAAATCGTGTAAGTCGCCGCCATCGACCGGCTGACGCCTGCCCAGCAATGGACAAGGATCGGGTCTTCGGCATCCCAGGTGCGCGAAAAAAGCAAAAGCTGCTCGACGTGTTCTTTCGCAGGCGGGCTTTCGCCGGCATGGACATCGACCACGTCGTTTATGCCCAGCCGAAGGTGTCGTTCGGCCGCGAACCCTTCCGGTGTTTCGATCATGTGTTCGGGCGACAGCAGCGTCACAAGATGCGACGGCCTCTGATTCCGGATGACATCCGGAACGGCGGAAAGTGGCGTGACGAGGATCCTGGGCATGGCTCTCCTTAGCTAGCCGAGGAACGCGACAGGAGGAAGGCTATGTTGACAGCCGGCGGAACCGATCAAGGAACTGGGCCTGGGCTTCGGCCGTCGCCAGCGGCACAAGCCTCGGCGTTTTCATCGTCCTGGGCGGGACGACAAAAAAGCGCCTGGCAACCTCGACTTCAAACCCGGCCAGTTGGGTCGCCTCGAAGTAGGCCGAGATCAGATCGGCCTTCTTGAAGAGGACACCAAGCGTCGGCGGCGTTTTCGGTGGCAGTCCGAAGCGGACATGAATTGCACTCTGAAGTTTCAGTTCCAATGCTTTGTAATTAATACCAATTGCGACTTTGAATGGGCTAATGAGGTCACCAATCACATATTCGGGCGCATCGTGCAGGAGCGCCATCAGCCGCGCCTCCCGGGTGAGCCTTGGGTTGAGTTCTGCCGTGAGCCGCTCCACCAGGACGCAATGCTGGGCAACCGAGAAGGCGTGCTCGCCTTTGGTCTGCCCGTTCCAGCGGGCCACCCTGGCGAGGCCATGGGCAATGTCCTCGATCTCGACATCCAGGGGCGATGGGTCGAGCAGATCGAGCCTGCGGCCGCTAAGCATGCGCTGCCAGGCGCGAGGTGTTTCTCTGGCCATGTGACTTCCGGATCGAGGGGGCGCTCATTTACCGCGGATTGCGACCAGGTGCGAACCGAAAACTCAAATCGGAAGTGTCACTTGACGGTTGGGGACGCTTCTAGGAACGCTTCGGGCTGCACAACAGCGGAGACGCGCCATGGCCATCGTCAAGATACTTGCGCCCCTGACCGGCGGACCACGCGATGCGGTCGTGCTTGCCAGCGCTTTCGCGGCCGCCAAGCCATTTCACGCGCATGTTGTGGCGTTGTTCGTGCGCCCTGATGCGACAGAGGCGGTGCCGTTCTTCGGGGACGGTGTATCGGCGCAGGTGGTACAGGAGATTGCGGAAGCCGCCAAGGCAGCGGCTGATGCGGCGATCAAGCTGGCGCGTGCGTCGCTGGAGGCGGCCGCCAACACTGTGGGGGCCGAGATCATTGCCGCGCCGGCGCCAAGCGGGTCTCTTTCGGCATCGTTCCGTGAGGTTCTGGGCAATTTCGCGGACCAGGTGACGTTGGCCGCGCGTCTGTCCGACTTAGTGGTGTTCGGACCCTTGAAGGAAGGCGATCGGCCCGGGCTGACAGAGGCGTTCGAGGCAACGCTGCTCGAGACCGGGCGTCCGGTCCTGCTCAGCGCAAACCCCGCTCAGCCTTCCTTCTGCAAGAAGATCGCGCTCGCGTGGAACGAAAGCGTCGCGTCGGCGCATGCCGTGACCGCGGCCCTGCCGTTTTTGAAATGCGCCGAGAGCGTAGAAATCCTCTCGGTCTCGCGCAACCAGGATGAGCCGATCGACAGCAGCGAACTGAAGACTTACCTGCAGCTGCAAGGCGTCACAGCCAGCGAGCGCAAGGTCGATGCCGGCACGCGTGTGGTCGGCGACGTTCTGCTGGAGGAAGCAATCAAGAGCGGTGCCGGATTGCTGGTAGCCGGCGGCTACGGCCACAGCCGCCTTCGCGAGATGTTCTTCTCAGGCGTGACCCGCCATGTCGTCAGCCATGCCGGGATGCCGTTATTCCTCGTGCACTAGAACAGCAGACGAAGAGCAACCACCAACAGCGTTCCTGCAAGCACCAGGCGCAATGCGCTATCGGGAACGCGCGGCGCGAAGGCGCTGGCGATCATGATGCCTGGCAGCGAGCCTGCCAGCAGCGAGAGCAATATCCCGACATTGATTGCTCCGCCCATGAGATGGCCGATGCCGGCAAGCAGCGTGAGCGGCACCGCGTGGGCGATGTCCGATGCGGCGATGCGCACGATCGGCAACTTCGGGTAGAGCAAGATCAATGCCGTGACGCCGAGCGCTCCGGCGCCGACCGACGAGATCGTCACCAGCGTTCCCAGCGCAACGCCAGTGAGAATCGTATAGCGCGCGGTCTTTTGCGCACCGATGTCGCCGACGCGGCGCACATAGGCCTCCATCAACCATGAACGGAAGATCAGCGCGATGGCGGTCAAGATGAGGGCGACGCCCAGAACCTTGGTGATGATGGCGTTCGCGGCAGTGCTGTCCAAACCAAGGATGTGGAGCACGACCAGCGTGATGAGCGAGGCTGGCAGGCTGCCGCTGGCCAGACGCGACACGATCCGCCAGTCAATCGTCCGATTGAGGGCGTGGATGATCGATCCGCCGGTCTTGGTGACGCTGGCATAGATCAGATCCGTCGCCACGGCTTTTTCGGGCGAAATTCCGAAAATGATGATGAGCAGAGGTGTCATGAGCGATCCGCCGCCGACGCCGGTCATGCCCACCAGGAATCCGACGAAGAATCCCGACAGGACATACGCAGGTATGATCGCGTGCAAAATGGCCATGCGAACGCTTTTGTTGAAATATACACAACGGAAGTCGGAAATTTACGCGCTGAACAGCTTTTTCAATATCACGCTGCCGGCTGAATAGCCCGCGCCGAATGAGCAGAGCAATCCGATATCGCCTGCCTTCAGGTCATTGCTGTATTTGTGAAAGGCGATCACGGAGCCTGCGGAACTCGTATTCGCATATTCGTCAAGAATGTTCGGCGCCTCGCCCGCAACCGGATCGCGGCCGAGCACGCGGCGCGCGATCAGTTCATTCATGCTGAGGTTGGCCTGGTGCAGCCACATACGCTTAAGTTGCACCGGCGCGATGCCGTTCTCGGCAAGATGGCTTGTGATGAGTTCGGCCACCATCGGAACGACTTCCTTGAAGACCTTGCGACCTTCCTGGACGAACAGTTTGTCCGGCGCATTTGCAGTCTCCGGCGCCGTGCGGTTGAGGAACCCGAAATTGTTTCGGATGTTGTTCGAGAACTTGGTCTTCAGCCGCGTTGCGATGATTTCCCAGCTATTGCGGCCGACCGCAGTCTCGACCTTTTCGACGATGAAGGCTGTTGCGACATCGCCGAAAATAAAGTGGCTGTCTCGGTCACGGAAATTGAGGTGGCCCGAACAAATCTCAGGATTGCAGACAAGGATTGCGCGCGCATGTCCGGCCGCGACCATGTCGGCGGCCGCCTGCAGCGCAAATGTTGCCGACGAACAGGCGACGTTCATGTCGAAGCCGAAGCCTTCGATGCCAAGAGCGTCCTGCACTTCAACCGCCATCGCGGGGTAGGCCCGCTGCATGTTGGACGCGCCGACCAGAACCCCGTCAATGTCGGAGGACGTCCTGTCGGCGGCCTTGAGAGCGTCGCGCGCCGCGAACACGGCCATCTCGGCGAGGATCGAGATCTGATCGTTGGGCCGTTCGGGAAGCCGCGGGCACATGATGTCGGGGTCCAGGATGCCTGCCTTGTCGACGACGTAGCGCGACTTGATCCCGGACGCCTTGACGATGAATTCAGAGGAGGATTCGACCAGGGCCGTCGCCTTGCCGGCTGCGATCGCGTCAGCATTGGCCGCATTGGTTTTGCGGACATAGGCATTGAACGCCGTGACGAGCTCATCGTTTGAGATCGACTGAGGCGGCGTGTAGAGGCCGGTTCCACTTACGGCTAGCGCGGTCACGCGTGCCATCCCCTTGAAATTGCTGTTGCGAGGCTGGCGCAGGACCAGGCCAAAGGCAAGTAAGTCCTTGAAGGATAAACGCCTCGTTGAGGTTTTGTCAGTTAAAAAGGGCTGCGATTGTGCGTTGCAACGTGGCTGGGGATTGTTGGTGTTGGAAGAGCGGGGACATGCGGTCGCAGGCGGGCCGGCGTCACGAGCGGTCCGTCCCGAATTGGCGATCGCCATCGGTGCAGCGCTCTTCGGCGCCGTACTGAGTGCCGCAGCGAACCAAGTTCCGGCACCGGAAGCGATTGCAGGTCTTGTCGTCCTGACCGTCGGTGCAGCCACGATTTTTGCGCTCAATCGGCTTGCCGACCGCGGCAGCGATCGCCTGCTTACGGCTGAAGCAACCTATCGCGCGTTCTTCGAGCACGCGATCGAAGGCGTGTTCCGCACGTCTCCGGACGGGCGCTACCTCGATGCCAATCCGGCACTGGCAAAGATCTACGGATATGGCAGTCCGGAAGCTCTGATCGCAGGGCTCACGGACATCGCGGATCAGCTCTACATAGACTCCGCGCGCAGGGCGGAGTTTCAAGCCATCATGCAGGCCAATGATCGCGTCACGGCATTTGAATCCGAAATACGCCGCCGAGACGGCAGGACAATCTGGATTTCGGAGAATGCACGCGCGGTGCGCGACTGGAGCGGAAAGATCGTCTGTTACGAAGGCACTGTCGAGGACGTCAGCGAACGCCACCGCGCACAGCAAAAAATGCGCGCCGCGCTCGCCGAGGCCGAGGAAGCGAGCCGGGCGAAGAGTGCGTTTCTGGCCGCCATGAGTTACGAACTCAAGACGCCCTTAAATGCCGTACTCGGCTTCTCCGAGATCATCAAGGAAGAGATGCTTGGTCCGATCGAGCCCTTGAAGTATCGCGACTACGCCCATGATATCCATGCCAGCGGCACACGCTTGCTCACGATCGTGAGTGATGTGCTCGACGTTGCGCAATTGAGCGGCGGTGCCGTCACGCTCGATACGCGAATTTACTCGGCCAAGAGCCTGATCGATGAGTTGATTACGCTCGCGAGGCGGGCCACAAAGGATGAGCGCGAAGTCAGCGTCGAAATTCCGGACATCTTTCCTCCGGTCGACGTCGACTCCAAGCGGCTGCGTCAGGCCATCGCCAACCTTATCACCAATGCGCTCAAATTCACTCCGCCTGGCGGCTCGGTCGGCGTGTCGGTCCGGCTGGAGCGTTCGGGTGGCATGTCGTTCATCGTCACGGACACGGGCATCGGCATGGAACCGCAAACCATTGCCGCCGCGCTTGAACCGTTCCGTCAGCTCGACCGATCGCTCGCGCGCCGTTTCGAGGGAGCAGGGCTGGGCCTTTCGATCACCAAGTCGCTGGTCGAGCTGCACGGCGGCGTGCTCTTGATCGAAAGTGCTGTCGGCGAAGGAACGACGGCCTCCATCGTTCTTCCGGCATCGCGGACGAAGTCGCGCGCGGCCCTGGCAAGCTGAGGCTCGCATTGCGCCGCGTACGGCGCTAAACACCGCCCATGAACGGCAAGACGGCGCTTGTACTCTTTTCCGGCGGACAGGATTCAACCACCTGCCTTGCCTGGGCGCTTGCGCGCTTTGCGCGCGTGGAGACGGTCGGATTCGATTATGGCCAGCGGCACATTGTCGAGCTGCAAGCCCGGCCGCGCGTGCTGGCGGCCATGCGCGGCATGTCGGGCTGGGACGCCAAGCTGGGCGCCGACCATATCCTGCCGATCAACACGCTCAAGGCCATCGGTGGGACGGCACTGACGGACACCATGAAAATCGAAATGGGAGCGGACGGCTTGCCTACAACCTTCGTTCCGGCGCGCAACCTGATATTCCTCATGGCCGCCGGAGCGCTCGGCTATCGGCGTGGAATTTCCGATCTTGTAGGCGGCATGTGCGAGACGGATTTTTCCGGCTATCCCGACTGCCGCGACGAAACAATTCAGGCAACGGCGAAGGCGCTCTCGCTTGGACTCGCGCGTGAAACGGCGGTCCACACGCCGCTGATGTGGCTCGACAAGGCTGCGACGTGGAAGCTCGCGGAAGAGTTGGGCGGCAATGCGCTCGTGGATGTCATCGTGCGCGAGACCGTCACCTGCTATGCCGGCGATCCAACGCCGCATGAGTGGGGCCAGGGTTGCGGCACGTGCCCCGCGTGCGACTTGCGCGCCAAGGGCTATGCGAAGTACCGCGGCGCATGACCTATTCCGTCAAAGAGATGTATTACACGCTGCAAGGCGAAGGTGCGCAAACGGGCCGCGCCGCCGTCTTCCTGCGATTTGCCGGCTGCAACCTCTGGAGCGGCCTCGAGCGCGACCGTCAGAGCGCGGTGTGCCAGTTCTGCGATACCGATTTCGTCGGAACGGACGGTCCCGGTGGCGGAAAATTCGCCACTGCCGGCGAGCTCGCGGACGCGGTTGCGGAGAAGTGGCCGGGCGGCGGACGACCGTATGTCGTGTGCACAGGCGGCGAGCCGCTGTTGCAGCTTGATGATGAAGCAATTTCGGCATTGCACGCCAAGGGTTTTGAAGTTGGCGTCGAAACAAACGGCACCCAGGAACCGCCGGCTGGGCTCGACTGGATCTGCGTCAGTCCGAAAGCCGGCGCCGAGCTTGTCCTCAAGCAGGGAAATGAATTGAAACTCGTTTATCCCCAGCCAGGCGCCGAGCCTGAGCGCTTTGCCGGACTTGCATTCGCGAACTTCTTTCTCCAGCCGATGGACAGTCCGCAGCAGGACGCCAACACCGCAGCGGCCATTCGCTATTGCCGAGAACACCCGAAGTGGAGGCTGAGCCTGCAGACCCACAAGCTCATCGGAATTCCCTAGACCTGCGCTTCCACGGCCAGACGCCGCGTATCGCCCCTTGGCGTATGCGCGCGCAGGTCGTCGAGCAGATCGCGCTTCATTGCCGCCGCTGAGGGTTCGCTCCACAGATTGCGCCACTGATGGGGATCTTCCGCCATGTTGTAGAGCTCGCCCTCGGTGCCTTCGTAGAGCGACGTCTTGTTGTAGGCGGTGATCGTCCAGCCGTCGCGATAGAGCGTGCGCAGCGAGACCGACACGTCTTCAAACTGCGAGTCCCATTCGGTGAACACGGTCTCGCGCTTTGCCGCCGCCCTGGCGTCGCGGGGCAGGGCCGCGCCTTCCATCCACTCAGCCGGTTCGATGCCGGCGATCTCGCAGAAGGTCGGTGCGAAGTCGACTTGCCCGACCGGTTCGCTGAAGGTCCCAGGCGTGACCTTTGCACTCGGCGCCGGCCGCCAGATGAGCGGCAGACGCATCAGGCTGTCCACATGGTGCGGGCCCTTGAACAGGAGACCGAAGTCGCCTTGAAACTCGCCATGATCGGTCGTGAAGAAAACGTCCGTGTCGTCGTTCCAGCCGCGCTGCGCGATTTGCGTCATCACCTTTGCGACCGCTTCGTCGATCAGTTCGTTCTTTATGTGGATAAGGGCGTCTATCTCGCGCAACTGGTCCGTCTTGAGCGTCTGCGGGATCCACTCCGGCGGCGCCTCGAAACAGGTGAATTGTTTGCCGGTCCACCAGTCGTGCCAATGGTGCGGCTTGTCCTTGAGGATCTTTTCGACTTTGTCTGGGCTCCCCGGATAGCCCGCCGGAACGGGAATGTCGCGCCAGTTCACGCGGCCAAGCTCGCTCTGCGGCGGATCCCAGGGATGGTGCGGATCGGGAAAACTCATCCATACGAACCAGTCTTCGTTCGCGTCGAGCGAGTCCAGATAGGCGATCGTCCGGTCGGCGACCCAGTCGGTGTGATAGAGATTGCGCGGCGTCGCGTTGTGCTTCACTTGCACCGCGTTCGTGTCGCCGCCGCCGAACGAGTTCTGCTGCAGTTTCGGTGAGAGGACCGGATAGAAGTTCGGCGCGACCTCCGGATGGTTCTTCATCAGCCATTGCGGGTAGTGCAGCAGGCCGCGTGCGCTGTGCGTCGCCAGTTCCATGTGATCGAAGCCGCGGTGCGGGCCGAAGGTGCCGGCGCGACCCATCTTGCTCTCTTCGAATTTCCCGGCGAGATCGAGCATCGGCTCAAAATGCGCCTTGCCGATGAGCGCGGTGCGATAGTTTTTCTTTTCCTTGAGAACACGGGCAACCGACGGCGCATCGGCCGGAAGCGGTACGCCGTTCATCCAAACACCGTGCGTCGTGACATATTGGCCGGTGATGATGGTCGAGCGGGCCGGCATGCAGACGACATTCTGCGCGTGGCAGCGCGTGTAGTTGATGCCGTCGCGGGCAAGCGCATCGATCGCCGGGGTGCGCGCGATCTTCTGGCCGTTCACGCCGATGGCATCGAAGCGCATCTGGTCGGTTGTGATGAAAAGTATCTTGCGTCCCATGTTCCCCGGCCGATCGAGATTTCAGAAGCGCGACACGATCTTCGACAGGTCCGGCCGCACACGTTCTTCAAGAGGTTGGACAGGATGGCCGATATAGACAAACCCGGCAATGCGCTCGCCGGCCTGAAGGCCGAGCCGCTCTTTGACGCGCGCATTGTATGCGGGCCACTCCGTGATCCAGTTCGCGACGAAGCCCATGGCGTGCGCGGCGATCAGCATGTTCTGGCAGACCGCGCCCGCCGAGAGGAGTTGCTCCCACTCCGGAATCGGAATTCCTTCGCGCACACGACTGACGACACCGACAACGACTGGAGCCCGGAGGAAACGACCGCGCTCCATCTCGATCCGCTCCTGCGAAGCCTGCGGCTCGACGTCGGTAACGCACCCGGCGAGAACTTCGCCCATCCTTCGGCGGGCGTCGCCTTCGAACAGGATGAAGCGCCAGGGAAAAAGCTTGCCGTGGTCGGGTACGCGCGCGGCCGCCGTCAAAATCTTTTCCATTTCGGCACTGGATGGCCCCGGGCCGGTCATGGCCTTCGCCGACCCCGAGCGGCGCGAGAGAAGCAGGTCCAGCGCGTCCGGCGCGGGCCGGTTTAGGGCAGGGCTTGTGGAATCCATGACGTACCTATGCGGGGCTGAGGGGGTTGCGGGTGCGATTTGAGACCTTATCTACGCAATGAGGCGTGTCGGTGCGACCCTTTTTGGGGTCCGTTCACGTTTCTGATGCGTTGTTTTGTAATAATCAGTCGTCCGCTGTTATAATGCAGCGCTTGGGAGCGAACATGGCCGTTACACGCGAAAAAGTTGCTACCTGCGACCCGATCTGGAGCGCCCTGCGCGAGCAGGCCGAAGCGCTGGCCCAGCGTGAGCCGGCGCTTGCGAGCTTTGTCCACACTACCCTGCTGAAGCATGAGCGACTCGAAAACGCGCTCTCCTATCATCTGGCCAAGAAGATCGGCGGTGACGATCTGAGCCCGATGATGGTGCGAGAGATATTTGATGAAGCCATGGCGGCCGATCCGTCCATCGGCGAAGCCGTTCGCGCGGACCTTTCGGCTGTGTTCGAGCGCGATCCCGCCTGCAAATCTCATCTGGATGCTTTCCTGTTCTACAAGGGCTTCCATTCGCTCGAGAGCCACCGCGTTGCGCACTGGCTGTGGACCAATGATCGCCACTCCATGGCGCGGTTCTTCCAGAGCCGCGTGTCGGAGCTCTTTGCCGTTGACATCCATCCGGCCTCGCGCATGGGCAAGGGCATCATGATCGACCACGGCACAGGCGTGGTGATCGGCGAGACCGCTGTGGTGGAGGACGACGTCTCCATCATGCAGGGCGTCACACTCGGTGGAACCGGCAAGGAAACGGGCGACCGTCATCCCAAGGTTCGCCGCGGCGTGCTGATTTCGCTCGGCGCGAAGATCCTGGGCAACATCGAGATAGGCGAGTATTCGCGCGTTGGCGCCGGTTCGGTTGTTCTGAAGTCTGTGCCGCCCGGCTGCACCGCTGTCGGCGTGCCTGCCCATCTCACCAACTGTGCGGGCGCGGACCGCCCGTCGCAGGAGATGAACCAGCTCATCGACGACGACTCCGACTTCAAGATCTGAGCCGCGCTAAAGGGAATCCCTAAGTTTCAGGGCCAGCAGCGCTGCCGTGACCAACGGTTTGCGCAGAAGCGCGCCGCCGGGAAACTTTTGTGCCGGCACGCGCGCAAACACGTCGAAACGCTCTGTCCTGCCAAGGACCGCTTCCGCCAACACCTTTCCACCCAACGTCGCCAGCGCAACGCCATGGCCCGAATAGCCGTGGGCGAAGTAGATGCGCGGTCCGAGCATGCCGAAATGCGGCATGCGCGTCCGCGTGATTCCGACTGTACCGCTCCAGCCATATTCGATGGGCGTGTCTTTCAGTGCGGGAAATACCTTCAACATGCGCGGACGGACCAACGCAGCGATGTCGCGCGGCGGCGTCCAGTACGCCTCGCGACCAGCGAACAGCAATCGCCAGTCTGCGCTCTTGCGGTAGTAGTCCAGCACGTGACGCGTGTCGGCGACGGCCGCATCGTTCGGGATGATGCGCGCCGCTATCTCTGCGTCGAGAGGCGCCGTCGCCACGATGAAGCTTTCGACATGCGCGATGTAGGGCGCGAGCTGCGGTGCTACCGCCGCGCTGAATGCGTCACACGCCAAAATAATACGGTGCGCGACCACTTTTCCGCCGGCACAGATAACGGTGTGAGGACCATCGATCAGCAGGGCCGGTGAATTTTCATGAATCGTCACGCCTGCCTTGACTGCCGCGGCCGCAAGCTTGCGTGTAAACTTGAGCGGGTGCAGATGACCGCCCCCCATGTCGAGCCGTGATGCCGGATAGATTTCGGTGCCGAGAGCCGCCGCAGTCTCCGCGTGACCAAGCATTTGCAATTCGCGGTAGTCGTATTTCGCGGCAAGATGTTCGGCGTCGCCTGCCAACTCCCGTCCGGCTCGTTCATTGTGAGCGGCGATGACAAGACCGCGCTTCAAGTCGCAGTCGTCACCGGCAAGGTCGAATACGAGGCGGCAGGCATCCTGGCTCAGGGACCACAGGTCTCGTGCGTGCTGCTCGCCCAGCCATTGCTCGAGTTCCGCCTGATATTTTCGGTGACCGGTGTGAATTTGTCCGCCATTGCGGCCCGAAGCTCCGAACCCGACTGTTTGAGCCTCGACGAGCGTGACCTTCGCGCCACCCCTTGCGAGGTGCAGTGCGGCTGAGAGGCCTGTATAGCCTGCGCCGATGACGCACACTTCGGCGTGTGTGTCACCCTGGAGACGGTCACCGAAAACCGCCGGCCGCGCGCTGGCCGCGTAATAGCCTTGGGGCGCTTCGCTGCTCATGAGTTTGATTGCAGGACCGGCACGGGCGGGGTCAAGCCTTGACCGGGCTCCGGGCGCGTGCGAGTTGAGCCGCCTGCACAACATCTTTCGATGAGCTCAGGAAAAGGAGCAAATCTTGACCCGTAGCGAAATCTGGCGCCTTGAGAAATATCTGCGCAACCTGTTCCGCCTGGACACGATCTCCATCGTGGAGCGGCCGAAGCAGGCGGATTCCGTGGAGGTGCAGGTCGCCGGTGAGTTTATCGGCGTGATCTTCAAAGACGAAGAAGACGGCGAAGTGTCCTACGCGTTTAACATGGCGATCCTGGAAATGGATCTGCCGGAACCGCCGCCCAGCCGCACCTGATTGTCGTGGACCTTGGCGTCTAGTGCTGTTTTTGGTCGAGACCGGCTGTCTCCTGCTTTGGCGGCTTCTTGAACGTCATCACCAAATTGCCGACCGCTTGTCCGATCTCTCGCCATTTGGCGAGATGCGCGCGCTTGAAGCGGTAAGACAGGGCGACGTCGTGCGCGATCGGCATGTCGCGAAGGCAACTCGGGCTCGGAACGTCAATCGAGAAACGCACGCAGCGGAGAAGCACGGGTCCGTTCGGCGTGTCGCCGACAAACAGATCCTCGTTGCGATAGCCTGAATCGTCACGGAACGTGTATTGGACGAGACCGAATGGTCCCGGCTTTCCCTTCGGGTCGGTGACGTAGGCGATATAGATGCGGGCAAGCCGATCGGCTTCGGTCAGATTGAGGCGTTCGTCCCGGATCAGCATGTAGACGATCGAGCGAATTGGGACTGTTTCCGGCGAACGTCGCGGCTTCCCAGTTGGACCAGCCGGCCATGTCGGGCAGAAGCGCGAACATGGCCACGTCCTTCGTGGCGCCGCCCTGCCTGCTGCTTTCATATTCGAGATAGTTTGCTGGAATCCAGAGCTTCAAACCGTGCACGCGCAACGCCACGATGTCGGTGCGCGACGTCGGCGCGATTTGTTCGTCCATAAAACTGGGAGAGCTCGGCGCGAGATAATAGAGGAGGATGACCGCCGACAAGACGAGCGTCACCAGAAACACGCCCAGCGGGATCAGCCAGCCGGAACGTTTTCGGATCGAGCCATCAGTGTCCGAATAGGTCATCGCCATTTCCGCGCAAGTCCCTTTGACTCGCGCCTCAAACTCCTAACATGGCTACCGGGCGTTTCCGTGACCTGGGGCGCTATCGCGGATTGATTCTTCGTCAGCGTGGCACGGAATCCGCTACCTCCAGCACTGTCAGCAAATCGTCATTTCCGCTCGAAACGGGACTGTCTCACCGTATCCGGCTCGAAATGGCACAAAACCGCGTCTGTTTACCACCGCGACGAGGCACACGGTCTGCATTGGTGGTCCCTGACAAGTCCGGTTGGGGATCAAAAGTGTACAAAGACATTATGCTGGTGGCGTTTGCGACCCTTGCGGGGTTCACAGCATCCGGCATCATTGCAAACATTTACCGCATCGTGGCGAACAAGCCCGAAACGATGGGCGGCCGCATCGGCTACATCGCCGTCATGGTCGTCGCCGGTCCCAACGTGCTGTTCGAGAATGCAGCCACCTCCTTTCGCGCCAAAGCGTGTTCAAGCTTTGCGTTCTGGTTGGCGGCTGCAATCGCGGCCTATTGGAGCTTTGGCCTCGGGATGTTCATCATCCAGATCGGCCTCGCTCTCTAAGTCACAGCACTGTCAACATCCCCGCGACCAGTGGATGTCGGACGATGTCCGCTTCGCCCAGCCGGACGACCGCAATCTCGGGAACACGCTCCAGACGGTCGGCAATGTCCCCCAAGCCTGACATGCCCTTGAGCAGGTCAGTCTGATCCGGATCGCCAGTCAGCACCATCGTCGAGCGCCACCCCAGACGCGTCAGCAGCATCTTCAGCTGCGTGTAGGTGCAGTTCTGCGCCTCGTCGATCACGACGTAACAGTCGCTGAGCGTTCGTCCGCGCATGTAAGCGACCGGCGCGATTTCTATGACGCCATCCGCGACCAGTGCCTTGAGGCGCTTTGTGCCCAAACGTTCTGTCAGCGCGTCATACAGAGGCCGAAGATAGGGCGCGAGCTTCTCTTGCAGATCGCCAGGGAGAAAACCGAGGCTTTCGCCTGCCTCGACCGCAGGACGCGACAGGACAATACGCCCGCACCGGCCTGCTTCGAGTGCTTCTACGGCCTTGGCAATGGCAAGATAGGTCTTGCCCGTGCCGGCAGGGCCGAGCGCCAGAACGACGGAGCGTTCTTCGATCGCGTCGAGCAGCAATTGCTGCGTCACGCTCATCGCACGAATGTTCTTTACATATTTTCGATCACGGCCTTCGTCAGAGTTCGCGCGGGTTCCAGCCGCCACGGGAAGGAAAGAGGCGATGAACTTTGTCACTGTCTTCGTCGAATGTGGTTTCACGGGATTTGTAACGCGCTGAACGCTTGGCCATGGATGCTCCCTGGTCAGTAACCGAACGCTTGATGGGAAGGGAAGTATCGCGTTTGAGAGAAACGCTTGGCGGGCGTGTGTGCCTGGAGCGGTTTTGCCCCTGTCTGTCATGAACGGCACAGTGCAATGCTGCACTCAGTCTGCCCCCGACAAGTCCGCGTCGAATCAAACTCCGACAAGAAAAGCGTATCAGTCTTTATGCGACGGCAACGTGAAATCTGTGGATGACGGAAAAATTCTCTCAACCGGCGCGCATATGCGAGGCAACCGTCACGATCGCATCCACGAGATCGATCAGACGCGCCGCATATTGCTCGGGTATCGCAAGGCGTGCGTCACCCCCGAGAAATGCGGATTCCAGCGAGTCCAGAAGTGCGATGAGGCGCATGTGATGAATGCCGAGAACGCTCTGGATCGGATCGGTCACGACACCGGCGAAAGCGGCGGCGGTTGCGCTGGCCGCCAGCACAGCGCCCGCTACGGTGAACGCGGCGACGCCGCCGATTTTCGCGCCGAGCGCCTGCGCCAGAGCAGGACCCAGCGTGAGAAAGCCCGGCGTGACCTGATGAAGCAATGCGCCGCCCGCGGCCATCGTGACACCCGCACTCACGATCTCGCCCGCTGCGCCGCGCGCGTTGAGATAGATCGCCAAACGCTGCGCCAGCTTGTCGTCCATCTGAAGGCGCCGCGTTTCTCCCCAGGGACCGTTGAGTATGCCCAGAGCCCCATCGAGCCGGGCGTCGCCCAGAATTTCCACGGCCAGTGCGTCGTGAAAGGACGGCTCGCCCATTCCCGTGTAGGGAAGTTCAAGCAGGTCGACGAAGAGCCTTCGTTCGATTTCCTGCGTGACCGTGGTGCGAAAGAACAGCTCACGCGATCGCAGGCGCTCAGCCGTTTCTCGTCGTCCGGCGAGCGATAATATTCCGGCAACCGCATTCAGTCCGATCTGCGGACCTGCGAGTGCTGCGTTGAGCGGCGCACGCCACAAATCGTGTCCAAGCGCATGACGATGCGTCTGTAGCGCACCCGTCAGCGAGAATGTCCGGTCTACAAAGCCCGGCACGCGCGAGCGGCGCTTGCGGAAATAGGTTCGGATGGAATCTTCGACAATCGTTCGCGCCAGCGCGCTGTCCAGAGCCGGCAGTCTGTGGTCCCAAGCATGAGTCATGATCGCATTATGGCGTGTGTAAAGCGGCGTGCGAAGGCTCGCCAGTCGCAAAAAGCGCTGTCACAATGATGCCGCAAAGCAACGCAACGGAAACCTCATGCCGATTTACGCCCTGGAAGACATAGAACCGGACCTGCCTCCCGCGGGGGAGTACTGGGTTGCACCCAATGCCGTGCTGATCGGTCGGGTGCGGCTGCTGAGAGGTGCAAGCGTGTGGTGGGGCTGCGTGCTGCGCGGCGACAATGAGTGGATCACGGTTGGCGAGAACTCCAACGTTCAGGACAATTCCGTCATCCACAGCGACCCCGGACAGCCGGTCAACATCGGCTCGAACTGCACGGTTGGCCACCGCGTCATCCTGCATTCGACGACGATCGGCGACGGCTCATTGATCGGCATGGGCTCGACATTGCTCAACCGCAGCCGGATCGGCAGCAACTGTCTCGTCGGCGCCAACACGCTGGTCACCGAAGGCAAGGAATTTCCGGACGGGTCGATGATCCTTGGCTCGCCGGCCCGCGTCGCGCGCCAGCTCGGTGAGGCGGAATTGACGATGTTGAAGATGTCGTCGGCAGGCTATGTCCACAACCATCGGCGTTTTCGCGACAAGCTGAAGCAGATCGGCTAGTCAGCGCACGCCGGCTTTGGCCGTTTCCCCCGGCTGCGCCATCCAGACGCGCCGGATGCGGGCATCGGTTTCCGGGCCGAAGTTGAACCACGTCGCCTTATTGTGCGCGGCGTCGACGATGAACAGCGTATCGATCTTGCCGAGTTTGGGGACTAGCGCGTTACGCACACCGTTGAGAGTCTGATCGCTCACGAGAATCCAGACCTGCGGAAGCAGCGAATAGGCCGGCCCGAGATTTTGGATCTCCTCCTCGAGTCCGGAGATGGACTTCGATTTCATGTCGGCCAGGATGAGATAGCGGCCACGTTCGGCGCCGCGCTCATCGCTTGCTCCCCGGCCGAAAGTATGCGCGATAACTTCCTCGCTTCCCGTCCGGCGCGCCGTCAGGAACTGGCCCGTGGCCGAGGGAGTGGGTTCGCTTTTCTTGGCCGGAGCGAAGAGTGCACCAAGTTCTGAGTCATCACCCGCCGCATGGAACTCGGCGCTGCCGTCCTGCGCCACCTGAGAGTGAGCAGCCAAGCGCCCTTCTGCAACGAAGGCTTGCATCTGGGTGAGGTTGTACGGGCCATAGCTGCGCCCGCCAACGCTAATGTTCCAGCTTTCCGCCATCGAAGATTAAGCTTCCGTTGCGGCTGCCAAATTAGGATTAAATAGTTACTCAAGCCTTGCCGAGCCGTGCGCCAAACGTGACACTTGTCCTGAAAAACAAGGGAAACCGCCATGTCGGACTACCAATTCTGCAAGGTCGAGCGCGAAGGGCGCCTGACGATCGTCACGCTGAATCGCCCCGAAGTCATGAATGCGCTGCACGCGCCGGCCCATGTCGAACTTGCCGAAGTCTTCGACAATTTCGCTGCTGACCCTGAACAGTGGGTCGCAATCGTGACGGGTGCCGGTGAGCGCGCCTTCAGCGCCGGCAACGATCTCAAGGTCACCGCGGCGGGCGGAGCACGAATCACCATGCCGGAAAGCGGCTTCGCCGGTCTCACCAGCCGATATGACTTGGAAAAGCCGGTAATCGCAGCGGTGAACGGCATTGCGATGGGCGGGGGGTTCGAAATCGCTCTCGCCTGCGATCTGATCATCGCCGCCGACACGGCCGTGTTCGCACTTCCCGAACCGCGCGTCGGGCTGGCGGCGCTCGCGGGCGGGCTGCACCGCCTGCCTCGTGAGATCGGTCCCAAGCGTGCACTGGGTATGATCCTGACCGGCCGCCGCGTCGCCGCATCGGAAGGAAAGGAACTTGGTTTTGTAAATGAAGTCGTTCCGGTCGCGCAGCTCATGGCGACTGCGAAGGAGCGCGCCAAGCAGATCATGGAGCTGAGCCCCATGTCGGTGCGCGCGTCGAAGCAGGCCGTCTATCGTGGTCTGACGGAAGCGTCCGTCGGCGATGCGCTGAAGAACCAGAACACCTATCCAGCCGTCGCCGCGATGTTCAGGAGTGACGATCTGCGCGAGGGGCCAAAGGCCTTTGCCGAAAAGCGCGCGCCGCAATGGAAGGGTAAATAGCCGATTGGCAAAAAACCCCGCGCCATTGCTGGCGCGGGGCATTTTCATTCCATGCGTCTCAGGATTCGAATTCCCACTCGCCGTCGCGATAGCAAGCGGTGCCGTCGCGGGAGAATTCTTCTCCATGGCGCCACACGACCTGCGTGAAGTCGCGGCAGGTATGCCCGTGCATGCGGTATTCGCGTGTCGTGACCACATAGCCGCGATCATGGCCGTGCCATTCGTAGCGCTCGCCGACATCGCCGTAGAAGCTGTCGTGATAGGCGCGCGCCGCAGCGTCGCGATCGTCGCAGTCGATGTCGCGCGAAATCGCGTTACCGGCCAGTCCGCCGAGAATTGCGCCGCCAACGACAGCACCGCCGTTTCCGTGGCTGACTGCGCCGCCGATGACGCCGCCCGCGATGGCGCCGAGAACGGTTGCGCCGGCGTCACCATGCCTGTTGCAATCGTCGGCCATCGCAGACGTCG
Source organism: uncultured Alphaproteobacteria bacterium (assembly GCA_963741725.1). Taxonomy (GTDB): domain Bacteria; phylum Pseudomonadota; class Alphaproteobacteria; order Micropepsales; family Micropepsaceae; genus Rhizomicrobium. The sequence goes on along the minus strand of CAVUJC010000005.1, from coordinate 312,959 downwards.
TGCCGGCAAACAGGGCCAGCATCGCAGCTCCTGCAATCAAACCTGATTTGTTGAGCATTCCATTCTCCCTTGGTGTCAGCGTGCGGCGGCCGACGGCCGGCGATCGCCCTTATCGCGCTGCAGTGCGCACTTCCTGCGTGAATCCTGCAAGAACAGATTAGGCCAGAATTGTGTGACTATCGAGGCCGAATCGCTCGTATCAACGATGGATCGGCACTCTCGGCGCACACGTCAGTGGCCGAACATGACTGCGTGCATGATCCGGCCGGGAACGAAGGTAAGCCCGCCAGCCAGAACGATGCCGCCGATATAGACGCTGAGCATGGCAGAACGGTGGCGAACGATGTCGTGCGACCAGGCTCCCCGCAAGGCATTGTATACGCCGAACAGCGTCAACGGAATCAGCAGGTGTACCGGGCTGAAACCGAAGAATGGCCCGTGCGGCATCAGCGAATGCACCCACAACGTGGTAACAGCCGTCACCGACATCAGGCCGAGATACAGGTATCCGAGCGCGCGATGCCACGGAGCGCCCTTGCGGCTGACGAATATCAGATAGGTTCCGATCAACGCGGCTGGAGCCACCGTCGCTACGTGCAGCCGGATGGCAAACGACGCATGAAGCAGCGGCGCAAGCGTCATCTAAGTTCCTGACGAGCAACTGCGGGCTTGTCGTGTTCGGTGGCAGGTACCCGCTTGTCGCATGCGCCCTAGTATGTTCGCGCTTTCGGCGGGATGTATTCGACTTCGTTGGTGAGCGTGTAGGTGTGCACTGGACGATAGTCGAGGCGTGCCCGGCCCGTGACCGGATCGAGCCATGACAGCGTATGCTTCATCCAGTTCACGTCGTCACGGTTTGGGAAGTCCTCGCGCGCATGCGCGCCGCGGCTCTCGTGGCGCACGACCGCACCTTCGACAGTGACGATCGCCTGTTGAATGAGGTTCTCGAATTCGAGCGTCTCGACCAGATCGGTGTTCCAGATCATCGAGCGGTCGCTGACGTTGATGTCCTTCAGGCGGCCATAAATTTCGCCGATGCTCTTTTGGCCGTTGGCGAGCGTGTCGCCGGTGCGGAATACGGCTGCATCGACCTGCATCGCCTTTTGCATGGCAAGGCGAAGTTCAGATGTCGGCGTGCCGCCCTTGGCGTTGCGATATTTGTCGAGGCGGGCAAGGGCGTCATCGCCGGCATTCTTTGGCAGGTCATGGTGACCCGTGATGCCCTTGAGCGACTCCGCCGCGTGCGCGCCCGCGGCCTTTCCGAACACCACAAGATCGATCAGCGAATTTGAGCCCAGGCGATTTGCGCCGTGGACCGAGACACAGGCGGCTTCGCCAACGGCCATGAGGCCCTGGATCGGAGTATCAGGATTGCCGTCCTTGAGCGTCAGGGCGTCGCCGGTGTAGCGGCACGGAATGCCGCCCATGTTGTAATGCACGGTCGGCAGAACTGGGATCGGCTGCTTGGTTACGTCCACGCCTGCAAAGATCCGCGCGCTTTCCGAGATGCCGGGGAGGCGCTCGTGGATGATCTTGGGATCGAGATGCGACAGGTGAAGGTTGATGTGGTCCTTGTTCGGTCCGACGCCGCGGCCTTCTCGGATCTCAATCGTCATGGCGCGAGAAACGACGTCACGGGACGCAAGATCCTTGGCGTTCGGCGCGTAACGCTCCATGAAGCGCTCGCCTTCCGAGTTCGTCAGATAGCCACCTTCGCCGCGCACACCTTCTGTGATCAGGACGCCGGCGCCGAAAATTCCCGTAGGGTGGAATTGCACGAATTCCATGTCCTGCAGCGGCAGGCCTGCACGAAGCACCATCGCGTTTCCGTCGCCCGTCTGCGTGTGCGCGCCCGTGCAAGAGAGGTAGATGCGGCCATAGCCGCCGGTGGCGATGATGACCTTGTGCGCGCGGAAGCGGTGGATCGTGCCGTCATCGAGATTCCAGGCCATGACGCCGACGACTGCGTCGTCATCCATGATGAGGTCGAGCGCGAAATACTCGATGAAGAAGTTGACTTCATGCTTCACGCACTGCCCGTAAAGCGTATGCAGGATCGCGTGGCCGGTGCGGTCGGCGGCCGCACATGTGCGCTGCGCGATGCCCTTGCCGAAGTTCGACGTCATGCCGCCGAAGGCGCGCTGGTAGATCTTGCCTTCTTCGGTGCGCGAAAAGGGCACGCCGAAATGTTCGAGCTCATAGACCGCTTCCGGTGCGTTCCGGCAGAGATATTCGATCGCGTCCTGATCGCCCAGCCAGTCCGATCCCTTGACGGTGTCGTACATGTGCCAGCGCCAGTCATCCTCGCCCATATTGCCGAGCGCGGCGGATATGCCGCCTTGCGCCGCGACCGTGTGGCTGCGCGTCGGAAAGACCTTTGTGATGCAGGCCGTCTTGAGGCCGCGCGCGGCGCACTCGAGTGTTGCGCGCAGTCCGGCGCCGCCCGCGCCGACGACGACGACATCGAATGTGTGATCAACGATTGTGTAGGCGGTCATCTAGAGAGGTCCCGCAATGCGAAGAAGGGCGAATATCGAGACTGCGCCGGCGGCGATGCTGAATCCGCGCATCGCAAGCATGAGCAACAGTTTCGACGCGTTGCCGTGCACATAGTCGTCGATGACGACTTGAATACCCAGCGTCATGTGAAAAAGAAGGATTACGACGAACGCCGCCATGAGGATTGCGTTCAGCGGTTGCGAAAGAAATGCAAGCGTGGCGGCTTCGTGTGCGCCGATGAGGCCCAGCACCGAAACGGCGAACCATATCGCGAGCGGAACAAGCGCCGCCGCCGTGACACGCTGGCGCCAGAAGTGCGAGACGCCGGAGTGCGACGATCCCATGCCGCGCACTTTGTGGAGCGGTGTTTCGAGGCTCATTGGTAGTAGCCTCCATGACCGGAATAGGCCAACGCGAAGGCCGCGATCGCCAGCACGATCGAACTCACAATCACGACGATCCCCGACCTGTTGGCGGTCGGCACGGCAAACCCGTAGCCGAGGTCCCAGGCCAAATGCCGGATGCCGTTGAGAAGGTGATAGGCAAGAGACCAGACGAACCCGAACAGGATGACTTCGCCGAGCGGAGTGGTGGCAAGAGCGGTAAACTGATTGAACGCTTCCGGTCCGCTGGCGATCGCCGTCAGCCACCAGCAGAGCAGGATGGTCCCGGCAGACAGAGCCAGGCCTGTCGCGCGATGCACGATCGACGTCGCCATCGTGATCGGCCAACGATAGACGCCCAGATGCGGCGACAATGGGCGCGCGCGATGCGCCGGATGCGGGGTATCCGCCATGAAATTCCTCGAGAAAAACCGAAAGCGAAGTGCGCGGGAGTGTAGGGCGGAGGGCGTGGTAGTCAACCAAGTAAGTGTCGCGAATCGCCAAGAATTCCGCGGCTTTTTTGATGCCCGGTCTGCCTGTCTATTTTGTCACTTTGCACTGCAGCATGAGTGTGGGCATTGTCCCGGCGGGCGTCAGGGAAATACCGAAAGTATGAGCGAATTGGGCAGTACCGTTGCGGGCCAAGTGCTTGCGCGACCGGTCCGGTTTGTACTTCCGGCTGCGCCGATCAGCGCACCGCTTTACGAGGCGGCGTCCGTTCTTCTGCTATGCCCGATCCTGCTCTCCGTCGCGATCTGGAACGGATTTCCGATAATTTTCTACGACACCGGCGCATACATGCTGCAGGGGCTCGGGCATGTCTTCATCGCCGAGCGTTCTCCGGTTTACTCGCTCTTTCTCGAAGTCGCAGGCGGGAGAAAAAGCCTGTGGTTTGTCGCTATCGCACAATGCCTGATGACAGGCTTCGTCATCACCCAATTCGCGCGCGCCCTACGGCCTTTCCTGTCGCTCTGGTCGCTTCTCGCGATCAGTACGCTGGTTTCGATCGGATCGGGTCTTCCCTGGTACGCGGCGCAGATCGAGCCCGACTGCTTCGTCGCGCTCGTACCGCTTGGCCTCTATCTGCTCGCGTTCCATGGCCGCGAATTGGGACATGGGCGTCAGGGCGCGCTGTTTGTGATCGTTGCATTCGCGATCGCGGCGCACCCCTCACACATCGGTCTTGCCGCAGGGTTGCTGGCGGCATTGCTGGCCATGCGTCTCGCGCCGCTGCGATGGATCGAGGCCAACGGCTTGCCGCGTCCGCGCCTGCTGCTGGGCATTCTCACGCTCTTTGTCGCGATTACGGCTGTGATGGCCTGCAACTACGCGTTCACCCGGCAGGTGTTTCTCTCCCGTTCCGGCGCAATCTTTCTCGAAGCGCGCATCATGGAGGACGGCCTCATCAAGCCGGTTCTCGACGCCGATTGCCCAAAGGCCGGTTACAAGCTCTGCGCCTACAAGGACAAGCTGCCTGTCCGCGCCGATGCATGGTTGTGGGAAGACTGGGTCAGTCCATTCCACAAGGCTGGCGGTTTCGAAAAGCGCGAGCCGGAATTGTCAGCGCTCGTGGCCGAAAGCCTGAAGCGCTATCCCGTCCGCAATGCACTGGCCGCGCTCAAGGACGCCGCACTTCAGTTCGTCTGGTTCCAGACGGGCGACGGCATTGTGCCCCAGGAGTGGGTGCTCAACCAGGAATTCAAGGTCGCGATACCGCGGCAGCTTTCGGACTACGACCACGCCTACCAGCAGGAAGGCGCGATCTGGTTTCTGCCCGTGAACCTCGTTCATGTGCCTGTGGCGTTTCTGGCGCTGGCGGTACTGGCCCTGCTGTTGAGCCAGTTCGCAAGACGAAGCGAGTGGCGCAGGGGATTGCTGCCGGCGTTCGTGCTTCTAGCGCTGATCGGCAATGCGATCGTTTGCGGCGTATTTTCAGGTCCTCACGGGCGCTATCAGTCGCGGATCATGTGGTTGCCAGTCTTTGTCGTGGCGCTGACGGTTTGGCCGCGAGTTGAGAGCGAACTGCGCACCCGAATTGGTGCACCACGGAGCCAGGACTGAACGCCCAATATCCTTGCGGCGTAACACAGAATCCGGCACTTATGACCGGGCATGGCCAGCAAAATCCGCATCGCGCCTTCGATTTTATCCGCTGATTTCGCGCAACTAGCGGCCGAAATCGCGGCTGTCGAAGCGGCTGGCGCAGACCTCATCCATGTCGATGTTATGGACGGCCATTTCGTTCCGAACATTTCGATCGGACCGCTCGTCGTTCGCGCCATCAAGCCACACGCAAAGAAGCCGCTCGACGTGCATCTCATGATCTCTCCCGTCGATCCATACGTGAAGGAGTTTGCGGACGCAGGCGCCGACGGCATCACCGTCCATCCTGAAGCCGGACCGCATGTCCATCGCACGCTGCAACTCATTCGTTCGCTGGGAAAGAAGCCTGGTATCGTCCTCAATCCGGGAACGCCGGTCGATGCAATCGACAATGTTCTGGATCTCGTCGATCTCGTCCTCGTCATGAGCGTAAATCCGGGTTTCGGCGGACAGTCGTTCATCGAGAGCCAGCTCAAGAAGATCGAAGATGTCGCCAACCGCATCGCCAGGTCCGGGCGCGACATCGCGCTCCAAGTCGACGGTGGCATTAATCCGCAAACCGCGCGGCAGGCGATCAATGCCGGCGCCAACGTGCTGGTTGCCGGTACAGCAGTGTTCAAGGGCGGGGCGGCGCACTACGCCGCCAACATCGCCGCCTTGCGCGGCTGACGCCGTGGCGGAGCGACCAACACCGCGACGCCTTCCTCCCATTCGCCTTTTTCCGGAGATGGTGCGGGCCGCTGTGTGGCTCGCGCTGCGCGGCTTTCGCGTCTGGTACCGGCGAACCTGGCTCTACCGCCGCTTTCTCACTGGACCGCTGTCGGACCGTATTCTCTTTCATCCGCACGATGCGCTGCCGCGAAAGCTGGAGGACGCCGACTCGCTTTTGCGCGGACGGTTCAAATTTGTCGGTGAGACCAAAGAGGTGAAAGACGGCTCGATCTTCGACGCGGCACCGCCGTCACCGGGATGGGCCGAGGCGCTGCACAGCTTCGCCTGGCTTCCGCCACTGGCCCTCGCAGGCGGTGAGCCGGCCAAGAATCTGGCAACCAATCTCATCACCCAATGGCTGAAGCGCTATTCGCGCTATTCCGAGCCGGCCTGGCTGCCCGAAGTGATGGCGCGGCGCCTCGTGAATCTGTTCGCCCACGGACGCCTCGTCATCGCCAATTCCGAGTTGCTCTGGCGCTCCAAGGTATTCGTGTCCTTGCGCGAACAGTCGCGCATGCTCGCGCGCATTGCGACGGAGGCGCCGGACGGGATGCCTCGTTTCGAGGCTGCCGCCGCCTACGCTTTGTCGGGCGCGTGCCTCGGTGACAGCCAGCGCCGTCTCGACGAAGGTCTGAAGTGCCTCGAAGGCGAGATAGCGAGGCAGATACTTCCGGATGGCGGGCACGTCAGCCGTTCACCCGAAGCATTGGTGCACTGCTATCGCTTGATCGTCATGGTCATGGACGCGCTCGCGGCCGGTTCCCTGGAAGTGCCGCATCCGATCCGCAGCGCCTATGACCGGATCGCACCGATGATCCGGTTTTTCCGCCACGGCGACGGCTCTCTCGCCTTGTTCAATGGCGGTACCGAGTGCGATCCCAGGATGGTCGCAGGCCTTTTGGCGCGCGACGAAGTCCGTGGGCAGCCTTTCGCTTATGCGCGCCACTCAGGCTATCACCGCATGACGGCCGGAAAAACTCTCGCGGTCATCGATTGCGGCAGCGTTCCTCCCATCGCATTTTCGACGCGTGCGCATGCCGCCTGTCTCGCGATGGAGTTGAGCAGCGGCCATCATCGCATTGTGGTGAACTGCGGCGCGGCCGGTTCGACCCATCCGCGCTGGGAGGCGGCACTTCGCGCGACAGCCGCCCATTCGACGCTCTGTGTCGCCGACGAGTTGATGGCCGCCATACTCGCTCCGGGGATCGGGCGCGACCTGCTGGGATCGCTGTTGCTCGGCGGCCCGGTCGAAATCGAAACGCGCCGCGTCGAAACTCCGCAGGGCTGGAGTGTCGAAGCGAGCCATGACGGCTATCTCGCGCAATTCGGCGTACGGCACGAACGGCAGGTAACCGTCTCTCAGCAGGGCCTTGCCGTTACAGGCGCGGACCGGCTACTGCCGAAGCCGGCCAAGGCTCACGCCGTAATTTCGTTCGCCATAAGATTTCATATTCACCCCGACGTGCGCGTCTCGCCGTCGCAGGGAGGAGGCATCCTCCTGAAGTTGCCGAATGGCGAGGGCTGGCGCTTCCGCACCGGTGCCCAGATGACGGTGGAGGAGAGCGTATATCTCGGCGGCGACACCGTGCGCCGGACCGAACAACTGGTGATTTCAGGCTCGGTGAAGGATCAGCCCGTCGAAGCGGCCTGGATCTTCGAGCAGATCGGGTCATCGTGACGCTTTTTCGCCGGGCCCCGGCGTGCCAACATACGTCAAATCGATTTGACACCCACAGCATCTGACAGGTTATTCATGGTTCAGTTCGTATTGCCGAAGGGCAGCAAGGTCACCAAGGGTAAGGTCTGGCCAGCCGCCAAAACCGCCAATGGCAAGAAGCCGAAGCGCTCCAAAGAATTCAGGGTCTACCGCTACGATCCGGACAAGGACGCCAATCCGCGCGTCGATACCTATACCGTCGATCTCGAGAGTTGCGGACCCATGGTTCTGGATGCGCTCATCAAGATCAAGAACGAGATCGATCCGACGCTGACGTTCCGCCGTTCGTGCCGCGAAGGCGTATGCGGATCATGCTCCATGAACATTGCTGGCAGCAACACGCTGGCGTGCACCAAGGCGATCACGGACGTTTCGGGATCGGTTTCCGTCTATCCGCTGCCGGCCATGCCCGTGGTCAAGGATCTTGTTCCCGACCTGACGAATTTCTACGCGCAGTACGCCTCGATCGAACCGTTCCTTCAGACAAAGACCGCGCAACCGGAAACCGAATGGAAGCAGTCGCCGGAAGAACGCGCCAAGCTCGATGGCCTGTATGAGTGCATCCTGTGCGCCTGCTGTTCGACGTCCTGTCCCAATTACTGGTGGAACTCCGAACGATTTCTGGGCCCGGCGGCTCTGCTGCAGTCCTATCGCTGGCTTGCCGACAGCCGCGACGAGAACACCGGCGAGCGACTCGACAATCTTGAAGATCCGTTCCGGCTGTATCGCTGCCACACGATCATGAATTGCGCCAACACCTGCCCCAAGGGGCTCAACCCTGCCAAGGCGATCGGCGAGATCAAGCAGATGCTGGTCAAGCGCAGCGTCTGAAACTGCGACGGCAGATAAAACGTCGTTGACGCTTAGACCGCGAGCGCCACCGGCGGCGCCGTGCGGGCGCGCAGCTTCAGAACATTCCACATAACCGCGCTGGCGGCCTTCGCGAGGTAACCTTGCGGCGCGGCGCCGATCGCCTTGGCGACCATCTGGACCAGCCGCTGGATGTGGTTGCGTCGGTAGATGCTCATCGTCGCGTAGCCCTGGGCCTTAGCGTAGAGCGCCCGCACATAGGGCTTCTTCTCCATGTCTGCAGCCGAAACATTGGCACAGTAGAAGGCGTATGACAGCTCGTCATCGTCCGATTCCGCGATGCGGCCCACGGCAACGGACGCCTTTTTCCAGAACGGCAGGTCCGGCTCATTTTGCGCCTGAAGAGTCTCGTAGAAGAGCTTGTAATGTCTGTATTCGTCGGCCGCGATACGCCCGGCGATCTCTTTCAGAACGGGTTCATCCGTCGCGTCCTTGATGGCGGAATAATAGGACGAGGTCCCGCTCTCGACCACGCAGCGGGCGATCATCTCGCCCCGCAGGCTGCCGCGAACCGACGTTCCTTCAGGACCGTCAAAGTGGGGCGCCTTGTAGCCGTCCCGAAACCTTGCGAAGGCTTCTTCCAGCTTGAAGTTCGGGTCAGCCATTTCCGCCCAGCGGCCCAGTGCCCGGCCATGCTGGCTTTCCTCGCAGCCCCATTGCTCGATGGCGGCAGTGGTTTCCGGCCCTGAATCCTTGAAGACGCGCTTGAGATAGGCGACGTAGTCGGGCGCGTTGAGTTCGACAAGCGAGGCTGCCTTGATGGCGGCGATCATCCAAGGCTCAGCCTTGGAACGGTCGAACGCGGCCCATTGGACGTCATCCAATTGCCAGCCCTGCCTGTAGATGGCGGCGTCCGTCATCGGCACTCCGTCATGGACCTGTCATGAGCCTTATAACAAACCCTGCCGGCCGATGTGAACCCAGTGCGCAGAGAAGTCGCTGACTTCGCGTCAGTTTTACGTGATCAGAATGCGGCGCGGACCTGCTTAAGGTCGTCCAAAGTCTCCGACGCACGCGCGCGATCCGCATCCGACTTGGCGGCGTCCACATCTTCTTCTGCATCGCGAATACGCTGGTCGAGCACCGACAGATCAACTTCCGCCATCGGAAGCGCTTCTTCCGCAAGAACGGTGATCTTGTTCGGCGAAATCTCGACGAAGCCGCCGCGAATAAAATAGCGAACATCGCCCTGAGTCGCGCCCTGGACGTCGATCGTTCCGGGGCGCAGCGTTGAGATCACGGGCGCGTGGCCCGCCATCACGCCCATGTAACCGTCGGTGCCGGGTACAGTGACCATTTCGGCCTGGTCGGAGAGCAGAAGCCTCTCCGGCGAGACGAGGTCAAAGGTGATCTTGTCCGCCATTACGCCGCTTCCGCCGCCATCTTCTGGGCTTTCGCGACGGCATCGTCGATGGTGCCGACATTGTAGAAAGCCTGCTCGGGCAGGTGGTCGAACTCGCCGTCGACGATCGCCTTGAACGAGCGGATCGTGTCGGCGAGCGAAACGAAGATGCCAGGAAGGTTTGTGAACGCTTCGGCGACGTGCAGCGGCTGGGCGAGGAAGCGCTGGATCTTGCGCGCGCGGGCCACGATGAGCTTATCGTCTTCGCTGAGCTCGTCCATACCCAGAATGGCGATGATGTCCTTCAGCGCCTTGTACTGCTGTAGGACTTCCTGCACGTGGCGCGCAACGCCGTAATGCTCTTCGCCGATCACGTTCGGATCCATGATGCGCGACGTGGAGTTCGAGCGGATCGACCGCCGGGAAGATCGCGAGCGCGGCGATATCGCGGCTGAGAACGGTGGTCGCATCCAGATGCGCCATGGAAGTCGCCGGCGCCGGGTCGGTCATGTCGTCGGCCGGCACGTAAATCGCCTGCACGGATGTGATCGAGCCCTTGTCGGTCGACGTGATACGCTCCTGCAGGTTGCCCATCTCGCTTGCGAGCGTCGGCTGGTAGCCCACGGCCGAGGGAATACGGCCGAGAAGGGCCGACACTTCGGAACCGGCCTGCGTGAAGCGGAAAATGTTGTCGATGAAGAGGAGCACGTCCTTGCCCTCAACGTCGCGGAAATATTCGGCCTGTGCGAGACCGGTGAGCGCGACACGTGCGCGGGCGCCCGGTGGCTCGTTCATCTGCCCGTACACGAGCGTGCACTTGGACCCAACCGTCGATCCCGTCTTCGGGTCGATGTTGACCTTGGAGTTGATCATCTCGTGATAGAGGTCGTTGCCTTCGCGAGTGCGCTCGCCGACGCCGGCCAGCACGGAATAGCCGCCATAGGCCTTGGCGATGTTGTTGATCAGTTCCTGCATCGTCACGGTCTTGCCGACGCCGGCGCCGCCGAACAAGCCGATCTTGCCGCCTTTGGTGTAGGGGCAGAGCAGGTCGATGACCTTGATGCCTGTGACCAGCACTTCCGCGGTGCCGGCCTGCTCGGCAAATGTCGGCGCATCGCGGTGGATGCTCGACATGTTTTCGTTCGAGATGGGGCCGGCTTCGTCGATCGGCTCACCGATGACGTTCATGATGCGGCCGAGTGTGGCTGGGCCGACGGGAACGCGGATCGGACCGCCCGTGTCGCGAACTTCCGCGCCGCGCACCAGACCTTCTGTCGCGTCCATCGCGATCGCGCGGACCGCGTTCTCGCCCAGATGCTGCGCAACCTCGAAAACCAGGCGAACCGGCTTGCCGGTCTTGGCGTCGACGTTCGTCGTTTCCAGGGCGTTCAAGATCGCCGGCAGTTCACCGTCGAACTCCACGTCGACGACGGCGCCGATGATCTGCGTCAGGCGGCCTTTGGCGTTGGTCTTGGCGGGTGCGGACATGGCTGGGTCTCTTTCTCAATTATGCGTCAGAGGGCGGAAGCGCCGGAGATGATTTCGATCAGCTCCTTGGTGATCTGCGCCTGACGGGTACGGTTCATTTGAATGGTAAGTGCTTTGATCAGATCGCCCGCATTGCGCGTGGCGTTGTCCATGGCCGTCATCTGCGACGCGAAGAAGCCGGCCTGATTGTCGAGCATGGCAGCGAGCAGTTGCGTCGTGATGTTCTTGGGTAGCAGCGCTTCGAGGATTGTCGCTTCATCGGGCTCATATTCGTAAAATGCGCCCTTTGAGTTGGTGCTAGTCTGTTCGACCACGGCCGGAATGAGTTGGCGCACCGTCGGTGTCTGCGTCACGACGGACTTGAAGCGGCTCGAGATCAGAGAGACGACGTCGACTTCATCGTTCATGTACATTTCGATTATTTTTTCAGCGATCGGGCGGACGAGGGCGACAGTCGCCGTCTTCACGCCGGATTTGAAGTTCTCGACGAAGCGCGAACTATGGGTCCTGCGAAGCTGATCGCGGCCCTTGCGTCCGATCGTGATGATCCGGACGTCTTTTCCGCCGGCCAGCAGCTCCGTGATCTTTTCACGCGCAGCACGCACTATGCCGGAGTTGAAACCGCCGGCGAGACCGCGATCTGCCGTCGCGACGATCAGGAGATGACGCTGATCCTTGCCGTTGCCTGCAAGCAGCAGCGGAGCCGAGGGTCCTGACACGCCGGCTGCAAGGCTCGCGATGACGCTTCCCATGCGCGCCGCATAGGGGCGTGCGGCTTCGGCAGCGGCCTGCGCGCGCCGAAGCTTCGCTGCTGCCACCATCTGCATCGCCTTCGTGATCTTTTGCGTGGACTTCACGCTTCCGATCCGGGTGCGCATGTCCTTGACGGATGCCATGACCCTTGGTCTTTCTCAGTCTAAGCTACGAATGTCTTCGCGAATTCGCCGAGAGCCTGCTTCAACATCTCTTCGAGCTCATTCGTCAGCGCCTTCTGCGTACGAATGCCATCAAGGATCTGCGGATAGCTCGACTTCAGTTTGGAAAGCAGAGCGGTTTGATACGCGCCGACCTTTGCCGTCGGAATCGGATCGAGGTAGCCGCGCGTTCCTGCATAAATCACGGCAACCTGCTCTTCGACGGCGAAGGGCTTGTATTGAGGCTGCTTGAGCAACTCCGTCAACCGTTCGCCGCGCGCCAGCATCTTCTGCGTGGCGGCGTCGAGGTCCGAGCCGAATTTTGCGAACGCAGCCATCTCGCGATACTGGGCAAGTTCTGCCTTGATCGGGCCCGAGGCTGTCTTCATCGCCTTGATCTGCGCGGACGAGCCGACGCGGCTGACCGAAATGCCGACGTTCACCGCCGGACGGATGCCCTGGTAGAAAAGATCGGTTTCAAGGAATATCTGACCGTCGGTGATCGAAATCACGTTCGTCGGAATGTAGGCCGACACGTCGTTGGCCTGGGTTTCGATGATCGGAAGCGCCGTGAGCGAGCCTGCCCCATTGTCTTCGTTGAGCTTCGCTGCGCGCTCCAGCAAGCGGCTGTGCAGGTAGAACACGTCGCCCGGATAGGCTTCGCGGCCCGGCGGACGGCGAAGCAGCAGCGACATCTGGCGATAGGCGACGGCCTGCTTGGAAAGGTCGTCATAGATGATCAGGGCGTGCATGCCGTTGTCGCGGAACCATTCTCCCATCGCGCAGCCGGAGAACGGCGCCAGGAACTGCAGCGGTGCAGGCTCGGAAGCAGTCGCGGCGACAACGATGGTGTAATCCATCGCGCCGGCATCCGTCAGAGTCTTGACGATCTGGGCGACGGTCGAGCGCTTCTGGCCGATGGCGACGTAGATGCAGTAGAGCTTGGCGCTTTCGTCCGTCCCTGCATTGATCGGCTTCTGATTGATGATCGCGTCGATGGCGACGGCGGTCTTGCCGGTTTGACGGTCGCCGATGATGAGTTCGCGCTGGCCGCGGCCGATCGGAATGAGGGAGTTGATCGCCTTCAGGCCGGTCTGGACGGGTTCATGCACGGATTTGCGCGGAATGATGCCGGGCGCCTTCACGTCCACGCGGCGGCGTTCGGCGACATTCTGGATCGCGCCCTTCCCGTCGATCGGATTGCCGAGCGGATCCACCACGCGTCCGAGGAGGCCCTTGCCAACCGGAACGTCGACGATGGCGCCGGTGCGCTTGACGGTGTCGCCTTCCTTGATCGTGCTGTCATTGCCGAAGATCACGGCACCGACATTGTCGCTTTCCAGGTTCAGGGCCATGCCCTTGATGCCGCCGGGGAACTCCACCATTTCACCGGCCTGGACGTTGTCGAGGCCGTAGATGCGGGCGATGCCGTCGCCGACCGACAGAACCTGTCCGACTTCGCTGACTTCCGCTTCGGCGCCGAAGTTCTCAATCTCGCGCTTCAGGATCGCGGAAATTTCGGCGGGTTGGATATCCATTTCAGTTACCTCTCATAGCCGCGCGAAGGTTTGTAAGCTTCGTGCGCAAGGACGAATCGATCATGCGAGAGCCCACCTTCACGACGAGGCCGCCGAGGAGGGTGGGATCGACTTTGGTTTCCAGGCGCGGGTTGCGGCCCAGCTTGGATTTGAGAACGGCGGTGAGCTCGGTCGTCTCGGCATCGGACAATGCCCGGGCGGACGTCACCTGCGCCTGAACTTCGCCGCGCCGCCGGGCAACGATGCGATCGAAGGAGCGAATGACGTCGGCCAGTGCCGAAAGGCGACGCTTCTCAGCCATCACCAGAATGAATTGGGTTGTGAGCTTGCACGCGCCGATCTTCTCGAGCACCGCTTTCATGGCGCGCGCATGTTCTTCGCGCGTGAAAACAGGGGCTTTAACCAGCCGGGCCAGGTCAGGGGTCCGGTCGATCAGGGTGCGCAGCGTGGCGAAATCGCGCTCGACCGCGTCGATCGATTTCTCGTCCTGGGCCAGTTCGAAAATTGCGTTCGCGTAGCGACCCGCCAGTCCCGTTTCCTGTGCCTGTTCCGCTGCCACGTTCGCCCTTCGGCGCCCTGCGCTGCTGTGGATCGCGCCAGTCGCCTAAATAGTTGATTTCGTTCGTGAAATTACTCTGCTCGCGAGTCAGTCCCGACGCGCGCGATGCAGTTAGCATGCGTGTTAAAGCGGCGCAACAATCCACCACTAGCCGTGGTGTCGCGGGGTTTGCGAGCCACAGTTAGGCCGATTTCGTCCTGCATTCCGGAACGCATCGCTAACCAGTCCTCTCAGCCTGGCCTTAACCGCTGTAAGCGCAACCTTGCCGCGTGGGGCAGGGGCAGAACGCCATGCGTGAACACTTTGTCGGTGCGTGCAAACAGGTTTTGGGGTTTCTCGTTCAGGGCATTGACTTCGAGGCTGACAAGCGGCGCGCATTCGAGTCAGAACTGGCCGAATTGATCGCACCGCACATGCCGGTTCTGGTCCATCGCCGCGCCAAACTGCTCGAGAGTGACGGCAAGGAGCGCTGGTCGGACGAACTCAACGCCTTCATGACACGCAGCCTGTGGCCTTTGCTCGGATCGGAGAGAGACTATGCCGATCGCAATCGCGCCTTCGTCACGCTCATGCTTGATGTCGCGATTGAACGCGAGCAGGGCCGTTCTGCTGCGATAGCCGTTGCCGTCATGCCGCAAGTGTCCAGGTTCGACGCTACCTGGGCGAGCTGAGCCCGCGCGACTTGTCGCAAACCCCCAAAAGCAGATTGCCTGTTTGCCGGGCAATGTCCAAAGTCTGGGCACGATAAGCCGCACAAGAATGCGGCAAACTGGGGGAAAAATGATCGACGGCGGCGACACCGCATGGCTTCTCACATCAACCGTTCTTGTTTTGATGATGACCCTGCCGGCACTCGGCTTCTTCTATGCCGGCCTGGTTCAGTCGAAAAACACTCTGTCCGTGCTCGCGCAGTGCGTCGGCGTGGCGGCGCTGGTGTCGATCCTTTGGTTCGTCGTCGGCTACAGCCTCGCCTTTTCGGGAACCGGACTGATTGTCGGTGACTTCAGGCAAGTGCTTTTGAACGCCGTCGGACGGCACGACATCCACGCCGGCACGAAAATTCCAGAGTTTGTCTACGTGATGTTCCAGATGACGTTCGCGATCATCACGCCTGCGCTCATCATCGGCGCCTATGTCGAACGGATAAAATTCGGCGCGGTGTTGCTGTTTTCCGCACTTTGGCTGCTGGTCGTCTATGCTCCGGTAACCCACTGGATCTGGGGCGGAGGTTGGCTTGCCGTCCGCGGCGTGATGGATTTTGCTGGCGGCATCGTCGTGCACGTCACGGCCGGCGCTTCCGCGTTGACGATCGCCTGGATGCTCGGACCAAGACAGTCCTTCGTGCATGGCGCGCATCCGCCTCACGCGCCCTGGATGGTGATGGTCGGAGCAAGCCTGCTTTGGGTCGGCTGGTTCGGATTTAATGCGGGCAGCGCGCTCAGCGCCGGCGCGGATGCGGGCATGGCCATGCTTGCGACGCATCTGTCGGCCGCGGCGGCGACGCTCACCTGGGTCGCCATCGAATGGCTCTGGTTCGGCAAACCCAGCGTCGTCGGCGCCGTGACGGGAACGATCGCAGGGCTTGCAACGATCACGCCCGCATCGGGGTATGTCGGGCCGGAAGGCGCCGTTCTGCTTGGCGTGCTTGGCGGCGTGATCTGCTACGGCGCGGTGATGCTGGTGAAACGCGCCATGCGCGTCGATGATGCGCTCGACGTACTCGGCGTGCACGGCGTGGGTGGAGCGCTTGGCACTTTGCTGCTTCCCTTCATGGTTTCGCTCGGCGCAGGTGGCGTCGCGCTGTCACGGCCGGCGCTCGTGCAATTTTCGGTGCAATGCGAAGGCGTCATCGCAGCAGCGGTGTGGTCGGTCGTCGCGACATTCGTGCTGGTAAAGCTCGTTTCCTGGACGATTGGCCTGCGAGTAGACCAGGAGCAGGAGACACAGGGCCTCGATTTTTCTTCGCACGGCGAAACCGCCTACAACCTGAACAGCTGAGGACGCGTCATGAAACTGATCATCGCCATCATCCAGCCTTATCGCCTGGACGCGGTCCGCGGCGCACTCCAAACGCTCGGCATCGAAGGGCTGACGGTGACCGAAGTACGCGGCTATGGCCGCCAAAAGGGGCACAAGGAAGTCTATCGCGGCGCGGAATATGCGATCTCGTTCGTGCCCAAGCTGAAGATCGAAGTGGCCGTCACCGCAGATCGTGCAGAAGATGTAATCTCGGCGATCCAGGAAGCCGCGCGGAGCGGCAAGGTCGGCGACGGCAAGATCTTCGTGCTCGACCTGCAATCAGCTTTGCGGGTACGAACCGGCGAACGGGACGCCGACGCGCTTTAGAGGCGGGCGGACAATCCGCCGGTTACCGTCTTCGATGCTTTTTGCGGCGATGTCCCGTCAAACTTTGCTCGCGCTGTTTCGATGCGCCCGATGTTCTTCAGCGCCCACGCGCTCAGCCCCATGACGGGTTCGAGCAGCGATCGGCCAAGTGCGGTCAGTTCATAATCGACGCGTGGCGGGATCGTCGCAAAGATCGTCCGCGTGATCAGCCCGTCACGCTCGAGACCACGCAGTGTAAGCGTCAACATGCGCTGGGAAATTCCGCCGATTTCGCGTTTGAGTTCGTTAAAGCGCATGGGCCGCGCACCAAGGCGGCTGACGATCAGCACGGACCATTTGTCGCCGATGCGTTGCAGAACGCCGCTGATCGCCCGGCAATCGCCAGTGTCACGTATGTTACCTTGTTTCATCTGCGTGCCTTCTTGCGCGACGCGTAGACAGGCATCATCTTAGCGTCAGTTACGAAAAGTAACTTGGCATCAAACGAGTACTTATTCAAGGAGAGGCCCATGGCCCTGAAACTGCAGACGATCATCATAAGCACGCGTCCAGGCCGCGCGGGGCCCGCCATTGCGCAGTGGTTCCATGAGCATGCCAAGGCGCACGGCAAGTTTGATGCGCAGCTCGTCGATCTCGCCGAGATGAAGCTGCCGCTCTACGACGAACCGCAGCACCCCATGCGCCGGCAGTACGAACATGAGCACACCAAGAAGTGGGCCGCGACGGTTAACGCGGCGGACGCCTTCGCATTTGTCATGCCCGAATATAATTTCTCGCCGCCGCCGAGCTTCGTGAATGCGATCGATTACCTGCTGTGGGAGTGGCAGTACAAGCCGGCGATGTTCGTGACCTATGCGGGCGTCTCTGGCGGCACGCGTTCGGCGCAGGCGGCACGCTTACAGGTCACGACGGTCAAGATGATGCCGATTCCGGAAGGCGTCGCCATCCCGAACTTCTATGCGCAGCTCAAGGACGGCAAGTTCGAAGGCAACGAGCTCAATCAGCAGGGCGTCGTCGCGTCACTCAACGAGCTTCACAAATGGTCCGAGGCGCTCGCGCCTCTGCGCGAAGAGATTCGAAATCGCAAATAGTGGGAGGGAGCTGGGCGGCGAGGGCGCCGCTCAGCTCACGCCGTTGAAGAAACGCGAGAGGCGGAATTCGGTGACCCAAGTCCAGATCGCATGTGCGTTCAGGAAGTCGTAGGAGCCGACCACGAACTCGGCGCGGCCGACAAGATTTTCTGCCGGCACGAACCCGACACCGCCATCATCAGCCGGCACGCGGCTGTCGAGAGAGTTGTCGCGATTGTCGCCCATCATGAACAGATGCCCAGCAGGCACGACGAACTCCTGCGTGTCATCAAGCTGTCCCGTCCAAGTCCATTTGTAGATCGGATGGGTTTTGCCGTTGGGCAGAGTCTCGATGAAGCGCGGCGAGTCCGAGAACGTTCCGTCTTCGCTCTCGACTTTTCCCTGGCCGTCGGGGCGCAGAGCGAGCTCCTTGCCGTTGATCCAAAGGCGTCCCGCGATCATCTGAATTTTGTCGCCCGGGAGTCCGATCACGCGTTTGATATAGGTCTGGCTGGGATCGCGGGGCAGACGGAAGACGACAACGTCGCCCTGCTGAGGCAATTTTTGCAGAAGCCGGGTTGAAGATGCAGGACCGAACGCGAACGGGACCGAGTAGCGGCTGTAGCCATAGGGATATTTTGCGGCAATGAACGCATCGCCGATGGCCAGTGTCGGCTGCATGGATCCGCTGGGAACGTAGAATGGCTGGGCGATTGCGGTCGTGGAGGCGAAAGTTATCGCGATAATGGCCAGGGGTTCGAGCACCGCCCGAAGCGCGCCCTTGCCGTCTTCCACGCCCAGCAGATGCTTAATGACCTGCCAGGCCCTGTTCTGGCCGACTGAGCCGTTTTCTTCAGCCATCTCCCGCTCCGGTCATATTATTCTTCAATCTCGTGGCTGGCCGGCTTCACTTCAAGCCCGCCCGTCCCGAAAGCGGCTTCCTTGACGGAAATTCATCTGCCTGCCAAAGGCTGTTTATGGCGAGAAGACTAACGCAATTGGGCCGGTCCGTGACCCTTCCGCGCTCCCCGCGGGAAGCCAAGCTCGAGGCTGTGGCCAATCCGCACGCCGATACGGATTATCTTGTTCGCTTCACGGCTCCAGAGTTTACGTCGCTTTGTCCTGTCACCGGACAACCCGACTTCGCGCACTTCGTTATCGACTATGCGCCAGCAAAGTCGATCGTCGAGTCCAAGTCGCTGAAGCTCTATCTCGCCAGCTTTCGCAATCACGCCGCCTTTCACGAAGACTGCACGCTCGAGATCGGCAAGCGTGTCGCGACTGCGATCCGGCCGAAATATCTGCGCATTGCCGGCTATTGGTATCCGCGAGGCGGAATGCCCATCGATATTTTCTGGCAGACCGGAAAGTTGCCGTCCGGCGTGTGGCTTCCAGACACCGGCGTCGCGTCCTACCGCGGTCGCGGCTGATGCACGTCGAGATCGTCCCCGTCGCGCCGAAAGACAAGCCGGAGCTGTGGAACCGCATGCAGGCCTACATGGCCGAGCTGATGCAATTCGGAAATTTCGCGCCGGTGGATGGCGTCTTTCAATATCCCTGGTTCGATCTCTACTGGAAGGAGCCTGGTCGGCATCCCTTCTGGGCACTGGCCGACGGAAAGCGCGCCGCCTTCGCGCTTGTGCACTGTGACGGGCGCACCGAAATGGCCGAGTTCTATTCATTTCCGGAATTTCGCCGCACCGGCGTCGCGCTTGAATTTGCGCGGCAGATCATCAAGCGTTTTCCAGGTGCGTGGGAGATTTCGCAATACCGCGCACATATCGCCGCCGTCACCTTCTGGCATCGCGTTATTGAAGGATACGAGTTCACCGAGCGCGTCTACATCGGCGGTGAGGGCAAGGAACGGCTGGAACAGACCTTCCTGGTTCCGTGACCGCATGAACGACTAGGGCTCGCCGTTCATCGCGGCACACGGTTCATGGCGATGACATGAAATGATGTGGTCGTTCACCATCCCCACGGCTTGCGCGAACGCATACACGATCACCGGTCCGCAGAAATTGAAGCCGCGCGTCTTCAATTCTTTCGCAAGCCCTTCGCTCATTTTCGTCTTCGCCGGAACCTGCTTCAGTGTCTTGTAGTGGTTCACCTTCGGTTTGCCGTCGACATGCTTCCAGATGAAGTGCGTAAAGCCGCCAGGTTCCTTTTCCTGGATGTCCAGCCAGAGCTGTGCGCCACGGATCGCGGCCTGGATTTTTGGCTCTGAGCGGATGATGCCAGCATTCTTCATCAGCCGATTGACCTCGCGCTTGCCGTAGCGGGCGATTTTTTGCGGATCGAAGTCGTCGAACGCAGCGCGGAAGGCCTCGCGCTTCTTGAGGATCGTGATCCATGACAGGCCGGCCTGGAATCCATCCAGCACGAGTTTCTCGTAGAGCGCCCGGGGATCATATTCCGGCACGCCCCATTCTTCGTCGTGATAAGCGATATAGATCGGTTCCTTCACCGACCAGCCGCAGCGTATGACGTCCGCTTCGCTCAACGCCTGGACTTTTTCTTTTTGGCTTTTTTCTTGACCGGCTTTTTGGCTGCCTTTTTTGCGGACTTCTTCTTCGCGGCCTTTCTCTTTGCCGCCTTCATCTTCACGCTTTGTCTTGCCGCCTGGGTTTTCGGCGCCGCGTGCAAGGTGGCTTCGATCTTGTTGCCGTCAAGGTCAAAGACGAACGCGCCGTAATAGTCCGGGCCATAGTCCGGCCGAGGACCGGGCTCGCCATTGTTGCTGCCGCCATGGGCGAGGGCGGCCGTGTGAAATTTGTGCACCTGGTCCTTCGTGCGCGCGACGAAGCCGAGATGCACGCCGTTGCCGACGCTCATGGGTTTCTGATCATGCGGAAGCTGGATCCAGAACTCAGGATGCGTTTCGCCATATGCCAATGCGTAGGGCAGGAACTCCATCACGCGCTTGTAGCCGAGCGTACCCAGAACGGCGTCGTAGAACTTCGCCGCGCGCGCCACATCGCTAACGCCGACGGAAACATGATGGAGCATGATTGGTTTCTCCTCACGGCTGGAATGGAACAAAACAAAAACTTCCACCCAGGCGCAGAAACGTCAAGGGAAAAGCCATGACGGTTTGATCAATTTGACAATCTGCTCGCCGGAACGAAGTTCATTGCCGCCCGCTTCTTCCAGACGGTCCAGCCGTACTTGCGCAAATCCGCGCCTGCCATATTCGGACATGATCTCGCCGACGTCTTTGCCGGCGGCCTTCAGCGAAAGGTCATGTGTGCCTTCTGACGCGAATTCGAATGGCAGCAGACGCTTGCGCGCCGTCCCGCGGTGCTTCATGCGCGCGGTCAGTTCCTGTCCGACGTAGCAGCCTTTTTCGAAATCTACCGCCTGCAATTCATCGAGATCGGCATCCAGCGCGAACATCTTGTCGGATCCAAAATCGGTACTCTCTGGAACGCCAGCCGCAAGACGCTGCGCATGATAGGCGCTCGCGGGAAGCAGGTCGCGGCGCATTTCGCCCTTGGAAATAACTGCTCGCCGGCCAAGCGTCTCAAGTCTCGGGTCGGGATACGAAATCGCATAGCGCGCCGCCGCGCCATCCCATTCCGCGAGAACGGCGAGCTGGTCCCGCCCCTCCAGGACCACCTTGCTGCGCAACCGGTACAAGGAGAGCCGCTTGAGGAGTGCGTCGCGAGACCCCGCATGGCAGTCGATCAGGATCGCGCCGTCACCTTCGACCATAAAGAAGTCGAACAGGATCTTGCCTTGCGCCGTGAGAAGCGCGGCATAGACACCTTGGCCCGGCGCCAGCTTTTCGACGTCATTGGTAACCAGTCCCTGCAGGAAGAGGCGGGCCTCGGGCCCGCCCACGGCGATGACAGCACGGTCTTCAAGGTGGGCGACTGGCATGACACTGAATTAGTCGCTGTCGATGTGGTTGCCAAGGCCGAAGGGCCGTCCTACTGATTTTACATGTCTGAGACGTTTGATCTGATCATTCGCGGCGGCACGGTCGCCACTCCCAATGGCATCGCGATCGGCGATGTTGGCGTTCGCGCCGGCAAGATCGCTGCGATCGGTTCACTGGGAGCCGGCAGAGCCCAGGAAACCTTTGATGCTAAGGGGCTTCACGTGCTGCCTGGCGTCATCGACAGCCAGTGCCACTTCCGTGAGCCGGGCAACGAACATAAGGAAGACCTTGAAAGCGGCAGCCGAGCGGCCATTCTTGGCGGAGTAACCGGCATCTTCGAGATGCCGAACACGTCGCCGCCGACGACGTCACGCGCGGCGATGGAAGATAAGCTCTCGCGCGCCGCCGGACGCATGCATTGCGACTACGCGTTCTATATCGGAGCTACTCCGGCCAATATCGGCGCGCTGGCGGAGTTGGAGCGCATGCCAGGCGTGGCCGGCGTCAAAGCGTTCCTTGGGTCGTCGACGGGAACATTGCTCCTTGATCACGAAGACGATATCGCGACCATGTTGCGCGCTGGACGGCGGCGCGTCGCGGTTCATTCCGAAGATGAGGATAGGCTCCGGGCCCGCAAAGGTCTCGCGATCAAGGGCGACCCGCGCTCGCATCCGGTTTGGCGTGACGCGGAAACCGCGCGCATGTCCACTGAGCGCGTCATCCGGCTTGCGCGAGCCGCGGGCCGGCGCGTGCATGTACTGCACGTCACGACAGCCGATGAGATTCCCCTGCTTGCGGAGGCGAAGGAAATCGCCACAGCAGAGACAACTCCGCAGCATCTCACGCTGGCGGCGCCGGAATGTTACGAGCGTCTGGGAACCTACGCACAGATGAATCCACCGATCCGCGATGCCCATCATCGAGAGGCGCTATGGCAGGCGGTCAACCAGGGCGTGATCGACGTCATTGGCTCGGACCATGCGCCGCATACGCGCGCGGAGAAAGGACAAAATCTATCCCGATACGCCGTCAGGCATGCCGGGCGTGCAGACGCTGGTCACAATCCTGCTCGACCACGTAAATGCAGGACGACTATCGCTTGAACGCTTCATCGACCTGACAAGCGCCGGCGCCGCGCGCATCTTCGGCATTGCTGGTAAGGGACGCATCGCACGCGGTTTCGACGCCGACTTCACGATTGTCGATCTGAAGGCGAGGAGGAAAATCGAAAATAGCTGGATCGCCTCCAAGTGCGGCTGGACGCCGTTCGATGGAATGGAAACAACCGGTTGGGCGCTCGGGACGATCATCCGCGGCAAAACGATCATGCGCGACCGGGCGCTGGTCATGGCAAGTCAGGGCGAGCCGATCCGCTTCGTGGAGACACTTTCCCCAACGCCTTGACGCGGCGCGAGAATTCGGGTCGCCTCCCGGCCTGCACCTGTAAAAGAGTTATCCCGCCATGAAGAGCCGTTTCAAGGCCATCCTGATCCGCAAGGACAACGACAAGCAGACCGTCGAGGACGTCGAACTGACGCCCGCCGATCTGATGGAGGGCGACGTAACTGTCGCGGTGTCCCACTCGACGGTTAACTACAAGGACGGCTTGGCGCTGACGGGCCGCTCGCCCGTCGTGCGCAAATTTCCGATGATCCCAGGCATCGATTTCGCCGGTACGGTAGAGGAGTCGTCGAACGAACACTTCAAGCCGGGCGACAAAGTCCTGCTCAACGGTTTCGGACTGAGCGAAGTTCACTATGGCGGATATTCGCAGCTCGCCCGGGTGAAGGGTGATTGGCTCGTACCGCTGCCCAAGGAATTCACGCCGGCGCAAGCAATGGCAATCGGCACGGCTGGTTACACCGCGATGCTTTGCGTGCTCGCACTCGAAGATGCGGGCGTGACGCCCGCAAAAGGTGCGATCGTTGTCACCGGCGCAGCAGGCGGCGTCGGATCTGTCGCGGTCTCTCTTCTCGCGAAGCTCGGCTATCGGGTCATTGCGTCGACGGGCCGGCCGGAAGAGGGCGACTACCTGAAGGGCTTGGGCGCCTCTGAAATCATCCCGCGTGCGGAGCTGTCGGGTGAGCCGCGCATGCTCGGCAAGGAGCGCTGGGCAGGCGGTGTCGACAGCGTCGGCTCCAAGACACTCGCCAATGTCATTTCCTCGACTTCCTATGGTGGCGCCGTTGCAGCCTGCGGCCTTGCGGCGGGCCTCGATCTTCCGACCAGCGTCGCTCCGTTCATTCTGCGCGGCATATCGCTGCTTGGAATCGACTCCGTGCAGATGCCGAAGCCGCGCCGCATTCAGGCTTGGAACCGGCTGGCACGCGACCTCGATGTCGGCAAGCTCGCGGCGATGACGCACACCATTCCCCTGTCTGGCGTTCGCAAGGCGGCTGAAGACATTCTCGCAGGCAAGGTCCGCGGCCGTTTGGTCGTCGAGATCTAGGTCAGCGGGCTCATCGGGGGATGGACTATCTTTTTCTCATAGTGTCCGGGATCGTGATCGGACTGATCGTCGCCGTGCCGATCGGGCCGGTGAACCTTATCTGCATCCGCCGCACGCTCGCTTTCGGTCCTGTGAACGGCTTCGTATCGGGTCTTGGAGCGGCCGTGGGCGACACAGTGTTCGCGATCGTGACCGGCTTCGGCCTTACCGCGATTGCGCATCTCATCAAGGGCTACTCGCACTATCTCGAGCTCGTGGGCGGCGCAATGCTGATCTATTTCGGCATTCACACGTTTCTGGCGAAGGTCGAGACGAGCCTGGAGGACAAAATCGCGGCGAAGGAAAAAGGCGCTTCGACGCTTTTTCGCGCGATGGCTTCGACGTTCGCGCTCACCATCACCAATCCCGCAACTCTGCTGGGCTTCGCGGCGCTTTTTGCCGGTCTGGGCGGACTGGCCGGCGGGCACCCGAACTTTGCCTCAGCGGCTTTCGTCGTTATCGGCGTGGCCGCGGGCTCGACGCTCTGGTGGCTGGCGCTGACGGCGGTCGTCGGCCTGTTCCATGCCAGCATCAACGATCGCGTGATGGCGATCATCAACAGAGGCTCAGGCGTCGCCGTCGCCGGCTTCGGCCTTGCGGTTCTGATTCACCTCGCCATCAAGATGCTCTAGGCGCTGGCGGCCTTTTTTGCCAAGCCCGCAATGCGCGCGATCACCTCTTCGGCTTCCTGCATGATCTCGCGGATGATCTGAGCCGACGGCTTCACATCTTCTATGGCGCCCGCTCCCTGGCCCATGGCGAATGCGGAGCGCTCGCGGGACAAGCCCTCGATCTGTCCGCCGATGCCGCCCATGACTCCTGCCTGGCCGGAGAGCATGGCCTGCTGCGGGAAGGGCTTGATGTCCTGGGGACGTTTCTCCCAGTCTGCGACCCATTCGTTCTTGAACACGCGCATCGGCTTGCCCGAATAGGAGCGCGTGATGATCGTGTCTTCGTCGGTCGAGTCGACGATGACCTGCTTGTAGAGGCCGCCGGCATGCGCCTCGGTCGAGGCGATGAAACGCGTACCCATCCAGACGCCTTGCGCGCCGAGCGCCAGAGCCGCGGCGAGGCCGCGTCCGTCGACAATCGAGCCTGCGGCGATGACCGGGATTTTCACCGCGTCCACGACCTGCGGGATGAGGGCCATGCCTGCAATGCGGCCCGTGTGTCCGCCGGCTTCAGTGCCTTGCGCGATAACGGCATCCAGTTTTCCGGCTTCCGCAATGCGCGCATGTTTCACTGCGCCGGCCACGTTCATGACCTTCAGGCCTGCGTCATGGAATTTCTTGACCAGATGCGGCGGCGGAACGCCCAGGCCGGAGATGAAGGCCTTTGCGCCGCCTTCGATGATGATGTCGGCGGTGCGCTCCAGGGATTCCGGAACGGCCGCGAGCAGATCGACACCGAAAGGCTTGTCGGTGAGGTCGCGCACGATGCGCATTTCGTTCTTTATTTCATCAGGCGAGCGCCCGGCCATGCCCAGCGTGCCGAAGCCGCCGGCTGACGAAACGGCTGCAGCGAGTTCGCCATACGAAACGCCACCCATACCGGCAAGCATGATGGGATATTTGATGCCGAGCATGTCGCAAAGCGGGGTGCGGATCGTCATGGCGTTTTCCTCATCGTTCTTTGCGGAGAGCATTCACCCTGAGCAAGCGCAGGGCAAGTCAGCCGAAGCGCTTCTGCGCCTCACGCGTCAGGCCTAACGCAACGGAAAGGAAGTCCGATCCCGTCGCCACGCGTGCTGCCGGGGCCGCTCGCGCGATGGCTTCGCGAACGGCAGGAACACGGCTCGATCCGCCCGTGAAGAAGATTGTGTGTATGGCGTCACGCTGAAGACCTGCATCCCTGATGCACTTCGCCGCAGTTTGGTGAAGGCGTTCGGTTCGCGATGCGATGGAGTCGTCAAAGCCGCGGCGCGTGGCGGTCGCCGCGAGCGAGCGTTCGACAAAGTCGAGCGGCAGCAGGGCGGTCGGCTGATCACTCAGCTCGATCTTGGAATCCTCCACCGCGAAAGCGATGCGGTGACCCAACCGAGCACGTATCACCTTGAGCAGCCGCGCCACTTTTTCCGGCTCGCGCGAACCTGCGACGAGTTCGAGCAACATGCGCTCATTCTGGAATGTGTAGGTGAAATTGATGGTCGGCCAGGTGGCGAGTTCGAAATAGAGGGAGTTGGGCATCGGAAGGTTTTTTTCGATGAGGTGGGAGCCAAGGCCCAGAAGCGGCATGACGGCGTCCAGACTGAGAAGCGAGTCGAAGTCGGTGCCGCCGATTCGCACGCCTGCGTTGGAAAGGATGTCGCCGGAGCGGTCGGGCAGGGCGCGCCGCTCCGGCCCGATTCGGATGACCGTGAAGTCGGAGGTGCCGCCGCCGATATCCGCGATCAGAACCGTCTCCTCGCCCGAGGCAGTCTCCTCATAGTGGTAGGCTGCCGCGATCGGCTCGTACACGAATGCCACGTCGCGAAAACCGACGCGGTTGGCGATGCCGGTGAGGACGCGCTCGGCCTTGGCATCGGCTGCGTCGTCGTTTTCGACGAAGCGCACCGGTCGGCCGTGAACCACGGCAGTTATTTCTTCTCCTGCAAAGGCTTCCGCCTTGGTCTTCAAATGCCGCACGAAGATCTCGACGACCTCGGTAAGGGCCACCATCTTGCTGCCGAGCGCGGTTTTCTCGTCGATGAGGGGCGAGCCCAGGATCGATTTCAGGGCGCGCATCAAGCGTCCGTCATGCTGCTCGATATAGGTGCCGATGGCTTCGGACCCGAAGAGGACGCGGCCCTTGGTTTCGTAGTCGAAGAAGACGGCGCTCGGGATGAGCGTTTCGTTGCTCTCTACCGGTGCAAGCGCAGGCACGCCGCCCCGCACGAGGCCGATCGCTGAATTGGATGTTCCGAAGTCGAGTCCGCAGGCAGTCATGAATATCCCCTGATACAGTATGAGGGGATGTCATCTATTACGATAAAAGTGACCTTGCCAGACTGTTTCTTTGTGCCTAAAATGAGCCCTGATAATGGGATGTCCGAGAAATCGGGCATCCCTTTTTGTTGTTGTACGGACGTTCAGGCCGCAACCACATTCGTGTTGCGCTTACGGACCGTGGTCGCCAGCGTGTAGATCGCCACGACGATCACATTCGGAATCCACGCCGTGTAGGCGAGCCACACGGACATCTCCCGATAGCTCGTGAAGTGGAAGAAGATAAATCCGAACGGAATCTGGAGGCGCAAGGTCACTGCGCCGAACGTCATGGCATAGCTGAACCGCATCAGGATGCGATGCAGTTCAAAATTACGCGACACCGCTGCGCGCCAGCCCGAGAAGGTCGTCGCAATCCAAAGCACCGCCAGCATCATGAAGCCCGCGCTCGCGACCGGGCCGCCCGATGCGTAAGGCGCCGTGAACACCGCGCCAATTCCCGAGATCAGGCACGCGGCGACATAGCTTCGTCCCGTCCAGCGATGCAGCTTCGGGTTCGTTGTGCGCAGTTTCGAAAAGAACTGCCAGGGCCCGGTAAGGAGTGCGATGGGCCCAAAGATCATGTGCGTGAGTGCCTGAACCGGAACCCGCGCAATCACGCCCTGGATCGCGGTGTCCACTCCCAGATAGATATTCGCCGGCACCAGATCGTACCGCATCGCGTGGATCGCGACACCAACGGCCAAGAACGTCATCGTGTAGAGGCTGTACCGCCTTATTCCCTTTTCCAAGGCTCGCTCCTGGGCTACGATCTGAACAGTGTATAGATCAATAGGCATCAATTTGAACAGTGTCAAGATAAAGCCAGTCAAAAAAAGCACGGGAAAATCTCCCTATCACCACGGTGACCTGCGCAAGCAGCTTGTCGAGGCGGCAGAAGAAATCATTTTGGAGCGCGGCGTTGACGGCTTCACCCTGCGCGAAGCGGCACGCAGGGCAGGGGTCTCACCCGCTGCTCCGGCGCATCACTTCAAAGATGCAAAAGGGCTTCTGTCCGAAGTCGCTCTGCAGGGCTTCCAGGAATTCGGTGATGCCCTGATCGCGGCCGACAAGCGGGCGGGCAGCGATCCGCAGAAGCGGCTCTACGAGCAGGGACTCGCCTACGTCACTTTTGCGATGAACAACCCGGCACGATTTCAGCTCATGTTTTCGAACAGCAAATGCGACATGGGCTACAAGAATTTGGGTGAAGTCGCAGACCGCTCCTTCAACGTTCTCGAAAGCGCTGTGCGGGCTGCGTCGGGACTTAAACCGACGGACGAGATGACTCCCGACGCGTACGGGCTACTGATGGCAATGTGGTCGCTCGTTCACGGTTTCGCGCATCTGGGTCTTGGCGGACAGCTCGACCGCGCGGCAAAGCTGCGCGGCGGCAAGAACGCAATATTGAAGTCGTTCCTGCCGCTCATGCTGCAGCATATCCCGTCTAAAAAATGATGTAGCCGCCGTCGATGATGAAGGTATCACCCGTGTGATACTTGGAGGCGTCACTCGCGAGATAGACGGCAATGCCTCCGAAATCTTCGGGCTTGCCCCATCGGCGCATCGGCACACGCGGGATGACCTTTTCCGCGAACGCCGAAGAGTTCTGCGCCATCTGCGTCATGTCCGTTGCGATCCAGCCAGGCGCAATCGAATTCGCGCGAACGCCGTAACGAGCATGTTCCACGGCGATGGAACGCATCATGGCCAGCACCGCGCCCTTGGTCGCGCTGTAAGCTTCGTTGCGTCCGGCGCCTTCAAGACCCGCAAGGCTCGCAACACCGACGAGCGAGCCGCCGGCATCGCCTTTTCCAGCGCGCTCGACCATGTGCTTGCAGGCTTCTCGCAAGGTGAAAAACACGCCTTCTTCGTTCACGGCATGCACGCGACGCCAAATGTCTATCGTCATCTGACTGAAAGAGGGTGCACCGCCGCCGACGCCGGCGTTCGCGATCACGGTATCGACTCGGCCCATGTCCTTGATCGTCGCTCCCATCGCGTCCACGACTTCAGCTTCGCTGGCCACGTTCACCTTGTAAGCTCGCGCGCGTTTGCCGTGGGCCTTGAGTTTACCGATCGCAGCTTCGTTCTTTTCCGCGTTCGTGCCCCAAATGACAATGTCCGCTCCGGCCTGTGCCATGGCGTCCGCCATTCCCAGACCAATACCGCCATTGCCGCCCGTGACGAGTGCAACTTTGCCTGACAGATCGAATGGTTTGTACATGTAAAGTCTCCCGTTGATTTTCGCTGTTACGAACCTAGACGCAGTGGCGAAGTGGAGCAACCGAGCCTAACCATAAAGTGTCTCTGTCTCCCAATTGATGCGCAGCTATGACATTGTGCGTTTATCGAGCGGGACAGGATTTTAGTGCATGACATCCGAGATCGCGGTCATGAACCAGCGCGCTGTCGCGCTTGCCGCCGACTCTGCGGTGACGTTGATTGACGGCGGAACTGTCGTCGTGCGCAACGACCAGAGAAAGCTTTTTAACCTCGTGGTCGGCCAGCCGGTCGGCGTCATGTTCTTCGGCATCGCCGACATGATGGGCCATCCGTGGGAACATCTTATCGAGCACTATCAGACTAAGTTGAAACCGCCGCCAAAAGCGCATGTTCGCGATTATTGCGCGGGCTTTCTCGGGATGCTGGATCACCTGGAGGAATTCTTCCCGACAAACCGGCAAAAGGACGACTATAAGCGGCTTTTGGCATCGATATTCCGGCACATCTTTCAACTGGCGCAGTACATCCGCGAGGAAGGCGGCCAGGCGCGCGCAAACGTCGCCGACACCGTCATTCTCGAAGAGGCCATTGAGCGCGTGTGGCGCGATTACCAATTTCTCGAAGATGGTACCCCGCGCGCCGATCTGAAATGCTTTCCGCCGGGATTCGGCGCTCAGGTCGCGCGCGAACACGCTGCGGCCATCGACGAACTCATTGCCTATGGATTTCAACCATTCGGTCTCGGAAAGCAGGCGCTGCAGAGACTGAAAGACATCGCCATCTTCTGTGTTGTGAAGGACCTGTTTCTCGAAGACGTAACGGGCCTGGTATTTGCCGGCTTTGGTTCCGAAGAGCGATACCCGGTCGTCGTCACGCATTTCGTGTCGTCAATCGTCGGTGGAATAGCCAAACGCGCGGAGGTTTCGTTCGACGGGATCGACACCAACACGCGCTCCAGGATTCGGGTTTTCGCCGACAGCGAAGTCACCAACGCATTCATCCGCGGCATCGACTTCAATCTCGAGCGCAGGGTGTACGGTGCCGTGAACATGCTCATGCACGGCCTCGTCGATCATGTCATTGGCGAGTTTCCGGACGCGGGACGGGAGTTGAAGGAGAACGTCCGCCGCCAGTTCCAGTCCAGCCACATTCCGCAATATTTCGATGCTCTGCGCGGAGGCATTGGCGACTATCAGCAGCACGCGTTCATCAATCCGGTGCTTCGTGTTCTGGAGATCGCCTCGCGTAACGAGCTGGGCGAGACAGCCCGCGAGCTGGTCTCGCTCAACGTGTTCAAGAAACGGATCACGGCGCAGAAACAAACCGTGGGCGGCGCGATTGACGTCGCCGTGATCAGCCGCGAGAGCGGTTTTCAATGGCAAAGCAGGCAGGACGGAGGCTGAGATGGGCGAAAAGAGCGGCGAGCGAACGACGTCGCTGGCCGAGGGCGCGGAGCGCTTCGAGGCTTTCATCCATGACGTGAAGGCGCGTCAGATTTCGGAGACGCACAATGCTCCGATGCTGAAAACGGCTGCAGACCCGTTCAATCTCAGCCCGGGCGAGGTTTGGTCGAGAAAGTACATGACGACCGCCATCGGCCCGATGGCCGTGAGACCGTCCGATGCGTGCGAAGCTTCAGTCGCGTTCCATCCGGCAGGCGAGATCGCCGCAACAGCGACTTTGAACGCCTCCCGCGAAACGGGCGCGTCAAAAGCAAATGTGGAAACCACGATAGGCGCGGCGCTGGCCAAGCCTCTCCGCCGCCCGACCTGGCTCGGCCGGCTGTTTGGCCGCCGCTGAAGCGCCCTTATTTGGTCCAAAAGCTCTGTTTTTTGCCGTACCGACAAGGGCTTGGCGCGGCGCTCGCCAACGCGTAAGGATTTGAGCGCGACGGGCGCCTTTGGCTTAAGTTGCGGAAGCGATTGAAAGGGAACTCAACATGAAGCGTATCGGGGCCTTCTTGGCCGCGCTCACGGCGTTTTTGACACTGGCCACGGCGCAAGTGAAAGCGGCGGATCCGTCGCTGAGCCCTGAAGCAAATGCCGCATACCTGGCGTCGAATTCGGCAAAGCCGGGTGTCGTGGTGCGTCCCAGCGGGCTACAGTACAGCATCATTAAGAACGGTTTCGGAAAGCGGCCGCTGCCGACAGACACGGTCACGGTCAGCTACACGGGCATGCTGATCAACGGAAAGGTGTTTGACGGAACCGAGCCGATGACGCCTGCCCAGTTCACGGTCAACAAGCTGATTCCCGGGTGGACCGAAGCGCTTGGCCTCATGCGGGAGGGCGACAAGTGGCACCTCGTGATCCCGTCCGATCTGGCCTATGGCGCACGCGGCGCCGGGGATGGAATGATCCCGCCCAATCAAACGCTGGTCTTCGATATGGAACTGCTGTCCACAAAGCCTGCGGAAAAAGGACCGCCGGACCAGGACGATGAAGGAAATGGGCGGCAATAAGACCGCTGTCGGAGCCGGACGGAGGTTCCGTGACTTGGTATACTGGAATTGTTGCGCAGACCGGACCGCGCGGTGGGGTCACCAATCGTGTTCAAGACAGTCCTCAGCGACTGGCGAAAAAGGATCGGAAGCGGACGGCTTCGGATAGCGCTCGCACTCGTCCTCGTGGTCGGCGCGTCTGTGCTGTTCTGGGCGAGCCGCGACTACACGGTCGTTGCGCCTGACTGGGACGGGCAGGTTCGCGGCATCGCGTACAACCCCAGCCATGTCTTCACCCTCAAAGAGAACGGCCACATCACGCCCGAGCAGATCGATCGGGACATGGCACAGCTCTCGCTGCTCACCGGTCGTGTTCGCACCTATACGGTCGCGGGCGGCATGGACAAAGTCCCGGAGATCGCGAGGCGTTACGGCCTCACTGTTTCTCTCGGCTGCTGGATCTCCGCCGATCTCGATCAGAACGAGACAGAACTCAATCTGTGCATCAAGACCGCTCTCGCCAACCGCAGGGTCATCGACCGTGTTTTCGTCGGCAATGAGGCGATCCTCTTCGGCTTCGTTACGCCCGATCAGCTCAATGCCTACATCAAGCGCGTGCGTGAAGCACTGCCGACGCGCATCAAGATAACCACCGCGGAACCGTGGTCGACCTGGCTGCTGACGCCGGAAATCGGACAGTATGTCGACGTCGTGTCCGTACACCTTCTTCCCTACTGGGAAGGGATGTCCGCGCACGATTCATTGCGCTTCCTCCAGAACGCCTACAACGACGTCCAGCAGGAGTTCCCCGACAAGCCGATCATCATCGGTGAAGCGGGCTGGCCGTCGGAAGGGCGCAGCAAGCGCTTCGCCGAACCGTCCATCGCCAACGAAGCCTACTTCATGCGGGCCTTCGTTCAGCTCGCGATGGAGAAGGGCTACGATTACTATCTGCTGGAAGCCTATGACCAGCCTTGGAAGGGCGGCAACGAGGGATCCGTCGGTGCGAGCTGGGGTCTCTACGACGCGCTGGGAAATCCGAAGTTCGGTTTCACCGGACTGCTGAGAACCTTTCCGCAATGGCGCACCTACGCCGCGTTTGCCGCGGCGCTCACGCTGGCGCTTGGCCTTTTGATCCTTGGCTGGATGCCGCGCATGCGCCAGCAGGGTTATCTGGTCATGGGTGGTCTGGTCGCCGTCGTGACGACCGGCCTGTTGGTTCTGATCGACGCAAGTTCGCTCGAATATGTCGAGCCGACGGATCTCATCATGATCATTGCCATGACGCCGCTCGTCCTGCTGGCGTCGACGGTGATCCTGACAGAAGGCATCGAACTGGCTGCCAGTCTTTGGCGCGTGGAGCGGCGCGCGATTCAGGTCGCCATTCCCGAGCACAGCCCGCGCGTTTCGATTCACGTGCCCTGCTACAACGAACCGCCGGCCATGGTGATCGAGACGCTCGATGCGCTCGCACGCCTCGACTACGACAACTTCGAAGTGATTGTTCTGGACAACAACACGCCCGAGAGGGAAACCTGGATGCCGGTCCAGGCGCGATGCGCAGCGCTTGGCGAACGCTTTCGCTTCTATCACTATGACGAGATGGCCGGATTCAAGGCCGGTGCGCTCAACGAAGCGCTCTTACTGACCGATCCCGCCGCCGCCTATATCGCGGTGATCGATAGCGACTATCAGGTCGAGCCGTTCTGGTTGCGCCGGGCCTTGCCGCTGTTCGCGTCGCGTGAGATTGCGCTGGTGCAGGGGCCGCAGGACTATCGGGACGCACACCAGAACATTTTCAAGGCCATGGCCTATGAGGAATATCGCGGCTTCTTCCAGATCGGCATGGTGGAACGGAACGAACACAATGCCATCATCCAGCATGGAACGATGACGATCGTACGCAAGGATGCGCTGGAGGAAGTCGGCGGCTGGGCGACGTGGTGCATCACGGAGGACACCGAGCTCGGACTGAAGCTGTTCGAAGCCGGCTACAGCGCCGCCTATATCCCCGAAAGCATGGGCAGTGGCGTGATGCCCGATACGCTCGATGCGTTCATGAGCCAGCGCTATCGCTGGGTCTATGGCGCGATGCAGATCATGAAGCATCACGCCGGCGCCATTTTCTTCGGCAACAGCAAATTGTCGTGGGCGCAGCGCTACCAGTTCCTTGTCGGATGGCTGCCCTGGATCTCCGACGGACTTGGCATGGTCGTGACGTACATGGCACTGATCTGGACCGGCCTGATGTGGGTTTCACCTCAAACCTTCGACGTGCCGCTGCCGACATTGTCTGCTGCGGCTCTCGCATTGTTCTTCGCCAAGACGATGAAGACGCTGCTGCTCTATCCGCAAAAGGTACGCTCGGGCCTCAAGGGCGCAATCATGGCGTCTGTGGCCGGGCTTTCGCTGACGCATGCGGTGGGCAAGGCGGTGATCTCGGGGCTCGTGACCAAGGGCAAGCCCTTCCTGCGGACGCCAAAATGCGAAGACCAGGCGCTGCTGTCGCAGGCTCTGCGCAAGGTATGGCAGGAAACGACGCTGTTCGGCCTCTGCATGCTCGCACTCTTTTCGCTCGGCACCGGCGGCAGTTTCGATGACCCTTCCGTCCAGCTCTGGATGGTGATGATCGGGGTGCAGAGCCTTCCTTATCTCGCGACGATCATCACCGCTGCCATCAGCGCGATGTCGTACAAGTCGCAGCGGGCGACACCCGCGCGTGCCCCGGCACAGCAGCAGGAACCGGCTCTGCCTAAGGCCGCCTAGACCGCGACGACTTTGCCCGGATTGAGAATGTTCTTGGGGTCGAAGGTGCGCTTCAGCGTGCGCATCAGCTCCATCTCGACCGGCGACTTGTAGAGCGCGAGCTGTTCGCGCTTTTGCACGCCAATTCCGTGCTCGGCGCTGATCGACCCGCCGAACCTGTGCACGATGTCATGCACGATCTTTTGCACATCGTCCCAGCGCGCGAGAAATGCTGCTTCGTTGCCGCCCTGTGGCGCACTGAAGTTGAAATGGATATTGCCGTCTCCGATATGTCCGAAGCTGACGGGACGCGCAGCCGGAACGGCGCGCAAGACGGCAGCGGTTGCGTCCTGGAGAAATTGCGGAATTTTGCTGACCGGAACCGAGACATCGTGCTTGATCGAAGCGCCTTCGCGTTTCTGCGCCTCCGACATGTTTTCGCGCAGAGCCCAGAGCGCGGAGCGCTGGGACGCGCTTGCCGCAATCACGGCATTTGTGACGATGCCCTCTTCGGTGGCTGCGACAAGTGCGCTCTCGATGATCGCGGCAAGTTGGAACTGCGCCGCGCCGGCGGCTTCCGCGAGGACATACCATGGCGACGCGGTCTCAAGCGGATCGCGCGCGCCAGGAATGTGTGCCGCAACGAATTCGATCCCGATGCGCGGCATCAGTTCAAAGGCGGAAATCTGTCCGCCGGTCCTGGACTGGAATTCTGCCAGGAGCTGGACAGCGGCAGCGGGCGAGGGGACGGCCACGAGAGCGCAGACACGCTCTGCCGGTTTTGGGAAGAGCTTCAGTGAGGCAGCGGTGATGATGCCGAGCGTTCCTTCGGATCCGATGAATATCTGCTTGAGGTCGTAGCCGGTATTGTCCTTGCGCAAGGTCCGAAGCAGATCCAGAACGCGCCCGTCCGCGAGCACGACCTCGAGACCGAGAACAAGATCGCGCGCCATGCCGTAGCGCAGCACGTTCACGCCGCCCGCGTTCGTCGAGAGATTTCCGCCGATGGTTGCCGAACCCTCGGCTGCGAGGCTGAGGGGAAAGAGCAGGTTGCTGTCATCCGCGGCCCGCTGAATTTGCGCGAGGATCACGCCTGCCTCGGCGGTGATGGTCTGCGCCTGCGCGTCAAGGCCCCGTATCCGGTTCAACCGCGCGAGGCTGAGAACGACCTCGCCGTTGAACGCGATCTGGCCGCCGACGAGGCCCGTATTGCCTCCCTGGGGCACGAGGGGCGTCGCTGTTTCATCGCAGATTTTGAGAATCGCTGACACTTCGGACGTTGTAGCCGGCTTGAGCAGCAGCGAAGACGTGCCCTTGTACTTGCTGCGCCACTCTTCGAGATGTGGCGCAATGACATCGGGATCCTCGGAGAATCCCTTGGGGCCCACTGCACTTTTGAGCCGGGCCAGCGTTTCGGCGTTCATGACGCGTCCCGCGGTGCGGCCGAGCGTTGCAGCCTGTCGTTGATCGCTTCTCCCAGGCCTTCGTTGGGTATCGGCATGACGGCGATCGGTCGGCCGCTCGCATCGAGGACGTGAAGCATCGAAAAGAGATTTGCCGCAGCTTCCTTCAAATCACCGGACTGGCTCAGATTCAGGACAGGTTTTCCGCCTTTGGGAACTCTGGGCCCGAACGCCAGCAGAGCTTCCTCCGCATCGACCGATGTCGCGTCGAGCCGCACGCGCGCACGCGGCGCATAGTGGCTGAGAAGCTGACCGGGAGACTGTATTGTCGTGTTCGCCGGCTCGCGGATCGGACCGGCGATCTTCTCAATCTCGCCGCGCGTGATCGCGCCGGCACGTAGCAAGACCGGCTGCCCGTCTTCAAATCCGATCACTGTCGATTCAAGTCCGAGCGGTGTCGCACCGCCATCCAGTATGAGATCGACTTCGGCGCCAAGGCTCTCGCGCACATGCGATGCGGTCGTGGCGCTGATCCGGCCGGAGGCATTGGCGCTCGGCGCCGCGATCGGGACTCCAGACTCGGCGAGAAGTTGTTGCGCGACCGGATGCGCCGGCACGCGCAAGGCGACAGTCTCAAGACCCGCACTGACAAGCTCCGACAATGGGCAGTTCTCGGTGCGGCGCAGGACCAACGTGAGGGCGCCCGGCCAAAATGCTGCGGCGAGTTTTCGCGCCGTCTCGTTGAACCGCGCATAGCCCTCGGCCTGAACAGCATTGCGCACATGAACGATCAGTGGATTGAACTGCGGGCGCTTCTTGGCAGCAAAGATGGCCGCAACCGCTCGTCCGTTCGTGGCGTCGGCGCCAAGGCCATAGACAGTCTCCGTCGGAAACGCGACGAGCCGCCCGTCGCGAAGCAGCTTCGCAGCTTTGTGGATGCCGGCGATGTCGGCGGCGCAGACCCGAGGTTTGGTGGCGATGCTCATCGCCACAGTCTATAGCGGATTTCAGCGGACTTTTGTCGCCGTCAAATCGACGGTTATGGTCACTTCATGGGCGATGGTGGCGGGTGAGGCCCACTCGCCCTGGCCGAGCCTGTAGTCTGTGCGCAGCACCGTTGTCTTGCCGGTCATATGGACCGTGTCGCCCGAGAAGGTCAGGACAAATGGCAGGTCGATCTGGCGGGTCACGCCGTGGAGGCTGAGCTGCCCCCTAGCAACGTAGTTGTTCGCACCCTTTGCCGTGAAACTTGTCGTCTCAAAATGCGCTGTCGGAAACTCTCCGACGGCAAATCCTTCGGTTCCCTTCAGTCCGTCATCGTCATCGGGGATCGCCGACGCTTCGCTGCCCAGGTCAATGGTGGCCGTAACCTTTGCGTGGGCGAGATCGGCCGGATCGAAGTCGATCGTCGCGTTCCAAACCTTGAATGTCGCGATGAATGGCTGGCCGCTCCATTGCACCACGAAGCCAAGATGGCTCCTGGCGTGATTGACGGACCAGCGGGCGCCCGATGCGGGTGCAACGGTCGCGACGGCGAGCACGGCGGCAAGAACGAATATTCTCATCATGCGGAGTCACCCACCTCGGTTCCCGGAAACATGCGCTTGAGGACATCGTCGCGGCGAACAAATTGGTGATAGAGGGCAGCCGAGATATGCAGGGCGACGAGGGCCAGTGCCGAATAGGCAAGTACGGCGTGCGTGTCGTGGAACATGTCCTCGTTCGCCACTTTTGTCGCGGTCGGCAACGTAGCGAGGTAGGAAATGTTCGGCCATGAAAACAGTCCGAAATATGGCGTCGCCAGGCCGATCGGCGACGAGGAAACCATCGCCCAGCCGGCGAGCGGAATCGAAACGATGAGGAAGTAGAGCAGGAAATGGGACACATGACCGCTCAGCCGCAATAGCGGACTCATCCCCTGCGGCAGCGGCGGAATGGGATTCACCAGGCGCCATGCAAGACGCAATATGCTCAGCACCAGAACCGTCAGGCCCACCGACTTGTGGAACTGATACAGCATGAACCGGCTCGCATCAGTTCGTGGCAGATCGGACATGTAAATCCCGAGACCAAGATTGACGAGAACGAGCAGCGCGATCAGCCAGTGCAGCAGCATGGCTACGCTTCCGTAGCGCAGCCGGCTGTTCCTCAAAGTCATGGCTACGACTTCGGTTGCGTGAACAACGCTTCGATGATCAGCTTGACGTCATCGCCGACGAAGCTCTTCCACATCATCTTGTCGAGGCCGAAGTCGCTGCGCTTGACTGTGGCGGTAGCGTGAAAGCCGATCTCATAAGCATTGCCGATCGGCGCCTGAAGACCGCCATTGAACGTCACGTCGAATGTCACCGGCTTGGTCACGCCATGAATCGTGAGATCGCCGGTCATCGTTCCGGTGTTCGAACCGGTACGTTCGATCGACGTTGATTTGAAGGTAGCGGTTGGGAAATGGGCCGAATCAAAGACCGATGGCCCGACAAGCTCATTGATCAGTTCAGCGCTCATCACGTTGGCGCTCGACGTATCGATCGAGACATCGACGGAACTTTTCTCGGGCGCACCCGGATTGAAGCTCAAGGTTCCCGAAATCTTCTCGAACCGGCCGTAATAGTCCGTGAGGCCCAAATGCGGGATCGCGAACAGAACCAGCGTATGATGGGTTTCGACCTGATAGGCCCCGGCGGGCGCTTTTTTCGGATCGGTTGACACGCCGTCGGCATGCGCGGCGCCTGCCAGGGCAAGCGAGGCCAGACAGAGAGATAGGGCGATGCGGCGCATGAGTCCTCCAAGAGTGTGCATAGGGCAGGGAGACGTATAACCGGCCCAGGGCCATCGCGCAGCGTGGTTACGAGGTAAAAATCTCGTGCTTGACGGCCCTTGTACGCTCTACCCATAGTCGACCGCTCTTTATTCCCGAAAGGCTCCCGCGTGAGCGCAACCGAACCCCGGGTCCGCCCGGGAAGCAATCTCGACTACCCCTTCGAAGGCAGGCCAGAAACGGGCGAAAGCATCGTCGTGGCGCCCGGCATCCATTGGGTGCGCATGCGCCTTCCGATGCAGCTCAACCATATCAATTTGTGGTTGTTGGAGGATGGCGACGGCTGGACCGTCGTGGACAGCGGCATCAAGAACGAAGACACCACCACGGCGTGGGAACAACTCTTCACGGGCCCGATGATGGGCCGCCCGATCAGGCGCGTGATCGTGACGCATATGCATCCCGACCATATCGGTCTCGCAGGCTGGCTCGTGCGAAAGTTCGACGTTGAACTCTGGATTACGCGGTCCGAGTATCTCATGTGTCGCAACCTTGCCGCGGACACTGGCCAGGAAGCGCCGACCGAAGGACTGCGCTTCTATCGCGCCGCAGGATTCCCGGAAGACCAGCTTGAGAACTACAAGGCTCGGTTCGGAGGATTCGGTTACGGCGTCTACAAGCTGCCCAATGCCTATCACCGGATCATTGAAGGTGACGAGATCAGGATAGGCGCGAATGTTTGGCGCATCGTCGGCGGCAACGGTCATTCGCCCGAGCATGCCTGCCTTTGGTGCCCTCAGTTGAACATTTTCATTTCGGGCGACCAGCTCCTGCCGAAAATCTCTTCGAACGTTTCGGTGCACCCGACGGAACCCGAAGCGAATCCGCTGCAGGACTGGCTGGATTCCTGCCACAAGCTGATGGGTGTCGTACCGATGGATGCGCTCGTATTGCCTTCGCACAACGAACCGTTCCGCAAGGCGTCACTGCGCCTGCAGGAGCTGATCGAACATCACGAGGAAGGCCTGGATAAGCTCTACGAGCTCTGCGGCGAACCGAAGCGGGCTGTGGATGTATTTCCCGCGCTCTTCCGCAGCCGCATCACCCAGGGCAATTTCGGCATGGCGACCGGTGAAAGTCTTGCTCACCTCAACTGCCTGCGCTCGCGCGGCCGGGTGGCGCGCAACACCGACAAGAACGGAATCGACTGGTACGAGGCGATCTGATGTCACTGAAGGGAAAGACACTCTTCATCACCGGGGCATCGCGCGGCATTGGACTTGCCATTGCCCTGCGTGCTGCAAAGGAAGGCGCGAATGTTGCGGTCGCGGCAAAGACGGCTGAAGCGCATCCCAAGCTGCCCGGCACGATATTCACGGCCGCTGACGAGATCGAAAAGGCGGGCGGCAAAGCGTTGCCGATCATGTGCGACATCCGGTTTGAAGAGCAAGTGCAGGCCGCGGTGGAGAAGACGGTCGCCACGTTCGGCGGAATCGACATCTGCGTGAACAACGCCAGCGCCATTTCGCTGACCGGAACGCTCCAGACGGACATGAAGCGCTTTGATCTGATGAACCAGATCAATTCACGCGGCACCTACCTCGTGTCCCGGACCTGCATCCCGCATCTGAAACGCGCGGCAAATCCCCACGTTCTGATGCTGTCTCCGCCGCTCGACATGGCGGCGAAATGGTTCAAGGGCCACACGGCCTACACGATGGCGAAATTCGGCATGAGCATGTGCGTCCTCGGCATGGCGGCGGAGTTCGCCGATGAGGGTATTGCCTTCAATGCGCTGTGGCCTCGCACGGGTGTCGCGACGGCCGCGATCCGCAATGCGCTCGCGGGCGACGCCGGCATGCTGATGTGCCGGACACCGGAAATCCTGGCCGATGCCGCGTACATGATCTTCAACCAGCGGGCGAAAGACTTTACCGGAAACTTCCTGATCGACGACACATTCCTCGCGGCGAATGGCGTCACGGATTTTGATCAGTATCGTGTCGACCCGACAAAGTCGTTGATGCCTGACTTTTTCGTGCCGGACTCGATGCCGCTGCCCAAGGGCGTCAGCCTGGATCCCGCGCGCAAATAGGCCATGCGACATCAAGCCGGACTATTCGCGGCCGCGCTCTTCATCGTGCTGCCGACAACGAGCCACGGTTTGCCGCGATGCGCCGGACCGACTGAAATTTCGAATGCGCACCTGCTGCGGGTGGAAAAAAACGGCGCCATCATCCTCACGGACGGCCGCGCGGCCCACCTTGAAGGGATTCGCCTGCCAGAAGGCGCTCAGGATCATGCTCCGCAGGCTTTTGCGGATCAGGCATTGTCCGCAATCGCAGCGCTGGCACAGTCTGGCCCGCTCACGCTGACTGCCGTGGCGCCCAAGGAAGACCGGTACGACCGGATACGCGTTCAGGCTTTTGCCGGGGAGCGGTGGATACAGGGCGAACTGCTAGCCCGAGGTCTCGCGCGCGTATCGATCGCACCGGATCGGATCGAGTGTGCGTCGGAACTGTTCGCGGTCGAGGCAAAGGCGCGCGTCGCCCATTTGGGTCTCTGGTCCTCGTCCGCCTACGCCATCCGCAATCCATTCAACTTGTCGCTGGACACCGGCACGTTTCAGGTCGTTGAAGGCAAAGTGCTGAATGCGAAGCGTGAAGGGTGGACGCGTCTACCTGAATTTCGGCACCGATTGGCGGACGGATTTCACAGTGACGGTCGACCCTGCCGACAAGAAGAACTTCCGCGAACTCGGGCATCGATCCGACGGCCTATGCCGGCCAGACAATTCGCGTGCGCGGACTTGGTGCAATCTTCGAACGGGCCGGAAATCGAAGTGCCCAACCCGCAGGGGATCGAGGTTATTCAATAAAAAAAGGCCCGGATCGCTCCGGGCCTTTTTGACAAGACTGTCTGGTGGCCTATGCGGCCTTCTTGAGCAGCATGCCTTCGACGCGCTTGACCGCCGATGGCTCGTCCGTCTTTTCGACAGCGGCCACTTCACGCGCCATGCGGGCGAGAGCGGCTTCATAGAGCTGGCGTTCGGAATAGGACTGTTCCGGCTGACCGCTGGCGCGGTGCAGGTCGCGGACAACTTCTGCGATCGAGACGAGATCGCCAGAATTGATCTTTGCTTCGTATTCCTGTGCGCGGCGGGACCACATGGTGCGCTTGATGCGCGCGCGTCCCTTGAGCGTGTTGAGCGCGTTGTTGACGATGTCGGGCGAAGACAGCTTGCGCATGCCGACGGCCTTGGCCTTCAGCGTGGGCACACGAAGAGTCATCTTGTCCTTTTCGAAGGTGATGACGAACAGTTCCAGCTTGGTGCCGGCGACTTCCTGTTCTTCGATCTTCATGATTCTGCCGACGCCGTGCGTCGGATAAACGACATGATCGTTCATCTTGAACTCGTGCTTTTTGCTGTTCGAGTTCG
Source organism: uncultured Alphaproteobacteria bacterium (assembly GCA_963741725.1). GTDB lineage: Bacteria > Pseudomonadota > Alphaproteobacteria > Micropepsales > Micropepsaceae > Rhizomicrobium. The sequence continues at coordinate 271,074 of CAVUJC010000005.1, read as the reverse complement.
CCGGAACTTTTTTTGCGATTGCGGGGGCGGGAGCGGCTTTTGCGGTTGTCATGGGTCACTTTCGTTCGGCTCATCCGTCGCGCTCGAAGCGCGCCCAAGAGCTCGGTCACACAGCACTGCGACAGACACATGCGAGGACACCGGATTGTTTCCAGTCCGGAAGGCGCCTTCGGCATCGTTTCTGATCGTGGAATTATATAACACACTTCGTCCGTGAACGGAAGGACAAAGTGACAAGCCGTTGAATTTGTAGCGTTTATTCGAAATTCTTGGCGAATATACCGCTAATTCAAGTGGTTAAATTCCGAGCGCCAAACCGTTAACGCACAAAACCCGCTGTCCGTGGAAGAACCTACGATCCGCTGCCGGGCTTGTCCGAGAAGAACTTTTCGAACTTGTCAGGAATACCTTCCCACTCCTTGGCGTCCGCCGGAGCCGTGCCATGCTGGGTGATGTTCGGCCATTTCTTGGCGTACTCGGCATTCACGGTCAGCCACTTCTCCAGGCCCGATTCTGTATCGGCCTTGATGGCCTCCGGCGGGCATTCGGGTTCGCAAACGCCGCAATCGATGCACTCGTCCGGATGGATGACGAGCATGTTTTCGCCTTCGTAGAAGCAGTCCACGGGGCAGACCTCCACGCAATCCATGAACTTGCACTTGATGCAGGCTTCGGTGACGACATAGGTCATGCGGCGGTCCCGTGAAGAAAAGCTAGGCCAGCGTCATTACGGCCCGGACGGTCAGGGATCAAGGGTGTTCCCCGCGACGATTTCGTACAGTGCCCGTGCTTCAGTCGCAGGCCCCCGGCGTTCGCCAAAGGCGACCACACGGACGGCAAGGACTTCGCGCCCCTGCGGCACGGTAAGTACGTCTCCACACTTGACGCCATGGCCGGATTTCACAACGCGCGCGCCGTTTAATCGCAGCTTGCCGGATTCGGCCGCTTCCTGGGCGAGTGGGCGCGAGCGATAGAACCTGGCGTGCCAGAGCCATTTGTCGATGCGGATTCGGTCTTCCTTCAGCACGGTTTTATTTCCGGATCAGCGCGGCCAGTTCGGCGAATGGAGAGTCCGTGCGGACTTCGATCTTCGGAGCCTCCCGCCGATCGCGCCGGTGTCGGGGCGATTGCTCGCGCGTTTTGCGCCACACCTTTGCCGCGCCTTTCCCCGTGTCCGCCACGTCGACCATGCGCCAACCCAGTTCGGCCAGCACGGCCTTCAACTCGTCATTGCTGCAGCCCAGCAGTGACACGAGCTTGGGCAGCAGTCCCTCGGCCTGCGCACCGCCAGTTGCGCCTTTCTCGAGTTCTTCTTCCAGACGATCGAGCATGTCGAGGCGAATGGCGCGCCCTGCAATGACTCGGAATCCCGCGGCGGAGAGAAACGCTGCAGGAAGGTTGGCATCATTGGCAAACGAAGTGAGTCCCGGTTGCGGCGGCGCGGGCATCTTGTCGAGCTTGTTCCACACGCTCCACAGCAATGCGAGAAGCGACGCCGCTTCGGGTCGCAACATTTTGGGCAGATAGATGGTTCGGCGACCGAACCACACACCGAAGCTCTTCAGTGAACGCAGAAGCGGACGCAAATCGTCCGGAAGCGCTGACCTTCTGGCGATCGAGCGAGGCAAAACCCTCAAGCAACTGGTGCGCGATGCCTCGCGCCGCAGCCGGCAACGACGTTGGCGTACCGGCTTTGGCTTCCATTGCCTTGCGCAATGCGAGGAGTGGCTCCAAGCGCACTGCGATGCGTTCGCCGATCCACATGTCCAATCGTGTTTGAATCTCATCGCGCAGTTCGGCTTTGAGATGCGTGTCGGCGAGGAGTGAGATCTTCGGATCATAGGGTGACGTTCCGGCGGCAAGGCTCGCAACCACCGCGCCGTCCCACCAGAGCTTGCCATGCTCGCTGAGCGTGATGTCCTTGTCGCCGGCTTCGATCAGACGCCGGGCGCGGCGAAAAAATTCGCCTTCAAGACCGCGTACCGCGGCGGCGCGCAGCGTGCGGCCATGGATGCCTTCCGCGCGCGCATCGGCTTCGAAACGGAATCCCTCCAGCTTTCCGACCAGCTCTCCGCCGATTGCGACGCCGCCGGAATCATCCAGTGTGAGGTCCAGGTCTTCGTCGTCCCGCAGCCGCTTCATGAGCACGGAGGTACGGCGGTCGACGAACCGTTCGGTCAGTTTTTCATGCAGCGCGTCGGACAGCTTGTCCTCAATTGCGCGCGTCACTGATTGCCAATGCGGGCTATCCTTCGTCCAGCCGGGGCGGTTTGCCGCATAAGTCCAGGTTCGGATCTGGGCGAGGCGTCCGCTCAACGTCGCGACGTCGCCCTCGGTCAGGTCCAGGCGCGCGATCTGCGCGGCGAGCCAATCGTCGGGCAGGACACCTTCGTCGCCCATCAGGTGCAGAAATATCGACCGCACGAGCCGAACATGTTCATCAACCGATAGCTTGCGGAAATCGGGAAGCTGACAGGCCTCCCAAAGGCGATGGACGGCGTCGCGGTTCGTTGCAAGCGCGAGGACGTCGTTGTCGCCCGAAAGGTGGCGCAGCGCGATATAGTCGCTCGAAGGCCGCGCCTTCACCAAACCCTTTGTCGGCGGCGGCTCATCCAGACTTGCGAGCAGCGCATCAAGCGAACGGAAGTCGAGCGCCGAATTTCGCCATTGCAGGACGCGCACCGGATCGTAGCGATGGCCCTCGATGCGTGCGACGATTTCCTCCGACAGCGGCTCAGCATCGCCGGTGACGCCGAAGGTGCCGTCATTCATGTGGCGTCCGGCGCGGCCGGCAATCTGACCCATTTCTTCCGGCCGCAGCGGCCTTATGCCAAGGCCGTCGAACTTTTCCAGATTCGAAAACGCGACATGGTCGACATCCATGTTGATGCCCATGCCGATCGCATCGGTCGCAACAAGAAAATCGACGTCTCCGCTTTGATAAAGTTCGACCTGGGCATTGCGCGTGCGCGGGCTGAGTGCGCCAAGCACCACGGCCGCGCCGCCGCGCTGACGCCGGATCAGTTCGGCGATGCCGTAGACATCTTCGGCTGAAAACGCGACGACCGCGGAGCGGCGGGGCAGGCGGGTCAGCTTCTTCGCGCCCGTGTAGGCGAGATCGGAGAAGCGCGACCGTGTCATGAAATAGACGCGCGGGATAAACCGCTGAATCGCGCCGCGCATCGTGTCTGCGCCGAGAAACAGCGTTTCCTCTTCGCCGCGTGCGTGCAGCAGCCGGTCGGTGAAGACGTGTCCGCGTTCCGGGTCCGCGCAAAGCTGGATTTCGTCGATGGCCAGGAACGCCGCACCGATGTCGAGTGGCATCGCCTCGACCGTGCAGACGAAGTATCTGGCGTTCGGAGGAACGATTTTTTCCTCGCCCGTGATGAGCGCGGCGAGATTGACGCCTTTCAGGCGCACGACCTTGTCGTAGACTTCACGCGCGAGAAGGCGCAGCGGCAGGCCGATCATGCCCGACTTGTGCGCCAGCATCCGCTCTATCGCGAAGTGGGTCTTTCCGGTGTTGGTGGGTCCCAGAATCGCCGTGACGCGCGACACCGCGTCGGGCCTGGTTCGCGCATTCATGTGGTTCATCGCTTGCCGAAGATGGGTACTTTCAGGCGGTCCCGCAAGCGGAGTTGTCGTTCGGAACCAATGGTAAAATCGTCATCTGTGCATCGTCAGTGAACGGATAGAACAATATCGGAACAAATACCGTCCGAATCGCTAACTCACTGAATATCATCCTTTGTTCTCATACGTTTAGTGGATTGTCAAGGAAGGGGCAGCACAACATCTTGTGGATTGTGCCAGCCGTGGAGTCGGGCCGGCTTATCCACCGAACCATCCGTACAAGGACAATTGCGAAGGTTACGCAACGCTTACGTGACGGCGCGATGCCCACTTCTCGCAGCCGCAATAGTGGGGCAAAAGCAGTGTCACAGGACAGGGTGACATACATGAGTGATGGCAAGACGCCTGAAAGCTGGGCAAAGGCCGCCCAAAAGGAACTGCGCGACCGGCCGCTCGCCAGCCTGACATGGGCCAGCCCGGAGGGTTTCGATGTAAAGCCGCTCTACACGGCTGCCGATCTTGAAGGCTTCGAAGCTGCCAATTCTCTGCCAGGCCAGATGCCTTACATGCGCGGCGTGCGCTCGACCATGTATGCGGGCCGCCCCTGGACAATCCGGCAATATGCCGGCTTCTCGACCGCTGAAGAATCCAACGCCTTCTACCGCAAGAATCTCGAAGCCGGACAGATGGGCTTGTCCGTCGCTTTCGACCTTGCCACCCATCGTGGCTATGACAGCGATCATCCGCGTGTCGCTGGTGATGTCGGCAAGGCTGGCGTCGCCATCGATTCCGTCGAGGACATGAAGATTCTCTTTTCGGGCATTCCGCTCGACAAGATGAGCGTGTCGATGACGATGAACGGCGCCGTCATCCCGATCATGGCGAACTTCATCGTCGCCGGAGAAGAGCAGGGCACGCCGGCGGAAAAGCTCTCCGGCACCATTCAGAACGACATTCTCAAAGAATTCATGGTGCGCAACACCTACATCTATCCGCCGACGCCCAGCATGCGCATCGTCGCCGACATCATCGAGTACACGGCCAAGAAGATGCCGAAGTTCAACTCGATCTCGATCAGCGGCTATCACATGCACGAGGCCGGCGCGACGGCGACGCAGGAGCTCGCCTATACGATCGCGGACGGCGTCGAGTATGTCCGCGCCGCGCTTGCCAAAGGTCTGGACGTCGACGCGTTCGCGCCACGCCTGTCGTTCTTCTTTGGCATCGGCATGAACTTCTTCATGGAAGTTGCCAAGCTTCGCGCCGCGCGCCTGCTCTGGTCGCAGATCATGAACGGCTTCGGCGCCAAGAATCCTGAGAGCCTGATGCTGCGCACGCACTGCCAGACGTCCGGCGTCTCGCTGACCGAGCAGGATCCGTACAACAACATCGTGCGCACGACGATCGAGGCGCTGGCGAGCGTCCTGGGCGGCACGCAATCGCTGCACACCAATTCGTTCGACGAAGCCATCGCGTTGCCGACGGAGTTCTCGGCCCGCATTGCGCGCAACACGCAGCTCATCCTGCAGAACGAGAGCCATGTGACGAAGGTCGTGGATCCGCTCGGCGGTTCGTATTACGTGGAAGCCCTGACGCATTCCCTGGCGACTGCGGCGCGCGGGATCATCGATGAGGTCGAGGCGATGGGCGGCATGACCAAGGCGGTCGAAGCCGGCATCCCCAAGCTGCGCATCGAGGAAGCGGCCGCGCGACGCCAGGCACGCATCGACAAGGGTGAAGACGTCATCGTCGGCGTCAACAAGTTTCAGCTCAAGAAGGAAGACGCACTCGACGTTCGCGCCATCGACAATGCGCAGGTCCGCGACTCCCAGATCGCGCGACTGAAGAGCGTCAAGGCCAAGCGCGATCCCGCCAGACTGAAGGCGGCACTCGAAGCCCTCACCGCGGGCGCAAAGGGCGGCGGAAATCTTCTGGAACTTGCGGTCGAGGCGGCTCGCGCGCGCGCCACGGTCGGTGAAATATCCGATGCGATGGAAAGCGTGTTCGGCCGCCACCGCGCCGAGATCCGCTCGATCTCCGGCGTCTATGGCGCCCAGTACGAAGGCGACAATGAGTTCGGCGCAATCCGCGGTGAAGTCGAGGCGTTTGCGAAGGAAGAAGGCAGGCGTCCGCGAATGCTCGTCGCCAAGATGGGTCAGGACGGTCATGATCGCGGCGCGAAGGTCATCGCCACGGCGTTCGCCGACCTTGGTTTCGACGTCGATATCGGCGCGCTCTTTCAGACGCCGGAAGAAGTCGCCAAGGATGCGATCGACGCGGACGTGCACGTGATCGGCGTTTCAAGCCAGGCGGCGGGACATCTCACGCTCGTGCCGATGCTGATCGACTCTCTGAGGAAACAGAAGGCCGATGACATCCTGGTCGTCGTCGGCGGCGTCATCCCGGCGCAGGACTACGATGCCCTGAGAAAAGCCGGCGTGGCTGCGATCTTCGGTCCTGGCACGAATATTCCGGACGCGGCGCGCAATGTGCTGAAGCTGATCCGCGCGCGGCACCTGAATCACGCTGCGGAGTAGTTTGCGTCAGCCTTGCGGCTTCGGCGCGATGCCGTCGACTTTCAACGTCGTCGCCACGGCGGCGATGACGCCATACGTCGTGTCAGCCCACACGCGCAGAGGAACGACATAGGCGCGGCCCGTCACCGCGCTGGGAAATGTTGCGATCCACGCATTGATGACCGGAAAGTTGGCGCCTTCCTTGATCACGCGCGGCTTATAGCCGGCAAGCTGCCTGTACTTCATCTGGCAGAGCACGGCGTGGCCCTTGTACAGGCCGTTGTCCATCGAAACGTTCGTGTCCTTGATCTTGGTGAGTTCGACATTGTAGCGGCGGCGTCCGTCGAACACCGGCAGGACCACGCCGCAAGGATTGTCCGCGGACGCACCGACGCCCGACACGAGATACGTGATCGCGCTCAGTGGATCGAACGTCGCCTTCTGCTGATCGGGCGTGACCTCGTAGCCGGTCGTGCTGTAGGGCGGATCGGCATAGAGCCGGACCGGACCTGAACTGTCATAGGTCAGAGACACTTCCTGCTTTTTGTCGGCGCGACCGGTATAAAACGAATCGTAGAGGGCGGGATGGAAGGTCTTTGGCGCAACGGTTCCGTTGGAGGTCGCCTGGATCTCGGCCTGCCAGAACGCATTGACCACGCCGCCCGTCTGCAGGTTGGACACGGCATGATACTGATCCCCGCGGATCGTCGCATTGAGGTCGACCTTGCCCAGCGTTACGCCACCGGCATAAAGCGTCATGGCCATCTGCAGTTGCGAACCGGTTTGGGTTGGCGTTTCTTCGCCTGCACCGCCGGCAGCGTGGGCCGCGGGCGCCAAAGGCAACGAGGCGACGAGAGCCAGTATAAGGGGACGCAAATTCATCGGTCGGTCTCCAGGCTTGGAATTGGCGGCGGGACGCTCTGAAACTACTATGGTCCAATTATGACAGCGCCAGTGCAACGTGCGACGGTTATCCCAAACGAGGACATGGTGAAAGCGCTACTCGCCGGCGACCGCCGGGCGTTGGCGCGGGCCATCACTCTGGTTGAATCGACGCGGCCCGTCGACCAGGACGCTGCCGAGGCGTTGCTTACATCTGTTCTGCCCAAGACCGGGCGCTCGATCCGCGTCGGTATCTCCGGCGCACCGGGCGTCGGCAAGTCGACGTTCATCGAGGCATTTGGTCAGCATCTCACAGGCCTCGGCAAGAAGGTCGCTGTCTTTGCGATCGATCCGTCGTCGCGACGTTCCGGCGGTTCCATTCTCGGCGACAAGACACGCATGGAAAAACTGTCGCGCGATGCGAATGCATTCATCCGTCCCTCACCGGCGGGAACGACGCTCGGCGGCGTTGCGCGTCGAACGCGGGAGTCGATGTTGGTCGCGGAAGCTGCCGGCTTTGACGTCGTGCTCGTCGAGACGGTTGGCGTCGGACAGTCAGAGACCGCTGTCGCCGACATGACGGATCTGTTTGTGCTGCTGGCGTCTCCTGGCGGCGGTGATGATCTGCAGGGCATCAAACGCGGCGTGATGGAACTGGCCGACATACTGATTGTGACGAAGGCCGATGGCGACCTGCTTCCCGCAGCCCGCCGGGCGGAAGCGAACTACCAGATGGCATTTCACCTGATGCGGCCCAAGCATCTCGGCCTGTACCCCAAAGTGCTCTCGGTCTCGTCGCTGGAAGGTATGGGTATCGCTGCCGCGTGGGATGAAATGGCCACCATCCATGCCAGCCTGGCTGGCGACAAACGGCTGGACCAGATTCGGGCCGATCAGGCACGAGGCTGGTTCTGGGGCGAGGTCCAGACGGTGGTCAGTGAAGTGATCCTGTCCAACGCTCACCTGGCTGCCGAGGCGTCCGCGCTGGAAAAGTCGGTCTTGGAGGGCAGGGCGACCCCGTATGGCGCGGCTCGCGGGCTCCTGGAAGCGATAGTACCCTCGCTCAAGGGCTAGGGGACGCTTGACCGGCGAGGGCGCTCCCCTTAAGAGAGCCCCTCTTTTTGGTGAGAAAACTATGGCCCGCCGCTGCGAATTGACCGGAAAAGGCGTCTTGGTTGGCAACAATGTCAGCCACGCGAACAACAAGACCAAGCGGGTCTATCGCCCGAACCTGCAGCACGTGGCTCTGGCCAGCGAGATTCTGGGCAATTCCTATGTCCTGAAGATCTGCATGAATGCGCTTCGGTCTGTGGATAAGACGGGCGGCCTTGACCCCTATCTGCTGAAGGCCAAGCCTGACGTCCTGTCGCCAAAGGCGCTTCGTCTCAAACGCGCGATTGCCAAAAAGACGGCGCAAAAAGCGGCTTAAGAACGCGCTCTAAGTCATTCAATTATTTACATAGTTACACCCTGTTCCGGGCATAGCTCCTGCTTGACCTTTGGCCTAGTGTTTCAAAATGCGCCAGGCCTGTGGACAAAAAGCCGGCGCGGGTGGGGTCAGGTGCGCGGGATCGATTCATCGGGTTTTGGTGGGCGCCAAGGCGCTCCTGTTCGGCTGTCGGCCAGCGTCAGCGACGGGCCCTACCGGCTCCGCAGCGCGGCGTCCGTGGCATGGCCGCCCGCCGGCTATCAGCGCCGCGGAGGCATCGGTTACAGGGCCAGCACAGCTCTTCTGGCGGTTGGCAGGTCGATTCTCCCGATATTCTTTCTCACGATTGCGCTGGCAGCCATGTACCTCTTCATGGACCGGCCACTTCCCTATTTCGGCGACTCCCACGACGCCTGGTTCAGACTGAGCCATCTGTTGTTGCCGGTCGCCTTCTTCACCGTCCACCTCACCAATCGCCGATACGGGCCGTCCTATGCGTTCGCGCAGATCGTGCTCTCATTTGCGGTATGCACGGCGGCCGGAACATTCGGAGCCGACATCGTGCGCCAGCTTCTGCCCGAGCCTGTTGTGCCCGGCGTGCGCGAAGTTGCGATGTTCATCATTGCCTTCGTGGGTGCGGGTTTTCTTGCAATCGTCGCCTTTGACGGTGCGCGCGGGCCGCGGTGGTGGACCGCGCCGCTGGTCGGATCGCTTGTTGCGGGTATCGCTTTCGCGATTCTCTTCTACCCCTTGGCCTATGCGGGATCGAACGTACCCTGGTTGAGCCACATGCTGACGCACGGAGCAGTCCTCGTCGGCGCAGCATTCATCGGGCTCGTGCCGTTCTGGTTGTTGCGCGCAACGATACCGCCCTTGCCGGGCTTTGGCGGCCACTAGCGGAGGCTAATGCGGCACGTGCTTGGGCGTATGGCGCGGGCCGGCAACGCGCTTGGGCGCGCGCATATGGCCCTCATGGCCCTTTTCCTCATGGAAGAGGCCAATGAGTTGTTCAGTCATCGCGCCGCCAAGCTGTTCGGCATCGACGATCGTCACCGCCTTGCGGTAGTAGCGCGTCACGTCGTGGCCGATGCCGATGGCGGTCAACTCCACGTCGGACTTTTCTTCGATCTCTTCGATCACGCGGCGCAGGTGGCGCTCCAGATAGTTTCCGGCATTGACCGACAGCGTTGAATCGTCGACCGGCGCGCCATCCGAGATGACCATGAGGATCTTGCGCTGCTCCGGACGTCCGACGATGCGGTTGTGCGCCCACATCAGCGCTTCGCCGTCGATGTTTTCCTTAAGCAGGCCCTCGCGCATCATCAACCCGAGATTCTTGCGCGCGCGCCGCCAGGGTTCGTCCGCGGCCTTGTAGATGATGTGGCGCAGATCGTTTAGGCGGCCCGGATGCGGCGGCTTTCCGTCGGCGATCCACTTTTCGCGGGACTGGCCGCCCTTCCAGGCGCGCGTCGTGAAGCCGAGGATCTCGGTCTTGACGGCGCAGCGCTCAAGCGTGCGCGCGAGAATATCGGCGCACATCGCAGCGACCATGATCGGACGGCCGCGCATCGATCCGGAATTGTCGAGCAGGAGCGTCACGACCGTATCGCGGAACGTCATGTCCTTTTCGCGCTTGAAGGAGAGCGGGTACATCGGATCGATGATGATGCGCGGCAATCGCGACGTATCGAGCATGCCTTCCTCGATGTCGAACTCCCAGGTGCGGTTCTGCTGCGCCATCAACAGGCGCTGCAGCTTGTTCGCGAGCCGCGAAACGACGCCCTGCATGGCCTGGAGCTGCTGATCGAGGAAAGTCCGCAAGCGGCCGAGTTCTTCGGCGTCGCAAAGCTCGGGAGCCGAGACTTCTTCATCGAACTGCAGCGTGTGGACCTTGTAGCCCCATTCGTCCTGATGGCTGAACGGTTGCTCGGGCCGATGCGGCTTCATCCCGTCTTCGGGTTCCTCGGCATCGGACAATTCGTCCGTCTGCTCGGCCCGCATCTCGTCGGCGTCTTCGTCGCCTTCTTCGCCTTCGGATTCCTGCAGGTCGGCTTCGCTCGACTGAGAATCGCTGGATGAATCCTGTTCCTCGCCGTCCTGTTCCTGATTTTCGGCGTTTTCGCCTTCGCCGGAATCGTCGGACAATTCATCCGCGTCGAACTCGTCGCTCAGTTTCAGGTCGCGAAGGATCGTGCGCGTCACCTTTGCGAAGGCGGCCTGGTCGCGCAGCGTGTCGCCGAGCTTCTCCAGATCCTTGCCCGCATTCTCTTCGATGAAGGGCCGCCACAGATCGACGGCATACTTCATCGATTCCGGCGGTGGTTCGCCGGTGAGCTTCTCGCGCACCATCAGGCCCAGAGCGTCGGCGATCGGAACATCGGCCTTCACCCGCGCCTTGGTCAGGCCGCGTTGCGTCAGACGCTGCTCAAGTCCAGCCGCCAGATTGTTGGCGACGCCTTTCATCGCGATCGCCCCAATGGCTTCGACGCGTGCCTGTTCGGCCGCTTCGAATACCGATGCGGCGTCCGCCGACTGCGGCTTGAACTGATCGTGCACCCTGTCTTCGTGATGGGCGCGGCGAAGCGCATAGGCATCGCCGGCGCCACGCACGACGGCGACTTCGCTGGGCGGCAGATTGCGCGACGGCAGTGGCAGGCGGGCCTTGAGGCCGCGCAACGCCGGCGGCTCCGCACTGAAAGTGACTTCGAGTTCCGGCTCGCCCGAAAGAGCGCGTACGGCGGTTCCTACCGCACGCTTGAAGGGTTCCGACGGATTTTCCGGCTTCACGTCACCAACACTTTGGCCGCGCTCTCGGGCAGGTCTTCGCCGAAGCAGCGCTGATAGAACTCGGCCACGCTGGCACGCTCGAGCTCATCGCACTTGTTGAGGAAGGTCAGGCGGAAGGCGAATCCGACATCGTTGAAGATCTCGGCGTTCTCGGCCCAGGTGATCACGGTTCGCGGGCTCATCACCGTCGACAGGTCGCCGTTGATGAACGCGTTGCGCGTCATGTCCGCGACGCGCACCATGGCGGCGATCTGCTTCTTCTTTTCCGGGGTCGCGCGGTAAGACGGAGCTTTGGCCAGGACGATCTCGACCTCTGCGTCATGGCTGAGATAGTTCAGCGTGGTGACGATGCTCCAGCGGTCCATCTGGCCCTGGTTGATCTGCTGCGTGCCGTGATAGAGGCCGGTCGTGTCGCCGAGGCCGATCGTATTGGTCGTAGAGAACAGGCGGAACGCGGGATGCGGACGAATGACCTTGTTCTGGTCCAGCAGGGTCAGCTTGCCCTGAACCTCGAGCACGCGCTGAATGACGAACATCACGTCCGGACGTCCGGCGTCGTATTCGTCGAACACCAGCGCGACGGGGTGCTGCAAGCACCACGGTAACAGCCCTTCGCGGAATTCGGTGACCTGCTTGCCGTCCTTGAGGACGATCGCGTCCTTGCCGATCAGATCGATGCGGCTGATGTGGCTGTCCAGGTTGATGCGGATGCATGGCCAGTTGAGACGCGACGCGACCTGTTCGATGTGCGTCGACTTGCCGGTGCCGTGATAGCCCTGGACCATGACGCGGCGGTTGAAGGCAAAGCCGGCGAGAATCGCCAGCGTGGTTTCGCGGTCGAAGCGATAGGCCGGGTCATGATCCGGCACATACTCGTTCCGGTTCTTGAATGCCGGCACCTTCATCTTCGTCTCGATGCCGAACACGGCCGAAACATCGACGGTCGTGTCGGGCACGAGCGAGGGATCGAGGGGCTTCTGTTCGGTCGTCATGATTTGTATCCGGCTCAAAACTCTCGATGCGGGAATTGTCCGCCGGATGAGGCAAGGGCGCTGGAGGCCCTCTAGGTCATGCCAGAGGCGCGCAACACGCCGTAGGCCTTGATAACCTGCTTCAGACGCTCCTCGGCGCCCCGATCGCCGCCGTTCGCGTCGGGATGATACCGCTTCACAAGTTCCTTATACCGCGCCTTGATCTCTATCAAGGTGGCGCTGTGAGGCAGGTGGAGCGTGTCGAACGCCATCATTTGCAGGCGCGTCAATGTGCGCTCAGGGCGGCGCGGCGTTTGCGGCTCCGCTTCACCGGGAAACGTGCCGTAATCGTCTTCGACACGAATGCCATGGGGATTGTGCATACGAGCTGTGCGCTTGCCGAGCGGCCAGGTCGGACGATGACCGGTGATGGCATCGTTACGGAAGGATTCTATCGATTTTTCATCCATGCCGCGGAAGAAGTCCCACGACTCGTTATGCTCGCGGGCGTGGTTCAGGCAGAGCCAAATATATTCGCCCATGTTCTCCCGGCTTCGCGTGACGCGGTAACTGCCATCGCCATCGCAGCCTGCGCGCGCGCACGGACGCGATTTCTTTTCCGGCTCCGCGCGCTTGCCTCCCGGCTTGATGCGGATGTCGGCCTTGAATCTTGGCGTTTTGCTCGCTGCTGCCATGTTCTCATTATGGGGTCGAAGCGTGAAAAAACAAAGAAAACGTATTGCTTGACTTACGTCCCAGAACACATGAAACGCTAGTTTGATGACGGTCGCAGAGACGATCCGAGAGAAATTGACGTCTGCCTTCGCGCCGGCAGAACTTTCGGTCGAAGACGAAAGCGCAAAACATGCCGGTCATTCGGGCGCGCGGCCCGGCGGCGAGACCCATTTCAGCGTCAGGATCGTTTCGGAAGCCTTTGCCGGGGTTTCGCGCGTCGAACGTCAGCGGCGGGTCTACGCCGCTTTGGCGCAGGAGATGAAGCCGAACGGAATCCACGCGCTATCGTTGACGACACTTACGCCTGCTGAGGTTTGGCAGGAGCATTAGCTTTCGTCGCCGGCGGAATGATGCGCAATGCCGTGATCTGGTTTCTCTGACGGCGCAGGATCTCGAACTGGTAGCCGAAGAAGGCGAAGCGCTGCCCGGCTTCGGGAATCGTGCGGGCCTCGTGAATGACGAGACCTGCGATGGTCGTCGCTTCGTCGTCGGGAAGATTCCAGTCGAGATCGCGGTTCAGTTCGCGGACAGGAACGGTGCCGTCGACCAGATACGAGCCGTCGGGACGCCGGCGAACATCGGGGCGCTCGAGCTCCTCATGTTCATCGGGAATGTCGCCGAAAATCTGTTCCAGGATATTCTCGAGCGTGATCAGGCCCTGCAACGCGCCATACTCGTCGACGACCAGCGCGAAGTGGCTCCGCTGCGCGCGGAACGAATCGAGTTGTTCTTCCAGCGTCGTGGTCTCCGGAACGAACCATGGCTTGGTCGCGAGCTGTGCGACGTCGACGCCCTCGACGGAGCCCTTACGCTCGATGACGGCGCGGACGATGTCTTTGGTATGGAGGATGCCCACGATGTTTTCCGGCTGTTCGCGCCATAGCGGCAGACGCGTGTGCCGGGACTCCAGAACGGCCTCGAGAATTTCCTGGGGCGGCAGGTCGGCGTCAATCGTCGCCATGTTCTTGCGGTGAATCATGACGTCCTTGATCTGCAGTTCCCGAAGATCGAGGATTCCGCCGATCATGTCGCGATGTTCGCGTTCGACCGCGCCCTCCTTGTGATGCAGATCGACCGTGCCGCGGATTTCGTCGTGCGCCATGACTTCTTCGATATCCTGCTGGCGGACTCCAAACAGCGCCAGCACGCGCCAGACCAGGTACTGGACCGCATTGACGACGGGGGCGAGCACGATCACCACCAAACGCACCGGCGTCGCAACCGCCAGGGCAAAGCGATCGGTACGCGCGATCGCAAGGGTCTTGGGCAGAACCTCCGCGAATATCAGGATCAGAACCGTCATCACCGCGGTCGTCACGAATACCGTGCGCGAGCCGAAGCGCGATTCCAGGAGCATCGTGGCGACGGACGAGGCCAGGATGTTCACGAACGTATTGCCCAGGAGCAGCGCGCCGATCAGCCGTTCACGGTCTGCGACAAGACGATTGACGTCGCGCGCCGAGCGCGATCCGTCTTTTTCCAATTGATGCATGCGTCCGCGCGAAACCGCGGTCAGCGCCGTCTCCGAGCCGGAGAAAAACGCTCCAAAGACCAGCAATATGGCGATAGGGGCAAATGAAATGAATAATATCGTATCCATCACAGAATCTCGATCTTGGCGGGCAAATAGAATGTCACCCCGGCGGGCCCGGGGCCAGCGGCGCGATGCCTAGGCAGACAGCACTTTGCGCACCGAATCGTGCGGTACGTCGCTCGTCACAAATGCGTTTCCGATCCCGCGCACCAGGACGAACGTCATGCGTCCGTCCTTGACCTTCTTGTCATGCGCCATGTGCGCGAGAAGTTCGTCGGGCGAGGGCCGCGGACCTGCCACGGCGTCAATCGAAGCGGGCAATCCCATCGCCGTCAGATGCCGTACAAATCGGTCCGCGTCCTGACCGCTGCACAGGCCCAGTTCGACGGAAAGCTTGAACGCGAGCGCCATGCCGACCGCGACGCCTTCACCGTGCAAGAGCCGATCAGAATATCCGGTCGCCGCCTCCAGCGCGTGGCCGAACGTGTGGCCGAGGTTGAGCAATGCGCGATCGCCGGTTTCGCGCTCGTCTCGCGCCACGATCCCGGCCTTCATGCGGCACGAGTGCGCGACGGCATGTGTGATTGCGGAATTCTCGCCGGACAGGGCCTTCATCCCGTTGATTTCCAGCCACTCGAAAAACTTGGCGTCGCCGAGCGCGCCATATTTCGCGACCTCGGCATATCCCGCCAGCAATTCGCGGCGAGGAAGTGACTTCAAGAGATCGGTATCCGCGATGACGATCCTCGGCTGGTGAAACAGTCCGACCAGGTTCTTGCCTTGCACTGTGTTGATCGCGGTCTTGCCGCCGACTGAAGAGTCCACCTGAGCTAGAAGAGTCGTAGGTACTTGCGCGAAGTCGATCCCGCGCTTGAGAAGCCCGGCCGCCAAGCCTGTGAGATCGCCGATCACACCGCCGCCAAGCGCGACGATGAGGCCGTTGCGGTCGACATTGGTGTTCAGCAGTTCGCCCGATAGTTTTTCCAGGCCGGAAAAGCTCTTCGTGCTCTCACCGGCGTCGAGAACAATCGGGCGAACATCGATGCCGTCAGCACGCAGCGCATCCGAAAACGCGGCGAGGTGAAGCGCGGCGACATGCTGATCCGTCACGACAGGCACCGGTCCGCGCGCCAGCGGCTTCAGCAGTGACCCGGCTCGTGACATCAGCCCTGGTCCGACATGGATGTCATAGCTGCGGCTGGCCAGTTTGACTTCGATTTTCTCCGTCATGGGGTCAGCGCCCCGCATTCGGTGAGCAGTGCGACGATGCGCTCGACGACGGCCGTGTGTGGTCCGTCCTCGCTGTCGAGCGTGATGTCTGCTTCGGAGTAAATCGGCGTCCGCTCCTTCAGGAGTCGCTCTAGTGTTTCGCGCGGATCGCCACTGCGCAACAAGGGCCGCGTGTCGCGCCGCTGGGTGCGGGCCAGCAGCAGATCGACGGGCGCCTTCAGCCAGATGGTGACCGCCTTCTGTTTCAATTTTTCGCGAGTCGTGGCGTCGATGAACGCGCCGCCACCGGTCGCCATGACATGTGGCGGCTCACCCAGGAGCCGGGCGATGACTTTACGCTCTCCGTCGCGAAACGCCGGTTCGCCGTACCGCTCGAAGATTTCCGAGATCGTGCAGCCTGCTGCTGATTCGATTTCGCTGTCTGCGTCGCGGAATTCGACCTTCAGGCGCGCGGCCAGACGCCGGCCGATCGAGCTTTTGCCCGCGCCCATCATCCCAACCAACGCCACGGTCCGGTTCAGTTTCATGGCTTTCGCTTACACGGCCAGCCGCGCCCTCGCCAGCGGGACTTGCGGGACTGCCTCCAATTCCGCCACAAACACCGCGGAGAATGGGCCATGCGGACAAGGAACAGCGACGAGATGGGCTGGGGATTGAGGATTGCCGCCGGTGTCGGCGTGTTGGTCGTCGTGGCTGTGATCGGTCTTACAGTCTATGGCGGCCGCGTGCAGCCCGTTCAGCATCCGGTGGAGCAGGTCATCCCCAATGACCGTTTGCCGAGCTAGCTGGCTTGCCGGCGCATTGCTGATGCTTTTGGGCGGTGCGGCCGCGCACGCCCAGGATGCTCCGGCTCCGCCTGCAGCCAACGGCGCGCCTCAGACTTTGTCCAACGGTGGAGATGCGACGGCGCCCTCAGCACCCGCCACCACGTCACCCCAGACTCTGCCGGGAAGTGATGAAGCTTCGCCGCCAGGTTCGGACGCCGCGCCGGTCGAATTCAAACCCGGAATTCTGGGGCAGGGGCAGCAGAAGGACGTGACCGCGAACGATCTCGGAATCGTCGACGGCCCGCCCGTCGGCACATTGGACGACAGCAATGGCGGGCTCGGCCAGGGCATGTGGGCCAACGCGCGGCGCGAAGAGGTTGAAGATCTGCTCGGCAGGATTCCGCTGGTCAGCGCGGATCCTTTTGTTCATGCGCTCGCGCGACGCGTCGTTCTGACAACCTCGGAGTCTCCCGTCGGTCCGGCAAAACGGGCGCTCGTGACAATCCGTATCGAGAAGCTTCTGCAAGCGGGCATGGTATCGGAAGCCGGTGCCATCGCCGCAGGGCTGACGCTGAACGGCGACGCCGACTTTGCGCGGGTTCAGGCCGACGCGCTGTTGTATGCCGGGCGCGACAAGGATGTGTGCTCGGATCTCACCTCACCACGTCTGACGTCCGCCGAGCCGTTCTGGCTGCAGTTGCGCCTGTGGTGTTTCGCGGCTTCGGGAGACATGGCTTCGGCGGAACTGACCCGCGCGGTGCTCGATGCGCAAGGCGCGACCGACAAGGCGTTCGATATCCTCGTCGCAGACGCGAGCGTTGGAGTGAAAACACCTCCAGGCGACGTCACACATCCGACCGCATTGCACATTTACCTGCTGCGGAGAGCCGGATTTCCCGTCACTGCGGCGATTGCCGCGAGACTCGGCACTTCGGCTGCGGCGATGGCGGTGCGCGATCTGCGCAATTCGCCTGCAGAGCGCCTGGCCGCGGCGACTCGAATTTCGCAGACGGGAGCTCTCACCGCGAACGAAATCACGGCTACCCTCAACTCCCAGCCGATCACGTCCGATCAGATCGCCCGTGCCGGCGATCTCGCAGCGAAACTTCCCTTTCTTCCGGCCCAATCCCTGCTGCGTCGAGCCGCCAAGCTCGAGACGCGACCGAACGAGAAGGCTGCCTTGTTGGCTTTGGCCCTGTCGGCGGACGGGCATCCCGACCGGCTGACGCTCACGGCGCTGCTCCATCGCGACCTGATTGCCTCGATCACGCCGTCCGCCTCTTTGGCATTGCAGAGAAATCTCTTCGCCCGTGCATTGGTGCTCGACGGACGCGCCGACGCGGCCGAGGCCTGGTATGCCGGCGCCGCCGCCGACGTCGAATCCAATCTCTTTCAGATACTGCTGAATCTGGCTGCAACAAGCGCCAAACGCAGCGCGGTGGCGCAGGCGGCGATGAGTGCGCTTGCCGCGAGCGTCGTACCGCCGCAAACACCGACGCGATCCGTCACGCTGGCTCTTGGCCTCAGCGACGTGCTCGGCGATCCGATGCCGCCCGACGCAAAAACTTTGGCCGCGACAATGGAAGGCACACGCACGGACAATGACGGCCGCAGGCCGTCTGCCGACGACATGCGCAAGCTGGAAGAGGCGTCGTCTCAGCCCGGCCGCAAGGGTGAAGCGGTGTTGCGTATTCTTGACATTATCGGCGCCAACGGACCTTTCGATCTTCCGCCCGACGTTACCATCGAATGCGTCCGGATTCTTCAGCAGCTCGGATTGACCGGTGAGGCGCGGCAGCTTGCCATCGAAGCGCTGGCGCTTCAGCCTTCGGCGCCATGAAAGCCGGCGATGCAACTCTGATTGAATCGTTCCTCGACATGATGAGCGCCGAGCGCGGCGCCAGCATCAACACCTTGTCGGCCTATCGCCGCGATCTCCTGGATTTTTCCGGCCACCGCGCCGCGAAGGGAGACTCCGCGAACGCTGCAAAGCGTGACGACATCAAATCCTATCTCGCGGTTCTCTCGCGTTCCGGCGTCACTGGTTCGACCCAGGCGCGCCGCTTGTCGGCGTTGCGGCAGTTCTTCGGCTTTCTGTACGCCGAGGGAGTCCGCAAGGACGATCCGACCGACTCCATCGAAGCGCCAAAACGCCAGCGGCCGCTCCCCAAGACGCTTTCGCGGGAAGACATGGATGCGTTGAGTGCAACGGCACGCACTCAGGCCGAGAAGTCCGCCGAGGGACTTCGATTGCTGTGCATGGTCGAGGTCTTGTACGCGTCCGGGCTTCGCGTTTCCGAACTGGTGACGCTGCCCCTCACTGCGGCTCGCAGCCGCGATGGCTTCCTGCTCGTCAAAGGCAAGGGTCAGAAGGAACGTCTCGCTCCTCTCAACAGGACGGCGCGCGAAACGATCGCGAACTATCTCAGCGTTCGTGACGAATTTCTCCCTGCCGGTCAGCGCCGAACCCATGCGGAGCGGTTCCTCTTTCCCTCACGCGGCGCCGAGGGCCACATCACGCGCCGTCGCTGCCACCAGATGCTCAAGGAGCTCGCGGTGCGTGCGAGCCTTGATCCGGACAAGCTGTCGCCCCACGTCCTGCGTCATGCCTTCGCGACGCATCTGGTCGAGGGCGGGGCTGACCTTCGCAGCGTGCAAACCATGCTTGGCCACGCCGATATTGCGACGACCCAGATTTATACCCATGTCGCCAAGGACCGACTGACGCAGGTTGTTGAATCCGCACATCCTCTGAGCAAAAAGGCCAAGCGACCGCGGTTGACGCGCCCGCGCGCCCGCGCCACGTTCCGCCCCTGCTTTTTGCCGGAGTGTCCCTCGTGAGTTTCACCACCGTTGAGCGCATCGCGCCCGTCCGCATCTATCGTTCCAAGCTCTTCGTTCCGGGCTCCAAGACGAACTTCTTCGAGAAGGCTGCGGCCGGACCGGCCGATTGCGTCTGTCTCGATCTGGAGGATGCGGTCGCGCCCGCCGACAAGGACAAGGCGCGCGACAATGTCGTGGCCGCACTGAATGACGTGGACTGGAAGGGCAAGATCGTCACCGTCCGCATCAACGGCCTCGACACCGGATGGTGCTACAGGGATGTGATCGCGCTGGTGGAGAAGGGCGGCGAGAAGCTCGACGCCATCATGATTCCGAAAGTGGCCAACGCAAAAGACGTCTATGCCATCGACTGGCTGATTACCCAGGCATCTGCTGCAGCCGGCCGCAAGAAAAAGATCGGCATCGAAGTGATCATCGAATCCGTTTTGGGTCTTCAGAACATCGACGAGATCGCCGGTTCGTCGCGGCGCATGGAGAGCCTGCATTTCGGCGCCGCCGACTATGCCGCGTCGCAGGGCATGCGCACGACCAACATCGGCGGCGGCAATGCCGACTATGTGATGCTTACGGACAAGGACGCGGAAGGCCGGCGCGAGCGTCACTGGAATGATCTTTGGCACTACCCGTTGTTTCGTTTGGTCCAGGCGGCGAGGGCGCACGGCATCATGGCGATCGACGGACCGTTCGGCGATTATCAGGATCCGGACGGATTCCGCACACAGGCCAACCGCACCGCCATTCTTGGCTGCGAAGGCAAGTGGGCGATCCATCCCAGCCAGGTCGAACTGGCCAACGAAATCTTCACGCCGCCGCAGAAGGAATTTGAACGCGCGCAGGCGATCCTTGCATCCATGAAGGACGCGCACAGCACGGGTTCGGGCGCGGCGTCGCTCGGCGGCGTGCTGATCGACGCGGCCTCGATCCGTCAGGCCGAAGTCATCGTCAGGCAGATGGAGATGATCCGGGCGAAAACGGGTCGCTGACTCCTGTTTGCTCGTCTGCATTGAGTACGAAAGATCGCGTTGATCCGTTCGCATTCGAATCCCGAAAGCGACGGGCGCCCGCGGCCCGGCGTTGCAAAAACACAAGCAATACCAAGCAGTTAGCCGTCCAGAATATCGTCGACACAAATCACAGTTGGCGGATGGCCACGGCCAGTTCCTACAAGTTACCCATGTAAGGCCGCTGATCCTCTGGATTTGTGACCGGGAAAGCGCATATCAGGAGGAGATTGTTGACAGGCCGGGAGGGCATTGCCAGTTTCCCGCCCCTTTTTCGCCTACCGGTCCGTTCCGGAACAACGCGAGAGACGATGCACACCTATCTGGAATTCGAACGTCCGATTGCCGAGCTCGAAGGCAAGATCGTCGAGCTGCGCAAACTCGCCGAGGAAGACCCGGCGATGCAGATCGAGGCCGAGGTGGGCCGCCTCGAGTCGCGCGCCGACGGCATGGTGCGCGACATCTACTCCAAGCTGTCGCCCTGGCAGAAGGTTCTGGTGGCGCGCCATCCGGGGCGGCCGCACTTCCTGGACTATGCACGCATCCTGTTCGACGAGTTCACCCCGCTCGCCGGCGATCGCTCCTTCGGCGACGACCATGCGATCATCGCCGCGCTTGCGCGTTTTCGTGGCCGCGCGGTAGCCGTCATCGGTCACGAGAAGGGCAACGACACCAAGTCGCGCCTGAAGCACAATTTCGGCATGGCGATGCCGGAAGGCTATCGCAAGGCCCAACGCCTGTTCGAAATGGCGGATCGTTTCGGCTTGCCCGTGATTTCGCTGGTCGATACCGCTGGCGCCTATAGCGGCGTTGCCGCGGAAGAGCGCGGACAGTCCGAGGCCATCGCACGTTCCACCCAGGCGGGTCTCGAACTGCGCGTGCCTTTTGTCTCCACGATCATCGGTGAAGGCGGGTCGGGCGGCGCCTTGGCGATCGCGACCGCCAACCGCGTCTACATGCTCGAGCACTCGGTATATTCGGTCATCTCACCGGAAGGCTGCGCCTCGATCCTTTGGCGCAAGCCGGAAAAGACGCAGGATGCGGCGGCCGCCATGAAGATGTCTGCCCAGGACTGTCTGGCGCTGAAGGTCATCGACGCGATCATCCCCGAACCGCTGGGTGGCGCGCAGCGCGCGCCGGAAGAAGCAATTCTCAATGTCGGCGAACAGATCGCACGCGCGCTCGCGGAGATGGACCGCATCCCCGGCGAGCAGTTGCGCCGCGAACGGCGGGAGAAATATCTCGCGATGGGCCGCAGCCTCGCGGTCTAGCCAAGCGTCCGTGCGAATGCGCGGATGTCGCCAACCAGATCATCGGGCCGCTCCAGAGCGGCGAAGTGGCCGCCTTCCGAAAAGCTCGTCCAGTGCGCGACATTGATGCTGCGTTCGACCTGGCTGCGTGGAGGAAAGGGGATGAGATCGATCGGGAACTCCGCGATGCCGGTGGGTTTCTCGATCCGCGCGCCTTTCGGAATGGGCATCGTGAATAGCTCTTCGGCGCGGCCGCGATACATCCACGTCGCCGTGTTGAAGGTGCGGGTGACGAGATAGATCATCACGTTCGTGAGAAGCTGATCCTTTGTGTAGGTGTTCTCGAAGCCTTTGCGGCAATCCGACCAGCCGTGGAATTTTTCCACGATCCAACCGGCGACGCCGACGGGCGAATCCATCATCGCGTAGGACAGTGTCTGCGGCTTGGTCGTCTGTTCGAGGAAGTACGCGCCTTCCGCCTGGAACAACGCCCCTGCCTTGGCGGCGAATTCCTTCTCCTGCGCCGTCTCGGGTCCGACGCCGGGCGAAACCCAGCCCATCATGTTCAAGTGAACAGCGCGGCAACCCTTGCCCTCATAGCCCATATGCGCGGAGATCGAACTGCCCCAGTCGCCGCCCTGCGCGATGTAGTCTGGCAGCTTCACGACGTCGGTCATGAGTTTGTCGAACAGGCGCGCTGTGGTGCGCGGACCGATCGGCCGTTTCGGCTTGCCTGAAAATCCGTAGCCGGGCAGGGACGGCACGACGACCGTGAAGGCATCCTTCACATCGCCGCCATGCTTTTCGGGATGCGCCAGCTTGTCGATGATGTGCAGAAATTCGAACACCGAACCCGGCCAGCCATGGCTGAGGATCAGCGGCTTCGGCGACGGGCCGGAACCTTCCACGTGATAAAAATGAATGTCGATGTCGTCGACCTTCGCGGTGAACTGCGGGAACGCGTTGAGCGCCTTTTCCCATTTGCGCCAGTCGTAGCCGTCGGCCCAATAGGCGCAGAGGTCCTTCATAAAATCGAGATTGGCGCCGTATGCCCAGCTTCCCTCGAGGCCTTCGCCGCGCGGCATCTCATGCCACTCATAGGCACGCACTTTGGCGCGGATGGAATCGAGAACGGCTTGTGAAACGTCGACCTTGAACGGCGTCATGGCTGGATGCTTTCGCGCGCGGATTTCCGCGGACATGTTGGTCCGGCGGACGCGAAACTTAAAGGGGCGCTCACCGAAAACGGCGACGACGCCGCATCCCTACGGATTAAGATTCCAGATGTAGACGGGACGGCCGTCGGAATGGAACGTCGTGAATTCCGCAGGATCGCCCTCGGGACAGGTCGTGTCGTTCGATCCGGTCATGAAATCGTACGGGCCCGGATACTCCACGCACTGCTTGATGTCGGCGCCCCAGTATTCGTCGGAGTGACCCAGGACTTCGGCGCGCGCATAGAAGGTACGGTTGGTTGTCGTGAATATGTCCCTGCACGCGCCGGCGTTGACCTTCGTCCAGCCCTTGTTCCGCCACGCGCTGCCGCCGACCGGAATGAAGCTCGATCCCACGACGGTCGCGTTGGTCGTATGATTGCAGACCCTCAACGTGATCGCGTTGTTGGCGGCAAGTTGCCGGCCGGCCGCGGCGTCAGCGTGTCCCGAAATCACTGCGGCGAGAGACGCGGCAGCAAGCAATCCAACAGCCATGATGACCCCCAAGAGTTAGGCACGCACCCGGCGAACGTTTCCGGAGTTGCGCGTCGCGCTACATAATCACCCAATCTCGGCGACTTTGCGACACGCGGGTGCGATCACACAAGGGCTCCGTGGCAGTGCTTGAATTTCCGCCCCGAACCGCACGGACAGGGCGCGTTGCGCTGCACTTTGCCCCAGGTCTGGGGGTTGTTCGGATCGACCGGCAGGTCGCGGCGCTGAACCGGCCGCGGGCCCCCGTCGGGAGCGAATCGGCGATCTCGTCCTCACCGGTAAGCGGATCGATGTGCGAGGCGCGCATCTGCTGCGGGGAGGGATCCACGAGCGGCGGGGGCGCTTCCTCCGCAACCTGGATGTGCATGAGCTGGCGAATGACATCGCTGCGCATGCGGCTCAGCAGGCCCTCGAACAGGGCGAAAGCTTCGCCCTTGTACTCGTTCAGGGGATCGCGCTGGCCATATCCGCGAAGGCCGACATATTGGCGCAGATGGTCCAGATGCACGATGTGTTCGCGCCAGTCATGGTCCAGCGTCTGCAGCAGGATCGTCTTTTCGGCGTAGCGCATGATTTCGGGGCCGAAATTTGCGGCCCGTTCGGCCGCACGTTTTTCGACTGCCGCCTGGATGCGCTCACGGACTTCCTCATCCGCGATGCCTTCTTCCTTGGTCCAGTCGATGACCGGCAGCTCGATCCCGAATATGCGGATGACTTCGTCGTGCAGGCCGGCCGCGTCCCACTGTTCGGCATAGGCCTTTTCCGGAATGTGGCGCGCCACCAGATCCTGCACGACTTCCTCGCGGAATTCGGCGATCTGGTCGCTGACGTCGTCGGCGGACATGATTTCGCGGCGCTGCTCGAAGATCACCTTGCGCTGGTCGTTGAGCACGTTGTCGTATTTCAGGATGTTCTTGCGCATCTCGAAGTTGCGCGCTTCGACCTTTTGCTGCGCCTTCTCGAGGGCCTTGTTCACCCAGGGATGGGCGATCGCCTCGCCCTTCTCCAGGCCGAGACGCGAGAGAACCGAATCCATGCGCTCGGTCCCGAAGATGCGCATCAGGTCGTCCTGAAGGCTCAGGAAGAACTTGGATGCGCCCGGATCGCCCTGGCGGCCGGCGCGGCCGCGAAGCTGGTTGTCGATGCGCCGGCTTTCATGGCGTTCGGTACCGACAATGTAGAGACCGCCGGCTGCAAGCACCTTGTCTTTGGCAACGCGGATTTCGGAGCGGATCTCGTCCGTGCGGCGCGCCAGCTCGTTCTCGTCGAGAACGCCGCCCAGTTCGACGCGGATTCGCATGTCCGCGTTGCCGCCGAGCTGAATGTCCGTGCCGCGGCCTGCCATGTTCGTTGCGATGGTGACGGCGCCCGGCGCGCCGGCCTGCGCGACGATGGCGGCTTCCTGTTCGTGATAGCGCGCGTTGAGCACGTTGTGCTGGATCTTGCGCTTCTTCATCAGTTCGGAAAGCTGTTCCGATTTTTCGATCGATGTTGTGCCAACGAGGACGGGCTGACCCTTCTTGCGGCATTCTTCGACGAGCTTGACGATCGCTTCGTTCTTTTCGTCGGCGGTGCGGTAGACTTCGTCGTCCGCATCCATGCGCTTCACCGGAACGTTTGTCGGCACTTCCATGACATCCAGCTTGTAGATGTCCATGAATTCGGCGGCTTCGGTCATGGCCGTACCGGTCATGCCCGCCAGCTTGTCGTACAGGCGGAAGTAGTTCTGGAACGTGATCGAGGCGAGCGTGACGTTCTCGGGCTGAACCTCGACCTTCTCCTTGGCTTCGAGCGCCTGGTGCAGGCCTTCCGAATAACGGCGGCCTTCCATCATGCGACCGGTGAACTCGTCGATGATCACGACCTTGTCGTTCTTGACGATGTAGTCGCGGTCCTTCTGGAAAATAGTGTGCGCTTTCAGCGACTGATTCACGTGATGCAGGACCGAGATGTTCTCGATGTCGTACAGATCCCCCGTTTCAAGCAAGCCGGCGGCCTTCAGCAGCTCCACCATGTGCTCGTTGCCGGCTTCGGTCAGCGTCACGTTGCGCGACTTTTCGTCGAGTTCGTAGTCGCCCTTGGCGAGCTGCGGAACCATCGCATCGACCGCGACGTACATCGCCGTCAGGTCGTCTGTCGGACCGGAGATGATCAACGGCGTGCGCGCTTCGTCCACCAGGATCGAGTCGACCTCGTCGACGATCGCATAGGAATGGCCGCGCTGGCTCATCGTCGCGATGGAGTACTTCATGTTGTCGCGAAGATAGTCGAACCCAAATTCGTTGTTCGTGCCGTACGTCACGTCGGCGGCGTAGGCTTGCTTGCGTTCATCGTCGGTCAGGCCGTGCACGATGCAGCCCACGGTCAGGCCAAGGAACTTGTAGACCTGTCCCATCCAGTCCGCGTCGCGCTTGGCGAGATAGTCGTTGACGGTGACGACGTGAACGCCTTCGCCGGCGAGCGCGTTGAGATAGACGGGAAGGGTCGCGACGAGAGTCTTGCCTTCGCCGGTCTTCATTTCGGCGATGTTGCCGTAGTGCAGAACCATTCCGCCGATAAGCTGCACGTCGAAATGACGCTGGCCGAGCGTGCGCTTGGCTGCTTCGCGGACGACGGCGAACGCCTCAGGCAGGATGTCTTCTAGTGTCTCACCCTTGGCGAGGCGTTCCTTGAAGGCCGGAGTCATATTTCGCAGCTGTTCATCCGTCATCGCGACGAATTTCGGTTCCAGCTCGTTGATGGAGGCGACGCGGGCCTGGTAAGGGCGCAGCTTGCGCTCGTTGGCCGAACCGAAGAGTCGTTGAGCTATGCCGCTGAAACCCAGCATGAAATCCTCTTAATACGGCCTGGTGTGGCGGGCCTTGGGGCGCTTGTCCGGCATGGCAGCCGCGGCGGAGAGATAAGAACGCCTCACCCCCTTGTCAAATCAGGCGATTCCGGTCACATGCCCGCCCTGTTATTGGGGGTCTCGATGCCAAGGGCTAAATCCACAGCCAAGCCAGCCCAGGCCGCCGGCCACGCGGTTTCGCCGCTGGCGCCCAAGTCCTTTGCGTCCTTGCCGCCGCTGGCAGGCGTTCGCCTCAGCACCGGCGCCGCAGGTGTACGCTACAAGGACCGTACGGACGTACTTCTGGCCGTCCTGTCGCCCGGGACACAGGTGGCGGGCGTGTTTACCAAGTCAAAAACGGCGTCCGCCCCGGTCGACTGGTGCAAGGCAAATCTCAAGACAGGAAGCGCACGCGCGCTCGTCGTGAACAGCGGCAACGCCAATGCCTTTACGGGCAAGGCCGGGTTCGAGGGAGCGCGACAGATCGCCGAGTTGGCCGCTGCCGTGGTGGGGTGCCGCCCGGGCGAGGTGTTCATGGCCTCGACCGGCGTGATCGGCGAACCGCTGCCCGCTACGAAGATTACCAAGGTCCTGGGAGCGTTGGCGGAAGAGGGAGCCGCCGACGGTTGGCGCGCCGCCGCCGAAGCCATCATGACGACGGACACCTATCCCAAGATGGCGACCGCGTCGGCGATGATCGACGGCAAGCGCGTGACCATCAATGGCATCGCCAAGGGCTCGGGCATGATCGCCCCGGATATGGCGACGATGCTTTCCTTCGTGTTCACGGATGCGAATCTGCCCGGAGCCATTCTGCAGGAGCTGCTGTCGGCAGCCGTGAAGCCATCCTTCAACGCGATCACGGTCGACAGTGACACATCGACGAGCGACACGCTCCTGCTGTTTGCGACAGGCAAAGGCGCGCATCACGCAGCGATCACCAAGGCGAGCGACAAGCGCCTCAACGAATTCCGCCAGCGGCTGGATTCCGTTCTGCTCAATCTCGCGCTGCAGGTGGTGCGTGACGGCGAAGGCGCGCAAAAACTCATCCGCGTCGACGTGACGGGAGCCGAGTCCGACGACGCAGCCAAGCGCATCGCTCTTTCGGTCGCCAATTCGCCGCTCGTGAAAACCGCGATAGCCGGCGAAGACGCGAACTGGGGCCGCGTAGTCATGGCCGTCGGCAAGTCCGGCGAAGCGGCTGATCGCGACAAACTGAAGATCGCATTCGGCAGTCAGGTTGTTGCGGAAAAGGGCGAACGTGCCGCCCACTACAACGAAGCGGCAGCAACAAAAGCGGTGAAGGGCCGCGAGGTCGAGATCAATATCGACATCGGCCTCGGCAAAGGTAAGGCTCGCGTCTGGACCTGCGATCTCACGCACGGATATATCGATATCAATGGCAGCTACAGAAGCTGAACTCGGCACGCTGATCGAGGCGGTAGACGCGCACTATGCGTGGATGCTCGGTGAAATCCCGTCGCCGTTCCCCGAATTTGCGGTTGCCGCAAGACGGCGTCGATTCACCTGGTATCCTTCGCCTCCTGCGCACGATGACGAACCGTCTTGCCAACGCCGGATGCCGCGGAAGCTGGCTCATCGTCGCCGAAAACGAAGTCGTCGGCCTTTGCGGCTACAAGCAGCCGCCGTCGGCGGAGGGAAAAGTCGAAATCGGGTACGGAATAGCCATGGGACGGCGGGATCGCGGCTATGCCTCACGCGCCGTGGAGGGCATGTTGGACCATGCGCGCCGAGACCCGGCAATTCTTGCGGTCACCGCCGCAACCGCCGTTGCCAATATTGTTTCGCAGCGCGTCCTGGAGCGAAATGGCTTTGAACAAACAGGGACTTCGTATGACCCCGACGACGGAACGCTGATTTGGTGGCAGGCCAAATTGCGTTAGTTTTATCCTATTGTTTAAACCTACCTTAACGGGGGCCGTTTCATCGTGACGACGTCAGCGCAAAGGCTCGTTCTCGTTGCTGCCTGCGCACTGATTGATCCGGACGGCCGCGTGCTGATCGCGCAACGCCCGCCGGGCAAGACGATGGCGGGCCTATGGGAATTTCCTGGCGGCAAGGTGGAATCGGGCGAGCGTCCCGAGGAAACAGTGATCAGAGAGCTCCACGAGGAACTCGGGATCACGATCAAGGAACCGTGTCTGGCGCCCTTTACGTTCGCCTCGCACGCCTATCCGGACTTTCAGCTTCTCATGCCGCTGTACGTATGCCGGCGCTGGGAAGGAACCGTCACAGCGCGCGAACACGCCGCGCTGAAATGGGCGAAGCCGCGCGAGCTGGCACAATATCCCATGCCGCCCGCAGACTTGCCGCTCATTCCGATGTTGCGCGATCTGCTTTGAAGGCGTTCGCCTCCAACAGCAGCGGCGCGACGGCAATCGAATACGCGATGATCGCCGGTCTGGTTTCGATCGTGATCGTGGCCGCCGTCACGCAGATCGGCACCACTGTCAGCGGCGTGTTCCAGTCTCTGGTGGCTTACCTGTAGCACCGGGCGCGGGATCACCCGTGCCGTGCTCTGTCGTTTTCAGCGCAACTGCGAGCCGCGATATCGCGCTTCCCGGCCTGAGCGGCTTTTGCTGGCTCTCGTGCGGCGCCCAGCCCGTCAGATAGGCGATGTCGAAGGTTGCTCGCAGGCGACCGTCGGCGTCTGCATGATGCGCTCCATAGTGCGCGATTGCGGCAGCCAGAGTTGTTCGTCGCAGAGAGCTTCGGTTGCGCTCCGCCAGAGCGTTGGTTTCGCCCATCGCACGGAGGTCGGAAACCAGCTTTGCAAATTCGCGATAGCGCACCACCGTGCGTTCCTGGTCGGCCACGGGCAGGGCAAACCCGGCGCGCTGCAGAAGACCACCAAGGTCGCGCACATCGGCGAACGGCGCGACGCGCGGGCTGACGCCGCCCAGCGTTTCAATCTCAGCCGCCGCGAATGACTCTCTCAGTTCGAGCAAGGTGTCGGCGCCGAACAGCGCGGCCAGGAACAGTCCGTCGGGCTTTAGTGCACGGCGCGCCTGAAGCAACACGCCGGGAAGATCGTTGACCGCGTGCAACGATAAAACCGAGACGATGAGATCGAATTGCCCCGGCTCTGCTGCAAACGAGTCATTTGTCTGCAGAGGTTCCCTTGTCCACCGCTTCGCCAGCGGACGCAGAATGGGCACCGACGCCTCGGCGCTTTCGAGAAGGAGGGCGTTCGAAAAAGTACGTTGTACCGAGCTCAGCCGTTCCGCCAAGCCCTGGGTTGCTTCGTGCACCAGAAAAGCATCGCCGCCGATACGCGACGCGCGCGCACGTCGTAAAGCGAGCGCGTGAGGATCAAAAATGCGCGGCGGGCCGTCGATCATTGCGCTAGACTAAGCCATATGAGCAGCGGAATGGAGAGCGTCGCACGGCACGCAGCCAGGAGTGTGATCGACCTGTTGTTCCCGCCGCTTTGCATCTCCTGCCGCACGCCTGTGTCAGAACCCGGCGCATTCTGTTCGAAGTGCTGGCAGTGCATCCGGTTTCTGGACGGCGCGATGTGCAAATGCTGCGGCTTGCCGTTTGAACTTGATCCGGGACCAGAAAGCTTGTGTGCGGCGTGCCTCGGCGAGTCCGCCTGCCTTCGACAAGGCCCGCGCAGTGATGCGCTACGACGAGCATAGCCGCGGCCCGATCCTCGCGCTCAAGCATGCCGACCGGCTGGAATTGATACCCGGTTTTGCCCGCTGGCTGCAGCGTGGTGGCCACTCGCTGCTGGCGGACACCGAAATTATCCTGCCGGTGCCGCTGCACGCGCGCCGCCTTTGGGCCCGCCGCTACAATCAATCTGCGGAGCTCGCGCGCCTCCTCGGCCGGATGGCGGGAAAGC
The DNA here is from genome assembly GCA_963741725.1 of uncultured Alphaproteobacteria bacterium. Classification (GTDB taxonomy): domain Bacteria; phylum Pseudomonadota; class Alphaproteobacteria; order Micropepsales; family Micropepsaceae; genus Rhizomicrobium. Next base: position 241,151 of record CAVUJC010000005.1, on the reverse strand, counting down.
CCGCGAATTTTGATGCCCTGCGCCGCGCGCGCCACACCCCAAGCCAGGGCGCCATGCCGTCGGCCAGAGCCCGCCGCCGGAACATGCGGGGAGCGTTCCAGGTGCCCGACGGCCACAAATCCGCCATTGCGGGGCGGAATATTCTGCTCATCGACGATGTATTAACCACCGGAGCCACCGTGGATGCCTGCGCGCGTACGCTGAAAAGGGCAGGTGCGGCAAAAGTTTTCGTGTTGGCGCTGGCCCGCGTTGTTCGTCCGTTAGCAGGCGATATTATATGATTGTGACGAAAGGGTGCCGCTGAGTCGACCAATATGCCCAAGATCAAGATCTACACCACGCCGATTTGCCCCTACTGCGTCCGCGCGAAGGCGCTGCTGAAGAAGAAGGGCGCCGCGTTCGACGAAGTGGACGTGTTCATGGACGCCGACGCCCGACAGGAAATGGAAGACAAGTCGAACGGCGCGCGCTCCGTGCCGCAGATTTTCATCGGCGAAAAGCATGTCGGCGGCTGCGACGATCTCTACGCGCTCGAGAACAAAGGTCAGCTCGACCCGCTGCTGAACGCCGGATGACTGCGTTTCGCGCGGCCTGCGTCCAGCTCCGCTCGTCGGACGACGTCGAGGACAATATCCGCGCCACGTCCGAGCTGATCCGCGAAGCCAGGTCCAGGGGCGCACAATTTGTCGGCACGCCCGAAAACACAACTCTCATGGCGCCGGACGGTGGTGCAAAGCTCGAGCGCAGCTTCGACGAAGCGAGCGATCCTGCGCTGCCGAAATTTTCGGCCCTCGCGGAAGAACTCGGCATCTGGCTGCTGGTCGGGTCGCTCGCCATCAAGGTCAGCGATACCAAGACTGCAAACCGATCGTTCCTGATCGACCCGAAAGGACGCATCACCGCTCGCTACAGCAAGATCCATCTCTTCGACGTCGATCTTCCTTCGGGCGAGAAGTATCGCGAGTCCAACACCGTCGCCGGCGGCGACAGCGCGACTCTTGCGGACACGCCGTTCGCCAAGATTGGCATGACGATCTGCTACGATCTGCGCTTTCCGCATCTCTATCGCACCCTGTCGCAGAAAGGTGCCTCGCTGCTGACAGTACCTTCGGCTTTCACGGAGACGACTGGCAAGGCGCACTGGCATGTTCTGCTTCGCGCGCGCGCGATCGAGAACGGCGCCTTCGTTCTGGCGCCTGCCCAGGGCGGCACACACGCCAACGGCCGCAAGACCTACGGTCACTCCCTGATCATCGCGCCGTGGGGCGAGATTCTGGCGGAAGCCGGAACAGATCCTTGCGTGATCATCGCCGACATCGACATGGCGGCGGTCGCCGACGCCCGCATGCGGGTGCCGAGCCTGCAGCATGATCGGCCGTTCAAAGGTCCGTGACTCCGATGGCGGATGATGCGTTTTCCTCGCTCCGCGCGGCCGAATTGCTCCTGCCGCTACGTCAGGACAGGTGCGCAGCTTGCGGAATATCCAGCCTCGCACCATGTTCCGCATGTAAAATGGGTATCGCTGTGACAGAGGCTTTGGCGTGATCGTCTACAACCTTCGCTGCAAGAACAGCCATGAGTTCGAAGGCTGGTTCAAGGATTCGTCCGCGTTCGATGCGCAGTCCAAGTCCGGCAAGCTGTCGTGTCCGGTGTGCGACACGCGAAAGGTCGAGAAGGCAATCATGGCGCCGGCCGTCTCGGGCGCCAAAAAGTCCACGGTCACCGTCGACGAAGCCAAGAAGATGCGCCAGTTCATGACGGGTCTGCGCAAATATGTGCAGGAGAATGCCGACTATGTCGGACCCAAATTCGCCGAGGAAGCGCGCAAGATCCATTATGGCGAAACCGAAGACCGCCACATCTATGGCGAGGCGACCCTCGAGGAAGCCAGGGAATTGGTGGAAGAGGGCGTAGACGTCGCGCCGCTGCCGCCTGACATCGAGAACGCGAACTGATGGCGAAGGAATTTTCGTCCATCGAGCCGGCCCACAGCGAGTTCATCGAACGTCAGAAGATATTCTTCACCGCATCCGCCGCCGGCGGTTCGCACGTAAACATCTCGCCGCGAAGCACCGAAGCGCTTCGGATTCTCGGACCAAATCAGGTTTGCTATCTCGATCTCACCGGCAGCGGGAACGAAACCGCTGCGCATCTGAAGGCAGGTGGCCGGGCGACGATCATGTTCTGCGCATTCGACGGCCCGCCGATGATCTTGAGACTGTATGGGCGCGGCAGGGCTGTCTCGCGTGGTCATCAGTCCTATTCCCGCCTGCTGCGCGAAGCCTTTGACTCGGTCGAGCCGCTGGGAGCGCGCCAGATCGTCGTTCTCGACATCGAACTCGTCAAAACGTCCTGCGGCTATGCCGTCCCGCTTTTCGGATATGAACGCGAGCGGGTTTCACTGGATAACTGGGCGCAGAACAAGGGCGAAGCCGGGCTCGAGGACTACCGGCGAGAGAAGAACGTCGTCAGCATGGACGGATTGCCGACCGGAATCTTCGACCGCGAATGAACAAGCAAAAAGGGCGCCGCAACGGGCGCCCTTTTCGATTGCTTGCGCAAAAACGCTTAGCGCAGAGCGGCGCGCAGCGGATCGGAGTCGCGATTGCAGGCGCGGCCCATGAAGACGTCGTCGAACGGAACAGCCCGGTCGTAATATTCGGCGTTCATGTCCGGCTCCTGCTGGAGCGTCGAGTCGTTGATCGTCAGGCCGACATAGGCACCTGCGGCACGGGCCCAGCCGATGATATCGCCGTCATAGCTTGTGCTGCCGGCATTGCCGCCCGCCATGAGGATTGCGAGACCGGCTTCTGTGCCGAGGCGGAAGCGCTCCTGCTGAACGGCCCGAAGCGCGCGGTCCGTCATGATCACCAGAACCACCTGGGCGCTGCTGATGCCGGCCTGAAGTCCGAGCGACGGCGAACCGAGCGAGTAGAAGGCCGGATAGCTCCAGACCTTGCCGTTGCGACGAAGCAGAACGGCATCGCCGCCCTGTCCGCCGATTATGAAGCCGACCTTCACAAGAGCGGGAACAATGATGACCGCCTTGGCGCGCTTCAGCACGCTTTCCGGAATGCTGCTGCGGAAGTCGTAGAACGTGCTGGTCGCGTCGGCGACGAGCTTTCCTGTCTTGTGCGGCGACATGTCCAGCGAACACACCGCAGGCTTGGGCTTGTGTGGTTTGGCTTTGGCGCCAGCAGGCGAGACGATGAGCGCGGCAGCCGCAATGGCAATGCCGGCCAAGGCAAAAACGGATTTCATGGAACCCCCAGGTTTGTTCGATCAGGTACCGACCGAGCGTATCCTGTAAGTTAACGGCTCGCCACAATCATATAATTGACGTCAACATCGCTGGAGAGGCGCCAGTCCCAGGCGAGTGGACTGAATTCGACTCCCTGTGTTTTCAGAGGGTTGAGCCCAGACTCCTCAAGCATCCTGCGAAGGTCGGCGGGCACGATGAAGCGGTTCCAGTCATGTGTGCCCGGTGGCAGCCAGCGCAAAACATACTCGGCGCCGATCTTGGCCAGGGCGAGCGATTTGAGGGTCTTGTTCAGAGTCGCGACGATCATCAAGCCGCCCGGCTTCACCAGCTTAGCGCACGCCCGCAAGTAGGCCCTGAGGTCGGCGACATGCTCGACGACTTCCATGTTGAGTACGATGTCGAACGCGGCGCCTTCGGAAACCAGCGCCTCCGCCGCGCAGCTTCGGTAGTCGATCGTCAGTCCCGAGCCGGCGGCGTGCGCCCCGGCAGTTGCAATATTCCTGGCCGAAGGATCGACGCCTGTGACCGCAAAGCCGAGCCGCGCCATCGGTTCGGTCAGAAGTCCGCCGCCACAACCGATATCGAGCAGCGTCAGACCCTCAAAGGGCTTCAGGCTCTTTGAGTCGCGACCAAAATGCGTGGACGCAGTGTCGCGGATGAAGGTCAGTCGGACTGGGTTGAACTTGTGAAGCGGCGCGAACTTGCCCGCCGGGTCCCACCATTCGTCCGCCATCGCCGTGAATTTGGCGACTTCGGCTTCGTCTACTGTTGCGTCACTCATCTCAGATTTCGCGTTGAGCGTGGGTCGACTGCCGTCTATGTATGCCCCCAGCATGCTGACGGCAAACGGAACAGGTTAATGGCGAAGATTGCGATGAAATTCGGCGGCACTTCGGTGGCCGACCTGGACCGCATTCGCCATGTCGCGACACTGGTGAAGCGCGAGCATGACCGCGGCAACGAAGTCGCGGTGGTTGTTTCGGCCATGGCCGGCGAAACCAACAAGCTGGTCGGCTGGACGAACGAAATTGCCAAATTGCCGGGTTCGAACGTTCTCGGCGTGCCGGACCAGCGCGAATATGACGTGATTGTCGCCTCTGGCGAGCAGGTCACGGCCGGACTTCTGGCCATCGCACTGGGTACGCTCGGCGTGCCGGCACGCTCCTGGATGGGCTGGCAAATCCCGATCCGCACCTCCGCGGTCCACGGCTCGGCCCGCATCGAAGGCGTCGAAGCGGACCTGATGAATGAAAGCCTGGCGCGCGGCGAAGTAGCCGTCGTGGCGGGATTCCAGGGCGTCGCGGCGCATGACCGGATCTCGACGCTCGGCCGCGGCGGCTCCGACACGTCTGCGGTGGCCGTCGCCGCAGGGCTGAAGGCGGACCGCTGCGACATCTACACCGACGTCGACGGCGTCTATACCACCGACCCGCGCATCGTGCCCAAGGCGCGGCGGCTGGAGAAAATCGCCTACGAAGAAATGCTTGAAATGGCCTCGCTCGGCGCAAAGGTTTTGCAGACGCGCTCGGTCGAAATCGCCATGCTTCACCGCGTGCCCACTCGCGTGCTTTCCACTTTCGCTCCCGACGCGGGCGGCACGCTTCTCTGCGACGAGGAAGATATCGTGGAAAAGAAACCCGTTACCGGCATCGCTTATTCGCGCGACGAAGCGAAGATCACGCTGCACAAGATACCGGATCGCCCAGGCATTGCCGCGGCGATCTTCGGGCCGCTCGCAGACGCGGGCGTGAACGTCGACATGATCGTGCAGAACGTCTCCGAAGACGGCAAGAAGACGGACCTGACCTTCACCGTCTCGCGCAGCGAACTGGCGCGCGCGCTGGCCTCCATCGAAAAGGCCGCGCCCCAGATCGGCTATCGCGAGCTGACCCACGACGCCAACGTGGCCAAGGTCTCGATCATCGGCATCGGCATGCGCGCCCATCCCGGCGTGGCGCAGACCATGTTCCGCACGCTCTCGGAGAAGGGCATCAACATCCAGGTGATCTCAACGTCGGAGATCAAGGTCTCCGTCCTGATCGCCGAAGAATATGTGGAGCTCGCGGTGCGCGCCTTGCACTCCGCCTACGAGCTGGACGTCGCCTGATGGCGGTCGCGGCGGGCGGACCACGTCTGCTGCTGCGCCGCCTGCGCGAGATCATGGCCGAGCAGACGAGCGCGCAGACGCGTCTCGACAAGCTCGTGACCGTGATCGCGACCAACATGGTTGCGGAGGTGTGCTCGATCTATCTGCGCCGCGCCGGCAAGGCGCTCGAGCTTTTCTCGACCGAGGGCCTCAACCGCGCCGCCGTTCACAACACCAGGCTGAAGGAAGGTGAGGGGCTCGTCGGCCTCGTCGCCGAGACGGCCGAACCGGTCAACCTGAGCGACGCGCCGGCCGATCCGCATTTTTCCTATCGACCTGAGACGGGCGAAGACCCGTACAAATCGTTCCTCGGCGTGCCGATCGTGCGCGGCGGTCAGGTGTTCGGCGTGCTCACGGTCCAGAACCGCGCGGCCGTGCTCTATGCCGAAGAGGAAGTCGAGGCGCTGCAGACCGTGGCGATGGTGCTCGCCGAGGTGGTGGCGCAAGGCGGCCTCTTCAACATCTCCGAGCTGGACGAGCCGGAACTTCGCGTCGACCGGCCGCGTGTTTTCCACGGCGAGGGCCTTTCGGAAGGAGTTGCCGTCGGACGCGTCGTCCTGCACGAGCCGCGCGTGATGGTCGAGCGCATGATCGCCGACAATCCGGCGGACGAGCTGACACGTCTTGAAGAGGCCATCGGGTCGCTGCGCCATTCGGTGGACGAGATGCTGGACTCCAGCGAGCTCGACCTCACGGGCGAGGGGCGCGAAGTCATCGAAGCCTATCGCCTGTTTGCCCACGACCAGGGCTGGCGCACGCGCATGCGCGATGCGATCCGCACCGGCCTTACCGCGGAGGCCGCTGTCGAACGCGTGCAGGACGAGATGCGCGTGCGCGTGCAGCGCCTGGACGATCCGGCGTTGCGGGAGCGGCTGCACGATCTCGACGACCTTGCGCGGCGCCTTCTGCGGCATCTTACCGGTGAGTCCGCGGCGCAGGAGCTGCCGCTCAACGCGGTCATCGTCGCCCGCGCGATGGGACCCGCCGAACTTCTCGACTATGGCCGCGAACGGCTGGTCGGACTGGTGCTTGAGGAGGCCGCATCGACGTCTCACGTCGCGATCGTCGCGCGCTCCATGGGCCTGCCGCTGATCGGTTCGGCGGAGGGCATCACGGATTCCGCGCGCGTCGGCGACACGATCGTCGTCGATGGCGAGTCCGGCGAGGCACATCTGCGGCCGCAAACCGAGATCGTTGCCGCGTTCGAAGCCAAGCGCACATTGCGCGAACACGCGCAGGCGCGCTTCGCAGCGCTGCGCGATCTGCCTGCCGTCACCAAGGACGGGGTGCTCATCAAGCTGATGATGAATGCCGGCCTGCAGCTCGACATGCCGCATCTCGAGGAGTCCGGAGCGGACGGCATCGGCCTGTTCCGCACCGAGCTGCAGTTCATGATCGGCGAGACCATGCCGCGCCTGGCCGACCAGGCGGCCTTCTACCGTTCGATCATCGAGGCGGCCGGCGAGAAGCCGGTGGTGTTCCGCACGCTCGATCTGGGCGGCGACAAGGTGCTGCCCTATGCACGCTGGGAGCGCGAGGAAAATCCGGCGCTCGGCTGGCGCGCGATCCGCATCGCGCTCGATCGCCCTGCGCTGCTGCGCTACCAGGTCCGCGCGCTGCTGATGGCCGCGGCTGGGCGCACGCTGCGCATCCTGCTGCCGATGGTCTCCAACGTCGACGAGTTCAACCGCGCCCGCGCGCTGGTCGACCGCGAGATCGAGCGCGCGCGTCTGGTCGGGATGGACCGGCCGCGCCAGGTCCTTGTCGGCGCCATGCTGGAAGTGCCGTCACTCGCCTTCATGCTGCCGCAACTCATGCGCAACGCCGACTTTGTTTCCATCGGCTCGAACGATCTTCTGTCGTTTGTTTTCGCCGTCGACCGCACCAACCCGCGCGTCTCGCGCCGCTATGACAATCTCAATCCGGCTGCGCTCACGCTCATCCGGCTGATCATCAACAGCTCGGCCGAAGCGCACGGCGAATTGTCATTGTGCGGCGAGATGGCCGGCAAGCCGCTCGATGCCATGGCTTTGCTGGGCCTGGGCCTGCGCACGCTTTCGATGCAGCCGGCCAATATCGGTCCCATCAAGATGATGATCCGCAGCATGGACCTCAGCGAGGTCTCGCCCTTCGTGGACAAGCTGTGCGGACGGACCGATCACAGTCTGCGAACGCGGCTGACCGCCTTTGCCGCCGAACGCGGTATTGTCCTCAAATAGGGTAAGGCGGCTGCCGAAATGCGCAGCCGCGTTGATTCGAATTTGGCCGATATGATCCAAGCGGGCGATCGACCGAATGGTTATATTGTAAACATAAGGGGATTTCCTCCCCGCTACATGCATGAAAGCGCTGATTTCTGGCCAAAATTCAAAGAATTGGCTAGCTGGCACGCTGCAGTGCGTATATTTGTGACGCGATGACCAAAGTGACCCGTCTAACGCTCGATGACAGCGGCCAAATGAAGAGCCGCCGCATCCACTTGCGCGAAATTTCCGGCGACAGCGACACGCCGCTCGAAACCGTCGGTCAGGATCTGCGCGCAGCGCGGCTGCGCCGCGGCGACGATCTGGCAACGGTCTCGAAGGTTCTGAAAATCCGCAAGGATCATCTCGAAGCACTGGAAGAAGACCGCCTCGACGCTCTTCCGGGACGGACCTATGCGGTCGGCTTTATTCGTTCGTATGCCGACTATCTCGGCCTCGACACTTCGCAATGCGTCGAGCGCTTCAAGGCAGAGATTGCCGGGCGGGCGGATTCCGACAGCACACCGCAAGTCACCGTCATCGACGAAGATGATCATCGCCGCCTTCCGCAGGGCTGGAAAATCATTGCCGCTGTAGGCGTGCTGCTGATGCTCTACGGCCTCTACTACCTGATCGCTTCGGCAGCATCGATGTTCTCGCAGCCGGCCACGCCGCCGCCGCCGACGACGCAGATCGCGCCCAAGCCGGTTGCTGCACACGTTGCGCCTCATCCCGCAGCCCATCCGCCTCCGCCGGCGGCGAGCCCACCGCCTGCCAGCACGGACGCGTCGGCAACGCCCGGACAACCGGCTGCTGCGACTCCAGTCGCGACGGCTCCTGGAGCAGCGCCTGCGGCCGCGCCTCTGCCGGCGGGAACGGTCTATGGGCAGCAAAACCGCAACGCACGTGTCATTCTGCGCGTCCACGTCGCGACCCGCATTTTGGTGCAGGGCCCGGACGGACTGGTGTATTTGAACCGCACGCTCAATCCCGGCGACACCTTCATGGTTCCGAACCGTGTCGGGGTGACGCTCACGACAACGAACGCGAGCGCGGTGGAAGTCGATCTTGATGGTCAGTCGATGGGGTTTGCCGGACACGGCTCAGGCGTTGCCGAAGCGGTGTCGCTTGATCCCCAGGCAATCGTGGACCGCTCCAACAGCGGAGGTTCTGGACAATGAGCGTTCGCGCCTATCGTGACATTCACCGCCGCAAGTCGCGGCAAATCATGGTCGGCAAGGTGCCGGTGGGCGGCGATGCGCCGATCTCGGTGCAGACGATGACCAACACGGTCACCGGCGATGCCCGCGCGACCATCGACCAGATCCGCGCCATCGAAGAGGCGGGCGCAGATATCGTGCGCGTATCTTGCCCCGACGAAGACGCGACAAAGGCCATGCGCGCCATCACGCGCGCCGCCAATATTCCGGTCGTCGCCGACATCCATTTTCACTACAAGCGCGCCATCGAGGCTGCCGTGGCCGGCGCCGCGTGCCTGCGCATCAATCCGGGCAATATCGGTTCGGAAGCGCGCGTGAAGGAAGTGGTGAAGGCCGCCAAGGATCATGGCTGTTCCATGCGCATCGGCGTCAATGCCGGCAGCCTGGAAAAGGAGCTGCTCGAGAAGTACGGCGAGCCGTGCCCCGAGGCGATGGTCGAAAGTGCGCTGAACCACGCCAAGATTCTCGATGACCTGGATTTCCGCGAATACAAGATCTCGGTGAAGGCGTCCGACGCGTTTCTTGCAGTCGCTGCATACCAGCAGCTCGCGGACGCGGTCGATTGCCCGATCCATCTGGGCATCACCGAAGCCGGAGGCATGATCTCCGGCACGGTGAAATCGTCGATCGGCATGGGCATGCTGCTGTGGAGCGGCATCGGCGACACGATTCGCGTCTCGCTGTCGGCCGATCCGGTGGAAGAGGTTCGGGTCGGGTTCGATATCCTGAAGTCGCTCAATCTTCGCCATCGCGGAGTGAACATTGTTTCGTGCCCGAGCTGCGCACGTCAGGGCTTCAACGTGATCGAGACCGTCAAGCAGCTCGAAGACCGGCTGAAGCACATCGCGACACCCATGTCGCTGTCGATCATCGGCTGCGTCGTGAACGGCCCGGGCGAGGCGCGCGAAACCGATCTCGCGCTTCACCGGCGGCGGCGCCGGCAAGGGTCATGGCATGATCTATCTCAACGGCAAGCCGGCCTATCGTCTCGACAACGACAAGCTGCTTGAGCATGTCGTCGAGCTTTGCGAGAAAAAAGCCGCCGAAATCGAGTCGGCGCGCGGCAACGTTCTCGAACCCGCGCAGTAGCGACCCATGATTGTCATCCCGGCCAAGCGGTGCGATAGCATCGCGCGAGCCGGGATCCATTGTGCCGTGTCGCGATGGATCCCGGACCTGCGCGGCACTTGCCGCTTGCCAGGGATGACAGGTCTTGTGAGATGATCCCCACCAACAAACTCGAACGCCTGCTGGATCGCTATCATGCGATTGAGGCGGAGCTGTCTTCGGGCGCCAGCGGATCGGGCTTCGTCAAGCTGTCGAAGGAACATGCCGAACTCGCGCCGGTCATCGAGGTCGTGAAGGACTATCGCTCCGTCCAGGATCAACTGGCCGGTGCGGAAGCTCTCTTCGCCGATCCCAAGACCGACCCGGAAATGCGCACGCTTGCCGAAGAGGAGCGCAGCGCGCTCAAGAAGCGTTTCGCCGAGCTCGAGCGCGCGCTGCAGATTCAGTTGTTGCCGAAGGATGCTGCGGACTCGTCGTCCGCCATCATCGAAATCCGCGCCGGTACCGGTGGCGACGAGGCGGCGCTCTTCGCGCATGACCTGCTGCAGATGTACACGCGCTATTGCACGCTTCAGGGCTGGAAGACCGAGCTCATGTCGATCACCGAGAGCGATCTCGGCGGCATCAAGGACGCTGTGCTGGAAGTGAATGGTCATGGCGCTTTCGCAAAGCTGAAATTCGAAAGCGGCGTGCATCGCGTGCAGCGCGTTCCGGTCACCGAGGCAAGCGGGCGCATCCATACCTCCGCCGCGACCGTCGCCGTCCTGCCCGAAGCGGAAGACGTCGACATCGTGATCGACGACAAGGACCTGCGCATCGACGTCTATCGCGCCCAGGGCGCCGGCGGCCAGCACGTCAACAAGACGGAAAGCGCCGTGCGCATCACCCATCTTCCGACCGGCATTGCCGTCGCCCAGCAGACGGAAAAATCGCAGCACAAGAACAAGGCACATGCGATGAAACTGCTCAAGGCCAAGCTCTACGAGATGGAGCGCGAGCGCGTCGACAGCGCGCGCGCCAGCGAACGCAAGTCGATGGTCGGATCCGGCGACCGGTCCGAGCGCATCCGCACCTACAATTTTCCGCAGGGCCGCGTCACGGATCACCGTATCAACCTCACTCTCTACAAGCTCGACAAGATCATCTCTGGCGACGAACTCGGCGATATCGTCGACGCGCTCGTGGCGCAGGACCAGGCGGACAGACTTGCCGAGATGGAATCGGAGAATTGAGCGGCGATCCGGTCGGCGATGCGGCGCGGCGCCTGTCCGCGGCCGGCATCGACAATGCGCGGCTCGATGCGCGGCTGTTGTGGAAATTTGCGAAGGACGTCCAGGCCGCCGCCCTCGTCGCGCGCGACGAGGCCCGCACGGTCGCGCTCTTCGAATTGTTCGTGCGCCGTCGCCTCGACCGCGAGCCGGTCGCCTACATCGTCGGCCGCAAGGAATTCTGGAGCCTCGATTTCGCGGTCGGTCCAGGCGCGCTTATTCCGCGGCCCGACAGCGAGACCCTGATCGAAGCGCTGTGCAAAGCGTTTCCGGACAAGTCTGCGCCTTTATCGTTCCTGGATCTCGGAACCGGCACGGGCTGCCTGCTCATCGCGGCGTTGAAGGAATATCCCAACGCCCGCGGCGTCGGCGTCGATCAGTCTGATGATGCACTCGTCTGGGCGCTGCGAAACATCTCGCTGCACAAGCTGGAGGCGCGCGCGACGCTGATTCAGTCCGGCTGGCTGGAAGAAGCGACGCCCGGTTTCGATGCCGTCCTGTGCAATCCGCCCTATATCCCGACGGCGGAGATTGCGAGCCTGTCCGCCGACGTTCGCCTCTACGAGCCGCATCCGGCCCTGGACGGCGGGATCGACGGATTGGCGGCTTATCGGGCGCTCGCGCCTCGAATCGCCCATCTGCTGAAGTTGCACGGTCGCGCCTTTCTGGAGATCGGGGTAGGGCAGGACACCTCCGTTCCTGCCATTCTGGCGGCTGCGGGGGTGCAAGTTCTCGGGATCGTGCCCGATTTGGGCGGGATTCCACGCTGCGTGGTGGCCGGGCGCAAGGAAGCGAGCCGGTAAGCATCCCGCCAGAAAACAGTTGGAAATGGCGGGGTAAGCCGCTAGCTTCCCGCCCCGTGGGGATACAGGACCCTATCGGCAGCGGTCTATTGGACCGAGGGGCGCCGGCGGCACGGCCGCGGTTCTTGTACCAAGCGAAAGACGAGCCCTGAATGGTATGGCGGCAATCGGATTGCGTCCGCGCACCGAAATCGCATCCGGCAGGCAACAAGCTCGTTCTAGAATAGGGGACGAAGTGAAGCGTTCACGCAGAGGCGGCCGCAGGCCGCAACACGCAGGCGGCGGTCACAACAATGGTGGCGGTGGCGGCGGTGGTGGTGGCGGCGGTGGCGGACATAATCCGAACCGCACATTCGATTCGTCCGGCCCCGAGGTAAAGATCCGCGGCTCGGCAGCGAACGTGTACGAAAAATATCTTCAGCTCGCGCGCGACGCCAATTCTTCGGGCGATCGCGTGATGGCCGAAAACTATCTTCAGCATGCCGAGCATTACTACCGCATCATGGCGGCCCAGGCGCAGGCCCAGCAGCAGTACCAGCAGCAGCAGGCCGCGCAGCAGCAGGCCAACCAGAACCGTGCTCCGAACGGGCAGGGCGCGGAACAGCCTTATGCCCAGCAGCAGCCGAACCAGAGCGCTCCATCCTTCTCGCTGACCGAAAGCGCCAGCGAAGAAGAGGAAGAGGGCGAAGAGGAAGCGGCAGAATAGTTGCCTCGCCGGTATTTCACAGTAGGTTGAGCTTCAGGCCGGACCCATCCGGCAGAATAGGCAGCCCCATGAAGGTCCTCGCTATCGCCTGATCCTTCGCCTTTTTGCCTTTGGGCAGAATGGCCGGGGAGAGAACGCCCGCGCAATGCGCGGGCGACGTTGGCCTATACTCACATCATTGGGGGATTCCCGTGCGGATATCATTTCCGTCCGGCGCGCTTTGGAAGCACGCCGGATTCATGCGGCTTTGGGCCGCCCAGACTGTTTCATCCTTCGGCGCGCGCATCACGCGCGAAGGTCTCGGCCTCGCATCTGTCCTCACGATCGACGCCAAGCCCTTCCAGCTCGGTATCCTGGCGGCGCTCGCCATGGGGCCGGGGGTCATCGTCGGATTTTTCACAGGTGGCTATGTCGACCGTTCCGGCAAGAGATCGATCATGATCGCGGCCGATCTCATTCGCGCAGCCGCGTTGGTCACGGTTCCGGTCGCCGCCTGGATGCACTGGCTGACGATGGAGCAGCTCTATGTGGTGGCCGTGCTGATCGGCAGCATGAGCGTGCTGTTCGACATTGCCGACCATGCCTATCTGCCGCATCTGATCGATCGCGAGCACCTCATCGAGGGCAACACCAAGCTCTCCTCGACGGACTCGCTGGCCGAAGTCGGCGGGCCGCCGCTCGCCGGAATTCTGGTCCAGCTTCTGACCGCGCCTTTCGCCATCGCTGTCAACGCAGCGACCTATCTTGTCTCTGCGTTGTTTCTCGGCACGATCACGGCAGAAGAACATCCATCTGCCAGCACAAAAAAACGGGTGACGCTGCTGAGCGATCTGCGGCTCGGCTACGAGGCCATGTCGCACAACGCGTTGTTGCGCCCGCTGATGATCATGTCGTTCCTGTCGCCGCTGTTCGGCGGGACATTCAGCGCGCTCTACGTCATCTACGTCATCAGGACGCTCGGCCTGACGCCGGCGCTGATGGGCCTCACGGTTGGCGTCGGCGGAATCGGCTCGCTTTTGGGAACCGCAATTTCGGCACCGCTGGTTCGTCGCGTCGGTGTGGGAAAGACCATCCTGCTCGGATTTCTGGTCTCAGCCGTCTCTTCCGTCTTCGTGCCGTTGGCGCATGGTCCGATCGCGCTGAAGGTGGCTTCGCTCATGGTTGCCCAGCTCGTCGGCGACTCAATGGCGGTGGCGGCGATGATCCCGGCCGCAAGCCTGCGCCAGAGCATTATCCCGCGCGACATGCTCGGACGGACGGCGGCGCTCATGTCGGTCGGATCAGGCGCCAGCGCCGTCATTGGTGCTCTGGTCGGCGGGACGCTTGGCAGCACGCTGGGACCGCGCTGGGCCCTCTTTGCGTCCGTTGCGGGTCTTATCCTGACGCCGCTTACGGCGTTTGTTTCTCCGCTCTGGCGCCTTCGGGAAATCCCAGCCGCAGAGCCAAAAATCCCGCTCCCGCCCCTTGAAGAATGAGGAATAGAGACCCAGATACCCTGATGGAAAGGCGCCCATCAGGGGCCTTATTCTAGATCAATAAGACTTGTCCGGGCGGCCTTAGAAGCGTCTGTGGCAGGGGCTTGAGAGGCAAAAATGGATCCGGAGAAATTCACGGAGCGTTCGCGCGGCTTCATGCAATCCGCGCAGGGTTTGGCACTTCGCTCGAACCACCAGCAATTCACCCCAGAACATCTGCTGAAGGTCCTCATCGATGATGAAGAGGGCCTCGCTGCGCGTCTGATCGCGGCTGCCGGCGGCAAGCCCGAGCAGGTGCGCGACGGCGTCGAGCGGGCTCTCGCAAAACTGCCGCGCGTCGAAGGTTCTTCGGGTCAGGTCTATCTGTCGCCAGAGTCCGCGCGCCTGTTCGACAATGCCGAACAGATCGCCAAGAAGGCCGGCGATTCGTTCGTTACGGCCGAATATCTCCTCCTCGCGCTCACCATGGCGACCGGGACGGAGAGCGCGCGCATCCTGAAGGACGCCGGTGTCACCGCGCAAAATCTCAACAAGGCGATCTCGGATCTGCGCAAGGGCCGCACGGCCGACAGCGCGACCGCAGAGAACCAGTATGACGCGCTCAAGAAATATGCCCGCGACCTGACCGAACTCGCCCGCAGCGGCAAGCTCGATCCGGTCATCGGCCGCGACGAGGAAATCCGCCGCACCATCCAGGTGCTCGCGCGGCGCACCAAGAACAATCCCGTGCTCATCGGCGAGCCCGGCGTCGGCAAGACCGCCATTGCGGAAGGGCTTGCGCTGCGAATCGTGAATGGGGACGTGCCGGAGTCCTTGCGCAACAAGAAGCTGATGGCGCTCGACATGGGCTCGCTCATCGCAGGCGCCAAGTTCCGCGGCGAGTTCGAGGAACGCCTCAAGGCCGTGCTGAATGAAGTCACTGGCGCGGAGGGCAGCATCATCCTGTTCATCGACGAGATGCACACGCTGGTCGGCGCAGGCAAAGCCGACGGCGCGATGGACGCGTCCAACCTGCTCAAGCCGGCTCTCGCGCGCGGCGAGCTGCATTGCGTCGGCGCCACCACGCTCGACGAGTACCGCAAGCATGTGGAGAAGGATGCCGCGCTCGCGCGCCGTTTCCAGCCGGTCTTTGTCAGCGAACCGACAGTGGAAGACACGATTTCCATCCTGCGCGGCCTGAAGGAAAAGTACGAAGTCCATCACGGCGTCCGCGTCACGGACTCCGCGATCGTGGCTGCGGCGCAGCTTTCCAACCGGTACATCACCGACCGTTTTCTCCCGGACAAGGCCATCGACCTGATGGATGAGGCCGCATCGCGCCTGCGCATGCAGGTCGATTCAAAGCCCGAGGAACTCGACGAACTCGATCGCAAGATCATCCAGCTCAAGATCGAGCAAGCGGCGCTCAAGAAGGAGACCGACAAGGCGTCCAAGGACCGGCTGGTCACGCTGGAACACGACCTTGCAGAGCTCGAGGACAAGGCCGGCGTCCTGACGGCCAAGTGGCAGGAAGAAAAGAAATCCGTGCAGGACGTGCAGGGCCTCAAGGAAAAACTCGACAAGGCGCGCATGGATGCCGAGGTGGCGCAGCGCAAGGGCGATTTTGCCCGTGCCGGCGAACTCACCTATGGCGTCATTCCCGACCTGGAACGCAAGCTGAAAACGATCGAGGACAAGGAGCAGACCGCGCTCGTGAACGAGGCGGTGACGCCGGAGCACATTGCGCAGGTCGTTTCGCGCTGGACCGGCATTCCGGTCGACAAGATGCTCGAAGGCGAGCGTGAAAAATTGCTCAAGATGGAAGACGCGCTCGAACAGCGCGTGGTCGGCCAGCACGAGGCCGTGCGCGCCATCGCCAATGCCGTGCGCCGTGCGCGCGCTGGCCTGCAGGATCCGAACCGCCCGATCGGCTCGTTCCTGTTCCTCGGCCCGACCGGCGTGGGCAAGACCGAACTGACAAAGGCGCTCGCCGCCTATCTGTTCGACGACGACACCGCGATGGTGCGCATCGACATGAGCGAGTTCATGGAGAAACACTCCGTCGCCCGCCTGATCGGCGCGCCTCCGGGCTATGTCGGATACGAAGAGGGCGGCGTGCTCACCGAGGCTGTCCGGCGCCGGCCGTACCAGGTCATCCTGTTCGACGAAGTCGAGAAGGCGCACAGCGATGTGTTCAACGTCCTGCTGCAGGTTCTGGACGACGGACGACTGACGGACGGGCAGGGCCGCACCGTGGACTTCAAGAACACGGTGATCATCCTGACCTCGAACCTCGGCACCGAGCTGCTGTCGACCGGCGACGAGACGCGCGAAGCCCGCGCAGCCGTGATGCAGGCCGTTCGCGCGCACTTCCGGCCGGAATTCCTCAACCGGCTCGACGAGATCATCCTGTTCCATCGCCTCAGCCGCGAGAACATGGACAAGATCGTCGAGATCCAGATCGGCCGCCTCGAGAAGCTGCTTGTCGACCGCAAGATCGAGATCACGCTGGACGCCAAGGCTCGCACATGGCTGGCCGACGCCGGTTACGATCCGGTCTATGGCGCGCGTCCGCTCAAGCGCGTCATCCAGCGCCGGTTGCAGGACCCGCTCGCCCAGCTTCTGCTGGAGGGCAAGATCCTTGACGGCTCGAAGATAAAGGTCAGCGCCGGAAAGAAGGGTCTTTCCATCAACGGCGTGGAGTTCGGCTCGACGGACGACGAGGATCTCGACGTCGAGCACTCGCCGCAGACGAGCCGCGCGGTGCACTGACCTGGGCTGGTTTCAGCGGTAGCCCCGCCACAACCATTCGAGTGCGCCAGGAAGAGTTTGCGCGGCGACGCGCGGATCGACGTGGCGTGCCCCGAGCGAGAGCGTGAAGCGATAGGGATAGCCCTTCGCCTTCAGCACCGCGGCCATGCGTTTGTTGGCGAGAGGCCAGTTGTGCCAGGTCTCTTCGGGATCATCGTGGTGAAGATCCTTCTCGCCGACCTCCATCCAGATGCGAAGCGGCTTGCGCTCGGCTTCTGCGATGAGATGGTCGTGATATTCCCACGCGCCGCGCGGCGTTTCGGGATCGGGCGGCGACTGCTGGTTCACATAGGTGCCTGAGTAGGACAATACGCGGCGATAGCGCTCCGGATGGAACCACGCCATCGTGAACGCCGCTGCCGCGCCCGAACTCGCGCCCATCGTCGCGCGGCCTTCCGGGTCAGCGGTCAGGCGGACGCCGCACTCTTTCTCGAACTCTGGGCAGGACTTCGCTTTCGACGAAGTTGCTGTAGCGGTCCGACAGTGTGTCGTACTCCAGGCCGCGCTGGCTTCCCTGCGCGTCGCCGCCGCCGGAATCGATCAGCACCGCGATGACGGCAGGAATGCGTTTGTCCGCGATCAGATTGTCCAGCACGTTGGGCAGCCGGCTGAGATAGCCATAGCCGTCCTGCACGACCATGAAGGGCGCAGGCGTGCCGCGCACGTAACCGCTCGGAACATAGACCCAGACCGTTCGCGTGTAGGGAGCCGCAATCGACTGGTCGACCTCTGCCGCGGCGAGGCGGTTGCCATGGGAGTCGCGACGCGCGGTCACTTCATTTTCGAGGCGTTGGATGCCGGGATAGATCCGGCTGTCGCGAGACGACATCGCGAATGCGTGCACGCTGCCGGCGGCAGTACCGGGACGCGCGCTCATTTCCGCAGCAGGCGCGTATTCTGGTCCGATCGTGAAGTCGCCTTCGGCAAGGGGATCGATCCTGTCGGCCATCGATCCTCGCTCCGGGCGTCAGCGCGCCTTTGCCTGGCGAAGCTCGGTGGCGACGTCGGCGACGCGCGATTCCAGAGGCGTCGATGCCAGCACCGCATCGGTGCGCAGGCGCGTGTCGAGGAATGCCGTGCGGTCCTTGCCTTCGAGCTTGCGTCCCTGCGCGACCTTCACGGTCAGCGGGTTCACCTGTTCGCCGTTGACCAGAATTTCGTAATGCAGGTGCGGGCCGGTCGACATGCCGGTATTGCCGCTATAGGCAACGACCTGCCCCTGCCTGACGTGACTGCCCGCGTGAATGCCCGGTGCGTAGCGCGACAAGTGGCCATAGGCCGTTCCGTAACCGTTGCCCATGTCGATGCGCAGATAGTTTCCATAGCCGCCGAGATGGCCGGCAACCTTCACCGTTCCCGTACCCGCGGCCATCACCGGCGTTCCCACAGGCACGGCAAAGTCGATGCCTTTGTGCATGCGGCTGTATCCGAGCACCGGGTGGAAGCGCATGCCGAAGCCGGACGAGATGCGTGCGCCGTCGACCGGCGTCTTCATCAGCATGCCTTTGAGGTTCTCGCCGTTCTTGTCGAAATAGTCGGCCGGCTGGTTCGGATCGGGCTGGAAGCGGTAGAGGACGATGTCTTTGCCGCCCGTGTGCATCATCGCATAGGAGATGTTGCCGACCTTAGCGGGCAAACCGTCGGGGGTGTAGTAGTAGTCGTAATAGACCTCGAACGAGTCGCCCGGGCGCAGGTCGCGCTGGAAGTCCACCTTGTAAGAAAGAATGTGAATCAGCTCGACAACGACGTCGGTCGGTATGCCGGCCTGCGTTGCGGCAAGATAGAGCGACGAGTTCGATCGTCGCGCCGGCGCGGTGATGATGCTGGACAAGCTGCTTGACGATGTCGTTGGCGCTGAAGCTGCCGTCTGCGGCGCGCGCGATCGTGATGTTGTGTTCGACCGAAGGCGAGAACGCGATCGACAGGAGCCGTCCGACCGGGGTCGGAGTTGCCGGCGTGACGACGCCATTCGGATCCGCGTCGTCCTGGTCGGGCAGGGGAATGTTGATGACGCCGGGCGTCGTATCCGGAGGCAGCGGCGCCTCTTGCGGCGGCGACTGGAACGTTACCTGAAAGCTTTGTCCGGCCCTGGCGGCGCGGAGATCGAACACCTTGCCGAGAGCCGCAATCACGGCGTTGGCGTCCGCGTTCGGGACGCCCGATTCCTCCAGAAGTCCCGCGAGCGTGTCGCCGGACTCGAGAGTCAGCGTCCGTGTCTCGATGCCTGGCGTTGAATTGCCGTCATCTGTGGCGTCTTCGGCGGCAAGTGCACCATCCAGATCGGAGGGCGACTGGAGAGGTTGCCGCGTCGGATCGGTGAAGAGAGAACCCGGTGACAGGCGGCTGCCCGCACGAACAAGCTCCGAAAACAGCGCATAGGGCATGTAGGCGGTGTTGGCCTGCTGCGTGACGGAATGCGCGGGAGGCATCGCTCCGACTGCAAGCCATGAAACGGCGCCTGCGACGAGGGCGGTAATCGAGGTCGAGACCATCGCCCAGCGGCCGTCGGATGTTGCCCACGCCGCGGACGCAGCCGAAATCGGACCGCGAACAGTCGAAACGAGCGTTGAAACTTGCGTCGATAGCGTTCGACGATCCACGTCGGCTCCTGTCTTTCAGTGTCGGGCGCTTTGCGCTCCAACCCCAGCCCAGTGTTATGCCCCCGGTACCAGCCGGCGTGCGGGTGCATATAGCCCTATGGTGAATATGAGCGTCAACCCTTACGGGGATGTTAACAAGCTCTTGAGTTGCTTCGGTTTTCCGTCATTTCCGGGCAAAAACAAGGCCCGCGTGCAAGGGGCTCGCGGGCCTTTGGTCGCATCAGGCTAAAGGGGGGAACTACAGCCGGACGAGAAGAGCCTCGGCGACCTTGCCGTGCACCCAGCCGATGGCGCGGGCGACGTGGAGGACGACGAAGAACAGCAGCGTTCCGGCGATGGCCAGAACAATCAGGCCCGGCGCGGTGTGCAGCATGTGCTCGAGATACGGCGCATCGTCGATCTGGATGTGCGACTCGCCCGTCAGCAGGCTGTAGATCGCGCCGCCGACCGTACCCAGCGACAAGGAGAGTCCGACCACGCCGATGACGAAGTAGGTTACGCCGAGCGGCAGCATCAGCAGCATGTAGAACAGCGACGACCATGTGCGTACGTCGGTGAATGCTTCCCGGATCTTGTTCAGCAGGCCGTCTGCCGCGGCGGGTTCGGAAGGAGGACGGCGCGGCATGCGCACGCCGAGCAGGGCCTCGACGATGCGACCTTCGACATAGCTGAGCACGCGGACCGAGCCGACGAAGAGCAGGGCGAACGGAATGCCGATGATCAGGATCGCAAAGCCGAGTGTCAGCGAAAGCCCGGTGACAACCCATGTGAAGTAGAAGATGCCGGTCGCCAGGGACAACAGCATGTAGAGGAGCGCGCCATAGGTGCGCGGATCCGATACGACGTTGAAGAAGCCGAAGCGGCGCTCTTCGGGCGTTTCGCTCTTCGGGAATGGCGTCGATATTGTCGTTTCCATATCGCGGTATTCCTCTGCGATTTCCTCTGGCGTGCCGTAGGTTTCGACCACGGAGGCGAGGATCTGGGTTTCGTTCAATTCCGGATTTTGCGCGATCTCGTTGTTCAGATGGTCTTCGCAATCGGCGAGCGCGTCGCTGATCAGCCCGGCCGGGGCGCCTTTGAGGGCGCGCCGCAGTTCCGCCAGGTAGGCGGCGACCGTACTAGGCGGGTGAGCCGGCATGACCATCAGGCATCGCTCCTGGAGGGACAGTTCCCGCCTTCAAGGCGTCGTCGACGAATTCGCGCATATCGCGCCAGGCAAATTGCCACTCGGCGAGAGCTTTGCGTCCGTCATCGGTGATGTCGTAGTAGCGCCGCGGCGGTCCGAAGGCCGAAGCCTCGACCCTGCTTTGCAGAAGCCCCGTGGCATTGAGCGACCTGAGGACAGGGTAGATTGCACCCTGCTTGAAGATCAGCCCGCCTTCGCCCTCGGCCTTAACCGCCTTGGCGATTTCGTATCCGTACATTTCCCGTCCGGCGCGCGCGAGTACGGCCAGCAGGACGAGCGAGGAAAGCCCGGCCATCAGTTCTTTACGGAATTTGCGCGTGAATGCAGATTCTTCGGTCACAACGCGCCCTTCTCCGCCTCCCAAGCTATTGCGAAGTGATATCTAGCATGAAGTTCGTACTATGCAAGAGTGAACTGTACTGGAGTTGAAAATAATTCGATTCGGTCTGGGAAAATCGCAGTATTCTGGCCTTTTCTGGGTCTGGTCTTGAACTCCCACATCCACGATCTATCTCTTAATTCCTATTATGGGTCTATTGTCTTAGGAGGTTGGGGGAAGGGAGCTTCAAAAAGCGCAAAAATCGACGAACAATTATATTGCCGAAGGCCGGAGCCGAACGAATCGCCATGCACATCGACGAATACCTTTCGCGCGTAAGACTGAAAGAGCGCCCGGCACCGACGCTGGCCGGACTTCAATCGCTTCATCGTGCGCACCTGACGCAGATTTCGTACGAAAATCTGGATGTCCAACTTGGCAGGCCGCTGACCACGGACCCGGCGGCTGCCTACGACAAGATCGTCAATCGCGGCCGAGGCGGCTGGTGCTACGAGATGAACGGAGTGTTCGGCTGGGCTCTCGGTGAGCTCGGGTTTGACGTCACGCGCGCGACAGGCGCGGTCGTCCGTGCCCTCAAAGGAGAGTTGGCGGAAGGTAATCATCTCGTCCTGAAAGTCGTGCTCGACGAAGGCACTTATCTGGCCGATGTCGGCTTCGGAGACGGGCCGCGAGATCCGATCCATGTGGTTGCCGGACCGTTTCACTCGCACGGTTTCGATTTTGGCCTGGAACGCATCAATGAAGATTGGTGGCGCCTCGCCAATCACGCGAAGGGCAGTGCGCCCAGCTTCGACTTCAATCTTGCCCGCGCCGACGAATCCCTGTTCGCGCAAAAGTGCGTCATGCTTCAGACGTCGCCGCAATCGCCGTTCGTGCAGAACCTCATCGCGCAACGCCACACGGACTACGGTGTTGCCATTCTGCGCGGACGGGTGCTGCGCAAGGTTCGGCCGGGCTTGGTGGAGGATAGCGTCATCGACAGTGCGAAGGAATTGAGCGCGACACTGCAGACCGTGTTCGGCCTCAATGTCCCAGAGGCGGAATCGCTCTGGCCGAAGATCTGCGCCCGGCATGACGAAGTGCTGGCGCAACAGAATAATTCGGCCGCCGCGCACTGATCGGAATGCCGCGTCGTGCTAGTTGTTGGCCAGGATCATGTTGCGCACGATCGGATAGATCTGCGTGTTCCAGCGGGTGCCGGAAAAGACCCCGTAGTGACCGACGCCGGGCTGCACATAGTGCTTCTTGCGAAACGGTTTGATCGACGTGCACAGGTCGTGCGCGGCAACGGTCTGACCGACGGAACAAATGTCGTCGCGTTCGCCTTCCACTGTGAGAAGCGCGGTTTTCTTGATCGCCGCGGTGTCCACGCGCTCACCGTGATACTTGAAAATGCCGCGCGGCAGGTGGAATTCCTGGAACACCTTCTGGACGGTCTCGATATAGAATTCGGCAGGCAGGTCGGAGACCGAGAAATACTCGTCGTAGAATTTCTTGTTCGCTTCCGCCTTTTCCTCTTCGCCCTTGCGGATGTGCTCGAAGAGATCGAGGTGCGCGCGAATATGGCGCGGCATGTTCATCGACATGAACGCAGAGAGTTGCAGAAATCCGGGATAGACACGCCGGTGCGATCCTGGATAGCGGCGCGGCACAGTGGTGATCAGGTTCTTTTCGAACCATTCGATCGGATGTCCGGTCGCAAGTTCATTGACCGACGTCGGGTTGACGCGCGTGTCGATCGGCCCTGCCATCAGCGTCATGCTGCGCGGTTGGCAGGGATGGTTGGTCTGCGCCATGACGGCAACGGTGGCCAGAAGTGCGGCGCAGGGCTGGCACACGGCGACGACATGCGCGCCGGGACCGAGCTTTTCGAAGAACTTGATTGTGTGCTCGATATACTCGTCGACGCCGAACTTGCCCTCGCTCAGCGGAATGTCGCGCGCGCTCTTCCAGTCCGTGATGTAAACGTCATGCTCGGGGAGCATCGTGCTTGCGGTCTGGCGAAGAAGTGTCGGGAAGTGACCGGCCATCGGCGCGACGATCATGACCCGCGGTTGTTCGCCCGCTCCTTCCTTCTTGAAGCGGAGCAGGGTGGCGAACGGCGTTTCGAGCGTTTTCTCTTCGGTGACCGGAACGGTCTGGCCGTTGATCTCGACGGAGTTGATTTCGAAGCTGGGGCGTTCGTGGATGAGATGGGCGCGGTTGAGGATTTCGGCCGCAGCCGAGATGCTCTTGAAGAGATAGTTGGCGCGCGGCCCGGCAAAGGTGTCGCGGTACATCGCACTGGTCAGCCCGGCCCAGGCGCGCAGAGGCGCGAGCAGATCAGACTGGGCCTGGTAGGCGTCATACAACATTGGACTGGATAAACGCCCCCAACTTACGCCCGCCGGCCCGCTTGTGCGGTGCGGCAATATTTGTTCGATTTCACGCTGTGTCTGCGAAAAATACTAGTGCAATTTATGCTGCAGTGCGAAATAATTCATTAATCCTTAGTGGAAGAATTGTCTGCCATGAGCAAAGCACTCCTGACGATTTCGAGCAAAAACTACTCGTCCTGGTCGCTGCGCGGCTGGCTCCTCTGCCGCATGGCCGGGCTGGATTTCGAGGAAAAGGTGCTGCCGAACGATGATCCGGATGCGCGCGCGGAGCTTTTGCTGCTCTCGCCGTCATTCCTCGTACCGTGTCTCATCGATGGCGACATCAAGGTGTGGGACACTTTGTCTATCGCCGCCTACCTCTACGAGAAGCTCCCCAAGTCGGAACTCCTGCCCAAAGAGCTCAAGGCGCGGACTCACTGCCGTTCGATCTCCGGCGAGATGCATTCGGGATTCGCGAACCTGCGCTCGGCGCTGCCGATGAACCTGAAGGCGGACTATCCGAATTTCAAAGTCTGGGCCGGCGCGCAACTGGACATCGACCGGGTCGTTTCCATCTGGCGCGAGTGCCTCAAGATGTACGACGGACCCTATCTCTTCGGCGACAGGCCAACACTTGCCGACGCGATGTATGCTCCTGTCTGCACGCGCTTCACCACCTACCATGTGAAGCTTGACCGGCTCTGCGCGGATTATTGCGAGACGATCCTCAATCTTCCGGACATGCTCGAGTGGATCGAAGCCGCAAAGGCCGAGCCCGACGCGGTCGAGGAGCTCGAGGCAGAATTCTGAGTTCGATCAGTTCGCTGCCGGCTCGACCGCCGCCTCGACGATTTTCTGAAGCTGCACATAGTCGGTCTTGCCTGTGCCGAGCACAGGCACGTCGCTGACCACGATGATCTTGCGTGGCACGGCCAGTTCGGAGACACCGTGATTGTGCGCCCATCCGACGAGATCGTGGCGATCGGCATCCGCTTTGGTTGAGACAAGGACGATCTGCTCGCCCTTGCGGCCGTCGGGCAGGGCGACCGCGGCGTGGTAATTGTCCGGCCAGAGAGCAGACGCAATGCTTTCGACGACGGCGAGCGACACGGTTTCGCCGCCGATCTTGGCGAAGCGTTTCAGACGTCCCTTGATGGCAATATAGCCTTCATCGTCGATCGAGACGACGTCGCCCGTATCGTGCCAGCCGCCCTCGGGCGGTTGAATCACGCCCGGTTTTTCAGGCTTGATGTAGCCGAGCATGACGTTCGGCCCTTTGACGAACAGCCGTCCCGCATTCGGGATGCCTTCGACAGGATCGAGTCGCGCTTCCATATTCGCCATCAGATGGCCGACGGTGCCGGAACGGTTTGCGCCGGGCTGGTTTGCCGCGATCACCGGCGCGGCCTCGGTCACGCCATAACCTTCCAGCAGCTCGATCGAATATTTGTTGCGCAGCAGGGCGCGTGTTTCGTCGCGCAAGCGCTCCGCTCCGCACACGGCAAGACGCAGCGAATTGAGATCGCCCTGTTCGCCGGCGCGCGCATATTGCGAGATGAATGTATCGGTCGACAGAAGTATGGTCGCCTTGGAGTCGCGGATGCGGCGCACGATCTCCTTGGGCTGCAAGGGTGTCGGGTGACAGATCACCTTGATGCCGAGCAGCAGCGGCATCAGAGACCCGACAGTCAGGCCGAAGCAATGAAACGTCGGCAGTGGATTGAACAGTATGTCGGTCTCGTACAGCGCCAGATGCGATCGCACCTGCTCGACATTGGAAAGCAGGTTCATGTGAGATAGCGCGACGCCCTTCGGCTCGCCTTCGGTACCCGAAGTGAACAGGATCACCGCGGGCATCGAATGCACGGCGTTAGAGGCGACGAGGCTCGGCACGAACGTGCCGACCGCGGCATAAATCTTGTCGACGAGCGAGAGCTTTGCGCGTACGTCTTCGAGATAGACGATCTCGTAATTCTTGCCGAGTTCCTCGATCAGCGCATCGAGCTTGCCGAGTTCGACGAAACGATGGGCCGTCACGATGCGCCTGATCTGGGCCGTCTTCAGCGCGCTGCGAAGGCCCGCTGCGCCGCTGGTGAAATTCAGCATTGCCGGCACGCGGCCATAGGCCGACACGGCAAAGAACGCGATGACCGACGCTGCGCCGGTTGGAAGCATGATGGCGACGGCTTCGCCAGGCTTGGTCCCGCGCTTGAGGGAATGACCGAGTGCAAGGGCGGCACGAATGATTTCTTCGTAGGTCAGGACGCGCTCGTCGCCGTCGACGATAGCGGCCCGGTCCGCGCCGTAGCGTGATCTGGCTTCGATCAGAGCGCGGAAGACCGGCTGCTCCGAGCGGCTGATGTCGAAAGGTACGATCTCTTCGCCGGATGCGGCTGCAATGCTCGCGACGGTCAAAATTTCCACCCGTTATTTTGTTCTTATCGATCGCCCGGCTGACCGAGCTGTCGGCTCTGAATCAGCGTTCGCCCCTTGGCTGCGAATTGTGCAGCGGCGACGTGTGAAACGTCCAGCACTTTTGCTTATTTTCCTAAATCCGACTTAGCGCTCAGCGAAAGCGTTCAATCCAGTGCGACAGGCGGCTTGCGACCAGTTCTCGCACTTCTTCCGTGTTGATCGACTCCAGAATGCGGCCGACGCGGTCGCGCCAGGCACGCGTTTCCTCCCAGACACGGTCCGCCTGCGGCGCCACGGCGGCAGCAATGGGCGTGTACGTCGCCGCACCAATGGGAAGGATGACTTCGTCACGGAACCGGCGCGGACCAAACAGTGAAATGGCGATGGCCGCCAGTCCGAGCACGCCGACAACCGCAAACGTGGTGCGAATCGGAAATCCTTCGACGAGCGAGCGGGACTTCTGTGCGTTGGCCGGGGCCGCAGCGGCCTTTGCCGAAACCTTCTTTTTTGCTGGTTTGCGAGCTTTCTTCGGCGGCATTTTGGTCTCCTTTGCCCCGTTACTACGCACTATCGCATCAAGAGTTCAATTTTCCATGATTTCGCAACCCGGAGCGACTATATCAAGGCAGCATGACCGTTGTGATCGACCGCACCAATCCGCCGCGCCATCCCGAAAAGGCGCATCGACCGGACACCACCGTACCGCGCAAGCCGGAATGGATTCGCGTCAAAGCGCCTGTTTCGAAGGAATATGCGGTAACGCGCGCCATCGTGCGCGAACACAATCTCCACACGGTTTGCGAGGAAGCGGCCTGCCCGAATATTGGCGAATGCTGGACTCACCGCCACGCCACGATGATGATCATGGGCGACACCTGCACGCGCGCCTGCGCTTTCTGCAATGTGAAGACAGGACTGCCCGGTGCGCTCGATCCGCAGGAACCGGAGAATGTCGGCAAGGCGGTCGCCAAGCTCGGCCTCAAGCATGTCGTCATCACGTCGGTCGATCGCGATGACCTCGCGGACGGCGGCGCAGATCATTTTGCCAAGGTGATCCGCGCGATCCGCGCGGAAAGCCCCGGCACCACCATCGAAATCCTGACGCCGGATTTCCTGCGCAAGGACGGCGCCATCGAAGTCGTGATGGACGCAGCGCCCGACGTGTTCAACCACAATCTCGAAACCGTGCCGCGCCTCTATCTCAATATCCGGCCCGGGGCTCGATATTTCGCGTCGCTGCGCCTGCTGCAACAGGCCAAGGAACTCGCACCGAACGGTTTCACGAAGTCCGGTCTCATGGTGGGTCTGGGCGAGACGCGCGAGGAGATCATGCAGGTGATGGACGATCTTCGCGCCGCCGGCGTCGACTTCCTCACCATCGGCCAATATCTGCAGCCTACAAAAAAGCACGCAGCGCTTGATCGCTTCTGGACGCCGGACGAGTTCAAGGCGCTCGAAGCGACGGCGCGCGCCAAGGGTTTCCAGATGGTCTCGGCATCGCCACTGACGCGCAGCTCCTATCACGCCGACAGCGACTTCGCGCAGCTCAAGGCGGCGAGGCTGGCCAAGTCCAACTCGTGACGGCGCATTCCGAAACGCGAATAGTTCCGTATTCGGCCGACCTGATGTTCCAGGTCGTCGCCGATGTGGAGCAGTATCCGAAATTCCTTCCTTGGTGCGCTGCGCTGCGCGTCCTCTCGCGAGAGCATGTGAAAAATCGCGACGTGCTCACGGCGGAGATGGCCGTCGGCTATGGCGCGCTGCGCGAAAAATATACCAGCCGAGTTATCCTTGATCCGGCCGCACGCACGATCGACGTCGCGCAAACGTCCGGCCCCTTCAAGCAGCTCGAGAATCATTGGCGCTTCACGCCGCTCGAGAAAGGCTGCCAGGTCGATTTCTCGCTCGCGTTCGAGTTCCGAAACCGCGTTCTCAACGCAGTCGCCGGCGCCGCGTTTGGCAAGGTCTACGTCAAGATGGCGGACGCGTTCGAGGCGCGCGCAAAGGAACTCTCAGATAAGCCGATGCAGCAGGCTTAGCGCCGCTTCGCAGGTCTTGAGGCGCACCTCCGTGCGGCCTATGTCGCCGAAGCGGTGTGCCTCATGCAGGATCGAGCGGCCCTCGCGCGCCGCAGCAACGTGAACGAGGCCGACCGGCTTCATCGTCGTTCCGCCGCCGGGCCCGGCGATACCTGTCACGGCAACCGCGAGCTGCGCATTGGAATTCTCGATCGCGCCTTCCGCCATCATGCGCGCGACGGCTTCCGACACTTCGCCCATGTCGGCGACAAGATCGCCCGGAACGCCGAGCAGGTCCTGCTTGGAGCGGTTTGTATAGACGATGAAGCCGCGGTCGAAGACGTCCGACGAGCCCGGGATCTCGGTGAGCAACGCACCGATCAGTCCGCCCGTGCAGCTTTCAGCCGTCACGATGCGCAACCGCGCGATGCGCGCATCGGCAAGAACGACTTCGGCGAGGCGGAGGAGGGGATTGGGAAACATCGCGAACCCTTCGTGGTTGGACCGCTAGACTAGGCCCTGCCAGCGCAGGGCCGCAATGAGCATGGCCGAGAGCGCGCCGGCGATCATGTCGTCGGTCATGATGCCCCAGCCGCCCTTGAGCCGCTCGCCGGCAGAAACCGGCCACAGCTTGCTGATGTCGAAGAAGCGGAACAGCACGAACGCGATGGAAAAACCTGCCAGAGAAAGCGGCGCGACCGCACAGGCCAGCCATTGCCCGGCGACTTCATCGATCACGCACTCGGACGGATCAACGCCGCCTGTCCTTTTCGCGTACACGTCGCAGGACCACACGCCGATCAAATAGATGCCGAGACTGGCCATCATCAGTGCGGTCGGGCCCAACTTCCACAAGATCAGCCACGCAATGGGCAGCGCAACCGCGCTCGCCACCGTTCCCGGCGCGACGCGTGCGTAGCCGACGCCAAAGAACGTCGACAGAGCGGTAGCGATCATGGCTTGGATATCTGGAAGACGTACATGTTCGCCGGCGAATTTTCGAGCATGCCGCCGGCAGACTTGTACACGCCATTGCCCGCTTCGTTGTCGAGATCGGTCAGCACCCACATCTCCGAATAGCCGCGCTTGGCGCAGAGGCTCTTCAGATATTCCAGCATCGCGCGGCATGCTCCCTGGCGCTGATACTTCTCGGCGACATCGACTTCGTAGAGCAGCAGATCGGTGGCCGAGTAGCGGTGCAAGACATTGCCATAGATCCGGCCCATCACTTCATTGTCGTCGGTAAGTGCGACCACCATCATGTAGCTCGGCTCACGCAACAACATCGAACAGCGGGCAGGCGAGGGTGCGTCCGGATTGAACGCGGCCTCCGCCCTCAGCAGAAGTTCTTCGTCACCGGGTTTGAGAAGGATGACCTTCACGGCAGCCTGACGGTCGCCACGGCCTGCGCGGCGAGGCCCTCGCGGCGCCCTTCGAAACCAAGTCCCTCGGTTGTCGTCGCCTTCACGCTGACGCGGGAGACATCGAGTTTGAGGATCTCCGCGACACGCGCGCGCATCGCCTCGCGGTGCGGACCAACCTTGGGCCGCTCGCAGATGATCGTCACATCGCAATGCGTGATGGCGCCGCCCTTGCTGCGAACGAGGCTCGCGGCGTGGTCGAGGAACTTCCACGACGGCGCGCCGCGCCAGCGTTCGTCCGTCGGTGGGAAATGCTGGCCGATATCGCCCTCGCCAATGGCGCCTAGGATCGCGTCGGTCAGCGCGTGCAGTCCGGCATCGGCATCTGAGTGCCCTTCGAGCGCATGGTCGTGCGGCACCTTGATCCCGCACAGCCAGACATGATCGCCGGGCACGAAACGGTGAACGTCATATCCCATGCCGGTCCGGCTTTCGCCGAGCCGTGCACGCAGATGCGCTTCGGCGAGCGCGAAATCTTCCGGAGTGGTGACTTTCATGTTCCCGTCTTCGCCTGCAACGGCGGCGATGTGCAGGCCCGCAAGTTCGGCCAGCGCCATGTCGTCGGTGACGTCCTGCGCCGCGTAGTGACGATGCGCGCGAAGAATCTTCGCGAAACGGAATCCCTGCGGCGTCTGCGCGCGATGCAGTCCCTCGCGCGGCACAGTCGTCCACTTGCCGTCGTCGTTGCGCTTCAGCGTGTCGGCCACGGCGAGCAGCGGCACCGCGCCGTCCGCGCCGCTTTCAAGGGCGGCAATCACAGCATCGATGACGCGCTCCGAAACCAGCGGCCGCGCAGCGTCCTGGATCAGCACCATGTCCGGCGCTGCATGGGCGAGCGCCTCCAGACCGCGCCGCACGGATTCCTGCCGTGTCGCGCCGCCAACAACCGGCGGCAGCAATTCGAGACCTTCGATCGCCGTCGCGTAGAGCTGTTCCTGGCCCGGCCCGATGGCCACCTGGACAGACGTCACGCGCGGATGGCGTGCAAAAGCTTCGACAGTCCAGCGCAGGATCGGCTTGCCGAGCAGGGGGACATATTGCTTGGGGACGGCGCCGCCGGCGCGTTCTCCCTTGCCCGCAGCCACCACAAGAACTGCGACGCCAGACATGTTCCTCTCCCAACATCGACCGTCTGGGTACCACGATAGCGGGATTGGGCAAGGCAAAGGACCTCCTTTGCCGCACTGCAACATTTCTATTGCCTATAATGTGGACATGTACGTAGTATGCCTAACTAATAGGCATGGGAATGGATCTCGAACAGCAAATTAAGGACAACGCCTCGGCTGCGCTCATCGCTGGCGCGCTGCCGATGCCTTTGCTCGTCGTCGGTCCCGCCCAACAAATCGTTTTTGTGAACCCCGCGGCCGAACAGTTTTTCGACAGCGGCGCAGGTCTGCTCCTGCGCCAGAACCTCACTGATCTTGTGCCTTTCGGCAGCCCGTTGCTGCAGCTCGTCGCTCAGGCGCGCGAGCGAAACGCGTCGGTCAGCGAGCGAAACGTCGATCTGACGACGCCGCGCCATGGCGAACGCGTCGCGGACGTCATCGCAACGCCGCTGCCCGAACCGGAAGACTCCATCGTCATCCTGTTGCAGGAGCGCAGCCTGGCCCAGCGCATCGACCGCCAGCTCTCGCATCGCGGCGCGGTGCGCTCCATGCACGGCATGGCCGCCGTGCTCGCGCATGAAATCAAGAATCCGCTCGCCGGCATCCGCGGCGCTGCGCAATTGCTCGAAGAATCCGGCACCGAAGGCGACAAGACGCTCACGCAGCTCATCTGCGATGAGTCCGATCGTATCCGGGCGCTGATCGACCGGATGGAGTTGTTCGGCGACACCCGCGCAATCCCGCGCACGCCGGTCAACATCCACGAAGTCCTCGATCGCGTGCGCAAGGTCGCCGAGTCCAGCTTCGCCAAGGGCGTGACGATCGTCGAGACGTTCGATCCTTCTCTGCCTGCCGTGCTGGGAGACCGCGACCAACTCATCCAGGTGTTCATGAACCTGGTGCGCAACGCAGCCGACGCGCTGCCCGAAACGGGCGGCGAGATCACGCTGACGACCGGCTATCGTCCCGGCGTGCGCTTCGGCGCCGCGGTCGCCGGCGAGCGTCTCAGCCTGCCGCTGGAAGTGACCGTGCGCGACAATGGCTCCGGCGTTCCAGCCGATCTCGTGCCGCATATCTTCGATCCGTTCGTCACGACCAAGCCACGCGGATCAGGGCTCGGTCTCGCGCTCGTCGCCAAGATCGTCGGCGATCATGGCGGCGTCATCGAGTGCGATTCCATTCCACGCCGGACCATTTTCCGCATCCTGCTGCCGAAGGCGGCCGATGCGAACGAAGGGAACTGACATGCCCGCGGGAACCATACTGGTCTGCGACGACGACGCGGCAATCCGCACGGTGCTCAACCAGGCCCTGGGACGCGCAGGGTATGACGTGCGCACGACGGGAACCGCAGCGGGCCTTTGGCGCTGGGTGGCGGCAGGCGACGGCAACCTCGTCATCACGGACGTGGTACTGCCCGACGAAAACGGTTTTGACCTCATTCCGCGCATCAAGAAAATTCGTCCCGAACTGCCCGTCGTGGTGATGAGCGCACAGAACACGATCCTCACCGCCATCACCGCGGCGGAGCGCGGCGCGTTCGACTATCTGCCCAAGCCGTTCGATCTGAAGGAACTGACATCGGTCGTGCAACGCGCCCTGGCGCAACCAAATACGAAGCGCGAAGTTTCCGACAGCGCGGCTGGCGACGATCGTTTGCCGCTGATCGGCCGTTCGCCGGCGATGCAGGAGATCTACCGCGTTATCGCGCGGCTCACGCAGACCGATCTCACCGTGATGATCATGGGCGAAAGCGGAACAGGCAAGGAACTTGTCGCGCGAGCGCTTCACGACTACGGCAAACGTCGCCACGGCACGTTCGTCGCCGTCAACATGGCGGCGATCCCCAAGGAACTCGTGGAGAGCGAATTGTTCGGCCATGAGCGCGGCGCATTCACCGGCGCAACAAACCGCGGCGTCGGGCGCTTCGAGCAGGCTGAGGGAGGCACGCTCTTCCTCGATGAAATCGGCGACATGCCTCTCGAAGCGCAGACGAGGCTGCTGCGCGTGCTGCAACAGGGCGAGTACACGACGGTGGGCGGGCGCGTTCCGATCAAGACCGACGTGCGCATCATTGCCGCGACGAACCGCGATCTGCGCCAGCTCATCCAGCAGGGACTGTTCCGCGAAGATCTCTACTACCGCCTCAACGTCGTGCCGATGCGTCTGCCGCCGCTGCGCGAGCGCGCCGAGGACGTCCCTGATCTTGTTCGCCACTTCCTGCGAAAGGCGGAAGAGGAGGGACTGCCGGCCAAACATCTCGACAGCGAAGCGCTCGATATGCTCAAGCACTATCGCTGGCCCGGAAACGTACGCGAGTTGGAGAATCTGATCCGCCGGCTTGCAGTTCTGCATTCGGGCGAAACCATTCCGGCGAGCGCGATTGCGATCGAATTGAAGGAGCCGGCCCGTGCGCCCGAAGGCGACGGCGGCGACGAGCCGGCCACGCTTGGCGCCGCGGTCGAGCGGCACCTCACAACCTATTTCCTCGCCCAGGGCGAAAAGCTTCCGCCGCCTGGCCTGTACGATCGAATTTTGCAGGAAATCGAGCGGCCGCTCATTTCGATCTGCCTGGGGGCGACGCGCGGCAACCAGATCAGGGCGGCCCACTTGCTGGGCTTGAACCGCAATACGCTACGCAAAAAGATCCGGGATCTGGGTCTGGAAGTCATCAAGGGCCTGAGGACGGATTAACCGTACACACTAAATTCTGTTGTCCGAATGCATCGCAGCTTTCTTGCAACAGGCTGTGTCTTGGCTACACTGTGACGGATTATTGAACCCGGAAAGCAATTTAACCGGGTCGCCCCTTAGCCAACGGACAATGATGGCCACGACCAACGCAGTGGAAGCGCAGGGCGGCGGGTTGCTGGATTGGCTGAGAGCCATCTCGCGGCCATCGCTGCTTGCGTTGGGCGTGGGCGTTCTGGCCGTGCTTTCGGCGGTCATCACGTACGCGATGGTCACCGGTCTGGTGCCCTACAATCCGACGCCGGCAAACCTTGTAACGCTTCTGCTGATCAATCTGACGCTCGGCGTCTCGCTGGGTGGACTCGATCGCCTGGCGGCTCGCCAGGCTCTGGAGTGCGCGCAAGTCGGGCCTCGCTGGCGCCAAGCTTCACGTGCGCCTTGTGGCCATGTTCAGCGCCATTGCCGTGGTGCCGGCGATCCTCGTCGCGATCTTTGCGACGGTCACGCTGAACCTCGGTATCGAGGCGTGGTTCTCCGCCCGCGTCCAGACCGCGCTCGACAACGCTGTCGGGGTCGCGCGGCAATACATGATCGAGCAGGGGCGGCACATCCTCTATGACGCCGGCGAAATCGAAAGCAGCATCGAGCACGACCGCACCTTGTTCGACCAGAACAAGCAGGTGCGCCTGTCGCTGATGATGGAAAAGATCGCGATCATGACGACCGATCGCGGCCTGGTCGGTTCCTTCCTGATCGATTCGCACGGCAGCGAACTGGCCAAGAGCGCCAAGCTCGTCTATTCCGCCGCGCTCAAGCCGAGTGCGACCGACATCGCCGATGCGCGCGCGGGACAGATCGTCGTCGATGGCGATCCCGAAACCGGTTACATCCATGCGCTGATCTATCTGCCGTTCCTGAAGGACGCCTATCTGCTCGTCGTGCGGCACGTCGATCCCAAGGTGTTCGGCTACTACCACCGCACCAAGGTCGCGGTGAGCGAATATGACCGGCTGAACGCCAGCCGCTCGCAGGTCCAGCTCATCTTCGCTGCGCTGTACATGGTCGTGTCGCTGGTCATCCTGCTGTCTGCCATCTGGCTCGGCCTGTGGGCGGCCAACCGGCTCGTGCGGCCGATCTCCAGCCTGATCGGCGCGGCCGAACGCGTGTCGGAAGGCGATCTCAAGGCGCAGGTGGAAGTCGAGCGCAGCGACGACGAAATCGGTCTGCTCGGCCGCGCCTTCAACCGCATGACCGGTCAGCTCGACGCGCAGCGCAGCGCGCTGGTGTCTGCCAACCGCCAGAATGACGAGCGCCGGCGATTTACCGAAGCAGTGCTCGCAGGCGTCAGCGCTGGTGTGATCGGTCTCGACCGTGACGGCATCCTCACCATCGTCAATCGCGCGGCCGCGCGGCTTCTGGGCGCCGCACCGGAGGAGATCGAAGGCCGGCTTTATTCCGAGGCCGTGCCCGAGCTTGCCGCGCTCATCCGCCGCGCCATTTCCGAGCCCGCGGGCCGTGCCAGCGGCGAGGTCACGGTCAAGCGCGGAACCACGTCGCGAGTCCTGAGCGTTCAGGTCTCGAGCGAGCGCGGCGCAGACGGCAGCGGCTTCGTTGCGACCTTCGACGACATCACCGATCTCGTCTCGGCGCAGCGCACCGCGGCGTGGGCTGATATTGCGCGCCGCATCGCGCACGAGATCAAGAATCCGCTGACGCCGATCCAGCTTTCTGCCGAACGGCTAAAGCGCAAATACGCGAGCGAGATTTCGACCGATCCCGAAGTCTTTGCCCAATGCACGGACACGATCATCCGCCAGGTCGGCGACATCGGCCGCATGGTCGACGAATTTTCCTCATTCGCGCGCATGCCCACGCCCGTCATGCGGCGCGAGAATGCGCAGGAACTCATCCAGCAGGCGGTGTTCCTGCAGCGCGTCGCCCATCCGCAGATCACGTTCGAGACCCGCATTCCCAAGGAGCCGGTCTATCTGGAATGCGACGGCCGCCTCGTGACGCAGGCGCTGACGAATGTTCTCAAGAATGCCGGCGAGGCGGTGAGTGCGCGGATCGCCAAGGGCGAGGATCCGACGCCTGGCCGCATCGTGATCGCGTTGGAGCCCAGCGAGGCATCGGTCATTTTCCGCGTGACGGACAATGGCGTCGGCCTGCCGCACGAACATCGCGACCGGCTGACGGAGCCCTACGTGACCACGCGCGCCAAGGGAACAGGACTAGGGTTGGCGATCGTCCGAAAGGTCATGGAAGACCATGGCGGCGACATCGTCTTGCAAGACGCAGGCGAGAGCCTGAAGAGCGACAGCGTTCAGGGCGGACACCGGCGAGGGGCGGAAATTGTCCTGACGTTTCCACCACGACAAAAGAAAATGAAAGAAAAAGGAACTGGGGATGAGCAAGCACGCATTGCCGATCGCGTCTGAGATCCTGATCGTCGACGATGAAGAGGATATCCGCGACCTGATCGCCGGAATCCTGCACGACGAAGGCTATGAGACCCGCGTTGCCGGCGACAGCGACGGCGCGCTCAACGCCGTGCGCCAGCGCCGGCCGCAGCTTCTGGTTCTCGATATCTGGCTGCAGGGCAGCAAACTCGACGGCATCCAGGTGCTCGACACGATCAAGCGCGAGCAGCCGGACCTGCCGGTGGTGATGATCTCGGGCCATGGCACGATCGAAACCGCCGTCGCCTCGATCAAGAAGGGCGCCTACGATTTCATAGAAAAGCCGTTCAAGGCCGACCGCCTGATCCATGTCGTCGGCCGCGCGCTGGAAGCCTCGCGCCTGCGCCGAGAGGTACAGGAACTGAAGCTCAAGACCGGAGACGACTCAGAACTGGTCGGCAATTCCTCCGCCATTACGCAGCTTCGTCAGGCGATCGAGAAAATCGCGCCGACCAACAGCCGCGTCTTCATCACGGGCCCCTCGGGTTCGGGCAAGGAAGTGGCCGCGCGCCTGATCCATGCGCGTTCGCGGCGGGCCGCCAATGCGTTCGTCGCCATCAATTGCGCGACGATGGATCCGGCACGCATCGAAATCGAACTATTCGGGACGGAAGGCGGCGACGGGCCGCGCAAAACCGGCCTTTTCGAACTCGCGCACAACGGCACGCTTTATCTCGACGAAGTCGCGGACATGCCGCTGGAGACACAGGGCAAGATCCTGCGCGTCATGGTCGATCAGACCTTCACGCGCATCGGCGGATCGACGCGCGTGCAGGTCGATGCGCGCGTGATCTGCTCGACGACGCGCGACCTGCGCGCCGAGATTGCCGCGGGCACCTTCCGCGAGGACCTCTATCACCGCCTCAATGTCGTGCCGGTGCGCGTACCGTCGCTGGCCGAGCGGCGCGACGACATTCCGATGCTCGTCGCGCATTTCATGGCGCGGCTGTCGGCGACATCCGGCCTCGCGGTTCGCGAGATCGGCGACGATGCCATGGCGGTTCTGCAGGCGCACACCTGGCCGGGCAATGTCCGCCAGCTTCGCAACATCGTGGAGCGCCTTCTGATCCTGGCGACGGACGATGCGGCGCAGGCGATCTCTGCCGATCTGCTGCCGTCCGATCTCGGCGCGAACGCGACATGGGGCGGAGCAGGGCGGGGCGACCTCGTCATCTCCCTGCCGCTGCGCGAGGCGCGCGAGATTTTCGAGCGCGACTACCTCGTGGCACAGATCAACCGCTTCGGCGGCAACATCTCGCGAACGGCTGCCTTCATCGGCATGGAACGCTCGGCGCTGCACCGCAAGCTGAAGTCGCTCGGCGTCGGACCCACCGGGCGCGAGCAGGGCTTCAACGCGTGAGTGGTTGGGAGACCCGCGCACCGTCGGGACGCATCGCCTATGTCGACGGCCGCTACGTGCCGCACGGCCGCGCCGCCGTGCACATCGAGGACCGCGGGCTTCAGCTTGCCGATGCCATCTATGAGGTTTGCAGCATTATCGACGGCAAGCTGATGGACGAGGAAGAACATCTCGACCGGCTCGAGCGTTCCGTGAGCGAAATCGAGATGGCAATGCCGATGCACCGCAATGTGCTCAAGCTTGTCATGCGCGAACTTGTCCGCCGCAACCGCGTCCGCAACGGGTTGCTCTACCTGCAGGTGACACGCGGCGCGTTCCGCCGCGACCACTCGATACCCTCCGTCGTGCGCCGCCCGACGCTGATCATGACGGCGCGCGACATGGGGACGTCGGGCAGCGAGCGCCTGCGCTCCAGGGGCATTACCGTGATGACCCGGCCGGACGAACGCTGGGCGCGGCGCGACATAAAGACCGTCCAGCTCCTGCCGAACCTGCTGGCCAAGACGGTCGCGCGTAAAGCCGGATCGTGGGAAGCCTGGCTCGTCGACGCGCAAGGCTTTGTGACCGAGGGCGCTTCGACCACTGCCTGGATCGTCGATGCTGCGGGTAAGCTGACCACCCGCGGCCTCAGCCACGACATTCTGCCCGGCGTTACGCGGCGTGTGATCCTGGAAGCTGCGGCACAAGCACAATTGGCTGTTTCAGAGCGCAAATTTACGCCGGCTGAAGCCATGGCGGGACGAGAGGCGTTCATTTCATCAGCGGCTGGCGTCTTTCCGGTCACTGCGATCGACGGAAAGAAGATCGGCGACGGCCAGCCGGGACCGATCACCCGCAGAGTCCAGGAACTTTATGCCCAGATGTCTGCTGCGCGCGCGGCAGAACAGGCGCGCTAGGCCCTTTCGCAAACGCAGCAACGCAGACTATGCTGTCTTTAGTGCTTCGCAGGGGCGCGAGGCACAATAACGGGACTCCCCGATGAGCGAAAAACAACAAAATCTGCAAGACACGTTTCTCAACGCTGTCCGAAAAAGCAAATCTGCCGTCACGATCTTCCTCGTGAACGGCGTCAAGCTTCAGGGGAATATCACGTGGTTCGACAATTTTTGCGTACTGCTGCGCAGGGACGGGCAGGCACAGCTCGTCTACAAGCACGCGATCTCGACGGTGATGCCGATGGGACCGATCCAGCTGCAGGACGAACATCCGGCCGCATCCGAAACCGTCTGAAAAAGACGGACGGCGACGCGCGGGATCTGGCGCGCAAGGCCATCGTTGTTCATGTGG
This sequence comes from uncultured Alphaproteobacteria bacterium, assembly GCA_963741725.1. Classification (GTDB taxonomy): domain Bacteria; phylum Pseudomonadota; class Alphaproteobacteria; order Micropepsales; family Micropepsaceae; genus Rhizomicrobium. The sequence goes on along the minus strand of CAVUJC010000005.1, from coordinate 202,927 downwards.
AGCCGAAAGCGCGGGCCCAGGGCGCACGCATCGACCGCGATGCGGATGCGCGCCTGGCCGAAGCGATCGGGCTGACCGCAGCGATTGGGCTGACCGTCATTGCTTCGCATATCGTGCCGCTGGTCCGGCCGACACCGGCCACGTTGATCGGCAGCGGCAAGGTCGACGAGATCGCCGGCGAAGTGCGCGCGCTCGAACCGGAAGTCGTCATCGTCAACGCGCAACTCTCTCCGGTGCAGCAGCGCAACCTGGAAAAGGCGTGGGCGACGAAGGTCCTCGACCGCACGGCGCTCATTCTGGAAATTTTCGGGGAACGTGCGCGAACGCGGGAAGGGCGACTGCAGGTTGAGTTTGCGCATCTCACTTACCAGCGCAGCCGCCTGGTACGCAGCTGGACCCACCTTGAGCGGCAACGCGGCGGCTTCGGCTTTCTCGGCGGCCCCGGCGAAACCCAGATCGAAACCGACCGCCGCCTGATCGGCGAGCGGCTGGCCAAGATCCGGCGCGAGCTCGAGGGCGTCAAACGCACGCGCGGGCTGCAGCGCCAGGCGCGAAAGCGCGTGCCGTTCCCGGTCATCGCGCTGGTCGGCTACACCAACGCCGGCAAGTCGACGCTCTTCAACAAGCTCACGGCCGCGGACGTGCTGGCCAAGGACCTGCTGTTCGCCACGCTCGATCCGACCATGCGCGGTCTGAAACTGCCGCGCGGCTCAAAGGCGATTCTCTCGGACACGGTCGGCTTCATCGCCGACCTGCCGGTCGAGTTGGTTGCCGCTTTCCGCGCGACGCTCGAGGAGGTGCTGGAAGCCGATGTCATCGCCCATGTCCGCGACACCTCCCACGCCGAGAGCGCTGCCCAAAAGGCGGACGTGCTGAAGGTTCTCCACGAGCTTGGGATCGAGGCGGGCACCGACCGGCCGTTCGTCGAGATCCTGAACAAGATCGACTTGCTCGCGCCGGACGTGCGCGACGGGCTGCTCACAGCCAATGGCCGGCCCGACGGACCGATCGCGGTTTCCGCGGTGACGGGAGCCGGGCTGGACAAGCTGCTGACGCGCTTTGAGGACGAGTTGACGGGTGCCAACATTCGGTTTCGCCTGACTTTGGAGCATTCGGATGGGGAAAACCTCGCCTGGGTCTATCGCCACGCGCAGGTTCTCAAGCGGACCGACAAAGCCAAGGGAGTCGAGCTGACGCTCGCCATCGATCCACAGGATGTGGGCCGATTTTCCAACCGCTTCAAAAGCGATGTACTAACGAAAACAGCCGGCTAGAGCAGGGTGCTCAGACGCTGTGGAAAAGGTGAGGGTAGCTTTCCCGCTCTTCCTTGCCGTGGGACCGCGTGAGCGCGGGCGACGATACACGAGGTCTGCTCACACCTTCGTCTTTGCCTCCAGCCAGAGCGCTTCCATCTCGGCGAGGCTCGCCTCGCTTGCCGTCCGGCCCTGAGCTCTGAGCGCGGACTCGATCCAGGCCCAGCGGCGCATGACCTTGGCGTTTGTCGCGCGCAGCGCCGCCTCGGGATCGACCTTCATGTGGCGCGCCAGGTTGGCGATCACGAAGAGCAGGTCGCCGATTTCGCCCGCAAGCTCGTCGTGGGATGCGCCGTCCTTCTGCGCCTCGACGATCTCGGCGGCTTCCTCGGTCACTTTCTCCAGCACGCGTCCGGCGTTATCCCAGTCGAAACCAACGCTTGAGAGCCGCTTCTGAAGTTTTTCCGCACGCAGCAATGCGGGCAGGGCCATCGGAACATCGTCCAGGAGCCCCTGCTTCTGCGGCTTGGCCGCCCGCTCGCGCTTCTTGTGATCTTCCCAGGCGACGGTCTGCGCCTCAGCATCGGCCACGGCCGCGCCATCGCCGAAGACATGCGGATGCCGCGCGATCATCTTGGCCGTGATGGCCTCCACGACGTCGCCGAAGGCAAAGAGGCCGGCTTCCTCGGCCATGCGCGCGTGATAGACGGTCTGCAGGAGCAGGTCGCCCAGCTCGTCCTTCAGGCCCGGCCAGTCCTTGTCCTCAATAGCGCCGGCGACCTCATAGGCTTCCTCGATCGTGTAAGGCGCGATGGTCTGGAATGTCTGCTCGCGATCCCACGGACAGCCGCCGTCCGGATCGCGCAGGCGGCGCATGATCTCGATCAGGTCGGAGATGTTGCGGCTGGGCTTGGGATTGCTCATGCCGCTCAGTACACGCGCCGCCGGGCAGGTGCCAAGCGCCCATGGGCGAAAGCCCCAACGCAGACCACGTCCCCGGCAGGCCTCAAATTATCGTATAAGTAATATTATGGGAAATCATGTGGCGATTGTATACTTGACGTAGTACAGAATCAGGCATAGATTGTCGGCATAGTCACTTAGGACCGTGCCATGACGTTGAACCTCAAAGCCAAGATTTACACCGACGAAACCGCCGCCCGTAAGCACCTTGAGGCCATCCAGTGGCCCGAAGGTCCGGTCTGCCCGCATTGTGGCGTCGTCAACGAAGCCACGCTCATGCAAGGCAAGTCCACGCGCCCCGGCGTTTATCAGTGCCGACCCTGTCGCAAGCCCTTCAGCGTGACCGTGGGGACAGTCTTTGAGCGCAGCCATATCCCGCTGACCAAGTGGCTACTAGCTACCGAACTGTTGACCTCGTCCAAGAAAGGCATCTCGGCGCATCAACTGCACCGTATGCTCGGCATCACTTACAAGAGCGCATGGTTCATGGCGCACCGTATCCGTGAAGCCATGGCACCTACTGACGGCGCAGAAAGGCTCCGCTCGTGGCCCGGAGATCTGGAAGCCGACGAAACCTATCTCGACTGACCTCAAGCGCAAGCCGGAAGGTGCCGCTGGGTACGCCCACAAGATGAAGGTTCTCAGCCTTGTCGAACGCGGCGGCAAAATCCGTTCGTTCAAGATCAGCAACGCCACCAAGGCCGAGATCGTCCCGGCCCTCCACAAGCAACGTCCATCCTGAAAGCACGCTGCACACCGACGGCGCTCAGGCTTATAAGTTCACTGGCGCAGTTGCGAAGCACGAAAGCGTTGATCACAAGAGTCGAATATGTCCGCGACTGGCGTCCACACGAACACGCTGGAAGGCTTCTTCTCAGTGTTCAAGCGCAGCATGGTTGGAACGTATCAGCACTGCGGCGAACAGCATTTGCACCGCTATCTGGCAGAGTTCGATTTCCGCATGAACAACCGCGCGAAACTTGGCATTGATGACGCGATGCGCGCCGTGAGGGCTCTCGAAGGCATCAACGGCAAGCGCCTCACGTATCGGCGGACTAACGCAGCCTGAAACGCAAAAGCAGCAAGCGGCGCGCTTTATCGAATGGCGCAAAGCGCAGGGCGGAGCGGTCAAACATCGTAAACGCCCCTTTTGGGGTAAAAAGGCTTGGCGAGCGAATGCCAAAAAGTCGCCCTAACCGCGACTTTTAGAGCTTCGCTCGTCATAGAAACGCCTGATTTTGTTGACAAAAGCGTAGTCTCTCACGCAACCTTTGGTCTTAACTGGCGTTTAAACGCTTGCGTGAAACCCTATATCTGTGCGTTAGGATGCCCGCAAATCAACACACAAGAACGCAATACGGCCTTTCGATACTCAAAGTGATTGTGCGCTTTGAGCGCCGTTCTGACGGAGGAATGCGTGTGTCCAGCGATGACGTCCCAGGATTTCATCTTGTCAGGTCGCAACGCTGACGAGGTTCTTGGCGACGTTCAACCTGCTCTCGAAGTAATACTCTCTCATAGGCTGAATGCGCGAGTTGAAGTGCAATCGCTGGGCCATCTTCGGGCCGAGTTGTGTACTGCGGGCGTGATGGACGACATGCCAGCACTGGATGATATGTCGTACGTCACCCGTGAGTCATGTTACGAAGATCGCCGCTTAGCACGAGACATGTTGGGTTCGCGTCCTGCACAGAGAAGAGTGGGAAGCGGATCTCCGGTCTTATGACTGCAAGCCCCTCGAAGGTTTAACGAAGCTCAACACTGCAGAGTGGTGGCAATATCCGTGGGGACACCCTTTCACCGTTCCTTGCGATGAAACGGGCCTCTGTGAATACTGGGCGTACAACCAGCTAATTGCGGACATGGCGCGGTGTGCGCCGCCTGATTGGGTTTTCCCGCCCGGTCCTCGGCGCCCCAGAACGCAGGACACTAACTAATCTATCGACGCCGGTCTCCGCGCCTCTTCTCAGCTTTTCAAATTCCTCTGGCTCGGTGTAGGCCATGTCGAGGAGGAAGGCCCGGATGCAATGTTTGCATAGTGCGCCCGTTCGCCTATTGCCGTCCTCGTCAACACTGAATGACCGGCAAAGAGGAACTTTGTCGCCACTTCGGCGACAGAACGCGCACTCAGTCGCCAAATCGTCCTACGGACTCACCCCTTCTTGGGCTTTGCCCGACTCGGTTTAGCCTTCGCTTTCAGCGGCGCATGAGGCTTTGGCGGTGTTTTCAGCATCCGCTTAAGAACTTCATCCCGCGTAAGGACCGATGATTTGGACATGCCTCAACCCCTGTCAAAACTCATTCATTCAAAAGAAGTCCATATCACAGTGGGCCTTCCGCCAGAACAACCTGCACTTTGCACGCAGGCCATGAACGTCATCGCCACCGGGGCGATTATAGACCGAGATTTAACTTCGGTCATCACCAGCACCGTTCCGGCTAAGGCCGCTCCTATCGCCCACTGTTCATCGAGGCAAGGGCCGATCTCCTAAGCGAGCCATGCGAAACGCTCTATCCGCGCGGTTGCCGATCCGACGAGACGCCGATATTCAACGCAATTATGAAAAAATACGAGACTTGTTACAGCTTGCGGAATCCGCTGGCGCACTGGATTTTGGCTTCTTGTAGGGAATTGCCAAACGCAATAATCGCCATCAATCCTGAAACCTACGTCAAAATAAATGCGGAAAACGAAACCGTCGTAGACAGTATGCTGCGTGATATCTCGGACCCAGCAAGAGAGCACTTAGATGGCGCGCAACGACTATCGGAAGAGACTGTGCGCGCCATGATGGACGTTTTTAAAAAGCATTTTGCCGAGATGTACGCCTATCGCACTAAAGACCTTTCTGACATCCAGCGCGATCTGGAGTCGCTTCTGGAGATGTTGGCGCGGTTCCAAATCGCTGTGAGGCTTCGATTTCTTGGGGTGGGCGAGAAAGCACGCTCTCAGACACTGAGGCTGCTATCTCGTAAATTGGGATTGTCTCTGCCCAAGGCAAAGTAAGCTTTCGCTTTAGGCCCAGCGAAATTCTCTCCAGTAACTCAGTCTCCGTAAGGGGCTGACCGTTGATTGTAATCGATGCGCCCATGAGCAGTCCTAACGGGACGCCTCCCATTATTGTCGATTGATACTGCGGGAGGCATCCCGGTTGGTGACGCACGCTCTGGAAAGTGACGGAAAATCATCTTTCTATCGCACTACGTCAAGTATACAATCGCCAATCATGTGACGATTGAGAGTGGCGAGCAAAGAACTTTGGCGTGCCTCTTCAGAATGCCGTGTGACGGAAGTTGGCCCAACGTGCCTCAATACCGCTCACCGTGGGCACGAGCGCACCCGCGGTTTCATCATCAACCGTGAGGCAAAACCTTATTCGGTAAATCTCCAGCCCCCTCTTGAACCGAGTCGGTCAAATCGCCAGTTTCACTATATCCCTGCAATTGCGCTCCGAACGCAGCCAGAAAATCGCTGATGCATCGGCGTGCGCGTTGCGATACGGAGTTTTTTGAGAGACGCGATCTCCATATGCGCGCGCGGAGTCTGTCCTCTTCGCGCATTTGAACCCGAAAAAAATGGACACAGCCTCCGGCATGATCTGCCGGAGGTTCGGCTCAGAAATCGCGCGTTGACCTGCTAGTTGCGGCGGCAGTGACCGCCGGGGCCGAGGTGCCAACCGATCGGACAGACTTTTCCGACAGGCCCACCGTCATTGTCGTGGCAGACGCCGAGCGGTCCGCGATGCCGGCCGACGCCGCAGCCTTCCATGGCGCTGGCCGGCGACACTGCCGTCAGGCCCGTCGCTAGAACGAAAAGGATTGTCAGGATCTTGACCATGAAAGCCCCTCCCCAGGCGTTGCCAACAGTGTCAGGCGCACAGTCTTGCGCCGGAAGGAGCCGCCTGCAATGGCCCGTGAGCCGAATTTCTCGGCGGCGCGGAGGATTCAGAGCTCCGCCGCCACCATCATGCCGTCGAACGCCGGCTCGACGCCCGGCGGAAGCTCGCGGCGCAGCGTCTCATAGTCGAGATCGACATGCAGGTTGGTGAGGATCGCGAGCCGGGGTTTCACGCGCGCGATCCAGCCGAGAGTCTTCTCGACATGCGCGTGGCTTGGATGGGGCATGTAGCGCAGCGCATCGACGATCCAGCAATCGACGCCTTCGAGCGCGGCGAACGCTTCGTCGTCCAGCTCGTCGACGTCGCTGGAATAGGCGATGGGGCCGAAGCGGAAGCCGAGGGATTCGATCTTGCCGTGGCCCATGGCGAAGGCGAGGACGGGAATGTCGCCGCCTGCTCCGCCGAGCACGAACGGCTCGAACGGTTCGGCGATCTGGTGCGCGTTGAGGATCGGCGGATAGTCGCTGCCGGCCGGCTGCGTGAAGCAGTAACCGAAGCGCGCCATCACGCCGGCGAACGATGCCGCATCGCTGTAGACGTCGACCCTTCGGCGCATGTTCATCGCGACCATGCGCAGATCGTCGAGCCCGTGGAGCTGGTCGGCATGGTCGTGCGTGATGAGGACGGCATCCAGCGTGGAGATGCGCGCGTCCAGAAGCTGTTCGCGCATGTCGGGCGATGTGTCCACAAGGACGCTGGTCCTTCCGCTGTCCGAAATGCGCTGCACCAGGATGGAACAGCGGCGGCGGCGGTTCTTGGGGTTGGTGGGATCGCAGGCGCCCCAATATCCCGTTCCGTCCGCGCCGCCGATACGCGGCACGCCGCCGGACGAACCGGAGCCCAGGATGGTGATCTCGAGACGGTCGCTCACTTCGGCGGCACCACTTTGGAGAACAGCCGCAGGAAATTCGCGGTCGTTGCGTCTTCCAGCTCCTGCGCGCCGACGCCCTTGAGCGTCGCGAGCGCGGCGGCGGTATGCCTGACGAAAGCCGGTTCATTGCGCTTTCCCCGATGCGGCATGGGCGCGAGGAACGGCGCGTCGGTCTCGACCAGAAGCCGGTCGAGCGGCACGTCCTTGAGGACCGCGCGCAGTTCGTCCGACTTCTTGAAGGTCGCAATGCCCGACACGGAAATGTAGAGGCCGAGTTCGAGCGCCGCGTCCGCGAGGCGCTTGGTGCCCGTGAAGCAATGGATGAGGCCGGTGAACGGCTTTTTCGCCATCTCCTCGCGCAGCACCATGATCGTATCATCGTCGGCATCGCGGGTGTGAACGATCACCGGCAGGCCGGTCTGCCGCGCCGCCTCTATGTGCGCGCGGAAGTTTTTGATCTGCTCGGCACGCGGGCTGTGCTCGTAATAATAGTCGAGGCCCGTCTCGCCGATGCCGACGACCTTGGGATGCTGCGCGGCTTGCGTGAGCGCGGCGGGACTGTCGAGCAGTTCCTTCTCCGCTTCATGCGGATGGATGCCGACCGAGCACCAGACGTTTGGAAACCGCTCCGCGATTTCGCGCACCCGGGGAAACCCGTCCAGGCGCGTGCCGATGCTCACACAGACGCCGACGCCTGCTTCCTGCGCGCGCGCCACGACCGCGTCCAGTTCGGGCGCAAATTCGGGAAAGTCGAGATGGCAATGGGAGTCGACGAGCATCACAGCGCTCCGGCGCGCCGCGTGGTCGCGGCAAGCGTGCGCGCGGCGCTCAGCACCGTCTGGCGCGGCTCCAGATACAGCGCCGCCGAACGACGGAAGGAGGCTTCAAGCTTGTTGAGACACTCCACCCAGAGGTCGAGATTCGTTCTTCCCGCCATCGCCCGCGCGCGGATGCGGTCGGCCAACGCCTGCAACAGGAAGGTTCCGAACGATTCAAGCCCGTCGGTCATGCGGCCGATCTTGTCGCCCAGCGCGAGGATCGCCGCCACGTCGGGCACGGTCGCATTGTCGAGCAGACGATCCGCCTCGCGGGCGAGGGCGACGCCCTCCCCGTCGGCAAGCTGCAACGCCATGCCGATCGAGCCCCCGGAAAGCCGCGCCAGCGCCGAGCGTTCCTTCGCGTCCGAGTCCGGCAACAGCCTGGAGAGCTCCTTTTCCACGATTGCCGTTTCGATCGGGCGCAAATCGACCCTCTGGCAGCGCGAGCGAATGGTCGGCAGCAATCTGCCGGGCACATTGCTGAGCACGATGACCATGGCCCGCGACGGCGGCTCCTCGAGCATCTTGAGGAGCGCGTTCGCGGCGTTGTCGTTCATGTCGTCGGCCGTGTCGATGATCGCGACACGCCAGCCGCCGGCGCCGGACGTCATGCCGAAGAAACCGGCGAGCCTGCGGATCTCGTTGACGGACAGCACACTCATCAGCTTGCCGGTCTCCGGATTGAGACCGCGCTTGAGCACCAGGAGGCCCGGATGAGATCCCGCTGCGACCTGGATCGCCGAACCGTCCTTTTCCGGAACGGCGAGGTCTTCGGCGCCTTTGTCCGTCGCACCGAACGCCAGCATGTAGCGCGCCATGCGATAGGCGAGCGTCGCCTTGCCGACACCCGGCGGTCCGGTGATCAGCCAGGCTTGCGGCGGCCGCCCGCTGCGGATCGCGCGCGACACGCGGGCCAGCGCCGCATCCTGCCCGACGAGATGCATCGTCTCGCGCGGATGCGCAAACCCTTCGATACGGTCGGTCTCGGCGATCTCTTCGCTGCGCGTGCGCTTGGCCATGGTCAGAGCTTGAACCGTTTGGCGACGGCGTTCCAGATCGCCTCGGCGACATGATTGGCGCTCTGCGTCGCGTCGATGACCACGCAGCGGTCGTGGTTGCGCCGCGCAATCGAAAGAAATGCCTGGCGCAACCGTTCATGGAAATCGACGTCGAACTTCTCGAACCGCGTCGCGCCCTGCCCGCGCGACATGGTGCGTGCGAGCCCGATTTCGACCGGCAGATCGAGAATGAGCGTGAGATCGGGACGAAAATCATGCAGCACGAGCGCATCGAGCCTGCGGATCGTTTCGCGATCAAGGCCGCGGCCCGCGCCCTGATAGGCGAAAGTCGAATCCGTGAAGCGGTCGCAAACGACCCATTTCTTTCCGGCCAGCGCCGGCTTGATCGTGCGATGCACATGGTCGGCGCGCGCGGCGAAGATCAACAGAGTCTCGGTGAGCGTGTCCCAGCGGCCGGGTTCGCCATGCACGATGAGATTGCGGATCTCTTCCGCACCAGGCGATCCGCCGGGCTCGCGCGTCGAGACCGACGCGATGCCGCGCTTCTTCAACGCGGCGACAAGTTTCTTGGCCTGGGTCGATTTTCCCGCGCCCTCGCCGCCCTCAAGCGTGATGAAACGCGCGGGAGATTTCACTTATTGCCGCCGAACAGGGAACGAAGGCCGAGCATCATGCGGCCGAATAGGCCGACCTGCGAAACGTCATGCGCAGCGTATACGGGAACCGTGATGCCCGGAAAATCCGGTGCGGTGACCGACAGCGTGCCGACCTGCTGGCCCTGCACAACCGGCGCGCGCAGCGGGCCGTTGTAGTGGACGGCGACCTTCATGCCCGGCCGCGAGTTCGACCTGGAGCGTCACAGCGACCTGCGCGGTCACCGTCAGCGGAACCGTCTTTTCGCTGCCGCCGAACACGTCTGCTTCGACGACCGCGTCGCCCGGCTTGAAGAGCTTGTAGCGGCGAAACTCGCGGAACCCGATCTCAATCAGGCGTGCGCCTTCGTCTGCGCGCTCTTTTTCCGACGTGAGACCATTGGCGACGAGAATGACGCGCTGGCCGTTGCGAACCGCAGAACCGACGAGACCGTAGCCCGACGCATCGATATGGCCGGTCTTGAGACCGTCCGCGCCGGACGTATTGAACAGCAACGGATTGCGGTTCGGTTGATGGATGTTGCTCCAGATGAAGTCCTTCTCTCCAAAGAAGTGATAGAGGTCCGGATAGGTGTAGATGATGTGGCGCGCAAGCGACGCAAGATCGAAGGCCGACATCATCTGGCCCGGCGGATCGGGAAGACCGTCGGGATTGACGAAGTGCGACTGCTTGAGGCCGAGTTCGCGCGCACGCGCGTTCATCTTGTCGACGAACCCTTCAACCGTCCCGCCGAGCGCCTCGGCGACAACGATGCAGGAGTTGTTGCCCGAGACGATGATGATGCACTGAATCAGGCTCTGCACGCTCATGCGGTCGCCGATGTTCACGAAGCACTCCGAACCCGAGCGCTCGCGCCAGGCTCTTTCCGAAACGGGAAACGTGTCGGTGAGTTTGATCCGGCCGTCCTTGAGCCTCTGGAACAGCAGCTCGATGGTCATGAGCTTGCTCATCGACGCGGGCGGCATCGGTGTGTAGGCGTCCTTTTGCCAAAGTACCTGTCCGCTCTCTGCGTCCATCAACAGTGCGTGGTTTGCAGTGGTCGCGATTTCAGCCTGCGCAGAGGCCAAGCCGAGACCTGCAAGGAAGGCAAGGACAGCGCCGATGAGGCGGTGGTTCATGAACAAAGCTCCTGGCGAAGGGCCATTACTGATCGACGACGATTCTGGCGTCGTTACTACCAAGGCCGGTGAGCCGGGCCAACGCCTGATCGGCGTCCCCAAGCTCGTCAAACGGGCCGAGGCGCAGACGATACAGTTTCTGGCCGTTTTGCGTGATCGACGAAATCTGCAGTCCATGGCCGAGCTTGGTCTGGAGCCGGACTGCGTTCTGGTATGAACTGAATGCCCCAGCCTGAACATAGAGGTGGGTGGCGGCGGGAACAGGTACCGTGGTCACGATGCCGGTCGGCTGCGTGTCGACGGCAGCGTCGGCCGTCCGGATGGCGGGAGCTGGCAATTCGGTCTGCTTGACAGGCGCAGCGACCGCCGCGCCGGCCACGGGATCCAGATCGGATGACGCAACCTTGTCCGTCGGTGCCGCCTGAACCGCAGATGCGATTTCGGGCGGTGTCTCCGACGGAGACGGTCCGCCGCCTGAAAGGTCGGCGCGACTGACGAACGTCACGCGCACACGTGCAGTGCCCTTCTCCTTGTATCCGAGCAGCGTCGCGGCGCGTTCCGACAAATCGATGATGCGACCCTTCGCGAAGGGGCCGCGGTCGTTGACGCGAACGACCAGCGATTTTCCATTGTCGAGATTGGTCACGCGAACGTTGACGGGCATCGGCAGTGTCCGGTGCGCCGCCGTCAGGGAATTGGCATCGAACCGTTCGCCATTTGCGGTGGAGTGCCCGTAGAAGGTCGGACCGTACCAGGACGCGATGCCGGTTTCGTCGTAATCAGGCTGTTCGCGCGGATAGTACCAGGTGTCGCCGATCTGGTAGGGGATACCAACTTTGTAAACGCCTGCATTCGGCGGGACGGTTACACTGTTGTCTTCCGGGGCCGTCGCGCAGGCGGCCGTGAGCATGGCAAAAGACGCGACGGCGACGACGGAACGGGCTGTCTGGATCATCCTGCCGAATCAAGTTTTGGGGCAAGCGGAAGTTTAGACGATGCTGGGCCGGCGCTCAACGCAGCGCGGATACGTAAACGAATGAGCCGCGCGGCACGTCAGGCGCTGCTGCGCACTTTCCAGAAGCGTATCGCGCGTTGGGCCGCATTCACGGGCACGCTTTCGTACAGCTTGCCGAAAGCTTCCGCTCCAGCCAGGGCGCGCTCCGAGCTGTCGAGTCCCACGGCGAGTGTAACAAAGAGCGCGCGCTCGAAGCCCGCGCCACGGCAAAGCAATGCCAGCGTGTCCAGGTCACGACCGTCGACCACGCGTTGGACGAGTTCGAATCCGACGTCGACAAGGCGGCTCAAAGCGAGCTTGAACGAAGTGCGTGCGGCCTGCCCTTCCCGAAGCAAGGCTGCCAGAAGCGGCGGCGCAAGCGCCCCCCGCCGGCTGATTGCATCGATGCGGAGAGTGGCGGCCTCATAGTCCTCGGGAAGGTCGCGAAACGTCCTTGAGATTCGGTTTCGGCTGCGCAAAAACGCGCGATCCATTTCCTCGCTGGACACCTGGTTGAACTTGCCGAGGATTTCACGACGCAGCTTGCCTTCGACTTTCAGGTAGAGGTCGTTCAGCAGATCGAGCGGCACGCCTTCGCGGCGCACAAGCGGGGCCTGGATCGCGACACTGTCCTGTGCCCGAACCGCCAGCGCTTCGTAGGTCGTAGCGCCGATGTCCGCCTTCTCGTTCTGGAGGAGCGAAGTTACGACCGTGTCATCTCCGCGTTCGACCAACGCGTGCGAAAGCCCTTCGCTGATGCTTTGGCGTTTCGTTACCGCCAGAAGATGGTCTTGCGACTTGCTGGCGACCACTTGCAACAAGTCGGCTTCCGACAGAATGCGCGAGTGCTTCAGGACAGGTTCGGCGACTTCGATGTCGTCCAGTGCGAACTGGCGCACTGTCCGGACGATCGGCGCATTCGTACGCGCCACGATGTGGGCAATTTCCGCCCGGACGCGGGTCGAATATTCGGTCGCGACGGCCGATAGAAGTTCATCAAGCGCGGCGTGGTCTTCGTTGCTTTGACCCTGATTGCCGGCGAGCAGCGCGTCCGTGACCTTGCGCAGCAGATCGCGGCGGCCCTCGCTCGATGTTTCCTTGGGAAGATTGGCCAGCAGCGCAAATCTGGAAGGTTCAAGTGACATGACAACTCTGTGCTGGCCCGAACTGTTCAGGCTGTTTGCGCGCGCGGCGTGTCCCTGACGCTCGAACCCATGAATGAAACTGCGATCCCGGAATCGGTATGACGCACAACCATCGCAAGTGTCTTGCCGAACGAGATTGTCTCTCCGATGGGCGGACGCTCGTCCGTGCGCAGCGACGCCCCGCTGAGGGCGATGTCCACGATTTCACAGCTCATGGTCTCGCCCGACTGTAGACTGAAATAATGCAGCGCGACGCCACCCTGCTGACGGGAGCGGTCGCGCAGTGCTGTGGAACTGACGGCGCCGAGCTCGACATAATTGGCGATGAGTTCGGCAATGCGCGCGCGCTTAACTTCGGAGCATTTGAACTTGATGCCTACGCGCAACCGATCGTGGCGCGCGATCGTGCCTTCGAAACGTCCGAGCCCGTCAACGTAAAGGATGACATTCGCGCCGATCGCGCCGGAACAAGACGACTTGAGGCCGGCTCCGTCGGGCGACAAATCGCAGACGAGGCATTCCTCTTCATACTGACGAGCGGGAAAGAATATCCTGCCCTTGACGCCAACCAGCGCCCGGGTGCGTGCACGCTTGTCTTTCTTCGGATCGTGCGGAACAACCTTGTTCCGATCAGAAAGCGCCATGATCGCATTACAACTTTGACCCCGCGCAACTAGACTATACAACTGTAAAGAAGGTCTTATCATCTCCATACCCAATATGGTGCGATATTCGGCAATTCTGCGCTATTGGCGGTTGCAAAACTGGTTGAGAAACACGCAAAGAATTTCGACAATTCAATACGAATTTTTACGCGGTATTAGCCAAAAGCTTCTAGCGTTCACAGCCTCACCAGAACGGCCGTGCTGTGAATGCTTTGATCACCTCAGACGAAATGCCTACGTCCGAACCGATTTGGTTGACGGTCGCGCGGATCGGCGCGGGCTTTCGCCGGATGGAGCAGCTTGCGAACGAACTTGTAGAACTGGACGCTGTTCGTCAGGACGTGCTCACAACGCAAGCGATGATCAGGCGTGACATCGCTGCTGCGGTATTACAGAGCGCACTCTGTCTCAAGGAGTTTCAGTCCGAGCCTGAGCTCGAACCCGAGCTGGAGCACAAGCTGGACGCCGCGAGCACGAGCGCTGTTGTCGTTCAGCCGACGTCTGCACCGCAAAATGATGTTTGGGCAGCGCGCCTTGTGCGCTGGGCCGATCAGTTTGGCCGCGATCTGTTCAGGTTTTCGCCGTCCTCAAAGCGGAGTCCTGTCCCCGCGGCGAACTTGCGCGACCGTAAATCGTAAAACCTATCAGGCCGCGCGCGGGAGGAGGACTTTCGTCGTCCCCTTCCCTTCAGACTGCATGAATGTCACGGAATCTTCGACATGCATGTTTTGCGTCACCAATGGCCATGCCGCGCGGGCGCGTGCGGAGTCGCACAACGAAACGATGAGCCGACCGCGCGGCGTGAGGTACTTTGCGTAGTACGCCATACGCGCTGCGGGCTGCGGCATGTAGTTCATGCTCTGATTGAAGATGATCACGTCGAAAGTGCTCTTGGACTCGAACAGGTTGGCGTCGGCGACGGCAAACTGGGTGCGCTCGTCCTGCAGTTTCGCGGCCTGTTCGATTGCCTCAGAAGAAATGTCGATGCCAAGATAGGATTTGTAAGGCAGGACCTTGAGCTTGGCGGCCAATAGTCCTGCGCCACATCCCACATCGAGTATCGAACTCGGGGCCAGATACTGACAGTAACCCAGGATGGAGACTTGGCCGGCGAGACTGCCGATCGTCTCGAGGTAGTTCCATGCGCCGTCGCGGTACTCGTTGTCCCAAGAAGAGACAGAGACCCGCTGCGGCCGGTAGCCGATCAGCTTGAACATGACAGCCTTGGTGACTTCCCTGACGTTATTCATGCCGCCTCACAAACCCGCCGAGCGCACATGATTGGATGAAGTGCGCTTTTTTTCAGACACGGTGATCGCTTTCCTTGCCTCGTATCCGACACGGAACAAAATGATGACGCAGAATTCGATTCAGGAAATATGCCACTGCCGGCGAGGACGGGAGACGCTGCCCTGTCCCCGTTTGATACAATTGCGGATGCTAGTGAAACCGGAGTGGTGCGCCCGGCGACGATAGGAGCGCAGCAGAGCTTTGCTGAAGTGCGCTGGCGGATGGGGTGGGATTCGAACCCACGAGACCCTTGCAGGCCCGCCGGTTTTCAAGACCGGTGCTTTCAACCGCTCAGCCACCCATCCGCATTGCTAGATCAGATACTTAGCCTTTCCGCGAAACGCAACTCGGTACATTCGCCACCAATCTGCCACCAATCGAGTCCGGGTTTGTGCTCAGAACGTTCCGCTGTTCTCCCGGCGATGTTATCTTTGACAAACCCAACGCTAGGGGCTGTTTCTGTGGCATTGCTTTAGACGCAGATACACTGCTGCGCAGAACGCGACGAGTATGGGCGGCGTACAGAGCAATACGAAAAGCTTCCAAATAGGTATCACCGCTGGAGAATTATCGAAGCCCATCGTAGGTGGACCGCCCGCGAGATAGCGCAAATCCGCCCAAATCAAAGCTGTGAGGGGGAGAGTGACCACAAGCCACCCCAATGCGAGCGCAATCCATACCCAGAAGGTAACTTTCTGCTTCGTCATTTTGGCTTGGGATTCGCCTTTGCGTGACTGCAAATTTTTGGATTGAGGCTCAATTTGAATTTCCTCTTCGTGCGCGCGCCACCGGACAGGCTAGCGCCTCAACCACGCCTTCCGGAACATATCCCATCACACGCGTAGGCGGCTCGTTCAGTTTCTGAGGCATGTAAACTGTGGCGGTTCCGGCATGCATGCGTGGCCCAGAACAATCAATCATATACCCTCGGAAGAAGTGGTCGTTTAGTTTGATGTCCAGAGTCGTGGTGTCAGTAGGGGGAATGCCCAAGTGTTCCGGCCGGGGCGGAATCGATATTGTCACCATCGGCGCGACGCTCGCCATATCGACCAAGATATTTCTGTGACCTGGCACGACATTCCAGACCCGCTTATGTGCTGTCGCTGACGCATCAGCGGCCACCACCAAAAACAAAGCAGCCAATGTCGCAATTCTCACGCCGCTAGTTTCTCCTATGGATCTAGCACTCCGCGCCATAGTCCTATCTATTCTCGTTTCGTGCTTCCAACGTTCTGTCGTTCTCATGGGAAAGCCTCACTTTAATCGTGCGGCTCCACGTCCCGCAGGATAGCGATGAGTTCGTCCCGTTCGGCCGCACTGTGGCCCGCCAGCACTTGCGCGTGTAGGACAATGCATTCGTTGCAAATTGCCGATCCTGGAACTCTCGGGCGTTCGAAACTCCCGACTGAAATCAACAGTCGCCTCACCTGTTTGTTGCCCCTGCCACAGAAATGGCAAACTGGAAGTTCGCTCATTCCACCCTCTCGTCCGGCCTACATGCCACAAGTGGTCGGGCCGGCCCTATCATAGCCACAAATTTCCAGCCTATTGGCCCTGCTCTGTTCGCGTCTGTTCCGAGAGCACGCCGGCGAAGGCTTTCTCGAATATTGCTGCGGCGCCGTCGTCCTTTCGCTTAAACCGATGACCATAGACGTCGAGCGTGATCGATGCTGAACCGTGGCCTAGGCGTCGGCTGATGGTCAGGACGTCCATGCCGGAGTCGATCAACTGGCTCGCGTGAGTGTGTCGCCACGCATGAATAGACACCTTCGGCAGTTTTAGTGATTGGACAAGCCGGCGCCACTCGGTCGTGACCGAATTCGGGGGCAAAGGCGAGATGTCGCCTGTCGCGGGGGCGATCCGCCGAAACACCAGCGCATCGTCCGGCTCGCGGCCGAGGCCGAGCTTTAGGCGCTCCTCCTTCTGTTCGCGGCGATGCGTGCGCAGCTCGGTGACGATCGACCCGGGCAACGAAATCGTGCGGTTGCTGTAGCGGGTCTTCGGAGCTTTGAACCGCAGCCCAGCCTTGGTCTGCTCCAGTGACTGCTCGACACGGAGTACGCCCGCGTCGAGGTCTACGTCCTTCCACCTTAGACCGAGAATTTCACCGCGCCGCATGCCCGTCGCCAAACCGAGTGCTGCGAGCCGGTAGTGCAGCCTCCCCTGCAGTTTGCGTAGCAGATCATTGACCTGGGTCTCGCTGAGGATCTCGATCTCGGTGCGGTCAATCTTCGGTCGCTTCGCATTGCGAGCAGGATTAGAGGGGATGAGGCCGTCGCGCTCTGCCAGCGACAGTGCCTGGACGACGAGCCGATGAATGTGGCCCACAGTTCGGGCAGCGAGCGGCCGAGCGTCGCCCTTCCCGCTTGGTGACCGTCCCTCGCGAAGATCGCCGTAGAAGGATTCGATTCGCGACGTGCGCAGCGTCTGCAGCCGCGCGGCGCCGAGGTGCGGCCGCACATGCAGCTTGACCAACTCGCGATAGCGCTCTGCCGTTTTCGGACTGACGTCGAGCCCGGCGTCCCAAGCGTCAAGGACGTCCGCGAAAGTCTGCTTAGCGGGGGCCAGAAACACGCCTTCCTCGGCCTGCTTCACAAGCTTGCGCAGTTCGGTGCGCGCGGCCGTCTCGCTGCCCTTGAACGTGGCATAGCGAACCTTCGCCAGGCCACTCTTCGGATCGATGGCGCGGTATTTCAGCTCCCAAGTGCCCTCGGCCCGTTCGCGATAGCCACCATCACCGTACGATCGGCGCGCCCTGCGTTTGTCGGTCATTTCCTGGCTCTCCTTTTCACTATATCGGCCTCGTCCCAAGTTCCTCTCTGGAACATCATCGGATTGTTTCTTGCGATGTTGCCTGCGAGTTGCTTTAAGGCCTTCCGGTGTTGAGTTGCGCCCACGTTCTGAGCAGCAGCCAACACTTCGGAAAATGCGCGTTTGACCGCATCCTGCGCCAATTCTTCCCACTCAAACTCCCAGTGCTCGCGAAATTCATTGAGCTGAGCCTTTGTCAATTTCATGCCGCGAAACTTTGGGAATGCCGGCGGAGTTGTGTCGCGACCGGCGGGCCGAGCTTGCTCAAGTGCCGAGACGATAGCGGCGACGACCATTTTGTAGGTGAATGGGCTCTCCTGCCAGCGCGCGCCCGTCGTGTATCTCTTTGCCGCTCATTGTGCGTCGCTGCATCAGCTCGCGCGCTACAGCCTCGATCCTGGTCCAGTGCTTCGTCACCAGAAGCTCGGCTTCGACATTGAGAAGGTTTAGGTACGCGTCTGCGTGCTTGCTCGACCCGGTAATGCGCAGGATGCTGCCCTCCTTCGGGGCTCAATCTAGAACTGGCCGTTTCTTCATCTTTCGGAGCGTGTCTCGGGAAACGCCCAAGGCTAAATTTATTTTGCGATCTGAAAGCCCCTGTTGGCGCAACTTCTCGCCCAACAGTTTCCGTTGTTTCAGAGGCAACGGCTCCCACTCTGCGGCAAGGGTTTCGACGATCGAGTCCTCCAGCGAGAGACCGCTTACAACCGATCTGCGTCGGATATCGTTGACGAGTCGCTCGATGTCGCTGAAGGATTTTCCTCTACTGAGTTCGATTAGGTGCTCTCGCCAATTTCCCAGTAGCTTGTCTTGGCCACCGAATGCCTGGACAATGGTTCTGTCTAGGTCCGATTGATTGGGAAGAGGAAACTCCAGAACCATATCGAATCTGCGCCAAACTGCTCGATCCAGCAGCTCGCCGTGATTTGTTGCCGCGATAAGCAATCGATTGCTGGGCCACAGGTCAATTTCCTGCAACAAGACCGTAACTAGTCGTTTGAGCTCGCCTATTTCAGTATCATCGCCGCGGCGCTTTGCGATCGCATCAAATTCATCCAACAACAAAACAGAATTGACGCTTTTTGCGTAGTCGAGCACATGACGCAAGTTGGCACCTGTGCGCCCGAGAAAGCTACTAATAACGGTCGAAAGATCGAGCGTCAGTAGTGGACGATTTAATCGTGACGCCAACCATCGAGCGGACAGAGTCTTTCCGACACCTGGCACGCCCGTAAATAAGAGCGTTCGCGTTGGTTTCAAATCATTTTTGGTCAACTCTTCGAGCAGCGCTCGTTCACCAATTACAAGTTCGAGAGCAGCAGCGACAGGCTGCGCAAGAATTGGAGCGTGATCTATCACGACAGGATTTTCGATACGAAGAAGTTGGAGACGCGAGTCGCGATCGACCGGCATAAGTGTCTCGCCCGCGTCACGAACCGGAGACGTCGACGACAGAGCTGCCGACAATATTGTTCCCAACTCGTCAGCCAGCTCCGGATTGTCGTTTCGAGCTCGCTTCATTAGGCGTCTGGCATACGCCTCGACGTCGCGGCGTTCGCCGATGAGTCCGAGCCGAACCAAATGGACGATGTCTTTGAGATAGCTGTGTTTTTCGTCCGCCATGTTCGCCAAAGTAAGTTATTGTTATATATAGTGAAATACGTATGGCACGGGCGATAATCATTTTCAACGAAAAAATAGTCCAGGTGTTAGAGGGAGGGCACAGTCGATGGTCATCAACCGTGCAGAGGCGCCAACGTCCTGAAAAGGCGCCGATTTCCTAATGACTACGGCTGGGGCGACCGGCGAGGCTTCCGGCTCGACGGAGAGACGTTAGCGTTGTAGCGCACCGCTGGCGACATCGTCACATCGCCTGTCGCCGCGGCTACCGCTCGCACAGCACAGCGTGGCTTGGACGATCCCACCGAATTCCCACCCAAGATCATCGTAGAGCGTCGAATTCACCGAACTCTGTATCACGTAACCACATGACGTTTCAGAAGGCGGGCCTCAATTTCGCTATTTTCAAGACCGGTGCTTTCAACCGCTCAGCCACCCATCCATGGTAGTTAGCGCAGCAGGCTCAAATACGGAGCCCTGACTTTAAATGCAACATCATCGGATTTCCCACTTCAGTCGGAGACCCTGGCGGTCCCGCGCGCCGAGGGTACAAGCGCAGGAAGTGACTCACTTGACCCGACGCACGGTGTAGGAAGCGACCCCGTCATTGAGGACAAGGCCGTACCCCCCAAGGAGCCCGCGCGAGATCACGGCGGAGTTGGGCCGATCTTTGTGGAAGTGCGGATGGCTGTTGTCATTCTGCGACTGCTTCCAGACCTGACCGTTGTTCAGGAACACGACGAAGTGCCCGTAGGCATCGAATGTGTAGTCGGTTATCCCGGCGCTAATGCTTTCGATCGGCTCGGGCGAAGGCGGTGCGGAACTCGAGCCGTCATTTTCGGGTGGTTTCAAACTCTCGGCGCCAAATTGTTCGGGCCGTGTCTGCTGCTCGGGGCTGGTGCCGAATATGCGTGACGGATCGTACCAGGGCCTCTGATCGCCCTGGTTCGCGGTGTTCTCGGGGGGAGCGACCACAGATTTGGCCGGATGCAGTGGGGGATTGGCAGCGTCATAGCAAGCCAAGCGCGCCGCACCATCGTCAATGGCCGCGCATTGTTTCCAATCGTTGGAATTGGTGGGCGGCGCCGCATGGGCCACCATGGGCACTAGTCCCAGCAGAACGGCGATGGAGTATTTTGGAATTCTCATGCGTGACTGCTGCGCCAGAATTGTCAGACAAAGTGTAGGGCATTCAGACCCCGATTCAAGTAAACCCATTAAGTTCTGCGGCACAGCTTGTGTTCCTCGCGCCGCGAGGCTTCCATAGGCCTCGTTCAAAAGGTGGAAAATATGATTTCGCGACGGAACTTCATCGCAACAAGTGCTGCGCTCGCAGCGACCCCGGTCGTCGCCAAGGCCCACCTCTCAAGCCAAGAATTGAGGGCGCGGGAGATCCACGAAAAACTCCTGTGCCTGGACACTCATCTCGACACGCCGGCCAATTTCGCGCGGCCCGGCTGGGACATGATGAAGCGACACAGCCATGACACGGACTTCTCGCAGGTGGACTATCCCCGCATGGTCGAAGGTGGTCTCGATGGCGGATTCTTCGCGATCTACACGCCGCAGGGACCGCTGACGCCCGAGGGCCTGATGGCGGCACGAGACGCGGCCCTTGTTCGTGCGGCTGCCATACGCGAGATGGTCGCCAGGAACAATGCATACTTCGAACTGGCGTTCACGCCCGCTGATGCGGCGCGGATCTCGGCCAAGAAGAAAAGGATCGTCTTTCAGAGTATCGAGAACTCCTATCCGCTCGCGAACGACGTCACGTTGCTGCGAAGCTTTTATGCGCTCGGGGTGCGGATGGCAGGTCCTGTGCACTTCCAGAACAATCAACTTGGCGACTCCGCGACCGACCCTAAGGGCAAAACGTGGAACGGATTGAGCCCGATGGGACACGACTTTGTGGCATTGGCCAACGAACTCGGCATTATCCTCGACGCCTCCCACTCGTCCGACGATGTGTTCGACCAGATGGTCGCGCAATCGAAGGTTCCGATCATCCTGTCGCACTCAGGGTGTCGCGCCGTACACGACCATCCGCGCAACATCGATGACAGCCGGCTGAAGACGCTTGCCGCGTCCGGAGGCGTGATCCAGATCAACTCTTTCAACTCCTACCTCGTCACGGTGCCGCCCAATGCCGATCGCGACAAGGCGCAAGGCGCGATTTTCGCCAAGCTGCGCGGACTGTCGTCACTGACGCCGGCAGACGCCACAAAGGCGGTTGCAGCCGCGGCTGCGGAGATGCGCGCCGTCAGCGCGAAATATCCCCAGCCCAGGGCGACGTTCGACGACTACATGGCCCACATGCTTCACGCTCTGAAGCTTGTCGGTCCTGATCATGTCGGTGTCGGCGCCGACTGGGATGGTGGTGGTGGCGTCGTGGGCATGGAGGATTGCGCGAGCAACTGGAAGATAACGGCGCGCCTGCTTCAGGAGGGATACAAAACCGACGATCTGCAAAAGATCTGGAGCGGCAATGTCATGAGGCTGATGCAGATCGTTCAGGACGGCCGCAAGCCTGTGCCCCCTCCTCCGCCGCCGAATGCGGGCGGTGAGTAAAGATGGGTGTTGCCGACGAGGCCCTGTCTCACCTGATGTCCCTCGCCGGGCGTGAGCGACCGGAATTTCTGACGATCGAGACTGAGGCTCCGGCTTTAAAGACACGATTTTATGCCGATGAAGCCTCGGCCGCAGCGGTTGCCGCCGGAGCGACGATCGCAGCTGACATCTGGACCTTGCGCAGCGGCGAGAGACAAACCGTTACGGTCAGTACCCGGGAGGCAGGTGCAGGGCTTGTTGGCTTCCTTCACCAGAAATTCGATGACCCGGCCAGGGCGCCGGAGATGCGCGGCCAACTCGAAGCTGCGCGGACCGCTGCTCATGGATTTCAGAAGACGCGGGACGGTCGATACGTCTTCCTGCATCCGAGTTTTCCGGAAAGCACCAAGCGGCTTTTGCGCGTGCTTGCCTGTCCGGACGAGCCCGATGCGGTGAAAGCGACGGTCGCAAAGTGGGATGGCCTTGATCTGGAGAACGCCGTGGCAGCGGCGGGCGCCTGCGCCGGTCTCGCTCGAACGCCCGACGAATGGGACGCTAGCGAACAGGGCCGCTTGTTGGCCGGCCGCTCGGTCGTTGAAGTCGTAAAGATCGGCGAAAGCAAACCCGAGCCATTCCGCGAGGATGGTTCCGCTCCGCTGGCAGGCATCCGCGTGCTCGACCTGACGCGCGTGCTTGCCGGTCCGACCTGCGCGCGCACTCTTTCACAATA
Source organism: uncultured Alphaproteobacteria bacterium (assembly GCA_963741725.1). Lineage (GTDB taxonomy): Bacteria > Pseudomonadota > Alphaproteobacteria > Micropepsales > Micropepsaceae > Rhizomicrobium. Next base: position 180,530 of record CAVUJC010000005.1, on the reverse strand, counting down.
CGGCGCCGACACGATGGTGATTTCATCGCCCAACCTTCCATCCGTTCCCTATTTTGTGACCGACACTGGTCACGGAAAGCTCGCAGCGTTCGTAGATTTGTCCAACGAGGACGGACGATTCCGGTTGCGGGAGCTGGTACGCGAAGGCGATGTCTTCAGCCAAGGCTATCGGCAGGGAGCACTTGAGCGGCTCGGCTTTGGACCGATCGAACTCGCGCAATTGCGGCCAGGCATCATCTACACGGCGATCAACTGCTACGGCCATGAGGGGCCGTGGCGAGCACGTCCGGGTTGGGAGCAACTTGGACAAACGGTGACAGGCATGGCGGTCGTACATGGGGGTGTTGATGGCCCCAAGCTTCAACCCGGCGCGGTCACCGACTACACGACTGGATTCCTCGCAGCGTTTGGAACGCTGCTGGCCCTTCAGCGCAGAGCGCTTTATGGCGGCTCTTATCTTGTGCGCGTATCGCTTTCGCAAACGGCGGTTTGGCTGCGTCGATTGGGACTGGCCGACGAAGATCGGCTGACAAAGGCACGAGCGTTGGACGACGAAGAGATCAAATCATTCTCGATCCGCAGCGTCACAGGATTTGGCGGCATGACGCATTTGCGGCCTCCCGTTTCGATGTCGGTTACGCCTGCGCGCTGGAAACGCGGCGTCGTTCCCCTCGGGACACACGAACCGATCTGGCCAACAAGGCAGTAGCTACTTCAGGCGCGCAGGTGGCTTGAACTCGGCATAACGCATGTCTGAATTGGGCGACGTGGCGTTTGCTTCCGCCACCACGGCAGGTGGCGTTTCGTAGCGGCGGTATGCAGGAATCTGATCGAGGCGGACGAAGCGATAGCCCTCTTCGATAAGCGCGGGAACAATCGCTTCTACAAGCGCGGCTGACTGACGATGAATGCAATGCAACAAGACGACGCCGCCGTCATGCCGGCGGATTTCGCGCAGATAGCCTTTGGCGCAAGTCTCGGCTGTCCAATGATGATGCCAGCAGCTCCAGTCCGCGGCGCTCATGATGTATCCGTCGCTGGTAATCGTGGTGCTGCCGCCCTCGTCCCAATAAACGGGACCGACATAGTTTCGCAGCACCGGATCCGCGTTCAATATGACGGCATGCGCCGGCCGCCACGAACCATAAGGTGCGCGGAAGTAGAACTTGTCCGTCGCCGCCATCAGCGGCGCGATCTGCCGGTCTACGACGCGGAGCTGATCGACGAGGAGTTCGGGATGCGCATCAAATCGGCGGCCCAGGAACGGATGCGTGGCGCTGTGGTTGGCCAGCAGGTGTCCGTCTGCCGCAATGCTCGCGAGGACCTGCGGATAACGGCTGGCCATCTTGCCGACGATGAAGAACGTCGCTTTCACGTTGAGCTGCTTCAACGCATTGAGCACTGCCGGTGTATGGGCGTTCGGGCCATCGTCGAAGGTCAGCGCAACGACATGGGCCTGGCGCAGGCCCGAATGGAAAATCGTCTTGGGCTGAAACAACGCGATGCGGTCACCGCCATCCGCAACAGGGTCCGCCTGTGCGAGCGTGAGGCACGTCCACGCTGCTGCGATGCAGGCTGCGAGTTTCAACACCGACATAACTCTGCCTCTCGCGACGAGCTTCCGGAACCTGAACACTCTAAGCGCCGGTCTGTCCACGAACAAGGTGACGGCGGCGCCCTACCGCGACGCGAGTGTCAGATTGTGATTCTTCACCGGCAAGTCACGGATGCGAATTCCCGTTGCGGCAAAGATCGCGTTGGCAATTGCAGGCGCGAGCGGAGGGACGCCAGGTTCGCCGGCGCCGCCGATCTGGGCGTCACTCTCATGCAAGTGGACCTCGATCTGCGGACAGGACTGCAGGCGCACCATTTCGTAATCCGGGAAGTTCGCCTGGACGACGGCGCCCTTGTCGATGGTGATTTCACCGTTCAGCGCAGCGGTCAGTCCATACACGATGGCGCCCTCAATCTGTGCCTTCAGGCCGTCGGGATTTACCGCCATGCCGGCATCAACAGCCGAAACGATGCGATCGACCTTTAGCGATCCGTCGCTGCCGATGGTGACATCGGCCACGTGCGCCACGACGGTTCCAAAGCTTTCGAACATCGCGATGCCCCGGCCTTTGCCGGCCGGAACCGGCGTGCCCCACCCTGCTTTCCCTGCCGCAAGATTGAGGGTCGCGAGATGACGTGGCGAGTTCGCGAGCAATGCGCGGCGATACTCCAGCGGATCCTTCCTTGCGGCATGCGCCAGTTCATCGACGAAGGATTCGACGAAGAAGCCGTGCCACGAGGCCTCCACGCTGCGCCACGGGCCGACAGGAACGTGGGTTTCGACCTTGGCTGTCCGATATGACTGATTGTCGATGCCGTAGACGATATGCGCTTCACTATTGGCGCCGGCGTCGGTTGTGTAGTCGTTGATCCATGCGACCGGCATGCCCGAACCGTCCAACGTGGAACGCAGATGGGCCGTGACGTTCGGCCGGTAGTAGTCGTGCTGCATATCCTGTTCACGGGTGTAGATGAGCTTCACGGGAGTGCCCGGAATGGCCATCGCCGTGCGCACAGCATGTTCCAGGAAGTTGTAGTAGCCAGGCAGGCGACGGCCAAAGCCACCGCCCATCGGCAGCAAATGGAAAGTGACCTTATCCATTGGCAGTTTGGCAGTCTTGGCGATGAATGCGCGCGCGCCCAGGCCATCCTGCGTGCCCGACCAAACTTCGAGCGTACCGTCCTTGAACAGGGCCGTCGCGTTCATCGGCTCCATCGTCGCATGTGCGAGGTACGGCACCGTGTAAGTGGCTTCGATGAGATGCGAGTTGCCGAGTGCGTCGATACCGCTGCCGACGGTCTTGTCCTTCTTGAGATCGTCAGACTTCAAGGCCGCCAGCCTGCGCTCTGCCAGTTGCGCCGAGGTCACCGAACTGTTCGTCCCGGATTCGAAAACGGGATTGAGCGCGGCTGCAGCATCGTGCGCTCGCCAGAAGCGATCCGCAACGACGACGGCTGCATCGTCCAATTGGATGACCTTCTTGACGCCGCGGCGGCCGATGACCGAATTCGCATCGACAGAGGACAGCTTCGCCCCGAACACCGGCGATATCCGGATCGCGGCGTAATGCATGTTAGGCAAGCTCACGTCGACGCCGTAGGTCGTCGTGCCGTCGACCTTCTTAGGTATGTCGACGCGTCGAATTGGTTTTCCGACGAGCGTGTATTGGCTGCGCGGTTTTAGCGGGGGATTCGCGGATGGCGAATAGGTCGCCGCATCGGCGACAAGCTCGCCATAGCCAAGGCTACGGCCTGACGCAACATGCAGTACGCGGTTCGACTTCGTCGTGCAGCCAGATGCATCGACGCCCCAGCGGGCGGCGGCGGCCTTGACGAGCATCTCGCGCGCCGCGGCTCCAGCAATGCGCATCCCGAACACACCAGTGCCGCGGATCGCGGACGAACCGCCCGTAACCTGAAGATCCATGAAACCGGCGACGGTGCGGAACGTGTTGTCTATCGTGCCGCGCAGAAACGCCGGAAACGTTTCGCGATTCATCCCGCTCATCACAAGGATGAATCCCTCACCCAGCGGACCGTTTGCGAAAACGGTATCGGACGGTGCCGTCTCGACTTTGACCTTGCTCCAGTCGGCATCAAGTTCTTCAGCGGCCATCTGCGGCAGCGCCGTGAAGATGCCCGTTCCCATGTCGCAGTGCGGCACAACGACCGTTACTGTGTCGTCCGACCCGATTTTGATCCAGTTGTTGATGAACTGTTCGCCGGGCTTGGCGGCAAGAGCGTTAGCGCGTTGAAGGCGGTCGCTTGGCCAAAGCGCGTAGCCCACGACGAGAGCGCCCGCGGTGCCAAGGCCGCCGAGCAGTACCATTCTGCGTGTCGAAGCCATGGCGATTATACCTTCTCCGCAAGGGCGCGAACGGCAGAGCGAATGCGCGGATAGGTGCCGCAGCGGCAGATATTCGTCACCGCCGACGAGAGATCGTCATCCGTAGGATGAGGATTCGTCTTCAGCAAGGCGCTCACGGCCATGATCATGCCGGACTGGCAATAGCCGCACTGCGGAACCTGATGATCGATCCAGGCCTGCTGCACGGGCGTCAGTCCGTTTTCGCTGATGCCCTCGATCGTCGTGATCTCGGCTCCGACGACCGAACTCACCGGCGTCACGCAACTGCGCTGGGCGTTGCCGTTGACGTGTACGGTACAGGCGCCGCACTGCGCGACGCCGCAGCCAAATTTTGTTCCCGTCAGGCCGATCTCATCGCGGATCACCCAAAGGAGGGGCGCATCCGGCTCGACATCCAGATCATGGACCTTGCCGTTGATTTTCAGCTGGATCGACATCCGCGTCTCCCTATTCCGGGTCTCTGCCCGTCGCCGTGATTCTTAGCACACTTGAAGCGGGCCTCGCGAATTCGTGCGACACAAAACACATGCAAACACTGTCAATTACAAGCAGACGCCGGCAGACAAGACCTTTTGCAACCAGGCCCAATCTATGCGTCCCTTGCATCGGTAGAGCGTAATCGGAGCCCGCATGATCAAGCTGACCTTCTGCCTGCATCGTTTGCCGAGTCTCAGCCGAGAGGCCTTCCAGAAATACTGGTTCGACAACCACGCACCGCTCGTGGCGAAGAATCGCGAGGTGCTCCGCATCCGCCGCTACGTTCAGATGCATTCACTGACGCACGCTGCCAACGGCGGCATCCAGTCGACGCGAAAGGGCCCTGATATGTATGACGGCGTCGCGGAACTCTGGTGGGACTCCATCGAGGACGCACTCGGACACCCTTCCCCGGAACGCCAGGCGGCGGGACTAGAACTGCTCGAAGACGAGCGCAAGTTCATCGACCTGTCGCGCTCGCCTCTTTGGTTCGGTGAGGAAAAGACGATCTTCGGCTGAACTAATTGTTGATCGTCTTCCAGTTGGCGTCCGACAGGCGATCGACCGCACCGCTCGTGGGAACAAATGCACCCTTTTTCTCATTCCAGCGGTAAATGTCCGAGACGATCTTCTTGCTGTGCTTCGGCGGCTTCTGACCCTCTCCGCAGTCGGCTTCGCCCGGCGTCGTTTCAACGGTGACGCGCACGACGATCGCGCGATAGCGCGAACCCGCATCGGGTGCCGTCGATATTTCGGGTTGCTCGGTCATCTTGGAGCTGCAGGTCGCGACTCCATAGGAGAATAGCGTCATCACAGAACGTAATTTTCCGCCGCGCAGAAACAGCGGCGAGATCAGCGAGTAGCTCTCGTCGGAGTTGTCGTGCGACGCTTCTGCAAGAATCAGGTCCGTGCCGGATGACAGTTGCTCGAGCGTCCCGAAATCGTTCGTACGATCCCGGCCAACATCCATCACGTCGAGCAATACAGGAATCTTCTGGCTGTCATCGAAGATGGCGGCTATTTGGTCGAAGCCGCTGGTCCCCGAATTGTCTTCGGTGACCAGAACCAACCGCCTATGGCCATCCTCCTTGATGCTCAGCGCATCGATTCCGCCAAACGACAGGTCAAGCGTGGTGACGGGCTTGCCGTCAATGTCGCGCAGATGCGGAACGTCGCTCACGCTCCATGTGCCATCAGACTCGTGGCTGAGGTCTCGCATCGCCTGTTTGAGCAGGCGCTCATATGTGATGCCGGGATGACCCGGAACGGGGGCTTTCAGGTCCGTTGCGCAGGCGGGTGCGATCCCGGCGACGATGAGTGCTGCGCTGGCGAATACTCTAAATGTCAGCATAGCAGCGCACTTCGTCGGCCGCCCCCGGTGTTGTGACCGCGCCGTCGCGCGCCGGACCGACATTCTTCGCATAACGCGCAAGAGCACCGCTTTTGAATGATGGCGCCTTCGGTTTCCATGACTTTCTGCGTTCAGCGAGTTCCGACGCAGAGAGATCGACATCCATCGTGCCCCTGTCGGCATCGATGGTGATGATGTCGCCAGTCTTCAAGAGGCCGATTGGGCCACCTTCCATCGCTTCGGGGCCGACATGGCCGACGCATAGGCCGCGCGTGGCGCCTGAGAAGCGCCCGTCGGTGATCAGCGCGATATTCTCGACGCCCTGACCGTAGAGCGCCGCCGTCGTCGACAGCATCTCGCGCATGCCGGGGCCGCCCTTGGGTCCTTCGTATCGGATGACGATTACTTCACCCTCTTTGTACTCGCGGCGCTGGACGGCAGCGAAGGCGTCTTCTTCGCAATCGAAAACGCGCGCAGGCCCCTTATGGTGGGTGTGCTTGAGACCGGCCACCTTCACGATCGCGCCCTCGGGCGCCAGGTTTCCCTTCAGTCCCACGACGCCGCCGGTCAGAGCGAGCGGATTTTTCGTGTCGCGCATGACTTTCTGGTTTGGATTGAACTTCACATCCTTGAGGTTTTCCGCGACGGTTTTGCCCGTCACCGTCATGCAGTCGCCGTGCAGATAACCGCCGTCGAGCAGTGCTCGCATCAGCATCGGAACGCCGCCTGCCTCCCACATGTCCTTGGCGACGAACTGGCCGCCAGGCTTGAGCGATGCGAGGTAGGGAGTCTTGCGGAAGATTTCGGCCACATCGAACAAGTCGAACTTGATGCCGGCTTCATTCGCCATCGCGGGCAGATGCAGCGCCGCGTTCGTGGAACCGCCCGTGGCCGCGACGACCATCGCGGCGTTCTCAAACGCCTTGCGGGTCGCGATGTCGCGCGGACGTAGATTCCTCGCGATAAGTTCCATGACCGTCTGACCTGCCTTCAGGGCGAAGTCATCGCGCTCCAGGATCACCGCCGGCGGGCCCGAAGAATAAGGCAGCGCGAGACCAATCGCTTCTGCGACGCAGGCCATAGTGTTCGCCGTGAACTGTCCCCCGCAGGCGCCCGCGCCGGGACAAGCGTGCCGTTCGAGTTCATCGAGATCGCAGGCCGGCATCTTTCCGGCCGAGAACTGACCGACGCCTTCGAAGATGTCGACGACGGTGACGTCCTTCCCCTTGAACTTGCCCGGCATGATCGAGCCGCCATAGAGGAACACGCTCGGCACGTTGAGACGCAGCATCGACATCATCATGCCCGGCAGCGACTTGTCGCAGCCCGCGATTCCGACGAGGCCGTCGTAACAATGTCCACGCATGGTCAGTTCGACGGAATCCGCGATCACCTCGCGCGAGACGAGCGACGACTTCATGCCTTCGTGGCCCATCGCGATGCCGTCCGTCACGGTGATCGTGCAGAACTCGCGCGGCGTCCCGCCGGCTTCCTTCACGCCTTTCTTGGCCGACTGCGCCTGGCGCATCAGCGCGATGTTGCAGGGCGCGGCTTCGTTCCAGCACGACGCGACGCCGACAAATGGCTGATGAATCTCCGCTTCGGTCAGTCCCATCGCGTAGTAGTACGAGCGATGCGGCGCGCGCTCCGGACCTTCGGTGACATGCCGGGACGGGAGCTTGGATTTATCGAATTTGGTCATTTGATTTTCTTCGGCTCCGTTCTTCGGCAACATAATTGTTCGGCGATTTTCGCGTTTCTTTGCTTAGTCCAACTTTTCAATCACGCAAACTGCATAACGCCCCGATATAGGACTTACATCCTAGCGTTCAAGGGGCGCGACAAAAATTTCAGCCTTCCGCTTACGCCAGCCGCGCAATCGCTTCCTTAAGTCTCGACGCAAGCGCCGCCGCCTCAGCCCGCTTCTCGCGCTGTTCGGTCAAGACGTCTTCGGGAGCCCGCGAGACAAACTGTTCGTTCGACAATTTGGCGTCGAACCGCGCGATCTCGTCGTTCGCCTTCTTCAGATCCTTCTGCAGCCGCGACAATTCCTTGCCAAAATCGATGACGTCGCCGAGCGGCAGACCGACCGTCGCCTCGCCAAGCACAAATTGCGCGGTGCCCTTCGGAAACTCATCCGTTACGTCGGCCGTAACGAGGCGTGCGAGCTGCTGGATCACGTCGAGATTGCGCGTGAGCCTGTCGCGCGACGCCGCATCGGCGTCCTTCAGCAGCAGAGCAATACGCGCCGAAGGCGGCACGTTCATCTCGGCACGGATCGAACGAACGCCCTTGACCAGTTCGATGACCCAGTCGGTCGATCTGCGTGCTTCCTCGAACGTCGGCAACGCCGACAGGTTGGGCCAGTCGGATTCGATCAGCAGAGATTCGCGCGCAGCAGACGCTGTCCTGCGCCCAGAGTTCCTCGGTGATGTAGGGCATGAAAGGATGCAGCATCTTCAGAAGCTGGTCTCGCGCCCACGCCGCCGTTGCGCGCGTTTCGGCTTTCGCAGTCTCGTCGCCACCGCCGAAGATCGGCTTGGCTATTTCGAGATACCAATCGCAGAAGACGTCGTAGACAAAGTGATAGGCGGTGCCCGCGGCTTCGTTGAATCGCAACGATTCAATGTTCGTTGTCAGATCGCTCGCTGTCTGTGCCGTCTCGGCGACGATCCACTGATTGGCCGCCAGCGTCACCTTCGCAGGATCAAATTCAGGAGACGCCACGCACTCATTCATCTCGCAAAAGCGCGCAGCGTTCCAAAGCTTGGTCGCGAAGTTGCGGTTTACCTCCACGCGGGACGGCCCGATGCGCATGTCGCGGCTTTGACCGGCTGCCAGCGCCAGCGTGAAGCGGAGCGCGTCGGCGCCGAATTCGTCGATCAGTGCAAGCGGGTCGACGACATTGCCCTTGGTCTTGGACATTTTGGCGCCCTTCTCGTCGAGGACGCGCGTATGGATGAAGACGGTCTTGAACGGCACCTCGTCGCGAAACCACAGACCCATCATCATCATCCGGGCGACCCAGAAGAAGATGATGTCGAAGCCCGTAACCAGGACGGACGTTGGATAGAAGCGTTTCAGTTCGGCCGTTTCATCTGGCCAACCAAGCGTCGAGAATGGCCACAGCGCCGATGAGAACCAGGTGTCGAGCACGTCGGGATCGCGGCGCAGCTTCTTGCCGCCGGCCAGCTTGTTCGCTTCGCCTTCCGACTCCGCGACATAGATCTTGCCCTCCTCGTCGTACCACGCCGGTATCTGATGTCCCCACCAGAGCTGACGCGAGATGCACCAGGGATGGATGTTCCGCATCCAGTTGAAATAGACGCCGGACCAGTTGTCCGGGACGAACTTGGTGCGTCCGCTCTCGACTGCCGCGATAGCCTTCTCGGCGAGCGGTCCGACGTTGAGGTACCACTGCTCCGTCATGAACGGCTCGAGCACGACAGTCTTGGTCTTTTCGTCATGAGGCACCGCGTGCGTGATCGGTTCGACACGGTCGATGAGCTCTAGGGCGTCGAGATCGGCGACGATCGTCTCACGCGCCTTCTCGCGGTCCATGCCCTGGTAGGCGTGCGGCACGTTCTCGTTCAGCGAGCCGTCCTTGTTCAGGATGTTGATGAGCGCAAGGCTGTGGCGTTTGCCGACCTCGAAGTCGTTGAAATCGTGTCCCGGCGTGATCTTCACCGCGCCCGTACCCTTTTCCGGGTCGGAGTGTTCGTCTGCGATGATCGGAATCGCGCGATGCGCCAGCGGCAGCATCACGTTCTTGCCGATGAGATCCTTGTAGCGCGCATCGTCGGGATGAACGGCGACGGCAGTATCGCCGAGCATCGTTTCGGGCCTCGTCGTCGCGACGGTGATGAAACGGCCTGGCTCATTCTCGATCGGATAGCGGATGTACCAGAGGTGTCCCTTCACCTCTATGCTCTCGACCTCGAGGTCACTGACGGCTGTTTGCAGGCGCGGATCCCAGTTCACAAGGCGCTTGTCCTTGTAGATCAAGCCCTGGCGATGCAACTCCACGAATGTCTTCTGAACTGCGCGCGACAGACCCTCGTCCATCGTGAAGCGCTCGCGCGACCAGTCGGCGGACGCGCCGAGACGACGAAGCTGCTGGATGATTGCGCCGCCGGATTCGTCCTTCCACTTCCAGACGGCTTCGAGGAATTTTTCGCGCCCCATTGCGACGCGGCTCTGCTGACGCTCGGCGAGCTGGCGCTCGACGATCAGCTGCGTCGCGATGCCGGCATGATCGGTGCCGACCTGCCAGAGCACGTCCTTGCCGCGCATGCGCTCGAAGCGCGCCAATATGTCCTGCAGCGTGTTGTTGAGTGCGTGACCGGTATGCAGGCGCCCGGTGATATTGGGCGGCGGGATCATGATGCAGAAGGGCTCGGCATCGGGCTTGCGGCCGGCGCGGAATGCTCCGGACGCTTCCCATTGGGCGTAAATGCGCCCTTCAACGTCCTTCGGATTGAATGTCTTTTCGAGCATGATGACCTCTTGAACGCCGGTTTTGATGAGCCGGAGCGGCCGGGTCAAGCCCGGACCGTATCGTCAGGAGGCCGGTCCGGCTTGATCCGGACCTAGTGGGACGGGATCAGCGCTTTGTGCCGCGCGCCTTCACGACGCGTTCCACTTCATTGCGTACCGCGCCCTCGAGCAGCGCCGGGAAGTGCTCGTCCATCCATTCACGGATGAGCGGTTTCACCGCGGTGAGAAGATCGGTCTTGTTCTTGTCCATCCATTCGTGAAGCAACGGATCGACCGCGTTCGTCACGGCACGTTCGAACACGGCTTCGACGCTGCTGCCCGGCATCGCTGCCATCATTGGCGCGGCAGCCGGGCGCGCGACGGGCGCCGGCTCTTCTTCGACTTCGGGGATGTTCGAGAACGTGTCGTCCAACGCCTTGCGGGTCTTGGGCGAGAAAATGTCATCGGAAGCGACCGGAGCGGGGGCCGGCTCCTCGATCGTCTGAAACTCGACGTCGTTGTCCGACTTGGGCGGCGGCACGGGTGCCGCGGCGCGCACGGGCGGCGGCGGTGGCGCCGGCTCCTCCGGCAACTCCTGGGTCAGTTCCAGAACGTCAACTTCGGGTTCGGCGGGAGCCGGTTCCATGGCGGGCGGTGGCGCGACCGGCGCTGCCGCAACTGGAGCCGCAGGGGCGGCGGGCGGTGCTTCGGTCGAATCCTCAGAGATGATCTTGCGGATGGAGGCGAGAATTTCCTCCATCGTGGGTTCGTGCTGCGGGCTTGACGCCATGACAGAGACTCCAGGATTCGCGCGGCTCAGACTGCCGGATGACCCTAAGACAGTGGCGGGTAGAACGCAAAAAAGAAGTTAACGAGACAGGATATTCCTAGTCTCCGAGCCCGATCCAGCGCGACTCGTCATCGTCGTAATGTTCGATCGGATCGTACAATTTCACCTTCAGACCAAGGTTCTTGGCGGTCAACGATCCATTGGCGGCGAGCACCGCAAAGGCAGCCACCTCCGCGTTGCGCTTTGCGCTCACCAGAGCCACCGACGCATTCAACAGTTCCTGCTCGGCGTTCAGAACGTCGAGAATTGTTCGCCCGCCGACCTGCTGCTCCTTGGTGACGCCTTCGAAGGCGATCTCGTTTGCCCGCTCCGCCGCCTCGTTGGACGCGATGGAGGCCTCCGTGGACTCGAACTGCGCCCATGCCGCGGCTACGGCCTGACGCACCTGCAAGTCTGCGACCTGCACGTTGAGTTGCGCCTGCGCGTGCAATTCCTTGGCCTGGCGGACGGCAGCCTCTTCCGCTCCACCCTGATAGAGCGGGATGTTCAACTGGCCGGTCAGCGTCAGCGCATGGCTGGCGGATCCCGTGACGTTCACGCCGCCGGTGGGCGTAGTCAGCGAGCCCTGGGAATAGCCGTATTGTCCTTGTACGGACAAAGTTGGGAGCATGGCGCCGACGGCGTCATCGACCGAAAAGTCTGCGGCAAGTTCGTTTTCGCGGGCGGACACGATGGACGGGTTCTGCTTCAGCGCCAGGGTGATGGAATCGTCCACGCCGGTCGGCAGTGCCGGCGGCAGCGCCGGTTCCTGTTCGAGCGTTTCGGGAGCGCGCCCGATTGCCTGCATGAAGTTGGCGCGGCTGACTTCCAGCTGGCTCTGAGCCGCGGTCAGATCCGACTGTGCGGCCGCCAGGCGCGCCTCGGATTGCGCGACGTCCGTTCGCGTCAAAGAACCTGCGTTGAACTGGGCCTGCGTCGCCTGCTCCTGTTTCTTGAGCAGGTCCACATTGTGCTCGCGCAGGCCAAGAATGGCCGTATCGCGCACCACGTCCATGTAGGCCGTCGCCGCGCTGAGCAGCACGGTCTGCTCGGCCGCAAGCAACTGCGCCCGGCCTGCCCGCACAAGCGCCTTGGCCCGCCGGATTTCGGCGATCGTCCGGCCGCCACGCAGGATCGATTGCGTGACCGTGATGGCTCCCTGAAGCGGATGTGCCGAGATGGTGGAAATGGTGCCGAACCCGGGAATGGTAAGCGGCGTGAAGTAGAACTGCTGGTAGCCATAGGTGCCGCCGGCAGAGATGTTCGGCCGCCACGCGCCGTTGGCGATCGCCACACCTTCATCCGTTGCACGCAACGAGGCCTGTTGAGCCGCTAGCTGGGGGTTCGTCTCATAGGCGACCGCTAACGCCTCATCCAGCGTCAGGCTTGGCTTTGCAGGTGGCTGCGCGACGGGGGGAGCAATGGCGGGCGCCGGCGTCGCCTGAGCGACTTTCGGCGGCTTGTGGTGGGCAGCAAGCGACGGTTCGGCCAGCAACAGCGCGAGCGTCGAAACCGCCGCCAAACGTAAGGTCGTTTTCATCGAATATCCCCTGCTCCACCCATCACATGGGGATTTCAAAAGACGAATCCAACCACCTTGCGGAATCCGGTGAGAAGCGGCGTACCGGAATCAAAATCCTCGCGACTGCCGATGCCGCCCCTTTCGCGCACAAAGATCTGCGCGCGACCCTGGGCGCCTTGCCGGACGATCGCCGCAAGGCGGCCGCCTTCGGACAACTGGCTGAGCAGCGAATCCGGCACGGCTTCGACCGAGCCGTTGATAAAAATGACGTCGAACGGCGCTTTGGCTTTGCAACCTTCGGTCAGTCCGCCCTGAACCACGGTGACGTTCGATGCGCCGCTTGCCGGAACAAGGTCGGACGCCATCCGAACCAGGTCCGCATCCTGTTCAAGCGCGACAACCGACTTGGCTAGATGCGCGATCACGACGCTCGAATAACCGGTACCGCACGCGACATCGAGAACCTTGTCGCTCGCCTGAACACCCGCCAGTTGCAGCAGTTTGGCGAAGGTGCGCGGATCGGGGAGATAGCGGCCCTGCGCGATCTCCACGGGAAGATCCGCGTACGCAATGGCGCGTCTGGCGGTCGGAACGAACCGCTCGCGTGCGACCGAGCCCATTGCCGCTTGGATCCGCGGATCGGTGACGTCGTTCGGCCGGACCTGAGTCTCGACCATGTTGAAACGTTGGACGGCATAGTCGGACATGGCGATTCGAACCGTTAAGGACGCTGGCTTATAGGGGCCCTTCGGGACACCTGACAACGCGCAGCCTGTCACGCCTTGTTGTCGCCGGGTGCATGCATCTGATATAGGCCCCGCCTGCCGTCGAATCCGGGCCCCACGCCCGGCTCTGTACAGTCTTGAGGCCACGTGGCGGAGTGGTGACGCAGCGGACTGCAAATCCGCGAACCCCGGTTCAATTCCGGGCGTGGCCTCCACCTCCCCCAAAGGGGCAGGTTGCACCAAAATAGTGCACGTTAAGGCTTTATTAACCTTGCTCGGGCAACCTGCCATTGTCTTCCCTTGAAGACACCCCACCATTACCCAACGCCTTGGGGCCGGGCTAACACCCGGCCTCTTTTTTCCTTTGATCCCTGTAATGCTGGATTTTTTGGCGCAGACTTTTGTCTAGCCATCGCCAAACAGACAGGCTAGACACCGCGTCCACGTCATGGTCCTCGGTAGCTCAGCGGTAGAGCAACCGGCTGTTAACCGGTTGGTCGCTGGTTCGAATCCGGCCCGGGGAGCCATTCTTTTCAAGCCTTTAGCCATGACGCGCCGTCGGCGGCCGCTCGAGCCACGGCTCGCGGGACAGCACGAAGCAGGGCCTGACGCGTGATCCTCCCGCACGGCGCGGCTTGATCTGCATCAGTCCGCTCACCTGACATTCGCGTCATTCTTTTGTCTGTTCCTGTCCCTTCGTTGGCCGGGAACGGGGCAATTATCTTGGGAACAAAGATGCATCGCGCAGAATTGTTGGCGTCGCGCGTACCGCGCTACACGAGCTATCCGACAGCTCCACATTTCAGTCCTGCCGTGAATGCGGCGACGGGCGAGAGTTGGCTGCGGAAGCTTCCCGCCCGGATGCCGCTCTCGCTGTATGTGCACATCCCCTTTTGCGACACGCTCTGCTGGTTCTGTGGCTGTCATACCAAGGTCGTGAACGTCTACACGCCGGTCGCGTCGTACTTGGAACTCATCCTCGCCGACCTTGCACGTGTTGCAGCGATCACCGGCCGCGACCACCCCGTAACCCATATTCACTTCGGCGGCGGTTCGCCGACACTGCTCAAGCCTGAAGACTTCACAGCCATTGCCGAACAGATCCGCAAGAGCTTTCCGGTCGCCCGCGATGCCGAGTTTGCGGTCGAGATCGACCCGCGTGGCCTTGGCGACGAAATGATCATCGCCATGGCAAAGGCCGGAGTGAACCGGGCGAGCATCGGCGTCCAGGACATCGATCCCGTCGTTCAGCGCGCCGTGAACCGCATTCAGCCCTTCGAAGTCACCAAGTCCGTGATCGACAAGCTTCGGGCGGTCGGCATCGAAAATCTGAATGTCGACATCATGTACGGCCTGCCGCATCAAACGATTGCGCATGTCGAAAAGACAGTCGAGGCGATGGTGTCGCTCCATCCCAACCGGCTTGCCGTTTTCGGCTATGCGCATGTTCCGCACATGAAGAAGCACATGGCGCTGATCGACGAAAAGGTCCTGCCGTCGACGGATGAACGCATCGCCCAATTCGACCATGCCCAGAGCGCGTTGATCGCGGCGGGCTACGAACCGATCGGTCTCGATCATTTCGCCCTGCCCTGCGATCCGATGGCGATCGCGGCGCGAAACGGCGTGCTCAGCCGCAACTTCCAGGGCTATACGACTGATACGGCGCCCGCATTGATCGGAATTGGTGCGTCTGCGATCAGCAGCCTGCCGCAAGGCTATCTTCAGAACGAGACCGACGTCCCCAAATATCGCGAGCTCATCAAGGCCGGAAAGCTGCCGACCGCGCGCGGCGTTGCCCTCACGCCGGAAGATAAGATCCGCCGCGCGATCATCGAGCGCTTGATGTGCAGCCTGCGGATCGATCTGGCAGACCTTGCGCGCCAAATGGATTTCGTCCCCGAGCACTTCAGTCCCGAGGTGTCGCGACTTAGAGAGCTTCAGAAGCTCGGCTTCGTCAATGTCGATGGCTGGAAGATTTCCGTTCCCGCCGACGAGCGTGCGGCCGTGCGGCTGGTTTGCGCCGTGTTCGACGAGTATTTGGATCCCGCTGCGGCGCGGCACGCCCTGGCGGTGTAGCGCTACTCGTCGTCGTCGAGAAGAATGCGGGCAGCGTCGCCGTCCGGATCTTCATACTGGCCGCTCGCCATCGCCCAAAGCAGAACGCCAAGAGCAGACGTGCCGATCACAAAGGCCGCGATCAATATCAATCCCATCTTCGACCTTTCAGCCCGCAGCGCGCGGTATGGATATCCGAAGGGCGTTCAGCGTCACGATCAGTGACGAAGACGCCATCGCGATCGCGGCGATCAGCGGCGTGACCATACCAGACGCAGCCAGAGGGACGGCAACAAGATTGTAGAGTGTTGCCACTGCAAAGTTCTCGAGCACCCTGCGTCGCGACTGACGCGCGACGTCAACCGCCGACACTACGGGAGCCAGCGAAGCGCCGTTGAACACGATATCGGCGGCCGATTGCGCCGCGTCGCTCGCCGATGCCGGCGACATGGAGACATGGGCGAGCGAAAGAGCAGCGGCGTCGTTGATGCCATCGCCAACCATCAGGACGTGGCGGCCTTCGGACTTCAGGCTGTTCAGGACATCGACTTTTTCCTTCGGCCCAACGCCCGACTGCCAGTTCGAGATCGCAAGTTCCTTTCCAATGGCTGCCACGGCATCGCTGCGGTCGCCTGACAAGATGCGCGGCACGATGTGCCGCTTTGCGAGCGCTGCAAGCGTTTCACGTGCCGCAGGACGCAGCGGCGCCTCGAAGAGAAAGCAGATCGGTGCGCTGCTGCCCTTGCGCAGCCAAAGCGACGTCGAGGCCGCTTCCGCGATCGCGCCGCCGACCCAGTCGGCGCGGCCCAGCCGCCACGACCGCGCCCCCGATCGTTGCTTCCAGCCCCGCGCCTTCGACTTCCTGAATGCCTTCCGCCACGGGCCCTGCTCCGGCAGCGCGCGCAATCGCCTGCGCCAGCGGGTGTCGGCTGGCGCGCGCCAGAAGTGCCGCGTCCTGGATGTCGGAATCTGAAACCCGGTTGCGGTTGCTCAGCTCCAGCCGGTCCGTTGTGAGCGTGCCGGTTTTGTCGAAGACCGCTACGTCCGCTTCTGCGAGGCGCTCGAGTGCATCTCCCGATTTGACGATGATGCCACGCCGGAAGAGCGCGCCTGTGGCCACGATCTGCACGGCAGGCGCAGCGAGACCCAGCGCGCACGGACATGTCACGATCAATACCGCGATCGCATTCGTGATCGCAGTTGCGAACGAAGCATGCAGGAAGACCAGCCAAACGACGAACACCGCAAGTGCTGTGATGTGGACCGTGGGCACGTATGCGGCCGCCGCCCTGTCCGCGAGACGCACGTAACGGCTGCGGATCTGTTGACCGGCTTCAATCAGTCGGGCGATGTCGGCAACGAGAGAGTTCTCGACCGCGGCGGTCGCATGCAAGGTAATCGGCCGGTCCAGAACGATCGATCCGGCATGCAGCGACAGGCCCCGCGCTAGCGCAACGGGCGCGCTCTCTCCGGTCACGAGCGACGTGTCGATCAAGGCACTCTCGCAATCCACAACGCCGTCGACCGGCGACCGCTCGCCGGCCGCAAGAATGATGCGGTCGCCCGGCCTGATATCGGCGGCCATGATGGTCTGCATGGCGCCTTTGTCGTCCAGGCGCCGCACCATGACGGCCTGCATGGCCACAAGCTGGCGAGCTGCCTCGCTGGCACGGCGTCTCACGCGCAGATCCAGATAGCGGCCGATCAGAAGCAGGAAGGTCAGCATGACCGCCGCGTCGTAATAGGTCTGGCTCCCGTGCAGGACGGATTGGTAGACGCTGAGCGCAAGCGAAAGGATGATCGCCAGACTGATCGGAACGTCCATATTCGCGCGCCCGGCGGAAAGACCGCGCAGAGCCGAACGGAAGAACGGTCGCGAGGCGATGATCGCCGTGGGACACGCGACCAGTGCGACGAGCCAGTTGATGACGGCGCGTGTGGCTGGCCCCATGTCGGCGACGCCGAACCATACCGCCTGGGTGGAATCGGTCAGCGGAACGACAAACGCGACGCCGAAACCAGCGACTGCCAGACACCGAAGCAGAAAGCGCTCGCCTTCCTCGTCCGCAGACACGGCTTCGGACGGCTTGAAGGGAGATGCCTTGTAACCAAGCGCTTCGACGCGCGTCACGAGTGCAGCGGGCCGCAAGCTGTCGCCGCGGACCGTCAGCTTGCCTGTCGACAGATTGAAGCGGACCTCACGGACGTCGTCGAACTTTGCGAGCCCCTTCTCGATCTTGGCGATGCAGTTGGCGCAATGTGCGCCCTGCACAAGCAGTTCGACGGTCGTGCCGCGTGAGGTGCGATCGCGACGCTTCGGGCCCGTGTTGGCCGAAAAGGCATTTGCGGGCTTTTGAGTCAGCGTATCCATATTCGGCGTGTCGCCTCAAAAGGCGTTGCGGGTGCATTCGTGGCCGAAACGACGAGGTCCCACAATCCTGCCGAGACATTCGCCGCATCGCCTTCATAGGCACCGGAAGAAACGCGATGCAGCGTGATGACGCGGTCCTTTGCTTCGTCGGAAGGGTGCTTAAGCAAGGCCGAAAGCGAAACAGTGTTTATCGGTGCGCCGGCATGGTCGGAGAGTGAAACTGCCACACGCACGCCCGACTCACCCGTCCGCGCTGCGTCGAGCGTGGCCGTCCAGCCAAGACGCGCCTGCAGCGCGCGACGCTCCAGCGTTTCATTGTATTCGACGCCTTGCATGTAGGGTTTCTGCTCGTCTTCACCGCGGAACGTCGAATAAGCCTTGACCATGAAGAACACATTCACCGCCAGCACGACGGCAAACGTTCCCAAAAAAGTCACCAGTGTGTTGTAGCCAGTCCAGGTTCGGGTCATGTCAATTCTCACCGCTCACAAAAACTGATTGGGATACAACCGTTTCATGCGTTCCGGGGTCAGTCAGATGGAACTCGACAGGCTGGCCACCCGATTTCAGGTCTTTCTTCGCGACCGTCAGAAGAACGCGCACGGCGCGAACCCGATCGGGCTCAACCTGCACCGGGACCGGCATCACCTCGTCCGCAACGCCGATCACCTTGATCGAAGAAAGTTTGGCGCCTGTCACGGACAACAGGAACGTGCGGGTGCGGTCCGCATGATTGAGAAGCTTGACGGAGTATCCGTTCAGGACAGCTCCGTCGGCATGGCGCACAAATTGCGGGTTGCGATCCTTCAGTGCGTCGATGCCGATCGAGAATCTGGCGAACAGTCCGTAGAGCATCACGCTTCCCACCAGCACCATCACGACGCTGTAGAGGATCGTCCGTGGACGAATGAACTGGAAGTGCGATTTCTCGCCCTTGACGCGCCGCTCCACGTTGGCGTCGGTGTCATAGGCGATCAGGCCGCGCGGCAGGCCGACCTTGTCCATGATCTCGTCGCACGCGTCGATGCACAGTGCGCAATTGATGCATTCGAGCTGGGTGCCGTCGCGAATATCGATGCCCATCGGACAGGCCGCGACGCATTGGTGGCAGTCGATGCAGTTACTGGTCGCGGACCAGGGCTGTCCCTTCTTGTGCGGCTTGCGCGGCTCGCCGCGGTCGCGGCGGTAGGTGACGGCAAGGGCTTCATTGTCCGTCATCGCTGCCTGGATTCGCGGCCACGGGCACATATAGGTGCAGACCTGCTCGCGCATCAGTCCGCCGAGTGAATAGGTCGTGAAGGCCAGAATGCCGACCGAAGCCGTAGCCACCAACGGCGCCTGGCCGTGCAGGAACTGCTGAAGGAGTGTGGGTGCGTCCGCAAAATAGAAGACCCATGCACCGCCGGTCGCGATTGCGATCAGGATCCAGACAGCGTGTTTCGAGACGCGCTTTGCGACTTTGCTTGCGGTCCAGGGCTGGGCTGCCAGACGTATCCGCGCGCTCCGATCACCTTCGATGCGGGTTTCGACCCAGATGAAGAGGTCGGTCCAAACGGTTTGCGGACAAGCGTAGCCGCACCAGAGACGGCCGAACAAAGCCGTGACGAGGAATAGAGCAACCGCCGAAAGGATCAGCAGGCCGGTGATGTAGTAGACTTCCTGCGGCCAGATTTCGACGAAGAAGAAATAGAGCCGCTCATGCACGACATCGACCAGAATGGCCTGGTTCGGCGCACCTGGACCGCGGTCCCACCGGATCCAGGGTGTGAGATAGTAGATGGCAAGGGTGACCACCATGATTGCCCACTTCACCTTTCGATAGGTGCCGTGAACGCGCTTGGGATAGATCGGTATGCGCGCCTGGTACGATTTGCGGGCCGCCGCCGAATTCGTCGCTCGCGCATCGCTTTTATAACCGCTGTCTTCCGCGGCCTGAGCGCGCTCAAGCAGATTGATGCTATCCATTTATGTTGCGCGAATGCCCGCGCCCTCGCCTATTCACCGCCGCCGAGGCTATGCACATAGACTGCCAGAGACTTTATCTCTTCGGGGGTGAGCCGGCCAGCCCATGTCGGCATGACGCCACCATGACCGTTCCAGATCTGATCGCGAATGTCGGCTGGAGTCGGCCCGTAGAGCCACTCGCCATCCGTCAGGTTCGGCGCTCCCATCGATCTGTTTCCGTGTCCATCCGCGCCGTGACACGCCGAGCAATTGTCGGCGAACAGCTTTGTGGCGCGCTTTACGGCTCCCGCGTCTGCCGGCCTGCCCGAGATCGATACGACATACTGGGTCAGATCGTCGATCTGAGCGTCGGTCAGAATCTTGTCACGTCCAAAGGCTGGCATCTGCGACTGTCTTGTATCGGGGCTCGTCGAACGCACACCGACGGTGATCGTGTGCTGGATGTCCTCCAGCTTCCCGCCCCACAGCCACACATCGTCGTTCAGGTTGGGATAGCCGTGCGCGCCTTGGCCGCCGGAACCGTGGCACGGCGCGCAGTTGTCGCCGAACAGCGAACGGCCTTCCGCCATCGCGAATTGCTGCAGATCGGCATCGTTCTGAATTTGCTGCAGCGTCGCGTGGACAAGACGGCTCTCGTTGGCATGACGCTGCGCCTTGAGAGCTCCAACCGCGACCGCGACGTCTTCGCGCTGCGAGTGATTGAGAATGCCGTGCGTGTAGCCGTTCAACAATGGCCATGACGGCATGAGCACCCAGTAGGCGAAAGCCCAGGCTATGCAGCCATAGAAGATCACCAGCCACCAGCGCGGCAGCGGTGTGTTCAGTTCCTTGATGCCGTCCCACTCATGACCCGTGGTCTCGGTGCCGGAATGGGTGTCTGTTTCCTTATCGCTCACGGCGATACCTCATCGTCTTCAAGTGGAATGTTGGCGGCGTCGCTGAAGGCCTTCTTGTTCGACGGCCACAGCGCGTATGCGCACACAGCCGCAAACAGGACCATGAAGTAGACCGAACCCCAGCTCTGGGAGAAGGCAAGAACCTGTTCGTACGTGATCCCGTCCATGGCTTATCTCTTGTTCTCTGGCGCATCTGCCTTGTAGGTCGAGAAGTCGACCAACGTGCCGAGCATCTGCATGTAGGCGATCAGCGCATCCGCCTCGCTGATCATCTGCGGATTGCCGTCAAAGTCGCGGATCTGCGCCTTGGGATAGCGCTTCGCCAGTTTGGCGGCATCGTCGGAGTCCGGATTGGCCTGCGCTTCCAGATCGGCCTTGGCGTTGTCGATCATCTCCTTGGTATAGGGAACTCCGACAGTGCGATTGGCGATCAAGATGTCCTGGATGTCCCGATAGTCGAGCGGCGTCTTGGCCAGGAACGCATAAGGCGGCATCACAAACTCCGGTACCACCGAGCGCGGATCGTTGAAGTGCGCGCGGTGCCATTCGTCCGAGTACTTGCCGCCAACGCGCGAAAGATCCGGGCCGATGCGCTTTGATCCCCACTGGAAGGGATGGTCATACATGCTTTCGGCTGCCAGGCTGTAATGGCCATAGCGTTCCACTTCGTCGCGCAACGGACGGATCATCTGGCTGTGGCAAAGGTAGCAGCCTTCACGCACATAGATGTTGCGCCCTTCAAGTTCGAGTGGCGTGTAGGGTCGCATGCCCTGCACTTTTTCGATCGTGCTCTCGACAAAGAACAGCGGCGCAACTTCGACGAGTCCGCCGATCGCAACGACGATCAGGATGCAGACCACCAAGAGGATGGAGTTGCGCTCAAGCGTAGTGTGATTCATCTCACGCCCCCTGAACGGTAAGAGTTGCGTCTGGGGTGCCGTGTTCCTCGGTGACGGAGACGTCGCCGCGGATTGTCCGCCAAACATTGTAGACCATGATCAGCGTACCGGCGAGATAGAGGAACCCACCAAAGGCGCGGATGATGTAGTAGGGATGCATCGCGGCGACGGTTTCGACGAACGAATATTCGAGGAAGCCGAAGTCGTTATAGGCGCGCCACATCAGGCCCTGCATGATGCCGGCCACCCACATCGAGGTGATGTAGAAGACGATGCCGAGCGTCGAGACCCAGAAGTGCCACTCGACAAGACGGTTCGAGTAGAGATTCGGGCGCTTCCACAGCCATGGCACGAGGCAGTAGATGGCGCCGAAGCTGACGAAACCGACCCAACCGAGCGCACCGGAATGAACGTGCCCGATCGTCCAGTCGGTATAGTGAGAAAGCGCGTTGACGGTCTTGATCGACATGACCGGGCCTTCGAAGGTCGACATGCCGTAGAATGCGACCGACGCCACGAGCATGCGCAGAACGGGATCGGTGCGCAGCTTGTCCCATGCACCCGACAGCGTCATCAGGCCGTTGATCATGCCACCCCAGGACGGCATCCACAGGATGACGGAAAACGTCATGCCGAGTGTCTGCGTCCATTCGGGCAGCGCGGTGTAGAGCAGATGATGCGGGCCCGCCCAGATGTAGATGAAGATCAACGTCCAGAAGTGAACGATTGACAGGCGATAGGAATAGACTGGCCGGTTAGCACGCTTCGGAATGAAGTAGTACATGATCGCAAGGAAGCCGGCCGTCAGAAAGAAACCGACCGCGTTGTGGCCGTACCACCACTGCGTCAGCGCATCCTGCACGCCCGAGAACAGCGAATAGCTCTTGGTCTGCAGGAATGAAACCGGCATGGCGAGATTGTTCACGATGTGAAGCATCGCAATCGTGACAATGAAGGCGAGGAAGAACCAGTTCGCGACGTAGATGTGTTTTTCGCGCCGCTTCCAGATCGTCCCTAGAAACACAAGCAGATAGGTGACCCAGACGACTGTCAGCCACAGATCGGCGTACCACTCCGGTTCGGCATATTCGCGGCCCTGCGTAATGCCGAGAAGATAGCCGGTTCCCGCCAGGATGATGAACGTCTGGTAGCCCCAGAACACGAACCAAGCGAACGCGCCGCCGGCGAGGCGGGCGTGGCAGGTACGTTGGACGATATAGAAGGACGTCGAGATCAGGACGTTTCCGCCGAATGCGAACACCACTGCTGATGTGTGCAACGGCCGCAGTCGGCCGAAATTCGTAAACGGAAAATCGGAGAAATAGAAGATATGCGGAAACGCGAGCTGAAGGGCGATAATCAAGCCCACGAGCATCCCGGCTACGCCCCAGAACAGTGACGCGATAACGCCGGCCTTGACCACATCGTTGACATAGGTGCCACGCTCTTCGGCCGGAACGCCGCCGCCATAACGGCGCAGCAGAAATGCCGAAATGGCGATCATGCAAGCCAGGAACGTCCAGGCCTGGATCACCATGAGCGGGTCCGGAGACTTGATCGCTTCAAAGAGCGAGGCCCCGATCCCGAACAGCATCAAAACTGGAACTACGATGAGGTCCAGACGAATTGGATTTTCAGTCGCGGTTTGCAAGGCTGCGTCCCTCGGTCAGGTTTTTCTTGTCGTCGTCATTCGCTACGCGCTCAGAATGTTCTTCGCGTTCGACATCGTGAGCCCGCGCGCAATAGGCCAGCCACCCTCCGGCAAGCTGCTGCTCGGTTCCCGGTTGCAGAGTGCATTTCCCCTCCCACGCGTGGCGCTTTTTGAGTTTGAACGCACCTTTTCGCATCTGCGAGATGTTCATGTTGACCTGTGTCAATGTTGACGAAAAACGGCCAGAGCGCGGTGTAACGCAACTGAGCAGATCGGGATTTGAAGTACGGAATTTGACACTGAAGGACTCGAGAAGATTTCAACTGCTCCAGCCGTGCCTATGCTGAACAAAAACAGTTCCAGCGCGAGAAGTGGCACGAGAATGCGGCTGCGGACGAGAAATGAGCGAGCTGACGCCTCGCCGTATGGTTCGCAACAACTACGGTCCTCCGGGATCAACCGAGCAAGAAAGTGGCGCACGCCAGGGACAGCCAACAATGGCTGGGCAAGCAGCGACAGGATCAAAGCACAGCACGGCACGTAGGGATCGCCAGCCTCACCAACCAACTCGACACGCAAACATTGACCGTCAACACGCGGGCAGGAACAAGTCACACTTTTTTCGGGCAGGCGCCCGACCGTCCGACGCAACGGCTTGTCGGACGGCCGGATACTCGAATTTACTGTTCACGAGGCGACAGCAGAACTCTCGACTGCGTCTCAGTTCAGAGCTTCACGCCGATCCCGACGCCGATCAGCCACGGGTCGAGATTCGCGCTACCCAACTTCGAACCAGCAAGCTTCACGGTTGTCGACAAGAAGATCTTCTTCAGATCGACGTTCAGGAAAAATCCCTGTGTGCCGATCGGAATGTCCGCACCGGCCTGAATTGCATAGCCGAAATTGTCGCCATAACTCAGATGCGCCGGTGAAAGAGCACCAGAATCAGAAGCGCTATACATGAACGTGTAGTTCACGCCCGCTCCAACATAGGGACGGAAGCTCGTGCCCTGCGGCGCGAAGTGATATTGCACCGTCAATGTCGGGGGGAGCAGCCATACGGAACCGAGCATCGAGTTGGTCGGAATTCCGGGAATGCCGGTTTCGCGGACAATGTGCTTGGTTGTCGCGGCAATAAGTTCGACCGCGATGTTGTTCGTCAGAAAGTATGTTCCGTCGATTTCGGGGACGATTTGACTGTCAGCAGAGACCTTGATCGGAGCAAAGTTGTCGGTCACGTCCGGCACGACGGCCACGCCGCGAATGCGGACGAGGATGTCTCCCGGATCAGCCAGCGCCGGTGTGGTTAGGGCAAGAACGGCGGCCGCACTCATCAAGAATTTTGAAAAACGCATGTGAAAATCGCCTCGAAAGTTTCGAATTTCAAGTATGGGTTGGGGAGGCCCCGAACATTGATGCGTATCAATGAAAATTGAACGCCATCCGAGTGTTGCGGATTGGCCGCACTCTCGTGGCCAAGGTCGGACCGACTCATCCGACCCTAATCCAACGAGTCTGGATCCAGCGACAGTTACGCATTTCTGCGTATTTCGGCTCAAACGTCGCACTCTTACGCTACGGACTCGCAATGTCCCGGGGCGAGATAGTTATCGTGAGCATGTTCAAGCGCCATACCATCCAAGTCATCGATGACGACGCAAGCATTCGCGACTCCACCAAGCTGCTCCTCGAGTTGTTCGGATTTTCTGTCGAACTGTTCGAGTTCGGCCACTGCCTATCTCGACGGCGGTGCAGTCGGAAATGCCGACTGCCTCCTGCTCGACGTGCACATGCCGGGAATGACGGGACTTGAACTCTTAGAAGTCCTGCGCAGCCGCAAAGTCTCAATCCCGACGATTGTGATGACGGCAAATGGTGACCACCTGGTCGGACGCCTGCATGGCGCGGGTGCCGCCTCTCTGCTGCGCAAGCCATTCGACGAAATCGAATTGGTTCGGCAAATCAAGGACGCTTGTGTCCTGGCCACACCGGCAAGAAAGTAGTGCTGGCGCTTTCACCAGGTCGACCCGCGCAACACAAGCAAAGCAGCGGCTGCGTTCACGCCCTGCGTCCGATAAAAGATGTGATTTCCGATCTGCGCCGTGCGGATGAATTCACGCGCCCATCTGGGACGAACATAGACGGCGTGGTAGTTGACCGCGCCACCGGTTTCATCTCTCAACATCACCTGGCCCGTTAATATGTGCGCTGCCAGCCGCTGCGCTTCGTACCAGTCGGTCTCCGACTTCGGACGCAGGCGCGAACCGTCACATGCAAATGAAAATTGGCACTGCGCGCGGTTGACGCCTTCATAGACCACCGCACAAATCGAGTTGCCATAGTTGCCGTTTGCCATGCGGTGGAAAACGACCTCGGCGACGGCCTTCTCGCCCTCGGTGCCCTCTCCCCGCGCTTCGAAGTACAAAGCTTCAGCGAGGCAGCGATGCTCCGTCAGGAGCCCCGACAGTATTTCTTCGCGACCGGCTTGGGTGGCGTTAACCGCCGACGGTCCCGGCGGGATCGGCACCAACTTGACGACGGATCGGTCGATCCAGACAGTGCGCAGAAGTTCCTGACCCGAGCCTGGCATCATCGACGCGCCGACGGTCGTGCTGATTACAACAAGGATCACTACAAGAGCCGATATCAATACCCGATCGGAGCGCGCAAGAGCATTTCCAGTTCGTCCAGACATACGCATTCAGCGGCCGGCGGGCCGAAGTTCGACGCCTAGCGATTTGCAATGCGTCACGACTCGGCGCGCCTTTTGCCAGCGTGTCTCACCGCTACGGTTGATGCGGCGAACGCAGCGCCTGCTGCCGATTCTCCAAACGCCAAAGCTCGAAATGTGATTGGTACCCAATTCGAGCGAACGCCAGGCTGAAAGGACTGTGTTCTTCGTACCTCGTCGAACTCTGCCGGCTGTCGACGCTGTCCTCAGTTGTCCAAAACTCGTTCGCCTCGCCACCCGCGCAACACAACGCGTCGAGTTGAGTCGTCCAATCTGAAAATACTGAGGATGATTTAAACCGGGTTCAGACATTCTTCGTGCGCTCCGTTCAACTGGTCCGCGTACTGCAAACCGATGCGCGATAGAGCCATCCCCGGCGCTAGGCGGCATTGCCAAATGTCAAAACGGCATTGCGTATTCGAACGCTCGTCGGCACGCGCTTAACGATCGAGACCAACAGCTTGGCCGGCGCATGACGAGTTCCGCTGCAGAGCGTAGGGGAACTCACGTGCTGCGATTGAAACGTGCGTTGCGGAAATTCTCGGTTCTAAGTAGTTCTCCGAACTCCCCGCACGCGAATATGCGTAGGGAGATTTCCCGGCTGTTGATTCGTACAAGGATTAACGAAGCTTTCCGACAGATGCAGAACGCATCGCAACAGTGGGAAAGCAAAATGCCGATGACACTCAGCGTGGCGCGCGAACAGACACAACGCCCGTCCATGACTCACTTCGTTCAGCAGACGGGGATTTCCGCAAGTGACGAAAGTCCGGCCTCTACGTCACTGGGTTTCCACCTGCGTCAGTTGCAGCCCTTCAGCACGCGGCAGCACTTCGACCGCAACGAGACGATTTTTCTCGAAGGCGAGCCTGCCAAACGCGTCTATCGCGTCATCAGCGGCATGGTGCGCGTCTGCCGCCATGCACCGAACGGTGCGCGACATATTGCAGACTTCGTCCTGCCCGGCGAGCTCATCGGTTTCGGGGAATTCGCCGAACACCCCTACAGCGCCGAAGCGGTTACGCCGGCCACCTTAACCGCCTATACGCGCACAAGCTTTGAACGGTTGACGTCATCGACTCCTGCCGTACGTGCGCAATTGGTCTCACTCCTGACCAGGACTCTTCTTGCAACGCAGCAGCAATTGTTCGTTCTCGGCTGTCAGACGGCAAAACAGCGCCTGGCGTCGTTCCTTCTCAGGCTCGCCGACCGGACAGACGTCACGGCGGGCGAGAGGCTCGATCTTGCGATGGGCCAACTCGATATTGCCGACCATCTTGGAATGACGATCGAGACAGTGTGCCGCGCGATCGCGGCGCTACGCGACGCACGCGTCATTACGGTGCCGAATTCCCATCAATTGATCCTCAACGACCTTCGGGCGCTGCGCGCGCTCTCGACGGCTCAGTGACGGAGCACGAACATGCACGCGCTCGCTCTATTTGTCAGCTTCCTCGCCTCCCCGCTTTTGTGGCTCTCTCATGCATTCATGCCAGTTCTCGCTTACGCCGGTCATCGCCAGCCGGCGAATAGTGACTTCACTGTCGCCGCTTTCGCCGTATCGACCGCGCTGATCGGATTACTTTGCAGCTGTTCCGCAGCGTGGATGCGCGCACGGTTGGGAAACTTCAAGATCGACGCAAACAGAGAAAAGCAACACCTTTTATGCGAGTTGGCACTGCGCGACGCGGTGATCGCCGACTCCCGGCAGTCGGTCGTTATTCTGGGTGAGACTCTTCCCCGCCCGATCAGTTACGGTGCGGGCGCCAGCATGCTCGAAAGCGGTTTGACCGGCCGCGATGCTGCGCTTCTCGCAGCGTCTCTCGATACTCTTCTCAAGGACGGTACGCCCTTCGAGCTATCCGTCAGCAATGCGATGGGCGGCAGAACCGGCATTCGCGCACGTCGCGTTCGGAACCACGGCATTGTTTACCTAAACGAACTGTCGGCGTGCGATGCCGACATTGATTACCGCGCAGCGATGGACGCGCTTCATATTCCGGTCTGGATCCGTGGATCCGACATGCAGCTGCGCTGGGGCAACGCGACATTCCTGTCACTCGTAGGCGCTAGCAGCTTACAGGATGCCGTCCGGAAAAATGCCATGCTTGAGCGCTCCGAAAGTGAACTCGTGAACGCGGTGCGTGACGGAGCTGACATTGTTGATGCCAGGCGTTACATGACCGCCGCAGACGAACGGCGCGCCTTGACGATGAATCTCTCGCGCCTGCCGGATGAGACGATCGCGATATCCGCTATCGACGTTACAGACACTGTGCGGACGGAAGCCAAGATGCAGATCTATGCAGACGCCGGCGCCGACATGCTCGACAAGATCACGACCGCCATCGCCGTATTCGGAGCCGATCAAAAGCTGATAAGCAACAACAGCTTCTACGCGCGCATGTGGAGTTTTCCGCAGGATTGGCTAGACACGCATCCGACACTGGGAGAAATCCTTGATCGGCTTCGCGAGTCGCGTCTTCTGCCCGAACAGCGCGACTTTGCCGCCTGGAAAAAGCAGAACCTCGAGCAGTTCGAAGATGGCGGAAAGCACCACGAGGATTATTGGCACATGCCGAACGGCCGCAGCCTGCGAGTCGTGGCTGAACCGCATCTGCTCGGGGGATTGTTCTTCACCTATGAGGACGTCAGCGAACCGCTGCAGTTGAAGGCAACGATTGCGTCTCTCCAGGCCGTACAGAAAGCTACGCTAGATACGATTGAAGACCCGGTGGCAATCTTCGAGCCGGACGGGCGACTGACACAGTCCAATCGCGCCTTTGCCAAGCTCTGGCACCTGACCAGCGAAGAGTTGGAGAATGAGCCGCACTTCACAAAGGTCGCCGCACTCTGTGTCGCACGCATCGGCCGGGACAGCGTCTGGGACATCGTCGCGTCGGCCGTTACATCGCAAAACCCGGAGCGCTACAGTGAATGGGGAAATGTTTCACGTCCTGACGGCCGCATCATCGCACTGGCTCCGGCTCGACTGCCCAATGGCGCGACACTCATTGCATTCCGCGATGTCACCGATATCGAACGCTTCCAGGCCCTTCTCAGCGAGTCAAACCACCATGCAGCTTGATGCAACAGATCGCCTGTTTGTGCCTTCATCCAGGACCAACGCTTTCTCGACCATCGGCCAGGCACTCGGCTCGTCGCTGTCGAGCGTCTGCAAGAGGATCGCGCCACGCCGCGCGCCTGCGGTGGGCGCGCTGCCTCGCAATGTACTGGTCATCAATGGCCATCCGGATCCTCGGCCGGAGCGGTTTTGCGCCGCGCTCTGCGACGCTTACACATGCGGCGCACAATCATCGGCTCGCACCATCCGCCAACTCGATGTTGGGCAGCTTGTCCTCCCATTGGCTCGGCCCCACGCGAAACCGGAGATGATCGCGAAAGAAGTGGAAGCGGCCGTGGAGCTTATCCGCTGGGCGGGGCATCTCACGATCGCATTTCCGCTTTGGCTAGATCAGGCCCCGTTGCCGTTGCAGCAATTGATGGCAGAAGCCGCACGCAGCCGAGCCTTCCGACGCAATACTTCGGAGCATGCGACACCAACTGCCCGCACGATCGTGACGATGGAAATGCCCGCTTTCGCGCATCGCACGATGTATGACGCCAAATGCACGTCGAGGCCGAACATGCCTCAACTCTCTCTTCCGGGAGTGAAGATGGAGACGCCCACCTTCATCGGCTGCGTCAATGCGATTTCGCCGGATCAGAGAATGCGCTGGCTCGAGACGATGCATACGCTCGGCATGGCCGGCGCTTAGCCGCCCCTAACGATCAATTTGGAAGTTGCCGAAAGAACTGGCGGTCAGGCGACCTGACTCAAAGCGCAGTCTTCGTGACGCTGACGCCGCGCTTCAGCACGAAGCAGGCGCTGGCGCGTCAGAACCAAGCGCGTGACGCAAACACACTCGATCCAGCTCAAGAGATCGCGCGGCGTAGCCGGTTGAGTGATTAGGTCGAGAACGCTCGCGTCCGCGAGCCGCTTTGCCGGGACAGCCTCCGCGGTATCGACAATCAGCAGTGCCGGCGTTTCGACGTGCAGCGCGCGAAGTTTTTCAACCATTTCCAGTCCGGAGTGACCAGGCATAGCTACGACGATACACAGCGTGCCAGGGCGAGCGACGTTGGCGCAAAACTCGTCGACAGATCGTGATGTCCATACCGCGAGTCCCGTCTTGGAAAGCGTTGCGCTGAGGCTATTTTCATGGTGCGGATCGCTCGCGATGAGGCAGACGTTCAAGGTCATCGGAAATTCTCCAGATTTGTCTCTGCAGGCGCGATTGAGTGCGCTTTGCCCGCCATTCGCTGACTCGTCTAACTCGACGGTCTCATGCAGCGACATGGACCGACAGTTCGGTATTTGACCTAAGCAATTATACGTAATCCTCAAAATAGACCGGAAATCGTCCGTTTCGCGAACTGCCTATGGGACTCTCCCAATATCGGCCTCACCGCCTTGCAGTCATGTTTCCCTCCACGATTTTCCTTCGGTTCGGGAAACGCAGGAGCAGATCAGATGCAAGTACTACTCATCGAAGATGACGGCGTGGTCGCCCAAAGCATTCAGCGCATGCTGGAACTCGAGCGGTTCAGCGTCACGACGGCTGCGCTTGGCGAAGAAGGTGAACGACAGGCGAAGCAGAATCTCTACGACATCATCCTGCTTGACCTGCAGCTTCCCGACATGACCGGGATCGACGTTCTGCGCATCCTGCGAACGTGTGGCGTCGAAACGCCTGTCCTGGTGCTGTCTGGCAATGCCTCTCAGGAAACAAAAGTGGAAGCTCTGAAACTGGGTGCGGACGACTATCTCACCAAGCCGTTTCATCGTGACGAGCTCGTCGCTCGCGTGCGCGCGGTCCTGCGTCGCTCGCGTCTTCACACCAAATCCATCATCACGACCGGAAAAATCAGCGTCGACCTCGACGCCAAGACTGTCGCTGTTGACGGCGAACAGATCGGGTTGACGACGAAGGAATACGAAGTGCTCGAGCTTTTGTCGCTGCGAAAAGGCATGACGTTGACCAAGGAAGTCATCCTCAATCAGCTCTATGGCGGCATGGATGAACCCAACGAAAAGATCATCGATGTGTTCGTCTGCAAGCTGCGCAAGAAGCTCGGCCTGGTCACGGACGCCCAGGACTACATCAAGACGGTCTGGGGACGCGGCTACGAGCTGCGCGACCCGGCAACACCACAGGAGGCTGCAGCCTGAATTCTTGCGTCAGACGTACGGCTCGGCGATGCCCTCGTGCTCCATGGCCGCACGCACCGCAGGTCGCGACGAGACACGCCTGGCATGATCAGCCAGCGAGGGAATCAGGCGCGGCGGTGACGGCATGGCACGGCCCCAGCGCACGAGCATGAACAAGTACAAATCGGCGGCCGAAAACTGATCGCCGAGCAACCACCTGTTCGTCTCCAAATGCCTGCCGATCATCGCGAAAGTCTGACCCAGGCGCCCGGCTGTCGCCTGCTTCACAGAGTCCACGAAAGCCGGGTCGGCGACATATTCGTGCGCATAGAACCAGGCGCGAAATTCGGTCTGCACTGCGTTCGAAAGAAGGAACATCCATTTGTAGTACTGGCCCCGCACAGGCGAATCGAGCGTCGGAGCGAGCGCGGCCTGGGGGTGCCTATCCGCCAGGTACATCGAAATCGCCGCCGTTTCGAAGAGTGCCTGCCCGTCATCAACGAGGACCGGGATACGTCCGGTCGGGTTCAGGGCTAGGTATTCCGGACTCTTCTGAGCATTGCTGTCACGATCAACCAGCCGCAGTTCGAACGGGACGCCGATTTCGCGCAGCAGCATGTGCGGCATAAGGCTGGCGTTGCCGGGAAAATAGTAGAGCGCATACATCCGGTGTTTCCTCACGTTCTGCGTTTCCCATACACGGCCGCCGGTTCCGCAGGCAGAGCATTTCAGGCAGAGGAGGCATGACGGCTTTCGCCAATACGTTTACGGAACCACTTTGAGGGTTGATCCAAAGTTTCTGCGTTTCCGTAATCCGGCCATGAGGCCCGTAATTTGCTGGTTCCGACAGGACCTTCGTCTGGCGGATAATCCCGCCCTTATCGCTTCGATCGCGACCGGAAAACCGGTGACTTGCGTCTACATTCTAGACGATGAAAGTCTTGGTCGGTGGCGGCTCGGCGGGGCATCGCGCTGGTGGCTTCACCAAAGTTTACAGTCACTTGCCGATGGTCTTGAAGAGATCGGTGGAAGACTACTTCTGCGTCGGGGGAGCGCCGAAGTGGTCATCCCAGCTCTCGCGAGAGAAACCGGATCGCGCGCGGTCTATTGGAACCGGTGCTACGAACCCGCAGCAATCCAGCGCGATCAAAGATTGAAGGCGGCCCTGGCACAAACCGGGATGGTGGCCGAGAGCTTCAACGGCCTGCTGCTTCGTGAGCCTTGGGAGGTCAAGACGATCTCCGGGACGCCCTTCAAGGTGTTCACGCCATTCTGGCGCGCGGGATACGGCGCATGGCACCCTTCAGCGCCTCTGCCTCCTCCGAGCAGGATGCTGGCGGGCGGCTGCGACGCGGTGAGCGACCATTTGGAAGACTGGGGCTTGTTGCCGAAGAAACCTGACTGGTCAGGTGGCCTGCGAGCCGCGTGGCAGCCCGGAGAGCCAAGCGCGCAATTCCGGCTCGCCGATTTTCTGGGGCGTCTGACCCAATATGCGGCGTCGCGCGATGAACCTTCTACTGCGGGAACCTCGCGGCTATCTCCGCACCTGCACTTCGGTGAAATTTCAGCACGGCAGATCTGGCACGCCGTCACGAGCAGGCCCCCGTCGCCGGACGGTGACAAATTCCTGTCGGAAATCGGCTGGCGCGAATTTTCTTATCACCTGCTCTTCCACAATCCGAAAATGATCGCAGAACCGCTCGATGCGAAGTTCGCCAATTTCCCTTGGTCAACGGACGATGCCGGTTTGGCCGCATGGACCCACGGCCGCACCGGCTTTCCAATCGTCGATGCTGGCATGCGCGAATTGTGGACAACTGGCTGGATGCACAACCGGGTGCGCATGATCGCCGCGTCGTTTCTTGTGAAGCAGATCGGCATCGACTGGCGACGTGGCGCAGAGTGGTTCTGGGATACGCTTGTTGACGCTGATCTCGCCAGCAACTCAGCCAGTTGGCAGTGGGTAGCCGGATGTGGAACCGACGCGGCGCCATTTTTTCGGATATTCAATCCGGTGCTGCAGGGCGAGAAGTTCGACCCAGACGGCGACTATGTCCGCCAGTGGGTGCCAGAACTCGCGCATCTGCCGAGCAAATTCATCCATAAGCCATGGCTGGCACCGCCAGAGATGCGAAGCACGGTCACATCCTATCCCGAACCGATTCTTGACCTTGCGAGTGCGCGCAAGCGGGCGATCGATGCCTATAAGGCGCTTTCGCCGCCTTGAAGGCGGCTTTCGGGCCCATTAGGTTGATTTGGCCTTTGAACAATACCGGCCAATGAACATAAAAAAAGACGTGGTTGAAGCGATCGGAAACACGCCTCTGATCCGGCTCAACCGTGCCAGCGAACTCACCGGTTGCGAAATCCTCGGCAAGGCCGAGTTCATGAATCCGGGACAGTCTGTCAAGGATCGTGCCGCGCTCTTCATCATTCGTGACGCGATACGCCGCGGAACGCTCAAGCCCGGAGGTGTGATCGTCGAGGGCACTGCCGGAAATACCGGCATCGGGTTGGCTGTCGTCGGCAACGCGCTTGGCTTTCGCACGGTCATCGTCATTCCGGAAACGCAAAGCCAGGAGAAGAAAGACGCCTTGCGCCTCCTCGGGGCACATCTGATCGAAGTGCCAGCAGTTCCCTACAAGGACCCCAACAACTATGTGAAGATCTCCGGCCGCATTGCTGAGCAATTGGCCCGGACGGAAGAAACCGGGGCGGTCTGGGCAAACCAGTTCGACAATGTCGCCAATCGACAAGCCCATGTCGAAGGTACAGGTCCGGAAATCTGGCATCAAACCAATGGTCGCCTGGACGGTTTCACCTGTGCCGTCGGCACGGGTGGCACGCTCGCCGGCGTCGGAATCGCGTTGAAGGATCACAACACGAAGATAAAAATCGCAGCAGCCGATCCGCTCGGCGCGTCCATCTATTCGTGGGTCAAGACCGGTGAACTTCGCGCGCACGGCAGCTCGATCACCGAGGGAATCGGTCAGGGCCGCGTGACCGCGAATTTGCAGGGCGCGCCGATCGATGACGCCTACGAAATCTCTGACGAAGAGGCTTTGCCGATTATTTTTGATCTTCTCGAGCATGAAGGCTTGTGCATGGGAGGCTCGACAGGCATCAACATTGCCGGTGCCATCAGGATGGCGAAGGAAATGGGCAAGGGTCACACGGTCGTTACGGTGCTCGGTGATTACGGTACGCGCTATCAGAGCAAGCTGTTCAATCCGGAATTTCTGCGGACGAAGGGACTGCCCGTACCAGGATGGCTGGCGTCCGAAAATCGTCCAATCAGTGTACCCTTCGAAAAATGACCATGGATTCGCCCCTTGTTACGACCGAGTGGCTCGCGGGCCGCATCAACGCACCGGACGTACGCGTCGCCGACGCGTCCTGGTACTTGCCGCAGGCCAATCGCGATCCGCGCGCCGAATACGCGGCAGCACACATTCCTCGCGCGATTTTCTTCGATATCGATGATTTGTCGGACGAGAACAATCCCCTGCCCCACATGCTCGCGCCTGCCACAAAATTTGCGAGCCGGATGCGCAAGCTTGGACTTGGCGACGGCAATCTGATCGTCGTCTACGACAGCGCCGGCGTCTATTCCTCGCCGCGCGCGTGGTGGATGTTGCGCGCCATGGGGCACAAGGATGTCGTCGTGCTCGACGGCGGATTGCCCAAGTGGCGTAACGAAGGACGGCCGCTCGAAGACATGAGCGCCTCACCCTTTGCGAGGCATTTCACGGCGCGCCAGGACCACGCCATCGTGAAAGATTTTGTCCAGATGAAGGAAAACCTTCAGACCAAGCACTACCAGGTGATCGACGCGCGCGGCATTCCGCGCTTCAAGGCGATCGAACCGGAACCGAGGCCCGGAACGCGCGGCGGACACATTCCCGGCAGTTTGAATGTTCCGTACACTGAACTCACCAATCCGAGCGGCACGCTGAAATCGCGCGACGATCTCGTGAAGGTTTTCGAGGCCCACGGGGTCGACCTGCATCGTCCGACAATCACGACCTGCGGCTCGGGCATCACCGCTGCCATTGAGATGCTGGCTCTGACGGTTGCCGGAGCACGGGATGTATCGCTGTATGACGGCTCGTGGTCCGAATGGGGTGCAAGCGATGCCCCGATTCTAACGGGCTGACGATGACCGACGACCAAAAGCGCCGTATTCCAATGGTCGTCACCTTTTTGGAGATGGCCAACAAGCTGTCGGCGCTTCCGCCGCCGACGCCTCGCGGCAAGATCGCCATCATGCGGGCGGTAAACCCACCCGTTCATTTCTATCGTTATCTCTACGACACGGTTGGAGACGCCTACTATTGGGTTGACCGCCGTAAACTTACCGATGACGCCCTTGCCACGATCATCCAGGATCCCAAGGAAGAGCTTTACGTTCTCTACACGGACGGAAATCCGGCGGGACTGGCAGAACTCGACATGCGCGAAGATGGAATCGGCCAACTCGCCTATTTCGGATTGATGCCGGAAGCGGTTGGGAAACGACTCGGATATTTCTTTCTCTATCACGCCTGCGCGAATGCCTGGGCGCATCCCATCACGAAGCTGTTAGTGAATACGTGTACGCTGGATCATCCGCGCGCGCTGCCGCTCTACCAGCGCCTCGGGTTTGTGCCCTACAGCCGGGAAGACCGCTACATCGAATTGCCGTAGCGCCATTCCTTCGGCACACTCCCCCAAGCATCAGCGGGAGTAGTTGGCATGGCCATGGCAGACACCACGCCGGAGAAAACATTGTTCGGGCACCCGCGCGGGTTGACCTGGCTCTTCACAACCGAGATGTGGGAGCGCTTTTCCTACTACGGCATGCGGGCGCTGCTCGTGCTTTATCTCACCAAGTTCCTGTTCGCCCCGGGAAATTTTGACGGCGTCGCGGGATATCAACTTCTGCACAGTCTTTGCGAGTCGCTGTTCGGGCAACTCGACACCGGCGCAGTGGTCGACAAAACCTTCCAACCGCAATTCGCCTCGCTGATCTACGGCTTCTACACCGGCTTTGTGTATCTGACGCCGTTCTTTGGCGGCATCATTGCGGACCGCTGGCTCGGCCAACGCCGCAGTGTGATTGTGGGCGGCATTACGATGGCGATCGCGGAATTCACGCTGATGTCGCCGAGCCTCCTCTTCATTGGTCTGTTCCTGCTCATCCTGGGCAACGGCTTTTTCAAGCCCAATATTTCAACCCAGGTCGGGAACCTCTACAAAGCCGGAGACAGCCGCATCGATCGCGCCTATTCGATTTTTTATGTCGGAATCAACGTCGGCGCGTTCTTCTCGCCGTTGGTTTGCGGGACGCTTGGCGAGCATGTGGACTGGAAGTGGGGTTTCTTTGCCGCCGGCATAGGCATGATTATCGGTCAATTCATTTACATCTTCGCCCTGCGCACTCTGCCCCCTGACCGCATCGCAAAGGTCAAGTCAGAAACCGAAGTGAAAAAGCCGCTGACGGCTAGCGACTGGAAAGCCGTCATTGCGCTGATCCTGCTTTGCATACCCACGACCCTGTTTTGGGCGACCTATGAGCAGCAGGGCAACACCATCAACCTGTGGGCCGCGAACTTCACCGACCGCCGTCTCATTCCGGGGATTATCGATTGGCAGATCGATGTCACCTGGTTCCAGTCATTCAATCCGTTCATGATCTTCGCCTTCACTCCGCTCATAGTCTGGCTCTGGGGAGCCCAGGCCAAGCGCGGCAAGGAGCCCCGCACAGTCATCAAGATGGCGTTGGGAAATTTGCTGCTGGCGCTTTCCTACGTGGTCATGGCCGTCGCGGCCTATGTCACCGGCCCGACAGGACATGCGAGCTGGCTGTGGCTGTTCGCGTTCTTCACCGTGATTACGCTTGGTGAGCTTTACCTGTCGCCCATCGGGTTGGCTTTGGTCGCTCGGGTTGCCCCGGCTCAAATTCTTTCGGCGATGATGGGCCTATGGTTCATCACGAGCTTCACGGGCAACTTGCTGGAGGGCTATATCGGCATCTTCTTCAGCACGATGGACAAAGTTTCGTTCTTCCTGCTCTGCGCAGGGCTGGGCCTGGTGGCGGCCGTTGTGACCTGGGCGTTCGACCGGCCTCTTCGCTCGATACTTGAGGTCAATATGGGCAATCCGGAGATGGTGCCGGAACCTCAAGGTGACGCCGGTGCAGTGCGCCAGCCAGCGCAGTAGCCAACACGGCTAACAGTTACTCCTCGTTCGCGATCTTCCACTTGGAAGGCGCGGCGTGCCAAACGCCATAGACGAAGTAGATGAGGAGCCCGAGCGCGGTCCAAAGCACCAGCCGGCTGCCGGTATCTGGCGAGGAGCGGAACAGGCTCGCCATCATCACGACGCAGGTGACGACGCCAGCCGGCGCAACGAACCAGACGGCAGGCGTGCGGAATGTGCGCCGTGCCTTGGGCGTTGTTATCCTCAGGATCATGATGCCTGCGCACACAGCGATGAACGCCAGCAGCGTTCCGACAGAGACAAGCTCTGCCAGGATGTCCAGCGGAAATACGGCGGCGAGAAGTGCTGCGAAAGCTCCGGTGATGAGTGTGCCGCGATGCGGCGTACGGAAACGGGCGTGAACCTTGGAAAAAGTCGGGGGCAGAAAGCCGTCGCGCGCCATCGAATAAAACACACGCGACTGTCCGTAGAGCGACACGAAGACCACTGATGCCAGGCCGACCATTGCGCCGATGTCGATCAGCGGCACCAACCAGCCAAGGCTGTGAATTTTGCCGATCGCGAATGAAACGGGATTTGCCACGTCGAGCGTGCGCCAATCGGTGATGCCGGTAAGCACGACTGCCATCCCGATATAGAGAACAGTGCAGATCGCGAGCGAACCCAGAATGCCGATCGGAAGATCCCGGCGCGGATTTTTCGCTTCCAATGCGGCAACGGAAACCGCTTCGAACCCGATATAGGCAAAGAAGATCATGCCCGATGCAGCAAAGATTCCGCTGATGCCGAACTTTCCAAACGTGCCAGTGTTTGGCGGTATGAAAGGATGCAGATTGGCGGCGTGCACGAACGGCAGACCAAGCACGATGACGAGTATTACGATAGCAGTCTTGATCATCACCATCAGCGCATTGACGCGAGCGGACTTGCTGACGCCGACAACAAGAAACACAGTGAGCACGACGATGAGCGCGACGGCGGGAAAATTCATGACAGCGCCGCTGAGATGTATCGAACTAAAGCTCGTGCCGGAGACCGGCGCATTTGCCCATTCGGCCGGAAACGAAATTCCGAAGCCCTTCAGGAAATTCAGAAAATATCCCGACCATCCGACCGACACGGTCGATGCCGAGACAAGGTACTCCAGCACCATGTTCCAACCGATGAACCATGCCATCAGCCTGCCCATCGTCGCGTAGGCATAAGTATAGGCGCTGCCAGATTCCGGTATCATGGAAGCGAATTCGGCGTAACAGAGCCCGGCGAACAAGCAGCCCATGGCCGCGATGATGAATGAGATAACGACCGAAGGACCGGCATGTTCTGCGGCCGCCGTTCCGGCGATGACAAAAATTCCGGCGCCGATGATCGAGCCGATACCGATCATGATGAGACTGACAGGGCCAAGGGCGCGGTGAAGCTCGTGATAACTCTCTGTGACCGGGTTTGGTTCGGTCAGCGATGCGTCACTCATCTTGTCGAAAAATCCCCTGCATGGCCCCAGCCGACCCTTGCACGGTAACAGGAGCCCCGACAGCTAGAAAGGCATGGGAGCGACAGAGAGCGATCCTCAGCCACTCGCCTTTCCGCAACTCGCATTGCGGCTGGCGCTCAAGCGCGTTACTTGATGGAGCGAGACCACCAAATCGGGAGCGCCATACGTGGCGAACCATCAGGACAAACCGGAAACCAAGCTCTCCAGCCTCGGGCGCAAGAGCAGGGACCATTTTGGCGTCGTGAACACGCCGGTCTACCGGGCATCGACCATTCTCTATCCGAATGTGGCCGCGCTTGACGCGCATGACATGCCGTTCACCTATGGCCGGCGCGGCAACCCCACGCTGAAGAGTTCTCGAAGAGGCAATCAACGAGCTGGAAGGCGCGACGCGGACGCTGTTCGTCCCATCCGGGTTGAACGCCGTCGCGACTGCGATCCTTTCGGTGTGCGTTTCAGGCGATCACCTGCTCATGGCCGACACTTGCTACGGACCATCGCGCGCGTTCTGCGACAAGACACTAAAGCGCTTCGGAGTGGAAACGACCTATTACGATCCTCTCATCGGAGCGGAGATCGAAAGGCTGTTCCGGCCGAACACCAGGGCCGTGTTTTGCGAAAGTCCCGGCTCTCTCACTTTCGAGGTTCAGGACGTCCCCGCGATCGCAGGCGTGGCGCATGCGCGCGGAGCGTCTGTCCTGCTCGACAACACCTGGGCCACGCCCCTCCTCTATCCGGCTCTTTCGCGCGGAGTCGATCTGTCGATCCAGGCCGTCACGAAATATGTCGGCGGTCATGCGGACCTGATGATGGGCTACGTCGCTGCGAACGAGAGTCACGCCGCACGCCTGCTCGAGTTTCATGGCAACAGCGGGTTATATGTGAGCGGTGACGATTGCTTTCTCGCTTTGCGCGGACTTCGCACACTCGCGGTGCGCCTGAAGCGCCACCAGGAAACCGCGCTTACGCTGACGCGTTGGCTTCAAGCTCGGCCCGAGGTGTCGCGCGTCCTGTATCCGGCGCTGGAATCCGATCCCGGCCACGCGATCTGGAAGCGCGACTTCAAAGGGGCATGTGGCTTGTTCGGTGTTGTTCTGAAGCCCGCGACGCACAAAGCGGTGTCGGCGATGCTCGACGGTCTCGCGCACTTCGGGCTCGGATTCTCCTGGGGCGGTTATGAAAGCCTGGCAGTGCCGGCCGACATCAAACGGACGGCCAAGACGTTCGATGCGGAAGGTCCGGTCATACGCATTCACGCCGGGCTTGAAGACGCTGGCGACTTGATTTCCGATCTCACCCGAGGTTTCGAACGCTTGAGAGCATCTGCATGAGCGAGACACTCTCACACGCAAAGTTCATCTCCGAAGTCGCATTCAACGCCGACGGCCTCGTGCCGGTGATCGCGCAGCGCGCGCAAACCGGAGAAGTGCTGATGTTTGCCTGGATGAACCGCGAGACGTTGGAACAGACCCTCGTCACCGGACACGTGACCTACTGGTCGCGCTCGCGCAAGAAAGTATGGCGCAAAGGCGAAGAGTTGGGCCACACGCAGCGACTTGTCGAAGCCTGGATCGACTGTGACGGCGACGTGCTGCTCCTGAAAGTCGACCAGATCGGTCCTGCGTGCCATACCGGCGCGCCGAGCTGTTTTTTCCGCCAAACCAGAATTGATCGGAAGCCTTGAACGTCAAAGGCGCGCCGGCTACCCAAAGATGCTGCGCAGGTGCGGGTTCAGAAATTTTCCGTTCGGATCGAGCTTTTCACGAAGCGCACGGAACTCGTTGAACTTTGGGTAGATGTCGACCAGCTCATCGGCTGTACGGGTGTGACGTTTGCCCCAATGCGGACGCCCTTCGACGCTGCGGAAAATGCTCTCGCACATGTCGAACAGTCTTGACGTGTTGACGCGGAAATACTGGTGCACCGCGATCGTCGCCGTCTTGCGCTGATAAAAAGGGCTCAACCAAATATCGTCTGCCGCCACAGTCCGATATTCGATCGGAAACCCCGTGTTGATGCGACGCTTGCGAATTTCACTCACCAGCATTCGAATGGTGTCGGGCCCTTTTTCAAATGGGATCGCATACTCCATTTCGTTGAAACGAACCGTTCGCGGGCTCGGAAAGATCTCGTGGCTCCAGCGGACCTTAGTTGCGCCGGACATCGAGCCAGAAAACATCCGATGCGCGGCCGGCAACGCGAATGGCGCATAGGGCAACAGCTCGTTGATCAACGTGAAGGTCCGCGCGTCACCGCCGCCCAACTCACCGCGCAGTCGCATGGCTTCCGCCGAGCGAGGTTCCGGAGCCTCTTCCGACGTCTCGTTCAGCGTTTTACAGATTGCGACATCCGAGTAAGGAAACCAGAAAAATTCGAAGTGGCGATTGTCCCGAACGAACCCGTCGAGCTTTTCCCAAAGTTCCTGGATCGGCAGCAGGAAATTTCGCTCGACCAGTTTGTACGCGGGCCGCACATTCATCGAAATCTCGATCATCACGCCGAGCGAACCCATCGACGTGCGGCCTGCGGCGAAAATTTCGCTATTTTCTGTCGGCGTGCAGGGCAGAATCTCGCCGTTCGCCGTCAAAAGTCGGAAGCCGGCGACTTCAGACGAAAGGCTGCCGAGCGTTACACCCGTGCCATGCGTTCCGGTCCCCACGACACCCGCCAATGTCTGGCGATCGATGTCGCCCATGTTCTTGAGCGCGCGGCCGTGCGGATGGAGAAGCGGTCCGATCGCCCACAGATTCGTCGCCGCACCGAGAGCCGCGATGTTTCTATCCGGATCGAGACTTCGCAGGCCCTGGAACGCAGACAGATCGATCAGAGTACCGTCGGTTGCGTTCAGCGGAGTGAAGGAATGCCCGGCTCCCGGCACGCGGATCGGCGCCGTGCCCTGACGCACTGCCGTCGCGAGGCCCAGCTCATCCTTCGGTGCAACGATCTCCTTCGGCGCGCATACGACGCCGCCGGACCAATTCGACCACTTCCTGCCCGCAATACCCATAGCTCTTCCGTTCCCAAAACGCCGTCAGGGCGGGCGTTTTAGACTTCGCCGCGCGTACGTCAATCTTGCAACCGGCAGCCGATCAGATATCGGCGAATTTGGGGGCCCTCTTCTGAAGGAAATGGTCGACGCCTTCCCTGAAATCGGGCCATTTGAAGCTGGGCGGCATTTCCGCGTCCGCTGTCGACAATGCTTCGCCGAAATCCTGGAAGTAGGACTTCCACACCTGGGCCTTCATCACCGCCATCGAGCGCGGCGAAACAGTTTCGGCCAAGATCCTGGCATAGGCCATGACATTGTCCATGAAGGTATCAGCAGCGAACACCTTGTTCACGAGTCCCATTTCCTTGGCTTCGATCGGCGAGAATTTTCGCGCCGACAAAAGAATATCGAGCGCGTTCGCCGGCCCGATTAACCGCGGCAGCAACCATGAAATCCCGTGCTCGGCGATCAAG
Organism: uncultured Alphaproteobacteria bacterium; assembly: GCA_963741725.1. Lineage (GTDB taxonomy): Bacteria > Pseudomonadota > Alphaproteobacteria > Micropepsales > Micropepsaceae > Rhizomicrobium. The sequence continues at coordinate 138,287 of CAVUJC010000005.1, read as the reverse complement.
CCGCGCTGCGCGAAAGACGTCGTCAGCACAGCCTTGTCGCTGACGAACCGCATGTCGGCATAGAGTGTCATGATAAGGCCGATACCGGCGGCCGGGCCGTTGATTGCTGCGATGATCGGTTTTTTCGTCCGCATGAAGTAGGCGAAGCGGCGCATGTCTGCGAACTCGTCATCGAGCTTCGGGCCGTATTTGGAGTTGAAGGCGTCGCCGACATCGCCCTCGCCGCGAGAGGCTTGCCGCTCACCGTCCTCCTGCAGCACGCCTTGGAGCAGATCCATGTCGGCGCCGGCACAAAAACCGCGTCCGGCGCCAGTCAAGACTACGACGCGTACCGCAGGGTCGCGCGCCGCATCCGCCATGGCAAAACGAATGCTTCCCGCCATGCGGTCGGTATAGGCGTTGAGCCTATCCGGCCGGTTGAGCGTGATTGTCGCGATCCGATCCTTCACGGCATACAAAACGTCGGGATATTGGCTCATCATGTCCTCCGCAGGTGCAGTTTTCGCGCACCATTTTGTTGCAGTCGCCTCCCGCTCATGTTCCCATATTTGTGCGCGCCATCAAGCATGACAGGAGACTTCCATGACGGAAACTTTTCGCACAATCCTGTTCGAGACCGTCGAGCCCGCGATCTGCCAGATCACGCTGAATCGGCCCAAGCACATGAATGCGTACACCAATCCGATGTGCGACGAGATCGTCGCCGCACTGCACCAATACATGGAAGAGGATGCGCTCCGCTGCCTGATCATTACCGGGGCCGGCCGAGGATTTTGCTCGGGTGGTGATGTCAGCGGCAGCGGCTCCGAGACGGAACGGCCTGTTTATCGCACCAAACAAATGGGACACGGCCAGGAAATGCGCGTCGGCATGCATCGCGTGATCACTGCGCTGCATCGCATGGACAAGCCCGTGATCGCAATGATCAACGGACCGGCCGTCGCAGGCGGATTGGCGCTCGCGTGTGCGTGCGATTTTCGGATTGCCGCTGATACCGCCAAACTCGGCGACACGTCGGGAAAATTTGGATTGCTGCCCGACGAAGGCGGCGCCTGGTTGTTTCCACGCGCGATGGGCCTTGATCGGGCATTGAAGATGAGCCTGCTCAACGAAGTCTATCCGGCCACGGAAGCGTTGCGGCTCGGTCTTGTTACAGAAGTCGTCGCTGCGGGCGACTTGATCTCGCACACGCTGGCATTTGCGCGAGCCATCGCGAAGCGCGCACCGCTCGCCGTTCGCCTCGCCAAGAACATGATGCGCAAAGGCATGGACTTGTCGCTCGAAAACTCACTCGACGACGCCGCGCTATCGGTGATGATTTCGAACCCCAGCCAGGACGTTCGTGAAGGCGTATCTGCATTCTTTGCCAAGCGTGAGCCGAAATTCGAAGGACGCTAAGAACTGTTTCGCCTCCACAGAATGGGTAAGCGAGCACGTGTAAGCGCGTAGCGAATTTGTGCAGCGATGCCGATATGTACTATATCGTACAAGTAATCCGATTGCGGCGCCGCAATGATATCTGCACACTCTGTGTGTTGATCTTCAGTCACATTGCGAAACTCAACGCAAAACAATTGCGGCTCAACAGGCCTCTCTTTCAACTATGTCTTGCGAATATCTCGCATTGACACAGTTACGCGCAAAGAGAGATTTCGAATTCTTTCTCGTCGCGGCGTGAACGCCCAGCGGAGACATTAGGTGTTTCGAGGAACTGAGCGCATGCTGCCTCTTGGACGGTCCTCAGCCCGCCTGGCAAGAGCCAAATGCTCCGCCGGCTGCCGCCCGTCTGAGGACTAAATGTCTCCAGTGCTGAGTGCCAATCATGTTCTCGCATCACTCACAAAGAGCGATCTCGAATTGATTCAGCCGCTCCTGGAAAAAGTAGAACTCAGTTTTCGCGACGATCTTGAAATACCAAACCAGCGCATCGAGCATTGCTACTTTCCGGACGACTGTATCGTCTCGGTCATCTCAGACGCAGGGCCGGGCCGCGCGATCGAAGTCGGCGTTGTCGGAAGCGACAGCTGCACGGCGCAGGCGGTCATCATGGGGAGCGACCGCTCGCCGAATTCGGCTGTCGTCCAGGTGGCGGGGCGCGCGCGACGAATTCGCTGCGAGGGTCTCCGGCAAGCGATCGCCCAAAGTTCGACGCTGCATCGTTCGCTCCTCGCCGTCGTCCAATCCTTCATGATCCAGGCTTCGTTTACCGCTCTGGCCAACGGAAAAGCGCGAATTGACGAGCGGATGGCGCGCTGGCTCCTGATGGCTCACGACCGTCTGCCAGGCGACACGCTCTCGCTCACGCACGAGGTTTTGGCCAATACGTTGGGTGTCCGTCGCGCCGGCGTGACCGTTGGGTTGCAGAAACTTGAGGCCGAAGGTCTGATTTCGACAAAGCGAAAAGTCATCGAAATCCGCAATCGGCGCGGACTGGAAGCGTTAGCCGGCGAAGTTTACAGTGTACAAACCGCAGAGCAGCGACGCCTGACCGGGTGGCATCCGACAAAGTGATGACGACCTCTCGCTCTGCTTCATCAGTTTCGATACGATGCACGGCTGTCGGCCACACGGGGTGCTTGGCGCAACATGGCTTGGGTCGCCAATCCTTATGCCGCTCTATTTTTTTCACGTTCGAGACGGAAAAGACCTAATCCACGATCATGTCGGGATTGAGCTTCCCGACTTTGGCGCTGCCCTTTCCGAGGCGCGCGCGGCGATGCGAGAACTTGCGATCGAAGCGCTTCGTCACGCACAAGGCGTACACCGCATGGAGATCGAGATAAACGACGGCAGCGGCAGAACGCTGCAGGTCGTTACTTCGCGTGATGTCCTGGACGGCGACGAGCCTTAGGCGTCCGTCGCGTTCTGACAAACTTCAATGTGCGATGTCCCGACAAGACGTGGCGACCCCGGCGTGACTCGAACACGCAACATCCTGCTTAGAAGGCAGGTGCTCTATCCAGTTGAGCTACGGGGTCGGTCGCACGACTCTGCGGCTACTTTGTCACGGGGCCGTTAATGGCTCCACGGCGTCTTGCGGTCGACCCGGAAATTGTCGGAGTAGGATTTTGCCTTGGCAGCCGGTCTGTGAGGCTCGAAGACCTGGTAGGCGATGCCGTGCTTTTCCGCATAGGCCACGGCTTCGTCGCTGCTGTCGAATTCGAGCTGCACCTGCTGGAGCATGTCTCCGGAACTTGTCCAGCCCATCAAGGGATCGATCCGGCGCGCTTGCTCCGGCTCGAATTCCAAAAGCCAAAGCTTGGTCCGGGCCTTGCCGGACTGCATCGCGTTCCGGGCCGGTTGATAGATTCGGGCACGCATGTCGCTCTCCTTCAGCCGATGGTCGGGGCGGCGTGATTTGAACACGCGACCCTCTGCTCCCAAAGCAGATGCGCTACCAGACTGCGCTACGCCCCGACGGCGGGGGTCAGATACACGTCGGGACCACAGGCGGCAAGAACCCCCAGTTCAGTCAAGGTTGTGGAAGATCACCGCATGGACCCGGTCCCCGGCCCGAATCCCCAAATCATGTGCCCGCCCGCCATTTATCTCTAGGACCGCACGCACGGGCTCGGCTGACGTGATCGACGCCGTAGACATCGGAATCGCATTCGGCTCGATGGTCGAAATTGTGCCGTCTGATCGAATGAAAAGCATGTCCAGAGGCAGAATGGTGTTCTTCATCCAGAACGATAGTTTTGCGTCGTCGTGAAAGTCGAAAAGCATCCCGGCGTCCGGCGCCATCTCGCGGCGGTACATGAGGCCGCGCTCCTGGGACGCCGTGTCCGAAGCCAACTCGACCGTGAATGCCTTGGGACCGCTTTCGGTATCGACCAGGATCTTGGCAATAGGAAGCGTCATCGGCGCAGTGGCACAGCCCGAGGCAGCAAGGAGCACCACAGCTCCGACAATCGCCGCACGCATTCCCAAATCCTCCGACTAGTGGCTCACCGTAGCCTGCCGCATCGCGCGCTGAAGAGCAAAAATTCCGAACTGCGGCACCCAGTGGGCGACGGCGCGATAGTCCCCTCGCCACCAGCTCGGCCGATGCAGGTTTGTTTCGATATGGTCGAGCGCGAGCGACAGCAAATCGTCGCCACCGCCCGCTTGCGCGAGGGCCAGAAGCGCCCAGCCGCGACTGAAATTCAAGGCATAGTGATGCGCCTTCTGCGGTTTTGTAACGGGGCGCAGTTTTTTCAGACGCGCACCCGTCTTTGCCAAGAGCGCATCGATGCCGATTGCGCCGGCCCGAACCACAAGTTCGCATAACATCGGCGTTACAGCCATGAAGTCGGGCCAGCTCTCTTCTTCCGATTGTGCCGGAAGTTGCTCGAGCGACGGCAGCATCCTTGCCGCATTCTCCTGCACGAACGCAGCCAAGTCTGGCCGAGTTTCGACCTCGGAATAGTCCAGCATGTTGATGAGCGCCCAGCACGGATTGGAATATTCGCGCGACGAAGGGATCGGCGGCCCGCGCACCAAACTGTGCTGTCAGCGAAGCTGCCACGTCTCGCGCCATGAACGTCAGGCGGGTCGATCCGGTCACGAGACGGTCTTCCAGACGCAAGGCGCAGGAACCATGCGCGGCCATACGGCATTTCGAACTGCGGTCGAGCCAACAGGTCCGCGGCTTCCAACGCCAGTTTTGACGGCATGAGGATTCCGTCGATCGAGCGATTCGTACTTCGCATCCCCGGTCAGCGCGCGGTGGGCGAGGAGCGCCCAAGTGGCATGGCATGCAGAATGCCAATCGATGCAACCGTGGAAGGCTGGGTGGGTTGTATCGTGACGCAGGACGTGCCGGGCCGGCACCTGGGCGAGAAGTTCGGCCCAATGCGGTATTTCAGATTGAAACGCACGGAAACGCGCCGTGACGTCTGTCATATTGAGGATCCGTGCTGTTGCCGCCTAAGGATCGACGAGCACGACCTCGGCTGCAAGCTCACCTTTGGGACCATCGCCTGTGCGGACACGGACGCGTTGTCCCTGCCGCAATTCGCGGATGCCGTAGCGGCGCAGAGTTTCCATATGCACGAAGATGTCCGGCGTATTTGGGCCGCGCGAAACAAAGCCGTAGCCCTTGCCGCGGTTAAACCATTTTACGGTGGCATCGAATGGAAGGCTGGTCGGTTCCGCGACGAACCGATCTCCGCGCGCGATCGGCAATGGCGCGACCTGGGCCGTCGAATTATCCAGCGAAATCAGGCGTCGCGCCTGCAGCCCACGAGGACCATGGACGGCCTCGCAAACGACTTTTGCGCCTTCATAGGCTGCCTTGAACCCAGACTGTCGAACACACGTCTGATGCAGGAGGATATCGCCTTCGACACCGTCCGACGGCTTGATAAAGCCGTATCCTTTGTTGAGGTCGAACCATTTGATCAATCCGGCTACTTCGAGGGCGCCATCACCGGCGTCGGACGAAGTCATCTCGCGTCCACTCATACTGTGCCCTATGTCCCGTGGCGGAATGCTGGAAGCCGCCAAGCCCTGCTCGCACCGAAATCTCTCACGACTGGCGTCGACGCGCATACCCCCCTATTTGAGGGATGGGACAAGCCAGCCTATAGGGCTTCTCAAGGCATTTGATTTGGAGAACGACCGATGGATTTCACCGGGCGCTATGTGATCGCCGCTGCGCCGCAGAAGGTTTGGGAGGGATTGAACGATCCCGCTATTCTCAAAAACTGCATTCCCGGGTGCGAGCAGCTCGACAAGACGAGTCCGACGGACTTTGTCGCTACAGCGCGCCTGAAGATCGGGCCTTTGAGTGCCGCGTTCAAAGGAAAGGTCACGCTTTCCGATCTCGATCCGCCGCATCGGTGCAAGTTGAGCGGCGAAGGACAGGGCGGCGTCGCGGGCTTTGCGAAGGGCGACGCTGAAGTCGTGCTGACGCCTGATGGCGCAGGAACGGTATTGAGCTATACGGCCAAAGCTTCCGTTGGCGGTAAGTTGGCACAGATCGGCCAACGTTTAATCGATGGCGCTGCAAAACAAATTGCGGACGACTTTTTCAAGCGCTTCGCTGCCGCCCTCGAGGTGCCGGCGCTGACCCCGGACCCCGAGGTCGAGGCGCGTACCGCGACACGCACCCAACGCGCCGCCGAAAAGCGCTCCGGCCTTTCGCCTGCCGTTTGGGTTGTCGCACTTATCGCCGTGATCGTGATTTTGTTGCTGGTTTTCGGGGTGAAGCTTTAGTTACCGCTTTTTGGCCCGGCTTAGGCGAGGATTTCCTGAACAAAGCCTCGAGGTCCGGCAACGGCGACGTGGCGGAGCTTTGGCGATCACTGAGCAACTCGCCTCCGATCGCCCAATTGTCCTTGTCGTGTTCCAGGACCAGCACCTGTGTCGCAGACCGCTCAAGCTCGAAAATGTCCGTCACGGCGTCCGTGATGGCTGAAATGAGCCGCCGCCTCTTTTCCAGGGGGCGGCCCCGGGCGATGTGAACTGCAATAAAAGGCATATAAATCTCCCTTGGCAGCCACCATTATAGCAGCGCTTGACGCCGCCGCCCCGTACGCCGAAACTTTCCATTCACAATTCACATTCGAGGAAGCGCATATGGCCGTTGTGTCCATGACGGTGAACGGGAAGCCGGTCTCTGTTGAAACCGAAGACCGCACCCTGCTCGTCTATTTTCTGCGGGAGCAGCTTCGGCTGACTGGCACCCATATCGGCTGCGACACCAGCCAGTGCGGCGCCTGCGTCGTTCACGTGGACGGCAAAGCCGTGAAGTCGTGCAGCATGTTCGCCGTCCAGGCCGAAGGCGCGCAGGTGACGACGATCGAAGGCCTCGCAAAGGACGGAAAGCTGCACCCGGTCCAGGAAGCTTTCCGTGAAAATCACGGTCTGCAGTGCGGGTTCTGCACGCCCGGCATGATCATGACGGCCGTCGATATGATTCGTCGAAAACCGAATCTCGATCGCGAGACAATCCGGCACGAGCTGGAAGGCAACATCTGCCGCTGCACCGGCTATCACAACATCGTCTCGTCGATAGAAGACGCGGCCAAGCGCATGGGCGGAGCATCCTGATGATCACCTACCCGTTCAACTACAAGCGCGCCAAGTCCGTTGCGGAAGCGGAGACCCTTCTAAAGGGTTCGCCGGACGCAAAACTGCTGGCCGGTGGACAGACCTTGATTGCAGCGATGAAGATGCGGTTGGCCAATCCGTCTGATCTCATCGACATTTCGGGGATCAAGGAGCTGTCATACATTCGCGTCAGCGGCGATACCGTCACCATCGGCGCCGCAACGACGCATGCCGAGGTTGCAACTTCGGCCGAGGTGGCGCGCGCGATCCCGGCACTCGCCTATCTCGCATCGCTCATCGGAGATCCGGCCGTTCGGCACAAAGGTACCCTCGGCGGGTCTGTCGCGAACAATGATCCGGCAGCCGATTATCCGGCAGCAGTGCTTGGCCTCGGCGCAACGATCAAGACCAGCCGCCGCAGCATCGCCGCAGACGACTTCTTCACCGGCATGTTTTCGACTGCGCTGGAAGACGGCGAGATCGTCACAGAGGTCTCATTCCCGATTCCCCAGAAGGCCTCCTACAAGAAGTTTCCCAACCCGGCATCGCGCTATGCGATGGCCGGCGTGTTCGTGGCGCGGACCAAATCCGGCGTTCGCGTGGCAGTGACGGGTGCCGGTCCCTGCGTCTTTCGCGTGCCCGCAATGGAAGCGGCGCTTGCCAAGGGATTTTCACCCGGATGCGATTTCCGGCATCGCGATCGATGCCGACGGTCTCAACTCCGACATTCACGGATCCGCAGAATATCGCGCACATCTCGTGGGTGTGATGGCGAAACGGGCCGTGGCGGAGGCCGCATGAGCCAGTCGGGTGAGACCGACGTCCTCTCGACTGCCGCCCAATGGATTGGCGCCGGCCGCAAAGTTGCGCTTGGCACGGTGATCAAGACCTGGGGGTCGGCGCCGCGCCAGGCCGGTAGCCAGATTGCGGTGCGCGACGATGGCGCTTTCGTGGGGTCCGTCTCCGGCGGCTGCATTGAAGGCGCAGTCATCGAGGCCGCTCAGGCTGCGATGTCAGATCACAAGGTGCGCACGCTCGAATTCGGCGTCAGTGACGAGACCGCCTGGTCGGTCGGCCTGGCTTGTGGTGGCCGAATCGAAGTTTTTGTCGAACCGGTGCTTTGAACAAAGAAACGCTCGCTGAAATCAATCAGGCCCGCCAGTCGGGACGTGCGATCGTGCGCGCGACCAATCTGGCGAATGGCGAAGATCGCCTGATCGATCCGGCGACAGACACATCGCCGCTTGGCGAGGCGGCGGCCGGTGCTGCGCGCGCCGACCAGAGCGGGCCGGCGATCATCGAGGGCCAGAACTGGTTTCTGGCGGTCTTCAATCCACCGCTCGATCTGGCGATCATCGGCGCCGTGCATGTCGCCCAACCGCTTGCCGCGATGGCCTCCCTGACGGGTTTCGGCGTGCGCATCATCGACCCGCGTACTGCTTTCGCCACGCCCGCGCGTTTTCCCGGCGTGCGGCTGACCCTGGAGTGGGCCGATGACGCGTTTGGCAAGGAGGCCTTGGGCGCACGCAGCGCAGTCGTTGCTCTGACGCATGATCCAAAGCTGGATGATCCCGGTCTGATCGCCGCGCTCAAGTCCAACTGCTTCTACATCGGAGCGTTGGGATCAAAGAAGACGCACGCCGGAAGGTTGGCCCGGCTGAAGTCCGAAGGCTTCTCAGACGCCGAACTAGCGCGAATCCACGGCCCCATTGGCCTGGACATCGGCGCACGTTCACCGGCGGAGATCGCAGTTTCGATCCTTGCAGAAATCACCCAGACGTTGAGGGGCAGCAAGCGCAATGCCGCCGCCCCTTCGAAGGACTAGTCCCCACGGTCGGGAGGCGGACCGTTGCGATCGCCCCCGCGCCCTCGTCCTCCTCGTCCGTGGAACTGCGGCTTCATTTCGTCTGCGGTGATCACGCCGTCATGATTGCGGTCGAGCCGCGCAAACAGTTTTTCCAGTGGCGCGGCGAATTCCGCAAGCGAGAGACTTCCGTCTCCATCCTTGTCCAGGCGTTTGAACATCTTCGCGTTTGTCTCGCCATAACGCGCCGCCTCGAATGCGGTGAACTGCGCCAAACTCATCGTGGCTCCGCCCGCCGCCGCAGCGCTGAACTCTTTTGCCGTGATAGTATCAAATTCGGCGCGCGTTACCTTGCCGTCGCGCGAGAGGTCGGCGTCATTGCAAAAGCGCGCACGGCCGAAGCCTGAAACGCCGCGCTTGCCGCCCGGCCCGCGATGTCCGCCGTGACCTTGCCAGCCCAGCGCGATCTCCTGGCGGTGGACCATCGGGGCGATGATAGTCGGCGTGAACAATCGGGCTGCAAGAGACCGTGCCAGAACCTTCCCGATCCATCATTTCGAAGTGCGCCCGTTGTGGTGCCGCAAATTCCTCAAGCGTCAGCCTGCCATCGCCATTCCAATCAATCCGATGAAACATTTCAGCGGCGTGTTTCCGGAAGTCCGCCTGATGAAGCGCCAGAAACTGGTCCTGAGTCATGGTCTTTGCGCCGTGGGTCGCGGCCGCAAAACGGCTGCCAAGAACGCTGTTGAACTCGGCATGCGTGATCTTTCCGTCGTGATTGGTGTCGAAATCGGCAAGCAATCGGTCAGCGAGGCGATCGCGGTGCATCAGCCCCTGCATCGGACCGTCAGGCGGCGGAGGGCCATCCATCTGGGCTAGGGCAAGACCAGTACCACCGATCAGAATCGCCACGCCAAGCAGCAGCGCGACCTTTGTATTGGTTTTCATCAAAGCATCTCCCAAATCGGATGCCCGGAGAAAAACGCGTTCGGGTCGTTAAACTATGCCAGAACAAAACGTGATCGTATCAAAGTGTACGCGGGCACCTCGCGCGGAAACTTTGCGTCATTTCGGGTTTGCAGATGCGCAGTAAAGGTTCCAGATTCAATTCAGACATGAGCAAAGACGAAACCAAGCCACACGTCCTCGTCGTGGAGGATGCGCGCGACATTCGCGAACCCCTCGCCCGCTATCTGCGCGAACACGGCTATCGTGCCACCACGGCGCCGGATGCGGCGTCGGCTCGCAAAGTCATGAAGGGTTCGGCGATCGATCTCGTCGTGCTTGATATCATGATGCCGGGCGAAGATGGCCTCAGCCTCTGCCGCTCGATCCGCGAGACATCACAGATACCCGTGATATTACTGACGGCACGCGGGGAGGAAGTCGACCGTATCATCGGCCTCGAGATGGGTGCGGACGACTACATCCCAAAACCCTTTTCTCCACGCGAACTGATCGCACGCGTCGCAGCGGTGCTGCGCCGGACGCAGGCGCTGCCGCCGCGCCAGAAGCCGCCGGAAGCGGAGCGCATTCGTTTCGGCGACTGGATCCTCGATACCGGTCAACGAGAGCTGATCGGCGTCGACAACGTAGCGCTGCCGCTCTCCAGCGGTGAGTTCCGCCTGCTGTCGGCCTTGCTTGAGCGACCGAGGATCGCCCTCACCCGCAATCAGCTTCTAGACCTCACCAAGGGGCGCGATGCAGATTTGTTTGACCGCTCAATCGACAATCACGTCAGCCGTTTGCGCAAGAAAATCGAACCAGATCCCAAAAATCCGCGCTACATAAAGACCGTTTGGGGCGGCGGATATATCTTTGCGATGGATCCTGAATCGCCATGAAGATCTGGCCGCGCACACTTGGCGTTCAGTTGATCGTCGTCACCGCGGCGGCGGTACTCGTTTCAAACCTGGCGGTCGCGGCCTGGTTCGAGCTCGGCAATGAGCGGATGACCGAAAGCGAATTGAACGAGCGCGTGCTGGAGCGCGCCGCGTCGACGTCGACCCTTCTCGCCGCCATTCCGTTTCGCGAGCGCGCCGCAGCCGCGACCGCGATGAGCACCGGCTTTTGGACTTTTTCCATGCATCAGGGAAAAGCGCAGCCCGTAGACATGAACGACACAGAGGCGAAATTGGCCGCGCGGCTTCGTGCCATGCTGCCGGCTGAAAAGGCTGTCCTGCCAGTGACCGTCCACATGGCCGTAATGCAGCCGCCCGACAACGGCCGCCTGCACAGGCCGCCATCATCGGCGATCCAGTTTACCGTGCCTGTCGTTCGCGGAAGCCAACTGGTCGCGACGTTCTTCCGGCCCCCTGCTCCGGGCTGGCCAACGGAAGTGATCATCGCGGCCTTCATGGCGATCGTCGTGGCGTCTGCTGCGGCGGCCTACATTGCGCGCCGGGTCGCGCGGCCTCTGCTGGCGCTCGCCTCCGCCGCGACTGTCGCTGCGCAAGGCGGAACCGCGCCGCCGGTTCCCGAGGAAGGCCCGGACGATGTTCGCAATGCGGCCAAAGCCTTCAACGCGATGACGGATCGCGTCACCCGGACGATGGAGAGCCAACGCCAGTTGCTGTCCGCTGTCGGACACGATTTGCGCACACCCCTGACCGCCATGCGCATCAATCTTGAGTTTGTCGAGGACCAGGAGCTGCGCGATCGACTTGCCGCGAACCTGGACGAGCTTCAGGCGCTCACCGAGTCCGTTCTGTCCGCCGCGCGCGGGGCCGGTGGAGAGACCAAGCGCAACATCGATCTGTCGGCGCTTGTCGAAAGTCTTTGCGCCGATCTCGACGATCTGGGCGAGCCCGTCACCTGGCAGGCTCATGGCCCTGCGCCGCTGGCATGCCGCCCGGATGAGATTCGCCGGGCCGTTCGCAACCTTGTCGAGAACGCGGTCGCGTACGGACGCCGGGCAGAAGTGCACATCGCCGATGCGCAAGGCGCGTATGAAATCCTGGTCGACGATCAGGGACCGGGCATTTCCGAAGACGACCAGTCCCGCGTGTTCGAGCCCTTTGTCAGGCTCGAAAGTTCGCGCAATGCGGACACCGGCGGAACGGGCCTTGGACTGACGCTGGTCAAGGCTATCGCGCAGGGCCATGGCGGGGCGGTGGTTCTGGAAAACCGTCCCGAAGGGGGGTTGCGCGCCCGGCTGCGTTTGCCGCGAGAGCCCGCACGCGCGTAAACTGCGTGCATGCAATTCGGAACTGTTCCCGTGGCGACTGCGGCCGGTGCGATTCTCGCGCACGGCGTTCGCGCGGGCGAGACGCGCTTCAAGAAAGGCCGGGTTCTGAGCCAGGCTGACATCGCGCTTTTGCGCGAGTCGGCCGTCGCGAGCGTCACCGTCGCGAGGCTGGAGGCGGGCGATGTTCCGGAGGATGAAGCGGCGACCCGGATCGCAGCGCAGTGCAGCGGACCCGCAGTGCGAACCGGCGCAGCATTCACGGGCCGCGTCAATCTCTACGCCGGCGCAGACGGCGTGGCCGTCATCACGACGGCTGCAGTCGATGCTCTGAACGGCATCCACGAGTTCGATCACGCTTGCGACGGTCCCGCCCTTCTCGCGTGTCGTCAAAGGCCAGATGCTGGCCACCATCAAGATCATCCCCTTTGCCGCGCCCGCCTCCGCCGTGGAAGAGGCCGAGCGCCGGCTCTCTGACGACGGACACATTGTGGGCGTCAGCGCATTCCGGCCGCGCGATGCCGCTCTCATCTCGACGTTTCTTCCTGACACCAAACCGTCTCTCCTCGACAAGAATTTAAGCGCTCTGGAGGACCGGCTTCAGCCCTTGGGCTCCAGGATCGTCTTCGAACGGCGGGTTGCGCACGGCACCCCGGAACTGTCCGAGGCGATCAAGGAAGCGTTGAAAGCGGGCGCCGACCCGATCCTCATCTTCGGCGCCAGCGCGATCACGGACCGCCGCGACGTGATTCCGGCAGCCATCGAGGAGGCGGGAGGACGGATCGAGCATTTCGGAATGCCGGTCGATCCCGGCAACCTTCTCCTGATCGGCCGCAAGGGTGCGACAGCGATCATTGGTCTCCCAAGCTGCGCCAGGTCGCCCAAGCTGAACGGTTTCGACTACGTGCTCTGGCGCCTCCTGGCGGGGCTGCGCGTTGGTCCCGGAGAGCTCACCGCGATGGGCGTCGGTGGCCTCCTGAACGAGATCCCGAGCCGTCCCCAGCCCCGCGACGAGCAACCGTCCGAGGCCCCTCGCATGCCGCGGATCGCCGCCATCGTTCTTGCCGCCGGACTGTCCTCGCGAATGGGATCCAACAAGCTGCTCGCGCCGGTTGCCGGCAAGCCGCTCGTGCGCCACGCGGTTGAGGCGGCGCTTGGCAGCTCCGCCGAAACGGTCGTTGTTGTCACCGGCAACGGAACGAGCGCGGTCAAGCAGGCGATCGCTCCCCTCACTCCCCTCTTCGTGGAAAATCACGACTATTCAAAAGGTTTGAGTACGTCGTTGAAGTGCGGTCTCCGACAGGTTCCGGACAGTTGCGACGGCGCGCTCATTCTTCTTGGCGACATGCCGGGCGTCACCTCGGCGCTGCTCGACAAGCTAGTTGCCGCCTTCGATCCGTCCGAAGGCCGGGCTATCTGCGTCGCCACGCACAACGGCAAACGGGGCAATCCGGTCCTGTGGTCGCGCCGCTTCTTCCCCGAGATCATGGCTCTCGAGGGCGATGTCGGCGCCAGGCATCTGATCGCCCAGAACGCCGAACTGGTCTGCGAGGTCGAGGCGGACGACGATGCACCTCTCGCAGACATCGACACCCCGCAGATGCTGGCGGAGTACCAGGCGCGATGAGCGACCCTCTCTACAAACCGGCTCTGCTGCGGCTGGCCGCCGACGCCACCGGCGCAGGAAGGCTTGCCGTGCCCTGCCGCTCCGGCACCGCCCACAACCCTGCCTGCGGCGACAAGGTCACCGTAGACGTCGCCGTCGAGGATGAGCGGATCACGGCGATCGCACACGACACGAAAGCCTGCGTCCTCACTCAGGCCTCGGCATCGATCCTTGGCGGCGAGATCACTGGTCTCACACTCGCCGAAGTCAAAGACCTGCACGCCGCGGTTGCCGCGATGCTGCACGGAGAAGAACCGCCGTCCGCACCGTTCGACACCTTCGCCGTTTTCGACGGCGTTGCGGATCATCGCAACCGGCACAAATGCGTGTTGCTGCCGATCGAAGCCGTCCTCGCCGCGCTCGGCGCCAGCGGATTCGATAGTTGAGGACGTAATCTTAGTCGGCCACACAAAAGAAAAGGCAACGGAAACCGTCGCCTCTTCCTCATGCCGCGTAAAGGCAGGCAAGAAGCTGACGTTTGACAGTCAACCGCATGCACCTTGCGCCGCAGCTCCACGGTCCATGCGAACGTCTTCGCAGCGGCGCGCGCGAGCTCGCACCTGGCCCTGTCTGGTCTCGCGGCGTCGTCACAGCGACATGCTCGCTTCCTTTCATTCGGACCCAGAAATGGGAATTGCGAATAGGAATTCAAGCACATCTTTTTGGATTTAATGTTTAGAGCGTATTTCGCTTTTGCACAGTACAGATAGGACGTTCTCGTCAGCGCGTCGCGCGCCAAACGCTATCCCGAGCGTCGTCACTCCGCTGAGATCGTGCCGCCGCCGATCATGAATCGCAGAGCGAGCAGAATGCCGGTTCCTTGCATGCACTTGATCTGGGAATCGCCAAATGGCGGCAACGGATCGTGAGCGGAAACTGGCCAACGGCTGCCGAGTTCGTAATGCTGCCATTGCCGATGTCCCCGAGATCACGGCTGGCGTAGCGCCAGCCAGAGCGTCGAAGTTAGCAGATTTGTGAAGGCCCGCTTCGGCCCGGAGTGGACGTTCACCCAGTCCGCACGGGTCCAGCGGCGAATGCCGGTTTCGGCCGAAAACGGACGCTGGCTCTTGTCCGGTCCACATGCAGAGATGGGAGCTGCAACCAGCGGACTTTGCATGCGTATTGTCATCGACTACAGGAGGCCCAATTGACGAAGGGAAAAACACGCAAATCCATGCTGAAGAAAGGCGCGTCAAAGGCCAATCACAATCGTCTGGAGAAGGATATCCTGGAGGAACGGCGACAGTAGGAATTGGGCCGCGACACCAAGCCCGGCGGCATCGACAAGGACAAGTCTCGACAGCCGGGAACGCGGTGACCAAACTTCGCGCCGTTCCTGCCTCTTGGCGGACTCGGCTCCGACGGTTCCCGAACAGAGGGCTGCCTCACCGGACACGGCAACCGAGCTTGTCGGAAGCCCTTCAAGGTCGCGCATGTCAGCCAGATCGTCTCGCAAACGTCTCTCCTTTCGTCCGGGTGTGAGCTCGAATATGCCAAACGAGAATTTTCGAACATGAGTGACAAAGGCGTCGGCGCCGAGAGCGCCCCCGCGGTTGCAGGCGACAACGCCGCGCTCGGTCCTGAGGAAATTTGGACGGTTCCGGCCGATCAGATTCTGGCACGACTGAATACCACCTCCGCCGGTCTCGACTCTGCGTCCGTTCAGGCGCGATTGAGGCTCTATGGGCCCAATGATGCCGCGACGGTGAAAAAGACGCCGCTTTGGCTCCAGTTTCTCTCCCGCTTTCGAAATCCTTTGGTCATCATCCTGCTCATGGCGAGCGCCTTGTCCGCAGCCACGGGCGACATTGCTAGCTTCGTGGTCGTTCTGACGATCGTCACGCTCAGCATGACTCTCGACTTTGTCCAGGAAGTGCGAGCCCAGAATGCCGTCGAGGCGCTGCGCAAATCCGTCGCCGTGCAAGCAACGGTTCGGCGCGACGGCGCGATTGTCTCGCTTCCGATCGACAATCTTGTTCCCGGCGACGTCGTTCAACTGATTGCCGGGGACCTCATCCCTGCGGATTTACGCCTGTTGGAGAGCCGTGATCTGTTCGTGAACCAGGCTCTCCTCACGGGCGAGCCATATCCCGCCGAGAAACAGGCGGGCGACACGGCATCCGGCGCCGAAAATCCCGCAGGCGCTTCCAATGCCGTTTTCGCCGGCACTTCGGTGATCAGCGGCACGGCGACGATCGTCATCTGCCGGACCGGCAGCCAGACCGCGCTCGGCGCTCTGGCCATCAGTCTCGCTGAAAAACCGCCAGCGACGGCGTTCGCCGTCGGAATCCGCAGGTTCGGACTGCTGATCATGCGCCTGACGGTGCTCATGGTCTTGTTTGTCCTGGTGGTGAACATCTCGTTCCACCGCCCGATTCTTGAAGTCGCTCATGTTCGCGCTCGCGCTTGCGGTTGGGCTGACGCCAGAACTGCTGCCGATGATCGTCACGGTCACACTCGCAAGCTCGGCGATGGAGCTGGCAAAGCGAAAGGTCATCGTGAAGCGACTTTCGGCCATCCACGATCTCGGTGCGATGAACGTCCTGTGCACCGACAAGACGGGAACCTTGACAGAGGCGACGATTAAGCTGGTTCAGACAGTCGACGGTCGAGGAACCGAGAGTGCGCGGGCCTATTCCTACGCGTTCATCAACAGCCAGTTCGAGAGCGGGATGAAAAGCCCGCTGGACGACGCGATCCTCGCGGCCCATCCCGTCGATATGTCCGCCTGGAAAAAAATCGACGAAGTGCCGTTCGATTTCGAGCGCCGTCGCGTCTCGGTGCTGGTCGAGAACAAATCGGCCCGCCGCCTGATCGTGAAGGGCGCGCCCGAAGATCTGCTGCGGTTGTCCAAACGCTATGAAGATGCGACCGGCGAGGAAAAGCCGCTCGATGACGAGACGCGCCGCGCGTTCGAGGCAACGCTTGACGGACTCGGCGGCAAAGGATTCCGCGTGCTTGGAATTGCCACGCGCGAAGTCGGGAAAGACCATGACGTGGCCGCGACCAGTGACGAGAGCGAGCTCGTTTTCTCGGGCTTTGCCGTTTTTCTCGATCCCCCGAAAGCGAGCGCAGGGGCCACGATCAAGGCCATGGCGGCTTCCGGAATCGCCGTGAAGGTTGTGACCGGGGACAACGAACTCGTCACGCGTCATGTCTTTTCCACGATCGGCGTCCCGGTCACGGGCGTCCTCAATGGCGATGCGCTCTCGAAGCTGTCCGATGAGGCGCTGATCGGACAGCTTTCACAGGTCAATCTGTTCTGCAGGGTCAATCCGCAGCAAAAGCACCGTATCCTTCTGGCATTGAAGCGCGTCGGAAATGTTGTCGGCTATCTGGGCGACGGCATTAACGACGCCCCGGCACTGCATGCGGCCGATGTCGGCATCTCGGTCGATGGCGCCGCCGATGTGGCGCGTGCCGCAGCCGACCTGATCCTGTTGGATCACGATCTCGCGGTCGTACATGACGCCGTGATCCGCGGCCGCGGCGCCGTTCAGAACGTGTCGAAGTATGTCCTGATGGGTTCGAGTTCAAATTTCGGCAACATGTTCAGCATGGCGGGGGCGGCTCTGTTCCTGCCGTTCCTGCCGATGCTGCCCATTCAGATCCTGCTGAACAATCTTTTGTATGACGTGTCGGAGATCGCGATCCCCTTCGATCGGGTAGATCCCGAGTCGACCGCCAAGCCCGTCAAGTGGGACGTCAAACTCATCGAACGCTTCATGCTGGTGTTCGGCCCGATCAGTTCGGTATTCGATTTCCTGACCTTCTACGCACTGCTCCAACTTTTCGGCGCCGGCCAGGCGCTATTTCAGACCGGGTGGTTCATCGAGTTCGATCACCACTCAGGTGCTTGTCGTATTCGCAATTCGCACGCGGCGCCGCTTCTTCCAAAGCAAGCCTCATGCGTTCCTGGTCACGCTGGCTCTGGCGGCCGTTGCGGTCTCGATTGCGCTGCCGCTGTCCCCGCTCGGCGGATGGTTCGGCTTTGTTGCGCCGCCGAAATTGTTCTTTGTCTATCTGGTTGGCGCCACTGGCGCCTATCTGATGCTCGTCGAATTCGTCAAAGGCATCTTCTACAAGATGCGTACCGCGCGATGATGGGCTGCACGATGTTCCCCGGACCGTTACTGTCGAACGCCACGATGTCGGAGATCACCTGATCAGTCGGGGAGCAAGCAATCGGCGACGCAGGCAACCCGATCTCGTCCAGAGTGCGTCAGTCTGATTGGTACGCCTCGCGCGGCAATTTCGGGAAGTGGGCCTAATCCATTTTAAACAGGCGTAGCGCGGTCTTGCCGAGGATCATTTGGGCATTCTCGACGCTTGTTGCCGCGAACACCGCATCGATGGAACTGCGTGTGTATCCGAACGTGCTTTCCTGGTGCGGATAATCCGACGACCACATGACGGTCTCGGGCCCGACGCGATCCAACAATTGCAGGCCGGCCGGATCGGTCATGAACGTCGCATAGCAGTGATGGCGCCAATACCAGCTCGGCGGGTGTTTGAGCTTCGGCTCCATCATCGTCGGAAATGAGTTGTAGGCCATGTCGGCGTCGTGAAGCATGGACGCGACCCAGCAGATCCCGGCCTCGACGAAGACGACTTTGAGCTTGGGAAAACGGTCGAACACGCCGCCGAATGTCAGCATGCCCCATTGGTGCCGGAAGCCCTGCATCTGCGCGAGCACGGACGTGCCGGCAGCGCCGGCCCGGGACTGCACGATTGCCTCGCCAATGTGGAAGCAGAGCGGGATTTCAAATTCGCTCACCGCTTCCCAGAACGGGTCCATCTTCGGATCGTTGTAGTGGATCGTTTTTCCGTTGATGTCCTTGCCCGGCTTGTTCGGCAACATCAGGACCCGTCCACCAAGCTCCTTGATCCGCGCGATTGACGCGCGCGATTTGCCGAGGTCCCAGAAGTTCGGGATCATCACGGCAAACAGCCTGCCATTGCCTTCGGCGCACCGGACCGCGATGTCTTCGTTGTAGATCGAGAATATTTCCTCGCGCGTCTCCTCATGGCCCATGATGTAGAGGCCGAACAGTCGTTGGGGAAAAATCAGTTCCTTCTCGACGCCTTCAATGTCGAGATCCTTCAAACGGGCTCGAACGTCGGTAAGCCCCGGATTGCACTCCATCGCCTCGCACAGCGCGACCGCGAGTTCCTCAGGCACCATGGGCTGTCCATCGAGACTGAACTTGTAGGAGCCGTCCTTGAACTCGATCCGCGGCACTTTCGGCTTCAGCGCGTCAGGGACGCGGTCGTACCAGCAGTCGCGTTCCAGCATGTGACTGTCGGCTGAGACGATCACGGTGCCGGCGGGCCAATCATTTTGCTTCGCCTGCGCCTTGCGTTTGGCGGCCGGCGGAATGCCGATCATCTCCGGAATTTCCAGGACGAAGTCTCCGTCCATCATGCCCTCTCTTTGCAGTCCCTAAAGGGACCAACCGATTTTTTCGTCATCCAGCCCAGGCGCGAGACGATGCTAAGCGCGCTTCGAGGCGCGCGGCAACGTTCCGCCGGGGGTGCAAAGCAGCAAAAATGCATCGGGCCAGGCGCCGGCGATTTAAACCCGTAGAGGAAGCTTCACCTTTTGCGGCTCCAGCCTTTCCTCGGCGTTGAAGAATCACACCCCGCTTTGACTCCTGGACAGTCCTTGGCAGCGCGACTGAATCACACCCGACCGCCGTATTGGAGCTCAGTGGCCGACCAGCGTTCCTAAACCCGATGTCATTGGGCCAGTCTCGCTGCACGGTGTAGTGAACCTGTCTTAACGGCTGGCCGGTCGAGCGACGAGGGAAAAATGGACGCTCTGATATCCGAGACAGTTCAGTTCATTTCACAGCATGCTGGATGGACCTTTCCCATCATGTTCCTGACCGCATTCGGCGAATCGTTTGTCTTTGTGAGCCTGATCTTTCCCGGAACGACCATCATGATAGCGGCGGGGCTTCTCGTTCCGGGCGGTACCATTCATCTCTTCCCATTGCTGACGGGCGCTATTCTGGGCGCCGTCATAGGCGACAGCATTTCCTATTGGTTGGGCCTGCGGTTTGGTCCTGCGATCAAATCAAGCTGGCCATTCTCCAGGAACCCGGATCTTCTGAAACATGGCGAGGCGCTGTTTCGCCGCTATGGCGGTGCGAGCGTCTTTATCGGCCGGTTCTTTGGACCGTTCCGGGCGTCGGTTCCGCTCATTGCGGGCATCATGAAGATGCCGTCGCTTCAATTCTGGGTCGCCAATGTCACGTCCGCTGTGATCTGGGCTCCCGCACTGCTCCTTCCAGGCACGATCGCCGTTTTGCTCTCAAAGTGGTCCGGATTCGGCACGGCCGGACAAGTTGCCGTCGTCGTGGCGCTCCTCGCCCTCGGAGCTTTGTTGGTCTGGGCATGGGAGCACAGCAAGACGTTCCGCTCCCTGGAAGACGGTGAATAGATCCATGCCTGCTCCAGAACCGAAAGCCGCTCCGCAGCCGACTGACGACAAACTGAATCCAGTCCATATATTGCTGATCTGCTTGCTGGTCGTCGCCACCATATTTGGCGGTTCCATCGCCCTGAGCGTGATGTACGTCGATAACACGCACGGAATTCAGACCGATCAGCCGCCTGATCAGTAAAGGGGCGCGCGCAAGCTCAACCATCAATCGCCGTTACGGCCACTACAGATTTTTCAGCCTCAAAAGGGATGAGGTTCAATATTTGGGGGGACATTTTCAAATGCGGCGCATCTACATTCACGTGCACCATCACCGCTGGTTCTACACGGCGCTCCTGATCGCTGTCGTTGTGTCGTTCTTCTCCGGCATGTTCTTGCCCACGCTTCGATTGTTCGCGGCCGGTGACGCGTTCTACCTGAGCTACCTGATACTCATTGCTTCTCTGGTCGTCGGGATGTCGCCGACCGAGATACGACGTCGGGCCGAAATAGATGACGAAGGCATGGTGTTTATCGCCATCACCACGGTCGTCGCCGTCGGCTTTAGCTTGGTTTCAATCTTTGAGCTGCTGAACCAGACTGACAAGCCCGACGTTGTGCGCCTGGCCCTGTCCATCGGCAGCGCACCGCTGGCATGGTCGGTACTTCACACCGTCGCGGCCGTTCACTACGCGCATATGTATTACTCCGACAGCGACCCCGGCCCCGGCCGAGCGGATGTCGGCGGCCTCAGGTTCCCTGACAGCAACGAGCCGACAGTTTGGGACTTTCTCTACTATTCGTTCGTCATCGGGATGACGGCCCAGGTTTCGGACGTTCAGGTCACCAACACAACCATGCGAAAGATCACGCTGGTTCACAGCGTCGTGTCGTTTTTCCTGAATACCGTGCTGATCGCCCTCGCCGTCAACGTTGCCGTCGCCATGGCACAGGCGTCGCACTAAGCCGCGCGCGCTTTTGTCACCGGCGGCACTCGCCCCGGCTAAGGCTTGAGCTCGACAAGACCCATGCGATTGCCGGCGGGATCCGTGAAGAGCGCAAATGTGCCAGTCGGAATCGGAATCTTCGGAGTCACGATCGTGCCGCCCGATGCGGCGACCTTCTTCATCGCATCATCCAGGTTCGCCACGCCGATGTAGATGATCTTTTCCGGCGGATCCTGCCGCAGCGTGCCGTCAAGCTTCGGCGTCGTGATGCCGAGTTTGTCGTCGATCGCCCAGCCGAAATTGGCCGCATAGAACGCTTTGAGCTTGGCCGCATCGGGGCCGGCGATATCGAAGAACACGATGGGCGCTGAGTTCATCACGGGCTCCGCATTGTCCGCCGCGCGAGCGGCGGGAAATAACACGAGAAGAATAGGTAAAATGGAAAAATAGCTTCTACGCATGTCGTCCCGCACCAAGGGTTACCGGCGAAAAGCTAGCAACCTCCGCTTTCGGTGAAAAGCAAATGTTGGTGTTCGTCTTCCGATTTCGTCCAAGGGCGTTCGATCCAGACCGTTCAATCGGCTTTAGGGTTGAGCGAACGAACGAGGCGACTGCAAGCCGTCGCGGCGGACGACGAACAAACAGCGTAGTGACGCTGGCGATAGAGAGCGCGCGTCGTGACCTCACGGCGCTTGATAACGCGTTGCGAGCCGTGGCGCCTGGGCCGCGAATGCCGCGAGGTCGGCTCTCGATATGGCCTCGAGCAAGTCGGACCGCTCGACGCCGGGCGCACAGACGATCTCGCCGATTTCGAGCCCGCGCAGGCTTGCGGTTACGACGTCATCGGCCGACATTCGCGGAACCGCGCTGAGGTCGAACCCTTGACGTTCGTGGAACTCCGTCGCAACGACGCCCGGGCAAAGCGCCTGTACCCTGAGGCCCTGGGACTTCAGCTCCTCGTGCAGCGCTTGTGACAGCGCGACGATGTGGGCAAGCGTCCCCGTGTATACGGCGCGGCGAAGCGGCAACTGTTCGATCGGCGCCGGACCACTGAACGCGAGCATGCCCGATACGTTGACGATCGTGCCCTCGCCTCGCGCGAGCATGCCCGGCACCGCGGCCCGAGCCAACATCGTCGGAGCAACGACTTTTACGTGAAGGAGCTCGCTCGCCTTGCTGGCCGGCAGATCGGCGAACGGCATGTAGTGCGCAACGCCCGCGTTGTTGACGAGCATGGTGAGCTCTTCTCGTGCGCAGACGGCGGCCACCGTCTCCACGCCGGCATCGGTACCGAGATCGGCAACCAATGCCTGCACCTTCACCTCGGGGAGCGCAGCGACAAGTTCCTCGAGCCGATCGCGGCGACGGCCCACCACAACCAGGTCATAGCCTGCGGCGCCGAGCCTGAGGGCAAAGGCACGACCGATGCCGGAGGATGCGCCGGTAACAAGCGCCAACTTCGAACGGCCGGCATCTGGCTCGCGTTCTTCTCTTTTGGACTTGAGTGCGCCGTCAGACATGCTGGTCACCTTTTCAATAACAAACGTGCATCCTCATCTGGCGACTTGCCCGAACCGTACGGTTCCGTCGACAACTCCTATCACACATCACTTCCGCAACGACACGTGACGGCCTCAATGGCGTGACGTTGGGAATCAGGAAACATAGACGCCGCATTCGAATCCGCGGCGAACCCGGAATTCGTCTGGGGGACTATAGCTTTGCGAAGCGCGCCGCGAAGGGGCCAAGGTGCAGCGTGTCGCCCTTGTCGAGCGAATTTCCACAACCCAGACCGAGCGCCTCGGCATTTTCGACCGACGCATGCCGGAAAAGCGCGTCCTGCGCGCTCATGTTGAAGACGCAGAGGATGCGTTCGTCTCCGAGGGTGCGCGTGAAAGCGAGAACGGGCGCTTCGCAGTCGACGAAATCGATCGCGCCCAGACGCATCGCATCGAGCCCGCGCCGCAGGTGCAGGAAGTGGCGCGCAAAATCCAGCATGGAGTCCGGCCTGCCGTCCTGTTCCGACACAGCAAGCCCCTTGTGCGCCGGACCAAGCGGCAGCCAAGGCTGACCGGTCGTGAATCCTAGATTGGGCGCGCTCGCGTCCCACGGCATTGGCGTGCGGCACCCGTCGCGGCCTTTCGCAACCGGGTAATAGAGGTCGCCGACGGGATCGCGCAGCTGATCGCGCCGCAAGTCCACGTCGGGCAGTCCGAGTTCTTCACCCTGATAGATCAGCGTCGTTCCCCGCAACGAACAGAGCAGCGCGAACATCAGCTTGGCGAGCGCCGGATTGCCTTGCGCAGGCGCACCGAAGCGCGTCACCGTGCGCGGCACGTCGTGGTTGGAGAATGCGACGCACGGCCAATGGTCCGGATGCTTCGCGAGACCCTCGAAATGCTTGCGGATGTAGTTCGGTGCGAGCCGGCTCGCGACCAGCAGCGCAAATGTGTATCCGGCATGCAGGCCCTTGTCAGGCGCGAGGTACGCGCCGGAGCGCTCGAACTCTTCTGAGAACTCGCCGAACACGAAGCGATCGTCGAACTTTTCGACCGTGCGCCGGATCAGGTCAAGTTCCAGGCGGTTCTCCACGAGATTGGAGTCATGCAGGTGATGCTGCATGTTCGCAGCATGCGACCAGTTGAGCGACGTACGCTCCGCCGGCGGGATCGCAGGATTGTCCTTCAACGTTGCGTCGTGCAGGTACGCGTTGGCGACGTCCAGTCGAAATCCGTCGACACCGCGCGCCAGCCACTGTTCCAGCACGTCGAGCGCAGCCCGGCGCGATGCCTGATTGGTCCAGCTCAGCTTGGGCTGCTGGCGCAGGAACTTGTGATGGTAATATTGGCGGCGCGCCGGCTGATACGCCCAGGCCGGACCACCGAATACCGACAACCAGTTGTTCGGCACCGTTCCATCGTCGCGCGGATCGGCCCAGACGTACCAGTCCTTCTTCGCGCTGCCTGCATCCATGCTCTCGCGGAACCAGGCATGCTCGTCCGACGTGTGACAGAGAACTTCGTCGAGGATGATGCGAAGCCCGCGCGAGTGCGCGGCGTTCAAGAGTGTTTCGAAATCCGCGAGCGTTCCGTAGTCGGGGTGCACGCCGTCATAGTCCGAGACGTCATAACCCCAGTCGCGGTTCGGCGACGGATGGATCGGGGATAGCCAGATCGCATCGACCCCCAGCTTCTGGATGTAGTCCAGCTTGGACAGCAAACCGGCAAAGTCACCCTGCCCGTCGCCGTTGCTGTCGCAGAAGCTGCGGACATAGACCTGATAGATCACGGCGCCACGCCACCATGGCGCCGCGCCCGTCACACTTCGCTCGCGCGCTGGATCACCTTGCTGACCAGGCCGTAGGCCTTGGCTTCTTCGGCGCCCATCCAGAAGTTGCGCTCTGTATCCTGAACCACGCGCTCATAAGCCTGACCGGTCTCCGACGCGATCTCGCGGATCAGACGCTCGCGCATCTTCAGGATCTCCTCCGCCTCGATCGAGATGTCGGACGCCTGGCCGCGTACGCCGCCGAGCGGCTGGTGCAGCAGGAAGCGTGTGAACGGCAGGCAAAAGCGGTTCTCTTTTTTCGCGCCAAGGAAGATATGCGCGCCCGCGCTGGCAACCCAGCCGGTGCCGATCATCTTCACGCGCGGACCGACATAACGGATCATGTCGTGGATCGTGTCGCCGGACTCGACGTGACCGCCGGGCGAGTTCACCACCACCTTGATGTCGCCCTCGCCATCCGCGGCATAGGCCAGAAGTTGCGCGGTGACGCGCTCGGCCATCTTCATGTCGACTTCGCCGAAGATCAGAACGGTGCGCGAC
Organism: uncultured Alphaproteobacteria bacterium; assembly: GCA_963741725.1. Classification (GTDB taxonomy): domain Bacteria; phylum Pseudomonadota; class Alphaproteobacteria; order Micropepsales; family Micropepsaceae; genus Rhizomicrobium. The sequence goes on along the minus strand of CAVUJC010000005.1, from coordinate 113,396 downwards.
TTGAACAGCGCATTCTGGACCGGCGAGGATTGCGGCTCCGGCGCCTTCTTGTCTTCCTTCTCGTCTTCGTCTTCTTCATCAAGGCGGCGCAAAGGGGATACTCCTGAAAATTCGAATCCGGCGACCATACTAGCCGCCCGAAGCGATAGGGCAAAAGCCGTTATAGGGCGTTAACAGCCGCACGCATTGTGGGGCCAATTTCACCGTGCAGCGCGAGATCCGCATATGGTTCCTGCTCGGTAACCTCGCGATTGAGGATAACGAGCTTGGCTCCGCTGCGCTTGGCCAGCAGCGGAAAGCCTGCCGCAGGATAAACAACCAGCGATGAGCCGATCACGACAAAAAGGTCGCAGGCGAGCGTTGCGCGCGAAGCCCGTTCCATCTCCAGTTCCGGCATCGCCTGCCCGAACGAGATCGTCGCCGTTTTCACGATGCCGCCGCACGCCGGGCAATCTGGCGGTTCGCCATGACTGGCGAAGTGGGCGCGGATATCGGCGATCTCCAGCCTCTGTCCGCAATCAAGACACTTGGCGTAGCGCGTATTGCCGTGCAGCTCGATCACCTGCTCGTCGGGAACACCGGAGTCCTGATGCAGATTGTCGATGTTCTGCGTGATGACGTGACTGACCTTGCCGCTGCGCACAAGGTGCGCAACCGCTTCGTGGCCGGCGTTCGGCTTGACCTTGTTCCAGGTCTCTTCCATTTCGAAACGCCGGCGCCAGCTCTCGCGACGCGCTTGCGGCGATGCAACGAACTCGTCGAAGTTGATTGGCATCATCTTGGTCCAGATGCCGCCGGGCGAGCGGAAGTCGGGAATGCCGGACTCTGTCGAAATGCCCGCGCCGGTGAAAACGACCGCACGGCGCGACGCACGCAGCAACGCCGCGAGCTCGGCTGCGCCTTGTTCGGGATCTGGCTGTGTCATGCTCACGTCAGCGTACGGCGCAGTTGCGGAATATTGATGGCGCGCCCTAGGGGAGTCGAACCCCTCTTGCAAGAATGAAAATCTTAAGTCCTAACCGATAGACGAAGGGCGCCTGCCGGGCGGGCTATAAAGACGGAATTGCCGCTTTGCAACCCTTTGGTCGGGAGCCCGCCGGGCCGCCTTCAGCCGCCTGCCAAAGCCGCGTCTTCCAGCTGCAACTGGACGCGTTTTCGCCCATTCCACTCATCGACACGCAGACGCCCGACGGCGTGGATTCGACTGCCACGCGCGGCAAGTAAACCCTTCCCAAGCGGGGTGTCGGCGACGCGGAACGCGATCCCGTCCAGCGCGGCGCGGTCGCCGCCCAACAGGCGCAGCCGGACATGGTCCTTACCCACAACATCGGCGAAACCCACGACCACATCGGGCAGCAGGATCAACGGCTCTGCGTTGCCGGATCCAAACGGCCCCGCCTGGGCAATCTCCTCCACCAGCGCGACCGTGGCGCCAGCAGGTGAGACGACGGCGCCGATCTCCAGTTCGCCGGCCTGTTCGAGTGCGTCGCCCGATTTCAAAAAGGCTTCGGCGAGAAAAGCGCGAAATGGTTCGACCTGTTCGGGCTTGAGAGAAAACCCTGCGGCCATGGCATGCCCGCCACCGGATTCGATCACTTCGTGCTCGCGCGCCATCCTGACCGCGGCGCCGATGTCGATCCCCGCTATAGAGCGTGCCGAGCCCCGGCCAAGTCCACCTTCGAAGCCGGCGACGAAGGACGGCTTGCCGAACCGGTCCTTCAAACGTCCTGCCACGATGCCGACCACACCAGCGTGCCAGCCTTCGCTCGCCACGAAAACGAACGGCGCATTGGACTGCGTCTCGGCCATCGCGATGGCTTCTTCCAGGATCATCTTCTCGATCGCCTGGCGCTCGCGATTGTGCGTATCGAGATGAAGCGCAAAGTCGTGCGCTTCCGCCACGCCGCTGGCGGTCAGCAGGTCGACGCCGAGACTGCTTCGCCCCACGCGTCCGCCGGCATTGATGCGCGGCCCGAAGAGAAATCCGAGATGATACGGCGTGAACGGTGGCTTGGCGTCTGCAACGGCAGCGAGCGCCGCGAGACCGGGACGATCCAGCTTCGCCAACTTCGAGAGACCGGCGCGAACGAACGCGCGATTGACGCCGACAAGCGGCACCACATCGCAGATCGTCGCGAGGCCGACAAGATCGATATAGGCAAAAAGATCAGGTTCCGTCTTGCCGGAAAACCACCCCGCGTCACGCAAGGCCCGATTGAGCGCGACGACGAACAGGAACGTAATGCCGGCAGCGCAGACATGGCCGAGCTGCGACGTGTCGCCAGGCTGGTTCGGATTCACATGCGCCACTGCCGGCGGGGCACTTTCGACGGCATGGTGATCGAGAACGACGACGTCGAGACCTGCATCGCGCGCGGCGGCCAGCGGCGCGACGGCTCCTGCGCCGCAATCGACGGTGATAGCGAGCGACGCACCCTCGCCCTTCAGTTTCAACAGCGCGGCTGTGTTGGGGCCATAACCTTCCGTCATCCGGTCGGGAATGTAGATGCGCGGCGGCGCGCCGAGGGAAGTCAGATAGCCTTTCAGGATCGCGGCGGAGGTCGAACCGTCGACGTCATAGTCGCCGAAAACGGCGATCTTCTCGCCACGCTCGACCGCCTTGCGTACGCGAGCAACGGCCTTGTCCATGTCCTTCAGCGTCAGCGGCTCCGGAAGAAACTGTTTCAGCGTCGGATTGAGATAGGACGCGGCATTTGCCGGCGTCACGCCGCGTGCGGTCAAAAGGCGGGCAAGCGCTTGGGAGATATTGGCCGAACGGGCGAGCGACTGAACCGCGCCCTCGTCCGTTTCGGACAGCCGCCACCTGCGGCCCGACAGCGAACGCGCGACGCCGAATGCCGCAGGCGCCGTCAGGGGTGACGCTTCAGCGCCCATCCTTGAGATGGCGCGAGCGAATGTGGCGCGCCTTGATCCAACGAACGGTTCCGGTTGCCGAACGCATAACGACACTTTCAGTGGTGATGAAATTGCCGGATTTATGGACGCCTTCGAGCATGGAGCCATCGGTGACGCCGGTCGCGGCGAACACAACATCACCTGACGCCATGTCCATGAGCGTGTATTTCTTCTTGAGGTCCTTGATGCCCCACTTCGCGGCACGCTCGCGCTCGGAGTCATTGCGGAAGACAAGACGCGTCTGGATCTGGCCGCCGATGCAGCGCAGGGCTGCGGCTGCCAGCACGCCTTCCGGCGCGCCACCGGTGCCGATGTAGATATCGATGCCGGTTGCCGGATCGCTTGTCGCGATGACGCCGGCCACGTCGCCGTCTGTGATCAGACGCACCGCGGCACCGACTTCACGCACCGCGGCGATCAGCTTTTCGTGCCGCGGCCGATCCATGATGCACGCCGTGATCTCGTGCGGCTTGACGCCTTTGGCTCTCGCGAGCGCAAGGATATTTTCCTTCGGATCGGCATCGAGATCGATGGTGCCGTCGGGATAGCCGCCGCCGATGGCGATCTTGTCCATGTAAGTGTCCGGCGCGTTTAGCAGCGTGCCAGGTTCCGCCATCGCCATGACGGCAAGCGCATTGGGCAGCGCTTTTGCGGTGAGCGTGGTGCCCTCGAGCGGATCGAGCGCGATGTCGATCGCAAGGCCGCCCGAGCCGACCTTTTCCCCGATGTAGAGCATCGGCGCTTCGTCCCGCTCGCCTTCGCCGATCACGACGGTGCCGGAGATCGGAAGGGAGTTGAACGCCGTGCGCATCGCCTCGACTGCGGCATGGTCGGCCGCGTGCTCATCGCCCCGGCCGATCTGTTCGGCGGCTGCGATCGCGGCGGCTTCGGTCACGCGCACCGCTTCCAGTGCAAAAGCGCGATCCAATGGCCTGCTTGTCATGCCTTCTCCTTGGGCGTTCGGGACCGCTTACGCGGCCTCCATGGGAATCATGCACGGACGCGCGCGAACCTTGTCCGAGGTGGCGATCACCTTCAAGGCGCGTTCGACCGCGGTCTGGGGGGTGTCATGGGTGATCATGACGATGGAAACCGGTTCACCATGGGCCCTGCCGCGCTGGATCATGCTCTCGATCGAAACCCGTGACTGCGCCAGATGGCCGGCGATTTCGGCGAGGACGCCCGGCAGATCCAAAACCTCGAAGCGAAGGTAAAACGCCGAGGAAACCGACGCCGTCTGTGCCGGCTCCAGGGACCTGAGGTGCCGCGCAGGCACGCCGAAGGCCGGTCCGATGGAGCCGCGGGCAATGTCCATGATGTCTGCGATCACGGCAGACGCAGTGGGCGCCGCGCCCGCGCCGCGTCCTTCGAAGAAATACGGACCGGCCGCGCCAGCGTCCGCCACGACCGCGTTGAAGGCGCCGTCGACGTCGGCAAGCGGCGTGCTCGCGCGCACCATCGCCGGCTGGACGCGTTGATCGATGCCGTCGCCGATGCGGCGCGCGATGCCTAGATAGTTTAATCCGGAATCCGAACTCGCGCGCGAAGCGGATATCGTCCGGCGTGATGCGCTCGATGCCTTCAACCGTCATGCGATCGATGTCGGGCTTGGTTCCGAACGCGAGGCTCGAAAGCAGCGCGAGTTTGTGTGCGGTGTCGCCACCGCCGACGTCCAGCGTAGGATCGGCCTCCGCATAGCCAAGCTTTTGCGCATCGACCAGCACTTCGTCGAATGTGCGGCCTGTCGCTTCCATGTTGGTGAGAATATAGTTGCAGGTGCCGTTCAGGATTCCGCGAACCGCGAGAATTCCGTGTGAGATCAGGCTCTCGCGCAACGCCTTGACGATAGGAATGCCACCCGCGATCGCGGCCTCGAACTTCAATGCGAGACCCTTGTCTTCCGCGAGCAGCGCAAGCCTTGCGCCGTGGCGGGCGAGCAGAGCCTTGTTGCCGGTCACGACGTGCTTGCCGGCATTCAGCGCGGCTTCGACAACCGTCCGCGCGACACCCTCCTCGCCGCCGATGAGTTCGACCACGACGTCGGCGTTGGACTTGGCCAGATCAACAGCGTCGGTCGTCCAGGAGAGCCTGGACACGTCGCCGGCGCGAACCTTGTTCCGGTCGCGTGCCGACACGGCGACAATTTCGATTTCGCGTCCCGCGCGCTGCGCAAGTTCGCTGCCGTGCAGGTGGAGTGCCTTGACAACGTCACCGCCGACCGTGCCCAGACCGGCGATCGCTATGCGCAGCGGTGGGGTCACTTCGCGGATTCCAGAACCGCGGGTTCGTTGGTCCGCATGGACAGGAATTTCTTGATGTTTCGCGCAGCCTGACGAATTCGATGCTCGTTTTCGACGAGCGCCACACGCACATAGCCTTCACCGTACTCGCCAAAACCAATGCCGGGAGAGACCGCCACCTTGGCGTGGATCAGCATCTGCTTGGCGAATTCCATGGAGCCGCGTTCGCGGTACTGTTCCGGCACAGGCGCCCAGGCGAACATCGATGCCGCCGGTGGGGGAATATCCCAACCTGCGCGCTGCATGCTGTCGACCAGCACGTCGCGCCGCGACTTGTAGATAGCGCGGATTTCGGCGACGCAATCTTGCGGTCCGTTCAGCGCCGCGGCGGCAGCGACCTGGATCGGCGTGTACGCACCGTAGTCCAGGTAGGACTTGATCCGCCCAAGCGCGCCAATCAGATGCTTGTTGCCGGCGGCAAAGCCCATGCGCCAGCCGGGCATCGCATAGGTCTTGGACAGAGACTGGAACTCGATTGCAATGTCCTTTGCGCCTTCGACTTGAAGGATCGAGGGGGGCGGATTCTGATCGTCGAAATAGATATCCGCGTAAGCCAGATCGGAGAGCACCCAGATCTCGTGCTTCTTCGCGAAGGCGACGACTTCCTTGTAAAAATCCAGGCCAACGACATGCGCCGTCGGATTGGACGGATAGTTTACAACCAGCGCGACCGGCGACGGCACGGAATGACGTACGGCGTTGCCAAGACGGCTGAGGTACTCCTCGGGCGACGTCGCGGGGACATGCCGGATCGCAGCGCCCGCCAGAATGAAACCGAATGAGTGGATCGGGTATGCAGGGTTCGGAACCAGGACAACGTCACCCGGCGCGGTGATCGCTTGCGCCAGGTTCGCGAAGCCTTCCTTAGAACCCAGCGCCGCGATGACCTCGCTGTCCGGATCCAGCTTCACGCCAAAGCGGCGCTCGTAGTAGGCGGTGTAAGCCTTGCGCAGACCCTTGATGCCGCGCGAGGCGGAGTAGCGGTTGGACTTGGGGTCGCGGGCGGTTTCAACCAGCTTGTCGACGATGTGCTTGGGCGTCGGCATGTCCGGATTTCCCATGCCGAAGTCGATGATGTCCTCGCCCCGCGCGCGCGCCTGCGCCTTGAGGCGGTTTACTTCCTCGAAGATGTAGGGCGGCAGCCGCTTGATGCGGTAGAAGTCGGTTTGCATGGTTCCGGGACCGTAAATTCAAAGCGAAGCAGTGCCTCGCGGCCGCAGCATCGCGGCAATAAGGTTGTGCCGTCAATGGCTTTGCGGCCGTTCCTCAGACTAACCCTGGAGGAATATCTCGGCGCGGCGGTTGCCGACCTCGCCCTGAGGCATGGACTCGTAATAGACGGGCTGACTATCGCCGACCGCCTCAACCAGCACATGGCTGGCGGGAACACCCTCACGGATGATCTCACGCGCCACCGCGTTTGCGCGGGCCTGAGACTTGGCGAAGATCTCCATCAGGTGCTTCTCGACTGGCATGTTCGCCGTGCGGCTGGAGGAGTGGCCCACGACCTTGATGAAGCCTGTTCCACCGCGCTGCCGGAATGCGACAACCGCCGCATGAATCTGGGAGCGAGCCGCTGCCGTAACGGCAGTTCCATCGCCCGGAAACAGCACGATAGCCTGCGGTGTCCCACCGCCTGCGTTCGCATACACACTTGAGCTTGTCGGATTGTTCAGGACATCCAGGTTCGCTACGACCGCGCCCGACATGGCGGCAGGACCGCCAACGGCACGGCCCTTTGAACGCTTGGTGCCTGTCGCTGCCGGACCGCCATTTAGAGGCGCGATCGGACCGGTCGCCACCCCGGCATTCGCAGCCGTTTCCTGGTAGCGCGCGATGATCGGCGAGGCCACGAATTGCGAGATCGACGGATCGAGCGGCGGCGCGCTCGATGGTTTGAAGCCAAGCGACGCGTCAGCGACAACCATTGGCTGGGCGCCAGGAACGCCGCTGTTCGCCGGTACGGCCGGTTGGGTTCCAGGCGGCGGCGGTGTCGCTGCGGACGTCACGGGCGTCGACGGCGCGGGCGCGACACTGGGTGCAGGTGTGCTGTCGGGCGCCGCGCTTGGAGCCGGTGTGTTGTCGGGCGGAGTCGCTGCGTCGGGCGCCGGCGGTGGACTGTTCGCAGCAATGGCCTGATCAGCCGCGCTTGGCGGCGCCGGTGGCGCGGCCGCCGGTTCCGTGCCGCCGCGCAACGCGTCGGAGCTATATTTTGCACGAGTCGCGTCGGCGGCCAGCGAATCGGACGTGGCCTTTTGGGCATCCGGCGTGGTCGCACCTGCCGGACGATCCGGAATGCCGGCCAGATCCGGTTTCGTGCCGTCGGCATTCGCCGAAGGCGCCGCGGTATCAGGCGGAAAGCCGCCGGAATCGGCTGCAGGAGCTGGCGCTGTGTCGCCGATCAGGTCATCGATGGTGGAACAGGCGCTCGTGCACAGGGCGACGGTCAGCACCGCCGCGAGGCGCACCAAGGTCTTGGTCATGCTGTCGTTCCTCAGCCTCATCGGAATCCTAACGCTCAGGGTATACAGGCGCGCCCTGCGGCTTCCAAGCGGAACTCCTTGCCAAATCGATGAAATCTTGTGGCAAAAAGGGGCCATGCGGCGTCTCCGCGCGCCTTGCGGATGCGCGGCACCGCACGGTATCTGTTTGGGGCAGCGAGCCGGTGGTCACCATGAATGAGAAGCTCGGCGATTCGGGGAAAGACTCCAAGGCGCGAGACGCGGTAAAGCCCAACCTGGAGGAGGCGAACCCGTACGCCGTCGGCGACGCCGGCGAATTTGCAAAGAACATGATGCGTGTTGGTCAGCAGTCGCAAAAGCTGTTGACGGATTTTTTCAAGCGTCAGTCTGCCGGCAGCAAGGAACCGCTCGACCCGCTGAACATCGCCGAACCGTTCCTGACGCTGATCAAGGCGATGACGGCCAATCCGACAGCGCTAGTCGATGCGCAGTTTCAGCTCTGGAAGGAATTCCTCGGCCTTGTGGGAGGTCACCGCCCGCAAGATGCTGGGCGGCGAGGCCGAGCCGGTGGTTGTGCCGCGCGCCGGCGACAAGCGGTTCCGTGACAAGGATTGGCAGGAAAACCAGATCTTCGATTTCATCAAGCAATCCTACCTGCTGACCGCGAACTGGATGCAGGACACGGTGTCAAAAGTGGAAGGCATCGACGACGACACGCGTAAGCGGGTGAATTTTTACACCAAGCAATTTGCCGATGCGATTGCGCCCACAAATTTCATCCTCACCAATCCCGAAGTGCTGCGCGCCACGCTGCAATCGAACGGCGACAACCTCGTAAAGGGTCTCGACAATCTTCTGGACGATATGGAGCGCGGCAAGGGTCAGCTTTCGATCCGTCAATCGGCCGACGCTTTCAAGATCGGCGAGAACATCGCGACCAGCCCCGGCAAGGTCATCTTTCGCAATGAACTTCTGGAGCTGTTGCAGTACGACCCGACGACTGCGGAAGTCTACGAACGGCCGCTGCTCATCTTCCCGCCCTGGATCAACAAGTTCTACATCATGGATCTGCGGCCGGAGAACTCGTTCATCCGATGGCTCGTGGCGCAGGGCTATACGGTTTTCGTGGCGTCCTGGGTCAACCCGGATCGGCGCCTGGCGAAAAAGACCTTTGAAGACTATATGCGCGACGGAATTTTCGCCGCGCTCGACGCCGTCGAACAGGCGACCGGCGTGCGCGATCCCAATGTCGTGGGTTACTGCATCGGCGGCACTTTGCTGACCGCAACGCTCGGATACATGGCGGCGAAACAAGACACGCGGATCAATTCCGCGACGTTCTGGGCGGCGCAGGCGGACTTCAGCGAAGCCGGAGACCTGACCGTCTTTGTCGACGACGCACAGCTGGAAGCGCTCAAGCAGCAGATGGATTCCGCCGGCGGCGTTCTCGAAGGCAGCAAGATGGCGACGACCTTCAACATGTTGCGCGCAAACGATCTGATCTGGTCGTTCGTGATCAACAACTACATGCTCGGCAAGCAGCCGATGCCATTCGATCTGCTCTACTGGAATTCTGACACGACGCGCATGCCGGAGAAGACCCACCTCTTCTATCTTCGCGAATGCTACAAGGACAACAATCTGGCGCGCGGAAAGATGGTGCTGGGCGACGTGAAGATCGATCTTTCGAAGGTCAAGATTCCGGTCTACCTGCAGTCGGCGAAGGAAGACCACATCGCGCCCTATCGCTCGATCTTCAAGACGACGAAACTGTTCAAGGGCCCGATCCGTTTCATCCTCGCAGGCAGCGGTCATATCGCGGGGGTGATCAACGCACCGGCGGCGAAGAAGTACCAGTACTGGACCAACGACAAGATCCCCGCGACCGTCGAAGAATGGCTCGAGGGCGCCAAGGAACATCCCGGCTCCTGGTGGCCGGATTGGGACAAGTGGCTGTCCAAGCTTTCGGGAAAGAAGATCCCGGCGCGCAAACCTGGCGATGGAAAGCTTCAGACACTCGGCGATGCACCCGGATCCTACGTGAAGATCAAGGCGCAATAGCTCTGCGCATCGCCGCCGCAACCGCGCGGCTCACCGCATCTGCGCGCGCTTCGAGGCCGCGCACCGCGCCGTCGAAATCCGCTGGCTTGAGATTTTGCGAAAGCTTGAACTTGCCCGCTAGGCTTTCCAGCCGGATCTCAAAGCCAACGATTGCATTCATGAGCATGATCATCTTCTGCTCGGGCACTTTGTCGATGGTCCAGGGTTTTTTCGGAAACAGCTTGGCTTCCTGAGACGCGGAGACATCCGCGAGCAATTGCCGCAACGCATCGGAATTCAGTTTGCGGGCGACGCCCTGCCCCTCGACGGCGATGTAGTTCCAGGTCGGTACGATCCCCGCAGTTTCATACCAGTCCGGTGAAATGTAGGCGTCCGGCCCAAGAAACGAGATGTGGAATTGCGCGCCGTTCGACCCATCGACGATCGGATTGTTCGACGCGAGGTGAAATCGGATTGTGCCATTCGGGCCCGCTGCAGCATCCAAAACGATGGGTGCGTAGGCAAACTCGACATTGTTTCCGCGGACGCGCGCAAGGGTCGCAAACGCTCTTTCGCGCATGACTGCGTGAAGTGCCTGAACGTCATCGACCGCAAATGCCGCCGGCCGGTACATCACACAAGCCCGGTCGTTTCCGGCAGGCCGAGCATGATATTGAGATTCTGGACGGCCGCGCCGGATGCGCCTTTGCCAAGATTGTCGAGAACAGCGACAAGTCTTGCCTGCTGCGTCTTGTCGTTTCCGAAGACGTAGAGTTTCAGCCGGTTCGTGTTCTTCAGACTTTCGGCATCGAGCGTCTTGAGAGTGTCGCTTTCAGCAGCCGTTGCCACTTCCACGAACGGCCGGCCGCGATAGGCGTCGCCAAGCACTTCGCGAATGCGGGTCGCGGTCGGCGCGCCGGGCAACGACCAGAGCTGAAGCGGGACTTCGACGATCATTCCGCGATAGAAGCGTCCGACGCTTGGCGCGAACACCGGTGGATGCTTCAGCCCGCCACGCTCGGTCATTTCGGCCACATGCTTGTGCGTCAGAGTGAGAGCATAGGTGCGGACAACGGTCTCGACGAAGTTCGGCGAATCCTTCTTCTCGAACTCCTCGATCATCGACTTGCCGCCGCCGGAGTATCCGGAAACAGCGTTTGCGGTGAGCGGCGCGTCGGCTGGAATCAATCCGGCTCGGATGAGCGGGCGGATGAGCGCGAGAAATCCTGTCGAGTAGCAACCGGGATTGCTCAGTCGTTTCGTCTTTGCGATTGCCTCGTAGTTGCCCGGTTCGTACTCCGGAAAGCCGAAGACCCAACCCGGCGCGACGCGATGCGCAGTCGACGCATCAATGACGCGGACGTCAGGATTCTGGATGAGGCTCACGGCCTCCCTCGCAGCATCGTCCGGCAGGCACAGGATTGCGACGCCGGCCTCGTTCAACGCCCGTGCGCGCGCGACCACATCCTTGCGGTCGTTGTCGGAGAGTTGGACAACCGACAGGTCCTTGCGCGCCGCGAGTCTCTCGCGAATTTCGAGTCCCGTCGTGCCGGCCGCGCCATCGATGAAGATAGAGCTTGTCATAATAGGCAGTGCATAAAGGCGAATTGCTTGACTTACAAGTTGATGCGCACTTAGCTCGTAAAATTAGGCGACTCCTGCTTGGGGCGGGGGGAGTGTCCGCCGACCCGTCTAGGACCGTGAGGATCAACTCGCCCCCGAAAAAAAGCAGGCCATGCCTGCAGGAGGGGCGCAATGGATTTCAATCAGCTTTGGCAGAACTTTCTGGATATTGTCACGAAGCACTATTTTGATTTCGAGGGTCGCGCGAGGCGCCAGACGTTTTGGTGGTTCGTCCTCGTCTATTTCATCATCGCCATCGTTCTGGGCGTGCTGCAAACCATCCTTCATGTCGGCAGCTTGTTGTCGGGCCTCTTTGGCCTGGCGATCCTGCTGCCCAACCTGGGCTTGGCCGCTCGCCGTCTGCACGACATCGACCGGAGCGGCTGGTGGCTGCTGATTGGTCTGATCCCGATCGTCGGCTGGATCCTGCTCATCTATTGGTACGTGCAGCCTGGCACGACCGGCTCGAACCAGTTCGGGCCCGATCCGAAGGCCTGAAGCGTACCGAACCGCGCAAAGAAAAACCCCGGCTGCGGAACAGCCGGGGTTTTTTGTTGTTCGAAGGGCGTAACTAGCGCTTGCTGAACTGGAAGCTGCGGCGAGCCTTGGGCCGGCCATACTTCTTGCGTTCAACGGCGCGCGGATCGCGCGTCAGGAAGCCGCCCGGCTTGAGTGCTGCACGCAGGCTGGGCTCATAAGCAACCAGAGCACGGCTGATGCCGTGGCGCACAGCGCCAGCCTGGCCGGATAGTCCCCCGCCTGCCACCGTCACGACCACGTCGAACTGACCGTCGCGGTTCGCGGCAATCAGCGGCTGGCGCAGGATCATGCGAAGCACGGGGCGTGCGAAGTAAACCTTCTCATCGCGGCCGTTGACCGTGATCTGCCCGCGGCCCGGTTTGATCCAAACGCGAGCAACCGCATCCTTGCGGCGGCCCGTCGCGTAGGCGCGGCCCTTGGAGTCGCGGTTGGACTTGGGCGCTTCGCCTGCCTCTGCCTTCTCCGGCACCTTGGCCTTGATCAGCGTGGATTTGAGTTCGCCGAAGCTCTTTACGTCTTCCGCCATGGGCCTAGCTCGCCTTGCGATAGTTGGTGTTCTTGGGATTCAATTTGCCGATATCGACCGTCTCGGGCTGCTGCGCCTCGTGAGGATGTTCGGCACCTGCATAGACGCGCAGGTTCGAGAGCTGACGGCGGCCCAGCGGCCCGCGCGGCAGCATGCGCTCGACAGCCTTGTGAAGCACGCGCTCCGGAAACTTGCCGCGCATGATTTCTCCCGCGGTGCGTTCCTTGATGCCACCGATGTAGCCGGTGTGGTGATAGTAGGTCTTCTTCTTCAGCTTGTTGCCGGTCAGCACGACCTTGGCCGCATTGATGACGACGATATTGTCGCCGCAATCCATGTGAGGTGTGAAGGTGGTCTTGTGCTTGCCGCGCAGGCGCAGTGCGAGGATCGAAGCGAGACGACCAACGACGAGCCCTTCGGCATCGACGAGGATCCACTTCTTTTCGATCTCGGACGCCTTGGCCGAGTAGGTTTTCATGTTGGGCCTATCAGGAAATACAGTTCGGGCGCGGGGTATACGCAACGCATGTCGGCGGGTCAAGCAAAATGGCCAATTTTGCTGCATTTAACGATTGCGGTATCATAATACCGTATACATCCCGCCTTCCGCTGATGTCTCCGGCCCACTTAGCGTCAGCCGCGTGACGGTCCACGCGGAAACGCCGCTTGACCCAACCGAAAAAAGCCCTTCAAACGCATGGCAGGTTTGGCGGAGAACGACATGAACGCCTCGACGGCAGAGCCTCTCGTTTTGGCTGCGAAAAACGGCGCTGTTCTGCGCCTGACCCTCAACCGGGCCGGTGCGCGCAACGCGCTCAGCCAGGGGTTGATGGCGGCCTTGCAGGATGCGCTCGATGCGGCCACGGGCGACAAAGCAGTCCGCGTGATCATCATTGCGGCCGACGGTCCTGCCTTTTCTTCCGGTCACGACCTCAAGGAAATGACGGCGCGCCGCGGCGATGCCGACAAGGGCAAGGCGTTCTACACCGCCCTCTTCACCCAATGCTCCAAACTCATGCAGACGATCGTGCGACATCCCAAGCCAGTGATCGCACAGATCCAGGGCATCGCAACCGCGGCGGGATGCCAGCTCGTCGCGAGTTGTGATCTCGCGATCGCCTCCTCTACCGCGCGTTTTGCGACGCCGGGCGTGAACATTGGCCTGTTCTGTTCAACACCGATGGTGGCGCTGTCGCGCAACGTGTCGCGCAAGCATGCGATGGAAATGCTCCTCACCGGCGAGATGATCCCGGCCGAGGACGCCCATCGCATCGGGCTGATCAATCGTGTTGTCGCGTCGGAAGCCCTGGCCGCTGAAACGATGAAGCTCGCAGAACTGATTGCCACCAAACCTCACGGCACGCTCAAGATCGGCAAGGAAGCGTTCTACAAGCAGGTCGAGATGGGGCTCGGCGATGCCTACGACTATGCGAGCCGCGTGATGACCGAGAACATGCTGGCCGCCGAGGCCGCCGAAGGCATCGGCGCTTTTGTCGAAAAACGCGAACCGAAATGGCCGGAATAATGCCCACCTACTCCGACGATCTCATCAAATCGATCCTGCGCTCGACCAAGACCATCGCGATGGTCGGCGCGAGCGGCAACGACATGCGCCCATCCTATTTCGCGATGATGTACCTGCTGGCCAAAGGCTATGTCGTCCATCCGATCAATCCGGGCATGGCGGGCAAGAAAGTTCTCGGTCAGACGGTCTATGGCTCGCTCAAGGATGTCCCGGCGCCTGTCGACATGGTCGACATCTTTCGGGCATCGGATGCGGCGCCTGGCATCGTGAAGGAAGCGCTCGAGGAAAAGGAGCGTCTCGGCATCAAGGTGATCTGGATGCAGCTAGGCGTGATCAACGAGGAAGCCGCCCTGATGGCGCGCGCCGCCGGCCTCACCGTCATCATGGATCGATGCCCAAAGATCGAGCATGGCCGCTTTTCGGGCGAGATCGGCTGGATGGGCGTCAACCGCAAGGTGATCGACAACCGCAAGCCGCTATTGTTCGGCAAGGGCGGCAACCTCAAGCGGGTTTAAGTTCCCGCATATACTGAATACCATTTTCCAAGACGAATTTTCGGAGGCGCGAATGTCCGATTACGGATTCAATACTCTCAGCGTTCATGCCGGTGCCCAGCCGGACCCGGCCACTGGCGCGCGCGCGACACCGATCTACCAGACCACCGCCTTTGTATTTGAAGACGCGGACCACGCAGCCGCGTTGTTCAACCTGCAGGTGTTCGGGAACATATACTCACGCATCATGAATCCCACGAATGCGGTGCTCGAAGAACGTGTCGCCGCGCTGGAAGGCGGCCGCGCCGCGCTCGCCGTGTCGTCCGGCCACGCCGCGCAACTCATCGCAATGCATACGCTGATGGGCCCGGGCGATGAATTCGTTGCCGCGCGGCAGCTCTATGGCGGCTCCGTCACGCAGTTCGGCCAGTCGTTCGCCAAGTTCGACTGGCATGTGAAGTGGGCCGACACGCGCGACCCTGAATCGTTCAAGAAAGCGATCACGCCGCGCACCAAGGCGGTGTTCATCGAAAGTCTAGCCAATCCCGGCGGCATCGTCAGCGACATCGAAGCCATCGCCGGCATCGCACATGCCGCCGGCGTGCCGCTGATCGTCGACAACACGCTCGCCTCGCCCTACCTCATCCGGCCGATCGAATGGGGCGCCGACATCGTCCTGCACTCGGCGACGAAATTTCTCGGCGGCCACGGCAATTCGATGGCCGGCATCATCGTCGACTCCGGCAAGTTCGACTGGGGCAGCGGCAAGTTTCCGACGCTCAGCGAACCCTGCCCGTCCTATCACGGCATGAAGATGTGGGAGACGTTCGGCGACATGGCGTTCGCCATCGCGTGCCGCGTTCTCGGACTACGCGATCTGGGCCCCGCGCTTTCGCCGATGAACGCGTTCCTGGTTCTGACAGGAATCGAAACACTGCCGCTGCGCATGCAGAAGCATTGCGACAACGCTCTGGCGGTCGCCCAATGGCTGAAGAAGCACCCGAAGATCTCGTGGGTGAACTATGCCGGACTCGAGGGCGATCCGTCCTACGGCCTGCATCGCACCTACTGTCCCAAGGGTGCCGGCGCCGTGTTTACCTTCGGCGTCAAGGGCGGCTACGACGCGGGCGTCAAGATCGTCAACAATGTGAAGCTCCTCAGTCATCTCGCCAATGTCGGCGACACGCGCAGCCTCATCATCCACCCGGCGTCCACAACGCATCGCCAACTCGACGACGCGCAACGCACAGCCGCGGGAGCAGGCAACGACGTTGTGCGCGTCTCGATCGGAATCGAGAGCGTCGAGGACATCATCGCGGACCTGGATCAGGCGCTGTCGGCGTGACGTAACTCGTATGCGTGCCAGACGGCGGTGCAAAGCAGGAGCGCCGCCGTGAGCTGGTGCGCCGCGGCGAGGAATTCCGGCGCCTGCATCAGCAGCGTCGCGATGCCGAGCACGATCTGAAACAGTGTGAGGTGTAGCAGCGCGTTTCCGCTGCGCCGTGCAAGGGGGGCGAGTTTTGTCCTGCGTTCCGCCCACCACAGCGATCCCACTGCGGCCAAAACAATGTACGCGCCGATGCGGTGATCGAATTGCGCCGTCCCGGGATTTTCGAAGACGTTGATCCACCATGGAGACCGCGCCAACGCGTCGTCCGGAATGAAGCGGCCGTTCATGTCTGGCCATGTGTTATAGATCAGCCCCGCATGCAGTCCGGCGACGAGAGCGCCGAGCAGCATCTGAAGATAGACGAGAGCAGCGATGCCAAACGGCCACTTGGCGATGGGCGGTGCGCGCACCTGCCTTCCCACACCGCGCAGATATTCAAGCGCGGTCCAAAGGATCGCCACCAAAAGAATCAATGCGACGCCAAGATGGATCGCGAGGCGATATTGCGAAACGCTGACGCGCGTTTCGAGGCCGCTTTCCACCATCCACCAGCCGACAAAACCCTGCAGTCCGCCAAGTGCAAACAGCACGAGCATGCGCGGCCATTCAGTCCGCTTGATTGCACCCATCCATGCGAACCAGATGAAGGGAACGAAGAACAAGACGCCAAGCAGCCGGCCGAGGAAGCGGTGCGCCCACTCCCACCAGAAAATGCCCTTGAAGGCCTCAAGGCTCATGCCGCGGTTTTCGCGGACATATTGCGGGATGTGCTGGTACTTGGCGAAGGCGTCGTGCCACTGCGCGTCGCTGATGGGCGGAACCGCGCCCATGATCGGGTCCCATTCGGTGATCGAGAGCCCCGAGCCGGTGATGCGCGTCAGCCCGCCGACGGTAATCATGGCCAGAATCACAGCCGCGACCGAGAGCAGCCAGAATCCGACGGCTTTGCGGCTTTGGGCAAAAGTCTGTGGGGCCGTCATTGGCAACGTCATATCCCCTCGATAAAGCTCTTGCGGGCGGTGGTCTCGCCTGCATCTTGTCGCGGACCGCGCATACCAGCATGCTCGCGCGTCCCAGGGGAGAAAACCATGAAGCGCAGTATCGTTCTACTGGCCGGTGCCGGTGTTTTGTCGGTGGTGCTTGCTGCACAGGCGGAGGACATGCCGGCCTCGATGCCGATGTCGGGTGGCATGGTCATGAAAATGATCGATCCGATGCCCTCGGTCTACATGGGTCAGGCTGACCGGCCCGGCGCGCCGATCTTCAAAGGGCTGGGCAATCATCATCACAAGATTTCGACGAAGAATGCGCGTACCCAACTCCTCTTCGACCAGGGCATCAGGCTGAGCTTCGGTTTCAATCATGCGGAAGCGATCCGTTCCTTCCGCGAGGCCGCTCGGCTCGATCGCCATTGCGCGATGTGCTGGTGGGGCGTTGCGTTCGCCCTCGGCTCGAACATCAACCTTCCCATGCCCGACGACGCCGTGAAACCGGCGTGGCAGGCATTGCAGAACGCCATTGCGCTCAAGCGCTACGCGTCGGCAGAAGAGCGTGACTGGATCGACGCACTCGCGCAGCGCTATGCGCCGGACACCAAGGCGGACCGTGCCAAGCTCGACGAAGCATTTGCCGAGGCGATGGGTGCCGTTTGGAAGAAATACCCAGACGATCTCGACGCCGGCACGTTTTATGCCGAAGCGATGATGGACACCCAGCCGTGGGACTATTGGCAGAATGACGGCGTAACGCCGAAGGGCCATGCGCTGGAAATCGTCGCGACGCTGGAGTCCATTATCAAGCGCGCTCCAAATCATCCCGGGGCGCTTCATCTCTACATTCACTCCGTAGAAGCAACGACGACCCCGGAGCGCGCCGAAGCAGCGGCCGACCGTCTTGAAACATTGATGCCTGGCGCCGGACATATCGTGCACATGCCGTCACATATCTATTATCGAGTTGGGCGCTATGCCGATGCAGCTAAGGTCAATACGCAGGCCGCCCTCGTGGACGAGCAGTATATCGCCGCATGCAAGGCGCAGGGCTTTTATCCCGTCGGCTACTACGCCCACAACATCCACTTCCTGTGGACGTCGTCGGAGATGGAAGGCCGCTACCAGGCGTCGATCGACGCCGCGCGCCGCCTGGTGAAAGCCGTCGGCGCCGACGCGACGAAATTAAACCCGGGAGCGCAGCTCTATTACTTCACGCCGGTCGCGACGCTCATGCGCTTCGGAAAATGGGATGACGTACTCGCCGAACCAATGCCCGCGGCCAATCTCAAACTCGATCTCGTGATCGCACATCTGGCCCGTGGGTTCGCCTATGCGAACAAGGGCGACGAGAAAACCGCAGCGGCGGAGCGCATGGCGCTCGCGCAACTTGTCGATGATCCCGACATCGCGACCCTCTCGACGAAGGATCAGATTCCGGCCAAGGAGATGACGCTGATTTCGCTCGACGAGCTCGACGGAGAGATCGCGCGCACGTCCGGCGACCTGGATGGAGCGATCACCCATTTCACTGCTGCGTCCGTACGTGAGCATGCCCTGCCCTATACAGAGCCGCCCTACTGGCATCAGCCGGTCAGCCAGCTACTCGGTGCGGCGCTTCTGCAGGCTGGACGCGCCCAGGCGGCAGAAGCCGTCTACCGTGAGAGTTTGATGACCTATCGACTGGATGGTTGGGCGCTCTATGGTCTGGCTCTGGCCCAGGACGCCCAGGGACGTCACGCCGACGCAGAGGCAACGCGCAAGGAATTCGCTACCGTCTGGCAGTTGGCCGACGTGAAACTCACTTCTTCGCGGTTCTGACATGAGCAACGGCGAAACATTCACCTTCGACGCCGCAGACGGAACGAAGATCTTCACCTACCGCTGGCTTCCCTCTGGCCCGGTGCGCGGCGTTCTGCAAATCGCGCACGGCATGGGCGAGCATTCGTTGCGTTATCGAAAACCGCTTCAGCCTCTCCTCGACGCCGGCATCGCTATCTATTCCAACGACCATCGCGGACATGGAAAGACGGCTCCGACCAAGGAAGCGCTCGGCGAATTTGGTCCTGGCGGGTTCGCCGCGCTCGTCGACGACATGGCGCAGCTCAGCGGCATCGCGCGGCGCGAAAATCCGGGCAAGAAGCTGATCCTGATGGGTCACAGCATGGGCTCGTTCGCGGCGCAGATCTATGTCGTGAAGCACAGCGACCTGATCGACGGCTTTATCCTGTCGGGCTCCGCGGCCATCGACATGCTGCAGGCGCCGCGCGGCGGCCTCGCGGCGATGGGCGAAGGTTTGGGAAAACCCAGAACGCCGTTCGACTGGCTGAGCCGCGACGAAAAGGAAGTGGACGCCTACATTGCCGATCCGCTCTGCGGATTCACGGTTTCCGAAGCTTCGCTCAAGTCCATGTTCGCGGCCGGTGCGTCCGCCGCCGATCCGAAGGCAATCGCCACGATCCGCAAGAACCTGCCGTTCTACATATTCGCGGGCGACCAGGATCCGGTGAACGCCGGCATGACCCGCATGTGGCCGCTGGTCGAGCGCTACAAGACGGCCGGCATCAAGGATGTCGCGACGGACTTCTACGCCGGCGGCCGCCATGAGATGCTCAACGAAACGAACCGCGACGAGGTTGTGACCAACCTCAGGAAGTGGATCGAGCGCGTCATCGCAAAATGAGTCCGCGTATCAAAAAACTCATCGGCACGATCATTATCTTGATCTGGGTCCCGATCTACTCCCTGATCGCCATGGGGATCGCGTTGCATCTGCTGCCGCACGCGAGCTGGTATGCCGCGTTCCTGTTCTACGCGATCGCAGGCACGCTCTGGATCATTCCCATCGGGCTGATGCTCCCCTGGATGTATCGCGAACCCAATAGCAAGGACAATCGAGCAACATGAAAGTCGACCTTTTCACCTTTGTCGGACTCTATGCGCGCCTGCTCACGACCGCAGAGCACATTCTGACCAAGGGCGTCGCGCACGCGGCGGCCACCGGCGCAAGCGAAACAGACATGTTGGACTGGCGGCTGATCGACGACATGCAGCCGTTGCGTTTTCAGCTCATGGTCCTCTGCAACTTCTCCAAGCAGTGGCCGGCGCGCGTAGCCGGTCTCCCCGTGCCGGCGGAGATCGCGGACAGCCTGACGCTCGCGCAATTCAAGAAAGAGATTGCCGCTTCGAAGGATTACCTGGCGGGACTTAAGCCCGAGCAGTTTGCGGGCCGCGACGATGTTCCGCTCACCGTGATGATCGGCAACGGCATGGAGCCGACATTGCCGGCGGCGCAGTGGCTCACCGTGTTTGCGACGACCAATCTCTATTTCCACCTCTCGACCGCCTACGGAATTCTGCGCGCGCGCGGCGTTCCGATTGGAAAAGTCGATCTGTTCGCAGGCGGCCTCTAGACGCGGACGCCCAACGCATCGATCCTGGCTATGAGCGCCGGCGCAAGCGGCCCGGCGGCTTCGCCGTCGACGCATTGCTTCAGTTCGTCCCGGTTCTTCACGCCAAGGATCACCGTGGCGACACCGGGCATCGACAGTGCGTAGCGGTGGGCTATCACGGCAGGGTCTTCACCGATTTCCTCGCATAGAGCGCGGAACGGCGCGGCGCGGTCGTAATCCTTGCGGTCCGGATTGTTGGCAGAAAGCTCGCGGTCGATCTGAGCGGTGAGTGCGCCCGCCTGCACAGCGCGAATGCCGAGTACGCCGACGCCATTCTCGACAGCGGCGGCGATGATCTCGCGCGGGCGCGCCGGCTCGGCATAGCGGCGCAGGCTGCCCGCGCTGTCGATCAGGTTCGTCACGGCCTGCACATAGTTCGGTTTTTGCGAGTGCCTGAGCGCGCGGATAATCGCATCCGGAACGCCGGACCCCGTGATGCCCCACGTCTTGATCTTGCCGGCTGCCTTCAGCTTCTCGAACGCGGGGATCACGAGTTCAGCGTAGATCGACCAGCGCGTCGCAAAACCGTCCTGCATGTCGGGGCGGATCGCATAGACATAGTCGTCGGCGCAGATATTCGAATGCAGGAAGAAGATGTCGGCATGATCGATCTTCATAGTTCGCAGGCTGTTTTCGAGCGATGCCGTGAGCAGGCCCTCGACTTCGCGCGGGGCCGGCGAGCCGAGACCGTATTTCGTTGTCACACGCAATCCCTTCGGCAATCTGCCGTTAAAAGCTTCGCCGACGATGGCTTCGCAGTTCCGGTACATCGGGGCGGTGTCGAGAAGATCGATGCCCGCGTCGACGGCAGCATGAATCGTGGCAATCGCTTCCTCGCGGCTGGTTGGTCCCCAGCCCTGCCCGATGCCGCCGCCGCCCAGCGTCAGCCTGCTAACCTCGCCCAAGGCGCCGAACGGAGACCTCTTCATCGTCTATGTCCTGTTCCAGATGGATTCGAATTCACCGCCACCGTTCAAAAGTTGCGCGGGGCTCTTCTTGTCGATGTGGCCGATCAAACCCTGGTAGACGCCATAGCCCACCAGTTCCTGAAGACGCGGCGAAAACGATTTCACGAGTTCGGGCGAGAGTCCGAGCTGCTGATTCTCCTGCTGGCGGATGAATCCGGCGCAGTAGTTCATCGCAATGCCCATCCGGCGCTTGTCCGTCCTGTTCGCGCCGCCGCCGTGCCAGAGCGAACCGTCCCAGATCAGAACGCTGCCCTTCTTCATCTCGCCGGCAATCGTGTCGTACTTGCCGCCATACTCGGGACTGGGCTTCTTGTGGCTGCCGGGAACAAGACGCGTCGCGCCATTGGCTTCCGTGAAGTCGGTCAGCGCCCACATCGAATTGCAGACGATCGCGCGATGCGGCTTGTCGAGCGGAATGACCTGATCGTCCGAGTGGATCGGTTGCGCCGTCTCGCCCGGATCGATCGCGATCGAGGACAGCGACGAGATCAGGCAGCCCGGATCGAGCACGCTCTCGACGATGGGAAGAACGTTTTCGTGCACGGGCACGAGCGTAAACGGCGCGCCATAGGCGAGCAGATTGTAGATACGAACGGTCCTGTGGCCCTCGAACCCGTTCATGGCGGGCTTGATGTTGTTCTCGCGCTCCAGCCGCTCGAGCGACTCGTTCAACGTGTCAGCCAGTGACGCATCGAACGCATTTTCCACAATCGTGAAGCCTTCGCGCTTCACGCGCTCTATATGAGCGTCCTTCGTCTTCTGATCCATGCCGTCCCCAAAAGCGAAACGCGGCGGAGTCTATCTCCGCCGCGCCCATTTGTCCGCGTTTCCGTGTGACGGGTTTACGCCTTCTCGAGAATGTGCACCGCACACGCGCTGCCGGCGCCGACCACATGGGTCAGTCCGATCCGCGCGCCTTCGACCTGGCGGTTCCCCGCTTCGCCGCGCAGATGCGTGGTGATTTCATAGATGTTGGCGATGCCGGTCGCGCCAAGCGGATGGCCCTTTGAAAGCAGGCCGCCCGAAACGTTGACCGGGATCTTGCCGCCGAGCTGTGTCGCGCCGGAGTCGATCAGACTGCCCGCCTCGCCATCCTTGCAGATGCCGAGATTTTCGTAGTGGACGAGTTCGGCAGTGGCGAAGCAGTCATGCAGCTCGATCAAATCGACTTCGTCCGGGCCAAGGCCGGCCATTTCATAGGCCGTCTTTGCGGCCAGGCGCGTGACCGCGTTGAAGTCCATCATGGCGATATTGCGCGAGGTGTACGGATCGCTCGACAAAGCTGACGCGCGCACCTTCACCGCACGGCCCATCAATCCCAGTTCCTTGGCCTTCTTCTCCGAACAGAGAACGGCAGCCGCCGAACCATCGACATTCACCGAGCACATGAGCTTGGTGTTGGGATAGGAGATCATTTCCGCGCCCATCACTTCTTCCAGCGGCGTTTCCTTCTGGTACATCGCCTTCGCATTGAGCGTCGAATGGTGGTGGTTCTTCACCGAGACCTTGGCAAACTGCTCGAACGTCGTGCCGTATTTGCGGGTGTGCTCAAGGCCCACATGGGCGAAAACACTCGGCATCGTGCCGGAGCCGAGCAAACCTTCCGTCGGAATACCCTTGCCGCCGCCGGTGCCGCCGAGAAGGCCGCTGCCCATCTGCTCGCAGCCTACGCAGAGAACGACGTCGTAGATGCCTGCCTTGATTGCCATCCAGCCTTCGCGAAAAGCGGTCGCGCCGGTGGCGCAGGCGTTCGCCGTGTTCACGACCGGAATACCGGTCTGGCCAATTTCGCGCAGGATGCGCTGACCCACGCCGCCCGATGCTTCAAAGAGGTTGCCGCTGTAGAGGGCCTGCATGTCCTGGATCGTGAGGCCGCAATCGTCCAGCGCCATCAGCGCCGCCTGTGCACCCAACTCAGGCACCGTGCGTTCGGGGAAGCGCCCGAACTTGATCATGTCCGTTCCTACGACATAGACGTCGCTCATCGCATTTCTCCTTAGGCTTTGTTCGCGGGTACGAAGAAGTACGCAAGATAGGAATTGCCTTCCTTGTCCTTGCGGCCGGCGTCGCGAAACACGACCTTCACCGGCATGTCGAATTTGATCTTTGTGGGATCCGGTTCAACGTCGAGCAGGTTGCCCTTAAGCGTGCCGCCACCGTCGAGATCGACGATTGCCGATATGAACGGCACGGGCACGCCCGGAAAGTTCCGGTGCACGACGGTAAAGTTGTAGAGCTTGCCAGTGTTGGCGAGCTTGATGTGGGACTCCGACTTTCGCGCGCCGCACTTTCCGCACACATCGCGCGTGCCGACAACGACTTCGCCGCACTTGCCGCATTTCGAACCTGCGATGTAGTGCGCGCCGTCCGGCGACACGACAACAAAGGGGGCAATGGGTTTTGGGGCTGCGGTTGATGCGGCTGCTGACATTCTGACTACTCCCTGACTCTTTGAACCAGCAAATAGCGCCGCAACGCCGCGCGCAAGCCCGGCATTGCTATTCCCTTACGTAAGGCCGATCAACTGCGACGCGGCAATGCTTCGGCGATGATGGCTTCCGCCTTGGAAAAGAGCGCAGGATCGACCGTTGCGCCGCTCGCAGCGGCATTTTCATCCAACTGTTCCGGGCGGCTCGCTCCGACAATGGCGGAGGCAACGTTGGGTTCGCGCAGCACCCAGGCGAGCGCGAACTGGCCCATCGTCAGTCCGGCTTCTTTTGCGAGCGGCTTTAGCTTCTGCACCGCTTCGAGAACCGGCTTCTCCATCCAGCGCGCAATGGCGCCGCTCATCTTGTCGACTGTCGCGCGCGTACCGGCCGGCGGCGGTGAGTTCGGATCGTACTTGCCCGTTAGAACGCCCTGCGCGAGCGGCGACCATACGATCTGGGAAATGCCGTTGCGTGCGCTGATCGGAATGACCTTTGCTTCGGGCCGGCGCCATAGCAGCGAATATTGTGGCTGGCTGGAGACGAAACGCTCAACGCCCGGCATCGCGATGGCGTCTTCGATGTTCTGCGGTGACCATTCCGAGAAGCCGATATATCGCGCCTTGCCGCTCTTCACGGCGCGCGTGAGCGCTTCCATCGTTTCGGCGAGCGGCGTATTCGCGTCATAGCGATGGCACTGATAGAGATCGACGAAATCTGTGCGCAGACGCTTCAGCGATGCGTCGAGCTGTTTTTCGATCTGCACGCGCGACAGTCCCTGATTGCCGTCGCCCATGTCGCCAAAGACTTTCGTGGCAAGCACATATGAATCCCGCTTGCGGCCGGCCAGAGCCTCGCCGAGCACCGTTTCCGCCGCGCCGCGTCCGTAGACGTTCGCGGTGTCGATAAAGTTGATGCCGAGCTCGAAGGCGCGGTTGACGCAGGCGACGGCCTTGTCCTTCTCAACCCCGACGCCGTAGGTGAGCCAGGAGCCCAGCGAAATCTCCGAGACATTCAAGTCGCTTGCACCCAGCTTGCGGTATTTCATGGCGTCCTCCATTTTTCTGCTTCAGGATTGGAAATTGCGGACAACAAAGTCAACGCAGCAGTGGGAGACGACGTATGACCATGAACAAGCAATGGATATATGCGAGCAAACCCAATGCCCAGGTAAGCCCGGCGAATTTCAATCTCCAGGAAGCGGCGATGCCGCAGCCCAAGGAAGGCGAAGTTCTGGTGCGCACGACACTTCTTTCGCTCGATCCGGCCAGCCGCGCCTGGATGATTGGGCCGACCTATCGCCCCATGCTGCAGCCAGGCGAAGTAATGGCCGGTTGGGGCATCGGCGAAGTCGTGAAATCGAACGACGGGAAGTTCGAGCCCGGCGATATCGTCAGCGGCGACTATGGCTGGCAACAATATGCCGCCGTGCCCGCGCGCACGCTGTCCAAGCACGACAAGCGGCATAAGCCGGAACATATTTTGGGCGCACTCGGTATCACCGGCCTCACCGCCTATTTCGGATTGCTCGAAGTCGGTCGGCCCCGCCCCGGCGAAACAGTTCTGGTTTCGGGCGCGGCCGGCGCCGTCGGCACGATCGCCGGACAGATCGCCAAGCTCATGGGCTGCCGCGTTGTCGGCACCACGAGCAGCGCAGACAAGTGCAAATGGCTCATCAGCGAACTCGGTTTCGATGCGGCCGTCGACTACAAGTCCGGCAATCTGCACAAATCGCTCAAGGATGCCTGCCCGAATGGCATCGACGTCTACTTCGACAATACCGGCGGCGAAATGCTTCAGGCGGCACTCTCGCGCATGAATATTTGGGGTCGCGTCGCGTGCTGCGGTGCGATCTCGAACTACGACACGGCGACACCCGCGCCAGGTCCGGCAAACGTTCCTGGATTGCTCGTCACAAAGCGCATTCGGATGGAAGGCTTCATCGTCTCGGACTTCTACAATCGCAAGCGCGAGGCCGATGCGGCGCTGGCCAAGTGGGTTGACGAAGGAAAGATCAAGGCCGCCGTCGACATCGTGGAGGGGTTTGAGAAAATGCCGTCTGCGCTCGCAGGCCTCTTTGCCGGTCAGAACCGGGGCAAGCTGATGGTGCGGGTCTGAACCAGTGAACGTGCCCTTCGCCCTTTTTGGCGGACCGCATCTGATCGCCATGGCCGCATCGTTCGCTGTGCCCGTTGTCGCGTCCGCTGCGATTCGGCCGCGGACACGTCCCCATTTCGATCGCGTGCTGCGCTGGTCGCTGGCCGGCCTCATGACCGTGAACTGGTTCGGCTGGATGTATCTGCTGTACGCAAAGGGCTGGTTGGGGCTCGGGAACGAATTTCCGCTCAATCTGTGCGACTGGGCGACCGTCATGACGGTCGTCACGCTCGTCTATCCGAACCAGCGCACTTATGAGCTTGCCTACTTCTGGGCGTTAGCCGGAACGCTGCAGGGAATGCTCACACCCGATGTGAAGTTCGAGTTTCCAGACATTGAATTTGTTCTGTTCTTCCTCTTCCACGGGGGGATCATCGCCTCCGTGCTCTACATGACGTTCGGCCTGGGCTGGCGGCCCTATCCTGCCTCGCTTCCGCGCGTCATTGGCTGGACGTTGGTGTATGCCGGCGTTGCGGGATTCTTCGACTGGGTCTTGGGCGCGAACTATGCCTTCCTGCGGGCCAAACCGCCGTTCGCCACGGTCTTCAACTTCATGCCGGACTGGCCCTGGTATATCCCGCTACTGGTCGTGCTCGGACTGTTTTCGACCGTCCTCTACTATGCGCCATTCTTCGTATTGGACAGGATTCGCGGTAGCCAGCAGCAAGCCATCTCGCAACCCGCCGGCTCGTCATGACCCTCACCGACAACACCGCTCTGCAGCGATTTGAGCTCGAAGAAAGCGGGCTCATCGCCTTTGCGAACTACCGGCGCAGCGGCCAGCATGTCGTCATCCCGCATGTCGAAGCACCCCCTGCCCTGCGTGGCACCGGCGCGGCAGGACGACTCATGACCGCCCTTGTCGAACGGGCGCGCGCGGAAGGATTCAAAATCACGCCGACTTGCAGCTATGCTGCGCTCTGGTTTCGCCAGCACAAGGATGCGGCAGACGTCCTGGCCTGAGCTCAGGCATCTTCGCGGTCGATCTTCACGCCAGTCTCAAATCCCGGCAACGTCCAGTGGAATGCGATCGCCCCGCCGCGCAGTCCCAGCCCCATGATGAAAGCGACGACCGCTGCGCCTAGCGCACTGAAACCCAATGTCGTTGCCGTCACGAAAATCAACGCGGCCAGGACGGCCGCCGAAATGTAGATCTCACGGCGCAGGAGAACTGACGGTTGACCGGCGAACAGGTCTCGGAGAATTCCGCCGAACGTCGCCGTGAGAACGCCCATGACCACTGCCACCGGCGGCGCAACGCCGGCGTTCAGGGCCTTCGCCGCACCGAGGACGGCATAGGCGGCCAATCCGACGGCATCGAACCAATCCAGCGCGATGGAGCGCCACGGCCGTTCGCCGACGATCCAGACCAGAACGGCCGCGCCGACGCACGCAAACATGTAGCCGCTCGCATGCATCCAGAATACCGGTACGCCGATCAGCACGTCGCGCAAGGTGCCCCCGCCAAGGCCGGTGAGAATGGCGAAGGCGATGAACGCGACGATGTCGTGACGCCGCCGCGCAGCCGCCAGCGCTCCTGTTAGCGCAAACAGGCCAACACCCAGATAATCAAGCGTGAGGAGCGGAATCGGCAGGTTTATGGCCGCAGGAACAGTCACAGTGTTCAAGGCAATGTTGCCGAATGCATCGTCCCAGTCGCCTTCGCGTCACGCTTCCGCATTTGCCAGTGCGTGTCACCGGTCCGATTGACGCGTTCAGCTTGCCGGCGCGAGCCCACCCTCCAGACCCCAAGGTTGGCGATGTGATTGGTGCCCGGCGAACAGCGCCGCCACTCTACCGCCAGTTCACCGATATGGCCGCGCCGCGACCGCGTCGAATGAGGACCCTTGCGTTCAACTGCGCGCTTATCCGATCGAAAGGCGAGCGTCGCGCGTACGCCGCGCAGGTTTTTCGATCCGCGATCCTTCAGCGCCGCCATGCAGTCCCTGCCCGCCCCGCGAATCAATCGCGGTTAAACAAGAGTCTGCTCTTCAATTCAGCGATGCCAAACTGAATTGTCGCTCGGTGCGGTCGATCAAACGGCCATCTTCGCACCGAGCCCCAGGACCCAGTCCGTCTTCGACAATATTTCGCTTGGAGTGCCCGCGGCAGAAATATCAGTCCAGTGCGAGGGCTGAGTCACCTGATTCATCTGCCGGTGCAAGACTTCGACAGTCGCGTCGGATGCGTCGCCCGACCGCTGCCGGATTCGTGATTCCAAAATCGCCTGCGGTGCCGTCAGCCACAGTCCGTGAAACTCGACAGAAACGCGATGGGCCACGGACTCGATGCGCTCCTGTTCGTCGGCGTGACCGAAAACGGCGTCCACGATGACTGACTGTCCGGCACGCAAAGCGGTGTCGGCCGCCGAGTACAAACGTTCATACACAGCCGCATTGGTGCGCAGATCGTAGGCGCTCTCATCCAGCTTCACGGTTTCCGGCACACCCATCATTGCCTTCCGGATGGCATCGCTGCGCAGCACAACGGCGCCCGGCGCCGCTCCCGTGGCAGGTGCGAGCAATCGCGCAAGCGTGGACTTTCCGGTTCCCGACAGGCCCCCGATGACGATCAGTTCGGCGGGACGCGGCTCCAGATAGGAGATGGCGGCGTCTAGCAATCGAGCCGGTTCGGCCGCGTCTACCGATCCGGCGGAGGCCGTGTGGAGGGTCGAAATCGCGACATGCGCGCGAATGGAGGCGCGACACGCCAGAAACAGCGGCATCGCCGCCAGCCCGCCATAGTCGCCTGTCCGTTCCAGATAGCGATTGAGGAGAGCGTTCGCATGGTCGCGTAGGCCGTGCCGGTCCAAATCCATCAGCAGAAATGCAAAGTCATAAAGAACGTCGATGCAGGAAAATGCATCGTTGAACTCGATCGCATCGAACAGGACCGGCTCGCCCGCGACTATGCAGACATTATTGAGATGCAAATCGCCGTGGCACCGCCGCACGAAACCGACTTGCCGTCGCCAGCCCAGCACGGCCCGAACCCGGGCAAGCCAGTGCTCGCACAATTCGGCAAAGCGATCGACCTTCATGGTCATGTCCACGTCGTGGCATGACTCGGCGAGCAGAGATACGCTCTCGTCGACCACGGCGCGCATCCCGCTCGCGCCGCCGTATCCCTCCTTCAGTTCTGCAATCTGATGAAAGCCCGCGACTGCATCGGCGAGCGCGAGCATGTCCTGGCGTGTCAGCTTGCCCTGCGCTCGGCGCGCTTCCAGCAGATCGGATTGATCAAAACGGCGCATCACGACGACCCAATCAATGGCCCCTGGATCGTTCGCGTCGCCAAAACCAAGCTTCGCGCCGTCGCGCACGATGCCCCGAACCTCTTCATAAAGGCTGGGCGCCATGCGGCGGTTGACCGCCAGTTCGCGCTCGCACATGCGCCGACGCCTGTCCGGCGTGGAGTAGTCCATGTAGGGAAATAGCACCGCGCGTTTGAGCTTGAATGCGCGTGGACCGCTCAAGAAAACAAACGACCCGTGGGTTTCATGAATTTCTACGGCGCCGCCTTCGCCATAGCTACCGGCATCGGAAAGAAAGGCGATGACGTCGCGCTGCGCTCCGGCCGTCGAGTCCATTGTCAACTCCAACGCGATTTGCGCGGCCGTGAATTGCGAGACGTCAACTGCGAGTCTCCATCTGGATCGGACCCTCGGCCCGTCCATGGATGAATTGATCCACAAACGCGTTGCCGCTGTCGTCGATCTGTGCGGTCGGGCCCTCCCATACGATCTTACCTTTGTAGATCATCGCCATGCGCGTCGAAATCTTGCGCGCGCTCGCCATGTCATGGGTGATCGAAAGCGCCGTCACGCCGGCGTCGCGAACAGTGGTCGCGATGAGATTGTTGATGACATCCGCCATGATCGGATCGAGACCCGTCGTAGGCTCATCGAAAAAGATGATTTCCGGGTCCGCCGCCGTTGCACGGGCAAGGCCCACGCGTTTCTGCATGCCGCCCGAGAGTTCCGCAGGAGACAGCATTGCAACTTCCGCCGGCAAGCCGACAGTCGCGAGCTTATGGAATGCGATCTCCTTGGCCTTTTTCTGCTCCATTCCGCGGCCCTGGATCAGACCGAACGCGACGTTCTCCCAGACAGTCAAGCTGTCGAACAGTGCGCCACCCTGAAAGAGCATTCCAAATTTCTTCAGGATCCGGTCACGCTCACGGCCGTGAAGATGCGTGATGTCCTCGCCATCCACCAGGATTACGCCTGAATCTGGCGGAATGATGCCGAGAATGCACTTGATCATCACCGATTTCCCGCTGCCCGAGCCGCCGATGACGACGAGCGACTCTCCGGCGTCGACGGTCAGATCGATACCGTCCAGCACCACCTTGGAGCCGAATTTCTTGCGAACGCCGCGCAATTCGATTTTTGCCGTCACAGCGCTCGCCTCATTTCGTCAGAACGACGGGGGGATTTCCTAACATAAACGGCGGATTGACTGTCAGAATAGTACTGATTCCAGTTGATCGGTATCAATGCCCGACTTCGTGGCGAGTGTCACATTTTTATTGTGATTGATTTCGTCGGTCAGGAGAGACTGCCATGATCACTCTCGAAGACTGCTTTGGAATATGCGGCCTGGATGCAGCGGAAGTCGCTGCGATATCGGAACACGAGCATCTGCCGGAGATCGAAGCGGCGGCGCTGGCGAGTTATCTTCTGCACCGCGCAGGCGGCGCCCGCGAAATTCGCAGAATGATGATCGATGACGTCCGCGACGCGCTTCATCACCAAGATGTCTGTCACGCGGTCGAACTGTTGGGGGCATTCCGCCACTTCCTGGAGCAGCATCCCGAAGCACGCGAACATGTGCACGCGAACGACACCGCGCACTGAGCATCGCCGCTAGAATCGATTTCCGCAGGACAACTGCGACAATAGCGCGACCTTTTTGGGCAATGACGTCGGCTGAATCTTTCCTGCGCACGGCGCATTTCGCTGCGTGCCCTTAGTTGCGATTGATTCTGATCAGTGACCGTCCGCGCGAACTCGCATACGAATTCGTTGAATTCGATCGGGTTTTTGTTGCGTATGAACCGGACACTTTGGATCCTCGGCGTGTTGTTGCTTGGCGTCGGCGGCGGTGCTGCATACTGGATGCTCTCTCCCCCGGCCGTCACGGTGACGACGCCACGCTACGGCCAAGCCGTCCAGGCTGTCTATGCCACGGGAACCGTCGAGCCGGTGATCATGCTCCCCGTCGCTCCCCGTATCGGAGCACGCATCGTTGCGCTCCTCGTTGATGAAGGCGCCGTCGTCAAGACGGGCCAGGTCCTGGCCAAGCTTGAAAGCGAAGACGTTCGCAACAACGTCACGCAGCTCGTTGCTCAGGAAGACTTCGCTCATCGCGACTATCTGCGCGATGCCGCGCTTGTGAAAGACGGGGTCATCGCGCGCCAGACTTATGACAAGGCAAAGTCCGACTGGGACGCGGCGCGTGCCGCCGTCGCAGTCGCGCGGGCTCAAACCGATTACATGACGCTGACTGCGCCGACCGATGGCCGCATCATTCGGCGCGACGGTGAAGTGGGACAATTCCTGCCGATCAACCAGCCTTTGTTCTGGATGTCCTGTCTTTCTCCCCTGCGGATATCCGCCGACGTGGATGAAGAGGACATTGCGCTGGTCAAGCCCGACCAGAAGGTCCTCATCCGCGCCGACGCGTTTCCCGGCCGCGTCTTCAAAGGTCATATCCAGGAAATCACGCCAAAGGGCGACCCGATCGCCCGCAGCTACCGTGTCCGCATCACTTTGGAAGGCGCGACGCCTCTGCAGATCGGCATGACGACGGAAACCAATATCATCACCTACGAGAAGTCCCGTGCGCTTCTGGTACCGTCCAGCGCCGTCACGTCCAACAGCGTGTGGGTTGTCAGGGACGGACACGCCAGACTCCAGAACATTGTGAAGGGCATCTCAGGAAAGACCGATATAGAAATTTCAAGCGGACTTTCTCCGGCGGACAAAGTCGTCGCCAAACCTGATTCGACCCTGACGGACGGCGAGTCGGTCAACGCCGTGTCAGCGGATGTTTCGAAGTGAACCCGTTGCTCATTTCGATTGCTGTAAAGCACCTGTTGGCGCGCAAGCGGCAGAGCATCGTCTCGCTGTTCGGCATCGTCCTGGGCGTGGCGTTCTTCCTGACGATTTCGTCCTTGATGCTGGGATCGGAGAACGATTTCATTCATCGCCTTGTCGACAACACCCCGCACATCAACATCACCGACGAGTACCGCAATCCGCGGCAGCAGCCAGCGGAGACAATGTTTCCGTCTGCGGCGCTGGACGTTCGCAGTGTCAAGCCGGAAACCGAAACGCGCGGAATCCGCGGATATATTCAGATTCTGGACTATCTGCGCGCGATTGACGGTCTCAAGGCATCGCCGGTGCTCGCTGGCCAGGCGCTGGTCAGCTTTGCCGGCAAGGATGTCGGAATATCCCTGAACGGCGTCGTGCCCGAAGAACTAAATACCGTTTCGACGCTTCACAGCTACATGACGATCGGCTCGATCGATGATCTCATCGCCAATCCCGATGGCATCATCATCGGCAGCGAGCTGGCGCGCGTAATGTCCCTGCGCGTCGGCGAAAACCTGAATGTCGCGGCGACAACCGGACAGATCCATACGTTCAAAATACTGGGCGTGTTCCATACCGGCCGTGCCAGCTACGACGAAACACAGGCTTTCGTCGCTCTCAAACGGGTGCAAGCACTGCTGGACCGCCCGAACCGCATCAACACCATCATCGTCAAGCTAAACGACGCCTATCAGGCAAGAGCAGTCGCCTCGGAAATTGAGTCACATATCGGATACAAGGCTGTGTCCTGGCAGGAAGCGTCCGAGGACATCATGAGCACATTGATGATCCGCAACATCATCATGTATTCGGTCGTCAGCGCTGTTCTCGTGGTCGCCGCGTTCGGCATCTACAACATCATCTCCACCGTCGTGATGGAAAAGCAGCGCGATATAGCCATTCTCAAGTCCATGGGCTTTCACGCCAGCGACATCGAATGGATATTCGTGACCCAAGGCTGCGTCCTGGGTGTGGCCGGTTGCGCGGTCGGGCTGCCGCTGGGCATGGCCATGATGACCGCGTTTATGGGGCTTTCGTTCCGAGTGCCCGGCAACTCCGATCCGATCAGCATTCCCATGGACTGGAGCTGGTATCAATTTGTCGATCGCCGGAATGTTTGCATTCACGGCGGCGACGCTCGCCGCACTTCTACCGGCGCGCAAGGCCGCCCACGTGCAGCCCGTCGACATTCTGCGCGGAGGGTCATGATGGATACCCTATTGCGCGCTGAAAGCATTTCGCGCCGTTTGCCCGGCGATATTCCGGTGACCCTCGTCGAAGATGTAAGCCTCGAGGTTCACGCCGGAGAGTTTCTCGCGATCACGGGACCGTCGGGTTCGGGTAAATCATCTCTGCTTTATCTGCTTGGCCTTCTTGATCAACCGAGCACGGGTCACATCTGGCTAAACAGCACAGAGACGACGCGTTGCGCCGAAGACAGGCTTGCCGACTTGCGCCTGACGCATCTTGGATTTGTGTTCCAGTCTCACTTCCTGCTTCCGGAGTTCACCGCCAGTGAAAACGTCATGCTGCCGATGCAACGTCTGGGTAAACTCGGGCAGGCGCAGATCGAAGCGCGCGCACGCGACCTGTTAACCGACCTCGGCTTGCACGATCAGGTGTGCAAACTTCCCAAGCAGATGTCTGGCGGACAAAGTCAGCGCGTCGCCATTGCCCGGGCTCTGGCCAACGATCCGCACATCATTCTGGCCGATGAACCGACGGGAAATTTGGACACAAAATCCAGCGGTGTCGTGCAAGATATTTTGCGCGGCCTGGCTCGCCAGCAAGGAAGAGCCGTGATCGCCGTCACGCATGACCACGCTTTTGCGGAAAAGGCCGACAGGATCGTGACGATTGTGGACGGAAAAATACGCTGAACACCGGCTTTTCAACCCGGTAAGTGTGATCCACATCAAGTTTTTTGTCGCATTTGCGAATAACATTCATTCGGTTTTCCTGGACAGAAGCCATGCCCTACCAAGTCAACTCGGACCTTCCGCTTCGCGTGCGCGTACACCTGCCTGACCATGCGCAGAGCATATTCCGCGAAGCCTTCAATCATGCTTGGAAGACCTACTCCGACACCGGCACGCGGCGTGAGGAGATCGCCCATCGCGTCGCATGGGCCGCCGTCAAGAAGAGCTATCGCAAGGTCGGCGGCGATTGGGTTCGGATCGGCTCCCATGCTGAGGTCAGTAGCTGACCATGGCCGAAAAGAAAAAGCGCTCCATCCACTTTGATCTTGTCTATCTTCTGGGTGCGCTGCTTGTCGTCCTCGTGGTCCGCGATCTTGCGGGCAACTGGAGCATCACTCCACAAATTTCCTATAGCGAATTCAAGTCGCTTTTGAACAAGCATGCGATCGATGATCTCGTGATCGGCGACACGGTCATTACGGGCAAGTACCTAAAGCCCTCCCCGAACGGGCCTGAGAGCTTCGAAACAACCCGTGTTGACGACAATCTGGCAAAGGAGTTGCAGAAATCCGGGATAAAATTCTCCGGTGAGGCCGGCTCTGGCATCTTCGGCAGCTTTCTGTCCTGGTTGTTGCCGACTGTCGGATTCATCTTCCTCTGGATGCTTCTGCTTCGGCCCTTCGCGGGCGATGGAGCGGGCGCGGGTGGCTTGCTCGCGATTGGCCGCAGCAAGGCCAAGGTATATGCGGAACGCGACCTGAAGGTAACCTTCGCCGATGTCGCCGGTGTGGATGAAGCCAAGCAGGAGTTGGCAGAAGTCGTCGGCTTCCTCAAGAATCCGCTGATTTATGGCCGCCTTGGCGCCAGGATTCCAAAGGGAGTTCTACTTGTAGGGCCGCCTGGGACAGGCAAGACATTACTCGCGCGCGCCGTCGCGGGCGAAGCGAACGTGCCTTTCTTCTCGATCACCGGGTCGGAGTTTGTCGAGATGTTTGTGGGCGTCGGCGCCGCGCGTGTGCGCGATCTCTTCACGCAGGCGCGTGCAAGTGCGCCGGCCATCGTTTTCATCGACGAATTGGACGCGCTTGGCCGTTCGCGCGGCATGGATACGCCGTTGGGCGGACATGACGAAAAGGAACAGACTCTCAACCAGCTTCTCGCCGAGATGGACGGTTTTGACCCAAGCGCCGGCATCATCGTGCTGGCAGCTACAAATCGGCCCGAGATACTCGATCCGGCACTTCTGCGCGCGGGTCGCTTCGACCGTCAGGTGCTTGTCGACCGGCCCGACAAAAAAGGCCGAGCCGAGATTCTTCGCGTGCACATCAAGAAGATCCAAATCGCACCCGGTCTCGACGTTGACGCAGTCGCGGCCCTCACGCCGGGCTTCACCGGTGCCGATCTGGCAAACCTGGTGAACGAAGCCGCGCTCGTGGCCACGCGGCGGGGTGGCGAGTCCACAAACCTCGAAGACTTCAATCAGGCAATCGAACGGATCGTCGCCGGCCTCGAAAAGAAGAGCCGCATCCTCACAAAGCACGAACGGCAGATCGTGGCTCACCACGAAATGGGACACACTCTGGTTGCGATGGCCCTGCCCGGCACCGATCCTGTGCAAAAGGTCTCGATCATTCCGCGCGGGATCGCCGGCCTCGGTTACACGATGCAGCGTCCGATCGAGGACCGATTTCATTCTGGATCGCACCGAGCTCTTCAATCGCATCGCTGTTCTGCTGGGAGGCCGCGCCGCCGAGAGCCTGGTGTTCGACCAGGTTTCGACAGGCGCGTCGGATGATTTAGCGCGCGCGACTGAGTTGGCGCGCAGCATGATCGTACGGTATGGCATGGTGAGTGAGTTGGGCCAGGTCTCGTATGAGTCCGAAGCCGCACCGATGCTTGGCGGCCAGATGAGCTGGCGGCCGCGAACCTACGGAGATGAAACGGCCGCTGCAATCGACCGCGCGCTGAAGGACCTGATTGCAAGCGCCTTCGAAACTGCGCGCGACGTGCTCATGAATAACCGCCAGCTTCTCGACGACGGCGCCGGCGAGTTGTTGGCGCACGAGACTCTCGGTCAGCCGGATCTCGAAAAACTGGCTGCGCGCATAAACAGGCAGACGTCAGTGCCGACCGCCCTCGCCGCCCAGTAGTTCTACCAGTAGCGAACCCGACCGACGTCGACGTGGACGAAGTCCGGCCCCGGATAAAAGCCGACGCCGCCCAGCCGCAGCTGCACCGCTGCCGCATGAAGATCGGTCAGCGCGCAATCCGCCACGCGAATGTCGATCGCCTGCCCCTGCATGTGCAGGCTCTTGGTCGCGGTCCCGTGTCCCGTTTCGCGAAGCATCGCGTTCGTTGCCGGCGACCGATAACCCGATATCACCTGGAAAGGCTGCGAGCTTCCGATGGTCGTGTGGAGTTGGGTCAGCAGATCGAGAAGCTTCGGCTCGATCGGATGGATTTCACCATTGCGGAAATCGCGCAGGATGAAATTCACCTCGCTCAAGGCGTCGGGCAGATATTGGCCATTGGCCCAATACTCCACCCTGGCTTTCTCGCCAGTGTGCAGGTTGTCGAAATTCAGAGTGCGAGACTCTGGTGCGATCAAACTCGCGGCCGCCGGATCCGCAAGTGTCGTCGCTGTAACGGCCCCCCCCAAACATGCAAGGAAATGCCGGCGGGACTTGTTCCCGATCATTTGTGCATCCGCGTTTGGAGAATCGGAACTTACGTAACAATGTTTAATATGTAAACAACATCAGCCGGCGCGGCTGCAATTTCCAATTGAACCAGTGACTTGCGCGGAAGTTGTGCCCGCCATCGCTGCGATCATGCGGGCGTCGCGGCCATAGATATCCGGGCGGAACTGGAGCGTCCCGTCGCCTGCCGGAAACGCAGTGAAATAGTCGACATAGAGCGGAATGGGACTGGGGATCGGCAGATGAACTGTCTCACCCGTGGCGATTGCAGTCAAAAGGCGATCGACGCCACCCGTGATGTCGCCTGTTATCGCATAAGAGGCGAGCGGCGTGATCTGCTGCACGCGGATGCAGCCATGACTGAGAAACCGCTGGTCGCGCGCAAAGAGCGAGCGGGCTGGCGTGTCGTGCAGGTAGACCGAAAATCGATCGCTGACGTTCAGCTTTATGAATCCCAGAGAATTCTTAGCCCCTGGCAGTTGGCGGACCTGTCCGTTCGTGATGACCATGTCGTGGCGCGCCAGATAGTCCGGATTCTTGCGGACCTTGGGCATGATTTCGGTGCGCGCGATCTTGGCTGGAACATTCCACGGGGGATTTGCCACGACGTCCGTGATCTCGGCTCGGAAGATCGGCGTGCGGTCAGCCGGACGGCCGACAATCACGCGCGACGTCAGTACTTCCTTGCCGTCATCGATAACGCGCAAGGTTGCATCGGGAACATTGACCTCGACATAGCTCTTGTCGAGAGCATGAGGCAGCCAGCGCAACCGCTCCATATTCACGACGATCTGCGCCACCCGTGTCGAAGCCGGCACGTTTAGCACGGCGAGCGTCGTCGGTCCGACAACCCCATCTCCCGCCAGACCATTGCGGACCTGAAAGCGCCGCAGCGCGGCGTCAACCTCGGTCACATCGGGTGGCGTGCTGATCACGAGCTCTGCGTCTTCAAATGCCAGTCGCGTCTGGAGCGCGACCAGAGCTTCGGCGGTAGCCGTCTTCGCGTCATACGGTTTTGCGGCAGGAATGTCGGACCAGCCACCGTTCGCGGAAATGGCGCGATAGCGCGCAAGTGCTGTCTTCAAAAAAGGATATGCGCTCGCCTGCGGCGGCAAAGACTGAAAGAATTCCGGTAGCTTCCGTTCCGTCAGCGCCTGATTCAATATTTTCGCAACGTCGAAGCCAGACATGGGTATGTCGATATCCGGATCGACGCGCTTCAGAGAGTCGCGTCCGTCACGAATGTCGGACGCGTAGTGCATGATTTGAGTGGTTAGAAGCACGTCGCGGTAGGCGACATTTTGCGGATCGACCGCGGTCAGAGGCCGTGAAACGTTGGCCAACTCATATTGCGCCGGATCCAAGGCATCATCGCTAGACGAAGTGATCGCAGCAACGGCGAGCTTGCCGTCCCCATTCACTCCGCGCGCATCGTACCAGGCAGGACGATCCTGCCGTGCCGCGTAAAATGTCCGCAGCAGTTCAAGGTACGCAGGCAAGATGCCCGAACCGGAAGACAGAACCGACTCGATTGCCAAAGCATTTGGATCGGGCGGCGCAGCGGTCGGGCCAGCCGCAATCGCACCACCACAAACGCATGCCAAAAACGGAATTGTGCGGAGCAACCCGCGAAAACTCACCACAAAATCTATCCTCGGTCGAACGGCGAACTCTGCGTCGATCGCCTAGCAACCCGCGTTTCTATTGCCGAAGGAACGTTCGGAGACACTACAGGCTTTCGCTTTTTGTTCCATCTCCCGCTAGTGAACACATAGCAAGCTACGCCAGCCGCGCACGCAATTTCTGACCCAAGTCAACGTTGTGAAGCTGCAATACTCGACAGCAACGAGAACCGAACACCTGTACCCTATGGCACAAGTACCGCGGCGCCCTCGAGCGCGCCTGCACGCAAATCGCTCAATGCGGCATTGGCTGATTCGAGAGGATAGGTTTTGACCGTCGTGTGAACTCTGGCCTCAGCCGCGATTGCAAAAAATTCTTCGCCGTCAGCGCGGGTCAGGTTGGCCACCGACTGAATTTTGCGTTCGCCCCAGAGCAGATCGTAAGAAAACGACGGAATGTCGCTCATATGAATTCCGGCGCACACGATAGTTCCGCCCTTGCACGTCGCGCTTAACGCTTCCGGAACGAGCGCACCAACAGGCGCGAAGATTATTGCCGAGTCGAGTCGTTCAGGAGGCGGCTGATCCGAACCAGCGGCCCAGACAGCGCCCAGGCTTCTGGCAAATGACTGACCCGCGTGGTCGCCGGGCTTCGTGAATGCGAACACGTCCTGCCCACGAAACCGGGCAATCTGAATGGCAATGTGCGCAGCAGCGCCGAAGCCGTAAAGTCCCATGCGCTTTCCGCTCCCTGCCATCTTCAGAGCGCGATAGCCGATAAGGCCTGCGCACAACAGCGGGGCGGCCTCTGCGTCGCCGTATGCATCGGGAAGCTTGAAGCAGTATCGCGCATCTGCGACCGCGTATTCCGCATATCCGCCATCGATCTGATAGCCGGTAAAGCGCGCACGATCGCAGAGGTTCTCACGACCGCTCTTGCAGTAGTTGCAGGCGCCGCATGTCCATCCTAGCCACGGCACGCCGACCCGGTCGCCGATTTTCAGTTTCTTTGCATCTCGACCCAGAGCCTCGACAGTGCCGACGATTTCGTGGCCGGGCACAAGATGCGACTTGGGTTCGACCAACTCGCCATCAACGATGTGCAGATCGGTACGGCAAACTCCGCAGGCGTGAACGTGAATGCGCACCTCATCTGCGGCTGGCTCAGGCAAGGCTGAATCGCGCCTCAATGCCAAGGGCGAGCCAGGCTTTTCGAATATCATCGCCCGCATCAAATCTCCCGGACGCTCAGTCCTGCGTTCAACTTCTCGACTTCGCTCGGCTCGCACAGACCCGTGCCATGGGTGAACAAAGCCGCGGTACCGGCGGATGCCGCGTACTGCAGCGCTTCGGGAGGAGGCCGATTCTGCACCAGTTTGAAGAGCAATCCGCCCAGAAAGCTGTCGCCTGCGCCGACCGTGGTTGACGATTTCACCTTTGGCACCGCGACATGCCAGGCCTTTGACTGCGTCAGCAAAACTGCGCCCTCCTCGCCCAGCGTGACCGCAACCGTCTGCACCTTCCCGGATTTCAGAAGTTCACGGCACGAATCGCGCCACCCTTCCGGCGTAGCCGCTGTCGCACCTAGATACTCGCCCATCTCACGCGCGCTTGCCTTGAGAACATCCACGCCTTCTTCGACAACGGCCTTCAACGACGGCCCCTGTGTGTCTATCGCGGTCTTGGCTCCCTTTGCTTTGGCGATGCGCACGGCGCGTGCGTAGAAGTCCGCTGGCACACCGGGTGGCAGGCTTCCGCTGCCAACCAGATAGTCGCCGTCGGCAACGAGAGACATCGCGACATCGATGCAGCGCTGCCATTCGCTTACGCTCATCGGATCACCCGACAGGATGAAGCGAAACTGTTCGCCCGAGGCGTCTTCGGTGATGTTGAAGCTCTCACGGGTATGTCCCGTGACATGAACCGCGCGATGCAAGAGGCCTTCCTTGCGCAGCAAGTCTCTCAGCTCGTCTCCCGATCCGCCGCCGCAGGCATAGACCGCTACGACTTTTCCACCGAGCCTGTGGATCACGCGGGCTACGTTAATTCCGCCGCCACCGGGATCGCGGCGCACCGGGCCGCAGCGCAGCTTATGCGAAGGCACAAGCTTTTCGACATGCGTCGCGATGTCGAGCGCAGGATTGGGCGTCAGCGTGACGATTTTCGCCATTCAGAACTCTTCCTTGGTTGACGCGCGCGCATCACAAACATCTGCGCGCTTCCCGGTTTGACCTGTGTCAAACACAAGCTCCGGCGCCCACGCTAAGCAAATCAAAACAATCGGATCACATCTGCTCAAGCAGATCCGGCACAAGTCAAACGTCTGGGAGCGACGCAAGTACAATGGTCCAGATTAACTACATCGAGCACAGCGGCACAAAGCGCACCGTCGATGTTCCGGAGGGCAGTTCCCTCATGGACGCTGCCTTGAAACATCGTATTCCGGGTATTGATGGCGACTGCGGCGGCGCCTGTGCCTGCGCAACGTGTCACGTCTATGTCGCGCCCGAATGGGTCGACCGCCTAACGCCCATGAACGACCTCGAGCGCGGCATGCTGAAATTCGCCAATGACCCCAGAGAAAACAGCCGTTTGGCCTGCCAAATTGTTGCAACTGCCGCGCTCAATGGTCTGACCGTCACAACTCCGGAGTCCCAATACTGAGCGGCAGAGTTGATTGGCTGCAATGTTGATCTGGATCAGTTTTCGATCCTGACGGTCGCGTCATCCTTCCAATCGGATCAGAGAGTCCAAGGGAGAAAACAATGGCTCAAGCCCAGCAGGCACGGATCGTTAAGAAGGGAAAATACGAAGTTTCGATGACCCCCGACGATCTTTATCGCAACCCGATGGAGATCGCGTGGACGTTCGATTATGCGCTCGGCAAGGGCAAGGTCGAAGACCTCTACAAGCGCGCCAAACAAAACCAATGGGATTCGGATGAGCTGTTGCCCTGGGACACGCAGGTCGATCCCTCGAGCCCCCTGATCGCGGACCGCTCCTCGATCTACAGCCGCATGCCGTTCTTCAAGAAGCTTTCCAAGTCTCAGCAGGAAACCTTCAATGCGCATTCGACGGCCCAGCTTCTTTCGCAGTTCCTCCATGGAGAGCAAGGCGCGTTGATGACGGCAGCCTGCGTCACCCATTCGGTTCCCGACGCGAACGCAAAACTCTATGCCGCGACGCAGACCATGGACGAAGCCCGTCATGTCGAGGTGTATGCCCGGTATTGCGAGAAGATCGCCCTCGTCTACCCGATGTCACCATGGCTGAAGGCCCTGATCGATGCGACGCTGAAGTCGGATCGCTATGAAAAGGTCATGATCGGAATGAACATGATTGTCGAAGGCCTGGCCCTCGGCGCCTTCAACAACATGTATCACTCGACCAACTGCCCGCTCCTCAAACAATTGACTTTCAACGTCATGCGTGACGAGTCGCGGCATGTTTCATTCGGTCACGCCTATCTCGGACCGGTCATCGCCAAACTCGATGAAGCGTCGCGCGAAGATCTGGCCGATTTCACGTTCAACGCCGTCAATCTGATTGTTCAGGCCACCATGATGACGGGCGACGGCCTTGCCAACAAGCTCGATCCGGGCTTCGTGCAGGTGCTGGTCAATTCCGGCATCGATCAGAAGGATTTCTTCGCCGGAGTTGAAGAAGCGTCCAAGGCAGGCATCACGCAAGAATTGCCACCGGGACAAATTCACTCCCTGAAGGACCTCATGCTTCCGGCTATTGCGCGCGTTGGCCTCATCACGCCGACCGCCCGCAAGAAATATGAAACTGCCGGCATTCCAATCTTCGAGGATCCCCGCGTTCTCGAAGCTATGGAGGGTGGCACGCCGCAAGTCCAAGCGGCTGCCGAATAGTCCAACCTCCGTCTGGCCTCGTCCCTTCCTGCCCCTGGGACGAGGCCGCTTTTTTGCTTAGCGAGCTATCCCCAAAACGAATTCGTCGTCTCGCTCCACGAGAGGCTGGCGCCGCCAAAGCCGCGGTATAGGATCACCGAGCGATTTGGTGAGATGAGCATGCGCCGCTTATGGGGAACACTCGGGATTGGTCTCCTGGCGTTCGCCATGGGTGCGACTGCATCCGCTCAACCACCTATTCAGCAGCCTTGGATGGATTCTAGCCTGTCGGCAGATGCGCGTGCCGATCTCCTTCAGGCTCAAATGAGCCAGGACGAGCAGCTTTTGCTGCTCAAGGGATACTACGGCGCCAACGTCAAGATGACGTGGATCAAACAGGCACCGCCTGAACTGCGCCCGCTTTTGCCGGGCTCGGCCGGTTATGTGCCGGGCATTGAGAGACTGGGTATTCCTGCCCTGCATGAGACCGACGCGGGCGTCGGCATCGCCAATACAAACTGGATGCGGCCCGGCGACACGGCCACTGCTTTTCCGGCCGGCATCATGAATGCCGCAACCTGGGATCCTGATCTGATTTTCGCTGGCGGGGCCGCGATCGGAGCAGAAGCGCGCGACCGCGGCTTCAATGTCGTGCTGGACGGCGGACTCAATCTGGCGCGCGAACCGCGCAGCGGACGCACTTTCGAGTATGCCGGCGAAGATCCCCTGCTTGCGGGAACGATCGTCGGCGAGCAGATACGTGGCATTCAGAGCCAGCACGTCATTTCGACGACGAAGCACTTTGCGTTGAACGATGAAGAAATTGGCCGGACCGTCTTAAGCGCCAGCATCGACGAGACGCCCGCCCGTGAATCCGACCTGCTCGCCTTCGAAATTGCGATCGAGCATGGCAATCCCGGCGCGGTAATGTGTTCCTACAACCGGTACAACACCGTCTACGCCTGCGAGAATGACTTCCTTCTGAACCACGTTCTCAAACACGACTGGGGCTACCCTGGCTGGGTGCTGTCCGATTGGGGTGGCGTGCACAGCACGGTTGCGGCAGCCAATGGCGGGCTTGACCAGGAGTTGGCGTC
Organism: uncultured Alphaproteobacteria bacterium; assembly: GCA_963741725.1. Taxonomy (GTDB): domain Bacteria; phylum Pseudomonadota; class Alphaproteobacteria; order Micropepsales; family Micropepsaceae; genus Rhizomicrobium. The sequence continues at coordinate 70,297 of CAVUJC010000005.1, read as the reverse complement.
CGGCTTCGACCGGCAGGAATTCTTTGGTGACCCGCTGAAGAAAGCGATCGCGGACGGTTCCGTCCTCCCCGCGCGGCTACATGATATGGCCCACCGCATCCTGCGCACGATGTTTTCGAACGGGCTCATGGATTTTCCCATGCCGCCCCACAAACCTTCGACGCATACCGATGTCGCAGAGCGTAATGCGGAGGAAGGCATCGTTCTGCTCAAGAACGAACAATCCATCTTGCCGCTCGGTCGAAGCGTCAAGACGATTGCCATCATTGGCGGGCACGCAAATGTCGGAATGCTGTCGGGCGGCGGTTCGTCACAGGTCGTTCCACTCGGATACAATTCCGACAATGACGTCTATGTCGGTGGACCCGTGCATATTCTGCCGAATGGCACGCGCATCATGCCGCTGGGCCGCGAGATATACGATCCGCCCTCTCCACTAGCGGCCATTGCTTCAGAAACTCCCCAGGCGAAGTTGGAATACATCGAGGGCAACGATCTGGCAGACGTGGCACGGCGGGCCGCTCATGCGGATGTTGTTATTGTCTTCGCTGAGCAATGGATGACCGAGGGCGAGGACGTTCGCAGCCTGTCGCTCGGCGGTCGCCAGGATGAGTTGATCAGCGCGATTTCTGCTGCCAATCCGCATACGATCGTCGTGCTGGAGACCGGTGGCCCCGTACTGATGCCGTGGCTCGACAAGGTTCCTGCCGTTCTGGAGACCTGGTTTTCTGGCAGCGGCGGCGCGACAGCGCTCGCTCATATTCTGTTCGGCGATGTGAATCCTTCTGGCAAGTTGCCGGTCACATTTCCGAAGAGCGAGGCGCAATTGCCGCGTCCCACGCTGACCGAAATCGATCAGTCCTATGCACCCTTTGACGTCGCCTATTCTGAGGGTGCCGATGTCGGATATCGCTGGTTCGAGAAGCAGAACATCAAACCTCTGTTTCCGTTCGGCTTCGGCCTGTCCTACACGACCTTTTCGCTGAACCAGCTATCCGCAACGGGCGGCGACACGATCGTCGCAACCGTCAATTTGACGAATACGGGTACGCGCGAAGGGGCGGAAACTGTCCAGCTCTATGCGACGCCACCGACGCCAGGCTCAGTGGCGCGTCTAATCGGATGGAGCAAGGTTTCCCTGAAGCCGGGCGAAAGCAGGATCGTCACGATCACGGGTGAAGCCAGATCTCTCGCGGACTTCGACAGCAGCGCTGAACTCTGGCGAGTCAGGGCCGGTACCTACTCGGCGAGCATCGGGACGTCGGCGCTGGATATCGCTGCGAGCTCATCTGTGACACTTGCAGCGCGCGAGCTGAAGCCATGAGTGAGCGCATTCTCGTGGGCGACATTGGCGGAACGCATGCGCGCTTCGCGATTGTAGATCCATCTGTTTCGCCTTGGCGGATCGACCACATGCAGGACATCGCGGGAAATCTCCCGGATTTCATCTCTGCGCTGCGGCTATATCTCGATCGCTCAGGTCTCGCAGTTGTTCCAGGCGCAATCGCCCTGGCCGTTGCGGGCCCAGTCACAGCGGGCTCCGTATCGCTCACCAACCGAAAATGGCGAATAACAGAAAATGATTTGCGCGCCTTTGGCTTTGCGGACGCGCTCCTCATCAATGATTTTGCGGCGCTTGCGTTCGCGGTGACCGCACTTGGCCCGAATGACTTTCACACCATCGGTCCGCACCTGCCGGGGCTTGAAAGCGAACCGATCTCCATCATCGGCGCAGGAACCGGATTCGGCGCCTCCAACCTTGCACGTTTCCGCGGACACGCAACTCCTGTGGCGACGGAAGGCGGACATGCGGGATTTGCGCCCCGCGATGACGGCGAGATAGCCGTCCTGAAAAACCTGGCGCGGCGTTTCGAGCATGTCTCGATCGAACGCGTACTGTCGGGACCCGGACTCGAAAATCTTCATCGCGCACTCACCGAGATCAATGGACACCAAACCGTCGCTTTGACCGCTGAAGAAATCGTTCTGCGCTGTGCAAACGATCAAGACTGCCGCGACGCGGTGCAAATGTTCTGCGCGATCTATGGAACGGTCGCGGGTGACTTCGCACTGGCTCACGGCGCACGCGGCGGTGTCTTTCTCGCCGGTGGGATCGCGCAAAAGATCGAACCCATTCTCCAACAGAGCCAGTTCCGTGCCCGTTTCGACAGCAAGGGACGGCTCTCGGACTATGTCAGAGCGATTCCGACGCGCCTAATATTAACGGAGAACTCGGCTTTCATCGGTGCGGCGCGCGCGAGCATTGAATTCCAGTCATCGAGAGCCGGGAGCCCGACACATGGCCAGTGACGCGAAGCCTGCCGCACCACAAAGTGGTCAGCAGCGGTTTCTTGTGGGACTTGTCGTGTTTCTTTTTTTCGCCTGGGGTTTCGCAACAGTCCTGAACGACACTCTGATTCCCAAACTGAAGGGTTTGTTCGAACTTTCCTACACCGACGTCATGTTGACCCAATTCAGTTTCTTTCTCAGCTATTTCATCTTCTCAATTCCGGCCGGGCTCCTATTGTCGCGTATCGGCTACGTTCGCGGCGCGGCCTTGGGCCTGGTTGTTACAGCAGCGGGGTATGGTCTCTTCACGCCGGCGGCGGAAATGGGTTCGTTCGGCGCATTCCTGCTCGCCCTGTTCGTCGTCGCGGCTGGCATCACCATGCTGCAGGTGGCAGCGAACCCGTTCATCGAACTTCTGGGCAGCGAAGAAACTTCACATAGCCGCCTGACTTTGGCGCAGGCATTCAATTCGCTTGGCACGACGATCGGGCCGTCTGTCGGCGCTGTGTTGATCCTGCGCACGGGCGTGACGGTCCATGCCGCTGGTCTGACACCGACGGCACTCGCGGTACTTCGCAAGACAGAGGCGCACGCGTTGCAATTGCCATTCTTCGCGTTTGCGCTGATGTTTCTGGCGCTCGCGGCCCTGTTCTGGTTCCTGAGAAAAAGCAGCGCGCCGCCGGTTGCCGGACAGGCGCGACTGGGCGCCATACTCTCGCTGCTCGGCCGGCCCAGACTTGTCCTCGGGGCGCTCGCCATCTTCGTCTATGTCGGCGCAGAAGTTTCCATCGGCAGCGTGATGATCAACTACCTGATGCAGCCGAGCGTGCTCGCCGTGACGGCCGAGCGCGCGGGTCAAATGCTGAGCTTCTACTGGGGCGGTGCGATGATCGGACGGTTCGCCGGCGCCTTCGTGCTGCGCATCGTCAAACCAGGCTTTGCGCTCACCACCTGCGCCATCGGCGCGGGATTGCTCGCTCTGCTCTCTTCGCAGACGTCAGGCCCAACCGCCGCCTACGCCCTCATCGCCGTGGGTCTCTTCAATTCCATCATGTTCCCGACGATCTTCAGCCTGGCAACCGAACAGTTGGGTCCCGAAACACCAAACGGATCTGGTTTGCTGTGCATGGCTATCGTCGGCGGCGCGATCGTGCCCTTGATCACAGGCGCCGCTGCCGACGCATCGACGCTTGCGACGTCACTTCTGGTGCCTGCCATTTGTTATGTTTGGATAGCGGTCTACGGCGTCCTCACGGCACGGGGCTTGGGTCTGAAACAAGTCCCACGCGTCTCCAAAACGGATTAAATCCGGCTTTACCGCCGATGCTTCTTGTTCCGGATCAAAATCCGTCCGCAGAGTTGCGGCAATGTGGATGCTGAGAACTGCCCGGAAAACGATGCCGAACCAATCCTATATACGCTGGTTTCGCGATTTGGGAATGCGCGATGTTCCCCTTGTCGGCGGCAAGACGGCATCGCTTGGCGAACTCTACGCCCAGCTTACGCCTAAGGGTCTGCGCGTCCCCAACGGATTCGCGGTTACGGCCGACGCCTATCGCGAGGCACTGGATGACGCGGACGCCTGGACCGAGCTGCGCAAACTCTTGAAATCTATTCCTTCAAACGACGTTCACGCTCTGGCGCAGCACGCTGCTGCAGCCAGGCGCATCGTCCATCGCGCCACAGGAACGCAATATTTGCGCGATCAAATCGGGCAAGCCTATCGCGAATTGCAAGAACAATACGGTCGGAATGTCTCCGTTGCCGTTCGAAGCTCCGCCACCGCGGAGGATCTGCCCAACGCCAGCTTCGCCGGTCAGCATGAGAGCTTCGTCAATATCCGCGGAGAAAATGCAGTGTTCGAGGCGTGCCGGCGCTGCTTCGCCTCCTTGTTCACGAACCGCGCGATCGTCTATCGCAACGACAACAGATTCGATCACTTCAAAGTCGCCCTCTCTGTCGCTGTCATGAAGATGGTCCGCTCTGACCTTGCGGCAAGCGGCGTGATATTCACGCTCGACACGGAATCCGGCTTTCGCGACGTCGTCCTCGTTACCGGTAGCTATGGGATCGGCGAGAACATCGTCCAGGGACGTGTTGATCCGGATGAATTCTACATCCACAAGCCGACATTCCTGCGAGGAGCGCGAACCATTCTTCGCCATACGTTGGGCAAGAAACAGTTCAAGCTGACATTTTCAAAGCGCACAGCACATGCAACGACCCAAGAAAGGGCCGTGTCGAAGGCCGACCGTGCCGCATTTTGCCTCACGGACGCGGAAGCGCTTGCGCTCACGGAGAATGCACTCAAGATCGAAGATCACTACTCGACTTTGAGTGGCCATCCGACTCCCATGGACATCGAATGGGCGAAGGATGGCGTCGACGGACAGCTCTATATCGTGCAAGCGAGACCCGAGACCGTCGCATCACAGCGCGCGGTCGACACCGTGAAAACCTTCACGCTACGCGGAAAAGCAAAAGCTGTCGTCTCCGGCCGGGCGGTCGGTGAGCGTATCGCGACCGGAAAAGTTCGCATTGTCACAAACGAGCGCAGCCTTGCTGCGTTTCAAGCCGGCGAAATTCTTGTCGCGGATACCACCACACCGGACTGGCAGCCGATCATGAAAAAAGCCGCCGGAATCATCACCAATCGCGGCGGCCGAACCTGCCACGCCGCCATCGTCGCACGCGAGATGGGAATTCCGGCGATCGTTGGCACCGAAAATGGCCTTGAGAAGCTGAAGACCGGCATGATCGTCACGGTCGCATGCGCGGAGGGCGACATCGGCCACGTGTACGAAGGCTCGGTGCCGTTCGAAGTGACGGATCTCGCCCTGTCGGATGTACCCAAGACGCGCACGAAGGTGATGCTCAATCTCGCCGATCCCGACTTCGCATTCAAAAGCGCCATGCTGCCCAATGACGGCGTCGGGCTGGCGCGGATGGAGTTCATCATCAATCAGTTTATCGGCGTTCATCCGATGGCTCTTGCAAACCTCGATCGCATTGCAAATTCAGCGACCCGGCGGACAATACGGCAGCTCACGCGCGCCTTCGCCCGCCCCCAGGACTATTTTGTTCGCCAATTGTCCGAGGGCGTAGGAATGATCGCGGCTGCCTTCTATCCCAAGCCCGTCATCATCCGCCTGTCCGACTTCAAGACAAACGAGTACGCAAAGCTTTTGGGCGGCGAGCAGTTCGAACCGCTCGAAGCCAACCCTATGATCGGGTTTCGTGGCGCCTCGCGCTATGCCCACCCCAACTATGCAGCCGGCTTTGCAATGGAATGTGCTGCGCTGCGACGGGTACGCGAAGAGATGGGGCTGGTAAATCTCAAGATCATGGTGCCGTTCTGCCGGCGTGAGGTCGAAGGCGAACGCGTGATCGCAGCAATGGCCGCGAATGGACTGGTGCGCGGAGAGAACGGTCTTGAGATCTATGTCATGTGCGAAATTCCGAACAACGTCATTCGCATCGATGCGTTTGCACAGCTTTTCGATGGCTTTTCGATCGGATCAAACGATCTGACCCAGCTCACGCTCGGGGTGGATCGCGATTCCGAGATCGTCGCCTTCGACTTTGACGAACGGGACCCAGGCATGGCGGAGATGCTGCGCCTCGCGGTAGAGGGCGCGCATCGCAACGACCGCCACGTGGGAATCTGCGGCGAAGCCCCCGCTAACTACCCCGAGGTCGCCCAAATGCTGGTTAACTGGGGCGTCGACTCCATCAGCGTCAATCCGGCGAGCATTCTTCAAACCATAAGAATCGTCGCGGCGGCCGAACGCGCCATGTCTGAACCCCGCAGTTGACAGATTCCATTGCAAAACCTTCTCATGGCGCAGAAGGAACGCACGTGTCGAAAGAAACTGCAGAACCGACGGGATCGCTCGCGACGGCGCTGGGCCACGCCGGCCGGCTGTTGACTGGCCAGCCCGCCAAAGCGGCCGAACAGGCGCGCGAAATCCTGAAAGTGGTTCCGCTCCAACCACAGGCGATGCTCATTCTAGGCGTGGCGCAGCGCCAAATGGGCGACCTGAACGCCGCGCTAGAGACATTGCAGACCCTTTCGGCAAACCAGCCGAAAGCAGCCACGGTGTTCCTGGAGTTGGGACGTGTTCTGGCGGCTATGGGCGAATCAAATGCGGCCATCACGACATTGAAGAATGCGACAAAGCTGAACCCGGCTTCGGCCGAGGTGTGGCAGGCGCTGGCCGAGCAATATGAACTTGCGGGTAGCGACGAACTGGCGAATGCGGCCATGGCTCAACAAATTCGACATTCGACAAGGGATCCTGCTCTCATCGAAGCTGCATCGGCGCTTTGTGAAAACAAGCTATCTGTGGCCGAGCGCTTGCTCAGGGACTTCCTGAAGTCACATCCGGTGAATGTCGCTGCGATCCGCATGCTGGCGGAGACCGGCGCCCGTCTTGGACGGCTCGAGGACGCCGAGAATCTTTTGGCGCGCTGCCTCGAACTGGCCCCCGGCTTCACGGCCGCGCGACACAATTACGCTCTTCTTCTTCAGCGGCAAACGAAATCGCGCGAAGCGCTCCAGCAGGTCGACATTCTGCTGCGCGAAGATCAAAAAAATCCGAACTATCGTGCCCTTAAGGCGGCGGTGCTTGTGCGAATTGGCGACTATGTCCAGGCCATCGAGTGTTACGAAACTCTTCTGAAAGAACATCCGCGCCAGCCCAAATCCTGGATGAGTTACGGCCATGCGCTGAAGACGGTCGGCCGTCAGGAAGACAGCATCGCGGCCTATCGAAAGAGCATTGCGCTTCTCCCGACACTGGGCGAAGCATGGTGGAGCCTTGCCAACCTGAAGACCTTCCATTTCACGCCCGCCGACATTGATGTCGATGCAGGCGCAGTTGGCTCACACCGAACTTTCGAATGAAGACCGATTTCACCTGGACTTTGCGCTTGGCAAGGCTCTGGAAGACGACGGACGCTACGGCGCATCTTTCGAACATTATCAACGGGCGAACGCGCTTCGACGGCGAGAGTTGCGCTATAACGCAGATGACACGACCGATCTGCTGCAGCGTTCAAAGGCGCTCTTTTCGCGGGAGTTTTTTGGTGAACATAAAACGTCCGGCGATTTGTCGCCGGACGCTATCTTCGTCGTTAGCCTGCCGCGGTCCGGCTCGACCCTGGTTGAGCAGATACTCTGCCACGTCACTCGGCAGTCGAAGGCACGATGGAGTTGCCCGATATTCGTTCAATTGCGCGGCGGCTTGGCGGAAAACGCGGAAAAGTACCTGTGTCGGACTATCCCGAAATACTTCGGCAGGCTTTCAACTTCCGAGCTTCGGGATCTCGGCGCCGAATATCTTGAAGCGGGCGAGCATTTATCGAAGACAGGGCCGCCCGTTCTTCGTCGACAAGATGCCGAACAATTTCCAGCATATCGGACTCATCCAACTCATTCTTCCCAATGCGAAGATCATCGACGCAAGACGACATCCGCTCGGCTGTTGCTTTTCGAATTTCAAGCAGCACTTCGCGCGCGGCCAGAGCTTCGCCTACGATCTGACCGACCTTGGGCGGTACTACAGGGACTATGTCGAGCTGATGGCGCATTTCGACGACGTCTTGCCCGGAAAAATTCATCGCGTGATCTACGAGGCATGGTCAGGACCCAGAACAGGAAATTCGCACCTGCTCGCCTATTGCGGCCTGCCGTTCGAGGAAGCGTGTTTGCGGTTCTATGAAACTGAGCGGGCTGTGCGGACTGCAAGTTCCGAGCAGGTTCGTTTGCCGATTTTCACCGACGCGGTGGACCACTGGCGCAACTTCGAAGCCTGGTTGGGTCCGCTGAAGGCGAGCCTCGGCTCAGTGTTGCAAGATTACCCAAGCGACGACGCGAACTGACTATCTCGCCCCCGGAAAGCCCCTTGGCTGATGCCTACACCATTGACGCCGCTCGGGGGTGAGTTTCAATTTATGACATAAAGTTGACTTGGAATCGCAGAAGGCCCTTCCGGGCTTTTTTGAGGGGGACCTTATTAATGCGTCGCGTGACATCGGGCGCCCGGCCGGCTCTGTGGCAGTTGCTTCTCACAACGACGATGTTGACAGGCGTCACGCCTGCGCACGCGGCCGATGCAGATAGATCCACTGGCATCGAAACCGTCGTGGTCACCGCCGAGAAGCGCTCCGAAGACATCCAGAAAGCTCCATTGAGCATCCAGGCTCTTCCGACGGAAAAGCTGGTACAACTGCACATCACCAATTTCAACGACTATGCCAAATATCTACCCAGTGTCACCTATACGAGCGGCGGCGCCGGCGGCGGCAACGGCGCGCCGGGCTTCGCGAACGTATCGATGCGTGGCGTGTCCAGCGGTAACGACGGCAACCACTCAGGCTCGCTACCGACGGTGGGCATCTATTTGGACGAGCAACCGATCACGACGATCGGCGGTGCCCTCGACCTTCACGTGTACGACATCGCGCGCGTTGAATCCCTGTCGGGGCCGCAGGGCACGCTGTACGGCGCCAGTTCCGAAGCGGGCACCATTCGCATCATCACGAACCAGCCGGATGCTTCGGCGTTTTCGGCAGCCGTCGATGCCAGCGCCAGTACCGTCGATCATGGTGGGATTGGTCATTCGATCGAGGGTTACGTCAACGAGCCCTTGGCCGAGAACGTTGCCATTCGTCTTGTGGGATACGAGGAGCACGATGCCGGCTATATCGACAACGTGCTGGGACAACGGACTTTTCCGACGTCCGGCGCAACAGTCGACAACGCCACTGTCTTGAAGAATGATTTCAACACGGTCGACACATATGGCGGTCGCGCCGCCTTGCGCGTTGACCTTGATGAAAACTGGACTATCACTCCCATGATCGTGGCCCAGCACACATCGACCAATGGACTTTTCGCGTTCGACCCCAGCGTGGGCGACCTGAAAGTCCAGCATTTTTTTCCTGAATACACCAAGGATAGCTGGTACCAGGCTGCGCTCACGATCCAGGGTAAGATCAGCAATCTCGATGTCGTCTATTCGGGCGGCTACATGGATCGTTCCATCACGGGCGCATCCGACTATACCGACTATTCGTTCTTCTACGACACGCTCTACGGCTATGGACACTACGTTTACGACAATCACGGCAACTACATCGATCCGCAGCAGTACATTTTCGAGAAGGATCACTTCACAAAGCTAAGCAACGAACTGCGCGTTTCGACTCCGACCGACGCGCCCGTGCGCTTTGTCGGCGGTGTGTTCTTCGAGCGACAGGGTCACTACATCCTTCAGAACTACCAGATCACGCACAGTGCCGACTGTTCTCCCGGAGGGAGCCCGGCCTGTACCGGCACTCTCTCAGACACGAACGCGGACGCCGGCGTGGCCCAACTGTCTGTTCCCGGCTGGCCCGGCACGTTGTGGCTCACCGATCAAACACGCTACGACCGAGATGCGGCAGCTTTCGGTGAACTTTCTTGGGACATCATCCCAAGCCTGACATTCACGGCAGGTGGACGCGTCTTCTACGCAGACAATTCGCTCTATGGTTTCTTTGGATTTAGCGCCGGTGAAAGTTCGCACACCGGTGTGTCACAATGCTTTGCGGCCCCCCTTATCACGGGCAGCCCCTGCACGAACGTCGACAAAAGCGTCTACGAAAGCGGCTTTACGCACAAATTGAACCTGTCATGGAAGATCGACGACGACCGCATGGTGTATGCAACGTGGTCGACGGGCTTCCGCCCAGGTGGCATCAACCGGCGCGCCACCATTCCATCCTACCAACCCGACCGCCTGACCAACTATGAAATCGGCTGGAAGACGTCGTGGTTCGACAACACATTGCGCTTCAATGGCGCCGCTTACATCGAGGATTGGAATCACTTCCAGTTCTCCTTCCTCGGTCTGAATTCGTTTACCGAAATCCACAATGCCAGTTCGGCGCGCATATTCGGCACCGAGGGCGACATTACCTGGATGCCGATTACGGGGCTGACGATCAATGGATCGTGGACGCTGACGGACTTGCACCTGACAAAGGACTATTGCGGCGTCGTCCTGGACGACGGCACACAGGTCACAGTGTGCCCCGGACCAGGCGACCCGTACACGCCCGACGCGCCGAAGGGCACACCGTTGCCAACGCCGAAGTTTAAGACCAACTGGACGGCACGCTACGAATTTCCGATTGACGAATGGCTGGCCCATTTTCAGGGCGGGCTTGTCTACCAGAGCAGCAGCTGGCCCGACTTGCGTGTCCAAATGGCGAATCCGGTCTTCGGGACCAACTCGGCCCCGGTACCGATCAGGGCACCGCTGGGGCGTCAGGCGGCCTGGACGACCGCAGACTTCTCGCTTGGCGTTGAGTCCGATAAGTGGTCTGTGGAACTGGCGATCGAGAACGCATTCGACGAGCGCGCACAACTCCAGCGCTTCGCGCAGTGCACCGTTCAGACTTGCGGCGCGCAGCCGTACATCGCCACCAACACGCCGCGCCTGATCAGCCTTCATCTCGGCACGAAGTTCTAATTGGTTCGTTTCTCTGGGGACTCGCGACCCTAGGACGCGTCCTGGAGCGCGGTCTCCTTGGCCCACTTGTAGTCGGCCTTTCCGTTGGCCGCGCGAAGCACCGTGTCGACCACGATGACTCTGCGCGGCATTTTGTATCCCGCGAGTTCTCGCGTGCAAAACCCACCAGCGATGCCTCGTTGACGACGTGTCCCGGCCTAGCCGACACAACGGCTGTGACCCGCTCGCCGAAGCGCTCATCGGGAACGCCGACTACGAGTGCGTCCCAAACGCTTTCGTGCGCTTTCAACGCCTCTTCGACTTCTTCCGGGAAGACCTTTTCACCGCCGGTGTTGATGCAAACCGAACCTCGTCCCAGCAGTATCAGGGAACCGTCGGCACCAACCTTGGCGAAATCGCCGGGGAAGGAATAACGATGCCCGCCGATCACGCGGAAGGTTCGCGCACTCTTCTGCGGGTCCTTGTAGTAGCCGACCGGAGTAAATCCGCCATTCGCGATCATGCCGATTTCGTCGGAGCCCGGCCGGACCTCTTCGTCGCGCTCGTTGAAGACCTTGGTGGTCGGGTTTTTCATGAAACGCGCCGTCTCGCCCGGCGGCAAAGCACGCGAAACGACGGATGAGCCCATGCTTCCCTCCGTCGAACCCATGGCGTCGAGGATCGCAATATCAGCGAACTCCAGAAGGCCGCGCTTGACCTCTGTCGAGAACATCACGCCCGAGGACACGATGGATTTGAGCGACGACAGATCATGCGGATTTCCGGCGGCCTTGGCCTCTCTCAACGCGGCCAGCATGGGTTTGGCGAAGGCATCGCCGACAATGGCAACCGCACTTATGCGCTCGCGGGCTATCAGGCGCCACATAGCGTGCGGATCGAAGTGCTCGTTGCGCTGGGTTACGGCCGTCCCGCCGAGGAAGTGGGCGATGAAGACGCCAAGCCACAGGCCCGTGCCGTGCATGAGCGGACACGCCGAAAGGCTGATCGGCGCCGCGCCTTGTGCCGCGAGCGTCTTTACCGCTTCAGTGAGCCCCTCTTCCGTGGCCGGCGCGTCAGGACCAAGACCTGCCATGCCGAGCCCGAGCGTGAAGTCGCCCTGCCGATACATAACCCCCTTTGGCATGCCGGTCGTGCCGCCCGTGTAGAGCATGTAGATGTCGTCTTCGCTATAATCCTGCCGCGTAAGCCGTTCATTGGCGGCGATGATGTCTTCGAACCCAACTGCCCCTTCCAGGTGTGCGCCCGATCCGTCATCGATTTCGATGAACAATTTCAATTTGGGAAGCTTGCCGCGTATGCCAGCGAGACGCGGACCAAATTGCGCGTCAAACACAATGGCTTGTGCGTCGGCGTTATCAAGCAGGTAGAGGAGTTCGTGCTCGACGTAGCGATAGTTCACGTTCACGGGCACGGCGCGCAGCTTGAAGACACCAAACTGCGCCTCCAGATACTCATTGGAGTTGTAACCATAGAGGCCGACCTTGGAGTCCGCCCCAAGGCTGGCCGCGGCAAGCGCGCTTGCGATGCGCGCCGCGCGATCCTCGTATTCGCGCCACGTCCGACGGGTTTCGCCGTTGATCAGCGCCATGTTCTCCGGGACGAGCGCCGCAACCGTCTCAAAAAGATCGGCGAAATGCCACTTCATCGTACCCCCTAGCACAGACGTTACGGCGCAGTTCGTACGCGGTCTCGATAGTTATGTACCTGTGTACGATATTCTTGGGTGGTGATCCAACTCAACCGCCCGACTGGGAGCCGAGAAATGGCTAAACTGGACTTGTGTCGGGCCTAATCTCTCGAGACTAACTCCGATACGAGTGTGGCGACGGAATCGATGACTGTGTCGGCTCCGGCGTCCGACAGCGCCTTGCGAGCGGCCGCGAGTTTCTGCGCCCGTTCGAGAGGCTGCAACGCTTGAAACGCCTCGAGGGAGAGTCCGAGCGTGTTGCCCGATGCGACCCCGACGGTGTAGGCACCGGCTGCCCTGCCCTCGGCGATCCCGACTTCGGCGTCGTCCACCTTGACCACGCGTGACAGGGGCCACACGCCAAGTTCTGCACAGGACTTATAGATCATCAGGGGCGATGGCCGGCCCGCCGGCGTCTCGCCGGAGCACACGACATGCTCAGGCGCATAGCCTTGTTCGGCGGCTCGCTGGAGCACCGGTTCCATCATGTCACGCGTATAGCCGGTCGAAGACGCAACACGCAGACCGGCGGCACGCAATTGTTCAAACGTCTGGCGCGCGCCCGGAATGAGCGTAGACGCCCGCGCCGCATGTTCACGCATGAGCGGACCCAAACGCGACATGATCCGGTCAATGTCAATTTCATCGGCTGCGTGACCGTGGCGACCGCGCCACGCGGCGGCAACAGACGGATCCAACAAAAGGCTGGTGACATGATCCCGCTTGGCCTTACCCATGTCCCTGCGTGCCGAAGCCGCGCTGATGGGCAGCCCTTCCGCGGCGAAGGCCTCGAGCAACGCCTTGACGGGCGCCTCACACCCGAAGTCGACTATCGTGCCGGCCCAGTCAAAAATGACGAGGTCAAAGCGATCCTTCAGGCTCATGCTTTCACTCCGTCGTTAAAAAGACTGTCAACAAGTTCTTCGCCAATCGCAAAACCGGTGGAGGCGCCGGCGCCGCAAGTCACGATTGCAATCCGAACGCCTGCTTCAGGCGCATCGATCAGAACCGAACGATCCGTTGCGTAGGCGTAGGTGCCCACCCAGCGTTCAAGCGTCGCCGGTGGCTTTATGCCCAGCGCCGCGGAGAACTCGTCGAGAATAAGTGCGTCAACGTCCTCGCATGAAAACGGGTCGGGTGTCGCAGCGTAGTGATGGCTGTCGCCCACCACGAGACTTCCGTCGGCGCTTTGGACCACGATCAGATGAACTCCATTCTTGAGATGCTCAGGCTGGTCCGCCGCCAAGCGGGACTTCAACGGCCCCGCCTCCGGCAGGTCGGCGTAGCCCCGGTAGCGACCAAGACCAAGGTCCGACATGAGCGCCGCGGGCAGCTTAAACCCCGGATCCGCCAGCCGCAGCATTTGCAACTTGCAGCGGCTCAGGCCGAACGCTTTAAGATGCTCTGCATACAAACCATTGAAGTCGTCTCCTGGACACAAGGCCACACGATCCGCCCGCAAGCTTCCACGTGAGGTGCGCACGTTCGGCAGTTCGACTGCGCTCACGCTGGTTTCACGCAGGAACGTCACGTGTTTCTCCTGCGCAAGCCAGTTTGCAATCCTCGGGATTGCCTCTCGCGACTCGACGCGCAATTCATTCGTGCTTTCGAGGACGGCCAGAAGTTGCGGTGCAGCGAGTTGCGGGCAAAGGCGGCGCGCTTCCGCCGGGCTCAGAAGCTCGCAGCCGGCCGCCATCTCGGTCGCAAGAAACGCCTCGAGTACAGCAAGAGACTCGGCATGGCGGACCATCATCCAGAGCCCAGTATGCAAGACCGGAATTTCGGCAGCGGCCGCAACCTCGCGCCACACCTCGCGACTTCTCCTGGCGCGGGTCCACATCTGGTCCCTCTCCTGCCCGGTTATCGTCACAAAACCGAAGTTGCGCACCGATGCGCCGTTCGCTTGAGCGTCACGATCGATTACGATGACACGCATGCCGCGCCGAACGGCCGCGAGAGCCGTCGCAAGCCCGACAATACCGGCGCCGACAACGGCCAGATCAAACTGCTCATCCGACTTCATGATCGACATTGTGAAACGTCCAGGAGTTCTCGATAATCAAATCCATTGTATAGCGGGTATGTGAAGCCTCGTCGTCGGTTCCATGCTTGCGCGCCAGTGTGTCATCAGACTGTCATGCACGTGCCCCTTGATGCCCTCCAGATTCATCCATCACAGAGCTGACATGACCCGAACGCCTCCTCATTGGCTCAGCAATGCGTCGCCCATTGTGTTTACGGCCTTTGCTTCGTTAGCTGGATTCGTCACCTATTTCTCCATGTACGCGTTCCGCAAGCCGTTTGCCGCGGCGAGTTTCGATCATGTCGATGGTTGGCATCATGCATTGGACTTCAAGATCGCGCTGGTTCTTTCTCAACTCGTCGGTTACGCCGCATCGAAATTCATCGGCATAAAAGTCATTTCCGGAATGAAGCAAACCTATCGGGCCGAGGCGATCCTCGGCCTGATTGGTGCGTCCTGGCTCGCCTTGATTTCCTTCGCGATTGTACCGGCCATCCTGAAAATTCCGGCCATGTTCGTCAACGGACTGTGTCTGGGGATGATTTGGGGCCTGGTGTTTTCGTACATGGAGGGCCGGCGCACGTCTGAAGTTCTGGGCGCCGTTTTGTGCGCGAGCTTCATAGTGTCTTCTGGCGCAGTAAAATCCGTCGGCATACTGCTTATCCAGATCGTGCATGTACCCGTGTTCTGGATGCCGGCCGCAACGGGCCTTGTATTTGTGCCGCTTCTTCTGATTTCGGTTTGGTGCCTTTCCATGCTGCCGCCGCCGAGTGCGGCAGACGAGGCCGCGCGGGTTCGGCGCGCGCCAATGAGCTGGCATGAAGTCCAAGCCTTTCTCTACGATTACGGCCTCGGCATCACGCTTCTCGTGGTACTTTATGTTTTTGTCACCGCCCTGCGCGACTTCCGCGACAACTTCGCGGCCGAGCTGTGGACCGCGCTTGGATACTCGAACCCCGCTTCGGTATTCACCTCGACGGAACTTGTGGTGGCCGTCGTTGCGCTGGTCGCTCTCGGCGTAATTGTCAAAGTCCGCGACAACGTTCGCGCTCTGGCGGTCATTCATCTGGTTGTATTGGCCGGACTGGTCCTTCTCGGCTTGTCGACCCTGGCGTTCGACGCAGGATGGCTAGGCCCTCTTCCGTGGATGATCGCGAGCGGTGCCGGCCTTTATGTCGTTTATACCCCGTTCAACGCGATGATGTTCGATCGCATGGTAGCGGCAAGCGGGCGAGTGGCGAACGCAGATTCCTGATCTATGTCGCCGACGCGTCCGGGTATGCCGGCAGCTGCGCCTTGTTGCTATGGCGCAATTTCGGAACGCCAAACATGAAATGGCTGGAAGTGTTCCGGCTCTCCATATACGCAACGAGCATCGTTGGGCTGGTTCTGGTCACACTCTCGTTGTTGTACTTTATGGCCCGTTCCCGTGCCGCCGCCGTGCCTGCTACGTCTGCCACCTGACGCCATACGCGCGAATACTACGATCTGTCGATCGCCAGCCGTTCGATCAAGACCCGATAGTGCGAGAATCCGGGCGTTGGGAGACCGGCAATCTTGGCCCGCTCGTCGAATTGCCTCAACAATAGCGCCGCGCGGAAGAACGGCTCGGCCTCAAACGCGTGGACCTCGGCTTCGGACATCGGACCGCCCTGCAGGGTCAGGGTGACGACCGACGCCGGGCTGAGCTTTTTAAATAAGTGGCGTCCGTCGTACACAAATAGCGCTTGGCAGGCACATGGAGACGCACAGGCTCAGATACGCCAGGACCAAAGCGCGACTTCAGCCATTTGCTGCCCGATATTTCATGGCGGGCGTCGGTTTTCCACTCGGAGATATCGTTCGGGGCGTTGCCGAGAAGGTGGCCAACGTCATGCAAGAGCGCGGCGAGAATGAGTGAGTCAGGAGCATTCGAGCCTTGCGCAAAAAGCGCCGCCTGCAAACTATGTTCACTGACCGTTACCGGCTCGCCGAAATAGGCGTCCGCTCCGCGATCCTCGTAAATCGACGAAAGCTCCTGGAAAATCTCCACGGCACCCGACATTTTTCAGCATATTCTTTATAGCACATATGTCTCCAGAGCGCCGCCGAGCGCGCTTCTGAGCGGCTCAAGCCAGGGCTCATACTTTCTTCATTGATACATACCCTCGCGGAATATGGGCCTGTGAAGCGCCTATCGTTTATCGCTACGAAGACAATTCGAGGCCTGCGGCTTTTGATGGAGGGGACATCGAACTGACTTCACTCGTCCTTGGTCGAACTCTTTGAGTGTGAGTTCGCAATCGGCGAACACCCAACAGCAATCAAATACGACGAAAAGTTTAGGTTCGCTCCACCCTGACCGAAGGTCCCAAGTGGCCTTCTGCGCTCAGGGTGGGGGAGCGACAAAAAGCAGAGGAAACTGCTCATCATGAATTGGCGCCACAAGGCGAAACGTTTCTTGCCGTTCCTTTCACTCTTGACACTCATTCTCAGCATGCCTGCCCAAGCCGAGAGCCTCGATCTGAGCGCCTATCGCGGCAAGGTTGTCATGCTCGATTTCTGGGCTTCGTGGTGCACGCCCTGCCGCCTGTCGTTCCCTTGGATGAGCGACATCCAGCAATCTTTCGCGCGCGATGGCCTCGTCATAATCGGCGTGAATGTCGATCACGACCGCGCCCTCGCCGACGAGTTCCTGCACGCGACCAGTCCATCGTTCAAAATCGTCTACGACCCTAATGGCGACATTGCCGGAAAATACGATTTCAAGGACATGCCGACTTCCGTCCTGATTGGTCGCGATGGACGTGTCCACTTCACCCACAACGGGTTCTTTCGCCGCGAAGGAAGGCTCCTACCTCGCCGATATCACGGCCTTGCTCAACCAGAAGGTCCAGTAACGTGAACCCTTTCCATCACGACCTTGCGGCCCGCAGGGCTCTGAGCATTTTGGCATGCATCGGCCTTGCGCTGGTCTGCAGTGCCTGCACAACCTTTGGTCCCAAGCCCTGGCAGAAGGATCTCATGTCCAGGCGCGAAATGCAGGTCGGCGCATACGCGTTGCAAGCCGCCGCAGAAGACCACATCTACTTCAGCAAGGAAGCCTCGAGCGGCGGCCGCGGCTTCGCCGGCGGAGGTTGTGGGTGCAACTGAAGTCACGGCCGCAGCCGGCGTAAAGTTCGTGAACGCATCACCGCACTATCCGCCAGCCTGCTAGCGGCCACCGTTTCGGGACACGCCCAGGCGCAGGATTCCAGCTCGATCAATAACGATTTTGGTCCGGGCGTGAATTACACCGAATTCGACAGCGCCCTGCTCGTCTATCAGGAATCCGGCAGCCGCGTTCTCGCCATCGAACCGGCCGGCACACTCACGCTGCATGGCTCGTCGGGCGCACAGCTTGGCATGGAGGTCGTTTTCGATGCCGTGTCGGGGGCAACGCCAAATGGCGCGGTACCGTCCAATATGACGCAGACATTCATGACACCGGTAAAGATTGTCACGCCTGGTACATCCGGCGGAAGCACAACCGTAACCGGCTCGTCGGGCGGCAGCACGGTGATTACGCTACCGGGAACGCCGGGAACGGTCAGTTACGGTACCCGCTCATACACAGTTGCGCCGAATGTGTTGCCAGTCGACAAAGGCTTCAACGATCACCGCGAAAGTTTCAACTTCTCCTGGTCCCAGCCGCTGGGTTCGATATCCGCTGTGGGATTCGGCGCCGGTTATTCGACGGAGAAGGACTATCGCGCCATTACCGGCAATGCTCGGATCTCGCAGAACTTCAACACGGACAACACGACTGTCAGCCTGGCGCTCAACGCAGAATTCGACTCGTCATCTCCCTATGGCGGAGTGCCCACTCCGTTCACGCCGATGAGCGGCGACTGGAAAAAGCCCGCCGGCAAGGACAAGACCCAGCTCGGGTTCGTGCTTGGCCTCACCGAAGTGATGAGCAGGCACTGGTTGATGCAGCTCAACTATTCGTTCGACACGCAGAGCGGGTACCAGAACGATCCATATCGGATACT
Organism: uncultured Alphaproteobacteria bacterium; assembly: GCA_963741725.1. Lineage (GTDB taxonomy): Bacteria > Pseudomonadota > Alphaproteobacteria > Micropepsales > Micropepsaceae > Rhizomicrobium. The sequence continues at coordinate 51,766 of CAVUJC010000005.1, read as the reverse complement.
GTCGGTCGTCGGTGCGATCAGCGGCGAGCCTACAGCTTACCTCTACGAAAATCGCCCGAACCATCGCCAGTCGCAGAGCATCTACTGGGACAATAAGTTCGACTTTGGTCCGAGCGTAACCGACCTCTCATTCCGCTACTTCACGGACGATTGGGGCATAAGCTCCAAAACAGCGGAACTGTCGGAGCGGTTCGATCTCAGCCGGTCCATGTATATCGAGCCGAGCGCACGCTGGTATCAGCAGTCTTCCGCAAATTTCTTCCACAACTACCTGGTTCAGGGTCAAGCGCTGCCCACGTTTGCGACGTCGGACTCGCGCCTCGAAGCGTTCACATCGCTGACCTATGGCGTGAAGCTGGGCTTCAATCTCACCCAACGGACGGAACTCTATTTCCGCGGCGGCTATTACCAGCAGCAGGGAAATGGTCATCCCGCCGGCGCGATCGGACAATTGGCGAACCAGAACCTGTTCTCGGGAACCAATGCCGCCTTCGGCTTTATCGGCTACACATGGGACTTCCACTAGTTGGGAACGGCCGCAACAGCAATGACCCAAACTCCTCCCCAGCCTGCCGCCGTGCTGCAGCGGTCCGGGGATGATTGGCATTTCATGTTTCACGCCATGGCCACGCCATGCGAATTGCGGCTGGAAACGAATGACCGCGCGACTGCGCTCGCAGCATCGCGCGCCGTTGAATCCGAAGCGCGTCGAATTCGAGCTGAAGTTCAGCCGCTATCGCGACGACAGTATCGTCGGACAGATCAATGCTTCGAACGGCAAAGACGTAACTGTCGATGCTGAGACGGCACACCTTCTCGACTTCGCGGCAAACTGCTTCGACGTCAGCGGCGGCCTTTTCGATATTACGTCCGGAGTTCTGCGTCGCGTCTGGAAGTTCGACGGGTCCGACAGATTGGCCTCGGCCGAACAGATCAAGTCGGTCACGCCGTTCGTCGGCTGGAACAAGGTTACGTGGCGTTCGCCTGTCATCGCATTGCCGCCAGGCATGGAGATCGATCTGGGCGGCCTTGCCAAGGAATATGCCGTGGACAAGGCGCTGGCGGTCGTGCAGGCCATCACGAAGGATCCAGCGCTCGTCAATTTCGGCGGTGATCTGCGTGTTTCGGGCCCGCGCAAGAATGGCCTGCGCTGGAAGGTGGCGATCGAGTTCGTCGAAGCCGCGGGCCAGCTTGCCGGGCTTCTGGAACTCGCTGATGGAGCAATCGCCACCAGTGGCGACTCGCGCCGCTTCCTTCTGAAAGATGGTGTTCGCTACGGACACATTCTCAACCCGCGCACCGGCCGTCCCGTGGCGCATGCGCCACGATCCGTGACGGTTGCGGCCGCGACTTGTGTCGAAGCAGGCATGATTGCGACGCTTGCCGTGCTGCAGGGCCGCAATGCGGAAAAGTTCCTCAAGCGCGAAGCCGTACGCGCGTGGTGCATCCGGTGATGACATGCGTATGAAAATCATGCAGGCGCTTCTGGCGTCGTTTGTCTTGATGTTTGCCGGCGGAGCGGCAGCGCAAACCAGCGTCCGCGCAGATCATGTGACGCTCGATGCTGTGCTCGATTCTGCGGCGCAGCCCGGAGCCACGGTATGGGTCGCGATCCGCCAGGTGATCGAGCCGACCTGGCACACTTATTGGCGCAATCCGGGCGACACGGGCCTTGCGACATCAATCGTGTGGAAACTGCCGAAGGGCGTTACGGCCGGAGAGCCGCAATGGCCGGTGCCGGAGCGTTTCATGACCGGTCCCATTGTAAATTTTGGTTATCGCGACGCGGTGACAACGCTAGTCCCGCTGCATTTTGCGCGCGACGCCGCGATCACGGGCTCGGCGCAAGCAAAACTGTTTCTCCTCGAATGCCAGGAAATGTGCATTCCCGAGAGCGTGACGCTCAACCTCGATCTTCACGATACGCCCGGTTCGACCGCGCTGTACAACGACGCTCGCGCCGCAATGCCGAAACCCTTTAACGGAGTGGCTACGCTATCGGTCGAGCCCACGACCATTGGCTTGACGATCACAGATCGGGCCTTGTCACACGCAAATCCGCGGACGGTCCAATTCTTTCCGGCAACGATCGGAGCTGTAGACTACGACGCGCGCAGCGAAGTGCACATCAGCGGTGACACGCTCATCTGGAAGACATCGCGTGCGCCACGAGCAACGCGTCTCAATCTCCTGGAAGGCGTCCTGAGCGTGCCTGGCGTCGGCGCCTACGCGATCACTGCAGCAACACGCGCTGCACCTCAACCCGCACCGGCCGGCGCGGATATGACGCTCATCGAAGCGGCGTTCATGGCGTTCCTTGGCGGATTGATCCTGAACCTGATGCCCTGCGTGCTCCCGATATTGTCGATGAAGGCGCTCGCGCTGTCGCAATCGGGCGAAAGCACGCAAGCACTGCGGCGCGACGGCGTGTTCTACTTTTCCGGCGTGCTCCTGACGTTCACGTCGGTCGCCGGCATCCTGCTTGTGCTCAAGGCGGGAGGCGCGGCGCTCGGCTGGGGCTTCCAGCTCCAGTCGCCGCTTGTTGTCTTTGCCCTGGCGTTGCTGATGGCGGCGATCGGTCTCAATCTTATCGGCGTGTTCGAAATGCCCCTGAGCCTTGCCGGCGTCGGCGACCGCTTCACGCGTGCCGAAGGCGGTCAGGGCGCATTCTTCACCGGTGTTCTAGCCGTACTCGTTGCCAGTCCTTGCACAGCACCATTCATGGGCACAGCCATCGGTTATGCGCTGACCCAATCCGGCGCTTACGCAACGATCGTCTTCCTTGCGCTGGGGACAGGCTTTGCCCTGCCCTTCACCGCGCTCGCCTTCGCGCCGAAGCTTGTGCACCTCATTCCCAGGCCCGGAGTCTGGATGATCCGGTTTCGCGAGTTCCTCGCATTCCCGATGTTTGCGACGGCGATCTGGCTGAGCTGGGTACTGAGCGAGCAGGTCGGAACGACGGGCCTGGCAGTTGCGTTGTCGGCGGGGCTTGGACTTGTCTTTCTCTTCTGGCTTCTTCCGCTACTGAACGTCTGGCCGCGACGTGTGGTCGGCGCTGTGGGTTCCGCGGCGCTCGTGGCGCTTACGCTGCAGATCGGCGGCACGGCACCAGCGGCACAATGGCAAAGCTGGTCACCAGAGGCGGTCCAAGATGCGCAGCGCGACGGCAAGACCGTTCTCGTGGACTTTTCCGCCGCGTGGTGCGTGACGTGTCTGGTGAACGAACGCGTGGCGCTCGAGAATCCCGACGTCGTCGCCGGATACCAGAAACATGGCGTCGTCCTGCTGAAGGCCGACTGGACGAACCGCGACAGCGCGATCTCGGCGGAACTTGATCGCTATGGCCGCAGCGGTGTGCCGCTCTATCTGCTCTATCCGGCGCACCGGCAGGGCCGCGCAACGGTTTTACCTCAAATTCTGACACCGGGCATCGTGTTGAGTGCTCTCGACGATGCGCGGGTCGCAGATAAAGATCGCTGATCTCTCAAGCCTAGGTAAACTATACAAAAACTCAATGTTGATCGTACGAAGCATTAAGCCAACCCACATAGCGTGAGGATGCGGTTCAATGGAAAGGAAAAACCATGAGTGTCGCATCAGTCGGTGCAGCCGGGTGGAGTTCGCCCGCGTGGACGCAGGCGACTTCGTCTGCATCAAGCGCACCGGAAAAAGCGGAAGGGCCAGGTCCCGACCACGACGGCGATTCAGACGATTCGTCGGCGGTCTCATCGCAGGCCAGCGCCACGTCGGCCACTGCGCCGGGAGTGGGCGTGAAGGTCAATACGCTCGCCTGAGAAGGCCAAAAACGCGCGCATCCGGCATGTCCCCGGGTGCGCGCGCCCTTTTCATTCTTGATCCACGTCATTGCCTCCAGGCAGGTATTCTGAGCTTCATCCGGCAGCAAACAGGTGCAGCCGACTTTCGGGCACGCGCGCCGTCACGGATGATTTGAATGAAGCTGCTTCTCATCGAGGACGATGCGCAGACTGCCGCCTATATCGTGCGCGGCTTCGAAGAGCATGGGCATGTCGTCGATCATGCCAAGACTGGACGCGACGGGCTTTTTCTCGCCGGCAGCGAGAGCTATGACGTTCTGATCGTCGATCGCATGCTTCCCGGAATGGACGGGCTGAGCATCGTGCGGATGCTGCGAAGCACCGAGATCAGCACGCCGGTCATCTTCCTCACCACGATGGGTGGCATCGAAGACAGGGTGGTCGGCCTGGAAAGCGGCGCAGACGATTATCTCATCAAGCCGTTTGCCTTTTCCGAATTGATCGCACGCGTGCAGGCGCTGGCGCGCCGGCCGCCTCTGTCCAGGAGCCAGACTGTGCTGCGGGTCGGCGATCTCGAAGTGGATCTGCTCAAGCGCAAGGTCCGACGGGGCGCAGACGTCATCGATTTGCAGGCGCGCGAGTTCGCACTTCTCGAATTTCTGATGCATCGCGCCGGGCAAGTCGTGACGCGCACAATGCTGCTCGAAGGCGTCTGGAATTTCCATTTCGATCCCAAGACGAATATCGTCGAGACGCATATGAGCCGGCTCCGGTCCAAAGTGGACAAGGGACGTGGTCCGGCCCTTATTCATACGATCCGTGGATCGGGGTACAGCATCCATGCTGCTTCGGAACCTAACTAGAACGACAAGCTTCAAGCTTGTCCTGCTCTACGTTCTGGTCTTCAGCGCCTCTGTTCTGGCCCTGGCAGCGCTCACCTATTTTGTCGCAACCAGCGCGCTCGACCAGCAGATCCGCGCCCGCATCCAGGCCGAGTCAGACGGCCTGCGCGATGAATATGCCAGCGGCGGACTCACGCATCTGATGAGCGCCGTCGAAGAACGCCGCCGCGGCCGCCTGCGCGACGGGCTTGTCTATGCGATCTTCGACGCGCACGGACACCGTCTATTCGGTACCCTGCCCAGCTCTTCGCTGGTGCAGGGTTGGAGCGAGGTGCGCGGCCCGCCCGACGGCGACGAGCCGGAAGGCGAAACCGAGCGCCTCGCGGTTCTGGGACTGAAGCTGCCGGGCAATGACTGGGTTCTGGTCGCCGACGACATCGGCCGGGTGAATGTGCTCGGCGAGGTCGTTCTGCGCGCGTTTGGGGTTGTCGTCCTCTTATCGGTTACGATTGCCATCATCGGCGGCTTCGTCCTGAGCCTCGGCTTTCTGCGTCAGGTAGAGGCGATTTCGACCACGGCCGAAGCCATCATTGCCGGCGACCTGCGCCGCCGCATTCCGCTGCGCAGCGGCGGCGATGAGCTCGACCGCCTTGCGGCCACGCTCAACCGAATGCTCGATCGCATCACCAATCTGATGGAATCCCTTCGTCAGGTCTCCAACGATATCGCCCATGATCTGCGCACGCCGCTGGGCCGTTTGCGCCAGGATCTGGACGAAGTGCGGCGCATGCCGCGCGGCTCGGCGGACTATGAGCGCGCCATCGATCAGGCGATCCGGGAGTTGGACGAAATCCTGCAGACGTTCGGCGCCTTGTTGCGCATTGCCCAGATCGAATCCGGCTCGCGCAAGAGCGGTTTTCGCATCGTCAATCTCAGTGAACTTGTGGAGCAGATCGCCGACACCTATCGGCCAGTGGCGGACGATGAAGGACGCACGCTCGTCACCGTCGCGGCGCAGAATGTGAACGTGGAGGGCGACCGCGAATTGCTGGCGCAGATGATCATAAACCTGGTCGAAAACGCCATTTCACACACCGGGGCCGGCACGACGATAGAGTTGCTGCTCGAACGCGCCGGAAATGAGGGCGTGCTGACCGTCTCGGACAACGGTCCCGGCGTCCCAGGCGAAGAGTTGAAGAATATCTTCAAGAGATTTTATCGACTTGAACCGAGCCGCGGAACGCCCGGCAATGGTCTCGGCCTGAGCCTCGTCGACGCCATCGCGGGCCTTCATGGATTAAGCCTCGAAGCGTCCGAAAACGCGCCCGGCCTGTGCGTCACGCTGAAGTTTTCGCTTGTCGAGAATGCGGAATTTGCGACTGCATCGTGACGGCTCGTTTGCTCGTCACAACCGCTGCCGCGCGGTCGAGTTCCTCAACCACGAACGGTCGCGCAACGCCACGGATCCAGCCGATACGTTGAATGCATTGGTCGGAGCGGCGGGATTTGAACCCACGACCCCCAGTCCCCCAGACTGGTGCGCTAACCAGGCTGCGCCACGCTCCGTATCCAATGTCCGCTTCGCAGTTGCCCGAAGGCCGTCCGGTTGAGGGTGCCGGTTGGCGAAAGGTCGCGGACTATAGTCGGCGGCCCGCTGGGGGGCAAACGACTTGTTTTGCGCCCATCCGGCGCTTGTTCAGCCCTTTGAGCGGGCACGCACGCTGCGCAGCCGGCCCTTGAGCTGCAGCAGTTCGGCAAGAAGTATCTCGAGCTTGACGCGTTCCTCTTCGGCGAGCTGCAGCGCCTCATGTTCGACAGGTTCGTCTTGCGCGGACGGCATGTCGTCTTCAACAGGTTCCGCTTCAAGGACCGGCGTGGGATGCGCACGTTCAAGCACGGCCAGCGCCGCGCGGGCGAATTTCGGCTCTGCCGGCACGGGAATGAACTCTGGCAAGTTGCGCAACGACGAACTTTCGAATTTCACCTCGCCGCGGCCGAGTTCGGCGACATAACGCAGACCGCGTTCGCGCAGCACTTTCTGAACGCCCTTGATCGTGAATCCCTCGCGATAGAGCAGAGCGCGAATGCCGCGCAGCAGATCGACATCCTCGGGGCGATAGTAACGCCTTCCGCCTGCCCGCTTCACCGGCTTGATCTGCGTGAAGCGTCCTTCCCAGAAGCGCAGCACATGCTGCGGCACATCGAGATCGGTCGATACTTCGCTGATCGTGCGAAACGCCTCTGGCGATTTCGCATTGACGGAGGCAGGCGCGGATGATGGTGCCAACATCCTGCATCAGTCCTTGGCGTTCGGATCGGGCGTCTGTCCGTTTATGACAGCTTTGAGAACATGGCTCGGACGGAAAACCAACACGCGGCGCGGCGCGATCGGCACTTCATCACCCGTCTTGGGATTGCGGCCCATGCGCTGACTTTTTTGCCTTACAGCGAAAGTTCCGAACGAGGACAGCTTCACCGTCTCGCCGCGCGCGAGAGCGGCGCAGACTTCCTCGAGCATGTCTTCGACCATCTGGGCCAACTCATTGCGCGACAAACCTACTGCCTGAAAAACAGCTTCCGTCAGATCGGCGCGTGTCAGCGTATTCGTTGTCATGACTTGAATCCCCTAACCCTAACGAACGTTAGGGATATCCAAATTTCGCGTCAACATCAAAGGGATAGACGTTGGAGCTAAAGCGGTGGATTACCACCGGATCAGGCTGGCGCCCCAGGTAAACCCACCGCCCATGGCTTCGAGCAGCACAAGCTGACCTTGCTGGATACGGCCATCGTTGACCGCCGTGGCGAGGGCCAGTGGAACCGAGGCAGCCGACGTGTTGCCGTGCAGCGCCACGGTCGAAACGACCTTGGCGGCCGGGATGCCCAGTTTACGGGCGGTCCCGTCCAGAATGCGCTGGTTGGCCTGGTGCGGCACGAACCAGTCAATGTCGGAGATCTTCAGACCGGCCGCTTCGACGGACGCCATGATTGCCGCCGAGATATTGGTTACTGCGTGACGAAAGACTTCCTTGCCCTGCATGCGCAGATGGCCGGTCGTCTGGGTCGAGGAAGGTCCGCCATCGACATAAAGAAGGTCATGAAGCCGGCCGTCCGAGTAGAGCTTCGTATTGAGCACGCCGCGGTCGGAGTTGGTGCCCGGGCATTCCCTGGCCTGCAGGACGACCGCTCCGGCGCCGTCGCCGAACAGGACGCAGGTTGTCCGGTCGGTCCAGTCCAGAAGCCGGCTCATGGATTCGGCGCCCACAACGAGCACGGTCCTAGCCTGCCCCGCCTTGATGAAATTGTCGGCGACGGACATGCCGAAGATGAAGCCAGAACAGACGGCCTGCACGTCGAAGGCCGCACCGCGGGTCATGCCGAGCCGCGCCTGCAAAGTTGTGGCCGTCGCGGGAAAGGTTTCGTCCGGAGTCGTGGTCGCGACGACGATGAGGTCGATTTCGCCGGCGTCCATCTTCGCGTTCGCCAGCGCCGCTCGCGCCGCGCCCAGCGCGAGGTCCGATGTCTTCTCGCCCGGCGCCACCACATGGCGCTGGCGGATTCCCGTGCGCTCACGGATCCACTCGTCGCTGGTGTGGACGCGCTTGGCGAGGTCGGCATTGGTGAGAATGGTGTGTGGCAGAAAGGAGCCGCATCCCATGACTTGCGAGCGGATCACGAAGCTGCTGCCTCCGGCTCCACCGCATGTACGCCGCGGCGGTCATCGATGATTTTTGCGACTACGCCGGCGCGAACCATGGCAATGGCCATATCGAGAGCGCTGGCGAATCCGAGCTCGTCCGTGCCGCCATGGCTTTTCACCACGACGCCGTCGAGCCCCAGGAATATTCCGCCGTTGGAGGCGCGCGGATCGAGCTTGCGGCGCAATGTGTTCAAAGCGCCGCCGGCAAAGAATCCTCCCAGCCGTCCGAGGAACGAGCGACGCAAGGCGCTGCGCAGGAAATGCGTGACGAGCTTGGCCGTGCCTTCCGCGGTCTTGAGCGCGACATTGCCGGTAAATCCGTCGGTGACGATCACATCTACGGTTCCTTCCGCGATATCGTCGCCTTCGACAAAACCGTAAAACTCAATGGGCAGCGAGGAATTGTTGCGCAGGATATGCGCCGCGCCCTTGACAGAATCGTTGCCCTTCATGTCCTCCGAACCGACGTTGAGAATGCCGACCGTCGGACGCTCAAGTCCGAGGATCGCCCGCGCGAAGGCTTCGCCCATGACTGCGAAGTCGACAAGCTGTTCGGCATCGACAGAGACGTTCGCGCCGACATCGAGCACCACGCTCTGCCCCCGCTTGGTAGGCCATAATGCCGCGATCGCGGGACGCGCGATGCCCTCGATCGTGCCGAGCTGCACCATCGACATCGCCATCAATGCACCCGTGTTTCCGGCCGACACCGCAACCTCGGCTTCTTTTTTCTTCACCAACTCTATCGCGCGCCACATGCTGGTGTTGCGGCCGCGGCGCAGCGCGAGACTCGGCTTTTCTTCCATGCGGACGCGCTCGGCCGTGTGGCGAATGACGACGCGCTCGGAGAGTTTGCCGCGCTTGGCCAGCAGCGGAGCCAGCTCGGCTTCATCGCCATGCAGGATGAAATGCACCGCCGGGTGACGCAGAACCGAGCGGACCAGCGCGGCCACGACGATGCCGGGACCGGCGTCGCCGCCCATCGCATCAATCGAGACGGTCAAATCGCGGGCCACAGTCGCCTCGCTGCCAGGATCGCTTCGTCAGCCTGACGCAATCAGGCCTGGGTCTTCGTCACTTCGCGGCCGTCATAATGACCGCACGATCCGCACACATGATGCGGGCGCTTCTGCTCGCCGCAGTTCGGGCACTCATTATGGCTCGTCGCTGGCAGACGGTCGTGCGACCGGCGCATGTTGCGCCGCGAAGGCGAGGTTTTTCTTTTTGGCACCGCCATGGCGGGTAACTCCTCTAAGCGCGACCAGCCGAAGCGGTCGGGCGCACATCAATTCCACGATCGCACCGCTGACCGAATCGTCAGGCGTTGCGCACTGTCATGCGCGAACCATTTGACCGGGCGGGCAAAACAAGGGGCGGAAGTAGCAGGAAACACCTGCCGGGTTCAAGCCGGATTGCTGGCCGCTTTTTGGGCTCTAACCCGGTTTCTTGAGGTTCTTGAGCACGGCAAAGGGGCTTTCCGGCCGTCCGTCCGGGTCGGGGGGCGGACTAAACGCCACGCCAGGCGCCCTGGGATAGGGATCAATGGCCAGGACCAGCTCCTCCAGGAGCGGGCCGGCGAGGTCGTAGTGGAGGCTCGAAATTTCCTCCCTAACGTCATCTTCATCGGAGGCGGGATCGACCAGGACATCGCTGTCGACAGGGGCTCGCCTCGTCTCCGCGACGTGGAGCTCGCGATGAATCTTGCGTTCGATAACCGAGCGAACGGGCTCGAGCGTTACGACACAGTCTTGGACGATCTCGACCCTCAGCTCTGCGTCGTAGGTGAAGCGCGATGCGGACACCTTTTGCAGATCGATCTTGGCGGCAAAGGATTCGCTCGCGCGAACCTCTGCCCATTCGGCGATGCGTTTCAGTTCATCGCCGCGCGCCGCAATGGTCACGACATCCCCTGCCCGGCCAAGGCTGCCGAGATTGAAGACATGCGAGAATGGAAGGGAGTCGTTCGTCATGCTCGATCACGCCGCTGCGGCAAGGGGCCAAAGTTCAGGATGCCGGTGCGCGGATCGCACGCCGCGAGCGTGCTGCGCACCGACTGCGCATAGCGTGCGAGCGAAAGAGCATCGTCGCGACGGCTCGTATCGCCGCGATAGACGTTGCGCAGGATTGCGTCCGCCAGTTGCGCTTCGCCCGACGCACTGTCATAGGCCTGCAGCCGCCCATTGAAGGCATCACCCATCTGCTTGATCTTGCGGCCCATGCTCATGTCGCCCGCGCCCAGATCGCGCAAGGCTTCGTCGAAACCTACGAAGAGCGCGTCCGAAAGCGCATGAGCGACATCACTCATTCCGCAGGCGCGCAGGCGTTCGAACACCAGCCAGGCGTGCAGCGCCACCATGTCGAACCGGCCGTCGATCGAATCGGCGACGCCAAATTCCACGAAAAACACCGGTTGCCGCGCCTGCGTCGTCAGGACGCCGTAAAGCGCGCGGACGAGCCGGGACTTCTCGGAATTCCGGCGCAGGGCGTTCAGCATTCTATTGGTCTCCGAAACGGTCGGTCTTGCCAGCGCGCCGCACTGAGGCTAGCACATCCTCCGGCGGGCGGGATTTATCCGGTTTGAGGACGAAGCGCATGCGTAAAGTTGTTCTGGCCCTCACCGCGGCTCTGGTCATGGGCTGCACGCCTGTTACCAACACCCGCGGCTATCTACCCGATCCCGATGCGGTCGCCTCGATCGGTGTCGGCAAGGACACCAAGACAAGCATCCAGCAGCGCCTGGGCTACCCGTCGACGACGGCAACCTTCGCCGGCGATGCCTGGTACTACATTTCGAGCGTGGAGAAGGAAATCGCGTTCTTTCGTCCCACTGTTAAGTCGCGCGCCATTCTGGCCGTCTATTTTGACAAGGACGGCAAGGTCACGGGCATCAAGCGCTACTCGCTCAGCGACGGACACGTCGTCGACTTCGAGACGCGCCAGACCCCGACAAAGGGACGCGAGCTCACCTTTCTGCAACAGCTCTTTAATGCGACGCCGGGTGTTCCGCTTGGCGGGAGCGGCGGCGGCGGTCCGGGCGGCGGCTCACCAAATCCCGGCGGCGGCGGCGGCCCACCGGGCGGCGGCAGCTACCCATAGCGAAAAGCAAAACGCGCGGAACTCTCGTTCCGCGCGTTTTCGTTTCAGGCTTTCGACAAGCTCAGGATGAGAATGCCTCACCCTGAGCTCGAGGAAAGGTCACGCCGCGTGCGCGAGCGTCGCCAGAAGCAACAGCGCCACGATGTTCGTGATCTTGATCATCGGATTGACGGCCGGACCGGCAGTGTCCTTGTACGGATCGCCGACCGTGTCGCCAGTGACTGCAGCCTTGTGAGCATCGGAACCCTTGCCGCCGAAGTGGCCGTCTTCGATGTACTTCTTGGCATTGTCCCATGCGCCGCCGCCCGACGTCATCGAGATTGCGACGAACAGGCCCGTGACGATCACGCCGAGGAGCATCGCACCAAGTGCGCTGAACGCCTTGCCGCGATCGGCGACGACGTCGATCACGAAGAAGAACACGATCGGCGAAAGTACAGGCAGCATCGATGGGATGATCATCTCGCGGATGGCAGCCTTGGTCAGCATGTCGACCGCGCGGCCATAGTCCGGCTTCTGCGTGCCGGCCATGATCCCGGGCATCTCCTTGAACTGCCTGCGCACTTCTTCGACCACGGCACCGGCAGCACGGCCGACCGCCGTCATCGCCATGCCGCCGAAGAGGTAAGGCAACAGGCCACCAAGCAGCAGGCCGACCACGACGTACGGATTCTCAAGCGAGAAATCCAATGTCACGCCCCTGAAGTAGCCGAACGTCGTCGCACCCGCCTTGTTGGCTTCGTTGATGAAGAAGTTCAGATCCGACGTGTAGGCCGCGAACAGCACGAGCGCGCCGAGACCGGCAGAACCGATCGCGTAGCCCTTCGTGACGGCCTTGGTCGTGTTGCCGACCGCGTCGAGTGCGTCGGTCGTCTTGCGGACGTCGCCTTCCAGACCGGCCATTTCGGCAATGCCGCCGGCATTGTCGGTGACCGGGCCGAACGCATCGAGCGCAACGATGAAGCCCGCAAGCGACAGCATGGTCGACACCGCAATGGCGATGCCGAACAGGCCGGCGAGATTGAAGGCCACGACGATGCCGACGCAGATCGCGATGGCCGGCAAGGCCGTCGCTTCCATCGAGACGGCAAGGCCCTGAATGACGTTCGTGCCGTGACCGGTCACTGACGCCTGCGCAATCACCTTCACCGGGCGGAAGTTCGTACCCGTGTAGTATTCGGTGATCCAGATCAGCGCGCCCGTGACGGCAAGACCGACGATGCCGCACTCGAACAGGCTGACGCCGGTGAACTCGAGCCCGCCACTCGTAGTCAGGACGCCGTGAATGCCGCCGTCGACGCCACGCAGGATCCAGTTGATCAGGGGCCAGAGCGCCGCCAGCGACAGAACGCCGGTTGCGATCACGCCCTTGTAAAGCGCGCCCATGATGTTCTTGGAAGCGCCCAGGCGCACGAAGAAGGTGCCGATGATCGACGTCACGATGCAGGCGCCCGAAATGGCGAGCGGCAGCAGCATGAGGGCGTTGCGAACTTCACCCGTGAAGTAGATCGAAGCGAGCACCATCGTGGCGACCGTCGTCACCGCGAAGGTTTCGAACAGGTCAGCGGCCATGCCGGCGCAGTCGCCGACATTGTCGCCAACGTTGTCGGCGATCGTGGCCGGGTTGCGCGGGTCATCTTCGGGAATTCCCGCCTCGACCTTGCCGACCATGTCGCCGCCGACGTCTGCACCCTTTGTGAAGATGCCGCCGCCGAGACGCGCGAAGATCGAGATGAGAGAAGCGCCGAAACCAAGCGCGACGAGCGAGTCGACAATGACGCGGCCCTGGTGCGCGTCGTCAAGGCTCAGATGCAATCCGGTCGTCAGGAAAGCGTAATAGCCGGCGACGCCGAGCAATCCGAGACCGACGACGAGCATCCCCGTCACCGCGCCGGAACGGAACGCAACGGACAGACCTTGAGCCAGACCCTGGCGTGCAGCTTCCGCAGTGCGGACGTTAGCGCGGACCGAGACGTGCATGCCGACGAACCCGGCACCGCCGGAGAGAATTGCGCCGATCGCAAATCCGACCGCCTCTTCCCAGCCCAGGAAGACGAAGGCGAGTGCGAAGATGACGACACCGGCGACGGCGATCGTCATGTACTGACGGCTCAGATAGGCGGCAGCGCCTTCCTGAATGGCCGCAGCGATTTCCTGCATGCGCGCATTGCCCGCGCTCAGGCTCAGAACGGAACGGATGGTGTAGGCGCCGTACAACAGCGCGAGCACGCCAGCCGCCAAAACGAGAATGAGTTCCAGACCCATGGTAGATCCCTCTTTTTTTGAATACCCCGGACGGCGCCTAAGGACCGCCGATCCCCATGGCCGGCCGGAAGGACCTACCGCTTCAAGGGCGGCGCACATATGCCAAAAGCCGGGCGGCTAAGCAACAATCCTGCAATGTCGCAGGGCCCCTGCCGCAGGGCTAGCTGGGTGGGGCTGCAACCAGGGCCTGGTTGGGGTGGAGCTCGGAAATCTGGACCTGAATGATGACGACGGTCGAGATCTTGGCCGCACCCACGATCCGTTTGACGTCGGCCGTCAGGCGCGCAATGAGCCCGGCATTGTCAACAGTCTTGGGATCGGTCGCCTTTGTGATCGGCGTCGCGTTGACGTCGCGGACAAAGGCATCCTGGATGAAGGGAATCTTGTTACGGACATCCAGCGAGGCTTCACGCGAGCTCGTAACCACTTTGGACGAAATGTACGCGTAGCCGGTCAGCTTGCCGTCGGTGCACATGGGGGCGATCAGGAACGGCATTTCCACATTTGTGCCGGGATCGCCTGCCTTTTCACCGGCAAGGGCCGACCCGCCCGAAAAGGCGAGAAGCAGGGCACAGAGGGCGAGAGCGGCGCGCATCCGCCAACGGTCGCAAATCGGCGCTAACAGAGCGTTTACGGCCTAGAAATGCACGTAACCCGCCCGTTTGACCGGGATCGGCCTGCCCTGCTCGTCAAGCAGTGTCACGCCCCGGCCTTTCATCACCCAGCCGATCTCCGTCACGCGGACGCCGACGGCTCTGGCGGCAGACAAAACTTTCCCGCGTTTGGACCGGGGGGCCGTAAACGCGACTTCATAGTCATCTCCCGCGGTCGCTGCCCGAAGCACTGACCGGACATCCGAACCCCACGCCTTGCGGAGCGCGCCCGACATCGGAACCTGTGAAGCGCGGATAGCAATGTGAACCCTGGAAACGTCGGCAATGTGGCCGAGATCCGCTATCAACCCGTCCGAGACGTCGAGCGACGCAGTCGCAATTCCGCGCAGCCTTGGGCCAAGCGCCGTGCGCGGCTCCGGCAGGCGATAGCGCGCGATCAGCGCCGGCCGCGCGATCTTCTTTTTCAGCGCCTCCAGGCCGCCGCCGCTGTCGCCGACGGTGCCTGAAACAAAGACAAGATCGTCCGGCGTAGCGCCGCTGCGCAGAATAGCCTTGCCTGACGGAACATATCCGAACGCAGCGATGGAGATTGTCAGCGGCCCTGAAGTCGAAGACATGTCGCCGCCGAGCAGCGCGATTTTGAATTGGCGCTGATCTTCGGCGAGGCCGCGCGCGAAATTGCGCAGCCAGCTCGTGCGCACATCCTTGCGCAGGACAAGCGTGAGCAGATATCCGAACGGCACCGCTCCTTTGGCCGCGAGATCGGAGAGATTTACGCGCAGCGCCTTTTTGGCGATTGTCGCGGCGGGATCGTTCGCAAAGAAGTCCACTCCTTCGACGATCGTGTCGGTCTTGAGTATGAGATCCTTGCCTGCGCGCGCCGGCAGCACAGCAACATCGTCCTTAAGTCCAAGCGCAAACTTCGACGTCGCCAGCGGCGCGAAGAGTTCTTCAATCAATCGGAACTCGGAAAGTGGCATGGACTGCTCGGGCGGTTCAGCCCTCTTATATGCGAGGCAAACTCGGCCAAACGCAATTTACATAGGAATTTTTTAATATGTCGCCTTGAAATAGGATTTTTATCTCTTATTTCGGCATGATGAAAGAGGAACCAAGGCGCGATGCCCCTGAAAAGTCCCGCGCGTCAGAACTGGAGCTCATCCTCGGGAGGCGTCTCGCCGAATTCGACGGCACGCTTGCGATGCGCGAGCTTGTCGAGAACGGCGTTCACGAAACCGGGCTCGTCGCCGCTGAAAAACGCATGGCTGATCTCGAGATATTCGTCGATCACCACCTTGGCGGGCACATCGCGCCGCGCGATCAGTTCGAACGCGCCCGCGCGCAGGATCGCGCGCAGGATGGAATCGACGCGTTCAAGCCGCCAATCCGATGCCAGGCACTTGGCGATCGAGCGGTCGATTTCGATCTGGTGCTGAGGCACACCACGCACGATCGCGCTGAAGAACTCCTCGTCGCCTGGACCGGCTTCCTTCATTTCGGGTTCATGCTCAAAGCGATGTTCTATGAACTCGCTCGCGACTGCCTCGGCGTCCACGCCGGTCAGCTCCATCTGATAGATGGCTTGCACAGCGGCGAGGCGCGACGCGCGGCGATTGTCGTGCGTGCCGCCGGTCGCGCTCATCGGTGTACGCCGAGACGGGTCCGGATGCCGACCAGAGCCAGGCAGGCGCGGGCGGCGTCGCCGCCCTTGTCGCCGTCATCGACCGCGGCACGAGACAGCGCCTGCCGTTCGTTTTCCACGGTCAGAATGCCGTTGCCGACGCACAGGCCGTTGTTGATGCCGAGATCCAGAAGGCCGCGGGCGGATTCGCTCGCGACAATTTCGAAATGATAGGTCTCGCCGCGAATGACGCAGCCAAGCGCGACGTATCCGTCGAACGATTTTCCGCCATGTTCACCGCCGCGTGCCGCCAACGCGATCGCCGTCGGAATTTCGAGCGCGCCGGGCACCGAGATGCGTTCGAAATGCGCACCGGCCTTTTCGATCGCCGCGGTCGCACCATCCAGAAGCATGTCGGAGATGTGGGCGTAAAACCGCGCCTCGACGATCAGGATATTGCTGGTCATCTCTCAGCCCTTTGCCTTTCCGCGAATGGCGTGCGTGCCCACGATGTTGAGGTCGTATCCTTCGAGCGCGACGATCTTTTTCTCCGGCGTGTCGGTCAGAAGGATCATGTCCTTGACGCCCTGGTCGAGCAGGATCTGCGCGCCGACGCCATATTCCTTGACGCGGCGGCGGTCGATGTCCTCGGCAACCTTGCGCGTGACAACATCGGAAACGAAGGTCGGCCGCGTCGTGCGCAGGAGGACGACGACGCCGCGCCCTTCCTTGGCGATGATGCGCATGGATTCGCCGAGCACGTCCCGCTCGTACGGTTTCCATTCGAGCATGTCGCTGAAGATATTGACGGCATGCATGCGCACCAGAACCGGTTCTGGCGTGGCGATATCGCCCTTCACAAGCGCGATATGCTCCGCATATTCGAGCTCGTTCACATAGACACACATCTTCCAGGTGCCGCCATTGTGGCTCTCGAACGGTCCCTCGAATGTGCGCTTTACGAAGTGGTCGTATTTGCGGCGATAGGAGATCAGGTCCGCAATCGTTCCGATCTTCAGACCGTGCAGCTGCGCGAACGGGACAAGATCGGGCATGCGGGCCATCGTGCCGTCGTCATTCATGATCTCGCAGATCACGCCTGCCGGATTGAGGCCGGCGAGACGGGCGATGTCGACGGCCGCTTCGGTGTGCCCCGCCCGCACGAGCGTGCCGCCGTGCCGCGCAACGAGCGGAAAGACATGGCCAGGCGACACGATATCGGCTGCGCCCTTCGTCGGATCGATCGCGACCGAAATCGTGTGCGCGCGGTCATGCGCGGAAATGCCGGTCGAGATGCCTTCCTTGGCCTCGATGGAAATCGTGAACGCCGTCTGGTTCGGCGTGCCGTTGACCTGCGTCATCATCGGAATATTCAGCGTGTTGGCGCGATCCTGCGTGAGCGCCAGACAGATGAGTCCGCGGCCGTTCTTGGCCATGAAGTTCACGGCCTGGGGCGTGCACATTTGCGCGGGAATGACGAGATCGCCCTCGTTCTCGCGATCGTCGGCATCCATCAGGATGAACATGCGCCCGTTACGCGCATCCTCGATCACGTCTTCAATCTTCGAAATGTAGTCGTGGTAGACAGAGACGTTCATTTTCCGACAATCCTCGCCACATACCGCGCCAAGAGGTCGATTTCGAGATTGACCTTCGCGCCGGGCTTCAACCGGCCGAATGTCGTGACCTTGGACGTGTGTGGAATGATGTTGACACCGAAGCGGGTGCCTTCTGCCTCGTTGACCGTCAACGACACGCCATCAAGCGCGACGGAGCCCTTAGATGCAATGAACTTCGACAGCGCGACCGGAACCTCGAACGTGACGCGTGTGGACTCGCCTTCGGGAACCATCAATTTCACTTCCGCGACGCCGTCGACATGTCCGCTCACGATATGACCGCCGAATTCGTCACCCACGCGCATCGGTCGTTCCAGGTTGACCGGATCGCCGACTTTCCAGCTCCCGATCGTCGTCTTGGAAAGGGTTTCGCCGGACGCCGTGACCGCGAACCAACTGTCCTTTCCCGTTCCCTTGTCGACCACGGTCATGCAGACGCCAGAGCACGCAATCGAGGCGCCCATCTCCACGCCGGAGAGGTCGTAGTTGGTCGAGATCACGATATGCGTGTCGCCGCGCTTCTCGATATGGCGGACACGCCCGACATCTGTGACGATTCCAGTGAACATGAGTTCCTTTTAGGCCTTGGCCACGAAGCTTTCCAGAAGGTCCGGTCCCAGCATACGCCGCGAGGCGCGATGAAAGCGCGGCGCTTCGGCCAGTGTCAAAGCAGCCAATGCGTCGATCGCACTATGCCCCGCCGCGCCGAGGGTTATCGGAGCGGTGAAGATTTCCAGCCGATCCGCCAATCCGCGATCCAGAAACGCAGAGTGGACGGTCGCGCCACCCTCCACCAGCAGTCGCGTAACCTTTCGCTTCGACAGCTCCGTCAGCAATGCGAAGAGGTCCGGCCTGCCACGCGCGTCGCGCGCGACCTGAACGACCTCGACGCCCGACGAGCGGAGCCCGTCGGCGCTCTTCGTCGCCGTCGTGAAGACGACAGTCGGCGTCTGCTTAGCGGTCGTCACCAGCTTCCACTGCTCGCCGAGGCGCAGCCGTGTGTCGAGCACGACGCGAAGCGGAGAATGGTCTTCGAGACCGGGTATCCGGCAGGTCAGTTCCGGATCGTCGGCCAGCGCGGTATTGATGCCCACCAGGATTGCATCATGGCGCGCGCGCAGCAGATGTCCGTAGCGGCGCGCTTCATCTCCGGTGATCCATTTGCTGTCGCCTGCCGCAGTCGCCGTCTTGCCGTCGAGACTCTGAGCGATCTTGAGCGACACGAACGGCCGCGCTGCGCTCGTGCGCATGATGAAGCCCTCATGGCTCCCACGCGCCTCCTTCTCGAGAGTCCCGGTGACGACATCGACGCCCGCATCGCGCAGCTTGGCGATTCCGGCGCCGTTGGTACGCTCGTCCGGATCCTGAAGCGCGACCACGACGCGCGCGACGCCCGCACTGATCAGGCTCTGGGCACAGGAGGGCGTCTCCGTTACCTGAGCGCAAGGTTCAAGCGTGACATAGGCCGTCGCTTCGCGCGCGGCGCTTCCCGCCTGCGCGAGCGCATTGGCCTCAGCGTGCGGGCGGCCGCCATCGGATGTGCGCGCACGACCGACAATGCGCCCGTCCCTGGCGACGATGACGCAACCGACAGAGGGATTGGCGCCGGTACGCCCGATCCCGCGCCGTCCGAGCGCGAGTGCGTGCCGCATGTGAGATACATCGTTCAAAGGCGGATGCGGCTAATCCTTTTCGCCGCCCTCCAACTCACCGATCAGGGCCTCGAAATCCTTGGTCTCGCGGAAGTTCTTGTAGACGGACGCGAAGCGGACATAGGCCACCTTGTCGAGACTCGACAGCGCCTGCATGACGAGCTCGCCGATGACGGGCGACGGGATTTCGTTCTCGCCCATGCTTTCAAGGCGCCGCACGATGCCGGTGATCATGCGGTCAATCCGCTCGCGTTCCACTGGGCGTTTGCGCAGGGCGTGCGTGATGGAACGCTCCAGCTTTTCGCGTTCAAACGGCTCGCGGCGGTTGTTCTTCTTGACGACGATGAGCTCACGCAACTGCACCCGTTCGAAGGTCGTGAAGCGGCCGCCGCACTCCGGACAATGGCGTCTCCTTCGGATCGCCGAATTGTCCTCGCTCGGACGGCTATCCTTCACCTGGGTGTCGTCATGTCCGCAGAATGGGCAACGCATGGCGGGCTGCTCTTTCGTCTATGGGTAAATCGGGAAACGTTTGCACAAGACGGCGACGCGTTCGGCGACACTGGCCTCGACGGCCGGATCGCCGGCATCGCCATTCTTCGAAACGGCGTCAACAACCTCGACGATCAGCTTGCCGACTTCCCTGAACTCGGCAGCGCCGAAGCCGCGCGTCGTTCCGGCCGGCGTCCCAAGACGGATGCCCGAGGTGATTGCCGGCTTCTCAGTGTCGAACGGCACCGAATTTTTGTTGGTTGTGATGCCGGCTCGATCGAGCGCTTTTTCTGTCGGCCGTCCCGTCGCCTTCTTGGGACGCAGGTCGACCAGCATCAGGTGGGTATCGGTTCCGCCGGATACGATGTCGAGCCCCTGGGCGTGCAGCGTCTCCGCGAGCACCTTTGCATTGTCGACAACCGCCTTTGCATAGAGTTTGAATTCCGGGCGCAGCGCTTCGCCGAATGCGACTGCTTTTGCAGCGATGACGTGCATCAGCGGTCCGCCCTGCAGGCCCGGAAACACTGCCGAGTTGATTTTCTTTCCGAGATCCGCGTCGCGCGACAGGATCATGCCGCCGCGTGGACCGCGCAAGGTCTTGTGCGTGGTGGTGGTCACAACATGCGCGTGATCGAGCGGACTGGGGTGCACGCCGCCCGCCACCAGGCCCGCAAAGTGCGCCATGTCCACCATGAAATAGGCGCCGATCGAATCCGCGATCGCGCGGAAGCGCGCGAAGTCGATGATCCGCGCATAGGCAGAGCCGCCGGCGATGATGATCTTGGGCTTATGGGCTTTTGCGAGCGCCTCGACTTCGTCCATGTCGATACGCTGATCCTGCCGGCGCACGGTATAGGACACCGGCTTGAACCATTTGCCGGACTGGTTGGCCGGCGAGCCATGCGTGAGATGTCCGCCGGCGGCCAGATCGAGCCCCATGAATGTATCGCCCGGCTGCATCAGCGCGAAAAACACCGCCTGGTTGGCCTGCGCACCGGAATGCGGCTGCACGTTCGCGAAAGAACAGTTGAACAGCCGGCACGCGCGCTCGATCGCCAATTCCTCGGCGACATCGACAAATTCGCAGCCGCCATAGTACCGGCGGCCGGGATAGCCTTCCGCGTACTTGTTGGTCAGCACGGAGCCCTGGGCCTCCAGAACGGCCTTGCTCACGATGTTTTCCGACGCGATCAGTTCGATCTTGTCGCGCTGGCGCCCCAGCTCGTCAGCGATGGCGCGTGCAACTTCGGGATCGCGCTCCGCCAAGCCACGGGTGAAAAACTCCGAATCCGTCGTACGAGCCGCGTTCGCCAACGCCACCATTCCAAAACCCCATCGAAGAAAACCGCCGCCGAACTGTCCCGCCGGCTGAGCCGATACCCCTACCCTTTTACCAAATCTAGCGCCAGACCGCCGTTCCCATCCCACCAGTGCGTTGGCGGCATATGGCGTCGAAAATGTGGACTTAAACAGGAACTTTCTTGACCTTAAGGCAGGCCGGTATTCACCAATTGATGAAAACAGAAATCTGCACGAAACTTCAGTAAAGCAATCGATTCAGTCCCAATACATGAACAGGTGCACACTTACACAAATTTCAGCAGAACTGTTGGTTCGATTATTTGTGGGCCAGACGTCTTGATTTCGCCTTGGCCGCACGCAATACAAACCGTCACTCGGTATCCACTTCAACCCATGAGTAGAGGGTGTGTTCAATGAGTAATCACGGCTCAGCAGCCGAAGCGTCGGGCGACCTTCTCAAACTGGTCAGCGAAATCGTCGCTTCCTATGTCAGCAACAATCCGGTTCCGGTGAGTGACCTGCCGGCGATGATCCGTAGCGTACACGCCACTTTGGGCGGCCTCACAGGGACGCTGGCGATTGACGCTGTCACCTCGCAAAAGCCCTCGGTGCCCATCAAGAAGTCGATTACCCCCGAATATCTGATCTGCCTCGAAGACGGCAAGAAGCTGAAGATGCTCAAGCGCTATCTGCGTTCGCGCTACGGTCTGTCGCCAGATCAGTACCGCACGAAGTGGGGCCTTCCCGCCGACTATCCGATGGTTGCGTCCAACTATGCGGCGCAGCGATCGGAATTTGCCAAGAAGATCGGCCTTGGCCGCAGCGCACCTGCCAAAGGGCGCCGCCGCGGATAGCCGGCAACGCGGCAGTCAGCTTTTGCCGCGTTGCTTGTTCATCAGGTAGGTCAGTTTGCGCACGGCTGCGTCAGCCAGCGCGCCTCTTGCGGCGCCGGCAGGTCCCATGACGCTTGCTTCGGTACCGGATTTTGAATCGATTGCCGTCGCCTTGACGAAGCCGCCCTGCAAAATGAATTCCACGTAGATCTCGCCGTCACCCGGCTTGCCGGGCGGCGCCATCAGGCGGCGCGCTGCAGTTTGTGCGCTGTCCACACCTGGTCGAGTGCACGCACGAGCGTATCCATCATCTCATCGGTGTGCATGGGCGACGGCGTGAAGCGTAGCCGTTCCTTGCCGCGCGGAACAGTCGGGAAGTTTATTGGCTGAACATAGATCGCGTGATCGCGCAGCAGCGTATCCGAAACGGACTTGCAAAGCGCGGCATCGCCAACGAACACCGGAACGATGTGGCTCGGCGACTCCATGACCGGCAAGCCGGCCTGCGCGAACAGCCTTTTGAGGCGCGCAGCGCGCTCGTGAAGCCGGGTACGCTCAACTTCGCTGGTCTTGAGATGACGGATGCTCGCGAGCACGCCAGCCGCAATCGCGGGCGCCAGCGATGTCGTGAAGATAAATCCCGGAGCGAACGAGCGGATGCAGTCAACCAATTCATTTGAAGCTGCGATGTACCCGCCCATCACGCCGAAAGCCTTGGCGAGCGTGCCCTCGACGATGTCGATGCGATCCATCACGCCATCACGCGCCGCAACGCCCGCGCCGCGCGGTCCGTAGAGGCCCACGCCGTGAACCTCGTCGAGGAAGGTCAGTGCGCCATACTTCTTGGCGAGATCGCAGAACCCTTCGAGCCGTCCGAAGTCGCCGTCCATGGAATAGACGGACTCGAAGGCGATCAGCTTCGGCGCCGACGGATCGGCGGCCTTGAGCAGTTGTTCGAGATGTTCGAGGTCATTGTGGCGGAAGAGATGCTTCTCCATTCCGCTGTGCTTGATGCCCTCGATCATCGAGGCGTGGTTCAGCTCATCCGAAAAGATGATCAGTCCGGGAAGCAGCTTTCCGAGCGTCGCCAACGTCGCGTCGTTGGAGATGTACCCGGAGGTGAACAGCAGCGCCGCTTCCTTGCCATGCAGGTCGGCAAGTTCGCGCTCAAGCTCGACATGATAGTGCGTGGTCCCGGAGATATTGCGCGTGCCGCCCGCACCGGCGCCTGTCGCGTCGATCGCCTCGTGCATGGCTGCGATCACGGCCGGATGCTGGCCCATGCAGAGATAGTCGTTGCTGCACCAAACGGTGATCGGCCGCTTGTTCGCGTCCGTATAGAAATCTGCCTTCGGATAGCCGCCACGTTGGCGGACAATGTCCGCGAACACACGATAGCGGCCTTCGCGCCTAAGTCCGGCAAGGGCATCACGGAAGCGGGCCAGATACGGAAACGACATGATTTCAGTCTCTTGCAGTGGGTTTTTCACCCGGATTTCAAAGCCACTAGCCGGCGCAGACCTTACCCCAACCCCTGTCCTGTTGCCTAAGCCTTTTGTCACATGACTTCCCCGATTTTGGCGCTGATCGCTCTCTTCGCGGCCGTCCTGGCGCTGTGGTTTATCAGCCTGAGCGTTAAAGATTCGAGCATTGCCGACATTTTCTGGGCCCCGGGGTTCGCCATCGTCGGGTGGGTTTCGGCCATCGCCCGCCCCAACTTTGGACCCAGGGCAGAACTCGTGTTGGTCCTCGCGAGCGTCTGGGCTATGCGCCTCGGCCTTCACATTCTGAAGCGCCACACGGTCGAAGATCATCGTTACGCCACCATGAGAACCAAGTTCGGGCCACGCTGGTGGTGGCTGTCATTATTCCAGGTGTTCCT
The DNA here is from genome assembly GCA_963741725.1 of uncultured Alphaproteobacteria bacterium. Taxonomy (GTDB): domain Bacteria; phylum Pseudomonadota; class Alphaproteobacteria; order Micropepsales; family Micropepsaceae; genus Rhizomicrobium. The sequence continues at coordinate 28,072 of CAVUJC010000005.1, read as the reverse complement.
GCTTCAGGGTGCATTGATCTGGATCATCTCTCTGCCGTTGCAGTTCGCAATCGGCAGCCCTGCGGCGTTGAACGGGTTCGACTTCGCCGGAGCGGCATTGGTCCTGGCCGGAGTCGTGGTCGAAGCAATCGCGGACAGTCAACTGGCTAGGTTCAGGTCCGTAGTCGCCAATCGTGGCCGCGTCATGGACACGGGTCTTTGGTCCTGGTCGCGCCATCCGAACTATTTCGGCGACGCGCTGATTTGGTGGGGATTTTACGCGATCGCCATTTCGGCTTCGCCGTCAACGTGGTGGACGGTCATCAGCCCGATCGTCATGACCGTGCTTCTTCTGCGCGTATCCGGCGTGAGCCTGCTCGAACAAAATATTGTTGCCCGCAGACCGGCCTATGAAGACTACATGCGGCGCACGAGTGCGTTCGTCCCCTGGCCGCCTAAGAGGCAATAGCGACTGCCGCGTTCACGGCCATGGCGATCAGTACCGTATTGAAAAAGAACGACACCACCGAATGCGCCAGTACGGTCTTGCGCATCTCCACCGTCTGCACAAGCGCGTCAGAGACTTGCGCGGTCATGCCAACCACGAAGGAAAAGTACATGAAATCCCACGGCCCCGGTTCGATGCACTCGGGAAACTTGAGCGGCGGGATGTAGCCTTCTTCTTCGTCGTCATTGTAGTACAGGTGCGCATAGCGTAGTGCGGAAACGGTGTGCAGCATGAACCATCCGAGCGGCGCACCGGCCAGTGCAAGCGTCAGCGCAAGCGGGCTGTTCAGGCTCTTGCCGTGCAGCGCCTCGAAAACCGCAAACGAAGCGTAGCCGAGCGCGCCGACCGTGATGATCGTGACCGCGATCCCGCCTTCGTCTTCGATGTCGGCGCGCAGGCGCAGGTCGCTTGCGGTCAGACGGAACACCAACCACCAGCCCATCATCAGGAACGAGAGAAAAAACGTGTCGCCCGTGATCGCTTCGGGCAAGGGAGGCGGCAGATCGCGCGCCAAAAACAACGCGACCGCGCCGATGAGCATGGCGAGATAAAAGCGGCTGTGATGGTGGAGCTGATTTGAAACGAACGAAGGCAGCGAAACCTCCTTCAGGGGCGTCGCTGCCATTCGTACATGAGTTGCAGCCCGATTAGAGGCGGAAACGAACCTGGTCGATCCAGAAACGTTCCATGCGCTTCAGTGTGGTGTTGAGCGAGTTGAGGTCCTCCGACGCGACATTTCCCACCGCATTCAGCGAAGCGAGATGACGGTGGAACAGTTCGCGCAGCATGTCGCGCACCGCCTCACCCTTGCGAGTCAGGCGCACCAGAACCGAGCGGCGATCCGCTTCGGAACGTTCGTGATGGATGTAGCCGGACTCGACGAGTTTTTTCAGGTTGTACGACACGTTCGATCCAAGATAGTGGCCGCGTGTGCGCAGCTCACCCGCCGTGAGCTCCTGATCACCGACATTGAACAGGAGAAGAGCCTGAACGCTGTTGATCTCGCGTTCGTCGCGGCGATCCAATTCGTCCTTGATCACATCGAGCAGTTGCCGATGCAGTCGCTCGACGAGGTTGAGCGTCTCCAGATAGAATTTTGCTTCAACGCGTGCGCCTTCGTGCGCCGCGGTCTGCGGTTTCGCAAATGCTGTCATCGTCTTCCCACCGCTTTTTCGCGGGGCCCACCTGTTGTTATGGATCGAAGACTAAGAGCTATTTGTTAAAACACAGTAAAACCCGTTACGGCGTACGAAATCACTGGCGCGAAAGTTCGCGTGCCACAATGACCCGCATGATCTCATTGGTTCCTTCCAGAATCTGATGAACCCTGAGGTCGCGAACGTGGCGTTCTGCGGGAAAGTCCTTGAGGTAGCCGTAACCTCCGTGAAGCTGCAGCGCGTCATTGGCGATCCTGAAACCGGCGTCAGTGGCAAACCGTTTCGCCATGGCACACAACATCGTGGCGCGGGGGTCATGTCTGTCGAGGGCGGCAGCCGCGCTCCGGATCATCAGCCGTGACGCCTCCAGCTCTGTGGCCATGTCGGCCAGCTTGAATTGTGAGGCCTGAAATTCCGCGATGGCGCGGCCAAATTGTTTGCGCTCTTTCGCATATGCCATCGCCTCGTCTAGTGCGGCGCGCGCGGTGCCAACCGAACAGGCACCGATATTGATGCGGCCGCCGTCTAGGCCGCTCATGGCAATACGAAAGCCCTCCCCTTCCGCACCGATGCGATTGGCGACCGGCACGCGACAGTCCTCGAATATCACTTGAGCCGTGGGCTGACTGTTCCAGCCCATTTTCTTTTCCAGTTTTCCAAACGACAGGCCCGGTGTCCCCTTTTCGACAACGATGCAGGAAACGCCTTTCGCGCCGTCTTCGCCCGTTCGCACCATGCAGACGTAGATATCCGAAACGCCAGCGCCGGAAATGAATGCCTTCGCACCGTTCAGAACGTAGTGATCGCCGTCTTTGACGGCCTTGGTCTTGAGGCTGGCCGCATCCGATCCGGCGCCAGGCTCGGTGAGGCAATAGCTCGCGATTTTTTCCATCGCTGTCAGCCTCGGCAGGAAGCGCTTGCGCTGTTCGTCATTGCCGTAGCGATCGATCATCCACGACGCCATATTGTGGATCGAGATAAAGGCGGCAGTTGAAGTGCATCCGGCCGACAGCTCTTCCATGATGATCGCCGCATCGAGCCGTGACATTTCCGAACCGCCGACGTCGCTTTTTACGTAGATCCCGGCAAAGCCCAACGCCGCTGCCTCACGCAGTGTCTCGACCGGGAAGAATGACTCTGCATCCCATCGGGCGGCATGCGGGGCGAGTTTTTCGCGAGCAAAGCGCCGTGCGGCCGCTTCGATGGCACGCTGGTCTTCGTTGAGCTCAAAATCCATGGCTACCCGTCACATTCCCAGTTCCTGGACGCAGGACAATTGCCTGCAAACTTAGTCAGAATTAGCCGGGATTTGGTGTCCCGCAAAGGCGTACCAACACCCTGCCGCCTTGAAACCTGCGCCCGGACTTGGCAAGAGACTGCCATGAGCCAATTTCCCGCCACGCGCTTGCGTCGCCTTCGCCGCCACGATTGGACACGCCGGCTGGTAGCTGAATTGACGCTGTCGGCGGCCGACTTCATCTGGCCGCTGTTCGTCATCGATGGCGACAAAAAGCGTGAGCCTGTCCCCTCGATGCCAGGCGTCGACAGGCTGTCTGTCGACCTTGCCGTTGGCGCCGCAGAGGAAGCAGCGAAGCTCGGCATACCGGTCATCGCGCTCTTTCCTTACACCGATCCTGCGCTTCGCACCGAAGATGGCCGCGAAGCAACGAACGCGGGCAATCTCATCTGTCGCGCGGTTCGCGCCATCAAAAAAGCTGTGCCTGACGTCGGCGTCCTTTGCGATGTTGCCCTCGATCCCTACACCAGTCACGGACATGACGGCCTTCTGATCGACGACTATGTCGCGAACGATGAGACGCTTGAAGTCCTGGTGCGCCAGGCGATCGTTCAAGCCGAAGCTGGATGCGATATCATCGCGCCATCCGACATGATGGACGGCCGCGTCGGCGCGATCCGTTCCGCGCTCGAGCAGAACGGACACAAGAACACATTGATCATGGCCTACGCCGCGAAATACGCCTCGGCGTTCTACGGTCCGTTCCGCGAAGCGGTCGGTTCGTCGAAGACACTCAAGGGCGACAAGCGCACCTACCAGATGGACCCTGCAAACGGCGACGAAGCCCTGCGGGAAGTCGCGCTGGATATCGCCGAAGGCGCTGACATGGTGATGGTCAAGCCTGGCATGCCCTATCTCGACCTTGTTTATCGCGTGCGCGAGAAATTCGGCGTGCCGACCTTTGCCTACCAGGTATCTGGCGAATATTCGATGCTCACCGGAGCCATTGAACGCGGCTGGTTCGATCGCGATCGCGTCATTCTGGAGAGCCTGATGGGGTTCAAGCGTGCTGGCGCGAGCGGCATCCTCACCTACTTCGCGCGCGATGCGGCAAAGTTGCTGCGCTCTGGCTGAAGTCTTCTAGTCGCGCTGCGTCGAAAACAGACTGCGCAGAATGATTTCTGCGCGCGAGGGCAAGACATCGAGGCCGGACTTACGCTGACCAAGATCGACGACATTGCGCAGGATCAGCATGGCGAGGCCATGCACCGCAGCCCAGACCGCCAGGCCCAACGCAGAGTTGTGAAGAGCGGTTCCGATCTCGTTGCCGATGGCATCGGCCATCTCGCCCAGCTTCGGGAACGAATCCCGGTTGGGCAGTTGTGGCCCGAACATCAGACTGGCGAGCGCCGGCCTCCGAGCGACGAAGCGCATATAGGCAGCGCCGATCTTCGCAATGCGATCGGACTCGGCATCCGAGCGAAGCCGCCGCAGAAGCGATTTCCTGCCGTAGTTCTGAAAAACCCTCCATCGCCAATTCGACGAGCAGGGCTTCGTGATTTGGGAAGTGGCGGTAAGGTGCCGCATGACTGACGCCTGCGCGGCGTGCAACAGCCCGCAGGCTGAGCTCGGAAAGGTCTTGCTCCTCGAGGATGGAGCGCGCGGCTTCGAGCAGTGCGTTCCGCAGATCGCCATGGTGATAGGAGCGTGCGCGCCCGAATTCTCCCGTGCCGTCTGACCGATCCATCATGAATCCTTTTTGTAGAGCTCCTGTCGTGCGAACAGGCTGGATGTGTCCCAGCGCTTGCCGCCCATCTTTTCAACTTCGGCGTAGAACTGGTCAACTAACGATGTAACGGGAAGACTGGTTCCATTCCGTCGCGACTTATTGATACAAATCGCAAGATCCTTTCGCATCCATTCTACAGCAAAACCATGATCGAAGTGACCCGCGATCATTGTCTTATGCCGATTCTCCATCTGCCAGGATTGAGCGGCGCCCTTGGAAATAACCTCGATCACAGCAAGGGGATCGAGACCGGCGGCCACAGCAAAGCTCAGACCTTCGGAGAGCGCCTGAACCAGACCAGCAATGCAGATCTGGTTGACCATTTTCGTGAGCTGTCCGGCTCCCGCTTCGCCCATAAGGCGGCATTGCCGCGCATATACGCCCATGACAGGCTCTGCCTTGGCGTAGGCGGCCGGAGTTCCCCCGCACATGATGGTGAGCTGGCCGTTCCTGGCGCCCTGCTCCCCGCCTGAAACGGGAGCGTCGACGAAGTGCATACCTCTTTGATGAGCGCTTTCGGCGAGTTCACGCGCCAGGCCGGCGGACGCCGTCGTATGATCGATGAGCACGGCGTCACGTTTCATGGTGATGAAGGCGCCGTGGCGGCCAAGGGTTACTTCGCGGACGTCTTCGTCGCGGCCGACGCAGCTCAGAACGACGTCCGCGTTTGCCGCCGCTTCGGCTGGCGTCGGCGCGCACTGTCCGCCGAATTCGGCCACCCATGCGTCGGCCTTCGAGCGTGTGCGATTGAACACTGTGAGATTATGTCCGGCGCGCTTGAGATGGCCCGCCATCGGATAGCCCATTACGCCAAGCCCAAGAAACGCGACGCGCATTATTCCATCACCTCGACATGTGCAGGCTGCTGCGCCGAAAAATTCGGCTTCTTCATGAACCATATGATCAGAAAGGCCGGAAGGCTGACATATGTCATGAAGAGAAAATCGTTCGAGTAGGCGATGACCTCGGCCCGCATTTCGATCATGCCGTTCAGATTGGCCAAGCCGAAAGGAAGTTGTGGGTTCATCATCATCGACGGCGCATTCACACCGAGTGCGCGGTTGAAACCGGACGCGTAGCCGGCCAGTTGGGAGTGCAAGACCTGCACGCTGGAGCCCAGTACTGTCGTCGTTACCGACACGCCGATTGCGCTGCCGATGTTGCGCGTCAAATTCATAAGCGCGGAACCATCGGTGCGAAAATTCGGCGCCAGAGTTGCGAAAGCGGTCAGGTTCAGCGGCACGAACACAAATCCCATTCCGACACCCTGCAGAAACGTCACGACGATCAAAGTCGTCGTATCGATCTGCGGCGTCCAGCCGGACATGTCCCACATCGACCAGAGCAGAAGTGCGATGCCGCAAGTCATGAGAATGCGCGGATCGATGCGCATGGCGAGCCTTCCGGCGAACATCATTGCGAACATCGTCCCGAAACCTCGCGGTGCCATCAGCATGCCGGTGTCGAACACCGAATAGCCGGCGAGATTTTGCAGGTAGGGCGGCAGCAGCGCAGAACTCGCGAGCAGAATCGCACCCGTCACGAACATCAGGAATAGCGCAGAGAGAAAGTTGCGGTCGTTGAAGATCTTCGGCGGGATGAATGGCGTCTTCGCCGTAAGCATGTGCACAACGAAGAGATACAGGCCGACGCCAGCGATCAGGCACTCAAGAATGATTTCCGCCGACCCGAACCAGCCCTTGCCGGTGCCGCGGTCAAGCATCAGCTGAAGCGCACCAAGTCCAATCGCCAACGCACCGAATCCGAACCAGTCGAAGCGCAACGATGAGTTCTCGCGGACTGTCCTTGAAGAACATCCAGATACCGACCACGGACGCGATGCCAAAGGGCACATTCACGTAAAACACCCAGCGCCAGTTGTAGGCATCCGTAAGATATCCACCGAGCGTTGGCCCCAGGATCGGGCCGAGCATTACGCCCATGCCCCAGATCGCCATGATGTTGCCTCGCTTCTGGGGCGGGTAAAGATCGAGCATCACGGCTTGCGAAAGGGGCGACAGAGCCGCTCCGAAGCAACCTTGCAGCAATCGGAACAGGATCATCTGCTCCAGCGACTGCGCCGCGCCGCACATCATTGATGTGACTGTGAAGCCGGTCAGTGACACGAGGAAGAAATTGCGCTTGCCAAAACGCGACGCAATCCACCCCACCGGCGCGGTGAAGATCGCGGCGGCGACGATGTAGGACGTCAGAACCCAGGTGATCTGGTCGCGTGACGCTGACAGGCTGCCCTGCATGTAGGGCAGCGCCACGTTTGCAATCGTCGAGTCCAGAGCTTGCATGAGCACGCCCGCCATGGACGAGATCAGGACGATCCAGAGCTCAACCTTGTTCTCATAGGACTCGGCCGTGTGACCGAGCGCTTGCACCCGCATGAAAAAGTGCCTTTCGCGCTGTTAGTCGCCGAACAACATCCGGTACCAGCGGCGGTGACCCGTATCGATCGAGATCACCGTACTCATCCCTGCCCGCAGCGGCACGTTGCAGCTGCTGCTGCCGATCTTGATGCGCACGGGAATGCGCTGCACGACCTTCACCCAGTTGCCGCTGGCGTTTTCGGACGGCAATGCGGAAAAGGTGGAGTCACTGCCGGCACTAATGGCATCGACAGAACCGTTCCATGTGCAACTTGGATAGGTATCAACCGTGATCTCGACCGGATTGCCCTTGTGGACATAGGTGAGTTCAGTCTCTTTCAGATTGGCGTCGACCCAGATGTTCTTGCTGGCCACGAGACCCACGGCGCTTGTGGTGCTGAATGCAGACATCGCCGAAATCACGAGTGTGCCGGGCTGCAAGGAGTTGACTGCGGAAACGATGCCATCGAACGGCGCGCGAACCACGGCATGATCGAGTTGACGTTGCGCTTCGTCAACGGCTGCGCGCGCGCGCTGATATGCGGGCGCCTGCGTTGCGGGCAGATCGGGATTGCCGTTGAGTTGAGCCAGTGATTGGCGCGATTGCTGCTGGAGGGACACCAGTGTCGCTTGCGCGCTCTGCAATGTGCCGCGCGCCGTATCGAGCAGCGACGGAGCGATGGCGTTCTGGCGCACAAGGGCCTGATAGCGGTTGAAGGTGATCACCGCGAGATTGACCTGAGCCTGTTGCGCACCGATCTGGCCGAGCACGGCGCGATATTGCGCTTTGGTGCCTTCTACATCGAGCACGCTCTGCGCGAGATTTGCCTTTGCGGTGTCGAGCGCGATCTGGAACGGATGCGGATCCAGGCGGAAGAGAATATCTCCGGCGCGAACACTCTGTCCCTCATGCACATCGACGTCCTGGACGAGACCGGAGACGTCAGTCGACACCATCAGCTTTGCCGCATGCACATACGAGTTGTCGGAAGACACATAACGGCCGCCCGTCAGCCAGAAGAAAAGTGCGAGCGATCCGATGATCGCCAGACCCCAAATCATTCCGATGCGGCGCAGACGGGCTTTGTCCGCCCAGATCGCGCCGGCCCAGTCGCGAATACGCGTACCGATACCAGGCGAAACGTACTCTGCAGTTCCAGTTCTGATCGCAGACATTCGAAAACTACTCCCCGGCCGCTGCCAGCTTGACGCCGGTCAGTGCCTCATTCGCCAAATTCTCTTTCACGACCAACAGCGCGTCGATCACCGTGTTGCGAGTCTTCTCATCGAGCCCTGCCGTGATGCGGGCGCTCATGAGATCACGCGCTTCGTTGATTGTTTCCAGTATCGGCTTTGCCGCAGGCAGCAGATGGAGACGCTTGATGCGCCGATCACTCGGATCGGCACGCCTCTCAACCAGACCTCTTGCTTCGAGCCGGTCGACGAGACGGGCGACCGTGATCGGCTCGACCTCGCAGATCGCCGCCATTTCGTTCTGCGACATGCCTGGCTGGCGGTCGAGACGGGAAAGAATGATCCACTGCGCGCGCGTCATTGCATGCGTAGCGCGCGCTTTCTGGTCGAAGCGCGTCCGCATGGTGCGGGCGACGTCGTTCAGAACCATTAGAAGATCACGATCAAAGGACTGCATTCGCCACTTCCCTAAGCGGACATAAAATAAGCAGCGTTATATTATCGCGCAAGATGTTAAGGAGGCTTTTCTTTTAGAAGTGCAATTCGCCGCGATTCAGCGACGAATCCTGCGCCGATGGGCGTTTTTGTTCTCGGTAGCCGGGACCATTCGCCTGCGAAGCGCAACCATAGATGGTGCTGCGGCTTCAGTTGCTACTTTTTCAAGGACCCTGTAGCGCCTCACGACGAACCGCCCCAAAAGCGTCAGGCGTGCTCCGCCGCCGGCCTTCCCGCCGGTAGCAGTCTCCACCAGCGCCTCGCCAAACGTCTCCTTGAGGGCTTTGAGAAGAAGCCAGGCTTGCCGATAGCTGATCTTCATCCGGGCTGCCGCTTTGCGGATCGAGCCGGTTTCGGCGACCAGCTCGAGCAGCCTTATTTTCCCCGGGCCGAGCGCTGCCCCGTTGGCAAAATCAACTCGAATGGTCAGGCGTGTCATCAGTCGCCGCCGTCGGCCTTATCGGAAAAAGAAACAGGGGCGGAGTTGCCTCCGCCCCTGCTGTATAACCCTTACAAAGCGCGATTACATTCCCGAACCCTGGATCTGTTTCCAGCTATTTTCGATCGCCTGAACCGCATTTTGCGGCAGCGGCACGTAGACAAGGCTTCTGGCCATGTCGCCGCCATGCTCATAGCCCCACTTGAAGAACTTCAGCGTTTCTGCGGAAGCTGTGGCATCAACCGGCTGCTTGTACATGATGATGTAGGTCGTTGCGGTGATCGGCCATGAATCTGCGCCGGGCTCATCGACCAGGATGATGTAGAAGTTGTTCTGCGCCGCCGCGTTCCAGTCGGCATGCGAGGCCGCCGCTCCGAACGAAGCAAGCGTCGGTTCAACGACCTTGCCGTCCTTGTTGAGCATGCGTGCATACTTCAGATGGTTCTGGAGCGCGTAAGCGTATTCAACATACCCGATCGCTCCCGAGGTCTGAGCGACATTGCCTGCAACGCCTTCGTTGCCCTTTGCGCCGATGCCAGTCGGCCAATCGACCGACGTCGCCGCGCCGACATTGTTCTTCCATTCACTGCTGACGCGCGACAGATAGGTCGCGTAGACGAACGTTGTGCCCGATCCGTCGGAGCGATGAACAACGGCGATCGCCTGATCAGGCAGATTGAGCGAGGGGTTCAGCTTCTTGATGGCCGGATCGTTCCAGCGTGAGATATGGCCAAGGTAGATGTTCGCCAACGTCGAACCGTCCAGGACCAACTGTCCCGCTGCTACGCCAGGGATGTTATACACGGCAACCTCGCCGCCGATGACGGTCGGAAACTGGATCATGCCGCCCGCATTCAACTGTGCGGCCTGCAACGGCATGTCAGAAGCTCCGAACGTCACCGTCTTCGCCTTGATCTGGGCGATACCGCCGCCGGAACCGATCGACTGGTAGTTCAGACCCACTCCGCTCACGCCCTGATAAGCTCCTGCCCATTTGGCGTAGATCGGATAGGGAAACGTCGCGCCAGCGCCGGAAATGTTCGCGGCGAGTGCGCTCGTGATCGACGCCGCGCCTGCAAGTGCTGCAGCAGCGACGATCACATTTCTCACGAATTTCTTCATTTGATTCCTCTTTTTGCGTGGAGCGGATGATCCGTCCTGAGACTAGTTTGAGAACTGGAGCCTGACGCCGATCGTGTTGAAACTCTGGCTGGCCCTGTTCGCCAGAACGTGAGACGTCGAAGAGTATTTGCCCACGTCGGTGATTAGGTCGTTCAACTGCAGCTTGACGTTGTTGTTCAGGTACCAGTTTAGCCCGAGCGCGACGATGCGTTCGTCACCGCCGTTCACGCCGGCTTGGATGCCGGGGACCGAAGATGAGCCGGTCACGGCGGCGCGCGTGTCGTTCCAGTTCAGGTTCGTATCGCTATAGCGAACCGCGATTTCCCACGCACCCCACGAGTCACCCTTGAAGGAGAAGGGCTGGCCCACTTTTGGCGCACCAAAACCACCAACCTCGTTGTTGGTGGCCGAGACCGTGTAGCTCTTCGGCTCGCCAGTCAGGACCCAGGAGGCCTCGACATACCAGCCAGAGAAATCCGGCGTGTCGGCGACTTCAAAGCCTGCCATCTGCCGATTCACCTGGAAATCAGCATATTCTCCACCGATAAAGAACTGATTGTAGTTCACACCACCATCGATGGCCCACATGAACGCATGCTGGGCGGTAATACCACCCGTGCCAATCAGGCGCGTACCATCAACGCGGATCTCCGGACGATCCTGCAACGTGATGGTCGAGTTGCCACCACCAGGGCTAATGATGTCGGCGATGCTCGTGCCGAACGACGCGTTCGAAGGTCCGTCACTCCAGAAGCGATACGAAGCGCGCCCCAAAATCTGAGCCTGTTCGTCGCCACCCGGACCATGGCCGCTGCTTGATCCCGTCTTGTTGCCGGTAAAGGCTGCATTCAGGACAAGATTGTCGCCCGGCATGAGGGCGCTGTCTTTTTGGAAGCGCACTTCGATGCCACGCCGCGAGTCGGCAGCACCGAACGTGTCTGCAGCGATATTATCGATTTCCGGTCGCTCCAGGAACATGAGCTGAGCGGATGAGGTCGTGCCTTCGAACATGAAGGCGGGCTCGATGACACCCATGTTGAGTTCGAAGTGGTCGATCCCGACATAGGCGACGCGTGCCAAGTTCATAAGCGGGTCGCCTTCGCTGCCCGTTACGCCGCTGCCGGCACTTCCGTTCGAGCCGCCTGCGTTCAGACGAAATTCGTAGACGAAGTCATTGAAGACTTTGCCTTCGATGCCAAAGAAGCCGCGACGGACGACTGCGCCCGACGATAGATCGGCCGTGGCCTTGGGCGCGGTAAGCGCGAGCGCAGCCGGCGAGTCCTGCATGAAACCGGCAAAGTCGGCTTGAAAGCGCACGCGTATCGCCATCGTAAAGCGACCGTCGCCGCTCTTCACAGTCGGACGCGCGTTGTCGAATGTCCAACTCGTGTCGTTGAAGTTCTGCTCCAGCGCTGACAAACGATTGTGATCGGAGTCGCGCTTTTCGTGATCGGCCGCGAGTTCTGCTTCGAGCGCCGAAAGTCGGTCGGCAAGTTCGGCATTTGTCGGTCCGTTCGACGCGGCTGGCGCCGGCGTGGCATCGCTTGTGGCGGCCGGCGCGGGCGCGGCGGCGTGATGCTTTGTCTTGGCAAGGCCGGCATCGCTAGATGCGACCAAGGCGACGACCGCGACACCGGCCATCAAGTACGATTTCCCCTGCATGGAACCCCTCTATGAAATGTTCATGGCGAGGGGGCGCCGCACCTGCCACGCCCCACTGCCGCGGCCATCGTTCGCAGCGCAAGGAGACAGAGACGTGACAGTTAGATGAAGCTAATGTGACAGCGTATTTCTTATGCACATTCAAGATGCTTGCGCGAGAGAGCCGTATTTTCCTCTGAAGAATACGAGCGGTTCCCCGTCGCCAGGTCGGGAAAACCGGATGACACGGCCGATCAGAATCGCGTGGTCGCCCGCATCGTGCACCGCCTCGGCTTCACACTCGAAAACAGACAATGCGTCGGCCAGTGCGGGCGGTCCGAGCACTGTTGTGTTGAGCGCGATTCCATCGAGGCTGTGACTGCCCTGCTTGGCCAGCCGCGACGAGACATCCTGATGCTCCGTACCAAGAATGCTGACCGTGTAACTGCGCGCCTTGGTAAACGCATGGTAACGATCCGACTTCTTGTCGAGGCACCACAGGACAAGCGGAGGATCCAGAGAGACCGAGGTGAATGAGTTTACCGTAATGCCCATATGGTGTTCTGCACTGGCAGACGTCGTGATGACAGCGACCCCGGTCGGAAACGAGCCAAGCGCAGTCCGGTAGGCGCGAAGGTCCAAAGTCATGTCATTTCACACTCGGTTAATAGGGCGCGGTGCATTCTGCACGCCACGTTAGGCGAGCCTTAGCACGGCGAAAAGACCAAGCAGGCCGCCTTTCGAGGGTAATTTGAGTGGGATTCGAGGGCCATGGCCAGCGACGGCGCGGTCGTAATCAAACGCATCAAGAAGGGCGGACACGGCGGCCACCATGGCGGCGCGTGGAAAGTCGCCTATGCCGACTTCGTGACGGCCATGATGGCGTTCTTCCTGCTCATGTGGCTGATCAACACCACGACTCCGGAACAAAAGCGCGGCATCGCCGACTATTTCGCGCCGCAGAGCATCGCGGAGACTGTCAGCGGCGCCGGCGGTGTCATGGGTGGGAAGGTGATGGGCGAAGACAGCTCGCGCGCAGGCGGCGCGGCGTCAGTGTTCCAGAAGAACAGCCCCTCCTCGCCATCCAACCCCTCGCGCTCAAATCAGAACGGCACCACCCATGGCGGCTCCGCCAGCGCCGCCGGCCAGGGCGCAGATGGGGCGTCGGACGGTCATGCCAACGCGTCGTCACAGGACGGCGACTTCTCAAAGGCCGCTGAGGCAATCCACCAGGCCATCGAAGACAATCCGGATATCGCGGCAATGTCGCGCCAGGTGATGATCGACAACACGCCCGAAGGACTGCGTATCCAACTTGTCGACCAGGACGGGCGCCCGATGTTCCAGCAGGGCACCTCCGAACCGATGCCCTATACAAAGCGTCTGCTCGCCGAGATCGGGCGAATCGTAGACCGCCTGCCCAACCGCGTCTCAATTAGCGGACATACCGAGGCTACACCTTTTGAAGGTCCGAACGGCGTCACCAATTGGGAACTGTCGTCCGCAAGGGCGAATGCGGCCCGGGCGCTGCTGACGGCCGGAGGTCTTTCGCAGGACCGTATTTATGAGGTGGCCGGAAAAGCCGGTTCCGAGCCGTTGCTGCCCGAGGACCCGAATGCGTCGGCAAATCGCCGGCTCAGCATCGTGCTCTTGCGCGAAGCCCCGCCTGTCCCGCCAGGTCATCAACTCTAATCCGCGATTTTCCGTCTTCGGGCTGGCGTTGACGGCCCTTCCTTTGACATAATTCGGACCGTGGGGCCTTCGGATTAGACTGTGACAGACCAGAATAACACACGGATTCCGCAGTTTTTTCTGACGCCGGGCGGGCCCTGCCCGTATTTGCCGGGCAAGACCGAGCGGAAGGTTTTCGCCCGCCTCACCGGCAGTTATGCACAGCCCCTCAGCGAGGCGCTGACCCATTCGGGGTTCCGCCGCAGCCAGTCGATCGCCTATCGGCCCGCCTGCGAGGGCTGTTCGGCCTGCGTTTCGGTCCGCATCCTGACCGCAGAATTCGAGCAGTCGCGCAACCAGAAACGGCTCATGCGGCGCAATGACGACCTGGTGCGGACGGAGGTCGTCGCCGAAGCGACGCGGGAGCAATTTTCCCTGCTCCGCACCTATCTCGACTCGCGCCACGCCGGCGGCGGCATGTCGGACATGGGGCTCTTCGACTATGTCGCGATGGTAGAAGAGACACCGGTCGACACCCAGATCGTCGAGTACCGCCGTCACGGCATAGGCGGAAAGCCAGGTCCACTGATCGCGTGCGCCCTCACCGATGTGCTGCGCGATGGTCTGTCGATGGTCTACAGCTTCTTTCATCCCGGCGAAGACGAACGCAGTCTTGGCACCTACATGATCCTTGATCACATCCGCGAAGCGCGTGGCCGGGAGCTGCCGCACGTCTATCTCGGCTATTGGGTCGAAGGCAGCGAGAAGATGTCCTACAAGACCCGCTTCAAGCCGATGGAAGCGCTTGGCCGCGACGGCTGGCAACGAATCTAGTCGCTGGCGGACACGGCGCGAAACATCTGCAGCTCGTCATAGTAAATGCCGTCCACGAGTATCGACCTCGGCATTTTGCCGACCGTGCGAAACCCGTGCCGCTCGTAGAGCCTGATGGCGCGTGCATTTCCGGCTTCGACCGTCAGCGCCACCTGTTCGACATGCTTCGTCGCATGATCGATAAAGGCCTGGATCAGCTGATCCGCCATTCCCGCGCCGCGTGCCTCCTTGCGCACATACATCGAGCCGAGATGTCCGGTATGACGAGTCTTTCTCGACGGCTCTGTGGAAAACGCCGCCATGCCGCACAGAACGCCGTCCAGCTTTCCGCCGAACCAGACGCGCGTGCGCAATCTCTCGCGCCATTGATCGAGCGTGAACTGGGCTTCGATATCCGGGTCGGCCGAAAACGCAGTCGGATGCAGCAGTAACGCCTCGCGCCGCAGCGCCTGAAGCGCGCCGGCATCGTCCGCCGTCAGACGCATTACGCTCACGGCGTTCCCGTGCCGCCGAACCGCACCTGCCACTCGGCGATCTGTTCTTCGGTGATCTTGGCGAAAAGCACGTCCGGAGGATTGATCGATTGACCTGGTTCAAGCTGGTCCAGGAAAGCCGACATGGGTTCGCTCGGCCAGGGAATGACGTCCGGAGCGTTCTGAATCGCGTGATGGATCGCTCGCGCCGCAGTCGGCATCACGGGCCATGAGAGGTGACCGAACAGATGGACGAGGTTCAGACCCATGCGGATGCCGACGGCCGCCTTGGCGCGATCCGTCTTGAAATGCGTCCAGGGGGCGGCGCGCGTGATGTATTCGTTCGCGGCGACCCAGATGGCTCGCAATTCGCCCAGCGCCTTGCGAAACTCCACGGCGTCCAGATATTCCGTATACTGCGTAACGCGCGCGTCGAGCTCGGCGCAGAGAGCCTTTTCATCCTCGCCATACGCGCCTTCCGACGGCACCTTTCCATCGAAACGGGCGACGCAGAACTTCGTCACGCGGTTGACGAAGTTCCCCAGAACGTCGGCCAGATCCTTGTTGATGACGCCCGCGAAATGTTCCCAGGTGAAGTTGCTGTCCGAGCTCTCGGGCGAATTCGCCATCAAGTAGTAGCGCCAATAATCGGCCGGCAGGATTTCCAACGCTGAATCCATGAAGATACCGCGTTTCGCGGATGTCGAGATCTTTTCATCCCTATATTGAAGGTAGTTGAAGCCCTTGAGCCGGTCGACCAGTTTCCACGGCTCACCGGTTCCCATGATCATCGCCGGGAAGATGATCGTGTGGAACGGCACATTGTCTTTGCCCATGAATTCGAAATAGGTGGCGTCCTTGGCATTGTCGCCGTACCACCAGTCCCGCCACGCTGCGTCGCCAAGCTTGTTCTTGTCGGCCCATTCCTTCGTTGCGCCGATATAGGCGATGGGCGCGTCGAACCAGACGTAGAAGACTTTGCCCCTCAGCTTGCCGTCCGCGATGTCATCGGGAACCGCAAATCCCCATTCCAGGTCACGCGTGATACCGCGGTCCTGCAGCCCCTCGTCCAGCCACTTGTTGGCGATCGAGGTGACGAGCACTGGCCAATCGTTCTTGTGAGTTGCGATCCAGGCGCGAAGCTCGTCCACGAATTTGGATTGCTTGAGGAACAGATGCTGGCTGTCGCGGATCTCGATGTCTTTGGCGCCGGATACTGCCGAGCGAGGATCGAGCAGATCGACGGGATCAAGCACGCGCGTGCAATTCTCGCACTGATCGCCGCGCGCGCGGTCATAGCCGCAATGCGGACAGGTGCCGATGACATAGCGGTCGGGAAGGAACCGGCCGTCAGTCGCGGAATAGGCCTGCTTGGTGGTGCGCACGTCCAGCAGACCATTCTTCCACAAGGCGCGTGCGAAGTTATCCGTCAGCTCATGATTTTGGGGCGATGATGAACGGCCGAAATGGTCCCACGACAGACCGAAGCGATCGCCGAGATCCCGCTGCACCGCGTGCCACTTGTCGCAATAGTCTTTGACGGCGATGCCGTCTTCTGCCGCCGCGAGTTCGATCGGCGCGCCATGCTCGTCTGTCGCACAAATCGACAGCGTCTCGTAGCCCCTGGCGCGGCAGAAACGCGCAAAGACATCCGCCGGAAGCATCGAGCCGACAAGGTTGCCCAGATGCTTGACGCCGTTGACGCTTGGAATGGCACTGGTAATCAAAACGCGTTTCATAAGATCAAGGCTGCTCATTAAGGGGTTGTGGAGATTAACTTCGCCTGCGAATCCGTCCACCCTTACGCACCTCAGGGCAGCTTTGCAAAAGCGCCCTCCAGACAGGACCCAGATGACCGACGTGCCGGCTCCGCACCGCCATTTTCAGGCCAATTTTCAGACCAACCTGATCGCTGGCCTGCTCACCGTCACACCGCTCATCGTCGTCTGGCTGGTGTTTGACTTCTTCCTGACGACTTTGTCGGACTGGGGCCATCCGCTGGCCGTGGAACTGACGATATTCCTCGATGCACGTTACCCGGTTCTTCGACCCTTTCTGGACAATGACGCGGTGCGTTACGCCATCGGTGTCGTTGTCGCTCTGCTTGCGCTTTACACAATCGGTGCGCTGGGCAGCCGCGTCGTCGGCCAGCAATTGATACTGGTGCTCGAAAACATCATCACCCGCGTGCCGGGCGTGCACATGGTTTATTCCGCCGCCAAGAAGCTGGTCGACGTGCTGCGCCAGAAGCCCGGCACCAACAACCAGCGGGTCGTGCTGATCGACTTTCCGAGCCAGGGACTGAAGGCCGTCGGCTTTGTAATGCGCACTTTTCCCGATGCCAGAACGGGCGAGGAACTTGCGGCGGTCTATGTCCCGACCGCGCCGAACCCGACGTCCGGCTACCTCCAGATCGTCCCCTACGCCAAACTTACCCAGACCGACATTCAGGGGGACCAGGCCATGTCGATGATCCTTTCGGGCGGCGCCGTGACGCCCGACCACGTTTCCCTGGTCGGCAAAAGCTGACCCGTTGCGCCTGCGGTCCCGGCAGCGTATTTCACGCCCGACGCCGGCTTAGCTCAGTTGGTAGAGCACCTGATTTGTAATCAGGGGGTCACAGGTTCGAGTCCTGTAGCCGGCACCATAGCAAGATCAAATACTTATCGACGAGTTCTGAGACCGCGTTTTGCCTTCAAAAACGCTCAGGGGTAACGCTCAGGGTAACAGCGGAATGACTTTGCTGGGCCACCTCAGCCGCGCCCCGACGGGCGCTATCTGGTCGGGGCGATCTCCCAACTGCGCCCGGCGAAAACGCCCGCCTACGGGCTCCGCAATGACTTCACTAGCCCGCCCTCGCGCCATCCGAGTTGAGGTGCCTGTTGATCTGGGGTCTTCTTGCTCATCGAATTTCGAGGCGTGGGGAACTGAGTCGTCAAAACTGCTGCACGGGCTGACGGCATTTCCCCAGATCAGGATCGGGTGATGAACGCCATTGATCAGAGGATCGCGGTGCTGCGAACCAAAGTGCGCGCGGCTCGACAAGAATTTGATCTAGCTGTCACGTTTCACGAACTCTGGAAGCCTGCGGCCTACGACGACGATCTACACAAGCGAATGGGAGTGTCCTCCGCCACAAATGCATTCAACGTGGTGCGAGCTGCGCTGCGACGGGAAATGTTGCTCGCTTTGATGCGTCTCTGGGACAAGGACGGACGAGCAATTGGCATGCAATTCTTCGCAAGTGCGATGCGCGAAGAGTTTGTCATCGAGGCTCTTGCGGCGCAGAGAAATATCGTCTGCGAGACGCCAGAATTCAAAGACGAAGTGATCCAAACTTTGAGCTAAACGCACGCGACGCACTCGCGCTTGTCGATAAATATTCCTGCGGCGGGACTCATCTCGCGGTGTTGAGGAAACTGAAGAAACTGCGGAACGAACGCCTTGCACATCGACAGTCCAAAGGCACAGCACGGACGAGCACCGATAGTGAGATCGAGGCCTTCTACCAAGACAATTCTGAGCTGATCCATCTCTTGTTCAGCCTCGTCGAAGCGACGGCGTATGACCCGCAGGATACCGCCGGAGTGTACCGTCACTATGCAGCGCTCTTCTGGGCGGGAGTGCGGGGCGAGCGGACAGAAGGTCACCCAAATTATCGCGGGGCCGCTCACGCTCCGCGAGCAAAGACGGCACAGCATTGATGGAACTCTCCGCAACCCTCAGCCGATGCAGGGCTTCAGAATGCCAACCGATAATGACGGGCCAGACAATTCCAAAATGTCAGTCGATGCGGGCGCTGGTGGCGAAAAGGTCTGTCCACGATGCGCTGAGACCGTAAAAGCCGCCGCGCTCGTTTGCCGATTCTGCAACTATGATTTCAGCACGCCCGTTCATCCCACTGCTCCATCCCAAGCAGCCTCGCCAGACATAGTCGCGCCACCGCCAAAACAGCATTCCATCGCGACAGGTTGCGGCTTGGTTGCCGTTCTCGCTGCCGTGATCCTCATCATCGTGGCTTTCTTTACCGCCTCGAACGACTCATCGCCGACGATCGCGACAGGCCCAGCATCGTCACAGGACGAAGACTGCAGTTCCAACTGGACAAAATGCGCTGACAACGAGCAGCTCGTGAACAGCTATTCAGGATGGCCAAAGGTCCGGGTCGACTGTCAGCAGGAAGCGACTGCTGAAGCGCGCTACGGTTCGCCAGTGTGGCCCTCATGGCCGTGGATCCCCTTCGGTTCGTTTTTGAAAGGAAAGGACTACGTTACCTCGGGAACCGCTGTCGCGGTTGAGCCTGACGCGCAGTTTCAAAACGAATTTGGCGCAATGGTGCACTCGCGGGTTACGTGCCAGTACGACCTTCGCGCAGAGAGAGAGTGACCAGCGTGACTGTGTTGCCGCGTTAGGGAAGAGTTGTACCAAGCAGGTCGTCACGCTTGAGGTACGCACGATCCCAAAAGCGTTCGATCTCCCGCCTGACGGTCCGGATCGCTAGCTATGGCGATGAGACTGCCACGGTAGGTCGACGCGGCTCAGCGACAAATGCTCAATTCGGGATCGTTTTCAGTGGCAGGCTCACGACAGAGAATCGGGCTGGCGGAGCGCAGAAGCGACGGCGGCTCGAGCGGCTCCAGGCGGCGATCAATTCTTGGGTGCCAAGGTGTTGGAACAGGACGAGGGCATATCGCAGAACGTGGGCAGACTTCATTGCTGCGTGCGAAAGACGATCGTTGAGCTGCGTTGGCTTCTTGCGCCGTTGGAAGCAGGCCGCATGATCACTCACAAAAAAAGTGCGGAAACAGGCGGCGTCATGAGAGACACGACAGCGGACGATATTGCGGCGAGAAAGTCGGAGATCGCCGCCATCGAAACGGTCGTGGCGCAGCGCAGGCACAAAGCGGAGTGAACAAGTTGCTCGAATGCGAAAGCCAGCTGCGAGGGACAGTGAGATGATCACTTTGAGGGCAACGGGAATGGCGACGCTACTCGTGTCTTGCACCCTTGCCGGTCCCGCCAACGCTGAATTCGTGAGCGGAAACGATCCGTTGCGAATGTGCTCGGCGGCGGCAGCTATCGCGGCCATTCCGCCAGCCTCGAAGACGTCATCGACTATCTCGACGGCCCGCCAGCCAAGGCTCCGCGCAAGAAGCCAGCTGCCAAGAATGCCGCGAAGCCGAAGAAGGCCGCGAAGAAGAAGCTGATGGTAGTTCGCAAAAGGAGGGTGACATGAGAAAGCTGTTGGGAGCGCTCACGCTCGGCGCTGTCTTGATCGGTAGTTCTGCAGCGCAGGCGTTCCCGTTTGGCGCGAATGGACTCTACACCGCTGACAACCTGCATTCATACTGCGAAGAGCGGACTGACGTTTCACACGCGGCATCCTGCGTGAGTTTTATCGACGGTGTAAACTTCACGCTCTCTTATGAGAGAGCTATCTGCGAGCCTGGCGATGCGAAGCTTGTTGAATTGGTGAGTGGAGTCAACGACTACATCATCGCCCATCCTGAGAAAAAATTCGCACCACCCGGAGAAGTTGTTGTTGGGCGCTGCGTTATCTCTTTCCCTGCACATGAGGTCGTGACGATGAAAACGCCAGCTCTCCACACGGCCTACCACGAAGCCGGTCACGCGGTCATCGCATGGGCTCAAGATGTTGCGATCACGCAAGTCACCATCGAGCGCGACGGCAAAAAACTTGGCTCTGTTGAGCATAGCAACCCGATGAAGGGGCTCGATCTTGACTGGGACAACCGGCCCATGGCGCGCTATCGCGTTGAGAAAGCCATCCGCATCGCGCTGGCAGGTGGCATCGCGCAGCGCAAGTTCAAGCCGCGCAGTTGCGGCGGTCATGATCAGTCAGACCGAGACAACGCGATCGACCTGATCTTCCGCATCACCGGATCGAGCGAGCACGCCGACGCGTACATGAACCTTCTCAATATCGAGGCCAAGGGTCTGGTGACGAAGCACTGGAACCTGATCGAGGCTCTCGCGCGCGAGCTGATGCAGCGACGCACGATGAGTGACAAAGAGATCAAGGCCGCGATCATCGCCGAGAACAAGCGCGTCTTTGCCGAGCGCGCGGCAAAGCGCGGGCCGGACGTCATCCGAGTTTTGGCCGACTAAACGACCCCGCTCACGTAAAGCACGGTCTCACGCTTGATCTTACTGATCTCCGAGCAGGACATCGAGTGCCCGTGCTCGGGCATGCGTCGCGCAAAGCGGCGCACCGTCAACTCTGTACAGCGCCAATTTTCGGCAGGGGTGCGGTCTCTGATCGGCGCGACTATATTCGGAGCCCGGCACGATGATGTCGCAAACGCCGACGAAGTCGTGACGCGCACTGCTCTGCAATTGTGATGGCGATGTTGCGCGCCTGTATTGGTCATCATCAGATC
Organism: uncultured Alphaproteobacteria bacterium; assembly: GCA_963741725.1. Taxonomy (GTDB): domain Bacteria; phylum Pseudomonadota; class Alphaproteobacteria; order Micropepsales; family Micropepsaceae; genus Rhizomicrobium. Next base: position 6,754 of record CAVUJC010000005.1, on the reverse strand, counting down.
GATACCGTTGGACATGCCGGTCTCCCGCTCGAGGTCGCGGAAGCATTGTTCAAGACTTTCGTGAGCGCAAGCCGAAGCCAAAGGCGTCTTAGAGCTGCGCGGTCAGTCCGGGGCTGCGGTTTCCACTTCTTTGCGCACGGCTAGCGCTTGCTCGGGGTTCCGCTGCCAGTAGTCGCAAGCGCCGGACTGATGCGCTTGGTTCGTTCCCGCCGCCGCCGCCGCCTTCATTGCGTCGAGCACCTTGGGATCGACGATATTGCTCTTCCCGCCTTCGGAATTGAGACTGTCCATTTCCTGTAGATAGAACGGAGCTGGACGTCTTCGGTGTTGGACAGCACTTTGCAGCCCGCCGCGAAGTACGCCTCCTTGATCTCGGCCATGACGCTCGCTCGAAACGTCTTGTAGCTCGTAGCGCCGCTTGGTTCGACTCTGCGGCATAGGGATCGTTTTGTTGACTGGAATTCGCGGCGACAGAGATGTCCGACGTGTCGTCAACGTTGGCGTCGGGTGACGCTGTCGGCGGCGGTGAGGCGCTGGTTGGCGGTGCGTCCGACGGAGCTGGCGGCGGATCGATGGCGGCTTGTTGCCAATTGCTAGATCGGCTTCGCGTTTGATCTCGGCGCACTCCGGGGCAGTCGGCGGAAAGCCGGGGGGCTGGGGGTCCTAGGTACTCCTTCACGCCCAAGCAGTACATCATTTTGACTTTGTGCGGATCACGCAGCGCAGCTGAGTATTCGGCTTTTCCTGGTTTCAAGATGTCAGCAGTTGTTGGTGTTCAGGGCGCTTCGGTGAGTTGCCACTTGAATAGAGCGCGATCACGATCAAGACGATGATCGCGACGGCGAGCAACTGCGCGAACAGCTTGAAGTAGACCCATTAACCCACCCGCCCCAGAACGATCGATGGACCGTCCGGACGGCAGATATAGCAGCCCCATTTGGGGCGCGCAACTCTTCCGTGCTCGGCTCCGGGTCGGCTCAGAACGCGAACAGGCCTCTTGTTTCGTAGATCGATGGCGTCGGCGGAGGCGCGCGCCCATAACGACGACAGCGTCGAACAGAGCCATCACCGCGCTCGTCTTCGCACTTGCCGGATTTGTTTCGTGATCAGAGAGCGCATTTCCTCCTGGGCTCGACTTTCGCATTGGCGACGCACCAAGCCATCGAGCGGGGATGCCGCATGGTCCAGTCGCCGCCTCGCGAGCCGTCAGCTCTGCCGTCTTGATCGCAGTTCGTCAGCCGCCAACCTTGCGGCCACCCCGGCGTCATACTCGTTCTCGATACTACGCTTGCGCAAGCTCGTCAACGATCTCACTGATGCCAACTTTGATCAACACCGATCGCCGGGTTGGCCTTGGACAAAAACACCAGAGCGAAGCAAACAAACGCTCGACGACGTACGCAAAGCTCGAGTCGACATCATCACCGATGTTCTCGACGACGGAAAGATCGCCGTCTTCCACAAAGTCGCGAAACCGAGGTGCGATGTCCTAGCCTGACGGCCCGAAGGACTTCATTCATCGAGCCCATGCATGTCCCCAGTGCAGCCTGGCATGGTTCGTCTTGCGGTCGCGACCGAGCACGGCGAGGCCGAGCAGAAGTCGTCAAGTCCACCGCCATCAATTCCGACGACGACAGGTGTCGCAGCGCTCGATGATCGCATCGAGGTCGGAGAGCCTCGTCTGCGGGCGGCTTCCCAAAACTTCGGCACCGGCCCAGCGATCGCTGTGCAATGCCAACCCGACTTCAAGGTTCAGGTGCTGGCTTCCCCATCTCCGAATTTCGCCTTCGCCCTTTGTCTTCGCAATTTCAAAGTCGGCGATCAGCCGATCGAGCGTGATTGAGCACCCGAGGTTCGGCAGCACCATGCGCCAGATGTTTGGATCGTACCAAGCTGGTGGCGACGCGGCGCTCTTGGTGATGCTCGTCGGAAATTCATACAAGATCGGCAACATCGATCCGCTGATCGTGCCGTCTCTGATCGAGCGCGCCGTTTGCAGTTCGGCCTTGAAGACGCCGGACGGCGGCTCGTCCGCTTGCGTCGAGATGAAGATCACGAAGCTTTCTGGGTTCGCGAGCATTCCGCCGCGCAACTGTCCGATGATGCGAGACGCGCGCGGGTTGCGAGCGATCTCGTGCAGCTCGTCGATGAACACGCCAGCTGCTTTCGTGCCGGTTAGCACTCCCGCATCGAATGTTTTGATGCGCAGGGTTGCGCCCGTCGCGCGGTGTTCGATCAGCTCCAGATTGATCTCGAACATGCAGCGTGCGGCTCAGAAAGCCCTGTTGTCCGTTTTCCGATCGCTGAGTTGCGTCGTCGGCGTCGATCATGCCGACACAGGCATCAAAGGCGAGATCGCTGATCGCCTGCGTCGGCGCGACTCAGCAAAAATTCGGCTCGCGGTCGTTTGTTGAGCAAGAGGGCCGTGACCATCGTGGCCGCGCCATAAACGGTTTTGCTCGACTTCTTGGGGCACAAGACGAACACCTCGCCGGATCGGCATCGCCGCTGACGGCATCGAGCGAGCCGAGCACCGCGCCGACAATTTCTCGGAACCATTCCCCGCACGCATCCCGCAAGGGTGGCGTGCCGATGACATCGGGAAGCCGCAGCTCGTTGAACACGGCGATCGCCTTCGCGGCGGCGGCTGGGTTGATGTAGCGCGCATCGGGAAGCAGCGACAGGCCAGCTGCGATCCGTTCTTGCTAGTCGAACGCGCGAGCGAATCATGCCTTTATTTTCTCGTTCTGCGCGCCGGCGTTGTCTTCAACTATGGCAGCGACCGCAGAGCGCTTGCCCGTTCGTCGGATCGACGCGGCGCTCATCTTCGAGCTCGATGACATGATCGGCGAAGAAGTACGCATGCTGGATCGTCCGCAGTCCGCGATTCGGACATGCTGTGCGCGCGGCGATCAGCAGCGTCGCTCCACGCTCGATGTCTCTGGTGTCAGTAGTGCGCCCTTGGAGTTTCGGCGGAGGCAGCGCGGTGCGGTGTCGATCATGTGGATGCGTGAGCGGATGGTTGGGACTTTTGGTGCGTTGCGATGAGATCATCTGATTCCATGGGCCCGAGGGTGAAGCTTACAGAGCCGAGTCGGATGACCCTTGGCCCGCCATTCCGCGTGCGGGAAATTGTCACGCAGTCGACGATCGCGGAGCGCCTCGCGAAAGTCTGCGACGTCGCCGTCGAAGTGCGGAAAAGCGGCTTGCACATCGCGGAAGTTGTCGCGCCTGATCTCAAGCTGCCGAATTTTCTCGATCCGTTCATCATCGTAGGTGCCTCGCCCAGCTTGTCGAGGCCGCGCCATACGCGCAGCCACCGTTCCAGCTCGGCGGCGTGATCGAACTGAGAGTTCACCCTTCGACATCAATGCACATTCCTTGCCGTCCCGCATTTCGGCTTGGCGGGCAGCGAACGATAGTTCACTCGGCGGACGCGGCGGATCGAGGCGTGGCGTCGCGAGCTGAAGCATTTGGGCCGACGGCGACGATAGTCGCGATCGCTCGTGCCGTGATCTTCGGCGTCGCCCTGTGGGAATTTGGATGTAGGCCGAGTCGCTGTCGATCTGGGCGGCGGACGGCACTCTCGCGGATCAGGGCGCGGATCGTTCCGATTCTGTGCGCGCCGAACAGCATGATCGTGCGCGGCGCCGAACAGATCGGCGTTCGCTTTGCTCAGAACCTTGCCGTCGCGACGGAGCGATCGCGCCGTCACGACTGCGCCGGTATCGGCTGGGACCGCTACGAGCTGCATCGAGCAGCTCGCTCTTCGTGACGCGCATTCCGCTCTCGGCTGCTTCGGATCAAGCGGCACGGCGTCGATCGGATCGAGCCGATCGACAGGCTCCGAGATGATCCCGCTTTTTACGAGAACGCCGGACTTCATCGGCCTGATCGCTATCACCGTCAGGCGCGACTTCGAAGACGCGAAGCCAGGTCCGCCGCCGCTGTCCACCCACCGGACGTTGGACGCCGACCGGAATATCGCCATTGGTGCTCCACATAGATCGCCTTCCGCGCTTCAGAAACGCGGACACGTCCATGTGGGCGCATCTCGACGACATGTCCGTCGCGACACGCTCTGACGTTCCAGCGATGCATTTCGACCCTGTTCGGACCGATCGTCGTGCTTGTAGGCATTGAGAAACGATGAAAAATTTTCATGCTAGAGCTCCTACTGGGTTGTACGCTTGACGCGGGCGTCTTAGTTGGGTTGTTCGATCTGCGTTCCGATACGCCGCCTCCAGCCGGGCCGACCTGCATGATTTCGATTCGCGCCGTTCGCCTGAGCCTCGTCGGCCGTCGCTTTCTCTTCGTCCTACGATGCCGTCCCGCGCCGACGGCAATCGCCGTTGACGTCCGGAAAGCCGCTGCGAAGACCTTGGCGCGCACTTCGTCTGTTTCGCCGGATCGGCCCGGTGTCGTGCGCCGAGGGCGCTGCGGATCTGATGCGTGCCGCGCCTTCGTTGCCGGTCACCCGCCGGTTGCGGCCGATCCGGGCTGCTTGCGTGCGGCGCGCGCTCGACGGCCCGTAGCGAGAGCAGGCGCAGACGCTACGGGGCGCGCGGCACCGGCATGGCCGCCAATCCAGCAGCCTTCTTCCCAATTCCGACTGAATTTCTCGACAAGCTGAGGTGCGATGATCGGCGATCCTGCGACGTTCGGAAGCGGCGGCAGGCGCTGGATCTCGACGTTGAGAAGAAGCCTTCGCAGCGCTGGCGGAGTCGCGCGCGCGCAGCGAGTTGCGCAAATGCCTCTGCTGTCACGTCCAGCATCATCAGCTTGTCGATCACTGGACCGGATCCGCGCGCACTCTTCCCAGTATTTCGCCCTGCCTTTGCGCGCAATCGGGCGACGCGCGCTTTCGAGCGCAGGCATTCTTGCGTCGCGGTTCGACGATCCAGCGCTGTTGCGCGCGACTGCTCGATCATCAGCGACGCGGCCTGAAATGTTTTCGCCCGCGCCTTTTCTCCGTGCTCCGACGCAGGCACGCTGCGAGCCGGCTTCGCGCACGCTTTCGAGTTCGCGCTCCGCGCCTTGCAGCTCATCTCGACGATCATCAGAGTTCCTCACCAAAGTCGAGTCCGGCGACATCGAGTGTCCCTCGCGCCTTCGATCTCGCTTCTGTCATACGTCGTGGGCCAATGCGATGGGGAGTGTGGCCAACTTTGCGAAGCGGCGACGCAAGGTTGAGTTTGAAGGTATGTCACCATCGTTCAGGCACAAGCACGCGATGCATCACGCGGAGCGTGGTTGTTCTGGCTTTCGACCGTCGCGATGGTAAGCCATCCGCCCGCGGCATACGGCCGAGCTCTGATGACACTGCCGTTTTCCGCGATCGACCGAACGCTGCCAGTCCGACCATCGGCGAGACATGATCAGCTCGATGCAGCGTCGCCTCGCGCTCGGCCTCGAGTTTTCGGCGTCGAAGTGGTGGGCATGCTTCAGGCGCTCTCGATCAGTGCGTTCCAGATCGCAGGTTCCAGCCCGCCGGCTCGATCGCGATCAGGGAGCGTCGACCTGTGTCTAGAGCTGCTGCTCGTCACGCCCGCCCTCAGTTCGGCTTCGGCTTCGCGCTGTCGTCGAGCAGCGCATCCACGCAGTCCAGTCGCTCCGGTTCGCGGCGCCACGTTCCTCGGCTGAAACTTTCTTGCCCAAGCGCGTCGGGTTTCTCCGATCAGAGCTTGGAGTTCGGGATCGCGGCGACCGAGCCCGAAGTCGGCGCGCTCAAGAGGCGGCGCAAGGTTCCAGCCTTGGCCGATCGGCATGCGCGGCCATCAGTTCGCGCGCGAAGCAGGTGTTCAGCTTGGCGGATGTCGCATGTCCAAGGCGACGGCGAACATCATAAGTCACCGAGCGCTCACCGCGATCGCGACGAGCTGGCGAGCCGCGTCGTGATCCGGCGGCCGCCGCTTCGATCTTGAGCTCATCGAGCAGGGCGCGATTCCGAATTTTTCGGCCTCGGCTTCCGGCCTGCGCCTCTGCGTTTTGCCACCCGATGCCTTGCTCATATCGCCCTCAACTTGATTCTTGCAAAACTTCCACATGCAAATCTTGCCGTGCCACCAAGCGCGGTTGAGCGATCTTGCGCCGTGGGCATATTTATCCCCCGCCCCTCGACGCGGCCCTGCCGCCTTGCCCCACCGCAAGCGCACCAGCGGCGGCGACGCATCGAGGCGACGATGACACCGGCGCGCCACGATCGCCCGCCAGCGAGTCACGTTGAGGCTTGGCGGCCCTGTCCCGGCGCAGCATTGGGGACGGCGCGATCAGTCGGGCTGGGATCGAGTTGGTGCTCACGTCGAGCCCTCCGCATAGGTGGGATCGTCTCGCTCGTCGACGTGCTTGGTGGCGTCAGCAGTCAGCGCTGACGGCAATGATCCTTGTTCGTCACATTTTTCGAGAATTCGCAGTGCTTGCTGGCAGAAGGGATCGTTGCACTCGCGCTCGCCCATGATCTGATCGAGCATGAGCTGGGTGACTCTGGTCAGCCGGTATTTGCGGCCACTCAATTTACTTTGATCGATCTCACGTTCGGTCTTTGCAAGGAAGCCACCGACGTTGAATTTTTGTCCGTGTTCTCTCTCGTTACCGAACACGTCGCGCAGCGACGCCTCTTCAGAGGTATCTTCTTTAGTCTTCAGACTACTTTCTTCTTCACTACTTAGGCTCTTCTTGGTGGCGAGTTTTTGAGCAATTTCCGTCGCTTGACGTTTTGTGTGGCAAACGACGACAGGGGGGTGAATTTGCCATT
>CAVUJC010000004.1:0-126290 GCA_963741725.1 uncultured Alphaproteobacteria bacterium | reverse complement strand
CCCTTCAACCCGAGATTTGACCTCCTCTTCTTCACGAATTTTTCTTTTGCGAGCTGCTATCTCAGTAGGGCTAAGCGCAGTGCTCTTCGGCGTGGCATAGACCAGTTGTCCCTGGTCTTGCTTGCTGCCGCGCTGTTGGAATTTCCGAACGCCGCCTTCCCAGCGCTTATAGTCCCAGTTTGTCATGGGGTCCTAGTCCTACACGTGGGCTCATTTGCAATTTTGGTTCTTTTAAATACGGCTCGCCCCGACAAGGTCGAGTGCCCCTATTCTCTTCGTCGCGGTGTAACTTTACTGTCGCCGCAAGGCGAAACGGCTGATCGTCAGCTTGAATTCGTTCAATCCAACCTGAGGAGGGCCCAAGATGCTGAGCAAAGCGAAAATTCTGCGGACCATCGACAACGCGTATGCCGCACGGATGAAAGGCGACAAAGCCCGCGTAGCAACCTTTTGGGCGAAGGGTGCGAAGTACCGCCTCGTCGCCGACCCTGCAAATCTTCGGAAGGTTCCTGTCGGGCGAAAGAATGCCGAGAAGGCGGTCAGTTCCCTGATTGATACGGTCAAGTTCAGGAGTCTCAAGCGAGTTGATGCGCTGGTCGACGGAAACCGGGCAGCAGTGCACTTGAGTGTCACTCTGTCCGTGGGGCGTCGTAAGCCAGTCAAGACGGAGCTATTCGACATCTGGACATTTAACTCTGCGGGCAAGGCAACTGAGCTGGTTCAGTTTGGTGACACCGCTGTGTTGGCCAAGCTGGTTGGATAGCGTGGGACGCGCTGGGCGAATCTCAATTTGATCGCGAAATCGATAGCGAATAAGCTGGCAATCGACCCATCGTCAGTTGAGATTGAAGAAGCGACTGCACATGAAAGACTTGTCGGTCCCGCCGTCCCCAAGCCCGTTCAAATCGGCATCAGATCTTGCAAATAAGCACCTGATTGATGCGTACAAGGTTTGGCAAACGCTAGCCGCCGAGCGTTTTGCACCAACACGCAAGGAGGTGGCGCCTGCTCGGTTTAAATTTGCGCTGAGCACGATGTTTCTGATCGACGTCGTCGAGGGTGGCTCCGATTATCGGCTCGCGCTCGCGGGCGATACGGTCATCAGGTTTTTGGGTTCTGAATTTAAGCCCGGAAAGTTATTGTCCCAGGTTTCGCCTTCGCCGTTTGTGAGCGCTCGTTTCGTTTGTTCCAACGTTGCGTCGAAACAAAGGTTCCAGTGGGGCTGGGTCCGGTTCGGACATTGCATGCTGAGCATAGCTATTTCGACAACGAGGCAGTCATCCTGCCTCTATCCGATGACGGACAAACAGTGACGGGAATATTGGGCGTCATTCACTTGTCGACTGCCTTATCCGGAGAAATACCAAAAAGCGTCTTCAAACGAGATTAGCGTCGCGGTAACAGGCTGGGCAGAACCATTCTATACCGTTCTAAGTCACCCTCTGCCCATTGCGGACTGAGAAACTGTGGAATGGCATTTGGGGAAACCATTGGGACACCCTGGGGCGAGTTCTGGGATTGGTGACCAACCTTAAACCAGAGGACTGCAAAGTTGGGCTGGTCTTGGGGAGGGGCAGTAGGCAGCAACGACCCGTTGATAGGTGGCGCTGGTTTCGATCACCAACAGAGACTTGGGAAGCTACAGCTCTACCATTGAGCTACGCCCGCATTAAATCATTGAATATCATGAATTGATCGGTTGTTGAAAGGCTTCCCAGACACCACTGAATTTGATCGTTTTACAATAGGTTTTACACTGACAGGGGTGATTTGATTTAGCACTCTGGCCTTGAGCGCCTCCTTGCCCACGTACTTTTTGATAATTGAACGGACCGATTTTTCTTCCCAACCCAGTATTTGAGCAATGTCTGGCAATTCCACATTCGCTGCAAAGAACTTGGTAGCGGCTGTCCCTCTCAAATCATGAATGTGCAGGTTTCGATTGATTCCCTGACTTCTTCCTTGCCGCATAGAACGACGAACTGAGGCCCTCTATGGTCCACGGCGCACCCCTCGTATTTGTCAAAACCGTTTTGGCTCGTTTGGGAATCCGATCTAGCAAAGCTTGTAACTCAGGATAAATGGGTATCATTGCGTCACGAGAATTTTTTGCTGTCGTCAACTCAATTATGCCATTGGAAATCTGAGTCCATTCAAGCTTGACCAAATCTGCCCTGCGTAATCCAGTGAGACTGTCCAAGCGAACCGCCCAAGACAATTCATCAGACGAAGGGACTTCGAATTGTACAAAGTCCGTCTCTAGCCAGATAATTTCTGCCCGGTTCGATTTATACAGCTCCTCAAAATTTTGTGCGTGGTTGTAAGTTAGAAACCCGCCTTCACAGGCAAAGACAGAATCCGAGACAAAACTTGTTTGCCCACATCTGCCGTTCGGGGGATGTGGCTCCACTGATCACGCCAGTTCCGAATAGGCTGACGAATTTCTTTTCGATCAAACTGCTTTATAGTAAGGGTTGCCACATTTCTGACAAACCCCACATTGGCACTGTCGTTCCCTTTTGAGCGAAAAATGGAATTGTCCACTTTCTTTCGCCAAAGCGGGAAATCCACGTTTGTGCGCTCCGTTTTACCGGTTTGCTTATTGGGACCGCGTGGTTGCTGCATTGGATTTGCCTCGTGTACCGATGCGTCTTACCTGCTTGTGAACGCGATGTTGTTGCCTTCAATTTGATTTCGCGCATGCCTAAGAAATGTGAGCTAGGCGCTTGCTTCAGAGAATCGTTCATAATTCAAGCATCCTTAGTGGCCAGTAGAGACTCTAGATACCGAGGTCGATAGCGAACTAACGACCCTAGAAAATACATCGTGCAATAGATCGCGACAAACTCGTTCATTGGCTTCTTAGCAGGTGTCGCTGTTGGTAGATCAAGGCGGAATGCAAATTGACTATTAAACGGATCGTGGGAAATGCTTTTGAGAGTTGCGACGGTGTTAGCAATTACAACCGACATGGGGATTGCTTGCCCAACAGACGGAAAGAGCATCTTGCTCTCAAAAAAGCGAAACGCTGGCCTATCTTCGGCAGTCAAATCAAATAGGCTTTTTTGCGAACAGGGGGTCGGCCTGCACCTCTTCAAAGTCCTTCAATTGCTTTTGCACAAGGGTTTGAAAGTTGTTGGCAGCTTGCACGCCTGAAATGGCCAATACTGTATGGGTCTGATTGGTTTGATTGTTTACTAAAACCGCAAATTTGCACGGAAACGTTCGTGTTTGTCCTAATTTGACGAACGCTGTATTCATAAGAAACATCGGTCACGTAGCCGAGAAGACTGACCAAGTTGAGGCGAGCGTTGTTCGCCAAAGTGCTGCCAAAAACGTTCGAATAGAATTTCGGGAACACCCCATCAGCTTTGACGGTTATTGCCTGCTTTCGAAGCGTTGATTTCTTGAACTTGTATTGAAGTCCGTGCGTAAGGCCATCATCAGTGAACAACGGGTCATTGATTAGGGCGACGGCCTTCGCCAAATTCATAAACGAGTAGTAGAACAAAAGTGGGCTGGCTCGGTGATGAAGTGCGTCAGCCGCATCGAAGAAGACCCTCGCTTGGGAAGCTACAGCTCTACCATTGAGCTACGCCCGCATGCCCGTGCTGGATAGCACAGGAACAGGCCGGCTGGGCAGAGGGTCGCTGCGGATTGGACGAACGAGCCCGACTTGGGTTTAGCTACCGCTTACAACTCCTTTTGGTCCTGGCGCTGTCCGGGATGGCCGGAACCCTTCATGCCGAAAATCACCGCTGCGCGCGTCATTGTCACCTGTCCCGGGCGCAACTTCGTCACGTTGAAGATCGAAACCTCCGATGGCGCTCATGGCGTCGGAGATGCGACGCTCAATGGCCGCGAGCTGGCGGTGGCGAGCTATCTTACCGACCATGTCATTCCGTGCCTGATCGGGCGTGACGCGCACCAGATCGAGGATATCTGGCAGTTTCTGTATCGCGGCGCCTATTGGCGGCGTGGGCCGGTCACCATGTCGGCCATCGGCGCGGTCGACATGGCGCTGTGGGATATCAAGGCGAAGATCGCTGGACTTCCGCTGTACCAATTGCTTGGCGGTGCGTCGCGCAGCGGCGTGATGGTTTATGGCCATGCCAATGGCAACACGATCCAAGAGACCATTGCAGAGGCGCAGAAGTACATGGAACTCGGCTACAAGGCGATCCGCCTGCAGGCCGGCGTGCAGGGTCTCAAATCGACCTATGGCGTGTCGAAGGACAAGCTGTTCTATGAGCCGGCCGATGCCGATCTTCCGACCGAAAACATCTGGTCGACGGAAAAATACATGCGCGGCGTGCCGGAATTGTTCGAAGCCGCGCGCAAGACGCTGGGACCACAGGTGCATCTCCTGCACGATGTGCATCATCGCCTGACGCCGATCGAAGCGGCGCGGCTCGGCAAGGACCTGGAGCCCTATCGCTTGTTCTGGCTGGAGGACGCCGTGACGGCAGAGAACCAGCAGAACTTTCGCCTGATCCGCCAGCACACGACGACGCCGCTTGCGGTCGGCGAGGTCTTCAACACCATCTGGGACGCCAAGCAGCTGATCGAGGAACAGCTCATCGACTATATTCGCATGACGGTGGTCCACTCCGGCGGCATTACGCATCTGCGGCGCGTGGCGAGCCTGGCCGATCTCTACCATGTGCGCACGGGCTGCCATGGCGCGACCGATCTGTCGCCGGTCTGCATGGCGGCGGCGCTGCACTTCGACATCTCGGTGCCGAACTTCGGCATTCAGGAATATATGCGCCACACCGCCGAGACAGACGCCGTCTTCCCGCATGCCTACAGTTTCCAAGATGGCATGCTGAATCCGGGCGGCGCCGTCGGACTTGGCGTCGATATAGACGAGACTCTCGCGGCGAAATATCCCTACAAGCGCGCTTTTCTGCCTGTGAACCGTCTGGAAGACGGCAGCATGACGAACTGGTGAGCACTCACAAGGAGCAACACATGGCGCGAACGCTTGAACCGGCCAAGCCGGAAGATGTTGGCCTGTCGTCCGACGGAATCGCCAACGTCGATGCGGCGGTTCAACGGCTGATAGACGAGGGCGTGCTGGCGGGTGCAGTCACGCTGGTCGCCCGTCATGGCCGTCTGGTTCACACCCATGCAATGGGCCGCAAGGACAAGGATAGCGGCGAGCCACTCGCCGTCGACACGCTGTTTCGCATCTTCTCAATGACAAAGCCGGTGACCGGCACTGCGATGATGATCCTGCACGATGAAGGCCGCTGGTCGCCTGACGATACGATCGCCAAGCATCTGCCGGAGTTTGATGGCGTGAAGGTGTTTGCCGGTCTGAACGAGAACGGCGAGGCGCGGTTGGAAGATGCCGCTCACGCGCCGACCTTGCGCGAGCTTCTCACGCACACGGCCGGCCTCAGCTACGGTTTCGATCCGGCCAATCCCGTCGACAAGCTTTACCAGGGCGCCAAGGTCTGGGCTGCATCCTCGCTCGCAGAGATGTCGGAGCGTGTCGGCCGTTTGCCGCTGGCCTATCAGCCCGGTTCCAAATGGCTGTACAGCCTGTCGATGGACATTCAGGGCGCGCTGATCGAAAGGCTGAGCGGACAGTCGCTGCCGCAGTTCATGCAGGACCGGATCTTTGGACCGCTTGGCATGGTGGACACGGCGTTCCACACTCCGCCAGCTAAACGTGAGCGCCTCGCGACGCTGTACCGGGCAAGCAAGAATCGCGGCCTCGTGCCGGTGGCCAATCCGCTCATGCGCGATCATGAAAGCCCTCCCGCACTTGCATCCGGCGGCGGTGGATTGATCTCAAAGGCAGCCGACTATGCGCGCTATGCCCAGATGCTCCTGAACGGCGGTGAATTCGCCGGCGCGCGCATCATCAGCAAGGAGGCGGCGCTGTTGCAGATGTCGAACCATCTGCCGGCAGAGATGCTCACTGCCGGTTTCGGTGTGGGACACCAGCAGATCCGGCCCGGCTTCGGTTATGGCTTCGACGGCGCCGTTTTCACCGATCCAGCGGCCGCAGGCATTCCGGTTGGCGAGGGCACCTATCAATGGGATGGCGCCGCGGGGACTTGGTTCTGGGTCGATCCGAAGAACGACCTGCTCTTTGTCGGGATGATCCAGCTTCTGTCCGAGACCGCGCCGCCGTTGCAGGCCATGACGCAGAAGCTGATGGCCAAGGCGATCCTGAACTGAGTCATCCGTCCGTATGCGGCCAGCCGGTTCAGCTTGCCAGGCGCCGGAGTTCGGGGCGAATAGGTTCTTGCGCGCGTTTCTGCCAATCCACGGACTCGTCGCCGTCATCGACGATGAAGCGGCCTGTGAGTTCGTCGAGCGTGCTCACATCTTCGTTCATGCCGCGGGTGATTTCAGTGGTCTGTTGCACCATGGCGGCGTTTTCGCGCGTCGCCTGGTCGATCCGGTTCATGGCGCCGTTGACGCGTTCCAGGTTGCTGGCCTGCTCGCCCGCGGATGACGCGATGTGTGCGACGAGATTGTCGATTGCGCTCACCCTCTCGACGATGCGGTTCAGTGCCTGACCGGTAAATTGCACGCCCTCGGCGCCCGACGACACTTGATCCCGCGACGTGGTGATAAGGCCGGTGATTTCTCGCGCGGCCTCAGCCGTCCGATTGGCGAGCGCGCGCACTTCGCTGGCGACCACGGCGAAGCCTCGTCCGGCATCTCCGGCGCGGGCCGCTTCGATGCCAGCATTCAAGGCCAGGATATTTGTCTGGAAGGCGATCTCGTCGATCAGCCCGACAATGTCGCTGATCTTTTCGGACGAAGACTTGATCTTCTCCATCATGCCGACCGCGTCGCGCACGACGAGGTTGGCGGCATCGGCCTCGCGACGCGCTTCGGACACCATTGCTGAGGCCTGCTGTGCGCCGCCGGCGGAGTTCTTCAACGTGTTTGTGAGCTGGTCGAGTGCGGCCACGGTCTGCTTGAGGTTGGCGGCCTGCGTACTCGTGCGCTGCGACAAGGCACTCACCGCCTCTCCCAGATCGTGCGAGCGCGAGCCGATGCTGCCCGATGCTCCGGTGATGGCGCGGATGAGTGACTGCAGCGATTCAATCGCACCGTTGAAATCGACCCGAATCCGATCATAGCCGCCCGGAAAGTCCTGCACGATGCGGTCGCGCAGATTGCCGGCGGCCATCGCCGACAAAGCTTCGGCGATGGCGTGGACCACGCGATTGGAGGTTTCGGAGACTTCGCGATCCTTCTTGCGCGCCAGCTCGTCCTTTTCGTGCTGCCGGTGCTGAACCGCTTCTCGCATGCCGGTGATGTCGCGCATGAGCTGCGCAAATTCTCCGCTCCCCTCGACGCGGATGCTTTCCGACGCCGAACCGCTCTGCACGCTGCGGACCACAAGGCGCACCTGCGCCAGCGCCGTCAGCAGATTTCTCGTCAGCAGGAACGCGAGAATGGCGCCGGCCAGCAAGGTCGGCGCGATCGCGAGCACTATCAGGTCGTGGCCTTCGGCCGCCACCGCCGCGATGGCAAGGCGCTTCTGGAAGACGGCCATGTATTGGCTGTCCACCGCGTTCTGGAATTTCTGGTCTGCGGTGTCGAACGCAACCTTGGCGTGGTCGCCCTTGGCGGCGCGGTCGAGAGCGGCGGCGGCCGCGACCGCGGCGCTGTGCGCCTGGTCATCCGTGAGACGCGCCGGAAATCCGTCCAGCGTCGTTGCCAGGCTGTGCAAACTCGCCGCGAGCGCGGCGGGCGGCGCGGCTTGCGAAATCTGCGGCGCGAGGCTCTTGAGCGTGACCTGGGCGCTGCGCATGTCGTCGAGCGCCGAGACCTCCGTGTCGTCGAATTTGGCACGCAGATCGATGAACGAACCGTATTGGAGAGAGCCGTAGATGCCCATGCCGGCCGACATCAGCAGTGTGAGACCCGCGCAAAAAGCGAGCTGCACTGCAAACGGCACCCGATTGACGAGCGTGTTGGGCACAGGCGGACGCAGCATGCGGTCGACGACCCAGACCTTGCGAACCAATGCATTAAAGCCGATGGCGCCCAGATGGACCGAGACCATCGTGATGAGCGCGTAGGCGATCCACTTGTGCACGCCTTCGAGATATTGTCCGGTATCGGTATCCAGGCGCACCAGCGCCGGAATCTTGAGCAGACCGAGCAGCACGACGTCGTCGCCGCGTGCCCATGCAACCAGAAAGCCCAGCACTGGCTGCGCCACCAGAAGCGCAACCATGGAAAGATGCACTGCGTGCGCCGCAAAGGTTTGCCAGCGCGGAAAATGTCCCGTCTGCGGGGGCGCCTTGACGCGGAAAATCAACGCCAGTCGTAGGCAGATGAGAAAAAGGACAAGCGTGCCCGTCTGGCGATGCGCGTTCAGGACCAGCTTGCCATAGTCGACGGATTGCAGATGGTGAAAGACCAGGATCAGGCCAAGCTGCATCACGACCAGCAGGGCGATCGACCAATGCAGCAATCGCAATACTCGTGGATAGTGCATGGTCGTGGTCCCCGCCAGGCTCTGAAACTACTGAACGTGAACAGTCAGTTTCATCTTGGGATGAATGGCGCAGGTGACCTCGAACGTGCCGGTCTTGATGAACGGTGCCGAAAAGCTCTGACCTGGCTGTTGCAGACCGCCATTGAGCGACACGCCGTCGCCGCTGATCAGGATGTTGTGCGAAGTGTTGTCGCTGTTGTTGAACGTGACGATGTCGCCCTTGTTGATCGAGAGATCGGACTTGTCGAACGACAGGTTGTGCTGGTCGACCGCGACGGTCGCGGCCTGGCAGGTGCCCGTCAGGGCCACAAACAGCAGAGCGGTCTTGATTGGAGTCTTCATTGGTGTCGTCCTCTGTTGGGTGCGTTAGTGCGGCAATTCGGGAACGGTCACGCCGCCGTCGCTGCTGCTCAGCGTGTGCAGGAATGCGATGAGGTCCTTCTTGTCCTGCATCGAAAGATGCAGTTGCTTGACCTCAGGCGACAGCGACGGGCGCGTCTCGAAACCGTGATCGTAGTGATCCACGACATCGTCGAGCGACGCCATCGAACCGTCATGCATGTAGGGCGCGCGGCTGTCGATGTTGCGCAGCGAGGGTGTCTTGAAGGCATGCTCCAGAACCGGCACGCCGGGAATGACCTTCGCCCGGCCGATATCCTCGCTCTTGAGCCCTATGTCGTGAAAGCCGTTATCGCTGAAGCGCCAGCCCGAGTGACAGGACGCGCAATTGGCCCTGTCGTTGAACAGCGCAAAGCCTCGCTTGGCCGAGGGCGAGATCGCATGGTCGTCGCCCTCGATCCAACGATCGAAAGGTGCTTTTGCCGAGACGATGGTGCGCTCATAGGTGGCGATCGCCATCGCGACGGCGTCGATGTCGATCTCGCGGCCGGGAAAGACGGTGGCGAATTGATCGCGATAGCCAGCGATGCTCTTGACCTTCTTGATCACGTCGGCGTGCGGCATGTTCATTTCGGCGGGAGCGGCCAACGGACCCTTGGCCTGATCCTCGAGTGTCGCGGCGCGGCCGTCCCAGAACAGCGGTTCGGACCAGGCAGCGTCGATGATCGTTGGCGTGTGACGTCCCAACTGCGAGCCACGATGGCCGATGCCCTTGGCGAGGCCGTCCTGCCAGGCGAGCGCAGGATTGTGACAGGACGCGCAGGAAATCGCGCCGGAACCGGAAAGCCGAGGATCAAAGAACAGCGACATGCCGAGCGCGGCCTTTTGCGGCGTCATCGGATTATCGGCCGGAACCGGAACCGTCGACGGACGATGATAAAGCGCGATCCACTTGGCGAGCGTTGCGCGTGATGGAGCATCATCGATCACCGTGCCTGCGTTGGCGACAAAACTCAGGCCGCAGATCGTTGCGGTCAGAACTGCGATGGCAAGTGTGATGCGTTTTGTACGTGATGCGCGTGCGTGAAACACGACCAGCCCCCTAAGCCGCGGATTGCACGCGCATGTTTTCGCGACGGGCCTTACGATCACGTTAAACGCACAACGCGCAAAATTTTTCGCACGTTGATCGTCATCGCGTTTCCGAATTTCAGCTTAGGCATTCAAACTCAAAGATAAAATCTCTCTGCGAGGTAAGTTGCGCGCGCCGCGTTTCGGAATTTTGCAAAGTGCCGAGTGAAACATTTACTCCGTATACAGACGAAAAGACGTAGCGATGGTAAAATTTGCGTATCGGTTGCCGACGCGACAGTCCACCCGCGCAACTCCGTCGCTACTGAAAAATTGCTCGCATGCGCATCCCGCGTCGGAGGATAGGTCAATGGAATTATTGCGACAGAAATTTGAACGGCGTGACGCGGACGGTCCCACCCGGGAGCGCTGTGGCGCGACAATTTTTGGAATGGCGCCGCAATAGGGTCAAAAACGGCATCTAGCCTGATCGCATTCGATGATTTAAACTTTTTGTCACGTTGCGGGGAAGGGCGTCCGGCAGCGCAATAATGGGGGTGCTTTCATGTCTTTTCTTCCCAAAAAACTTGGCGCAGCCGCACTGGTGAGTTTTGCCGCGCTTGCAGCGGCGGCGATGGTTTCCCCGGCGCAAGCGCGTGGAACGGTCACGCTGCGCGTCTGCAACCGGACGAACGATACGGTCCTGGTGGCCAGCAGCTTCATTCCGATTGGCGGCTCCGATTGGCGGAACAAGGGCTGGACGCGTGTGCGCGCCGGCGGTTGCGAAGATATATTCAGGACGGATAACCGCACATTTTATGCGCGTGCCGAAGTGAAGGGCGATTCCGAACAATATTGGGGCGCCGACATCAAGCAGTGCGTTGAATATCCCGGCCCCTACGACTTCTTCACCGGTTCTGACGAAACGACCTGCCCGGAAGGCGAGCCCGCGGAATTCACGACGTTCCACTCCGATGGTCGCCCCGTCTACGTTTGGAATCTCGACCCCTAGGCCAATCCGAAACAAGGCAGAAATAAGTTTCCAGGCGCAGTCCCGCGAAATTCGCCGGGCTGCGCTTTGTTTTTCGCGACGCGCGCCGGTTCAGGCTGGGTTCATGTGACCGGCGCCATGTTGCGTGCCTGCGATGCACGGGTGCAGCGCGGAGGCTCCGAAGGGAGCCGCGTCAAGGAAAGGTTCGATTGCTATGAAGCGCCTACTCAGTGCCGTTCTCGCGCTTAGCCTGCTGGGCACCACCGCCGCGTCCGCCGACAGTTGGGGACATGGCGGCTATCACGGCGGATGGCATGGTGGCGGACATTATGGCGGCCGCTATTTCGGCGGCGCAGGTGTCGTGGCGCTGGGCCTGGGCATTCTCACGCTCGGCATTCTTGCTTCCGAAAGCGCCCATCAGCGCGCCCGTTACTACGACCAGGACGGATATTACGGTCCCCCGGCGAACGGCGATCGCTATGGCGACGAGGGCGGTCCCAGGTCCGACCCGCGCGGTGCTGCCCCCGCCAGCCCGTACGATGGCAACGGCTACGACAACGGGGGTCGCGACCAGGGCGACGACGGCAATTGGTGAAGTTCCCGTCCGTTCAGCGGAGCGGCAGACCAGAAGATCATGAGGCGGCCGGCACTTTCGCGCCGTAGCCGCCTCACGCTGCCCCCTTCAAAAGCGGACCCTAGTCACCGCGAGGCTTATCCCCCAAAGCTGATCGGACCCGCGGCGGCGTAACTGTGACGGGACCGTCGTTCGACGCAACGTCCTACAAGGAAGTGCGCACGTTTTTGCCGCGTCCTGTTGATTTCCAGCAACAATTTGGATGACGGAGCCGTCAACCAGAGCGCGAGTTAGGGCTGCTTGAAGTGCTTGGACAGCTTCAGGCCCTGCCGCTGGTAGTTTGAACCGATCCCCTGACCATAAACTTCCGGCGGCGGATCGGTCAGACGTTCGAACACCAGCCGGCCAATGACCTGGCCATGTTCGAGGATGAACGGCACCTCGCGAGAACGAACTTCGAGAACGCCGCGGGCCGCCGGCGGCTTGCCCGGCTCGTAGCCGAATCCGGGGTCGAAGAAGCCGGCATAGTGGACACGAAACTCTCCGACGAGCGGGTTGAACGGTACCATCTCGGCCGCGTGGTCCGGGGGTATGGCGACCGCCTCGCGGCTGACCAGGATGTAGAACTCGTCCGGATCCAGAACGAGGTGACCCTCCGGATGGGCCTCGATCGAATCCCAGTAAGCTGCCGGGTCGAGCACGTTGCGCTTGTCGACATCGATGATCCCGGTGTGCCGCTTGGCGCGCCAGCCGATCCGGCCACCGCCCGTACCGCGCAGGTCGATGCTGAGCGCAAGACCATTGTCGATGTCCGCCTCGCCGCTGACCAGAGGATTCTCGGCATGCAGGCGGCGCAGTTGCGTGTCGGTGAACTGCGGCGAGCCGTGGCGCACCCGAAGCTGGTTGAGGCGAGAGCCTTTGCGCACCAGTACCGGGAAGGTCCGCGGGCTGATCTCGGCGAACAAGGGTCCGCGATATCCCGGCTCGATGCGGTCGAACGCTTGCGCGCGGTCCGTGATGAGGCGCGTGAAGACATCGATGCGGCCGGTCGAACTTTTGGGATTGGCTGTGCCAGACACGCGCGACGTGAATTCGGCGACCTCGAGCAGCGGCACGATATAGACGCAGCCGGTTTCCAGCACGGCGCCATGCGTGAGGTCGATCTCATGCATGAACACCGATGACAGCCGATCCTGCACGGTCGCATTGGGTCCCGGAAGGAAACTCGCACGCACGCGCCACGCGACCGGGCCAAGCCGCAGGTCGATGCTGGCCGGCTGGATCTGGGAATCCTCGATATCCTCAGTCGCCAGTATCTCGCGCCGCGCGCGGATCAGCCGCTTGAGGACATGGCTCGGCAGGATTCCGGTCGAATAACGGCCATATGTCTCGCCTGTCTCCGTCTCACCGAACAGGACTGGCTCTGCATCTGTCATACTTCGAATCCTGACGTATTTTTTCTGTCCGGTTTGCGCGGAGGTGACCGCAGGGTGGCGCCAGGCGCAGCGACATTATAGGGAAGCCGGGCGGCCATTCACGCCTTCATGCAAGAAACTCACGGATATCTGCAATCGCCTCGGCAAGGCCACACCGCCTCACCGGCGCGTCGGGCGGGAATGCGCTCAAAAGCCGCGTCGGCGTGGCGCCTTCCAGGATCACGAAGCAGCCCTTGTCCTCGGCGCCGCGAATCAGCCGCCCGAAAGCCTGCTTCAGCCGGAAGCGGGTCAGCAGGTCGTCATAGCCCTTTCCGAAGCGCACGCGCCGCGCTTTATGCAGGATCGTCGGCTTGGGCCACGGCACCTTGTCGAACACGGCGAGGCGCAGCGAGCGTCCCGGCACATCGACGCCGTCGCGCAGCGCATCGGTTCCGAGCAGGCACGCATTCTCTTCGGCGCGGAACAGATCGACCAGCGCACCGGTGTCGAGTTTGTCGACATGCTGCGCAAAAAGCGTCACGCCGGCCTCGTTGAGCGGTGCGGCAATGCGCTGCTCGACGGCGCGCAACGTGCGCACGGCGGTGAACAGACCAAGCGCGCCGCCGCCGCTTGCCAGAAACAGCTCGCGATAAGCGGCTGCGACCTGATCGATGTCGCGCCGGTTCACGTCCTTCACGACGAAGATGCGCGCCTGTTCGGCATAGCGGAACGGCGATCCGAAGCTCGCGCGCCTGGGCGGTTGCGGCAGGTGTCCGGCGCCGGTGCGCACTTCCGCGCTGGCCCAATCGTCGACGCCCTCGGAGACATCGCGCAACGTCGCCGACGTGATCAGCGCGCCGTGCGCCGGCGCCAGCACGTCGCGTGCCAGCGGAATGGTCGGATCGACCCAATGCCGCTCGAGCCCGACATCCATGTCGCGGCCGTCTTCGCGAGCGATCTCGAACCAGTCGACGAAATCGGCACTGCGCTCGCCCTCGAGATTTTCCAGCATCTGGATCCAGGTCGGCACGACAAAGCGGCCGCGCCAGACCAGTCCGCGGGCCGCCGCTTCGATCCGTGCGCGGCTGTAGCTTTCCAGTTCCTCGGTTTTGGCGTCCATCTGCTTGCGCAGCAGTGCGGCAAGCGCGATCAGCGGCTGGCTGAGCTTCTTGAGCCCGATGGCAAGGTCGCGCGCCGCTCCGAGCAAATCATCGCCGAGCGGCTGCGTATCGGCCTCGAGCGTGTAGAAGCTCTCGCTGTCCTCGCTGCGTGCGCGGACGTGCTGGTAGGCGACGGAAAGGAAGACTTCGCCCGGTCCGCGCGGACCGCCGCCATGCAGGCGCGACATCCAGCCTTCGCCCGCGAGCACGCCGGCCGCCGAGATGCACGCATCGAGCGCTTCCTGCGCCTTGAGATCATCCAGCGTCAGATCGCGCAGGCGTTCCTGCAGTCCGCGCATGCGGCTGCGCGCACGCCCCTCGGGACCTCTGATCCAGCGGCGCAGATCGGTCATCTCGACGCCCGACAGAAGCGGCGCGAAGCCGGAGTCGGCGGCATCGAAGAGGTGGTGACCCTCGTCGAAGACGTAGCGAACGCGGCGCTCGGGCGGCGCGTCCGTCGTTTCGTCGACCGCCATCCAGTCCTGCGATGCCTGCGCGATGACGAGCGCGTGGTTGGCGACGACGATCGGCGCGTGGCGGGCGCGGCGGATGGCGCGCTCGATGAAGCAGGTACGATAGTGCGGGCAGGCGGCATAGACGCACTCGCCGCGCCGGTCGGTGATCTCGCTGAGCGGCAGCGATGCGCCCAGAAAAGCCGGAAAGCCTGCGCCCGATACATCGCCGTCGGGAGTCACGCCGACCCAGCGCGCGATCAGCCCGAGCGCGACCGTGCGCTGACCCGGCGCAAGCGCGGTACGTTTTGCCGCTTCCTCGAAATTGAGCACGCAGAGATAGTTCTCGCGTCCTTTGCGCACGACGGCCTTTTCGCTGCGCTCCTGCGGATCGGGATAGAGATGGGCGATCTCCTGCACGATCTGGCGCTGCAGGTTGCGCGTGTAGGTGGAGATCCACAGGCCCGGACCATTCTTCTCCGCCCAGAGACTTGCCGGCGCGAGATAGCCGAGAGTCTTGCCGATGCCGGTGCCCGCTTCGATCAGCGCGATTCTCGGCGCACCGGCTTCGTCGCGCGCGCTGAAGGCGTAGGACGCCGCGTCGGTGTAGGACGCCTGTTCGGCGCGCTGCTCGCCGCTGCTGCCGACGAGCTGCGTCAGCCTCGTGCGCGCCTCATCCGACGAAATCGGCAGCGAGCCGGGCTTGTCCGGTGCCTGGTCGTCTTCCCACTCGGGCAGGCTGCGCCAGGATTCGAAACCCGCGAGCGGCGAGAGTTTGCCTTCCGGCTCGCCGAGCACCTGCAAAATCGCCGGCGCCCAGCGCCAGCCTGCGCGCTGGAGCGAGCCGGCCAGCGCACGCAGGTTCGGCCGCGCTGTCTCGACAATGTCGCCGACGATGGCGAGAAGCGTGTCGGCGGCTTGGCGCAGAGCGCGCGCGGACTCTTCCTGCGATTGCGGCGGGAGCAGGCCGAGCGCGCGCGAAAGGCCGAGTGCGCTCGGCACGCAGGGAGCACCCGGCCGCACAAAGGCGAAGAGCTCAAGCACGTCGAACAGAGCGGCGGCGGGCGGCGTCTTCAGGCGTCCCGAGATGAATGCGGCGTGCGCGACGAGAACATCGCCGCTGCGAAAAAGCCTTCGCGCTTCCTCGAGCCCGACTTGGCGGCAGGCGCCATCACTCGCGCAAATCACCGCGCCGCCCGGCGCCGGCACCAAAGCGGGCAGGTTGCGCCAGTCGCGCAGGGAAACGGATTCGGTCGGCATGCGCGCGGATCATGCGGAGTCTGGAGGGGAAAGAAAGCGCAGACTTGCGTCTTTGCATGGCGGGTAACCGTGTTATTTCCGACATTGACGCAATGGCCCGCCAAGCCTAGCTTCCAGCGCCTTTTCCAACGCGCGAGTCTGAGCCTTTCCAATGCCTTCCGGCACTTCCATTCCCTATCGACCCGAGCTAGCCGTGGCCGCCAAAGCCTGGCCTTTCGAGGAGGCGCGCAAGCTGCTCGCCCGTGTCGAACGCAGAAAGACGCAGGGGGAAGATACCAGTGAAATCATCTTCGAGACCGGCTATGGCCCATCAGGTCTGCCGCATATCGGCACGTTCGGCGAAGTCGCCCGCACCACCTGGGTGCGCCGCGCATTCGAAAGCATGTCGCCGATCAAGACGCGTCTGATCGCGATCTCCGACGACATGGACGGCATGCGCAAGGTCCCGGACAATGTTCCGAACCGCGAGATGCTGGTGAAATATCTCGGCCTGCCGCTTACCTCGGTGCCCGATCCGTACGGCACGCATGAGAGCTACGGACGTAACATGAATGCGCGCCTGTGCGCATTCCTCGACAATTTCGGATTCGAGTACGACTTCCGCAGCGCCACCGACATGTACAAGTCAGGCATCTACGATGCAGCGCTGCTGCGCGTGCTGGCGAACTACGACAAGGTGATGGCCGTGATGCTGCCGACGCTCGGCGACGAGCGGCAGCAGACCTATTCGCCGTTCCTTCCCGTCAGTCCGCGCTCGGGCAAGGTGCTGCTTGCGAAGGTGACCTCGCATGACGCTGCCAAGGGCACGATCACCTATGTCGAAGAAGACGGCAGCGAGGAAACCGTTCCGGTCACCGGCGGCCGCTGCAAGCTGCAGTGGAAGCCCGATTTCGGAATGCGTTGGGCGGCGCTCGGAATTGACTATGAGATGTACGGCAAGGACCATTTGCCGTCTCAGCCGCTATATGATGCGATTTGCAGGATTGCAGGTGCCCAGCCGCCAGAGCACTTCGTCTACGAATTGTTTCTCGACGACAAGGGCCAGAAGATCTCCAAGTCCAAGGGCAACGGCCTTACGGTGGATGAGTGGCTCACTTATGCTCCGCGCGAGAGCCTGGCTTTGTACATGTACCAGAAGCCGCGCGTCGCCAAGCGCCTCTATTTCGACGTGATACCCAAGGCGGTCGACGACTACATCGCGCTGCTCGAGGCTTATCACGCGAACGAGACCAGCGAGGCGGAGCGGCTGGAAAACCCGGTCTGGCATATCCACGACGGCAATCCGCCGGTCGAGCACTATCCGGTCAGCTTCGCGCTTCTTCTCACGCTGGTGACGGCATCGAACGCGCACAATCACGACGTGCTGTGGGGATTCATCCGCGCCTACGCGCCGCACGCTTCGCCGCAGGATAATCCGGGTCTCGCGCGCCTCGCAGATTTCGCGATCCGCTACTTCGAAGACTTCGTGAAGCCGACGAAGCAATATCGCGCGCCGACCGACAAGGAACGCGCCGCACTGCTCGACCTGGCCGAGCGCTTCGAAAAGCTCGGCGACGAGCGTGACGGAACCAAGGTCCAGGACGTCGTCTACGAAGTCGGCAAGCTGCACGCGTTCGATCCGCTGCGCGACTGGTTCAAGGCGCTGTACGAAGTGCTTTTTGGACAATCGGCCGGTCCGCGTTTCGGTTCCTTTGCCGCGCTTTATGGTTGCCGCGAAACGGCATCGCTCATCCGCCGCGCACTGGCCGGCGAGTTCACCGCCGCCGCATGAAGCCTGCACTCGCGCTACTCTTCGCGCTCTGGGTCTCGCCGTCGCTCGCAGCGACGCCGTACGAAATCTATGCGACGGGTCACTATGAAGAAGCCATGAAGGCCGGCTCGGCGGCGGGCACCGCCAGCGGATATACCGTCGCGGCGCGCGCCGCCCTGGCCGACGCGACGACGCGGCCGGCGCCGTGCCTCGACTGCCTGCATCACGCAGAGCAGTTGGCGCGCAAAGCTATCGAAACTGATCCGCGTATGGCCGATGGCCACGTCTATCTCGCCGTCGCGATGGGCTACGAAGCGCGGATCGTCGGTCCGGTGTGGGCGCGCGCGCACAATTATCCGGGCCAGGCGAAGGACGAACTCGACGCCGCTCTCGCGCTGGACCCGAAGAGTCCCTGGGCGCTGGGCGCGCTCGGCGGCTGGAACGTGGAAATCGTGCGCACCGGCGGCGACAGTCTCGCGAGCTGGCTGTACGACGCGAGCGTGGACAAGGGACTTGCCGCATTCGCGGCTGCGTTCAAGTCTGCGCCCGACAATCTCTCGGTGCGTTACCAGTATGCACTGTCGCTGTCGGGCTATGACGCCGATCGTTTCCGCCATGAGATCGAAGACGCGTTCGCGCGCATCGCGAAGGAAAAGCCGGCGACTGCGTACGAATCTCTCGCGAAATCGCGAGCCGCTGAATTGGCCGTGCTGTTGAAAGGCGGCGACCGTGGCGCCTTCGACGCGCGCGTGCACAAGTACCAGGGATATCCCTGACTACTGGCTCGCCCAGATGATCCGATGCATGAATGCGACGTCGGCCAGCGCGAAGCCGCGATCCTCGAACGCCGGGTTGAAAGATTTCAGTTCGATCCGTTGCGCCGTGTGACGCGACAGTTGTTTTGCCATCACTTCGCCGGCCTGGGTCTTGACCACGACACGGTCGCCGCGGCGCACGCTGGCAGACGGCGAGACGACGATGCGGTCGCCGTCGCGATAGACCGGCAGCATCGATTCTCCCGTGATCTCGAGCGCATAGGCGTGCTCGTCCGCGAGTTCGGGAAACGGGATCTCGTCCCAGCCCGCGCCGGCGGGAAATCCGGAATCGTCGAAATAGCCGCTCGTGCCGGCCTGCGCCAAACCGATGAGCGGAACGCTGCGCGAATAGGAGCGCGTCGCTGCGCCTTCGCGTCCGACAAGCATGACGAAATCATCGAGCGTCGCGCCGGTGGCGCGCAGGACCTTCGACACGCTCTCGGTCGACGGCCAGCGCAGCTTTCCATTGGCGCCGCCGCGCTTGCTCTTGTTAAATGTCGTCGGGTCGAGACCGGCGAGCTTGGCAAGGCCGGAGGGTGAAAGCCCGTGCCGCGCCGCCAGCGCGTCAATCGCGCCCCAGATTTGACTATGAGTCAGCATTCCTGAACTCCATAAGAAGCTGGTCCGCCGTGAAGGGTAATTCTTCCTAGAAAACGATTAACGGTAGGAATTACCACTGCTTTTGCTGTCTGGTCTAGAGGATTCGTCATGATTCTGGATGCCGTGACGTCGGTTCTTCGGCTTTTTCCGGCGGAAACGGCGCATTTGGCGACGATTCGGCTGGCGAGGACGTTTTCGCCGCGTCCTCCCGACGGCTGCGGCGTCGGATGTCCGCCTGGCCGTGCGCGCCTTCGGACGCGACTTTCCGAATCCGCTTGGTCTTGCGGCGGGGTTCGACAAGAACGCCGACGTGCCCGACGCGATGCTCAAGTTCGGATTCGGATTTGTCGAATGCGGCACGGTCACGCCGCGCCCGCAGCCGGGAAATCCGCGTCCGCGCCTCTTTCGCCTCAGCGAAGACCGCGCCGTCATCAATCGCATGGGCTTCAACAATGAAGGCATGGAAGCGGTCGCCGCCCGGCTAGCCGCACGCCGTCACCACGGCATCGTCGGCATCAATATCGGCGCCAACAAGGATTCGACCGATCGCATCGCCGACTACCGTGCCGCGTTCACGCGTCTTGCGCCGCTCGCCGACTACGTCACGATCAACGTGTCGTCTCCCAACACGCCCGGACTGCGCGGCCTGCAGAACCGTGACGAACTCACCCGGCTTCTGGCGACGGTGACGCAGGCGCGCGCCAGTATAGCCCCGTCCATTCCGTTGCTGCTGAAGATCGCACCCGATCTCGATGCACATGCGCTCGACGATATCGCCGAAGTCGCGGTCGCCTCCGGCATCGAAGGGCTGATCGTCTCCAACACCACCATCGCAAGGCCGGCCGCCCTGAAGAGTCCCTTCGCCGGGGAGGCCGGCGGACTCTCCGGTGCGCCGCTGTTCGAAGCGTCGACGCAGATTCTGCGCGAGGTTCATCAACGGGTCGGCGGCAAGCTCATATTGATCGGCGCAGGCGGCGTCGGGTCGGGCGCAGACGCATACGTCAAGCTGCGCGCCGGCGCGACGCTCGTGCAGCTTTATTCCGCGCTTGCCTATGAAGGGCCGGGACTGGTGGCGCGCATCAAGCGCGAACTCCTGGAGTGCCTGTCGCGCGACGGTTTTGCGCGCGTCAGCGACGCGATCGGCGCAGGTCCCTAGGGCAGCAACAAATGCCCGCGCAGCGCGGCAATCGGCTTGCTCTCATCCTCCTGCCAGAGCTGCGAATGCACGTTGACGACACGCCGGCCCTGCCGCGCAAGCCGGGCGCTGGCATAAGTCGTAACGCCGCGGCCGCTCCGAAGATAATCGATGTTGATATCGACCGGCTTTGGAAAGGCCGCGCTCTTTGTGTCCCACACCGCTTGCACGATAGCCGCCATCTCGAGCAGCGAGCCGATAACGCCGCCGTGGATTGCGGGAATGACGGGGTTGCCGATCAGCTTGGTGGCGAAGGGCATTTCCAGAACGATTCTGTCACCCTCGAGTTTCGCGGTTACGCCCAGGAAGGCGCAGTAGGGAACTGCCGCTACCAGGGCATGAATGTCGGGTGCAACGCCTTCACGGGCGGCGCGTGCGAGAAGTTCCATCGCTACGCCTTCACGTCTGCGGGACGCAGTTCGGTGATGATGAAGGCGCCGGTTGCCGAGGCGATGAGATCGTCCTGAGATTCCTGATAGGCCTTGCCGCGCGCGAAAACGATCTGATGGGTGATCTTCACGCATTCCGCAAAGACGAAGATGTCGACGCCCGGCTTGGCCGCCTTCATGTAGTCGATCCGCAGGTCGAGCGTGGCGATGCCGCGCATCGTGCTGGACGAAGCAGCGCCCGCTCCGACGCCGAGCGCCGAGCCGACGGCCATGCCGCACGCGTGGTCGAGCAGGCCGGTGATGACGCCGCCATGGACGACGCCCGTATCGGGATTGCCGACAATGTCGGCGCGGTATGGCAGACGCATCGTCGACTTGCCGGGTTCGGCGCCGATCACTTCGGCCCCCAGCGCCTGGATGAAGGGCGTGCTCCCCTGCGCGCGCATGAGCGCTTCCATGTCATGTCGGGCTTCGGTCATATTTCTAGGTGAGGGTGT
Source organism: uncultured Alphaproteobacteria bacterium (assembly GCA_963741725.1). Lineage (GTDB taxonomy): Bacteria > Pseudomonadota > Alphaproteobacteria > Micropepsales > Micropepsaceae > Rhizomicrobium. The sequence goes on along the minus strand of CAVUJC010000004.1, from coordinate 105,300 downwards.
GCCTCACCTTCTGTCAAAGGGGCACCTTGCCGCCCGCCGGGTCGCTCCCTACATGGCCACTGCCGCAGGCCCGGACGTCGGTCGTCCGAGATCCCTGCGCGCGAAATTTGTTTCAAAACGCGGGTGCTTGTCCCCAGCGACGAACAAGTCGAAAACAGTACGTTGTGTTCCCTCCATTTTGTCCCGCTATATATAGTGGGAAGGATGCCGTCGGCCTGCGATAAAAATTGACGGCGTGTCATGAATGACTAAAATCGGCCCGCGTTCTCCTGACTGGGACCTTCATGGAAACCATTCTCGCCAAGCCGTCGCTACGGGCCGAGCCGCTCGGAAAGCGTGAGCAGACCAAGGTTCAGAACCGCGAGTTGATCCTCGAGGCGGCCCGCCAGGTCTTCGCCGAACTCGGCTTCGGTGCCACGACTGTGCGCGACATCATCCGCGCCACGCCGCTCGCGTCGGGCACGTTCTATAACTATTTCAAATCCAAGGAAGAAGTTTACCAGGCGATCCGGGACGATGTTGCGCTCGCCATCCGTCCGCGCCTGCGCGAGGAGCGCAACAAGGCCAAGACGGTGGAGGAGTTCATCTCGAGCACCTTCCGTACTTTCATGGAGTTCGTCGCCGACGATCACGTCAATTTCCGCACCATCCGTCACACCGCCGACACAACCCGCGTCCGCCTCGACACGCCGGAAGTCATCGCCGGGTTCGAAGAGCTGCGCGAGGACATCGAAAAGGCGATCAAGGAGGGCCTGTTCCCGCCGGTCGACGCCGACTTCCTCATGGCGGCGATCGTCGGCGTCGCGTTCGAAGTCGGCGAGCGCATGATCCTGCGCGACAAGCGCGATCCTCTCGCCGCCGCGAACTTCGCCACCGCCCTGTTCCTCGGCGGCATTCGCACGCTGCCGCACGCCGAGCACCCCGCAGCAAAGACGGGTACCGCGTGAAGGCCATCGTCTGCCGCGAAATCAACGACGACATCGGCGCTCTCAAACTTGAAGATATCGAGTTGCCACCGATCGGGCCGCAACAGGCGCGAATCCGCATCCGCGCCGCGGCGGTCAATTTTCCCGACATCCTGACCGCGCAGGGCAAGTACCAGCACAAGCCGGAGCTGCCCTACACGCCGGGAAGCGAGGCGGCCGGCGACGTGATCGCGGTCGGAAGCGGCGTTACGAGCGTGAAGGTCGGCGACCGCGTGATCTGCGGCGGCAATGGTTCCTATGCCCAGGAGATGCAGACCGCCGCAGCGGCGTTGCGCAGAATTCCTGACGGCGTCGGCTATGCGGAAGCCGCCAGCTTCACCGTCGCTTATCTGACGGCATACGTCTCGCATGTGCGGCGCACGCAGCTCCAGGCGGGCGAGTGGCTGCTGGTGCATGGCGCCGCCGGTGGCGTCGGGCTTGCGGCCGTCGATCTCGGCAAGGTGCTTGGCGCCAAGGTCATTGCTACGGCATCCACCGAAACAAAACGTGCTTTCCTGAAGGACTATGGCGCCGATCATGTCCTGCCATCGACGGGCTTTCGTGAAGCCGTCAAGGAAATCACAGGCGGGGAGGGCGCGAACGTCGATCTACGATCCTGTCGGCGGCGATGTGTTCGACGAGTTGACCCGCTGCATCGCCTTCGACGGACGTATCGCGATCATCGGCTTCACGTCGGGGCGCATTCCGACCGTCAGCGTAAACATGCCGCTGATCAAAGGCTATTCGATCATGGGCGTGCGCGCCGGCGAGTATGGCCGCAAGTTTCCACAGAAGGGCCGCGAGAACATGTTCGCGATCATGAAGCTTCTCGCCGAAAAAAAGATACGACCGCACGTCCACGCACGCTTCCCGCTTGAACGCGCGGTCGATGCCATGCGCACGCTGCAGGACCGCAGCGTCATCGGCAAAGTGGTGATCGAGCCTTAGCGGGCGAGCTTGCCGAGTTCTTTCAGGATCGCGCTCGTCATCGCCGTCGTGCCGACCCTGGTCATTCCGGGCTGCATGATGTCGGCGGTGCGAAAGCCTCCTGCCAATGTGCGTTCGACCGCCTTCTCGAGAAGCGCCGCATCGTCGCCGCGGCCGAGCGAATAGCGCAGGCACATCGCGAACGAGAGAATGCAGGCGATCGGATTGGCCAGGCCCTGGCCGGCAATGTCCGGCGCACTTCCATGGATCGGCTCGTACAGCGCAAGCTGCCTGCCGCTCGCGTCCTTGGCGCCGAGCGAGGCGCTCGGCAGCATGCCGAGCGATCCGGTGAGCTGCGCGGCCTCGTCGGAGAGGATGTCTCCGAACAGATTGTCGGTCACGATCACGTCGAACTGTTTGGGATTGCGCACAAGCTGCATGGCGAGCGCGTCCGCCAGCATGTGCGAGAGCTGGACGTCCGGAAACTCCTTGTCGTGCACGCGCTGCACGACTTGCTTCCAGAGAACGCCGGAGACCATGACGTTGTTCTTTTCGGCCGACAGGACGCGTTTGCCGCGCAGGCGTGCAAGTTCGAAGGCGACACGCGCGATGCGCTCGATCTCGCTGGTGGTGTAGACCTGCGTGTCGACGGCGCGCTGCTGGCCGTCGGGAAGGGTGGTGATTTCCTTCGGCTCTCCGAAATAAACGCCGCCGGTGAGTTCGCGCACGATGAGAATGTCGAGACCTGCCACGAGCTCCGGCTTCAGGCTCGATGCATCCTTCAGCGCGTCGAAGCAGATTGCGGGCCGCAGATTGGCGAACAGTCCGAGATCCTTGCGCAGGCGGAGAAGGCCGCGTTCCGGTTTCTTGTCGAAGGGCAGTGTGTCCCACTTCGGTCCGCCGACGGCACCGAACATGACAGCATCCGCGGCCCTCGCCTTGGCGATCGTCGAATCCGGTTCGGGCGTTCCGAGCATCTCATAGGCAATACCGCCGATCGGGGCGTCTTCCGTCTCGAAGGACATGTTGCGGTTCTGTGAGAACCATCCGAGCACGCGGCGTGTGTCCTCGATGACTTCGGGGCCGATGCCATCGCCCGGCGTGAAGAGGATTTTGTAGGACATAAGCTATTTCCGCATCCTGGCGAGGCGTTCTGCCGTTTCAGGGCCGCGACCTTCGCTGCGATGAACTTCGTGTGCGAGACCGGCCTTGAGCGGCATGCCGTCCGTGTCGTCGATCAATTTCTTTATCGCGCGGCTGGAGCGCCAGGAATTCGCCAGCACGTCCTTCACGAACTCCGTGGCCGTCGTCTCGAGCTCGGCATCGGGGACGCAAATGTTGGCAAGTCCCATCGCCTCAGCCTGCCGGCCGGAGAAGTGCCTCGCCGTGAATGACATCTCGAGTGCCTTGGCGCGGCCGATGCGGCGCGGCAGGCGCTGGCTGAGGCCCCACACGGGCACCAGATCCCATTTTCCATGCGTGTCGCCGAATTTCGCGCTTTCGCCGGCGATGATGATGTCGGCGGCAAGAGCCAGTTCGAGGCCGCCGGTGAGGCAGTGGCCCTGTACGATGGCGACGACAGGCATCGGCAGGCTCGCCAGCCGCTCAACTGTGTCGCTGCGGAACTTGGAATTGTCGCCGTCGTTGAAGACGCCGCCGAGATCGCCCAGATCGTTGCCGGCGCAGAAGCTGCGGCCGGCGCCGCGCAGGAGAACGCATCCGACCTTGTCGAGATTGGCGTGGGCAAAATCGACCGCGGCGGCCAGATTCTTGAAGCTCTCGAAGCTGAGCGCATTTAGCTTGTCGGCCCGGTTCAGCGTCAGCGTCAGCAGACCGTCCTTGAGTTCACGCAGTACCGCATCGCTCATGTTCGCCTCACGCCCACGGCATCTGCGCTTTGCGCTTTGCCTCGAAATCGGAAATCTTGGTTTCGTTGCGCAGGGTCAGGCCGATATCGTCCCAGCCGTTCATCAGGCATTGTTTGCGGTAGGGATCGACGTCGAATTTGATGCAGCCACCGTCCGGACCACGAATTTCCTGTGCCTCGAGATCAACCGATATGACGGCGTTGGAGCCGCGCTCGGCATCGTCCATCAGCTTGTCGATCTCGGACTGCGGCAGGGCGATCGGCAGAATGCCGTTCTTGAAACAGTTGTTGTAGAAGATGTCGGCAAAGCTCGGCGCGATCACGCACCTGATGCCGAAGTCGAGAAGAGCCCAGGGCGCATGCTCGCGGCTCGAGCCGCAGCCGAAATTGGCGCCGGCGACGAGGATCTGGGCCTTCTTGTAGGCAGGCTTGTTCAGCACGAAGTCAGGGTTTTCGCTCCCGTCAGGCCGCGTCCGCATCTCGTGGAACAGAGCCGAGCCAAGCCCGGTGCGCTTGATCGTCTTGAGGAATTGCTTGGGGATGATCATGTCGGTGTCGACATTGATCATGTTCAGGGGCGCCGCGACGCCCGAAAGCTTCTTGAAGGGTTCCATAGCGGGCGGACCATAAAGGCCCAACCCCACGGGCTCAAGTCGTAACCTCAGACAGCGGCACCGTGTCATGAAACCGCGTCAAATCAACGACTCGGCGTCCGTTGGCGATCGAAAGAACATCAACGAAACGATGGTCCCAGAGCAGTTCGTCCGGCACGTAGGAGTGGCGCGCATAGATGCGGTCCGCGAGAGTCTCATCCATCCCGCTCAAAAGCGCGATGATTTCCAGCTGGCTGTCGTCGCACATGTCCGGCGTGATGCCGTAGAGCGGGCTGGTTTCGTCGATCCTGTGCATGACCGTCCAGGACAGCGCGAACAACGACGTACGCTCGCGCACCGGCTTCAGTTCCTCGAACCGGCGCATCCTCAGGCCCTCCTTTGTCGTCTGATTGCGAGCGACGGTCAGCGTGATGGCGGCGTCCAGGATCTGGTTGCCGCGCTGGTTGGCGGCGCGGAACATCAATGTCGGAACGCCATCGAAGGGCGTGATGATCGCCACTTTCGAGAAAACGACTCGCGCATAAGGTCGCGAAAAGCGCGCGAAGATGATGCCCGTGAACAGTGCAATTGTGAGAATGCCGAAAAACGCTTCGACGCAGACGACGATGTTCGCGTAGATCGTTTGCGGCGAGAAGACCGTGTAGTTGGTTGAGCCGATGGTCTGGACGCTGAAGAGGAACGCGTCCCAGAAATTCCCGCGCCGCGCATGCTCGAGCGATCCGGGTTCGGCCAGATAAAACAGCGCGAACACGACATTAATAGTGGCAAAGAACGCGGCCAGCCCGATGAAGAACGCCCACCAGGGGGCGTTCAGCACCGCGTGATAGATGTCGGTCCAGCGCGAGCGGTCCTGGCCCTTCATGACCGCCAATCGCCGTCCCGGCTTCACGCGCACGATGCTTCCCGGCGTGAACTCGCGAGACTGGCCGCTTTTCCTCTCAGGCTTGTCGTTCATGAGGCCAAGTCTAGCGCCGCGCCTTCAAATAGGCAGCCCACTTTTCGCGCTGCTCGCGGCCCAGCTCGTGAAGATAGTCCCAGCTAAAAAGTCCGGTATCGTGCCCGTCGTCGAACTTGATGCGGACGGCATAGTTCCCGACAGGCTCAAGCGCGTCGATCTTGATGCGTTCCTTGCCCGTCACGATCTGTTTCTGGCCCGCGCCATGGCCCTGCACTTCGGCACTCGGCGATTCCACGCGCAGATATTCGGCCGGCAGCACGAACTGCTCGCCTGTGTCGAAGACGACAGTGAGGCGCGCCCTGTCGTTGCTGAGACGCAACTCGGTCGGCCACGGTCGCTTGGCGGCTCCGCTCATTTGGCGTCCCGCTCTGCATCGGTCAGTTCACGCGCTTCGCCGGCCAGCATGATCGGAATCCCGTTGCGGATGGGAAAGGCGAGGCCGGCCTGCGGACTGATCAGTTCCTGTTTTTCGCGGTCAAAGCGCAACTGGCCCTTCGTGACCGGACACACCAGAATTTCGAGCAATTTGCGGTCCGGTTCCATCGCTTCAGTTCACCGTATTCGAGCCGCGCGAGGCGCTCGCCATCTCCAGCAGCGCGAGGAGCGTGCTGACGCGTTCTTGCCACCCCGGCGCCTCCAGCAAAGCTTGTTTCTCCGCCGGTTCGAACGGACAGAGCATTGCCAGTGCATTTACCAGCGTCTCGGCCGGTGCGTTCATGACGCTGCGCCAGTCTGCTTTCAGATCGCGGCGCGCCAGATACTCGTTGAGCGCGGCGAGAAGCCGTTCACGCGGAAACTCGCCGTCGTTTCCTTCTGCCAGATCGCCTGCGAAAGGTGCGTAATCCGCGATGACCTGCCGGTAGGGCGTGTCTGTGCGAACCTCTTCAGTCACGCGGAAACGGCAGATCCCGGTCAGCGTGATGAGATATCGACCGTCATCGGTCTCGCGGTATCCCGTCAGGCGTCCGGCGCAACCGATCGCGGAAAGCTTTGGCGTCAGCGCTTTCTCTTCATGTTCGGTGGGCTGGATCATGCCGATCAGGCGGCTGCCAGAAAGCGCCGCCTCGACCAGCGCCAGATATCGCGGCTCGAACACGTTGAGAGGCAGTTGACCGCGCGGCAGTAGCAGAACGCCCGTCAGCGGGAAGATCGCCAGCGTCTTGGGAAGATCGTCGATGTTGTGGTAGCGGCCTGCCATGGGTCCTCAGGAAAAGAGTATAGCCGAAAGGCGGCGGCGCGCGTCGATGGTGCGCGGGTCAGTCGGGCCCATCGCCTCGAACAACGTCACCAGGTGTTTGCGCGCGGCTTCCTCGTTCCACTTTCTGTCACGCTTGACGATCTCCAGAAGCGCCGACAGCGCGCTGTCACGGTCGCCTCGCGCGTCCAGAGCCAGCGCGAGGTCGTAGCGCGCCTGGTGATTGTTCGGATCGGCTTCGAGCTTTGCCGTCAATTCGGGAAGGTCGCCGGCTGCGCTCGCCTGTTCACGCAGTTTGAGTTCCGCTTCGACCGCTCGCACCGCTTCGTCCGTGGCGCCGTCCGGGCGCACAAGCTGCAACGTCGCCTTCGCGCGCTCGATGTCGCCGGTCTGGAGGTAGCACCGGGCAAGCCCGGCAACCGCTTTGGGGTGGCCCGGCTCATCCTGCAGGACGTGACCAAAGGCCTGAGCCGCCATGCCGATGTCGCCGGCCGCAAAGGCTTCATCCCCTGCCGCGAGAACCTCCGCCGCGTGGTTGTGGCCGCCATGGCCGCCACCCGCGAGCTGCTGGACGAAGGTTCGCACCTGACTGTCAGGGAGTGCACCCATAAAGCCGTCGACCGGCTGGCCGTTCTTGAAGGCGTAGACTGTCGGTATCGACTGAATCCGCAACTGGCGCGCAATCTCCTGGTTCTCGTCGATATTCACCTTGACGAGCTTCACGGCGCCGTTGGCCTCAGTGACCGCTTTTTCCAGCGCCGGACCAAGCTGCTTGCAGGGTCCGCACCAGGGCGCCCAGAAATCGACGATCACGGGAACCTCGCGCGAGGCGTCCAGAACATCGGCCGCAAATGTCTCCAGACCGCTGTCCTTGATATGGGGGCTGGCGGCGCCGGCTGCTGCGGGCTGCTCTCCAGCGGGCTTGGGCGCGGAAACGGGGCGTCCCGTGGGACCAATCAATGCCATGGAACTGTCTCTCTGTTGTTCTGTCGGGAAGATGGGCGCTGGCGTGGCGAAAGAAAAGAGCTTGGTGCGGCGATCCGCCGGTTTCCCGCCTTGAAGCGGTCATCCGGGACCTTCACGATCCCCGGCGCAAACAGGGGAAAGACCATGACGAGATATTGGTGGGCGGTATTGGCGCTTGCGTTTTGGCTTCCGTTCGCGGTTCCCGCCGACGCGGACGGACTTCCGGTCGCAAGGAAATCCATCGTGATCAAGACAAGGGACATCGATGTCTCCGTCCAATATCCCCAGACGGGAAACCGGGCGATCGACTCTGCGGTGCTCGCATGGGCGCGCCAGGCAGTCGACGCCTTCAAGCAGTCGGCTGTCGACAAGGATCCGAAAGAAGACGCGTACACGATGGAGGTGACCTATCAGGTCGAGCGCAATGACGGGCAAATGTTCGCGGTCGTCTTCACGCAGTCCGCCTACGCCGGCGGGGCACATCCGAACAGCGACTACGCTACTTTAGACTTTCTGCTTCCCGACGGCGCGCAGGTCTTCTTGCCCGAGATCATGGATGGCTCGCGCGGCATTTCCCGCATCAGCCAGCTTGCGATCGCCACCCTCGACCGGACGATCGGCTCGGGTCCTGATGCGGCTTCAGATCCGGAGACGATTGCCGGCGGTGCAGGACCGCTTGCCGACAATTTCAAGCACTTCGTCTGGCTGCCGAACCGGCTCCACATCTACTTCCCACCTTATCAGGTCGCGTCTTATGCCGCCGGTCCGCAGGACGTGATGATTCCGCTGTCTGCGCTGCGGGACGTGATCCGTCCCGACTGGCGAGCGCCTGCGCCGTCCTTCGATTGCCGCAAAGCTGCAAGCATGATCGAGCACGCGATTTGCTCCGATGCAGCCGTGGCGCGGCTGGACCGGCAGGTCGCCGAAATCTACCAGACCAAGATGCACTACGCCTACCAACCGGCAGACAAGCAGAATCTGTTGCAGTCGCAGCGCGATTGGGTCGCATTGCGCAACCATACCTGCGTGGGCGCCGCGGCAGTTCCGTGCTTGACGAAGTTCTATCGTGACCGCCTCGCGGTCCTGAACAAGAACCCGATCTAGCGGCGATGAGAATTTCGCGACGCGAGTTCGTCGGTTCAGCGGCGGCCCTGACTATTGCCGGTGGCGTGACGCGTGCCGACTCTGCTCCCGATGTCGAAGTTGCGATCGTCGGCGCCGGCGCTGCCGGTACGTACGCCGCGTGGCGATTGCGGCAGGAACGGCCCGAGCTGCGGGTACGCCTGTTCGAGGCTGGCGACCGTATCGGCGGCCGTCTTCGCTCCGTTGCCTTTCCCCAGGCACCGCACCTCATTGCCGAGCTCGGCGGTATGCGGTTCCTGGATGCCCATCGCCATGTTTCGGGGCTCGCACGGAAATTGGACCTCAAGACACGAGATTATCCGATCGACCACGATGCCAACAGGATGATGCTTCGCGGCCGGAACTACTCGCTGAAGCAGGTGCACAACGGCCATGCGCGTTTTCCCTATCGCATTCCGGATGCGGATCAGGCGCCGGGTGCTACCTTCTTTGACCGTGCGATCGCCAAGGTGTTGCCCAATGCGGCGCACATGTCGCCTGCGGACTGGCGAAAGGTGCGCGCGGCTTACCGCTTCAAAGGCAAACTGCTCAAGGACTGGTCCAATCGGGATTTGCTGCTCGAGGGTATGAGCGCCGAAGAATTGGCGTTTACCGAGGACGCTTCCGGATATGACGATTGGATCGAAGGCGAAACGGGCCTGGACGAACTGGACTACTATTTTGTCCACGACGACGAGGACAAACCGTTCAACACTCTCGCGGACGGCTATCAGCAATTACCGCTGTCGCTGGCGGATGGGGCCGCCAGATCTGGCTCTGGCCTGGCGATGAGCGAGCGGCTGGTCAGCCTGCGGCAAACCCAGGCGGGCTTTCGGCTTGGACTCCAGGATCGGAACAAGCGCCTCACGGCCATTACTTCGGCCGCGGTCATACTCGCGCTGCCGCGAATGGCGTTGGAAGCCATCGCCGATTTTCCCGACGCGCGACAGCCGCGCTTTTCAAACCTGATTTCATCGGTCACGCCGATTCCGGCCTGCAAGAGTCTGTTGCTGTACGAGCGGCCGTGGTGGCGCGATCACGGCATTGTCGAAGGACGATCCATCACCGACTTGCCGGCGCGGCAATTCTACTGCCTCGGTTCCGAGACATCGCGCCCGGCGAGCGAGCCTAGCAACGGTTTCGGCGTGCTGATGGCCTATTGTGACGAGAATTCCGTCGCGACATGGAATGCACTCGTGGCCTCGCCAGATCCGTCCGGCTTCAGCATGTTGGCGGGTGACTCGCCGCTCGCCGCGGAAGTCCATCGCGAGGCACAATTGGTTATCGGCAACACATCCGTTAAGCCACTTGCCGCGCGATTCCAGAACTGGGGCGTCGATCCTTATGGCGGCGGCTGGCACTATTACGCGCTCGGCCACGATGGGGTTGCCGATGGCGAGGCGATCGTCAAACCGCTCGCCGGCAGAAATCTCTTTGTTTGCGGCGAGGCTTATTCCTTCGCGCAGGGTTGGGTCGAAGGCGCACTAGAGCGGGCCGAGACCGTGCTGCAACGCCACTTCGGGTTGAAACAGCCGGACTGGCTGAAGAGCTAACTCAGCCGAAAAGCTGCCAGCCTCGCTTCGAATTTGTCTTTTACCGGCGGCCACTCGCTGGCGATTACCGAGAAATAGACCGTGTCGCGGAAGTAACCTTGCGGCACCCACATATGACTGCGCAACGTTCCTTCCTCCTTGGCGCCCATCTTCGCCATCGCCGCGCGCGAGCGAGCGTTCTTCGAATCTGTCTTGAGCTCGACGCGGTTGTAGTGCGCGCCAAACGCGTGGCTGAAGAGAAGATATTTCGCCTCCGGATTCACCGCCGTGGCCTGGGCGTCGGGCGAATACCACGTTGCGCCGATTTCGACACGCGCGTGCTCCGGCACGATGTTCATGTAGGACGTCGAGCCGACCAAAGCGCCGTCGGAAAGCCGGCGGACGGCAAAGCTGATCATCCGGCCCTCAATATTTTCCGACAGTATACCCCTCAGCATCGGTCCGACGCCGTCAGACACATCATGTGGCATGTAGGTCCAGATGGACGGATCGCGGCCCGCAGCGATCAACGCGGGCAGGTGACCCTGTTCCAGCGGCTCCAGGGCGATGAAGCGGCCGGTGAGCGTGTGCCCGCCGAGCGGTTCGACTTGGTTCATGCGCGCTCCGCCAGTCTTGCGATAACCGGTTCATGCTCGCAGGCACGGACAAACTTGAGAAGGTCGGCGGGAGTAATGGCAGTCGTGCGATCGTTGCGCAGCGGATGAAAATTGAGCGGCGAAAGCATCAGCATGCCTTCGTCGACCACAAGCCGGACTTTCCCCGCCTTGTCATTCATCACCGCGAAGGGCGTCACCGATCCGGGCTCAATGCCGAGCGTCTCGATCAGCAGCTCGGGCGAGCCGAAAGAGAAGCGCGGCGCGCCGAGATCCTTGGCGAGAGCGTTGAGGTCGACCCGAAGCTCATCGCGCGCCACTACGAGCCACAGACCGCCCTTCTTGTCCTTCAAGAAGAGGTTCTTGGTGTGGCCCCCGGGCTGGCTGGCGTACAGCGCGGCGGCCTCCTCGACGGTGAAGACGGGCGCGTGCGTGTGCGTCGACCAGGCGATGCCCAGCGCGCTCAGTCGCTCATAGAGGGACTGCTCGCGCTGATCCGGCGCCAGCGTCACGCTCAGCGCGCCAGCCGCCTGATCCACTCCGGCAACGCGAACGACGCGGCGTGGATTTCGGCGTTGTAATAGTCCGTCTTGATGCGTGATTTCTTGAACGCCGCCGCAGCTTTGCGAACACCGGCCGGCGTACCGAGCTTTTTGCCCTTGCCGGCCCAGGAGAGGGCCATGAAGCCGCCGATGTAGCTGGGCACGACCGTGAGATAGAGCCCGGACTGGGGAAAGAACTCGCGAAGCTCGTCGAGCGCCTCGGTGATCTCCCCCGGCTGGTAGAACGGCACGCCGGTCTGAAAGGTGGCAAAACCTCCTGGCTTCAACGCCGCCTTCACGCGGTCGTAGAACGTCTCGCCGAACAGCGCCTTGCCTGGACCGACGGGATCGGGGCGGTCGGCGACGATGAGATCGAAACGGCCTTTGTTTTCGGGCCTTCCGAGATATTCAAAGGCGTCGGCGATCTCGATCTTGAGGCGCTTGTCCTTGAACGCCTTGGCGTTGATCTCGGCGAAATGCTCCCGGCAGAGCTCGACGACTCGCCCGTCAATGTCGACGAGAACGACTTCCTTGACGCCTTTGTGCTTCAGCGCCTCGTCGGCGATGGACAGATCGCCGCCGCCCACGATCATCACCCGGCTCGCCTTGCCATGCTCAAGAAGAGGTAAATGCGTCAGCATTTCGGCGTAGGCGCTCTCGTCGCGCGTGGTGATCTGGACGATGTCGTCGAGCACCATGACGCGCCCGTTGGCGACGCTGTCGAAGATCTTGATGCGCTGAAACTGGCTCTTTTCCTCAACGATTGGCTTACCAGAGAGTTCCATCGACTGGGCGTAGCCCTTGTGGAGACGCTCCTTGAAACTGCTCGACATCGCTTGGCTCCGCGGGTTTGTGACAGTGGGAAAAGTTCGGCGAGCGCCTTCTACGGCGCGCTCGGAGAGGAGTTGAGAGTGTGTCTCTCAGACCCTCGTGAAGAAAAAATTGACGATTGGGTGACAAAATTTCTTGCATGAAGGGGCCACGTGCATATATTTCCCCCGTTCCCGCGAGGGAACAAAGCGGCGAGGCGGCCTTCCGTCCGCCGCTTTCTTCTTGAGACGCGTCCGGAAGTCCGTAAGGCCAAGGCGCAGGTGTCAACTCTAACAGGGTAGGTGCCCGAAATGGCTAGACTTCGAACTTGTTGCGGCGACCAAAGAAGCAAGGGCGCCTCGCGTCCGGACTTCGGCGAAGACCGTTCGTGAAGTCGTTGCCCCTCCGGTCAACGACGATCAAAAAGACCACTTCATCACCCGCAACGGTCTGACCTACGCGGGCAGTCACCTGATCATCGACCTGTGGGAAGCGGAAGGTCTGAACGACCGTGACCGTATCGAAACAGCGCTGATCGACGCGGTGAAGGCCGCAGGAGCGACGCTCCTGCATATTCACCTGCACACTTTCTGTGAAGGCGGCGGCATCTCTGGTGTTGCCGTTCTTGCGGAGAGCCACATCAGCGTCCACACATGGCCGGAAAAGGGCTATGCGGCATTCGATGTGTTCATGTGCGGCGACGCAGAGCCCCGCAAGGCGCTCGGCGTGTTCAAGGCGGCCTTTAATCCGGGCCGCATCGTCATCGGTGAGCATAAGCGCGGCGTGCTGTAACCAGCCTCAAGGCGTGAATTGGGCAAGGGCGGAAATGGCTGAAAAGCCGCTTCCGCCCTTGTCGTTTTCCGGACTTGCTCTCGGCGCCGATTCCCGGTCCAATTTCGTCATGAAGCATGCCGGCGCCGATGCACTGAAGCGGCTCGAGCCGTTTCTGAAAGACATCCGCAAGCGGGAGGACCTGAAGGAAAAGTCCCGCGGCACCTTCTATCGCGGCGGCCGCGCATTCCTGCACTTCCACGAACTGGGTGAACAAGGGCTCTTCGCCGACGTCCGTCTGGAAGGTGATGACTTCGATCGTCTCCCGGCGACCACGATTGCCCAGCGAAAGAACTTGCTTCGCCTGATCGACAAGGCTCTGGCCGACGGGAAATCAAGGGCGCGCCGTTGAAGTTGAAACAGGCACTGGGGATCCTTGGCCCGGGATGATGATCGATCCGGATGCTGAGCTGGTCACGCGCGTCGGGGCCGGCGATCGCGCCGCCGCGCAAATATTGATGACCCGTCACCTTCCCAAGATGCTGGCGCTGGCGAGGCGCATGCTGTCTGACCCTGTCGAAGCAGAAGACGCCGTTCAGGACGCGTTCATGCGTCTTTGGACACACGCGGCGCGCTGGCAGCCCGGCCGCGCCAAGTTTGAGACCTGGCTTTATCGGGTGACCCTGAACAAGTGTTACGACCGGCTTCGCCGCCGCCCCACCGCCCAACTCGATGAGGCGCTCGAAGTGGTCGATCCCGCGCCCGGACCAGCCCAAAGTCTCGAAAATGCGATCCTCTCCGGCCAGATTGAGGACGTTCTCCGGGCGCTTCCGGAAAGGCAGCGGGCCGCGATCCAGCTTTGCCATTATCAGGAGTGCGGCAATATTGAAGCGGCGGAGATCCTCGGGATCAGCGTTGAAGCTTTGGAGTTGTTGCTGGCGCGGGGGCGCAGGACACTTCGGGCACGTTTGCTGCACTTGAAGGGCGATTAGGAGCTTTGGGGCATGTCGGTGGTTAACGAACCTGGAATGAGCGAAGAGCGGTTCGCCGTGCTGATCGGCGCTTACGGCGCCAACCCGGCCCGTTGGCCGGCGGCGGAACGCGACGCGGCGGAACAGGTGCTGCGCTCAAGTTCGTCGGCGCAGGCGCTTGCCGCGGAAGCCCGACGTCTCGATCAGAGCCTCGTGCTGGCCGGCTCGGAGCCGGTTCCCACCGCTCTGGAACACAAACTCCTCGCCGATTTCGCGCGCGTATCGCAACGGCATTCGCTACAAAACATCCTTCGCGCCGCCGCGGAATTCGTGTGGCCCGGCGTTCCCGCCTGGCAACCTGCGTTCGCCCTGATGCTGGCGCTAGCCATCGGGCTTGGCATCGCCGCAGTAACGCCGCTGGACGAGCCGCGCGCGGACTCGGCATCGGGTGGCGTTTTTGCGCTCGATGGCACTCCGGACATCGATGCGGGGCAGGGCATCTGAGATGAGCGAGACGCCCGCACTGCGGTCCAGAAGCATCCTCCTCATCGTGTCGCTGTGTCTGAACATCGCGCTCGTGCCGATTTTCGCGCTTGTGATTTATCGAGCGGCGCACCGCGTTCCCGAGATCGGCGCCGGCGGCGTCCTGGCACCTCGCACCGTCATGGAAGCCGTGCCGGCGGAGCGCGATCGCGTTCAGGCGATCATCGATGCGCACACGCCGAAGATACGGGCTCTTCGGGCCGCCGCTCTTCTTGCGCGCAAGGAAGCGTTCCACGCACTCGGCAGGACAGACTTTTCACCTGAACTGTTCAACAAGACTCTCGCCGACGTCAGCAGCGCCGACGGCGCACTGGAACGAGAGAACATCGCAATGATGGCGGAAAGCCTGGCTGCCCTAACTCCCGCCGAGCGGCAGGAAATGGTCGAGCGCACCAAGGCGCGCAACCGGTCCTGGTTCTGGCGCATGTTCGGACGACGCGCGGCACGCGGCTAGAGGCCGGCGCGAATCTCCGTCCAGTCGTTGACAATTCGATCCTTGTTTTTCAGCCTGTTCTGGAAAATGCCGCTCTTGAGAAACGTTTCGACGTCGCGCGACAACCCCAGATTTTCGAACGTGGCGTCCGAAACGTTCTTCAAGCCATCCTCATTGGCCGGTTCGTCGCCGATATGTTCGATGGTGTAGCTGGCCGCGCTGTCCGAAATTGACGAGTTGATCAGCGCCAGAGCCTTGGCTTCGTCGGACGGATCCTTGTGCATCACCAGCCCGCAGACATAGGTGAACATGCCGCCCGGCGGATTCATGTAAGCAACCGGTTTTCCTTCCCTGTGCAATGTCGAATAGACGATGCGCCACGACATGGCCGCGACGATCTCCCCCGATGCGAGGCCCTGGGTGAGCGCAGTGTCCTCGCTCGAGATCAGGCGCGACTGCTTCACGACGTCGCGCAGTTTGGCCTTCAGTTGTTCGTACTGCGCCGGCGTCATGTTGTAGGGATCGATTCCGATCATGTGCGCGATGAACGGCACGGTGTCGTCCACGCCGTCGAGCACTGACACGCGGCCCCTGTATTTTGGATCGAACAGGATGTTCCAGCTCTGCGATTTGACGTACTCGGGCGCGAGGTCGGTGCGGAACGTGATCGACGTGTTGCCCCAATAGTGAGGCACAAACCAAACCTTGTTGGGTCCGGCGTTGATGCCGGGCAGGTTGCGCAAGGTGGGTGAGATCTTGCTCCAGTTCTTCAATTTTGTCGTGTCGATCGGCTGCAGCAGTCCGGCTTCTTTCCAGCGCGGGAACTCGTAGTAGCAGGGACCCATCACGTCGGGCTTGAATCCGGCGCGCATCTTGGCGAAGGCCTCGTCTTCGTCCGCGAACATGGTGATGTTGGGTTTCTCGCCATACTGTTTTTCGTAGTCCGCGTAGAAGGGTGGGTTCATGTAGTCTTCCCACTGGAACAGTGACGCGGGCTTTGCGCTGTCGCCTGAGTTGGATCCGTTCTGTCCGCACGAGGCGACGAGTACTGACGCGATAGCGACGGCGGCCAGGCTGTACGGCAACTTCATTGTGCACTCCGGGACAAAACTTGCTGAAAACTAGGCGGGGTGCGCCATTCGCGCAATCTGCTGGCGCGTCTGGCGTTAGCTTTCTGGCAAGCGGATAGCGGCGTATACTTCAATCATGAACAAGGCTGCATCGATTCCGAGTTTTGCCCGGCCGGCGTTCGTCGAGCGCGCGCGCGTCGAATTCGAGGCGCTGATGCAGCGCGCCCCCGAACTCGAGTTCGTCGACGCAATTCTCGTCGATATCTGCGGCGCAATCCGCGGCAAGCGCCTGCCGATTGCCGACGCGCACAGGCTGTTCGAAAGCGGCATGCAATTGCCGAAGTCTGTCTACCTCATGGACGCAAAAGGCGAGATGGTGAACCCGTTTGGCCGGGGCTTTGGCGACGGCGATCCGGACGGAACGGCCTGGCCCGTACCCGGATCGATCAGCCTCGTCTGGGCAGAAGGGCCCAGACGGGCGCAGATGCTCACCACCATGCGCAACGAAGACGGCACGCCGACTGCCGGCGAGCCGCGCGCGGCGCTGGAGCATGCACTCGACCGATTCGCCGAGTTGCGGTTGACGCCCGTCGTCGCACTGGAACTGGAATTCTATCTCATCGATCGCGCACGTGACGCCAATGGCGCCCCGCAGCCGCCGCTCAATCCGCGCACGGGCATCCGCGAACACGACAACGCCGTCTACAGCATCGATGATCTGGATCGCTATCGCAGCTTCCTCACTGCGCTCAACGAAGCTGCGAAAGTACAGGGCGTGCCGGTCAGCGCCGCCAGTTCCGAATACGCGCCGGGCCAGTTCGAGATCAATCTGCATCACCAGTCCGATGCGCTCATCGCCGCCGATCATGCGGTCGTCCTGAAGCAGATCGTGCGCGAAGCCGCTCGCACGATGGGATACGACGCGACGTTCATGGCCAAGCCTTATCCGGAGCGGATCGGAAGCGGCCTGCACATCCATGCCAGCATCATCGATGAGGCCGGCAACAACGTCTTCGACGACGGCTCCGTCGAGGGTTCGGATCGCCTGAGACACGCAATCGGCGGTCTGCAGGCGCTGATGCCGGAGTCCATGGCCATATTCGCGCCGTCGCTAAACTCCTACCGCCGCTTTCAGCCCGACATGTTCGCGCCGGTCAATCGGCGCTGGGGCGTGAACAACCGCTCAACAGGTTTGCGCATTCCGGTGAGCCCCGGTGAAGCACGGCGGGTCGAGCATCGCGTGAGCGGCGCGGACGCCAATCCCTATTTCGCGTTGGCCGCTATGCTGGCCGGACTGCACCACGGTCTCGTCAACAAGCTCGATCCGGGACCCGCGGCGGCGGGAAACGTCTCGCGCGAACCGGACTTCGCCCTGCCGTTCACCATTGACGACGCGCTTGCCCGTCTCGCCAACGCGCCTGTCCTGGAATCCTATCTCGGTCAGGAAACGGTCGCGCTCTATGGCGAGACCAAGCGTCTGGAAGTCGCGCGCTTTCGCAAGATCATCTCGCCCGCCGAGTATGACTGGTACCTATAAGTCGCCCGCAGGACCGGCGTGCAGAATTGGCGCCTCACTTGCGCCGAGCGAAAATGCGTAGGTCAGAATCAATCCGGCGCTCACGGCATTGCCCTGTTCGCCCTGCCGTTCGGCCACCTTGGAATAGCGGCCGTTCAACGTCAGATCGAGGCCGGACGTCGGCGTAAATCGCAGCGCTATGCCTCCAAACGGTCCTTCATCGCTGTAGCGGTCGATGGCGTATCCGCCATAGACGTCCAACCACACCGTGCGTTCCCAATCTTCACTGAATGCGCCGCTGAAGGCGTGCACCTCCCGGTCATGGATCGAAAGCGGCACAAAGGGCGTCGGAGCAACGCCCGGCAATTTGTTGACGTTCAGCACATACTCACCGTCGCCGTCATAGCTGACGCTCAGAGGCGAGCCGTCGAACTGATAGCGCAGGTTGGCGTGAAAGCCGGCCGTACCGGCGACGTCTGAATTGCCGCGCACACCGTAGCGTGTTGCGTTCAATTCGGCCGTCCCCCACAGACCTTCGAGTATTTCTCCGGAGGCATAGAGCGAAGCTGCGTCACGTTCGCCGCGATCGGCCACCGCCTCGGCCGTGTCCGAGTAGGGCGCATGGTAGGCCACCAGAAGTCCGAGCCGCCAGGTTTGAGCGGTCTCGCTGATGCCGAGCCGCCCGCCGGCCCCTGATCGTCCATAGAGCGCTTCGGCCGTCGCGACGGCATCGCCGACGGGAATGCCCAGCCCGAGCGATCCGGACAGGTCGTTCTTGTCGATCGGCACGATCGTGCCGTTCAGTTGCCGAACAGCTTTGCCATTGACGACGACGTCGTGGAAATTCTCCAGCAGGCGCGCGCCTGACCCGGCTTGGATGTCGGCGTGCATCGATCCGCTTGCCAGCATCGTTCCCTTGGTGTGGCGCCAGTCGCCGCCGATCGAGACGATGTTCGCATCGCCATCGCGCAACGCATCGTAGCCGCGCCGGATCGTGACATCGAACGGGCGCTCCACGGCGGCCTGCGCGAAATAGGATTGCGCAATCTGCCAGCCATGCGCGGCGACGAATATGGGTTGCGGCGGCGGCTCTGTCGGTTGCATGCCGGCCGGCGTGTCGCCTGTCAGTATTGTCGCCGCGCAGCGCGACGACAGCCGAACCGTTCGCCGGATGGGTGTCGCGCGCAACCATGCGCAGCGAAAAGCCGTCGGCTTCCGGATGCGTCAGGAATGTGGTCGGCTTTTTTGCGCGTATCACGCCGCTGTCATAGCCAGTGAAAGCAACGTCGACGACATCGGGCAACTCGCGCTGCAGCTCGCTGAAAAGGTCTTCGCTGATCGGACCGCTGAAGTCGAAGGAAACTTCGTTCTGCTTGTCGTCCGCGTGCACCGATTTGAGCGACACGCCGCGGATTCGAATCTCGGTGTCGGGCGTGCGCGCGACGATCGTGAGTGTCGAGCCCGGCGTCACGCCGGCAACGCTGGCGAATCCGGGCGTACCGCCGAGCAGGGCTGAGAGGAAGGCCGCGCTCCTCCAGAAGGCCAAGCTGACGTTGCGCGGCCTCGACGGCACGGGAATCCTTTCTCGAATCAGATAGTTAAGAGTCGTTAACTTCGGTTAACAACCGGTTAACGGGGCTAGATTTTCGGCAGCCGCAACTCTGCGACAGTGCCTTCGCCGGCGACGCTGCCGATGCGAACGACGCCACCCATCCGGCGCGCCAAAGCCATTGCGATGGTCAGTCCCATCCCGACGCCGGTCATGGTGCCTGGCCGGTCATAGCGGCGGAACGGAATTCCGGCCGCCGCCGCTTCGGCGCGCGTGAATCCAAGGCCATTGTCTGTCACCGAAACAACAACTGCGCCTTCTTCCTCGTGCACGTCGAGCCGGACATGTCCGCCTTCCTGCGTATAGAGAAGCGCGTTCGACAGCAGGTTCGAAATAATCCGCTTCACCGCCAGCGGATCGGCCAATGCTTCGACGGCGGCAGTAAAACCGAGATGCAGCGTGATGCGGCGGGAGAACGCGCGGCCAACGCCCTCGCTGGCGCACTCCGAGGCGATCAATGCGACATCGATGACCTGCGGCCGCACAGGATAGCGGCCGGCCTCGATATTGGCGAACTCCAGAATGTCGCCGATCTTGCTGTGCAGGCTGCGTCCCGCATCGTTGATGTCATGCGCGTACTCGACATATTTGGCGTGGCCGACGGCGCCGTAGAAACCGCGCTCGATCACTTCCGAGAAGCCGATTATCGCGTTCAGCGGCGTGCGCAGCTCGTGACTCATATGCGCGATGAATTCCGACTTGGCGCGGCCATCCTCGGCAGCGCGTCGCTCCGCTTCGGCGAGCCGCACCAGCAATTTGGCTTCGGCAGGACGCGTCGACTTGAGCGTGCGGATCGCTGTCGTGGCCCGCAACCGGCGTTCGAACTCCTGCACAAAGACGGCCGCCAACCCTGCGCCGACCAGCGCCGGTCCCAGGATCACGAACAGATAGAGCGGCAACGAACCGGTCCAGGCCGAAAGCGCGGCGTCCTCGTCGACCGATGTCCGCACGGAGACCGGCCAGTTGGCGACGTGAACCGCTGGACCGACTCCAGCCCAGTTGGAATCCTGAATCAGGACGCTGCCCGCATCCGTCGTCAGCGCCGCCCGCTCGAGCATGCGGCCCGGAACCAGCATGTGCGGATCGAACGCGATGCCGACGATCTTGCCGGCATAGGGAAAAATCATCGTCGCCGGCGTGTGTATCTCCGGTTTGCGCGCTTCGAGCGCGCCGAATGGCAACGCCAGCGCGGGTTGATCCGACAGTGTCGATTGCGCAAGACCGGTGCGGTCGAACACGGTCAGGCTCCTGACGCCCGAGGCGGCGGCGTCCTCGGCGACGTCCTTGCCGTCGACAAAAGCGCGGCCGAGGGCAGCGATCCGGTCGAGACTGGTCTGCGCCGACGCAGCGACGTCGCCGGCACGGCGCGCTTCGAAATATTCCGCCTGGGCCAGCGCGTGCACGCGGTCGTTGCGCATCTGCAATACGGCGGCGGCGGCGAAGCTGCCGCAGATCAGCACCAGGCTGACGAGAACGGTCATGCGAACGTTGCGCGACTTGGCCCTGCCCAAGGCCATTGTCACATTCACGGCGGCGTGGCTGTGCGCCATCGCGATCCCCAAGGCGACTGATTCGCCTTATGCGATTATGCGAATCGCAGAGTCCGTGTCACGAAAGTTAATGAAATCTTACTCAAGCATTTTCGTGACGACCTCGAACAAGTTGGACGAGAGGCCGTCCAGCTTGCTGAGTTTGGTCAGCTCGTTGCGCATCAGGGACTGGCGGGACTGGTCGTAGCGGCGCCAGGCTTCGAACGCGCCCGCCATGCGGGCGGCAACCTGCGGATTGATCTTGTCGAGTTGCGCGATCACCTCGGACACGAGCCGGTAGCCGGAGCCGTCTGCGCCGTGAAAACGCAGATGATTGGCGGAGAAAGCGCCCACGAGCGAGCGCACCCGGTTCGGATTGCGTATGTCGAACGCCGGGTCCTTCATCAGCGCGCGGACCTCGTCAACCGTGCCGGGCCGGCACGACCCCGCCTGCAGGCCGAGCCACTTGTCGAGCACAAGAGGATCGTTCCGGAAGCGGTCATGGAAATGGGCGAAAGCCGCGGCGCGGCGCGCCGAATCCATGCGCGTCAGCGCTGCGAGACCGGCGATCATGTCGGTCATGTTCGTGGCGGTGCGATAGTGGGTGTCGGCAAGTTCGGCGGCCTTCTCATCGTCCGCGGCCGTCAGATAGCGCAGGCAGGCGTTGCGCAATGCTCGGCGGCCGGCCGACTTGGCATCGGGATCGAACGCGTGCGCACCGCCCAGCTTGGCGTAGAGCGCCTCGAACTTCGCCCCGTGGGCCAGAGCGACCGCGCGGATGAGTGCCGTGCGGGCGCTGTGGATCGCCTCCGGATCCGGCGGCGTGATCGCCAGCGCCATCTCGTTCTCGAGCGGCGGAACCAGCATCTGCGCCGCAAAGGCGTGATCCTCGTCGGCGCGTGCCAGCGCAAGGCCCACCGCTTCGATATAGGTCATGTCGGTCTTCGGTGTCGCACCGGACTTCGCGGCATCCGTCATCTGCTTGAGGATGTCGGTCGCCAGCGCCTGTCCGGCCTCCCAGCGATTGAACGAGTCCGTGTCGCGGCCCATCAACGCGGCGAGCGAGTTGCGGTCGACAGGAACCTTGAAGTGCACCGGCGCCGAGAAGTGGCGGCCGAGCGAGAGCAGTGGCGGTTCCTCAACGCCGACGAAGGTGAAGGTCTTTTCGGCGGTGTCGAGTTCAAGCACGCGTTCGTCCGGACCGGTGGCGTTCTCGCCCTCGAGCGTCAGCGGCTGCGGCCCCTGGCTGCCGAGAAGTCCGAGCCGGACGGGAATGACCATCGGCTTCTTCGTCGGCTGTCCCGGCGTCGGCCCAAGGCTCTGGCTGAGCGTCAGTGCATAGGTCTTCTTGCCCGCATCATACTTGCCGTTCGCCTCGAGCGTCGGAGTGCCGGACTGCTGGTACCAGAGACGGAACTGCTTCAGATCGCGTCCGCACGCATCTTCGAAGCATTTCACCCAGTCTTCGACCGTCGCCGCCTGGCCGTCGTGCCGCTTGAAATAGAGATCGGTCGCCTTGCGGTAGCCTTCGGGACCGACCAGCGTCTGCAGCATCCGGATGACCTCCGAACCCTTCTCGTAGATCGTCGCGGTGTAGAAATTGTCGATCGTGATGTAGCTCTCCGGCTGCACCGGGTGGGCGAGGGGACCGGCATCCTCGACGAACTGGCGCATGCGCAGCGCCTTCACATCGTTGATGCGGCAGACGCCGTGGCTGCGCATGTCGCCGGAGAAGCTCTGGTCGCGGAAAACGGTCAGGCCTTCCTTCAGCGAAAGCTGGAACCAGTCGCGGCAGGTGATGCGGTCGCCGGTCCAGTTGTGGAAATACTCGTGCGCCACCACGCTCTCGATGCGCGCATAGTCGTCGTCCGTCGCCGTTTCCGGCGAGGCCAGCAAAAGCTTGTCGTTGAAGATGTTGAGACCCTTGTTCTCCATCGCGCCGAAATTGAACGCACTGACCGCGACGATCATGAAGATGTCGAGATCGTATTCGCAGCCATACTTCTCCTCGTCCCAGCGCATGGCGCGCTTGAGCGAGTCCATCGCATAGGTCACCTTCGGCTCGTTGCCGTGCTCGACGTAGATAGCGAGCGCGACCTTGCGTCCCGACATCGTCGTGAACTCGTCGCGCAGCACGCCGAGATCGCCGGCCACGAGCGCGAAGAGGTAGCTCGGCTTGGGGAACGGATCGTTCCACGAAACGAAGTGCCTGCCACCGGCGAGATCGCCGCGTGCGATCGGATTGCCGTTCGACAGCAGGATCGGATACGCCTTCTTGTCCGCCTCGATCCGCGTCGTGTAGACCGCCAGATTGTCGGGCCGGTCGAGGAAATAGGTGATGCGGCGAAATCCTTCGGCCTCGCATTGCGTGCAGAACATATTGTTCGACGTGTAGAGACCCGACAGCGTCGTGTTTTTCTCCGGCGCGATTTCCGTCACGATTTCCAGTGTGAAGGCCGCCGGCGGCGTGTGGATCGTCAGTCTTTCGTCGCTGACGCTATAGGCGCTGTTGTCGAGTGTGCGGCCGTCGATGGCGACGGACACCAGCTTCACCTGCTCGCCGTCGAGAACCAGCGGCGCCGCGTCGCCCGTGCGCGTGACCTTCGAGGTCGCCGTCACGCGCGTCGCGAGCGGTTCCAGCGCGAAGTCGAGATGAATGGTGGCGATGTGGTAGTCCGGCGCACGATAGTCCTTGAGAGCAATGGCGTGCGGCTCTTCTGTGCGCATAGGCGTCTTCCTGGCTGTGTGATCGGCCCGCGACTGTACAGGCGGCGGCGGCGAATTGGCATGTCGCCGCCCAAAAAAAATCTGGAACAATTGCGTGATGCCGGACAGATTCAGGGCGTTGGTCTCCGCCGCGCTTTTCGAAAGTGACCGGCGGCGGTTTGGATCTGGGCGACCATCACATCAAGCCCGTCGCAGAGTTCGACGCTGTGGGGCGCCGCGACAAACGCAGCTATCGGGATTTAGCGTAACTGGTGATTTGACCGACTCGGTTCAAGGGCGGGCAGGTTTTTTCACGCGTAATTCTTCGCGCACTTTGCTGCGTTTTCAAACGCGCATCCGCAACAAAGTTCTTTGAATACGAGGCTTATTTAAGTGTCGCCGTTGATCGCAGTCAGCACGTCCTGTGCTTCATGCGCGAGTTCGACGAGCGAGTTCGGCATGTCCTCGCCGGATTTGCGCGCCCAGTCGATGAGACCCTTGGCGAACGCGACGAGCTTTGGCGAATTGGCGATCATGCGCGCCTGACGTTCGATCTTGATC
Source organism: uncultured Alphaproteobacteria bacterium (assembly GCA_963741725.1). Lineage (GTDB taxonomy): Bacteria > Pseudomonadota > Alphaproteobacteria > Micropepsales > Micropepsaceae > Rhizomicrobium. The sequence goes on along the minus strand of CAVUJC010000004.1, from coordinate 81,479 downwards.
GGATCGAGGTCGTATTCCGCGCCCGGCACGCGCCAGCCACCCCACTCCGCGGGGCCGGTCACAACGACGGGATAACTTCCAGGCACCGGATGACGTGCGCAGTCTTCGGCCGGCTGCCACTTGTTGCGCTGACGGATGACGCGCCAGTGCTCGCCTTCATTCTTGTTGCCGTCGGGCAGCGGCTCTTCCGCCTGCAATTCATCCGACGTGAATTCGCGCCCGAGGCCGACGTCGTAGTGAACGCGGATTGGTTCCTCGAGACCTTTTGCCCAGTGCGGCACAACGCGTTCGATCAGCGCCCAAGTGCCGACCGGTTTCACATACACGCGCTGGCTCTTATGAAATGATGCTTTTGCCATGGCCTATACCTGCCCTTACCCAGGGTAAGGCTATCAAACCCGCATTAAGTCGGCGTTAAGACGATGGACTCGCTTTGAACCATTTGCGTGTTCTATCGTCCGGTTAAGCAAAACAAAGTGAGGCAGGGAGCCGATGAATTTCGACTTTTCAGACGACCAGAAAATGCTCAAGGACCAGGCGCATAAATTCCTGTCCGAAAAATGCACGACCAAAACCGTGCGCAAAGTTTTCGAAGGCAAGGAACATTTCGATTCCGGCCTGTGGAAACAGGTCGGCGAGATGGGATGGACCGGCACCGCGATCCCGGAAAACTACGGCGGGCTTGGTCTCGGCTATCTCGAACTCTGCGTCATCGCCGAAGAGATGGGCCGCGCGCTGGCGCCGGTGCCGTTCTCCTCGACCGTCTATCTTTTCGCCGAAGCGATTTTGATCGCCGGCAGCGAAGACCAGAAGAAGCGGCTGCTGCCGAAGGTTGCATCGGGAGAAATCATCGGAACCTTCGCGCGCGCCGAAGGACCGGGCGCGGTTCTGCCCAAGAGCATCCGCACCACGCTGAAGGGCGGCAAGCTCAACGGCAAGAAGATCGCCGTCGTCGACGGACCGATCGCAGATTATTGCATCGTGCTCGCGCGCGCATCCGATGATGCCGGCGAACGCGGCCTGCAGCTTGCGCTCGTCGATCTCAAGGCTGCCGGCGTGAAGCGCACCGACTGCGAGACGCTCGATGCATCGCGCAGCCATTCGGACATCACGTTCGAAAACGTCGCCGCCGAAACGCTCGGCGCCGTCGGCGAGGGCTGGGCCAACCAGAACCGCGTGCTCGACAAGGCCGCCATCCTGATGGCGTTCGAACAGGTCGGCGGATCGGATGTCTGCCTCGCCATGGCCAAGGATTATGCGCTCAACCGCTATGCCTTCGGCCGCCCGATCGCCTCGTTCCAGGCGATCAAGCACAAGCTCGCCGACATGTATGTGTTCAACGAGCTGGCGCGGTCCAATGCCTATTACGGCGCCTGGGCGCTTTCGACGAATGCGCGCGAGATTCCGCTTGCCGCCGCATCTGCGCGCGTTTCGGCAACGCAGGCCTTCGACTACGCGTCCAAGGAGAACATCCAGACGCATGGCGGCATGGGCTTCACCTGGCAGGTGGATTGCCACTTCTACTACAAGCGCTCCAAGGAACTGGGCCTCGCGCTCGGTCCGCAGCGCACCTGGAAAGACAAGCTCGTCACCGAACTCGAACTTACGAACGCTGCCTAAGCGCGCGCTCAGATAAACGGAGAAGCAAAATGGATTTCGAAGACAGCCCCGAAGAAGCCGCATTCCGCAAAGAAGTGCGCGCCTGGCTCGACGCCAACGCCAAGAAGCGCAGCGGCAAGCGCGACCTGAGCGCCGAAGACATGGAGAACGGCGCCGCCAACCAGATGGCCGCCTCCAAGGCGTGGCAGAAGGTCAAGGCGAAAGCCGGCTACGCCCGCATCACCTGGCCGAAGGGCATGGGCGGTATCGGCGGCACGCCGATGCAGAGCATCATCTTCAGCCAGGAAGAGGCGAAGTACGACGTGGCCAACGGTGGACCGTTCGCCATCGGCCTCGGCATGTGCATCCCGACCCTGATGACCTACGGCACGGAAGAGGCCAAGAAGCGTTATGTATGGCCGGCGGTGCAGGGCGACGAGATCTGGTGCCAGCTCTTTTCCGAGCCGGCCGGCGGATCGGACGTTGCCAACCTGCGCACGCGCGCGGAGAAGAACGGCGACACCTGGACGATCAACGGGTCCAAGATCTGGACGACGGGCGCTCAGTTCTCCGATTACGGCATCATCCTGACCCGCACCGACCCCAATGTGCCCAAGCACAAGGGCCTGACGATGTTCTACATCGACATGAAGGATCCGGGCGTAGACATCCGACCGATCAAGCAGGCGTCCGGCGGCTCGGGCTTCAACGAAATCTTCTTCACCGATGTGAAGGTGAAGGACAGCCAGCGTCTGGGCGAAGTCGGCAACGGCTGGACCGTCGCGCTGACCACGCTGATGCATGAACGTCTCGCCGTCGGCGGCGGACAGGGCGGCGGCCTCGATGTGCCGCAGCTGATGCAGCTCGCGCGTTCGCTCGAGCTCGAAGACGGTCCGGCGATCAAGAACGCCGCGGTGCGCGAGAAGATCGCGGACTGGTATGTCCGTTCCGCTGGCCTGCGCTGGACGACGATGCGCACGATGACGGCCTTGTCCCAGGGAAAGCAGCCGGGACCGGAAGCCTCGATCGCCAAGATCGTCGTTGCCTCCAAGCTCCAGGATCTTTCGGCTTTCGCGATGGAACTCGAAGGCGAGGCCGGCATCCTGCAGGGCGACGAAGCGCCGATGAACGGCATGTTCCAGGGCGGCTGGCTGTCTTCGCCGGGCCTGCGCATCGCCGGCGGCACGGATGAAATCCTGCGCAACATCATCGCCGAGCGCGTGCTCGGATTGCCGGGCGACATCCGCGTCGACAAGGACGTGCCCTTCAACAAGATACCGACGGGGCGCTGAGCATGATCGGCTACGCGACCATCGGGACGAACGACTTCGAGAAATCGAAGGCGTTCTACGACAAGGTACTTGCCGCTCTCGGCGCGAGGCGCAGTCTGACGAACGACCGGATGCAGGGTTACAGCAGCAAGGCCGGCGCAATGCTGGCCGTCTGCAAACCCTATGACGGCGGCAAGGCCATGCCCGGAAACGGCAACATGCTGGCGCTCGCCGCGCCGTCTCGCGAGGCGGTCGACAAGACCCATGCCGATGCGCTTGCCAACGGTGCGACGGACGAGGGTGCGCCGGGAGATCGTGGCGGCGGATTTTACGGCGCCTATTTCCGCGATCTCGATGGCAACAAGATCTGCGTGTTCAAAATGGGTTGAGGTCGTCTTGCGCGTGCGGCCTTTTTAGGGCTGCACTGCGCCGATGATTTCATCGCCCTGCATCAAGATATGTGTCGTGGACGGCGTAACCGGGCTTTGCTTCGGTTGCGGCCGCACGCTTCCCGAAATCGCCAAATGGGGCGGCCTCAGCGAGGACGAACGTCTCGCGATCATGGCCGGCTTGCCGGAGCGGATGCGGGCCAAAGGGATCGAACCGCCGCCGAGCAGTGCGGTCTAGCTCGCGCCGCCCGAGGCGTGGATGACCTGTCCCTGGACGAATTCCGCTTCCGGACTGAGGAGAAATTTCACCACGGAGGCATAGTCGCTGTCGCGCGACGCGCGGCCGGACGGGTTGTTGCGCGCGGCCCGTTCGACGAGCTTAGCCGCGGCTTCCTCGCTGCCCACCATCGCCGCGACGGATGTCGTGTGCACCAGGCCCGGCGCGACCGCATTGATGCGGATGCCCTTGGGTGCCAATTCCTGCACCAGATAGCGGATGATCGCTTCGGCCAGCGCCTTGCCGGTGCCGAGCGCGCCATAGGTCGGCGAGATCGCGGCGCGCGCGCCATTGCTCGAGATGAACACGATGCTGCTGCCGCGCGACAGAAGCGGCATCGCCTTCTGCACCAGGTACAGAAGCGACAGTCCGTTTGTCTCGACCGCACGGGTGAATTTGGCCAGATCGGCTCCCAGCAGCGTAGTCGGATAGATCAGCGCCGCGCTGTGCACGATGTGCAGCGTGCCGCTGTGCACGCCGGCAACCGCGCGCGTAATCTGCTCGCAGCCTTCGATGCTGCCGACATCGGCGCGGATCGTCGTCGCTTTTGCGCCCGTCGCGTCGATGCGCAGCTTGGCCCTGGCCGCCGCGTCGTCGTCGCTGTGATAGTTGAGGACGATCGGTTCTCCGGCGCGCGCCAGATAGTCGGCGATGGCAAGACCGATGCCTTTCGTTCCGCCGGTGACGAGAATGGTCATCTAGACGACGTCGCTGAGGTCGTCGCGACCCAACGGATAAGGCTCCAGAACGCGTCCGGCCATGGCGCCGAGCCAGTCGAGACCTTCGCGCAGCCTCACATTCTCGCCGATCACGATGATCGCCGGTGCGGCGCTGGCGGTCGCCGCTGAGCCGAGCTTCTCGAGCGTCGTTACGACGACGTTCTGCTTTCGAATTGTCGCGTCGCTGACGATGGCGGCGGGCTCCTGCGCGCTGCGCCCGGCCGCGATGAGCTTTGCAGCGATGTCGCCTGCGTGTTTGCGCGCCATGAACAGAACGATGGTGGGCGACGCCTTGGCGAGGGCTGACCAGTCCAGCTTGGGCAGATGTCCGTCCGCGCCGTGGCCGGTGATGAACGTCACAGCATGGTTGGTATCGCGATGCGTCACAGGAATGCCGGCATAGGCAAGACCGCCGATTCCGGCGGTGACGCCGGGCACCACGCGGAAGGGCACGCCGCCGCGCGTCAGGGCGAGGGCTTCTTCGCCGCCGCGGCCGAACACGAACGGATCGCCGCCCTTGAGGCGGAGCACGCGCTTGCCCTTCTTCGCCAGCGAAACCAGCGTGCGAGAAATGTCGGACTGCTTGCACGATTTCACGCCGGCGCGCTTGCCCGCGAACACAAGCTGCGCGCCTGGGCGCGCCAGCTTCAGAAGCGACTCGTTGATCAGCGCGTCATAAAGGATGACGTCGGCATTCTGGATCGCGTGGATGCCGAGTGCGGTGATAAGGCCCGGATCGCCCGGTCCTGCGCCGGCGAGCCACACCCAGCCTTTGTCGAAAGCTGGAAGGTTCAGCACTTCGGCCAATTGAATGCGTTTGGGAAGCGATACGGGCAATATACACAATCTCCGACGTTATTATCAGTATACCACAAAATCGGACTGGGAAACCATCCCGCGGCAAGAGCGTATTCACTGAGAACAAGGTCCAAACTTGCACAGTTCCGGCGGACCGGCCAAACACGCGCCGGCACAGCACAGCGAGCATCCATGTCCGAAAAACCGCGCTCCGATCTCAAGCCCAACACGTTCGAGTACGAGAACCATCCGCTCGTCACCGCCAACGGCTTTCGCGAGTATGACGCGCGCTGGATGTTCGGCAGCGAGCTCAATCTACTCGGCGTGCAGGCGCTTGGCCTCGGCCTCGGCACCTATCTGCATGAGGTCGGCGTCAAGCCGAGCGTCGCGGTCGGCCATGACTTCCGGTCCTACTCGCTGTCGATCAAGCAGGCGCTGATCATCGGCCTGATGAACGCGGGATGCGAAGTGCACGACATCGGCCTTGCGCTGACACCCGTCGCCTATTTCGCGCAGTTCGCGCTCGATTGTCCGGCAGTTGCGATGGTGACTGCGAGCCACAATGAAAATGGCTGGACAGGCGTGAAGATGGGCGCGCAACGCCCGCTCACCTTTGGTCCCGAAGAAATGACGCGGCTGAAGGAGATCGTTCTGGGCGGCGCCGGTAAGACGCGCAGCGGCGGCCTCTACATTCCGGTGCCCGATTTTCGCGAGCTTTATCTCGAAGCGGTGACCAGGGGCCACAAGCTTTCGCGCCCGATCCGCGTGGTCGCGGCATGCGGCAACGGCACGGCAGGAGCCTTTGCCCCCGAAGCGCTGCGTCGCATCGGCGCCGACGTCGTGCCGATGGATGCCGAACTCGACTACACGTTCCCGAAATACAATCCGAACCCTGAAGACATGCACATGCTGCACGCCATGGGCGACGCGGTGAAGGCGCACAAGGCGGAAATCTGCCTCGGCTTCGACGGCGACGGCGATCGCTGCGGAGTCGTGGATGACGAAGGCGGCGAAATCTTCGCCGACAAGATCGGCGTGCTCCTGGCGCGCGACATGTCCACGCTCCACCCGGGGGCGACGTTTGTCGTCGACGTGAAGTCGACCGGCATCTACGAAATCGATCCGGTGCTGAAGAAGAATGGCGTGAAGGTCGACTACTGGAAGACCGGTCATTCCTACATGAAACGCCGCACGCATGAGCTCGGCGCGCTCGCGGGCTTCGAGAAGAGCGGACACTATTTCTTCAATCCGCCGACCGGACACGGCTATGACGACGGCATCGTCTCCGCCATCGCCGTGCTGGAGATGCTGGATCGCGCCGGCGGCAAGAAGATGTCTCAGCTTGTGGCGGGACTGCCCAAGACCTGGGGCTCGCCGACCATGGCGCCTTTCGCACCGGACGACAAGAAATACGGCATCGTCGATGCCATCACGAAAGAGTTCGAGGGCCTGAAGGCGCGCGGCGACAAGGTCCTCGGCCAGTCCATCACCAAGCTTGTGACGGTCAACGGCGTGCGCGTCACGCTGGAGGACGGCACCTGGGGTCTTGTCCGCGCCTCATCGAACAAGCCGTCGCTCGTGGTCGTGGTCGAAAGCCCCGTATCCGAGGCCAATATGCGCGCGATGTTCGCCGACATCGATGCACGACTGAAGAAACATCCCGAAGTCGGCGAGTACGATCAGAAGATTTGAACTGTCGAAATTCGCGACGCGGCCCTCGTCCTTCGTCAAGCTCAGGATCGGGGCCAGTGCTCAATCCTCATCCTGAGCTCGTCGAAGGTATGGGGCGGAGCATCACATCAACGCGTCATACAGCATGCGCGCAGCAGTGACGGCGATGAAGAATGCGAAGAGCATGCGCAGCCGCTTCACGTCGGTCATATGCGCGATCTGCGCGCCATAGGGCGCGACGATGTAGGACGCCGGCGCGATCAGGATGAAGCCGAGCAGGTTCACATAGCCGATCGAGTAGGGCGGAAGGTGCGCGGCGTGCCAGCCGGCGATTATCGCGCCGATCGTACCAGGAATGGAGATGATCGTGCCGAATGCACTGGCGGTACCGACTGCGCGGTAAATCGGAACGCCGAACAAAGTCATCGCCGGCACGCCAACGGTGCCGCCGCCGATGCCCATCATGGTGGAAACGCCGGAAATTCCGGCCGGCAGCAGAAGCCCGAAGAATCCGGTCGGCAGGTGATCGGAGATTCGCCGCGTGTCGCTGGAAAAAGCGAGGTGAATGGCGACCGGAAGCGCAACGCACGCGAAAAACAGCGCCAGCCACTGGCCGCGCGCCCAGCCGGCAAGCACGCTGCCGATGAGAACGCCGGCAACAAGCGGGACAAGCCAGCGCCGCAGAATGTCCCAGTCGACCGCGCCCTTCGCATTGTGCGAGCGCGCCGAGGAAAACGACGTCGGGATGATTGTCGCCAGCGAGGTCCCGACCGCGATGTGCATGCGCACGTCCGGGTCGACCCCCATCAGCGACAGAACGTGGTAGAGCACCGGCACGATGACGATGCCGCCGCCGACGCCAAGCGTGCCCGCGACCAGTCCGCCCACCACGCCGGCAATGACTAGACCAAGAGCGAACGTGCCGAGTTCGCTGCCCGACGCAGAAGCAAAAAATTCCATGGATCACCGCTAAGGACGGCGGGAGTGAAACGTCATTTGCCTCGCGGCGCAAGGTTTAAGTCTTCGAACGGCGACGGTCGATTTACTCCATCAATGTGATGGCCGCTTTGCGCGCTCTGACACGCAATTCCTACGCGGGTACGAGCTCCGGCCGCGTCAGATGCGCCAGCGCATCGCGCAACGTCTGGATGTTCGCGCCTTTACGCGTTGCATTTTCGCTCAGATGCCGGCGGAAGAGCCGTGCGCCGGGCTTGCCGTTGAAGAGGCCGAGCATGTGCTTTGTCATGGCGTTGAGCGGCACGCCATCTCCAAGCCTGCGCTCTACATAAGTAAGATAGTGCGCAACCACTTCGTCCAGCTCGCGTGACGTGCCGCCGAAAAAGCGCGCATCGACATCGGCCAGCATGGCAGGCGAATGATAGGCCGCGCGGCCAAGCATCACGCCGTCCACCTGTTTCAGATGCGCTTCGCACGCATCGAGCGTCGCGATGCCGCCATTGATGACGATGGTGAGGTGCGGCTTCTCGCGCTTCACCTGATAGACCAAATCGTAGTCGAGCGGCGGCACGTCGCGATTTTCTTTCGGCGACAGCCCTTCGAGCCAGGCCTTGCGCGCGTGCACGATGAACGTCGAAACGCCCGCGGCCTCGCAACGCTCGATCATCCTGCGCAGCAATTCATGCGGGTCCTGGTCATCAACTCCAAGGCGGCACTTCACGCTGACGGGCACCGTGACGGCGGCGCGCATCGCGGCGACGCAATCGGCCACAAGCTCCGGCTCCCGCATCAGGCACGCGCCGAAGCGGCCCGACTGCACGCGGTCGGAAGGACATCCGACATTGAGATTGATCTCGTCATATCCCATGCCCGCGCAGATCTTTGCGGCTTCGGCGAGCCGTTCCGGCTCGGAGCCGCCAAGCTGCACAGCCACAGGATGCTCGCTCGCATCGAAGCCCAGCAATCGCGTGCGATTGCCACGCAGCACGGCTTCCGCGGTCACCATCTCGGTGTAGAGCAGGGCACGGCGCGTGAGGAGACGATGGAGCACGCGGCAATGCGTGTCCGTCCATTCCATCATGGGGGCGATACAAAACAATTTCTCTTGTGATATCAATGAATTACCGCTAATCTCGCGAGAACAAAGTGTGAATATGTGCACTCCTGTGTGCACTTAATTGCACTCAAATACGCTGGTGTTGGCCGACCTACAACACACGGGGAGCACACGTTGTCGACCATCGTGCGACTTCCGTCGGGAAATTGGCGCGTGCAATTGCGCCGCAAGGGTCGCTATTTCAGCGAGACCTTCCGTCAACGCAAGGATGCCCTGGACTGGGCATATGACAATGAACGTCTCATCGACCGCGGCGAGACGGCCCGTCCATCAAGCCAAATTGATCCGACAACGTTCGGACACCTGATCGATCTCCACATTGCGGACATGAAGGATGTGGGACGGTGCGGGCAGAGGTCCAAGGCCTATACCTTGGAGTTTTTGCAGAAGAAGTTGGGCTGCGTTCGCATCGCCGACCTTAGTCGAGAGCGACTGGTCGACTTTGGCCGAGAACGTGCGCGCCAAGGAGCCGGTCCGTTCACCGTCGGCGCGGATATTGGTTACATAAAAATGATCATTTCTCATGCGGCCGCCGTTCACGGGATTGCGGTATCGGCGGAACCTGTTGATCTTGCTCGCATCGCTCTGAAGCGACTTGGCCTTGTTGGAAAGGGCAAGTCCCGTGATCGCCGACCGACTCGCGAGGAGCTCGATCGCATATTTTCGCTTCTTGAACACAGTCCTAAACTGACTATGCCAGTTGCCAGAATAGCTCGTTTCGCAATTGCGACGGCTATGCGTCAGGACGAAATTGCAAGACTCCGTTGGTCGGACGTCGATTCGGCGACGAAGACGGTGATCATCCGAGACCGAAAAGACCCTCGGGCCAAGAACGGCAACCATCAGAAGATACCGTTGCTCAGCGCGACAGGCTTCGATGCCTGGGAGCTTTTGCGAGAACAGGCAAAGTTGACCAAGAATATGGATCGTGTCTTCCCCTACAATGGGCGATCGGTCGGCACCGCGTTCCGAAGGGCGTGTCGCGACTTGAAGATTGAAGACCTTCACTTTCATGATCTTCGACATGAAGCAGCGAGCAGGCTTTTTGAAGCCGGATTTTCAATCGAACAGGTCGCACTGGTGACAGGTCATCGTGACTGGAAAATGCTGAAGCGATATACGCATCTGCGGCCCGAGTATCTCCACCACGTCGTGCGACCCACTTGGGCAGCCCGACGCGGCCAAACTTAGACCTGCTCGGCCTTTGGACGTCCGCTGTCGATTTAAAGCGGACATTCGAGCGATTCCACCAGTCCTCAGCCGTGGCGAAGCTCCGATTAGGTTCCAGTTTTTGCGTCCCGCCATAAGCATTCTCCACTGCCGCTACTGTTTAACTACTTAATGTCTATTGACTCGGTCGTGATTAAGAGGAATCTTGCCCCCGGCGCTGCGCGACTGCAGCGGGTCATCTGGGGATTGAGACATGAATTATCGTTTTTATCGGCTCGCGGCGCTGTTGCTCGCGGGATCAGCCGTGATCGCGGCACCGGCACGCGCGGGGGAAGCGTCGGTAGCCAACACGGACGACAGGTTGAAGGCACTCGAGCAGCAGTTGCAGGACGTCAACACACAGCTCGCCGACCTGAAGCGCAGCCAGAGCGATCAATATGGCGACGTCAATCGCCAGATCGGCGGTCTCGTTCAGGTCAAGCTCGACAATGGCCGTCCCACCTTCACGTCGGCCGACGGCAATTTCAGCCTGGCCATCCGCGCGCTCGCCCAACTCGACTGGGGCTATTACTCGCAGAGCGCTTCGGCGGCGGCACTCCCTGCGGCCTACGGTCCGGATCTTTCGAGCGGCACGAATTTCCGTCGCGTCTATCTCGGCATACAGGGCAAGGCATTTGGCGACTGGTCGTACAATGCCAATTTCGACTTCGGCGGAAGCGGCGGCACGGAAACTCCGGGCCACATCCAGTCCGTCTATCTCCAGTATGACGGCCTTGCGCCGTTCGCATTCCGTGTCGGAGCGTACCCGGCGCCTGCCAATATCGAAGATGGCACATCGGCCGGCGACACGATTTTCCTGGAACGCAATGCGCCGTCGGATCTTCAGCGCAACATCGCCGGCGGCGACGGACGCGACGCGGTGTCGGTGCTCTACACCGGCGACGAGATATTCGGCGCGCTCTCCTACACCGGGGCCAAAGTACAGGACACAGCAGCCTTCGATGAGCAGCAATCGCTATTGGGCCGCCTGTCCGACCGACTCTGGCACGACGGCCAGTCCAACTTTGTCATCGGGGCAAACGGAACCTACGTGATCAAGTTGCCCGACGCGGTTTCGAACGGACTGCCCAATCTGTCCAATACGCCCGGCGCGACGGCACTGAACAGCGTCACGCTATCCGATCCGCCCGAACTGACGATCGATTCGAACGGCATCAAGCTCGCCAGTACCGGCGCGTTGCCGACGCGCCATGTCGCGCAGTGGGGTCTTGAAGCTGCTGGCAACTACGAAAGTCTCTACGCGCAGGCAGGTTATTACGGCTTCGACGTAGAGCGCGCGCCGGTCGCCTACAAAGTATTTAGCAGCGCCACGACAAGTGCCACGCAGGTAGTTCGTCCGAGCAACAATAGTCTCAGCGGCTGGTACGTGCAGGCGAGTTGGATTCTTACCGGCGAACAGAAGCCCTACAGCGTCGCGAACGGCGCGTTCACGGCACCGAAGGTGCTGCATCCCTTCAATTTCCGCGAAGATGCAGGCTGGGGCGCGTTCGAACTTGCCGGACGATTCAGCGATCTCAACCTGAACAGCCATGCGCTGGACACGTCCAACGTCATTACCGCCTGGACGGGGGCGGCGAACCGGACCTACACGTTCTTCAACACCGAGCGCGGCGGCGACCAGCGCATCCTGACGGCGGAACTGAACTGGTATCCCAACAACTTCGTGAAGTTCGGCTTTGCCTACCAGTACGTTCAAGTTAGCCGTTTGCAGTCTCCGTCGGCAGTGACGACGACCGGAACGCCTACCTTGCCAACGCTGAACGGCGGCCAGAATTTTTCCACCTTCGCGATCCGGAGCCAATTCGCGCTCTGAGCCGTTTTCACTCCGAAAGGGAGTTTCCTGCACATGAAACGCTTGTTTTCCGTGGTTCTTGCCGCCCTTCTGTTGGCGGCTACGTCGGCACAGGCCGCTGACATCACGTTGCTCAACGTGAGCTACGACCCAACACGCGAGCTGTACAAGGCCATCAACGCTGCCTTCGCCGCCGACTGGAACGGCAAGCATGGCGACCAAGTGACGATCAACCAGTCGCATGGCGGTTCCGGTGCGCAATCGCGCTCGGTGATCGACGGGCTTGATGCCGATGTGGTGACGTTGGCGCTCGCCTACGACATCGACGCGATCGCGGCCAAGGGACTGATCGCAAAGAATTGGCAAACGCGCCTGCCGGAGAACGCGACGCCTTATACGTCGACCATTGTGTTCCTCGTGCGCAAGGGCAATCCTTGGAAGATCAAGGACTGGCCAGATCTGATCAAGCCTGGCGTCCAGGTGATTACGCCCAATCCCAAAACGTCGGGCGGTGCACGCTGGTCTTTTCTCGCGGCCTGGGCCTATGCGCTGAAAGCGCCCGGCGGCAACGCTGACAAGGCGCGCGCGTTCGTGCAGGCGCTCTATCATCATGTGCCAGTTCTCGATACCGGTGCGCGCGGCTCGACGACGACGTTCGCCCAGCGCGGCATCGGCGACGTGCTTCTGTCATGGGAGAACGAGGCGCACCTGGCGCTCAAGGAACAGGGCGGCGACCAGTTCCAGATTGTTTATCCGCCGGCGTCCATCCTTGCCGAACCGCCGGTTTCGATCGTCGACAGGAATGTCGACCGTCACAAGACGCGCGCAGTGGCAGAAGCCTATCTGAACTTCCTCTACACAAAGCAGGCCCAAGAGATAGAAGCGGCGAACTTCTACCGCCCGCGTGATGCCGCTGTGCTTGGTGCGCACGCTGCCGATTTTCCGAAGATTGCGCTCTATAATTTCACCGAGATCTTCGGCGACTGGCAGAAGGCGCAGGCGACATACTTCGCCGACAAAGGCGTTTTCGACCAGATCTACAAGCCGGGACAATAAACTTGGCCGCGCTCGCTTCCGCGCTCCGCTGGCGTAACCCGAGTGCGATGCCCGGTTTCGGGCTCGCGCTCGGGTTCACGCTTTTCTACCTCTCGGCGCTTGTGCTGGTGCCGCTCGCGGCCCTCATCATCCGGCCCTGGGAGATCGGCTGGGGCGGGTTTCGCGACGTGCTCAGCGATGCGCGCATCGTTCATGCCCTCTTGCTATCCTTCGGCGCGTCGCTGATTGCGGCCGCCATCAACACCGTCTTCGGCCTCATCGTGGCGTGGGTGCTCGTGCGCTATCGCTTTGCGGGCAAGCGCGTCGTCGATGCGATGGTCGACCTGCCGTTCGCGCTCCCGACGGCGGTTGCCGGCATCGCGCTTTCGACCCTTTATGCCCGCAACGGCTGGCTGGGCGCGCCGCTTGAGGCGCTGGGTATCAAAGTCGCCTACACCCAGCTCGGCGTCGTCATGGCGCTGACATTCATCGGCCTGCCCTTTGTCGTGCGGACGCTTCAGCCGATTCTGGTCGAGATGAACAAGGAAGCAGAAGAAGCCGCCGCCACGTTGGGCGCGACGAGGTTTCAGACACTGCGCTGGATCGTACTGCCGGCTTTGCTGCCCTCTCTGCTGACTGGGGCTGCGCTCGCCTTCGCACGCGGCGTCGGCGAATATGGTTCGGTAATTTTCATCGCCGGCAACCTGCCGGGAATTTCCGAGATCGCCCCGCTTCTCATCATCATCAAGCTCAACGAGAACGACGTTGCCGGCGCCTCCGCCATCGGCGTCGTCATGCTCGCGATTTCCTTTGTCATGCTGCTGACCCTCAACGTCCTGCAGGCGTGGAGCGCCGCGCGGCGATGAGGGAACGCCTTCCAACCCAGGACTCCGTGCTGCTGCGACTGGCACTGATCGTGATCGCGCTCGCTTATGTCGGCGCCTTCCTCGTCCTTCCGCTTCTCACCGTGTTCCACGAGGCCCTTTCGGATGGCGTTGGTGCCGCATGGGCAGCGCTGCGCGAGCCGGACGCACTGTCGGCGATCCGCCTCACTCTGATCACCGCGGCAATCGCCGTGCCGTTGAACGCAGTGTTCGGCGTCGCCGCATCCTGGGCTGTCGCGAAGTTCGATTTCCCGGGGAAGGGCTTTCTCGTCACGCTGATCGACTTGCCGTTCTCGGTCTCTCCTGTCGTCTCCGGACTGATCTATGTGCTGATATTTGGCCTACAGGGCTGGCTCGGCCCTTGGCTTCAGGCGCACGACATCAAGATCATTTTCGCGCTGCCGGGGATCGTGCTTGCCACTATCTTCGTGACGTTCCCTTTCGTTGCGCGTGAACTCATTCCGCTCATGACGGACCAGGGACGCGACGAAGAGGAGGCGGCCGTCTCGCTCGGCGCCAGCGGCTGGAGCACGTTCTGGCGCGTGACTCTTCCCAACATCAAGTGGGGGCTGCTCTATGGCGTCCTGCTCTGCAACGCGCGCGCCATGGGAGAGTTCGGTGCGGTGTCGGTCGTCTCCGGCCACATCCGCGGCATGACGGACACGATGCCGCTCCACGTCGAAGCGCTCTACAACGACTACCAGTATGTCGGCGCGTTCGCTGTCGCCTCGGTCCTGGCGTGCCTCGCGCTCGTCACGCTGACGATCAAATCCATCCTGGAATGGCGCTACGCCGACGAGATCGCCGCCGTCCATCATCACTGACAGGTACCGCCCATGTCCCTCACGATCGATTCCGTCACCAAGCGCTTCGGCAGTTTCGACGCTCTCAAAGGCATCAGCCTGCGCGCGCCGCAGGGCGCGTTCGTCGCTCTGCTTGGTCCGTCGGGTTCCGGCAAGACGACCCTGCTGCGCATTCTTGGCGGGCTGGAATTTCCCGATGCGGGAAGCGTCCACTTCGCCGACCTCAACTGGCTCGGCGTTCCGGCGCGGGAGCGACGCGCGGGTTTCGTGTTTCAGCACTACGCGCTCTTCCGCCACATGACGGTGGCGCAGAACATCGCCTTCGGCCTCAGCGTCAAACCACGACGCGAGCGCCCTTCGCGCAGCGAGATCGCCCGGCGCGTGGAGGAATTGCTCGCGCTGGTGCAGCTCGAAGGCCTGGCAAGCGTTATCCGAGCCAGCTTTCCGGCGGACAACGCCAGCGCGTTGCGCTTGCCCGCGCGCTGGCCATCGAACCGCGCATGCTTCTGCTCGACGAACCGTTCGGCGCGCTCGACGCCAAGGTGCGCAAGGAACTGCGCGTGTGGCTGCGTTCGCTGCACGAAAAGCTCGGGCTGACGACGATCTTCGTGACCCACGACCAGGAAGAGGCCTTCGCGATGGCGGATCTTGTGGCCGTGATGAACGCCGGCCGAATCGAGCAATACGGCCCGGCCAGCGACGTGCGCGCCGTACCCAAGACGCCATTCGTGCTTGAGTTTCTTGAATCCCGGCCAAGTTAGGCTCAGCTCTCCGCGTCACCGCCGACGAATGTCCGCTTTCCACCCTTACCTGCCATTCGCCGCCCACGCGGCTCGACCGTAGTCGAACGTCCGCGTTCGACTCAAAGCGGATATTTGTCCTTCGACGATGCGACCCTGCAATGTCGGCTACTGCGAACTGCTTTTCGCAAACCAAATCGTGAACCCTCCGAACGCTGAATGCGGTCGGAGGGCTCCGTGACACGTCGAATAGTGATTGCTACTTACTAACGCCTTTGGCGGCTTCCCGAATAACGGCCGCAACAGCTTCAGGATGCGACACGTAAACAGAATGGCTGCCCGTCTGATCGACGACTTTCGCGTCGGCACGTTTGGCCATCATCCGCTGCGCGGGGACGGGGATCATCTTGTCGTCGGTGGCGACTAGGTACCAGCTGGGTTTGCTCTTCCAGGCCGGAACCGACACCTCACCATTCAGAGCAGCGAGACCCCAGGGCACCTGAGAGTTGGCCATGAAGTCCGCCAGTTCGGGCTTCACGTCCGCAGCGAAGGACTCGGCGAACTTCGCCTTGTCCAGCATCAGGAAGCCGTCTTGCGGCGGCAGTATCGGGGGAACCGGCGCGCCCGGTGGAGGATTGGCAATGAGCTTGCCGACCGACTCTCCCTGGTCCGGCGCAAAGGCGGTGACGTAAACCAGGCCAGCCACCTTCGGATCGGTGCCCGCTTCGGTAATCACCACCCCGCCATAGGAATGGCCGACCAGAATGACGTTGCCGTCAGCTGCCGCGATGACGCGCTTGGTAACGGCGACATCCTCGGCAAGAGAGACGGTGGGATTTTGCACGACACTGACCTTGTAGCCGTCCTTCTTCAGGCTGTTGTAGACGCCTTCCCAACCCGAACCGTCCACGAAGCCGCCATGGACGAGAACGATTGATTTCACAGCATTGTTGGACATGGGAAATCTCCTTCCGCTTGTTTGGAGCCCTGCAGCACAATCATGTTCCGCTAGGACCCGCCAGTTAAGTTCCGCTTCGACCGCCGGTTTTGTGTGTTGGTTGGCGTGTCGAGACGCAGCCAAACTAGGTCGGCGGCGAGCTACTGTTAAATTGCTATTTCGAATACCGTCATTCACGGCATCTATTTCTGACTTCCGGCCCATGAACCCCGAAGCTGACCTGCGCAATGTCGACCTCAATCTGTTGCGCGTGTTCGACGTGCTCTATCGAACTCGGAGCACGACGCGCGCGGCCGAGGCGCTCCATCTGACGCAACCTTCCGTCAGCAATTCGCTGAAACGACTGCGCGAATTGTTCGACGACGTCCTGTTCGTGAAAACAGCCGACGGCATGCAGCCCACGCCAAGAGCCGACGGCATTGCGGGACTGATCGACGAAGGGTTCGCGTCGCTGCGGCTGGCACTGCAGGCAGGAACTTCGTTCGATCCGGCCAAGGCGACGCGCACCTTTCGGCTTTATATGAGCGATATCGGGCAATCAGTGTTCTTGCCGGCGCTGGTTGCGCATCTGCAGGACGTCGCGCCAGGCGTCCGCATTGTAACGGTGGATCCGCCATTGGACGCCGCGCAACAGATGATGAAGCTCGGCCATATCGATCTTGCGATCGGCTTGTTTCGCGGACTACACGCCGATTTTCTGCAACAGCGGCTCTTCCGCGAGGCTTACGCGGTTCTGATGCGCAAGGATCACCCCGCAATCGGAGCAAAGCTTTCCGCCAAACAGTTCTTTGCCGCCGACCACGTCGTCTATGTGCCGGCAGCCGGCAGCCATGCCCGGTTCGAGGAGAGCTGAACTCGCTCGCCGCCAAGAATGGCAAGACGCGCCGCGTGGCCCTCCAGTTGGCACATTCCACAGGGTTGGAACGCATCTTCTCCTCCACCGAGCTCCTTGCATGCGTTCCCAGCAGCCTCGCGCGTGCACTGGCTGCACGAGGTACGGTGCGCGCTGTCCCTCTGCCGTTCGACATCGCACCGCTTGATATAAGCCAGTTTTGGCATGAGCGGTTTCAGCGCGACGACGGCCATCATTGGCTCCGCTCCGTCGTCTATAAGCTGTTTCACGACGACCGTCTGAGCACGGTTCCATGACGGTGCAATGTGCTGGCGCCGTGGGAACGGAGCGAATCGCGAACATTTGGATGCGGTCCCTAAATCTGCCGATTAGACAGAATGTCTGTTTTCAACCGGGGGGCACTCGTAGTGCTTGAACAGAAATGCTTTTCAGCAGTCGAACTGTCGCCCCAGTCAGTTTTGTGGGTCGCGGCTCTGGTTTGAGATAGCAGAAATCATGCTTTTCCCAGTTCAGTTGATTCCGCTTGCGAATGCCCAGAAAACTGACTATCGTCATATATGATTGATGTCAGGATTCGGCCGTTCCGGTGCGCGTCCGGTCGATCTTGGGCGGATCGAAACATCCAGCTTAAGCCGGTCAGGGAGCACGAAATGGCAACACATACAGGCAAACAGTACATCGAAGGACTACACGACGACCGGACGATCTGGTTGAGGAAAGAAAAGGTCGACATTCTCAGCAATCCGGCATTCGCAGGATCTCTCAAGGGAATGGCCGGCTACTTTGACTGGCAGAACAAGCATGCTGCCGACTGCCTCGTGCCAGACCCGGTATCCGGCAAGACCATGAGCGCAAATCTCATCTTGCCGAAGACCGCGGACGATCTGCAGCGCAGGCATAAAGCGTTCGACTGTTTTTCACGCTACTCCGTCGGCATGCTCAGCAGAACGCCGGATTATGTGAACGTGACGCTGGCCGGCTTTGTCACCCGCACCAACATCTTCAACGCCAAGGGAAACACAGTCTTCGCGGAACGGCTTCAGCACTTCTACAGGGAGGTCGTAGAAAAGGATCTTTCGCTCACGCACACCATCATTCACCCCGTCGTCGACAAGGCGCTGCCCGACACACAGGCATCAACGGGGAGCTCGCGCTCAAAGTTGTCCGCCGGAACAAGAACAGCATAGTCGTGCGAGGTCCCAAAATCCTCGCCACACTTGGGCCCTTTGCGGACGAATTCTTCGTCTTTCCCGTCAGCCACAGCCTCCGAATGTCGATCCCAACACGCTCCTGGCGTTCTCGATTCCCATGGGAACAAAGGGACTGATTACGCTGTGCCGTGATCACTATGGCGTCCCGGGCCCTGCTGGCGATAAGCCGTTTTCGAGCCGGTTCGACGAACAGGACGCGTTCATGATCTTCGACGACGTCGAAATCCCAATGGATCGCGTCTTCATTGACGGGGATCTCGACGTCTACAACGGCCTGATGCAGCACGGTTGGGCGGCAAATATCATGCAGCAGACCTGCATCCGCGCGGCCGTCAAACTCGAATTCGCCTACGAGTTGTGCGCACGAATGGCGCAAGCAACAAACTCGGACAAACGACCCGATACCGCGGCTCTGCTTGGCGAGTTGTGGGGTTTTTCTTGTCTCACGCGCTCCGCGATCAGGACGGCCGAGGCTGATGCGAGAGACTGGGGCAATGGCGCATTCTTCCCGGATGATCGGCCATTCCGCGCGATACGCGCGACCATGCCGGCCTGGATGGTTCGCGCCAACGAAATCATCAAGACGATCGGCTCGCACAATCTTCTCGCAACGCCTTCGCTTGAAGCGATTGACAACGCTGAGATCGGTCCGCTGATCAAGACCTTTATGCCAGGTGCAAATGGCATGAGCGCGCGCGATCGCGCGTTGCTGTTCCGAACAGCGTGGGATTTCGCCGGCTCGGCGCTTGGGGCGCGGGGCGAGTTGTACGAACGGTTCTATCTCGCGAGTGCGCCGCGCAACTTTGCCCTCGACCACATGTTTGCGCAGCGCGAACGGACGTGGACCCAGTTGCCCGAGATGCTGGCGGAGATCGGAGTCGGCTAGCCGCGCTTATGCCACCTGAAACACCGCGCCCGATTCAATCGGAATTGGGCGCGGTCAAACGAATGACGTCGCCACGTCTCCCAGGCCCTGGTCGAAGCGACACACGATCTTGTCGCCGGCTTTGACGGGCATCGCGCGAACGAATGAGCCGGTCAGAATGACCTGGCCCGGTTCGAACGTGACGCCGAATTCGCCGAGCTTGTTTGCGAGCCACGCGACCGAGGTCACAGGATTTCCCAGGACGGCCGACGCTTCGCCTTCCTGCAGAACGACTCCATCCCGCAGGATCGCGCCGCGAACGCGGCGGACATCAATTGCGTCCAAGCGGCGGGGGTTCGCGCCGAGTACAACTGCGCCACACGCCGCCAGGTCGGCGACGGTGTCGGTGATGTTCATGCCGGGCGCGCGCGCGACGCGAAAGTCGACGATTTCGATCGCCGGCACGACGAAGTCCGTCGCGCGAACGACGTCCATCGGCAAAATGCCGGGACCCTTCAGGGCATGTTTCATGACGAAGGCAATCTCGATCTCGATCATGGGATCGAAGAAGCGCGACATCGGCACAGCCGTGTCTTCCGGAATGAAAAGGTCGTCCGTCATGGCGCTGAAGTCCGGCTCTGACGATCCTGCCATCTCCTGCATTGGCTTCGAAGTGAGGCCGACCTTGTAGCCCTTGATGCGGGCGCCATCGGCGACGCGCCGGGCAACAAATGCCTCCTGAATCTTGTAGGCGTCAGTCACTTCGATGCCGGGATAGGTTTTCGTCAGCAGTGGCAGAACCTTGCGGTTGCGGTAGACCTCAAAGAGATCACTTACGATCTTGGCGCGGGTGGGTTCATCCAGCATTTTTGCCTCCTGCGGCGGTTGATGAGCGAACGGTCTCGAAATCAGACCGCGCGGTCGCACTCATCGCCGAAATGTCCGTGGTGGTGGAAATCATCTGAAAGCCCTGCGAAATTCTCAGTGGCGCAACTTTGGCATTGGACAAGACGGCCATCGCGACGCCGGCGCTTCTCGCCGCCGCCGAGATTTTGTGAATGGCATTGTCAAAAGCGGGCTTGCCGTCATTGTCGCCAGGCGGAAGCCCCAACGCGATGGAGAGATCGAAGGGACCAACGAAAAGCGCATCGACACCGGGCGTTGAAGCGATTTCCGAGACCTCCGCGAGTGCTTCGGCGGTCTCGATCATTGGAATCACGGCCACGCGATCATTTGCGGAGGCGAAGTAGCTCTGTCCGTCGCGCAGCCCTACACGGATTGGTCCAAAACTGCGACGGCCGAGCGGAGGATATAGGCAGGCATCAACGGCGCGGCGAGCATCCTTGGCCGATTCTATCATCGGAATAACAACGCCAAGTGCACCGGCATCGAGCACGCGTCCAATTATCCCTGGATCGTTCCAGGGCACGCGGACGATTGGTACGGCGTCACTAAGATCGACCGCGCAAATCATGTTCAGCGCAAGCTCGTACTCCATGCAGCCATGCTGCATGTCGATGAGCACCCAGTCGAAGCCCGCTTTGCCGAGCGCCTCAGCGGTGAGAGTGCTTGGGATCATGCACCAGGCGCCTAAAGTCACCTCGCCCTTGGCCCATCGCTGCTTCAGATTTTTCATCCAGATGTCTCCGCTGCGCCGGGCGTCTAAAAAATGCCTTCGGCCAAGTAAATGACCAACATCATAAATGATCAAAGTCAATATCTGAGGTGAGCTTGATTGCAACTCCAGCCAATGTCGTGGCCGCCGATCGTCTTGGACTAGACGAGGCCGTTGATCGCGACGGCGAGCTTGAGGCGCAGTCGTTCGATGAACTGCTTCTTGGAGCTCTCCTGTCCAAGCCAGACCAGAAGGCCCATGTAGTAGATGGCAAACACCACTTCGGCCGCCAAAAAGGCATCCGACCGGGATTTGAATTTTCCAGGCTTCGACGAGCTTTCCAACAGATCGGCGATGCCATGATAGATGCCCCGCATCAACTCGGAGATGTCCTCCCGCCGGTCGGATGTTGACCGGAAGACGAGTTCCTTGAGCAAAATGCGAGAAAGCGCCACGTCCCGTTCGTGGTAGCGGATCATTAGTCCGAACACGTGCATCAAACGATCCAGCAGAGAACCTTTCGACGACGCACTTTCGAAGGCTGCGCGTGCCGTCTCGAGCATCTCATCCTTGAAGACCATGACCAGAATGTCTTCTTTGGATCTCGCATACAAAAAAAGCGTGCCTGTGCCGATGTCGGCCGTTTCGGCGATTTGCTGCGTTGTGGTTTCGGCAAATCCGCGCTCGCGGAAGAGTTGTCGTGCCGCGCCGACAATGCGAGCTCGCTTTTCCTGCTTGTTACGCTCGCGTCGGCCGACGCGGGGAGGTGGCTCTTCGCTCTGGACCCGAACACGCGCCGCTGCGCGGGCAACACTGCTTCGCTCGACCACGCCCAAAAATCCTCCTGGCTACTGGTATTCGTTTCAACAAATTCCGGCTTGCCAAGCCAAAGTCAATGCAGGCGCCCAAGGCTGGATAGACAGCCCCATCACCGGGCTTGACGTCTCGGGATTCATCTATAAACTGACTACAGTCATAAATGAAGACCGTCAGAGAAATATTCGGCAGGGAATAGTGGGAGGGTCGGGATTCGGCGGGCGGCAGCCGGCTCGACAACGGTAAACGGGAAGGTGTGCAGATGGGCAACTCGGCAAATGTCGCTGGCGTAGAGGTTTCAACCGATCATTGGATCGACGGGAAGCGCGTTCCGTCAACGCAACGATTTGCCGATTTTTCCCCTATAGACGGATCGCACCTCGCCGACGTCGCAGCTGCGGGAAAGGCTGAAGTGGAGCTCGCCGTAGGCGCCGCGCGCAAAGCCTTTCCGGCTTGGGCGGCCTTGGGCCCTCAAGGAAGGCTTCCGATCCTCAAGCGTTTCACAGAAGGGCTCAAAGCGAGAGCCAAGGATTTGGCCGCGGTTGAGACGATGGACAACGGCTCGCTGCTGATGGGCAATCTTCACAGAGTCGTGCCCCGCGCCGCGCACAACATAGAATTCTTCGCTGACTGGGCTCTCACGCTCGATGGGCACTCCATCGATTCGGCAGAAGTTACAAACCACGTGAAGTATGATCCCGCCGGCGTGGCGGCACTCATCACGCCCTGGAATGCGCCGCTGATGCTGACCACATGGAAGGTCGGGCCGGCGCTCGCGGCGGGAAACACAGTCGTGGTCAAGCCGCCGGAATGGGCGCCGCTTACCTGTTCGCTCATGGCGGACATCGCGCATGCGGCCGGCGTTCCCGCTGGTGTTGTCAATGTGGTTCAAGGCATCGGCGAAGACGCCGGAAATGCACTCGTGAACCATCCTGATCTGGACCGCATCAGTTTCACTGGCTCGACGGACACAGCCAAGCTGATCGGACAGGCGGCGGCGCGCTCCATTACCCCGATGAGTTCTGAACTTGGCGGCAAGTCGCCTTTCATCGTTTGCGCTGACGCAGATTTGGATGCCGCGGCTCAGACAGTCGCCGGGCAGTATCTAAACGCCGGCCAGGTTTGCCTTGCCGGAACAAGGATCCTCGTCGAGAAGAGCATCGAAGATGAATTTCTTGGAAAAGTTCGTGTCGCCGCCAGTCACATGGTTGTGGGCGACCCCCGCGACAAGGATACGCGTGTGGGGCCACTCATCACGAAGGAGCACTTCGACCGCGTCGCGAAGTTCGTTGAGCGCGCAAAGGCCGACGGCGCTGAACCAATTTGGGGCGGTTCAAAGGCCAACTTTGGTGCCTTGTATTTTGAGCCGACTATGTTCGCGAATGTCTCGCCTTCGCTTGAGATCGCGCAGCGCGAGGTGTTTGGCCCGGTCCTTACCTGGCAGACGTTCTCGTCTGACGACGAAGTCGTCGCTCTGGCCAACAATACCAAATACGGTCTCGCGGGGACTCTGTTCACGCGCAACGAAAAGCGCGCCTTCCGGATCGCCAGTCAGGTTGTCGCCGGTACGATTTGGGTAAATTGCTTCTTCATTCGTGATCTTGCCGCGCCGTTTGGCGGAAGCCGCGATTCAGGCATCGGACGTGAGGGCGGAAGCTGGAGCTTCGACTTCTATTCCGACATCAAAAACATATCGGTCCGCAAGGGTTCATTCGGACAAAATGGAGGCTGACATGGTGCAAGTCACGGAGCTTGGATATCTCACGCTGGGCGTGTCGGATCTCGCGCGCTGGAAGAAATTCGCAAGCGAGGTTTTGGGCGCTGAGGTTGTCGACACGGACAATCCCCGCCGTGCCTTTGTGCGGCTCGACTATTGGCATCACCGGATCGTCCTCGAGGAGAATAGCGCGGACGACCTTATGGTGCTCGGCTTTCGCGTCGCCGGGCAGGACGAATTCCGAGAGATTGCAAAGCGCCTCGAGACTGCGAACGTCAAAGTTCGCGTCGGCAGTTTCGAAGAGGCGTACGAGCGTCACGTTCTGGAAGTGATGATGCTCCAGGATCCCAGCGGCTATGCGATTGAGATCTTCCATGGCCCACACGTCCAGGCTGACAAGCCTTTCTACCCTGGTCGTCGCATGCATGGACGCTTCAAGACCGGCGACGGCGGTCTTGGTCATCTGATGATCCGCCAGTCCGTCGGATTTGAAGAGACGCTCGCGTTCTATGGAGTGCTCGGGATGCGGGGCGGCATCGAGTACCGGATCCCGGTGCCCGGACTGCCGCGTCCTGCCGATCTTGCGTTCCTTCACTGCAACGAACGCGATCACACGTTGGCGTTTGGAGGGCCTGGCAAGAAACGCATCAACCATCTGATGTTCGAAGTCGAGCATTTCGACGATGTCGGGCTCGCCTATGAGGCGGTCAAGAAAGCGGCCCTGCAGATTGCGATCGAGCCGGGCCGGCACGCCAACGATCAGATGTACTCTTTCTACTGCATGAATCCTTCGGGCTTTATGTCCGAGATCGGCTGGGGAGGACGGCCTTCGACGCATCAATCTGAATACTATCAACGCGACACGTTCGGTCACCAATCGGTGCCCGGCGTAGTTCACCCGAACATGGAACCAGTCTGATGCGCGTCGCCGCGTGACGGGGAGAGCCAGCATGGTCGTTCATTCAAAGCCGGAAGCGATCAAGGCTGCGTATCGCCACGCGCTCGGACGATTTCCGACCGGCGTCGCGTTTGTTGCCGCTCGTCATGACGGCAAGACGGCTGGATTGGTCGTCAACTCGTTCACGTCGGTATCGCTTGATCCGCCACTCGTGATGTGGTGTCTCGGCCTGAACTCGCGTTGCCGCTCGGTCATTCTCAATGCGCCAACGTTTGCCGTTAGTGTGCTTGCACAGGAACAGCGGCCCCTGATTGCCGCGTTAGGCCGGCCGCTAGAAGAGCGGTTTGCCGGCGTTGCGGTTCGCAACGGTATTGGTAGCGCACCGATAATCGAGGGCGCCGCCGCGGTTTTCGAATGCCGCACGTTCAGCATCAGCCGTGCCGGAGATCATGACCTTGTCTTGGGCCTGGTTGAGAAATTCGGCACCAGCCCGGAAGCACCACTTGCTTGCCTGAGTGGCAGGTTCGGTGGCGTCCACATCGCCGCATAGACAAAGTTTTTAGGAGCAAAAAAATGTCAGTCTCTGACCGGTCCGCGCGAAGAGTTGCGCCGCATTCTGTTCGAAGGCACGCCGCAGTGGGTCAAGCCCGACGGTGACCGGCTGCGGCTTGGTGACGGCCGAACGCTTCGCGACGCCGACGCTACCTATTTGCCGCCCTGCGATCCGACAAAGATCATATGTATCCACTTGAACTACAACTCGCGCCGCGTTGAGTTCAAGGCGCCGGCTCTGGTCACGCCAACATACTTTCAAAAGCCGCTGACGACATTGAACTCGCACCGCGGCTTTCTGAATCGGCCGGCTAATTGCAAGTATCTGAATTACGAAGGCGAGATCGCCGCCATCGTCGGAAAACCGATGCGCAACGTGGCGCGCGAGGACGTGTGGGATCACCTTGCAGGATTCGCAGCAGCAAACGACGTGGGCGCGCAGGACTTCCGCGATACCGATGCGGGTTCGATGCTGCGCGTAAAGGGCCAGGACGGGTTTTGTCCGGTTGGTCCAGGCATTGTTCGCGGCGTCGATATACGACAGTCGCGGGTCCGCACTTACATCAACGGGAAAGTTGTCCAGGACGGCCCCGTAAGCGAAATGACATTCCCGATCGACTACATCTTCGCCGATTTATCGCGCCATATCACTTTTTTGCCCGGCGATATCGTGCTCACCGGAACACCGGCGAACTCGCGTCCAATGAATCCGGGAGACGTGGTTGAGGTTGAGGTGACGGGAGTAGGCAAGATCACCAATACCGTGCAGGAGGTGCCGTCACCCGCTCAAAAGGTCGGTCATGAACCCACCGACACGGATGCTGTTCGGCGCGTCGCGCTGGGTCAGTTCTAGGTCAAGAGAACGCGCCCATGACCGCGACCTCGACCAGATTGCCTGCGCTATATATTCCACACGGCGGTGGCCCGTGCTTTTTCATGGAGCCGGCCTTCGGACCAAAGGATCTGTGGGACCGGATGGCGGCTTATCTGCGTGGGCTTGAAGCGCAGGTCGGTGAACGGCCAAAGGCCATCGTCGTCATCTCCGCGCATTGGGAAACCCAGCGCCCGACAGTGAACGCCAACCCGGCTCCGCCGATGCTGTTCGACTACTACGGGTTCCCTGAACACACTTATCACCTGTCCTATCCCGCGCCTGGCTCGCCGACGCTGGCGAAGCGTGTCGGTGAGTTGTTGGGAAAAGCTGGTATCGCGACCGACAGCGATGTCTCCCGGGGCTTCGATCACGGGGTCTTTGTGCCGTTCCTGCTGATCTATCCAAAGGCCGACATTCCGATTGTGCAGCTGTCATTGCAGAGCGACCTGAATCCCGCCGCCCACATTGCAATAGGACGCGCGCTTGCACCGTTGCGTGACGAGGGAGTTCTGATTGTCGGCAGCGGCATGAGTTACCACAATCTGCAAGCAATGCGGTCCCGGGGAGGCGGCGAAGCATCCAGTGCATTTGATGCGTGGCTCACGCAGGCGGTGGAAGACGCCGACATAGAGCGCCGCGCCCGTATCCTTGCCGATTGGGAAAACGCCCCGCATGCCCGGGAATGCCATCCGCAAAGCGAACATCTCGTACCGCTTTTCGTTGCCGTTGGAGCAGCCGGTGCCGACCTCGGCCGCAGAACCTATGCCGACAAACTTGGAAGCTTTGCGTTGTCCGGATTTCGGTTCGGATAAGTAGACTTGCTTGAGCTCAACAGGAGATTCGCAGTGACAGAGAGTTCCTTATCCAAGCCAAAGGGCGGTCAGCTCGTAACAATCGCAATTTGGGTTTTGCGCATTCTGCTCGCGCTCGCTTTCGGCGCCGCGGCGTTTTTTAAGTTGAGCGGAGCGCCAATGATGGTAGCCGAGTTCGGCAAGATCGGCCTGGGCCAATGGTTCCGGTACTTCACCGGCGCGACCGAATTGGCGGGCGTGGCGCTCATGCTTTGGCCGCGAACCACATTCTACGGCGCCCTTGTTCTGCTCGCTGTTTGTGTCGGTGCATTTGTCGCCCAAACTGGTCCGCTGCATGGTGACATCGTGCACGTTCTTGTACTGGGCAGCTTGCTCGCCGTGATGGCCTGGATCTGCCGCCCAAACTGGCTTCTTTCAAAGTCGTAGGCCCCGCAAGCTTGATCCCAAAATACACTCCCCCTACCGGTGGTCCCGACAAGGTCGAAAACTAGCTCTCGCCTAGGACTTAAATAGGGTTCGGAATAGGTATCACGTAGGACCGAGAAGTGGTCGGTCTGGCCGGAGATGCGCCTTGAGGTCCGCTGGAGCGTGTATTGAGCTCACACGGAGCGGAGCCCGAGGACGACTACATCGCAGGATCAAACCTGAAAAAAGCTTGATGAAAGCTGAATAGAAGCTTGATGTGAGCTTGCTAAAACTTCGCTGCGTAAGCGCCCCACGTTCAGTTTTTGACCGGACGCCCGCGTACCCGGGGCGAGTTCGTCGCAATGTGGCGAAGTCCTGGCGTATTATCGCGAAGCCCGACGCTTCAAAGGCTTTCTGAAGTCGACCGCCGTCGGTTCGCCGCAAGCCAAGCATCTAGATCACTGAACGCGTATAGGACTGCGCGCCCCATTTTGAAGTATTGCGGGCCACGCCCAGTGACGCGAAGTTTCTCAAGCGTTCTGTATGACAGGCTGAGATAGCGCGCAGCATCACGGGTGCGCACATATTCTTGTTGGCGGGGTGTTTGGCTCATAGTCGTCCTCGTTGGTTTTGCGGATCGTGGAGCATTCCAACGATCTGGAGCCAACCTAGGCGAACAAAGTGCGCAGAAAAGTCGAGCGAAGACTCTGCGTGACGCAGAATTCAGGGGGACCCAATTTGCAGCAGGTGAATGTCTGACCAAATCGGTCTGGTGAGCAACACGTGGAATGGCGGGTGTGTTTCGGCATAGCGCTGCATCCTGCGCAGAAGACCCGCTTCGGAAAAGTCAGGTTTTTCCATTTCTTTCATCATGAGCCGGGCAGCGTTGCGTTCGCTTTGGCCTTGCTTTTGGAGTGCAGAGAACCTGGCATAGAGAGCCGCCTCCTTCTCAGTCGGCATGGATTTCTTGCGTCCGGCCTTGCGTCGCACTTTCACCTGAAATCCAGGCACGTGGGCGATGGCCAGCTTCAACGACAACAGATGCCAACGATCTGGATGGTCATTCGGAATTTCAAAATGCTTCAGAAGGAGTGGGAGTTTCAGATCGTATTCCCAACGCCACGCGGCTTCGGTGCTAGCCTGCGATTGGCCATCCAATGCAGACGTCGCAATTGGACCGCCCGCCGGGCCGTGCAGGCGCGCTCGGCATCGCGCGCTTCTCAACATTCGGGGACGCAGGGGCTCAGCAAGGGCGCCCGAGTACGTCACTTTTGTGCAACTCTCCTTCCTCGTTCTCGTCATAGCTCATGTCCTTCCGGGCCAGGGCTTCCGAAGCGTGTGTCAACGCGGCCTCAGCGACACTATCGCGCTGGCCAAAGCCGCCCGCGTTGCGCCACAGCACACTCGCTTGAGGCTAAACTGGCAAGAAAAAAGTTGGATGGCGGAAACGCGCAGGTGCGATCGCAAATGTATGTCGGCAGAGTTTGCAAACGCTGCAGCGATCGTCGCAACGTTTTTTGATTGCATGGTTTGCAATTCTCGCGCCAGCGAATTGCGACACGTGACTTCCGACCATCACAAAGATTCTGACAACGCCACTGTCACCGACACGTCAGTGTTATCTTTTCCAGTGCAACGGTTGTCTTTGCAGATTGTGATCCGCGTTGTGAATTATTGCGTCGTGGATTTGCACATAGTCCGCACACAGACAAACATAAGTCTTTGATATTGCTGAGATAAAATCGGCTTCCATCATGGGGGCGATGCAGAAGCGATGGGCGTTCATGCGGGCCTTTTACCCGATTTTCGCCGCCCTGCATCCTTCAGAATCTCGCGGGCCGCATTGTGCCCCGGCGCGCCGGTCACCCCACCTCCGGGATGCGTGCCGGCACCGCACATGTAGAGGCCGACGATCGGGCTGCGGTAGTCGCCGTGACCCAGTACCGGACGCGCCGAGAACATCTGATCCAGATCGAGCTTGCCGTGCATGATGTCGCCGCCGACAAGGCCGAAGGTGCGTTCGAGATCGAGCGGGCTCAGCGCCTGCATCCCGAGTACCGATTTCCTGAAGCCCGGTGCAAAACGGTCGACCGTTTCGATCATCAGCGCGGCGACCTCGTCGCGATGATCGTCCCATGATCTCCCGCCGGAAAGCTGCGGCGCGACATGCTGGCAGAACAGGCTCGCCACATGCCGGCCATTCGGCGCCAGCGAGTCGTCGACAGTCGAAGGGATGAGCATCTCGACGATCGGCGCCTTCGACCAGCCGCTCGCGCGTGCGTCGCTGTAGGCGCGGTCCATGTAGGCGAGGCTCGGCGCCATGATGATGCCGGCGGTGAGGTGCGGGCCGTTCTCGGGAAGGCAGGTGAAGCGTGGCAGCTCCGCCAGCGCCACGTTCATGCGAAACGTGCCCGACCCGTTGCGGTAGCGCGCCATGCGTTCGTTGAAGTCGGCGGGCAAAAGCGAGGCATCGACCAGCTTGGCGAACAGAAGCTTCGGATTGAGGTTCGAGACGACACGCGGCGCGCCGAACGTCTCGCCGCTCTCCGTCACGACGCCTGCCGCCTTGCCGTTCCTTACGATCACTTCGCGCACCGCGCATCCGGTCCGGATCTCGACGCCGACGCCGCGGCACGCTTTCGCCATGGCCTGCGTGATGGCGCCCATGCCGCCGATGGCGTGTCCCCACGCGCCCTTCCTGCCGTTCACTTCTCCGAACACGTGATGCAGGAGGACATAGGCAGAGCCCGGCGTGTAGGGACTGGCATAGTTTCCGACGATGGAGTCGAAGCCGAGAACGGCCTTGATGGGATCGCTTTCGAACCACCCATCCAGCCAGTCGCCGCCCGACTGCGTGAACAGCGCCAGAAGGTCGCGCCGCGCGGTCACATCCAATTTCGCCAGGCGCCGGCCGAGCGACGCGCTCTTGAGGATCTCGGGCAGTGCGGCGGTCCAGCCGCCTTCGGTCATGTTCGGCGGCGTTTCGAGAATGAGCTCGCGCAGGACCTCGGCGATGGTTTCGAGGCGTGCGTTGTAGCCGCCGATGCGCGCCGCATCTTTTGCGGAAAACTTGGCGATTTCGTCCGCGCCGGTGCCGGACAGATAGTTGCGGTCGTCGACCGGAAGGAAATTGGACACTTCGCGATTGACGATGCGTAGGCCGTGCGCATGCAGATCGAGATCGCCGATGATTTTCGGATTGAGGAGCGAAACGGTGTAGCTGGCGACCGAGTTGCGGAAGCCGGGAAAGAACTCCTCCGTCACCGCAGCTCCGCCGACGACATTGCGCCGTTCGAGCACAGTCACCTTCAAGCCCGCGCGCGCAAGATAAAACGCGCAGACAAGGCCATTGTGTCCGCCGCCAACGATGATGGCGTCCGATTCCTGTGCCATCAACCGATGCGCACCGACATGCCGCCATCGACGGGGAGCAGAACGCCGGTGATGAACTGAGCTTCATCCGACGCCAGGAAGAGCGCGGCGTTCGCCGTGTCCCACGCCGTGCCCATCTTGCCGCCGAGCGGAACGCGTGCATTGCGCGCCTGGCGCACGGCTTCCTGGTCCTGGCCGCTTGCCTGCGCGATGCCGGCGACGGCCATCGGCGTGTCCATCAATCCCGGCAGGATCGCGTTGCAGCGGATGCCGTAGCGCGCGTTGGACTGCGCCACGCTCGTCGTCAGCCGGTTCACCGCGGCTTTCGAAACCTCATAGGCGATCTGGATGCCGCCTGCGATGGAGGCGAGGGACGAGATGTTCACGATCGCGCCCTTGCCCTGTTCGCGCATGACGGGCAGCACCGCCCTGGTCATCAGCATCGTGCCCTTGAGATTGACGTTCACGATGCGGTCGAACGCGGTTTCGTCGATCTTGTGGGCCGGTGCGTCGCCGCCGCCGATGCCGACATTGTTGACGAGAATGTCGATATGCCCGAAGCGTGCCTTGGCTGCGGCGATGATCGCATCGGCTTCGCCCGCCTTGACGATGTTGGCTTCCAGGCTGCCAGCCTTGCCGCCTTCCTTTTCGATCATCGCAGCGGTTTCGGCGGCGCGTGCGCCGTCGCGGTCGACGCAGAGCACATCGGCGCCTTCGCGCGCGAACAGGATCGCCATGGCGCGGCCATTGCCGATGGTCGTGCCCGGCGTCTGGCCGGCGCCGACGACGATGGCGGTCTTGCCCTTCAGCCGCATGCTCAGAAGCCTTTCAGGTCGGGATCCAGGGTCTGGCCCTCGTCGAGTTGCACGCCGAAAGTGTTCAGGAACATCGAAACCTGCGTGTACTGGCCCGCTGTGAAGACGACGTCCATGCACTGCTTGCGGTCGAAATGCCTGCCAAGCTCCGCCCAGGTCGCGTTGGTGACGAACTGGTCGTTGTGCAGCTCGTCGCTGGCGCGGATCAGCGCAGCGTCGGCGGCGCTCCAGCCGGCATCTGCGCCCTTCTTGATGCGCGCAATTTCGTCGTCGGTGAGACCGGAACGCTTGCCGATCTCGACATGCTGCGTCCACTCATAGCCGGACTTGCAGAGAAAGCCGGTGCGCAGGATCACGATCTCGCGTTCACGCGCAGGCAGGTTGTTGCGCTTCGACAGGACATAGGCGCCCCATTGCTGAAATCGGGTCAGCGCCTTGGGCGCATGCACCAGAGTGCGGAAGATGTTGATGATGCGATCGCCCATCGGCGCAAGCGCCACTTTCTGCTCGTCGTTCAGTTCGGCATCCGATAGCGCGGGAATGCGGGCTTTGGTCAGTCTCACGAATTGTTCTCCGGTTCTGTTGGTGTGCTTCAGGCCACGCGCGCTTCGGGGAAGATGCGCAGGAAATTCTCGGCGTAAAACTTGTCGCGCACGGATGCAGGCCGTTCGCCGAGTGCGCCTTCGAAGCGCGCTATCGGGTTTCTGCCGCCTTCGATATGCGGATAGTCGCTGGAGAAGAGATACAGATCAGGATTCGACTGGTCGATGAACGCACCCACTTCCTCGAACACGAACGGCGTGAACGCCATCTGCTCGGTCAATTGCTGCGTGGGCGTGCGCTTGAACGCGGCCATCGTCGCGTCGGTGCGGCCCCAATGCTTCGCCACCCAGTCGAGGCGCGTCAGCAACGACGGCACCCAGCCCGCGCCGAGCTCGACGCTTGCGCCGCGAAGCTTCGGGTAGCGCTCGAAGACGCCCTCGATCACCATCATGGATATAAACGTCTCCGGGCCCTGGTGCAGGACAGCCACATCCTTGGTGCGCAGGTTCTCGCCGCCGCCCAGCCAGTCCTTGGTCGCGGCGCGGCCGTTGTTGCCCCATGCCTTGGCCAGCTGCAGCGGCGAGCCACCGACATGCAGAAGGAACGGCACGCCCGCTTCGGCGAGTCTGGCCCAGAACGGCTCGAACGCGACATGACCCGGCGATTTGTCTCCGCACGGACGATGCGGCACCCATACGGCCTTCAGGTTCGACTTCAGGACGAAGTCGAGCTCGGCCAGGGCAAAGTCGGGATCGTCCAGCGGTACGATCGCGACGCCCATCAGCCGGTCGTCATGCGAGCAGAAATCGATCATGTGGCGATTGTGCGCCCGCGCGCCGGCATAGCGGCGCTGGGGCGTGATTTTCGAGCTCGGCGAGAACGGCATGGCCACGGAATGAGTCGCAAAGACGAGCTGTTTCTTGAACCCCAGCATGTCCATCGCGGTCTTGCGTTCCGCGCCGTCAAACGCTCCCAGCGCCTGGATCTCCTTGGACTTCTCGATCAGGCGGTCGCCAAGGCCGAGCAGTTCGGCCAGATGCGCATCGCTGTGGTGGCCGCCGCGCGCCATGATCTCGGCCACTTCCTCGTCGGTCACGATGGATGCGGAGTAGCTGACCGCGGGAATCTCGTCGCGCATGGCCGGGTCAGCATATTTTTGCAGGAAATCCGGCAGTTCCATGATGTGGCTGTCGGCGTCGTACATGGCGCGGTTGGCATAGGTCATCGGGCGGCTCCTCGTCTGCGTCGATCCTAGCACCGAAAACGGGTGTCCCCGCCAAGAGGAATAGGCTCTGCCGCGCTGCACAATGAAAGCGGACAGGCCTGACGCAAGCGTGAACAGATGCTTGCGCCCGCAAAGTGATATTATGGACAAGTCTTGTTGCACCGAGGAGGGCCATGAGCGACTTTTCGCGTAGAAGGCTGATCGGTCACGGCGCGGCAGCACTCGTGTTCGCACCGGGCCTGGCACGTGCCGCGTCGACGCCGCCTGCACCGGCGCCGGCGAGCGCACCAGCGGCGCCCGACGCCGACCAGTCGCAAGTCTCCGAAACGATCCAGGGCTTCATCGACGCCACGCGTCGCATGACGATCGACGTGACGATCGACGGCAAGGGGCCGTTCCGCTTCATGGTCGACACGGGAGCGGATCAGTCCATCGTGTCGACGGAAGTCGCGCTGGCGCTCGGCCTGATCCATGGCGACGACGTCGTCGTTCAGGGTATCTCGCGCGCAATTCCCGCGCCGACCGCCCAGTTGAAGAACGTGATCTTCGGACATGTCGTCATCGACAGTCTGACGGTTCCCGTCCTGCCGCATTCCCTGCTGGGCGCGGACGGCTATCTCGGACTCGATGTCATCGACGGGCGCAAGGTCACCTTCGACTTCATGCACGAGCAGATCAAGGTGGAGCAGTCTGACCGCATTTCGGACTGGGTGCATTCGAGCGAAACGGTCGTGCGCGTCAACGGCTCCAAGGGCAGATTGACCGCGTTCAACTGCTCGGTCGACGGCGTTCATGCCTATGCGTTCATCGATTCCGGCGCGCAGATGACGATCGGCAACAGCCATTTGTTCGCTGCCCTGCAGGATCGGGGCGCGACTTATCTCGACAAAGTAACGGTGCCGATCATCGGCGTGACAGGCGGAGAAGCGCCAGGCCGCTTCACGGCGATAAACGAAATCCGCCTCGGCCAGCTCAGTTTCTACCACAGCTATCTGATTATCGCCGATCTCCAGGTTTTCGACATCTGGGGTCTTGCGGACAAGCCGGCATTGTTCATCGGAATGAATTTCCTGCGCCAGACCGACGCCCTGATCATCGATTTCGGGCGAAAGGAATTCCGTTTCCGGACGGCGTCGATCCGGATGGCAAGCCGCGCCTAAAATTGCGCGGCCGGATTTGATCCGGCATGATCGCGCAAACCGGCGACGGACGAGATGAACAGAACCGCGAAATTCGACGCGCCGGTCTTCGGTCTGGGCTGCGCGCCCATCGGCAATCTCTATCGTCCGCTGACTGACGCACAGGCCACCACCGCCGTGCACGCCGCACTGAACGCCGGCATATCGTACCTCGACACCGCTCCCTATTATGGTCATGGCCGCAGCGAACAGCGGATCGGCGCGGCGCTGCGCGGCTGGCACGGCGCGCGGCCCTTTATCTCGACCAAGGTGGGGCGCGTGCTGGATCCCGTCGCGCCAGGCGAGGAGGGTGACTTCGGTTATGCCGATCCCTTGCCGTTTCGTCCGCGCTTCGACTATTCGCGCGCCGGCGTGCGGCGCAGCCTGGAAGGCAGCCTGGTTCGGCTGGGCGTCCCGCGTGTCGACGTCGCGCTCGTCCACGACATCGGACGCCTGACGCATGGCGATGCACATCCTGACGTGATGCAGCAGGTGCTCGATGAAGCTTTGCCCGCGCTCGAGGCGGCGCGCAGCGAGGGTTTGATCCGCTGGATCGGCATCGGCGTGAACGAGTGTGAAGTCTGCCTGGAACTGCTGCAGCGCGCGCCGCTCGACTGCATCCTGCTTGCGGGCCGCTACACGCTGCTCGAGCAGCCGGCACTGACCACAGGGCTGCTCGATCTCTGCGCCGAACGCGGGACAAGATTGCTCGCCGCCGGCGTGTTCAATTCGGGACTTCTGGCGACCAGGCCCGGAGCCGACAGCACCTACAATTATGTCAGCGCGCCTGCGGAGATCGTGCGGCGGGCGCAGGACCTCTGGCGCGTGTGCGAAGATTTCGGTGTCGCGCCGCAGGCGGCCGCGCTGCAGTTTCCTGGCCTTCATCCGGCCGTAGCCTCGACGCTGGTCGGCGCCAAAAGCGCCGGCGAAGTGGCGCAGCTTGTAGCCTGGCGGAGCGAAAGCGTTCCCGCCGCGCTGTGGACGGCGCTGAAAAAAGATGGATTCATCGCGCCAGATGCACCGACAGCGAACAAAGGAACATGACCGTGCGGCTTGAGGGAAAAGTGACCGTCGTAACCGCCGCAGGCGCCGGCATCGGCCGCGCGACCGCGCTTGCCTATGCGCGCGAAGGCGCAAGGGTCAAAGCGACGGACATCAGCGCGGAGGCTCTCGCATCCCTGCGTGCCGAGGCGCCGGGGATAGAGACCGAAACGCTCGACGTACGCGACGAGGCGGCGATCGGAAAATACTTCGCCAAGGTCGGCCGTTGCGATGTGCTGTTCAATTGCGCCGGCATGGTACCGAACGGAACGATCCTGGAATCCTCGGTCGAGGTTTTCAATACGTCGTGGGATCTCAACGTCCTTTCGATGGTGCGGACGATCCGCGCCGTCCTGCCGGGCATGCTCGAGCAAGGCGGCGGTGCGATCGTCAACATGTCATCGGTCGTGTCGAGCATAAAGGGTGTCGTCAACCGCAGCGCCTATGGCACGACAAAGGCTGCGGTGATCGGCCTGACCAAGTCGGTGGCGGCAGACTATGTGGCGCGCGGCGTGCGCTGCAACGCGATTTGTCCCGGAACGGTCGATACGCCGTCGCTGCGTGGACGCCTCGCAGCGCATGACGATCCCAAGGCGGCGCTCGCCGCATTCCTGTCGCGCCAGGCGATGGGCCGCTTCGGTACGGCGGAGGAGATCGCGGCGCTGGCGGTCTATCTTGCCTCGGACGAGGCGGCTTTCGTCACCGGCCAGAACTTCGTCATCGATGGCGGCATGGCGATCTGATCAGGCTATCACTTCGCGTTTCAGGTCCGGGAACACCTTGCCGACCTTGCCGAGCAGGTAGTCGCCATAGCTGCCGGAAAATTGGTGGACGCTTTCCTTGTCCCAGCGTGTTTCGCGGTCGTCGCGGATCTGCGCCGACGGCAATGGCGTGATCTCGGCAGCGAACCCCGGATCGAAGAAAAACGGAAATGAGAGCCTGCCGCGTCCGCTGACGTTTTTCGCGCGATGCGGGGTGGAGCGGTAGAGCCCGCCGGTCAATCGATCCAGCATGTCGCCGATATTGCAGACGAGCGTGCCCGAAATGGGTGGCGCATCGATCCAGCCGTCGGGCGACTTTACCTGCAACCCACCGGCATCGTCCTGCGCGAGCAGGGTGAGAAGGCCATAGTCCGTGTGCTCACCGACACCCCACTGCGCCGAGTCCGGCGTGTCGCTGGGATAGTGGAAGATGCGGAACAGGATCGTCGGATCGGATGTGTAGTGCGTGCGGAAATATTGCGCATCGAGTCCGAGGCTGAGCGCAATGCCTTCCAGGATCGCGTGTGCTGCACGCGTATTGGTGTCCAGATAGTCGAGCACCTCTGCGCGCAACTGGGGCGGATTTTGCGGAAACTGGTTCGCGCCGTGCAGCGGCAGCCCGGCGCGTACGCGCGGATCGCTTTCGTCCAGCTCGGAGCCGAAATAGATGCCTTCCTTGCGATCCGGCTTTCCGGAAGTCAGCTCGCCGCCGACCGGAAAATAGCCGCGCCAGGCGCGCCCGCCCTTCGCCATGGCGATCTCCATCTTCTCGCTTTCGGGCAAGGCGAAGAAAATCCGCGCGGCTGCGTCCAATCGAGATGGATCGACGCCATGGCCCGTCGCATAGAAAAAGCCGTTGTCGCGGCAGGCGCGGCCGATTGCATCCGCAACTTTGCGGCGCAGCATCCCGTCGCGGCCAAAGAGTGGCGCAACGTCAATAACAGGCAGTCTGTCCTTCATCGACTAAGTGTGACGTATTTTCCGCTTCCCGTCAGCCGCGCCATGCTACCTTTCGCGCGCAACCTGCGGAGCGCCAAGCGATGAAGACCTACGATCTGGTGATTGTCGGCGGCGGTATTGCAGGTTCTGCGACGGCGATCGTGATGGGCCGCGCCGGAAAGAGCATCCTCCTGCTGGAACAGATGGCCGTGTTCGAGGACCGCGTGCGCGGCGAATGGATCGCGCCGTGGGGCGTGACGGAGGTCAAAAGGCTGGGCCTCTACGATCTTTTGATGAAGGCGGGCGGCCATCATCTGTCGCGCCACGTGACCTATGACGAGAGCCGCACCGCGGCCGAATCCGAAGCGCGCACTTTGCCGCTGAACATGTTTGCGCCCGACGTGCCCGGTCCGTTGTGCATCGGTCACCCCGCGCACTGCCAGGCGCTTTACGACGAAGCCTCGCGCACGCCCGGTGTGACGACCATTCGCGATCTGCGCGTTATCAAGATTGTGCCGGGTGTCTCGCCCTCCCTGACCTATGAGAAGGACGGCGTTTCGCAGGAGGTGAAGGCGAAGCTGATCGTCGGCGCCGATGGCCGCACCTCTCCGGTGCGCGAAGCAGCGGGGATCAAGCTGCATCAGGACAAGCCGCATCACTGGTTCGCCGGATTGCTCGTCGACGGTGCGAACGGCTGGGCCGAAGACCTTCAGGCGATCGGAACAGAGGGCGATCTCGGCTTCCTCGCATTTCCGCAAGGCAAGGGGCGCGTGCGCGTCTATGGCGGCTATGCGCTCGAACAGCGGCGCCGTTTCAGCGGCGTCGACGGCGCGAAAAACTTCCTGGACGCGTTCCGCATGCACAGCGCGCCGGACAACAAATATCTCGCCGATGCGACGCCCGTCGGTCCGCTGATGAGCTTCTTCAACAATGATAGCTGGACGGACGAACCGTTTGCGCAAGGCGTGGTTCTGGTCGGCGACTCGGCAGGATGGAACGATCCGATCATCGGCCTGGGCCTGTCGATCACCTATCGCGACGTGCGTATCGTCACCGACATTCTCAAAGCCAGCAGTGACTGGTCTCCCGCCGCGTTCAAGCCCTATGCCGAAGAGCGGACGGAGCGCATGCGCCGCCTTCGCTTCGTGGCCGGCATCACGGCCGTGCTCGACATGGAGTTCGACGCGGCGGCGCGCGAAAGGCGCAAGAAATATCAGGAGCGGGCTGCGGCCGACATGTCGCTCGGCCTGCATGCCGTCGCGGTCATGGCGGGCCCGGATGCACTTCCGCCCGAAGCCTTCACCGAAGAATATCGCGCGCGGGTGCTGGAAGGCTGAGATGGATCTGGAAAAATTCAACGCCGACTGGCTGCGCGCGTGGAGCGAGAAGGACGTGCCGCGTCTTCTGGGCTTCTACACCGAAGACACGGTCTACAAGGACCAGCAGACCGCCGCCGGCATCACCGGGCATGCGGCGCTCGGCGCCTATCTGACCGGCCTGTTCGGCGCGACGCCTCCGATGACCTACACGCCCGATGAAATCTGGCCGACACAGAACGGCTATTGCGGCCGCTGGTACTGCACGATCGATGGCGCGGTCCGGTTGCGCGGATTCGACCTGGTCGTTTTGCGCGGCGACAAGATCGCGCTCAATGAAGTCTATGTGCACCAGCTTTGATGGCTGACATTCCCATACTGAGGCCCGAATCCATCACGCCCGGCTGGCTGACGGATGTCCTGGCGCGCGGCGGGGTCGATGCACAGGTTGCCGGCTTTACAGCCAAACCCATCGGCACGGGTCAGATCGGGCAGAGCGTAAAGTTCACGCTCGACTATGCGCGCAAGAACGGCGATGCGCCTGCCTCGCTGGTTGGAAAATTCCCCTCGCCGGGCGAGGAGAGCCGCAATACCGGTGTTGCACTCGGCAACTATGTGCGCGAAGTGAACTTCTACCGCACGCTCGCGCCGACCGCGCTGATCTCGCTCCCGAAATGCTACTTCACCGACGTCGATCCGGCGACCAGCGAGTTCGTGCTGATGATGGAGGATCTCTCGCCGGCGGAGCAGGGCGATCAGCTCAAAGGGTGCACGCTCGAACAGACGCGGCTTGCCATCCGCGAAGCTGCCAATCTTGCCGCGTCGCACTGGGGCGACGCGTCGATCGAAGACTATTCCTGGGTCAGCGGCACGAAGGCTGCCGCTGCTTACGGTTCGGCCGACGCCGGTGCCGTCGTGAAGCTGTGGCAGGCGTTCTGCGCCCGCTACGAGGCGCGCCTCGACGACGAGTGCCGGATGATCGGCGATGTCCTGAGCGCCAAGTTCGCAAACTACGTCTCGCTGCATCACGGGCCGAAGGCGTTGGCGCACCATGACTATCGTCCCGACAACATGATGTTCGCGAGCGCGGCGGGCGGCCGGCCGCTGACGGTCCTTGACTGGCAGTCGCTCAGCTTCGCGTGCGCGGCGACCGATGTCGCCTATTTCCTCGGCGGCTCACTGCCGCGTGAGGTGCGGCGGGCGAAGGAGCGTGAGCTTCTGGCCGAATATCTGGAGCGCCTGAAAGAGCTCGGCGTGCGCGACTATGCGTTCGAGCAATTGTGGAATGATTATCGCTCCCACACATTCCAGCTCTTCCTCACCGCGTTCTATGCGGCGGTAATCGTCACGCAGACTGCGCGCGGCGACGACATGTTCTTTGCCATGCTGCGCGGCGCGGCCGATCAGATACTGGACCTGGATTCACTGTCCTTCATCCGTTGAACCGGACCGCGATCAAGCGCGCTGAGAGGCGCGCCGGAGCGAGTGCGTCCGCCAGATCTCAGAACCCGTGGAACGTCGCAAAGCTTTCGACCGGTTCGCGCTCCGAGACGAGGCTGTTTACCGGCGCCGTTTCGTCGGCATAGCCGAGCGAGATGCCGCAGATAATGTACTGATCGTCCGGCACGTTCAGCACGCGTCGCGTCACGGTCCAAAATCCGTTCCAGGCGCCCTGCGCGCAGGTGTCGAGACCGTGCACCTTCGCCGCCAGCATCAGGGTCTGCATGAAGATGCCCAGATCGACGAAGCTCATCGCATCGAGATCCTTGTCGATGGTGAAGATAAGTCCCACCGGCGCGTCGAAGAATTTGTAGTTGCGTCCCCATTGCGCCCAGTTTGCGGCTTCGTCGCCCTTCGGTATGCCGATCAGCGAATACATGTCCTTGCCGAGTTTGCGCATGCGCCCGATATAGGGCTCCTTGCGCTTGCTCGAGCGCGGGAACTCTGCACGCGCATCGGCGGGATTGTTCTCGCGATGCGCCAGCACCGCGTCTTCGAGTTCCTTGCGCACCTCGCCCGCCACGACGTGCACCTTCCAGGGCTGGACGTTTGTTCCCGACGGCGCTCGCGAGGCGAGGCGGAGCAATTCCTCCACCAGTTCGCGCGGCACCGGATCGGGACGGAACGCACGCACGGACTTGCGCGCGTGCAAGGCGTCGATGAAATGCACCACTCGCTCCTACTGCGCGGCGACCTTGGCGCCGGCCGGTGATTTCACGTCATAGTCCGCCGGGTTTGGCGCGCGCGTCGCGGTCCAATAGTCGACGAGCGGGTAGGGCCAGTTCTGCGACACGCGGCCCTTCTTGTTCTTGTACCAGCTCGTGACGTTCGGCGAGCCCCACGCCATCTGCGCGTTGCTCGCGTCCACCTTCACGTTGAACGCGTCATGGACGTTTTTCTTCACCTCGATCGCACCGCCTCCGGACTTCAGCAGCAGCTCCAGAAGGCCCTGGATGTAGCGGACCTCGCATTCCGAGAAGAAGATGATGCTGCCGTTGACCACGATGTTGGTGTTCGGGCCGTACATGATGAAGAGGTTCGGAAAGTTCGGCACCGTTATCCCGAGATAGGCGCGGGCATCGCCGTTCCATTGCTCATGCAGATCGACGCCGCCCTTGCCCTTGAAGCGCATCGGCTCGAGGAACTCGCTTGCGGTGAAGCCGGTGCCGTAGATGATAACATCCACGTCGATCTGGCGGCCGTCCTTGGTCTTGATGCCGGTCGGCGTGATCTCGACGATCGGATCGGTGACCGTCTCGACGTTGGGACGCTTGAGCGCCGCCAGCCACACGCCATTGTCGCGCACGGAACGCTTGCCGCCGGGCGGATAGTTGGGAGTCGCGGCATCCTGCAGCTCGGGCCGGCCTTCGAGCTGGCCGCGGGTGTAGTCGGTCAGCATCTGGCGCAGCATGTCGTTCTGCTCGCCGACCGAATCCTTCTTGTTCCAGCCGGGATCGGCCTTGACGAACTCATAGATGCCGTCGGTCAGCATCCAGAACAGCCAGAAGCGGTACCATTTGGCATAGAAGGGAACGTGCTTGAGCAGCCACTTCATCCCGTCGCCGACCTTGTCGTGATAGTTCGGCGTCGGACCGAGCCAGGGCGCGGTGCGCTGGAACACGGTGAGATGGGCGACGTCGGGCGCAATTTCCGGCACGAACTGGAAGGCGCTGGCGCCTGTTCCGATCACGGCGACGCGCTTGCCCTTCAGTTCGACGGAATGATCCCACGTCGCGGAATGGAACGACTTGCCCTTGAACGTCTCGATTCCCTTGATGTCGGGAAGGCGCGGGCGGCTGAGCTGGCCGACGGCGGTGATCACCGCATTTGATACCAGCGTCTCTTCGTTGCCGTCCTTCGTGCGCACGCGCGTTTTCCACAGCGCGTGCGTTTCGTCATAGACGGATTCGATCACCTCGGTCTCGAAGCGGATGTTCTGGCGAAGGCCGTACTTGTCGGCGACCTTCCTGAAATATTCCCAGAGCAGGGGCTGCGTCGAGAAGTGATACGGCCAGTCATGGTTCGGCTCGAACGAGTACGAATAAAGATGATTGGGATTGTCGACGCGGCAGCCGGGATAGGTGTTCACCATCCATGTGCCGCCGACGTCCTTGTTCTTCTCGACGATGGTGTAGGCGATGTCCGCCTGCTTGAGCCGGATCGCCGCGAGAAGGCCCGACATGCCCGCGCCGACGATGAGAACGCGAAAATCCTTTTTGCGGGCCGGCGGAACTTCGTCCAGACCGTGCACCAGCTTGGGGTCCACGCCGTCCAGCGCCAGTTCCTCTTCCAGGAACGGCACATAGCGCTCGGGAATCTCCGCGCCGGCGACGAAATTCATCATCTTGTGCACGGTATCGAGACTGGGTTGTTGCGGCAGCTTGCAGCCGCTGTCGCGATATTTCCGCAAGGCGTCCAGCGCGCGCGCCTTCGTCGACGTGATCTGTTCCGGTGTCAGGCCGCCCTGGCCGTCGCCGAAGAAATCGTAGACCGGCTTGATGTCGCTGCTGACAAGGCTGGCATCGCCCGTGACATGGACAAGGGCGGCAATCAGGGATGGCAGATGCGCCTCTTCGATCGCCGCCTTGATGGCGTCGTCGTTTTCGGTGATCGGCTGGACGGCTAGCGTGTCGGCCATGGTCTTCTCCCGCGATTTTTGCGGGAGCTTATCCTGTCCGGCGCGGCTAAATCGAGTCGGCACTGACGCTGGGGAATCATGGACCCGAAACGATGGTGCCCGGCGTCCATCCTTCGGCAAGCTCAGGATGAGGACGAAACCAGGGCCCTCGCCAAGTGCTTGTCCAAGGGCGAGGGACGGTTTGTGTCAGTTCGCCCAGAAAATCACTTCATCGTTCGGACTGTCCGGATAGGACAGCGCGTGGTCGATCGCCTCGGGAACCAGCGCCAGCGACGGCCAGAGCGGCTTGTGCTGCGTGGCGCTGATCTGGCGCAGTTCCTTCAGCAGCGTCGCGGTTTGCGCTGCGTCGGTCGTGACGAGATTGGTTTTTTCCGTCGGATCGCTCGCAAGGTTGTACAACCACAGTTTGGAGTAGGGCTTGTCCATCACCTGCAGTTTGAAATCGCCGTCCAGCAGGGTCGCGTACGGTCCCGAACGCCAGAAGAGGGTCTGGTGCGGCCGCCCCGGATTGGCTCCCGTGATGTAGGGGATGAGATTTACTCCATCCAGCTTGCGGTCCGTCGGCACCTGCGCCCCAGCGACAGCGGCCGAGGTTGCGAAGATGTCGACATGCGCCACGGGCCTGGCATAGGTCGAGCCGGCCGGAATCGTTCCGGGCCAGCGCATGAAGAACGGCACGTGGATGCCGCCTTCGAAGAACGTCGCCTTCCAGCCGCGATAGGGTTTGTTGATGTCCGGCAGGCCGATGTAATAGGCGCCGCCATTGTCGCTGGTGAAGATCACCAGCGTGTTGTTGTCGAGGCCGTCGGCTTTCAACTGCGCCATCACTTTGCCGACATTGCGGTCGAGGCCGCGCAGCATGGCAGCGTAAACGCGCAGACGGTGATCCTTGATCATCGGCAGGGCGTCGTAGTCGGACTTCAGCGCCTGCATCGGCGTGTGCACGGCGTTGAAAGTCAGATACATCATCCAGGGGCGGTTGCGGTTGGCATGGATCGCCTTTACCGCCTCGTCGCCGAGATAGTCGGTCATGTATTCGGACGGCGTGAAGCGATGGCCGCCATTGTTCTCGACCGAGAACGTCAGATTGGCCCAGAGGAACTTGTCGATCGGATCGAAGTCCTGATGCGATTCCTCCACGCTCGGATCGCCGACGGGCGCGTAGAGCGATGCACCTTCCAGGAAGCCGAGTGTTTCGTCGAAGCCTTTCGCCTCCGGCCTCGAACTCGGGGTGCCGCCAAGATGCCACTTGCCCAGGAACATGGTGTGGTAACCGGCTTCGTGCATGACGCGGGGCAACATGATCTCGCTGCCCGGCACCGCTTCGTCATTGTCGGTCGGCGGCAGGTCGTGCGCATGCGCTTCGTCATAGAATCCGTGGCGGCCGGCATAGTCGAAGGTCGCGATCATCTTCTCGAACGCGCCAGGCGTCGGCGTGAACTCGAACCCGAAGCGAGTTGCATAGCGGCCTGTCATGATCGCGGCGCGTGACGGTGCGCAAGTGGCATTGCCGGCATAGCCGTTCAGGAACGTGACGCCCTGGCGCGCGATAGCGTCGATGTTGGGCGTGGGGCTTGCGCCATGCGCGACGCCGCCGCCATTGAAGCTGGGGTCATTGAAGCCGAGATCGTCGGCAAGGATGAAGAGAACGTTGGGACGCCGCGGACCGGCCGGCGCCGTGGCCGGGCCCTCCTGCCAGACGACCGGATGATTCGGAAGAACGGGATCCTTGATGCGCGCGATGATGCCGGGAAGGTAGTACCAGTACTGCTCCCACGCCGCGTAACCCGCGACCGCGATGACTGCGACCGCGCCAAGCGCGATCCAACGCTTCCTGATTGCCATGTCCTGGAGCCCCTGCCTCATTTTTGGGCCTATAGCATGTCCAGATTGAAAAGAGAACCGCGATTCCGTTTTGAATCGATCAGCGGGAATGTCGAGATTGAGCGCTTTTTGAGCGGACGCCCGTTGCCGAGGTTCATCCTATCTGCGTCAATGACGTCCGCTGTGGTCTGGGGAACGGCATGGACAATGACGACGGGGCCGTGAGGCCGGCGTCCGCGCAAGCATTCAGCATGCCGGAAGAGATGCCTGAGCATCTTGTCATGCGCCACGTCGCGG
Organism: uncultured Alphaproteobacteria bacterium; assembly: GCA_963741725.1. Classification (GTDB taxonomy): domain Bacteria; phylum Pseudomonadota; class Alphaproteobacteria; order Micropepsales; family Micropepsaceae; genus Rhizomicrobium. Next base: position 37,172 of record CAVUJC010000004.1, on the reverse strand, counting down.
CCGCGACGATCGGCAATGCCCTCGAATTCTACGATTTCATCACCTACGCATTCTTTGCCATCCAGATCGGTCACGCGTTTTTTCCGGTGACGACCGCCTATGGCAGCCTGATGCTCTCACTCGCAACGTTCGGTGCGGGGTTCATCACGCGCCCGATCGGCGGCGTCATCATCGGCGCCTATTCCGACCGCGTGGGACGCCGGCCGGCGATGATGCTGAGTTTCACCCTGATGGGTGCGGCGATCATCGTGATGGCACTGATCCCGTCCTATTCCCAGATCGGAATCGCAGCGCCCATTCTTGCGGTGATCGCGCGCATGGTTCAGGGCTTCTCGCTCGGCGGCGAAGTCGGACCGACCACCGCCTATCTTCTGGAGTCGGCGCCGCCGCACCGGCGCGGTCTCGCCGTTTCGTGGCAGGCCGCCAGCCAGGCAATCGCGTCGACGACGGCGAGCGTCGTCGGTTTCACGCTCGCTGCGGTCCTCTCTGCCCACATGCTGGACGCCTATGGCTGGCGTATCGCCTTTCTGCTCGGCGCGGTGACGTTGCCATTCGGATTGTGGATCCGGCGCAGTCTGCCCGAAACGCTGCACCAGCCCGAAACGCACGTCGTCGCCGTCGCATCTTCCACGCGCGTCGCGACGATATTGCGCGAAAATTCGCGCATCATCACGCTCGGACTGATGGTGCTGGCGAGCGGAACGATCAGCACCTATGTGCTCAACTATCTCGCCACCTTCGCGCAGGGCACGCTCAAAATGGCTCCCGTCGTCGCCTTCGAGGGCAGCATGATGCAGGGCGTGGCCAGCCTCGTGGCCGTGTTGTTCGGCGGCTGGCTGTCGGATCGCATCGGCCGCGGCCGGTGATGATCGCATCGAGGCTGATCGTGCTGGTGATGCTGCTTCCGGTTTTCCACTGGATCGTCGATTCGCGCACCGCGCTGGCTCTCATCGTCGGTCCGTCGCTCTTGAGCATCGTCGGAGGCGTCGGTTCCGGAGCGCTCTACGCGGCCCTGAGCGAGAGTCTTCCCAAACAGGTGCGGGGCGGGACGTTTGCCACGATGTATGCGGTTTCGATTGCGCTCTTCGGCGGTACGACGCAGCTCGTCATTACCTGGCTGATCCATCTGACGGGAAATCCGCTCGCACCGGCCTATTACCTGTTCGGCGCGTCGCTGCTCGGGACCATCGCGACTCTGCTGATCCTCGAGAGTGCGCCTGTTCGCATCGTGCCCAAAGTGGTGCTGGCGCAGTAAACGCGCGTCAGCGTCCGGCTTCCAGAATCGGAAATTGTCTGTGCGGATCGTTCTGCAGCGCGCGAACGCCGTCGCGGATCGTGTAGGAACCGTCGGGCGCATATTGCAGGATGTAGGCCTTGCGCACCGAACCCTTTATCAGGTTCGGGCCGGTGCGATGCGGCGCAAGCGACGAAAATGCGATGACATCGCCCGCCTTGCCCGGAACGCAGACGGCGTCCGGCACATCCTGCAGACACTTGAAGCCGACCGGCGTCAGCCAGTGTTCGAGCGTGCCGCGCTTGTGCACGCCGGGGGCAATCCACGGACAGCCATTCTGTTCATCGACATCGACCAGCGGAATCCACAGCGTGAGGTATTGCTGGGGCTCTATGAATGTGTAGCCATTGTCCTGGTGCCAGGGAAATTCCTGTTCCTTTCCGGTCTTCTTGTAGACCGACTGGTCCCAATAAAGACGCACATCATCGCCGATCAGGTCGTGGCAGATGTCCTTGATCTTGGGATGCGCCGCAAACGCGCGCAGAATGTCCGACCGGGTGACAAGGTGCGTCGTGAAGGTGATTACATCGGCTTCTGAGATGCTGACTTTGCCGCCCTTGCCGCGCAGCCACTCCTCGCCCTTCTGCTCGATCGGATCGATGGCGGCGATGACGCTTTGGATTTCGGCGGGCGTGAACACGCCTTCAAGCTTGACGAAACCGTGCTCGTTGAACTGGCGATACTCTTGCGGCGTCAGGTGACGCAGGCCGTTCGGCTCCGGCGTGTGCCAGGTGAAATCGTGATTGAGCGGATGCGGTCTGATTTCCCGGACGGACGTGGACATGGGCCACCGTTTTTGTTCTGTTTGCGAGCATAACAGAAAACGGGCAGGGCGCGTCCATGCAGAAACTCGACATCAAGGGCCGCTGGTTCGTGGATGAGTCCGGCCGGCGCGTGATCCTGCGCGGCGTCAATCTGGGTGGCGACTGCAAGGTGCCGTGGCCCGACGGCGGGACGGAACATCCGTCCGATTTCTCCGACCATCGAACCGTGTCGTTTGTCGGCCGTCCGTTTCCGCTCGGTGAAGCGGACGAGCATCTCGCACGCCTCAAGCATTGGGGTTTCAACTGCCTGCGCCTGCTGACGACATGGGAAGCGGTCGAGCATGCGGGACCGGGACAGTATGACGAGGCCTATCTCGACTATTTCGCTGAAGTCTCCCGCCGCGCGGGAAAGTTCGGACTCTATGTCTTTGTCGACTTCCATCAGGACGTGTGGAGCCGGATGACCGGCGGCGACGGCGCGCCGGGCTGGACGTTCGAAGCGGTTGGCCTCGACTTCACAAAGTTCCATGCGGCCGGCGCGGCGCATGTGATGCAGTACAAATACGACTATGCGAAAGGCGGCCGACAGGACGCCTATCCGCAAATGACATGGTCGTCGAACTACCGCCTTCCCGCCAACCAGATCATGTGGACCCTTTTCTTCGCCGGCCGCGACATGGTTCCGCAGTTCGTCATCGACGGCAGGAACGTGCAGGACTATCTGCAGGAGCATTACATCGGCGCGATGCGCGCGGTGGCACAGCGCGTGAAGGACCAGTCGCACGTCATCGGCTTCGACACGCTGAACGAACCCGGTGAGGGCTTCATCGGCGAGCCGCTTCTGCGCCGCGATGCGACCGACTCGACCGGCATGTCGGATCTGCGCGCCGGTCTTGCGATCAGTCCGATGGACTCGCTGCTCATCGCGCGCGGCGTGCCGCGAAAGGTCCCCTACATGGCGATGGATCGCGCGACCGGGAAGATGACCGAAGTGCGGCAGGAGACGCTGAACCCGAAGGGCGTATCGATCTGGACGCACACTTGCCCGTTTGAGGAGGCGGGCGCCTACGACTCCACGAACCGCGACGCGCCTGTCAACGACCAGTTCTTCACGCACCGCGATGGACGCAAGCTCTCCATCGAGGCGGACTATATGAACCCTTTCTTCCACCGCGTCGCGGATGCGATCCGTGGTGTGCGCAGCGACTGGCTGGTGTTTGCGGAGGTCAGCCCGTTCCGCGCTTTCGCCGGCGAAGGTTTTGCGCCCGGCGCGCCGGAGCGAACCGTGAATGCCAGCCACTGGTACGACATCCAGACCTTGGCCTCCAAGCGCTTCCGCCCCCGGGAGCTGCGAGAGAACATGGACGATCCGGATGCGCAGGAAGCAGTCGCCGGAAAGTACACGGCGCAACTTGCGCACATCACAAAGATCGCGGAGTCGCTCGGCAAGGACGGCGCGCCGACCTTGATCGGGGAATTCGGCATTCCGTTCGATCTGGATGAAGGTGCGGCCTATGCGGCATGGGCAAGCGGTGATCGCTCGTCCAAGCCCTGGCGAAGCCATGAGCTGTCGCTGCGCCTGATGTACGACGCGATGGATCGATTGCTGATTTCATCGACGCAGTGGAACTACACGGCGGCGAACCGCAACGATGCGGCGACGGGCGACAACTGGAACCAGGAAGATCTGTCGATCTATTCGTGCGACCAGAGCACGGGCCCGAACGACCCCAATTCCGGCGGCCGGGCGGTGAAGGGATTCTGCCGTCCCTATGCAAGGCGCGTGCAGGGTGAGCCGAAAGAGGCGCGGTTCGACGCGCGCTCCGCGACGTTCACGCTCACCTTCGACGCCGAACCGGACCTGCCGGCGCCGACCGAGATTTTTGTTCCGCTCATTCACTTCCCGAACGGCGCAAAGGTCGATGCGCCCAATTGCGATGCGGAATGGATCGGGCAGACGGTCCTGCAGATACGCGCCAGGACGCGCGGTCCCAAGACGATCACGGTGACGCAGCTATGAGCCCGTCATGACCTGGCAGGTCTGGAGCGCCTTCTTCGTCATTGAAGCGGTGCTGTGCATCACGCCCGGACCGGCGGTCCTGTTCGTGCTCTCCCAGGCGTTGACGCGCGGCGTGGGAAAGACGGTCTGGTCCATCGGCGGGATCCTCGCGTCGAACACGACATACTTCATTCTGTCGGCGACGGGCGTCGGCGCAATCCTGCTGGCGTCCTATGACCTGTTCTTTGCCATCAAGTGGATCGGAGCGGCCTATCTCGTCTGGCTCGGAGTTCGGGGCGTTTCTCGGCAAGTCCAAGACTTTGTCGATCCGTCGCGCAGATGCGTCGCCTGTATCAAGGCCGCGACTGTTCCTGAACGGCTTTGTGCTGCAGATGTCGAATCCGAAGGCTCTGATCTTCTTCACCGCGTTCGTGCCGCAGTTCCTCAACCCACATGCTGCAATCGTTCCGCAGGTCGCGATCCTTGCAGTCACATCGGTCTGCATCGAGTTCGCGGTGCAGTTGATTTACGCGACACTGGCTGACCGCGTATCGCATCTCGCATCCCAGCCACGGTTTGCGCGCATCACGGATCGCGTCGCGGGCACTCTATTGATCGGCGCCGGAATCGGAATGGCGGCAATCCGGCGTGCGTGAAATAGACACCGTAATTCTCCAGGCTGCTCTTGAACCGAGTCGGTCAGATCACCAATTCCGTTAAATCCCCACAGGTGCGTTCGATCTTGCCGGTCATGGACGGGATCGGACCCGGCCATGACGAAGTCGTGCTGACTACGCGCTACGCACCGCCGCGCATGTGGCTTACGCCGCCATCGACGATGATCGTCGAGCCGACGACGTAGTCACCGGCTCGCGAGGCGAGGTAAATCGCGGCGCCCGCCATGTCTTCAGCCGTGCCGATGCGGCGCGACGGAATGATTTTGGAAAGCGCATCGCCGTGATCGCGCGCATCGCGATTCATATCGGATGCAAATGCGCCCGGCGCGATCGCGGTGACGACGATGTTGTCGCGAATGAGTCGGATCGCCATGCGTTTGGTGAGATGCATCAGGCCGGCCTTGCTCGCGTGATAGGAGTAGGTCTCCTGGGGGTTGACGGCGATGCCATCGATCGAGGCGATGTTGATGACCTTTGCGAGCTTGTCCTTGGTCGCCGCCGCCTTCAGCGCGCCGTGCAGAGCCTGCGTGAGAAAGAAAGGAGTCTTGAGGTTGAGGTCCATCACCTTGTCCCAGCCGCTCTCGGGAAACTCGTCGAACGGGGCGCCCCAGGCGGCGCCGGCATTGTTGACGAGGATGTCGAGCGACTTTTCGTGTTCGAGGTACCGATCCGCCATCTTCCTGGCACCCGCCGCGCCGGACGCGTCGAGCGGAAGCGCGATGCAGGTGCCGAGCTTGGAGAGCTCCTTGGCGGTTTCCTCGCAGGGGCCGGCTTTGCGGGCCGAGATGTAGACCTTGGCGCCCTGGTGCAGGAAACCCTCGGCGATCATTTTGCCGATGCCGCGCGAGCCGCCGGTAACCAGCGCCGTGCGTCCTTTGAGCGAAAAAAGGTCCTTCATTGCCGCCTCCATTTCTGAGCGGGGCGGATGTTTTATGGTTGGGCAGTTGCTGTCAAACCGGGCCTTGCCTATTAGAGACCTACGAAGAACAGGGGATACCCATGACTGCCGCCCACCCGGAACTTCAGCGACTGCGCGAGAGCATCGACAATATCGACGCCGCACTCATCCATTTGCTGGCGGAACGGTTCAAGTGCACGCAGGCCGTGGGCCAGTTCAAGGCGACGCATGGGCTGCCGCCGGCCGATCCGGGACGTGAAGCGCAACAAATCGCGCGCCTGCGCCAGCTCGCGGATACGGCCCATCTCGACCCCGATTTTGCGGAGAAATTCCTCAACTTCATCGTCAAGGAAGTGATCCGCCACCATGAGGCAATCCGCCAAAGCCGCGAGTAAAGCTCCGCTGCGGCAATTGTCTCTCTGCCCGTTCCCTTGAAGCGTTGCGGTACGTCGTTATCATACGTCCGCACTTCCGAATTCCGTCTGGAGATCGCCATGGACCTGAGTTTTTCGCCGCAAGAAGAGGCCTTTCGCAAGGAAGTGCGCGACTTCATCGCCGATGCCAAGACGAAACTGCCCGATGTCGGCGCTCCGGAACTGGCCAACCGTACGAAGGAAGATTATCTCGCCTGGCACAAGCTTCTCTACAAGAAGGGTTGGGTCGCGCCGCTTTGGCCGAAGGAATATGGCGGCACCGGATGGAACGTCACGCAGCGCTATATCTTCAATGAAGAATGCGCCAACGCGGAAACGCCGACGACGCTGCCGTTCGGGCTCAACATGGTTGCGCCCGTGATCTTCACCTACGGCAATGACGAACAGAAGAAAAAGTATCTGCCGCGAATTCTTTCGGGCGATGACTGGTGGTGCCAGGGCTATTCCGAGCCGGGCGCGGGGTCCGATCTTGCTTCGTTGCGCACGCGGGCTGTGCGTGAAGGCGACCACTACATCGTCAATGGACAGAAAACCTGGACGACGCTGGCGCAATATGCCGACTGGATCTTCTGTCTCGTCCGCACCAATACCGAGGTGAAGCAGCAGGAAGGCATCTCGTTCCTGCTGATCGACATGAAGACGCCCGGCATCACCGTCAAGCCGATCATCGTGCTCGACGGCGCGCATGAAGTGAACGAAGTCTTCTTCGACAATGTGAAGGTTCCGGTCGAAAACCGCGTCGGAGAGGAAAACAAGGGCTGGACCTACGCCAAGTTCCTGCTCGTCAACGAACGTTCCGGCATCGCCGGCGTGGCGCGCTCCAAGAAGGCCGTCGAGCGGCTGAAGGAAATCGCCGGCGCCGAACTGATCGACGGCACGCCGCTGATAAGCGATGAGGATTTCTCCAAGAAGATCGCCGATCTCGAGATCGATCTCGCCGCGCTGGAGTTTACCGAGCTGCGCACCCTGGCTGAAGAGTCCAAGGGCCATATGGCGGGACCGGAAAGCTCGATCCTCAAGATTCGCGGTACGGAAATCCAGCAGCGCATCACCGAGCTGACGGTCGAGGCGATCGGCTACTTCGCCTATCCCAACGAACGCGCGCTCGGCAGCAACGAGTTCATCGGTCCGGACTATGCGCTCGGCCAGGCCGGCCACTATTTCAACATGCGCAAGACGTCGATCTACGGCGGATCGAATGAAATTCAGCGCAACATCATCGCAAAGGCCGTTCTCGGCCTCTAGAGGAAACGATCATGGATTTTTCCTACACGGAGGAGCAGACGCTTCTTCGCAATTCGGTCTCGAAATATCTCGCGGACAAGTACACGTTCGATTCCTGGCGCAAGTTCACGCGCAATGACATTGGACGCGATCCGGCCCATTGGGCGCAGTTCGCCGAGCTCGGCCTGCTGGCGGCGCCCTTGCCGGAAGCCTTTGGCGGTCTTGGCGGCGGCGCGGTCGATGCGCAGATCGTGATGGAGGAATTCGGCAAGGCGCTGGTCGTCGAACCCTATGTACCAACCGTCGTAATCGGCGGTGGCTTCCTCAAGCATGGCGGCAACGACGCGCAGAAGACCGAATGGCTGGGAAAGATCGCCGGCGGCGAAACCATCATGGCGTTCGCATTTGCCGAACCGAAGGGCCGCTACAACCTCGCTGACCTGACGACGACGGCCAGGAAGCAGGGCTCCGGCTATGTGCTGAACGGTCAGAAGGCCGTCGTGATCGCGGCGCCGTGGGCCGACCAGCTCATCGTTACGGCGCGCACGGCCGGCGGCCAGCGCGACAAGAACGGTATCAGCGTTTTCATCCTGGACAAGAACGCCAAGGGCGTTTCGTGCCGCAACTATCCGACGGTCGATGGCCTGCGCGCTTCGGAAATCACCTTCGAGAACGTCGAAGTATCGGCTGACCAGTTGATCGGGCAGGCGGACAACGGCTTGCCGCTCATCGAGCGTGTCGTAGACGAAGCCATCGCGGCCACCTGCGCCGAGGCAACGGGTTGCATGAAGGTGCTCGTCGACACGACGGTCGCCTATTCCAAGCAGCGCAAGCAGTTCGGCGTTCCGATCGGAAAATTCCAGGTGCTGCAGCACCGCATGGTGGACATGTTCGTGAACTACGAGCAGTCCGTATCGATCACGCTGATGGTCACGCTCAAGCTCGAAGAGAACGAAACCGAACGCGCCAAGGCGGCGTCGGCGGCGAAGGTGACGATCGGCAAGGCGGGACGCTTTGTCGGCCAGCAGTCGGTGCAGATCCATGGCGGCATGGGCATGACCGACGAGCTGAATGTCGGTCACTATTTCAAGCGCCTGACGATGATCGACGCTTTGTTCGGCAGTACGGATCATCACCTGAAGCGCTACGCGTCGCTCACCTAGGCATTCAGCCGCTTTTTGCACTTCGCGGCGACGCTTTGAGACAATTGAGCGTTGGTCCGGTTGACCCGGGTCAACTATGGATTGCTCGCGCGGTCCTAACCTTCCTGCAAGTTGGACAGGAGGCTCGCATGTTCGCGAAACAGGTTTTGCTTTCGGTGGCAGCCGCCGCGCTTCTCACGGCACCATGCTTTGCAGAAAGTCATCAGGGAGGCGGTTTCGGCGGCCCGCACAGTTCCGGCGGTTCCTTTGGCGGCACGCACGGCACCGGCAGTGGAATTCCCCACGGCACCGGATCGTCGGCTGGGGTTCATACCTATGGTCACCTGAGCCCGAGCTGGCATGACTTCAATCACAATGCACCGCCGGTGCGCGTTCAGCCGCACCGCTATGGCAATTCGGTATTGCCCGTTCCGAACACCTGGCGCGGCGACGTCCACAGCTTTGACCACCAGCATTGGAGCGGTGGCTCGTGGCGTCATGACCGTCACAATGGGCGTTACGGCTGGTGGTGGATCGTTGGTCCCGACTGGTACTACTACGATGCACCGATCTATCCGTATCCCGACAGCTACGTTCCACCGGGAGAAGAGTATGGCTGGTGGTACTGGTGCGAAGCGTATCAGGAGTACTACCCTTACGTGACCGATTGCCCAGGCGGCTGGGAACGCGTGCTGCCGCGGGATTGAGAACCGACCGAGCCTTGAACTTGCAGGAAGCGGAGACCGGCGATGCGAAACGCAGCGAAGAGGGTTGTGCTTTTCCTGGGTGTAGCGATTGGCTCATGCCTCTTGGCTGGCATCGCCGGTGCGGCGGACAATTCCGAGCCGCCCGGCAAGGTCGTCACGGCGTGTCAGTCTTGCCACGGGCCGCGCGGCGATAGCGTCACCGCAACCGTGCCGCGGCTGAACGGGCAGCGGGCCGACTATATCCAGAGCCGGCTCAACGATTTTCTCGATCCGACGCGCGAGGATCCCCACGCCACCGCCACGATGGGGAACGTGATGTCGGAGATCGACGATGCGTCCTTCGGGCCGATCGCGGCTTATTACGCGGCTCAGGCGCCGACACAGGCCACATCCGGAGCGCCGCACGCTGGGGATGGATTGAAGATTTTCAGAAGCGGCGCAGCGGCCCAGAACGTGCCGGCCTGCCAGTCCTGCCACGGCGCCAAAGGTGAGGGCTCAAGCGCGGGGCCGCGGCTTTCCGGGCAGCACGCGATCTATCTGACCAAGCAGTTGGAACGGCTGCGCCTTGCGATGCGCGAGAGCAAGTCCATGTATCACGACATCAAGGCCATGACGGACGCACAGATTGAGGCGCTTGTCGCCTATCTCGCCAGGGATTGAGCAAAGCGCCGATTGCCGCCCGCGAAGAGCTTATCCGAGCTGCGCGAGCCACACGGTGCGGCGGCCGCAGGTTGGGTCTTCGATGATATGCGCGACGGTCTGAAAGCCGTTCGCACCCAGCAGCGCGCGATACTCTTCGGCGTCGAGACTGGCGTGATAGAGCGGCTCACCATGCAAGTCTCCGATGGCCTCGCCATGACGAGGGCCGCTGGTGAAGAGCAGGGCTGCGTGCGGCATGGCATGTTTGCGGAAGATCGGGAACATCGCCCGCTGCGCGTCATGGTCGAGATGGAAAAAGCTGTCCCAGGCGATGATGCCGCCGAATGTTTCGCCCAGTGCGAGCTCGCGCATGTCGCCGATGCGCCAGTCACCGTCCGGAAAATGCACGCGGCACAGTTCGATCATCTCCGGTGATGAATCGACGCCGGTGACGCTGTGTCCCTGTTCGATGAGATAGCGGGCAATCGGCTGACCGGATCCGCAGCCGATGTCGAGGATGGCGGTTCCGGCAGGAACAAGGCTGCGGAAACTGTCGAGCCATGCCGCTTCGATAAGACGATTGCCGCGGTCCGACGCCCAGGCACGGGCGTGACGCCGATACAGATCGATAATGCGCTCGGAGTCGGATGTCATGGCGCGTGAGCCTGTCATCCTCGGCGGTGCCGGGCAACAAACAGGCGTTGGTTGCAGGCTAGAACTGTGCGTTTCGCCGCCGGATTTCCGCATCGAGCGCTGCGTAGTCCGAAAAGCCGGTCTTGGGCGCAACGACATCGGCCCAGATGGCATCGAGTTTGGCGGCGAGTTCGGCCGGCATTTCAGTCTTGTGGCCGCCGACGCCACCCTTGCGGACCTTTGCGGAGTCAGTTCCGGGCGGCAGGTTGCAACGCTCCTCCGACACTTTGCGCATCATTGCGTCGTCGAAGCGGTCCTTGTGTTCGAGCATGTAGGCGAAAGAGGAACGTTCGAGCGTGAGGGCCAAAAGCGCGTCGTCCAGACTGATGCCGCAAAACGCTGCGAGCTTGCGCACATGCAGTTCCGGCGTGTCGGTCATGTGCTCGTAGGACAGGAGCAGGACATTGGGGTTGTCGCGCTGTTCCCACCAACTGAGCAGATGTTGCCAATAGCCGGGGTCCTTGCCGCCGTTAGCGAGACGCATCTGTGCAAAGTCGGCGATCGGCACGGCACCGGGCTCGAGAAACCAGCCTTCCATGAAGCGGTACAGCGAGACCATCGCGTCCTTGGGATCGCGCAGGGAGACGACATACTTCGCGCCCTTTGGCATGTCGTAATAGGACAGGTGGCTCTTGAAGCCCCGCGGTTCGGCGCGTTGCGGCGCGTCGAGATCGAGGCCGAGTGCCCCGGACGTCTCGATCCACGGCACGACGCGCGAGATATCGTCGAAATCCATGTCGCCGCGGGTGCGCAGCGTGTGGAAAGTCTGTTGCAGCCAGGTCGTGCCGCATTTGGAAAATGGAGAGATGACGATGTCGCTTGGCCGCGGATGAAACGACGCGATCGCCGACGCCTGATCATCGCGTCCAAAGGCCTGACCCATGAGCGCGCCGAATTCCGCCATGCTGCGCGCGCGATGTGGTGCGTCCTGGTTCATCCGGTTCTCCCTCAACAGATGGAGTTCGACTTCGGAACCAAATCGAACGCCTATGGTGATGCTGATATGCCCCATGCGGCGGCGGGATGCACGCCAGGAATCGTGTGCAGACCCTATACGGCTTCCCGCATGCGCTGGCGAGCACGGGTTGCGGGGAGGATGACGGTGATGCGCGTTCCCTGATTGGGTACGCTGTTGAGAATTACTTGACCGCCATGCGCTTCGGCAAGGCCGCGCACGATGGGAAGTCCAAGCCCGGTACCCTGGTCGGTAATGACCGCATCGTGTCGGCCTTGACCAAAACTCTCGAAGACCTTGTCATGATCTTCGGGAGCGATGCCGACGCCGGTATCGTCGACGCCAAACGCGAGCGAGCCGTCCTGGAGGACGTTCGCGAACGCGGTGATGCGGCCGGCAGGCGGCGTGAACTTGATCGCGTTCGACATGAGATTGACAAGTATCTGGCGCAGCGCGCGCTCGTCGCCGAAGACGTCCGGAAAGTCCTGGTCGGTGTTGACGCTCAGAATGATGCCGCCGGCCTTCGCCTTGGTGCTGAACATCAGGTTCAGGTCGTTCATCATATTCGAGACGTCGACGTTTGTTTCGCGCAGATCGAAGCGGCCCGCTTCGATCTTGGCCAGATCGAGAATGTCGTTGATGAGCGAGAGAAGATGCTGACCCGAGCCGTGAATATGCCCGGCATATTCCGCATATTGGTCCGACACCGTCGGTCCCATCGCTCTGGTGTTGATGATCTCCGAGAAGCCGAGAATGGCGTTCAGGGGCGTCCGCAGCTCATGACTCATGTTGGCGAGAAAGGCGGACTTGGCGCGGCTGGCGATTTCGGCGCGTTCGCGGGCTGCGTCGGACTCGTCCTTTGCCGATTTGAGGTTGTCGATCAGGCCGCCACGTTCCTGTTCCAGCCGGATCATGCGTTCGCGCGTGCGGTAGTTGCTCATCAGGAGCGTGCGCATGAGGAACCAGAACGATATGCAGAGACCTGCCAATGTCCATTCGTTTGTCGACTCCTGCATGAGGGACATCGCTGCGAGCGAGACGAAATAGACCGGCATCGGCGCGACCCCTGTGCCGAGGTGGAAGGCACCCATCGAACTCCAGCCCGACACGGTACAGGCGATAATCAAGATGAGGAGGGCGTGGTTCTCCGCGTTGCCCGGGGCCCACAAGACGAACCCCGCGGAGCACCAGACGATAGCTTGCAGCAAGGTCAACCTGGCATACGCCCGGGCACGCACTCCGATGTCGCGGGCGGAATGGTCGGATTGCCGCAAGAGATTTCGGTAGTAGAGATCGCAGGCAACGGCCACGACCGTCATGACAAGCGGCCAGGCGATAAGTCGCGACGTCGCAACCCATTGTGCGTTCGCCAGCGCGACGAACACGGCCGAAAACGGCAAGACAAAAATGTTTGTCCAGGTCGCGTTTCGCGCCAGCGTGAGCTGCTCGTCGACAAGGCGCAGCTCGGCGGCCGTTCGCGGCCGCAGCGACGCCAGGATGTCGCGGATGAAGTTCCGCACCGGTTCCGACGCCCGGTCGAGTGAAGCGGCTATGGACACGGAATGGAGCTCCGGCGCGCGAATGATCTCGCGGGCAGTGTGGCAGGGCACGTGTTAATGGAGGTTTTCGCTTTACAATGGCTTGCGTGGTAAACGGTGATTTAAGCAATTTAAGAGGAAGTCCATGTCCGCCCTTCTTGTCGAAAAAAACGGCCCGATAGTCACTCTCACGATCAACAGGCCCGAGAGCCGCAATCCGCTTGGCGAAGAAGGCGATGGAGAGCTGTTTGCGCAGGCTTGCCAGCAGATCAATGCCGACCGCGATGTTCGGTGCGCCATCCTGACCGGCGCCGGGCCGGCATTTTCCGCCGGCGGCAATGTCAAGGCGATGCGCGAACGCAGTGGCGCATTCGCCGGCGCCGGCGTCCATATACGCGAGCGTTACCGCAACGGCATCCACCGGATCGTGAAAAGCGTCTGGGGTTTGGAAGTGCCATTGATCGCTGCTGTGAACGGACCGGCAATCGGGCTTGGCAACGACGTCGCCTGCCTTGCCGACATGCGAATCGCTGCGGACAACGCAATCTTCGGAGCCACGTTCCTCAAGATCGGGCTGGTGCCGGGTGATGGCGGTTCCTGGATTCTGCCGCGCACTATCGGCCACGCGCGTGCAGCGGAGCTTTTTTTCACCGGCGACACGATCGACGCGCAGACGGCGCTGTCATGGGGCCTCGTCAGCCGCGTCGTTCCCGCGGCAACATTGATGGACGAAGCACGGACGCTTGCCGCCAGGATCGTGCGCCAGCCGCCCGATGTGCTGCGCATGACCAAGCGAATGATGCGGGAGGGCCAGAACGTCAGCTTCGACATCATCATGGAGATGTCGGCGGCCTATCAGGCGATCGCCCATCTGACGGAAGACCATCAGGAAGCCGTCAACGCGTTTTTCGAAAAGCGGCCTGGAAACTACAACGGTCGGTAGCCCGAAACGAAGATTATGACGCCGCCTGCATCGGACGTCCGCCGCACACCCTCACCGGCGGCAGGTGGACCGATACGGTCGTGCCTTCGCCGACCTGGCTTTGCAGAATGATGCGTCCGCCATGGGCTTCGACCAGCCCCTTGACGATCGGCAGGCCGAGGCCGGTTCCCTTGTCCTGGGTCACCACGTCGTGGCGGCCCTGGCCGAAGTTCTGAAACACGCGCTGCTGATCGTCCGGCGAGATTCCAACGCCCGTGTCGGAAATCCCGAAGCAGAGGCCGCCGTCATCGGTGTTGTGCGCGAAGACCGTCACCGTGCCGCCTCGCGGCGTGAACTTGACCGCGTTGGATAGCAGGTTGAGAAGAATCTGCTTCATGGCGCGTTCGTCGCACAGAACGAACGGCAAGTTGGCTTCAATATCATAGCCCAGATCGCAGCCAACCATCTCGGCGCGTGGCTTCACCAGGGCGCAAGCGCTGGCTATAGCCGCACCGAGATCGAGTTCGATCTCTTGCAGTGTCCAGCCGCCGGCCTCGATCTTGGCGAGGTCGAGGATGTCGTTGATCAGCGTTAGAAGATGAAAGCCTGAGCCGTGGATCAGCTCCGCATATTCATAGTGCTTCTCCGGCTTGTGCGAGAAGACGCGCGAGGTAATCATTTCGGAAAAGCCAAGTATCGCATTCAGCGGAGTGCGTAGTTCGTGACTCATATTGGCCAGGAATTGCGACTTGGCGCGGCTCGCGGCCTCAGCCTCTTCCCGCGCGATATCGGAGTCCAGTTTCGACTTGGCAAGTTTTTCGATCAGTTCGTTCTTGTCGCTGCGCAGCAACAGCATCTTTCGCGCGGTCAAATGGATCTGCCGGGACATGAATGCCATGTAGCCGACATAGAGTAAGGCCAACAGCGACAGGCCGTGATAGAGCGGTCCGCCAGCCTGGAATGGGCACAGGATCAGCGCTACGCCGACGCTTGCGTAGGAAGCGATGAGCAAAGGTGGGCTTGCGGCGACGAGCGCGCCGTTTCCGGCCACCGTGCAGGCCAACAGAAGAATTACGATCATGTGATTGAGATCGTCGTGCGGCGTCCAGAGAAACAGCGCCATCGACGCCCAGGTCGCCGTGAAAAACAAATAGGCCGCTGTCGAAAGCCAGATCCGATGACGCACGCGGTCGGCTGTGCTGGAACTGATGTCGCTCCAGCGATAGCTCAGGACCCCCAGCGGCACGCCTGCGATCGCCACCATCGTGAACCATCCGGCGAGACGGGGCGTGTCGATCCACTGGCGGAACATCAGACAGATTACGCCGGCGAGGATCGGCATCATCCAGGCGTTGGGCTTGAGGCTTCGAAAGGCGAGTTCCATCTGCTCGAGTGCCAGCTTGCGGTCGCGCGATGACGCGTCCACACGATCCGCCGTCACGGATTCAACTGCGAGCATTTCCATCCCCCGGCTGCTCTAAGGCAGCCGGGCGCCATCCTGCGCGTTGCTGGGTTAAATCGGGATAAAGAAGCTTTGCGGTCTGTTTACGGACAGTTTACTTTTGGCGACGGCTAACAATCGGAGGAAAACATGGCCATTGGCGTTGTGGCGACGATCAAGATCAAACCGGACACGAACGCGGCTTTTGAAGCTGTCGCGACGGAACTTATGGCTGCGGTGCGTGCCAACGAGCCGGGCAACAAGGTTTATCAGTTCTGCAAGTCGAAGACCGATCCCTCGACCTATGTCGTGCTCGAGATCTATGCCGACCAGGCGGCAGTTGAAGCGCACGGCAAGTCTGAACACTTTCGTACAATCGGCGCCAAGATGGGACCGTGCATGGCCGGACGCCCGGACGTGCAATATCTCGACACCGTTTAAAGCTTCACGAACGGAATGAGCATCGCGGTCTTGAGCGCATAGGCGTCATACGCCTCTGCGCCCAATTCCGCGCGCAGAAATCGTTCCTCAAGACGCGCTTTCATCCAGTACCCGGCGACGATCATCGCGAACCCGATGATCGCAAAGCCGGAGCCTTTTTCGGCCGCGGTCGCAGCCGCAGCGAGGATGATTCCCGTATAGATGGGGTGTCGAACAAATGCGTAGGGCCCGGTATCGACGATGTGGTGATCCTCCTTGCGCGTGATCCGGGCGGACCAGAGCCGGCCCAGGTATATCCGCGCCCACCAGCAGAATATGAACCCGGCGACGGCGAGGCCGACCATGACCCAGCCGATGGTCGTCGGCAGCGCCCAATAGCGCTGGGCGAGCGGGTTGGCGTCGATGACACCGCGTCGGAAGTCGCCGGAATCCTCGCTCTGCGCTACGAGCAGCAACGCGATGCCGCCCCATTCAACCAGGCGATAGGGCCACTCGCTTCCGAATGCTGGTCGCTTGAGCGTTCGATTTGCCCAGAGCGCGGCTACGAGCCAGGTGACGATCCAAACGTCCCAGGGATAATAGATTACGTCCTCAGGCCACATGCCCGCTCCCGTGCTTGCCCCTCTAAAAAGGTGGGCGGGCACGGTCTCGATTGCAAGCCCTCAGAACGCGAGGGCCTTGGCCTGTTTCACCAGCGGCAGCTTGCGAATCTGGTTCAGAACGTCCTCGCTGATCGCGCCGTCGATCTCGACGAGGGCGATCGAGTCCTGTCCCGGACCGCTGCGGCCGAGATTGAAGTTCGCGATGTTGACCTTGGCCTCGCCCAGAAGCGTGCCGAGCCTGCCGATGAAGCCTGGCTTGTCCTCGTTGGTGACGTAGAGCATGTGCGGCGCGAACTCCGCATCCAGATTGATGTTCTTGATCTGAATGAGGCGCGGCCTGCCGTTCGAGAAGACCGTTCCGGCGACACTGCGAGTCAAGTTGTCCGCCGTCACCGTGATCTTGATGTAGCCCTCGTACACGCCTTGCTGGTCGCGCCGTGTCTCGCTGACCTTGATACCGCGTTCTTTGGCGACGATGGGCGCGTTGACCATATTCACATCCGCGAGCGCCGGCTTGAGCAGGCCCGCCAGCGCTGCCTGAGTGAGGGCACGGGTATTCAATGTTCCGGCAGTGCCTTCGTAGAGAATCTCGACCGCCGTCAGGCTGGTGTCGGTGAGTTGCCCGGCAAAGGCTCCGAGCTTCTGGGCCAGATCGATCCAGGGACGCACCTTCTGCGCTTCAGCCGCGCTGATCGATGGCATGTTGAGCGCGTTTGTGATGGCGCCGGTGAGCAGGTAGTCGGAAATCTGTTCCGCGACCTGGAGGGCTACGTTTTCCTGCGCCTCGCTTGTCGACGCGCCCAGGTGCGGTGTTGCGACGACTTTCTCGTTGCCGAAGAGAACGTTGGTCTTGGCCGGTTCCTCTTCAAACACATCGAGGGCGGCGCCTGCGACGTGACCGGAATCAAGCGCGGCCTTCAGCGCGGCTTCGTCAATCAGTCCGCCACGCGCGCAATTGATGATGCGGACGCCCTTCTTCATCTTGTTGATGGCGTCGGCGGAGAGAATGTTTTTGGTCTCGGGTGTCATGGGAACATGCAACGTTATGAAATCGGCCCGAGTCAGCAGCTCGTTGAGCTCGACCTTTTCGACTCCAAGGTCCTGGGCGCGCTCGGCCGAGAGGTAAGGGTCGTAGGCGACGACGCGCATCTTGAGGCCGCGCGCGCGGTCGGCGACAATCGAGCCGATATTGCCCGCGCCGATCAGGCCGAGAACTTTCCCCGTGATCTCGACGCCCATGAAGCGGTTCTTCTCCCATTTGCCGGCGTGGGTCGAAGCATTAGCGGCGGGAAGCTCGCGCGCGAGCGCAAGCATGAGTGAGATTGCGTGCTCTGCCGTCGTGATGGAGTTGCCGAACGGCGTGTTCATGACGATCACGCCGGCCGCAGTCGCAGCCGGAATGTCGACATTGTCGACGCCGATACCGGCGCGGCCGACAACCTTCAGATTTTTCGCGGACTTGATGACATCGGCCGTGACCTTGGTCGCCGATCGGATGGCGATGCCGTCATACTGGTCGACTATCTTGAGCAGCTCTTCCTTTGTAAGGCCGGTCTTAACATCAGCTTCGACGCCGCGTTCCTTGAAGATGGCGACTGCGGCCGGCGAGAGCTTGTCGGCAATAAGAACCTTGGGCATGACGAATGCTCCAGATTGGATGTTGGATTATTTCGGTTTCACCTGCGCGAAGGCCCAATCGAGCCAGGGCGTCAGTGCTTCAAGATCGGACTTGTCGACGGTCGCGCCGCACCAGATGCGAAGGCCCGGCGGCGCGGAGCGATAGCCGGCGACGTCGTACGCGACGCCTTCCTTCTCCAGCAGCGAGGCGATCTTCTTGGCGGCATCGGCCTGCGCCTCGTCGCCGAGGCCTTTGAACCAGGGATCGACAATTTTGAGGCAGACGGAGGTGTTAGAACGCGAACCTTGCTCGCTTGCCAGAAACGCAGCCCAGTCGGACTTGCGGACCCAGCGGTCCAGAACTCCGAGATTGTCCTGCGAACGGGCGATCAGCGCCTTCAGGCCTCCAAGGCCTTCGGCCCATGTCAGGGCGTCGAGATAGTCCTCAAGCGCCAGCATGGACGGCGTATTGATCGTCTCGCCTTCGAATATTCCATCGACGATCTTGCCGCCCTTTGTCATGCGGAAGATTTTCGGTAGCGGCCAGGGCGGCGTGTAGCTTTCCAGCCGTGCCACTGCACGTGGCGACAGAACGAGCATGCCGTGCGCCGCCTCGCCGCCAAGCACCTTCTGCCAGGAGAAGGTGACGACATCGAGTTTCTGCCATGGCAGATCCATCGCGAATGCCGCCGATGTGGCGTCGCAGATCGTCAGACCCTCGCGGTTGTCGGAGATCCAGTCGGCATCGGGAACGCGCACGCCGCTAGTGGTGCCGTTCCACAGGAAGACGATGTCGTGTTTCGGATCGGCCTGCGCGAGATCCGGCAGGGCGCCATAGTCGGCCTTGATGACGCGGCTGTCCTTGATCTTGAGCTGCTTGATCGTGTCCGTGACCCAGTCTTCGCCGAAGCTTTCCCAGGCAAAGCAGTCGACCGGACGAGGGCCCAGCATCGACCACAGCGCCATTTCGACGGCGCCTGTGTCCGACGCGGGCACGATGCCGACTCGATAATCGGCAGGAATGCCGAGCAACGCTTTGGTGCGATCGATTGCGTCTTTGAGCTTGGCTTTGCCGGGCTTGGAGCGATGCGAGCGTCCCAGCAATGCGCCGTTCAGCGCTTCAGGAGTCCAACCCGGCCGTTTGGCGCAAGGTCCGGACGAAAAAAAAGGCCGTGCGGGTCGCACGGCCGGCATATTTCCGGTCATGTTCATTCCTTTCAGAATGATTGCACCTCGTTGGGGAGGCGTGGCCCGCGTTCTATGTAGAGATTCGCGTGCTGAACGTCAATTGCGTAGCATCCCGGTGCGACACAATGGGGAAATCGTGATGAAGTTTCGCTTACTTATGGGTTCCGCGCTCGCCGCAGCGATTCTGGTTCCTGCGGCATGCGTCGCGGGTACGACGATCGACGATCCGCTCAAATTCGTGAAGGCGGAATATGCGACGGTTGTCGGCACGAAGCCGGAACCCGAAGACATTTATACGCCCCGCCTGAGTGCGTTGTTCGACCTCGACACCAAGGAGGCCGGCGGCGAAGTTGGCCGAATGGATTTCGACTTCTGGATGAACGGACAGGACGGCACGATCACCGGCGTGAAGGTTTCCAAGCTCGACGTCGAAAACAGCAAGAGCCGCGAGATCATCGTTGCCAAGTTCAGGAACGAAAAGACGCCTAACGAAATCCATTTCTACTTTGAAAAAACACCCAAGGGCTGGAAACTTGACGATGTCCGCTCGCTCGACGGCGACCCCTGGGTTTTGTCCCTGATGCTCAAATACGGGGGTGATGGCAAGCAGTAAGGCGAGTTGATCCGCATCAAGTACTCTGGCCGTGCCGACCCTGCATGATGCGGCGGTCAGATTTGAACTGGCAGGAGGCGACCATGACGCGCACGATCCAGACACCGGATGCAAGCGACACGCCCGCTCTGAACATTTCCATCGACAAGATCGCATTCATAATTCTGAAAGCGCGCGAGTACGATGCCAAAGAGGCTGACAGCGATCCCGATTCCGGCTCCAATCCGACGGATGACGACGACCGCGATGTTCTCGAGGACAAAGAGGGCGATCAAACGCGGCGCGAGTTGGTCACTGCGATCAACGATCTGAACGAAGACGAGCAGAATGAGTTGGTGGCTCTCGCCTGGCTTGGCCGCGGAACCTACGACATCAGCGAGTGGGTGGATGCCGTCGATACGGCGCGTGACGCTCACAACAAGCGAACGGCTCAGTATTTGCTCTCCCTGCCACTTCTCGGCGACTATCTCGAAGAGGGCCTTGAGGCTTTCGGCGCCTCCATCGTCGACATGGACGACACGCGCGATCCGCCCAACTCGATTGCGAATTAGAGCGCTTGGAAGAGAATAAGCGCGTCGACAAAGCCGCGCGTCGGATGTTCGAATGCGCCAGGCAGGCGGCCGACGATCTCGAATCCGCAGGACTGCCAAAGGTGAAGGGCGCGTGCGTTCGTCGAGATGACGAGATTGAATTGCATCGCGCGGAAACCGCGCCGGCGCGCTTCGTCGAGCGAATGCATGCAAAGCGCGCGCCCAACCCCGTGTCCCCACGCTTCTGGCAGCGTCATGTAACCGCAATTTGCGACATGTGCACCCGGACCACCGGTGTTGGCCTTGAGATAGTAGGTACCGACGATCCGTCCGTCCGCGCCCTCAGCCACGAATATCGCATGCGCCGGTTGCCACCAATAGGTCAGCGCCGCCTCGCGCGTGATATCGCGCGGTTGCGGATAGGTCTCACCGGCGCGGAGCGTCGGCTCCAGAATCGCCCAGATGGCATTGTCGTCGTTACGTGTCGCAGCGCGAATTTGAATCAAACGAAGATCTCTCCGGTCATGTAGAGCGAGCAAGCTCCGGAGAGGATAGTCCGTTCGCCGGCATCTGTG
Source organism: uncultured Alphaproteobacteria bacterium (assembly GCA_963741725.1). Taxonomy (GTDB): domain Bacteria; phylum Pseudomonadota; class Alphaproteobacteria; order Micropepsales; family Micropepsaceae; genus Rhizomicrobium. The sequence continues at coordinate 16,279 of CAVUJC010000004.1, read as the reverse complement.
CAGATCAGATCGCCGCCACGCGGACTCACCTGGCGCGCTTTCAATGTTTTTCTGCCCAGGCGCTTTGACCAATAGGGCGTGAGCGCGCAGTGGGCCGAGCCGGTGACAGGGTCTTCTGGCACCCCCTTGTCGGGTGCAAAAAAACGGGAGACGAAATCGTATCCTTCGTCGCCGGGCGCGGTCGCGATCAATCCCCACACGTCGTGGGAGCGCAGCACGCGCGAAATCTCGCCGGGGCCTTTCAGTGCGCGCACGTCGCTGGCGTTGTCCCAAACGGCGAAGATGTAGCGGCCTTTCAGAATGTGTGAGGGGGCGGGTGCATCCAGGGCTTCGGCGAGTTGACGGGCCAAGCCATCGGGCTTGAATTCCGAAACGATGTCGGAAGGGAGCGACATGACATGAAAACCGCCGGCGCCGCGTTCCACCGTCAGCGTGCCCGAACGAGTCTCGAAATCGGCTTGTTTCAGGCCGGGGTCAAGAAACTCGAAGATTGTCCACGCACTCGCCAGCGTCGCGTGACCGCACAGGTCGACCTCCGACTCCGGCGTGAACCAGCGCAGGGCGTAATGACCTTTGGCGCTTCGGACGAAGAATGCGGTCTCGGCCAGATTGTTCTCGTTGGCGATCTTCTGCATCAGGCTCGTGTCGATCCAAGCATCGAGCGGCACGATGGCAGCCGGATTTCCTTCGAGCGCTTTGGATGCGAACGCGTCAACCTGCCAGAGCTTGAGTCGCATGGCATCGAACTCCCTTGAGCGGAGCGAACGCTAGAGACGTTCAACGAACTGCGAAATGCACAGCGGTGCATGGCGGACACACGATCCGCTCATGGCGGCTAAATCGATGCGTCGATCGGCACCGGGCGGCGGTCGTGCAGGGCATTCTTCATCTGTTCCTGCAGCTTCTCGAACGCGCGCACTTCGATCTGGCGAACTCGTTCGCGGCTGATGCCGTATTTCTGCGACAGTTCTTCGAGGGTCGCTGGCTCGTCCTGCAGCCGGCGGGCCTTGATGATGTCGCGTTCGCGCTCCGTCAATTCGCCGAGCGCCGACTCAAGAAGCGTATGGCGCTCGCCGAGTTCTTCCCGGTCGGCCATGCGGGTTTCCTGGTCGAGCGTGTCGTCGGCCAGCCAGTCCTGCCATTCGCTCTCAGAATCCGAGCGCAGCGGAGCGTTCAACGATGAGTCCGGCCCCGACAGGCGCCGGTTCATATCGGTCACTTCCTGCGGGCTGACACCAAGCTTGTCGGACAACTCCGCAACGTGTTCCGGCGTCAGATCGCCTTCTTCGATCGCGTTGATCTTGTTCTTCGCCTTGCGCAGGTTGAAGAAGAGCTTTTTCTGGTTTGCCGTGGTGCCAAGTTTCACCAAGCTCCAGGACCGCAGGATGTATTCCTGAATCGCGGCGCGGATCCACCACATGGCGTATGTGGCCAAGCGGAAGCCCTTATCGGGCTCAAATCGTTTGACCGCCTGCATGAGCCCGACATTGCCTTCAGCCACGATTTCGGAAACGGGCAGGCCATAGCCGCGATAGCCCATCGCGATCTTGGCTACGAGACGAAGATGGCTGGTAATGAGCTTTCTGGCCGCACCGGGGTCTTCATGCTCTTTCCAGCGCTTGGCGAGCATGTACTCTTCCTGCGGCTCCAGAAGCGGAAACTTCCGGATTTCGGAAAGATAGCGCGACAGTCCGCCTTCGCCCTGCAAGGTCGGCAACCCGCGACTGCTCATTTTATTCGCCCCATTCGGTCAGCCTTCGGGTGCCCAAGCGCACTCTTCGACTGTCGTTCGTTCACACAGTCTACAACGCCCCAACAGGCCATTGGATAACTTGGCCGTGACAAATCCGACCGCAGACCAGTTGAGACTTAGTAACAACTAGCCGTTTTTCAAGGAACGCAAGGCGGAAATCAGCTCGGCCAAATCTGCGGGCCAGGGCGACTCAAAGCGCATGGTCTTGTGCAACGTCGGATGTTGAAAACCGAGAATAAAGGCATGCAGTGCCTGGCGCGGAAAATTCGTTGCCGCGGCAAAAGCCACTTCTTGCGCTGTGGTTTTTGGCCGTGGCGCTTGCCGCGATTTTCCGTAGGACGGGTCACCGATCAGCGGGTGGCCAAGATGGGTCAGATGCACGCGAATTTGGTGTGTCCGCCCCGTTTCCAGGCGGCATTCGATCAAACTGGCGAAAGGCTTGTCCGGGTCTCCGAACTTCTCGATCAGTCGATAACGCGTTCGCGCCTCCTTGCCGCCGCCGCGCAGAACCGCCATGCGCTTGCGGTCGAACGGATTGCGGCCGATCTGCCCCTCGACAACGCCTTCGCCGGCACGCGGCGCGCCCCACACAACGGCGTGGTAGGCCCGCTCGATCGTGTGGTTGGCGAATTGCTTGGCGAGGCTGCCCATCGCCCGTTGGGTCTTTGCCGCCACCAGAAGTCCGCTCGTGTCCTTGTCGAGCCGATGAACGATGCCCGGGCGCGCCACCCCGCCAACGCCAGACAGCGAGGCACCACAATGTGCGATTAGGGCGTTAACCAGCGTGCCGTCAGGATTGCCGGCAGCGGGATGGACGACCAGCCCTGCCGGTTTCTCGATGACGATGAGATCCTTGTCCTCATAGACGACGTGGAGGGGAATATCTTGGCCCTGCGGCACTGCGGGCGCTGGCGGCGGGACATCGACCGTATAGGCCTCGCCGGGTTTGACCCTGAAATTGCCGTCTCGTATCGTTTTGCGCGAATGGCTGACGGCGCCGCTTTCGATCAGTTGCTGAAGGCGCGAGCGGCTGATATCGCCCAACGCGGTCGTGAGAAAACGGTCGAGGCGCCAGCCGGCCTGCTCTGCACCTACCACAGCGCGGCGCGGCCTTTCATCGGAGGTTTTGGTGTCTGACATAGAAGCGCCGGCCGGTCCTCAGAGCACGCTCGCCCTTCGCAGCGCGAAGATTGCCGTGATCGTTCTCTCGGCGCTTATCATTCTGGCGCTCATCGGGCTAGTCGTCGGGGCGATTCTCAAGCTTTCCGGTCGATCGACGCATGTGATCGGCGGCTCGAACACGGCGTTCGTGCTGCCCCCCGGTGCGAGGATTTTGACGAGCGAAACGCAGCCGGGCCGGCTGATACTTCACGTGCGTTCGCCAGAAGGCGAGGAGGTCGACATCATCAACACCGATGACGGCAGGCTTGTGGCTCAGGTGAAGACGGCACCACCTTCGCCGCCCGTTCGACAATGAAAGAGCTCGTTCTTGGCGAAACGCTGACTGAGCAACTCCGGCGCGAAGCATGGGCTGCGCTTCCGCGTGAGTGTTGTGGTCTCATCGAAGGCGTGCTTGAAGGCGGTCGCGTCCACGCAACGAAGCTTCACCCGACGCGAAATGTCGCGACTCAGGCTGAGCGCTTTGAAATCGATCCGGGCGATCACATTCGCTTGCTGCGCGCCGCGCGTGAGGAAGGCCGGAAAATCGTCGGCTGCTACCACTCGCACCCAAACGGCAGAGCCGAACTGTCAGAGCGCGATCGCGCGGGCGCGACGACCGATGAATTCTTTTGGCTCATCGCCGCAGTCCGGCCGGGCGAGCCTTTGGAGCTCGCGGCGTATGTGAATTCGCGCGGCACGTGGGAAAGCTGTGCCCTGGTACACATTCCGGAACTGACAAGCGCAAAAGCGTGATCGCGCCCAGAAATCGGTTGAAATCTACGTGGCTTGATCGGTTGCGCCTTCGAACGGTATAAGCCCCACCGCCGCTGGCCCCCATCGTCTAGCGGTCAGGACGCGGCCCTCTCAAGGCTGAAACAGGGGTTCGATTCCCCTTGGGGGCGCCAATAATATCAATGAGTTAGCAAGAAAATCGAATTTCTCGCCCGGGGATAGCTACCGCATAGCTACCAGGCAACTTTGGCGGCCCTGTGCTAAAGAGAGCTGTTTCGGACACGCTTCAGCAAACCTAATCTGGAATTCCTGCTCTTGCTGCGAGGGGCCGCCAATGGGACTTGCTGGACACACCTCTCTTGCCGTCTTCGCATCGACGCTGCTCATTCTATCCGGGTGTGAGCCTCAGCCTGACGCTGCGCGGTCGAACGAAAGAGTTCGACAGCTACAGGCGCAAGTTGATGCCATGAAAGGCACTCTGGCCGAAGTAAACGCGCTAAAGGCGAAGTTGGAGACCCAACAGTCGGTTCAGCCAGAGCAATGCGTGCTCGACACCGTCAGAGGAGCCACATCAACAGAAGTTGGGTTTATCCGCTGGAATTGCATTCGCGCCTACATCAAATTCAATTTGCCAAGTGCAACTCGAATTGTGAGTACGCCTTTGGACAACGCGACCTTACAATGGGTTCCCGCCGCTGGCCTCATGGCTGCGTTGCCTCCACCAGAATATAGGGAAAATCTCAACGAGCACGTGACAGTGACCCTTTTGAACAACAACGCTTCGTTTCAGATAATTGCCGCTGACATTCTCATTGTAGATAACGCGACCAGACAAATTAGTACGTATCTTGGCTACGCGGACGCACCCATCGAGCCACACGCGGTGGGAACACTGACTGCGCTCGTCGATGTCAAAGTGCCTGCCAATCAGACTTTCAACGACACGCACTCATGGCAGTTTGGAAACCTGTATGCTGTCTCTGTCCAACCGGCGGGCGGAATCACGCCTGAGTTGCTGGCCTCTTTTCGCCATCGGACCGTGAGTGACCCTGAGACAGCGTCGCCATCCACTGTGATGCACTGGGGGGCTTAGGTTTCTTTGAGCTATTGCGCCAGTTCCCATCATTTCGACTTCGCCGGTATACACCCCGTCCCCTTGCACACCGCACATGTTGGCTTCGTGATCCTCTTCGCACCAAACTGGGGCTTCAGGCTTGAGCGGACAGCCTGTCCGGTGCCGCCGCAGGAGGGGCACTTCCGAGGCTTCGTGTTCGGCTTCGATTTCTTGAAGATCATGGGCGAGCCTAGGGTAATACGTGCTGGTTGAGTATTTTGGGGAAGTGTGGCCACGATCAATAAAGATCAATAAAAAATGTTTTAGCCAAAGCGCGAGATCGCCTATTTCAGCAGATGAGTTCCACCCGCAAAAGCCGTACTGCTGAGCAAAGAGCGCCCCGAGCACGAAGCCTAACACGAGGAGCACGCCCCTCACGCAGCCGCGCTTCACCATGCTATCCTCTCTTGGCCTTCGCGGAGTTTTTGATTTTTCCGATTTTCGACGCGCGCTGAATTAGGGCTTCACATTTTCTCCCATATTTCAGACGTTAGTTCGACTTTAATCTCTCGGGGAGATGCCTCTGCTTTTGTAGACATTCGTCCCGTTCGCAGTACCAATTCCAAATCCGATCGCTTTCTTGTGGGGCTCTGAGCGATTCTCTTCAAACTCGCCAATCAAATAAACTCTGTATTCATCGGGTTTTCGGTTGATGGCGCCTGCCATGCGCGAATGAAACGCCCTAGAATCAAGCCTTAATCGATTTGCAACAGGAGCAACGACAATGGCAATGGCTGAATTGGCTGCCACAAAGGCTGCCAAACCAAAGGTCACGACGGTGAGCACCCGCCAACTTGGTGTGGCGCTGGCCGAGAAGCATGAGATATCCCACAAGGCTGCAAATGCGCTCATCGAAGACACGATCGGCCTGATTACGAAGCACCTAAAGAAGGGCGCCCGTATTCGTTTGAATGGTCTTGGCATTCTGGTAGTTCGCAAACGCGCCGCACGCATGGGCCGCAATCCGGCAACAGGGGAAGCGATCAAGATCAAGGCGTCCAAGAAAGTCGCCTTCCGAGCCGCTAAGGATTTGAAGGAAGCGATTTAGCGATCGAACTCACATGGGAATAACAAGCCGTGCCAATGCGGAAGCGTTAGCGCGGCTTTTTTTTCGCTTAAGCACCACCCGCTAGCTCATATCCCATCCTAGTGGAGAGGTGACGCGATCGCACGAGTTGGGAACGCCGATGAGGGGCGCGGCGTCGGAATCGGACACGGAAGGCTGCGCTCTACTGGCGTGGTGGCTGACCAGTCAGGGCGACCAAGATCCAAAGCCCACAATAACGCCTCGGCTTTCGCCGCCATATACCTGTTCCAATTGCACGACGGTCGATTTGGCCGCTACCTTCTCGCAGGTGATAGCCGCAAACGCTGTGCCTGTTGTGCCGAACAATTGCGAGGATACGACGAAAACGATCGTACATCTGGTGAGTGGGCTCGCCGTCGGTGGCAAAGAAGCCGCTGCCTTGCGGCTTGCCAATCGTGGCATCGCTGCCGGTGACAATCACCAATTGCTGCTTTACGACACTCCATACCGAAACGCAGAGTTAGATTTCGAGCCTGGCGGCGTCCCGACTAGCTATCTGCAAAGGAAGTCGGGCATCGACCTCAATTTCGCTTGGAAATTGGCTCGACACTTGACGGCAAAGAACGCACGCATAGTCCACGCGTACAACGATACCGCGATCTTCTACGCCGCGCTGGCAACACAAATTCAGACCCGCTCTCCCGCAAAATTAGTCGGCACTTTCCACACTTGGCCTAGTCACGCGACGGTCGGTGCGCGCATTCTGACCCGCTGGGCGACGAATTGTGCACATGCGGTTGTTGCTGTGTCCGAACAACTTCGTAGTCGGCTCTTTGCCGCCCGTTGGCTGGACAGTTGCCAGACCATTTGGAATGGCGTTGATCTGGTTCGATTCTTTCCCAGAGCTAGGAGCGATCACTGGCGTGAGGAATTGTGTGTCTCCCAAACTGCGACGGTTGTCGGTCACATCGGCAGGTTTGATGTGTTAAAGCGCCAATTCGACCTTATCGAAGCCGCCAGAATTATTCAGAATTGTGGCTCCAACGTTGTATTTATCCTTGTGGGACAAGGCCCAACGATGAAAGAAGTCGCAGCGTCTGCACAGGGTCTGTTGAATGTACATTTCGTACCGCATGTTTCGGATGTGGCGGGGCTCTTAGGCAGTCTCGACATCTTTACGCTCTGCTCTTCTCAAGAAGCCGCTCCGCTTGTTTTGCTCGAAGCGATTGCGTCTGGGCTCCCCATCGTTGCGACCGAAGTGGGAGGCGTTCCTGACATTGTAGGCAGGTCGGCGGATATCACGTGCGCTGTGCTCGTGCCGCCGTGTCAGCCGATAGAACTCGCCAATGCAATTCTTCCTTAGCTCAAAACCCTGATCTAAGGCAGGTGTATGGCGTGCGCGCGAGAAAGAGAGCCGAAGGTTTTTCGTTTGAGCTTGAGTGGAACGCGTACTCGGCGATTTATGCGGCGGCAGTCGGTGACAAGGCTTAGGCACGGCTATACTTGAGTAGGCTAGGAAGATGTTTCTGGATGCGACTATTGCGTTCGCAATGACAATTCACGCACTTCAAGGAAAATGCATCCTTCGCCGCCTGATGGTGAGTTGGTGTGTACAGCATGTCTGCTAGGCGCTTTTCATGAATATTTCCAAGCGGAAATGTGACGTAGCAAAGCTGGACACTCCCGTCCGCTCCCACCCAGAGCAACTGGTTGGCGTCGCAGGGTACGCGCATGTCCGCCTTCTTTAACAGCCAGTCCGGAATAGAGCGGATACTCGCGACCGTGTCGGTTATACGGCTTGGGTTAACCTTCTTCAGTCTCTCCAATTCCTCTACCACCGCGTCGATTTGATCTCGGTCCGCCTCGCTGAATTGCAACTCACCGTCGGGCCCTTCTGTAAAGTATGGCAGCGAATAGTGGATGAGGTCGGTATGTAGCGTCATGTCAAACTTCGTTGCAAAACTCCAAGCGTCTCGCAGAGATTGAACGTCGCAGGACGGCTTCATTATGAGATAATTCAACTGCATCGAGACCGCGTCTCCGTAGCGCTCGCGCACCGTCGCGACACCCTCTTCTAGGCGCCTGAACTTCCCCTTGCTCTGGACGTAGGCATCGTAGTTTGCCTCGTTGCCGTAATATCCAATCGTTAGCTGGCGTAGCCCCGCGCTGAACAATTGGTCAATTCGTTCCTTGAGCAGATTTTGTTCGTCGTGACGTATACTGAGAGGCCAAGTTCAACCGCATGACGGACCATCTCAGGAAGATCTTTATGTAGTAGAGGCTCACCTCCGTAGAGGCGCACCAATTCCACGCCTCCCTTCTTAGCATCATCCATCAATTCCTTGACTTGTTTCAGCGTGAGTTGCGAACCCACCATGAAGTCGCGACCGTACCGACACCCGACACATCGCAGATTGCAGTGCGCGGTAATGGCTATCGTCAGTCGTCTTGGCTGTGCGCGAATTGTGCTCGGGCTGATGTGAGCGATACTGTGCTTAATCAACCCGACATGTCTTTCGGCGGCAATGAGGGCGTGCTTGACTTTGGGATGCTGTCGAACTGCGGAACGGACAAGCTTTCGAATTGAGGGCACACCGGGCCCTGGTTGAACTTGGCTGGGGTCCCCAAGCCGCGCCAACCCTTCATCCCTTGCGGTTAGATCAACCATAACGCTTCATGCTCGCAGAATCCTTTGAGATTTTAGAATTGATTTGGCACATGCAGTTTGGGCACTTTAATTGAAACGCCTCACGCGCCGCACAACGGTGCACATTTGAAAAGAGTATCTCTCTCAGTGGCTTTTCACTGAGATTGCCAAGTTTAAAGGCCGTATCGCAAAGCTGCACGGTTCCGTCGGCGCCAATCCATATGTGCTCATAAGCATCACAGGGCACCTTCATCTTCTCACGTAGAAGAAGCCAGTCGGGCACAGAGCGAATGAACTCGCGCGAGTGAAGAAAGCGAGCAGGGTCTCTGTCCTTGAAAGAAAGTAATTCATCCACCATCTGTTTGAGAACCGGCTCGTGCTTATGCTCAAACGCGACACCGCGCTCGGCCTCGCTCACAAAAAACGGTGTGCTATAACTGAGCAAATCCAAATGGAAATACATATTGAACCGCTTTGCGAAGTTCCAAGCGGCGTTCCATGCCTCTGGGTTGCACGAAGATGGCATGATTAAGAAATTTAGTTGAAGCTCCAACTCGCTGCCAAATCGGCTTCGGACTTCGACGAGCGAGTTCTCAAGTCTTTTGAATAGGTTTTTCCGTTGAGTGTACGAGTTATATTTGGCTTCGACGCCATAGAACCCGATTGTAATCAGGCGCAGACCCGCTGCGTATAGCTCGTCGATTTTACTTTTCAGTAGCGTTCCATTTGATGTCACGTATGTACGCATTCCACGTTGCACGGAATATTTGATCATATCGGGTAGTTGTGGGTGCAACAGCGGCTCGCCGCCGTATAAGCGAACGGTATCAACGCCTGCTGACTGGGCGTCGTCGATCGCATGCTTTACGGATTCGAGCGACAGTTGATGTCCCGACATGAAGTCGCGACCATAGCGACAACCAGAACAGCGCAGATTGCAGTACGCCGTAACGGCGATGCTCAGTTGACGAGGCCGGGGATGGATTAGGGCGGGAAATGTCTGAGCAAGTGTGTGCTCGACGCGGTCAACTTGAAGGACCGCGCGCTTGGCGACCGATTTGAGAGCGGGATGGCGCTCGAAGAACGGTCTAAGAGTTTGCACAATACTCGAAGTGCCCACCAAAGCCCCCACAACTGCGGACATAGGAGACATTTACGCCTGAAGACTGACCTTTGGTCAAATAGCAGCAGCGCGGTTTTTGGTGGTCGCCGCTACAGCCTTGCTTGTTCTATCCATTTCCGTGTCCGTGTTTGCCGATGCAGACTTTTTGCGGGGCAACCCTGGAAGTTGATCGCAACAGTTTAGACCCCACCCGCCACCTGATATCCCGATGCGAGAAGTGATCTGGTTTGTTGGGACAAGCCGGAAACGCCGATGAGGGGGAGCATGGGGCGACGGCAACGGTCTAGACAAGCTTCGGCGCTTGTAGTGCGCTGAAGTTTTCGGCTGCATCCCTATTCCACCAATCCGCCAGCGATGGAGAACCTAAGTGTTCACCACGATTATCCTCTGCGCGATTGTTGGAGTGTTGGGCTCGCTCAAACTGAGCTTTCCCGACCGCTCTCCGAAACACCGCCCTCCCACACTAAACATGAGCGCACGTTGTCGGCCTTTGGCGTGTCCTGAGAACAGGCGTATATCTGGCTCATGGCTAAGTTTAGACCCGGTCAATCAGGCAATCCAGGCGGGAGGCCAAGGAGCGGCACTTGAGCGAATTGGCGCGTGCGGAGGCGGACGCGTGTGTCGCAACTCTGTGAAAATTCGCGACAATGTGAAAGCACCGGCGGCGGCGCGGATTGCGGCGGTCAGAGAATTGTTCGACCGCGGTTTTGGTAAAGCGCCGCAAGGTATCACGCTCGCCAACTGGGAAACGTCAGAGCCCCTGACAATCAGATGGCAGGGATAATTCGTTGATCTAGATGTCCCCTATCAATTGCGCAACGGATCGAAACCAGACGGCCGCAACCCTCCAAGGGGTTTTGGGGGCAACCGAGAGCCGGGCGGCCTGACAACGGTGAGCGGGTGCGCTCTCTATCGTTTGGTATGGTGGTGAATGGACGAGATTCGCGCGATTACAGAAAAATATGATGCGGCCTACATCGAGCAGGGACTTACCTCGCTTGAAACATCGAATTGCTTCGCGCTCACCTTCTACAAAGACGTAGCGGAAATATATGATTGCATTACGCGGATAAGAACAACGAGCGGAATCCGACCGGCTTCTCGCTCGACTACGCGCCGATTCTCGGGCTGCTCGTGCGCGTGTGGAAGCTCCTGAAGGAAGTAATCCGTTATTACGAAGAGAACAACGCCGAAATAATAAGCGATTCTCGAACGTCCTATGCTCGAAGGAGCGGTCGTTGCCAACTATCTGATGACGAACGACCTAAGCATCATCGAGGATTACCGGAAATGCTCTTACAAAGACCGCATCCGCCTGTTGCGCAATCTCGAAGAGGGCTCAGCATTTTTGAGCAAAAGCTGGCAAACGGCTCGTCAAATCGGTGCAGCAGAAAATGGCTTTCGAGAAACTCACGCCACGAGACTTCGAGGCTCAGAAGAAGAACAGGTGGAAGATCTAAGGAAAAACGTTTCGCGATATTTTCGCGCAAAATTGAGCACGACGACCTCTACGCTGCTACGTATGGAATGATGTCCGAGTTGATCCACGGCTCGTGGAACGAGTCGCTGGACTTTTGTCTTGAGAAGAAAAAGGACGGAACTTTCTCCGCTTACCCATTTGCGTTCCCCGCTGACATTCGGTTCGTGACACCCACCTTGCGCTTTACGAACAAACCATACCGGCTATGGCTCCAGCGGATCGACGCGTACGACGAGAACATGCGCAACATGCTGGATTGGGTGGAGCGCGTGAATGCAGCGCTATTCACGCAATTCGACAAAAAGTTCGACGGGTAGAGCAGAGAGGCATTCTGGGAGGGTAGGTGGCGATGGGAGCGAGCGTCCCCAGCCAGATGACGTGCGCGGACGAGAAAGGACGAGCGGCTCGATGAGCGATCGGTGGGCGGAGGGAGACACAAAAATTGAACTGCCCAGTAAGTGCTGGCCAGAGATCAAGGCGTACATGAAGGAAAATCCAGGCTGTGGCGTGCACCTCGTCGAGACAGGAGGACCAAACGTCGAAATCTATGGCGTCAACGAAGCAACTCTCGTGACTATAGTGGTGATCTGCTCACGTTTTGGCCGCTAGACACACGCCCTCGTCGCGCGATCGCGTGGGATGCGGATGGGCTTGGGGTGAAGCGTGCGGAAATCGCTGCCGTAAGTCCCCTCCTGTCATGCGCGGTCAGACGGAAAAAGCATCGTTCGAGAGGGATCTTTCGGATTCATCCGAATGACTACGATGGTGCCTGGCAATTGGCCAAGATCTTCTGCGAAGCTCTGGAACAGGAACGGTATTTCTGATTTTCCCTCTTTCCCGCCTGCCGGGCGGCCAACTTCATAGGCCACCGTGACGATCGAGCAACCGAGCGAGTGCGCGGGTTTAACTAACACGCTTGGGATCGTTTGAACCGCCGTTTCGGGTTTCAAAGACCGCCTATAGCTCGCATTTTGTCGATCAAACCCGTCTCGAGTCGCCGCGCTTCGCGCGTCGTAGAAGAAAGATGTCGTCCTCTCGCCGGGCTCCGCTTCGCTTGCGCTTGAATACCGAGGCGCACAAACGAAAACGACGGCACGCTGGTCGCCACCATCGCGAAAACGCGCGGACGGTGGCACTCTGGGAAGGGGGAGAATCGCTTCGTCTTCTGGGGTCAGTATGAAACTCACGCTTCTGGTAATTGCACTCATCGGCTTGACCTAATCGCTTCGCCAGGCCAGGCCGCGAGAGCGGACATTTCCCTCTATGGTGCCGGTGCTCAGACTTGCGCAGTTTGGAAAGCGCTGAGGGAAGAAGATGCCTCTCAAATCGAAGATAGCTGGATTGCTGGTTATCTTACTGCCGTGGAGAGTTTGAAAATCCAAGGCACTCCTAACTCGGGAACCGTCGATATAGCAGCAGAAGTTGGGCATACCGACGGCGTAATCGCTTTGATGAATAAGTTCTGCGCCGCGCATCCCGATAGTACAATTTACGCGGCAGCCGAAGATATTTCCGACCAGCTAGCGCAAAAGTGGCTCAACGCTCACCCACCTTTACGGCCCTCGCGCTGAGCAGGCATTGCAATTTGCTCACCCAAAACGAAAACGGCGGCACGAAGGCCGCCGTCTCCATTTAATGCCAGTGGGCTGCGGGGGTCCATCATTCAGGAGGATCAGACCCCGCTTGCTTCCGAGGCGAATCGTGCCCGCTGGCACCCTGAAATCAAACCACCATACATGTTGCCCATGTTGATCCAGATCAACAGTCCGCAGATTTTGAGGATTGAAAAAAAGGCCAGCGGGAAGCGGGACAGCATGAGTGGAGGCTGAGGCTGTTCCCATTGTAGTGGGTTACCGGCGGCGCGAAACCTCGGTTCAACAGTGATACGTTGCGGCCGATCCGCCGATTTCTGAAGTCTCCTATTATGGAAGCGAGCACTGCAATCGTCCCGCGCGGAACCTGGCTCTGGCTCGCGCAGTCGCATTTTGAGAAAGTTGCCGGTGGCCGAACGCATTTCCAGAGTTCAGGTGCCACGTGATATGAGAATTGGGCTGTAGCGAGTCTGGAGAGTCAAACTCAGCGGCTTCGATTTTACAGTCGCCGCGCTTCGCGCGTCGTAGAAGAAGTTCCGTGTGCAATCTTCACTATTGCGCCCACGCGCTCCGCTCGCGCGCTAATTAGTGGCGCGCAGCGCAGCGCGGTTTTCCCTGCCTATGGTATATCTATATGTGTCCCAAACTAGGGTACCGACAGGGGCGCGATTTTATGCGCCACGGTCCCAAAATAGGGACGTGTGCTGAAACAAACTTGCTTTGTAAGAGGTCACGGTCTCAAACGAGGGTACCGAGTGGGATCTGATTTGGGACCGTGTTCTAAATATCATCGCGCCTCAGGAAAGTTTTTTTTGGTAACGCGTTCGACACGTCGTCCCTAAATTCTGTCAGGAGCCACTCGGCTGCGTGTCGGACTTTTCGAGACCCCGCGCCCGCGGCTTTCAGTTCGATGAAGCCCGCCTGTGACAACTCTCTAAATGCACGGCAGGCCGTGTTCTTTGAGATTTTGCACTCTTGAGCCGCATCGCGAACCGATAACGCAATCCGTCCGTTGTTGTTGCCGTTATACCGGCTCATGAGGCACACCAAAACGGCGCGTGCCTGGACTGAAGAAGCGCCCGCCACGCCGGCGACCTGAGGAGCCAGAAGTGGAGTTGAACGTGCGGCTCAAAGTGCCGACGTTTGCGCCGCTTGTCGTCCTTCACGGCGTGTCGCGCTGCTCAAGCAATTCAACTGACGAACACAGGACATATCGACCATGTCGTCCTGCGTAGGGTCCACCATGTCGTTCCTCGATGGTTTCAATTTGGATACCTTCATGCCTCAGAATGTGAACGTAGTGGCTCCAACGTGGGGCGGGGCCCTCGATAGGAGTAACGCCCTTTTGGCCCGCTTCGATCAGGCACGAAAGCGTCCAAGCGTAGCGTCCTTGAAACCTTCTTACGTTCTCCTCGTTGGAGCCGATGCGAACCGTGATCGATCGAATGTGGTTCATGGCCGCGGCTCCAGTGGCAGACCCAATAATTCGGCGACGAGCCTTGAGCGGGCGGGAGCTATTTATAGCGGCCATTTAGATATTGCGCAGCGCGAGGCAAACAATTGCGCTCGTATAAATCGGCCCAATCGAAGAGCGTCGGTTGAATGGGATTGCGGCCAAATCTATGTCGAGATAGTTTCATGCGGCTATTTCCTTGGTTGGGGATGGCAAGCTTCGGCTCGGTCCGCGCGCACTCGCGGGCCGAGTTTTTTCTTTCAGGCAGCTTCTGAAGTTGAGCGCCTTGGGGCGCTAAGGCGCGTTTTGACCCATGTCAGGAGGTCTTCCCAACGGTAGAGCGGGATGCGTCCAAACGACTGAAAAATTGGGCCGCCGCCTCTGCTCGCCAGAGTAGCGAGCGTCTTGGCGGATGTTGGAAAACCATAGTCGGAAAGGGCCTTTGCAGCGGCTATGCGGCGGAAGCGGGTTTCGGGTCGAAGTTTGATTTGTCACTCTCCACGTTGGCCGCGCGTGCGGCGCGTTGTTGGCGAGTGATTGAATTCCAAAGCGCGCGGTGTGTACCGGACAGCTTATTTGACGCTTTTCTTGTCCGATTTGTTGAGCCTGTCCGTCAGAATATTCGCTATGTCTCGCACGACCGTGGACTTCTCGCGGGCATAGTTTTTGCGAAGAGTTTCTACGTCGTCGAACCACTGGACCTTGTCCGCAATTGTTTTCCAAGAGTGTTTTGTTTCCCTCAAGGGCCATATCTTTCGAGCCAGGTCGTTATGGGTTCCGACTCTGCGGCGCTTTTTGCTTCAAGCCGAACGCGCGGTCTAAAGTCTTGTGTTTTCGGTCTAGAGTCTGAACTAATGGCATGTTCTGCAAATGTCAGCGAACGCCCCTTGTTCGGAAGTTCGCGCAAGTGCTCGGCGAGCACCGTCAAAACCTTTTTTGCTTCGTCAACGGAATCCGGCATGTCGGGCTTTTTATTCACCGTGCGCCGACCTGTCTTGGCCGAGTTGTGCGCGTCGCGGGGTTTGGTCATTTGCGGCCAAATTTCGCAGCAATAACCTTGCCGCTCCGCGCGTCGCCCAACAATTGGGCGGTACGATTGGAGACCGCATCCACGGCGGAAAGCAAAACCGCATCCGCCGCGTGGACGTACCGTGATGTAATTGTGCGACCCTTGTGGCCAACGAGGGATGCAATGGTCGCGTCCGAATAGCCGAGGTCACCCGCAATCGACGCGAACGAATGACGCAGCGTATGCGGAGTAATCGCACCGGACAGCTCGCCTAGTTGCGCAATCCGCGCCCAGTGGCGAGCAAAGCCAATCATTGGTCGGTCGCCGGTGGGAGCAGCAAATACGCACGTTCCAGAACGCGGCAAGTCATGAAGCACGTCGCAGGCCAGCTTCGACAAAGGTCGAATTGATTGACCTGTCTTGGTGTCGGCTAAGGAGGCGGTACGTCGGGGAATGTCTAACTCTTCCCAGCGCAAACTGAGGGCTTCGCTCTTACGCCAGCCGGTTAACGCTATGAAGCGAGCCGCGGCGACTGCAGCGGGCCACATTTTCTCAACCTTGGCTTGTCGCAGCCCGTCCCCAAACAGCTTGTATTCGGCGTCAGCGAGGCGGCGCTCCCGTCTGCCATCCGCAAAACGCACGACGCCACGCACTGGATTGTCGCTCCGCATCCGATGGCGAACTGCATAAGTGAAAATCGCGCCGAGTAGTCCGAGCGTCCTGCTCGCGGCACCTTTGCCCCCGCGCACCTTCGTGACCTTTCGCTTAGGCGTCTTGGAATTGCGAGCGGTCTTGCCCTCTGCCACGTCGTGCATAAAGCCCTCGATGTCTTCCCGCGTCACGGCGGCAACCGCTCGTCGTCCGAGGAGGGGCTTGATGTGGCATTCAATGCGGCCACGATCCGTCTCAATCGTGCTCAGTTTCTTGGGAGCCATTCGCCGGGTTAGCAGCCGTCCGGTCTTGGCATCTTCAGATAGAGGTCGCAAAGCTCGGATACTGTTGCCGCACGTCGCTTCGCCATTTTCTCCGCGGCAGGGTCAGCCCCGTCTGAAACCGCGCCTAGAAGCTTTCTGGCCGCGTCGCGAGCCGTCTCAGGGGTCCAGGGTGCGCCATGACGGCCAATCGTGAGCCACCGCTGGCGGCCCTCGGAGGTGCGATATTTGAGAATGTAGGAGACCGCGTCGCTTT
>CAVUJC010000003.1:0-24464 GCA_963741725.1 uncultured Alphaproteobacteria bacterium | reverse complement strand
CGGGCTTGTCTATCAGCGCTTCGTGTTTCCGCGTCCCGAAAGCCCGCCGGGCTAGCGATCACAGCGAGCGCGCCAGTCAGGGCGAGCCCATGTCCATCGCGCGATGCGGCGAAGGCAGTGCGACGTCGCCCGACGGCGCGGCATTCTCGCTGCCCGTCTCGTCGGCTCTCGGATATCCGCGCTCATTTTGTCTGGGGCCGCAGAATTCTCCTCGCGTGCCGCCAGAACGGCGCGCGCCGGTTCAGGCGATATGCACGCCGGGTAGGGTGTGGCCCCGTCCGGCCCCGATCGCTCGATGAGGGAAGAAAGACTTGGCGCATCGAGCGCCGCATCGAATTCCGTCTCTGCGGCTGCGCAGAACGTATCAACCTCGCGGATGCTGCGCAGCGAGGAGGCGTTCGCCAGCTCGGTCTTGTAGGCGTGGTATTGCGCTTCGCCGCCATGCGCGTCGCGCGACACAAAGAACGCCTTCAGGCGGCCGTCGGATGCGATGAGCTCGGGCTGGTGCGCCAGCACGAACCGGTTGTAGCGCGCGATCTCATGGCAACTGAGCGCAGCGACCATCAGTTCCTGCTGCATCGCTGCGGTTCGCAGCGCATCGAGGTCCGCACGCGTCGCGCAGGTCGCTGCCGACGCGCTGCCCGCAAGACAATTGAGCGCCATCGCGCCGATCGCCACTCCGCCAATGATCCGCCGCATGTAAGTCTCCTTCACGCTGTGACTCTAGTTGCCGCGCGCCAACACCCGGGTGCTGCCGACGCAGCGCCCGGACGGCGGTTCGGCCTGATCGAGATGGGCGACCACTTCGCCCGCACCGCCGCGGCATCCGACCCAGCGGAACTGGCGCTCCACGCCGTTCCCGCCAAGGCTGCCTTCGACAAAGAGCGGGCCGAAGCCATTCGGTGACACCGAGCCGGACAGATTGGCAGATCCGTTCGGCGAGCAGGCCGCGATATCGTCCGCGCCATGCAGCAGGCAGAATGCGTACTGCACGCTGTAGCTGCAGTGATTGCGAAAGCCCCAATAGCTTCCATCGCTGTCGACCTTCAGGCAGTTCGATGCGATCCGCTCATCCACCGGCGCGATGGCGGCTTCGTCTGCGGCGACGGCGGAAGGCTCCGTGTCGATGAGGTGAACCGTCGATTGCTTGACCGGCACGGTCTGCAGTCCGCTGACGTCGGGTGTCGCCACATCCGCAGTTTCATGGGGCAGGTGGGCTGAGCCGCGGCGCGCCGTCGCCGGCGAGGGGGGCGTGTGCCGATTGACGGCAGGGGCAGGGACGTTGACCGGACAGTCCGCGCTTGCTGCAACGGGTTTGTCGGAAACGCCGAGGCGGCGGGCATAGGCGGCGACGGCCGCCTTGCGTTCCTCGACGCTGAAGACATGGTTTTGCGCGTACCAGGACTGGCAGCTGGACTCGCCGGCCGGCGAACGCAGAACGATGGTCAGGCCGTCGGCGCCGTGCGGCGCGAGCACTTCGGAGTGCCCGTCGGCATAATCCAGTTCGATGCCGGCTGGGGTGACGTGGAAGACGCCGAGAACCTGAGGCGGATCGCCGGCTGCGGTGATCGTCCCGACGCCGTCGCCGAGAAAGGTGAAGGCCGCGGTCTTCACCGCGCCATCGGGCGACGTCATCACGCGGACAAAGCCGTCGGCCTTCGGCGTCAACGCCACGGTCGAACCATCGACGCCGATCAGTGTCATGCCGGAAAGATTGTCGAGCACGCGTCGCGGCGCCGCCTGGGCGGTCGCCGTGTTCGCTTCCTGCCCGGCACGCGCCGGCTTGCCGTCGACGAAGGTTGCGGTGATCTGCGTTCCGTCCTTGCGCGTGAATGTGCCGGGACCGTTCGGCAGATCGTTCTTCCACGTGCCGTCATACTTCTGGCCGTTGGCCCAGAGCTGGACGCCGTGGCCTTCCGCCCTGCCGTTCACCCAGTCGCCGTCATAGCGATCGCCATTGGCCCACACGACGGAGCCGCGTCCGTCGAGCATGCCGTTCGTCCAGTCTCCGTCGAACCTGTCACCGGCCGCGTTCAGCAGAACGCCTTCGCCGTCCGGCCGCCCCGCCATGATCTCGCCGGTATAATGTCTGCCGTCCGCCCAGCGGATCTCGGCATTCCCGTCGGCTGCCGTACCGTCCTGAAAGAGAGCCGTGACGGTTTCGAGCGCGTGATGGTTCGAAAGGAAAACCGCCGTGCCGCGTCCCGTTGCCAGTCCGTGCGCGCAGGAGCCGTCCCATGTCGCAGCGTCGGCTGCAGGTGCGACGGTGTTGATCACCGAACAATCCGCATCGCGGTCGTAGAGCCGCTGCGGCGCTGCGTCGGCGCCAGCGATGGCCTGCGAGGTGACGGCAGCCGACAGCATGCCTGCCAGCAGAACGGCTCGCCGCCACTTGGACTGATCCAGCATCGAAATCCCCAGCTCGAATGCCGGAAAAGCAAACGGCAGCAGCGGGGTGACGGCAAATGAACATGTCCGGCGTTGCAAACGAAGACTTACCGAGCGGCGCAAACTTGTCTGCGATCCGCGATTGCCGGTTGCGGTGTTGTGGCGGGTTCAACTCGGCCTGCTGCCCGAAACAGCCTGTTTTCCTGCCCTAAAGCGTCGGATCGGGCGCGACCTGCACGAGCATTTTACCGAAATTGTCGCCGCGCAGCATTTCGGCGAAGCATTCCGGGATCTTCTCGATCCCCTGGCGGATGTCTTCGCGATACTTGATGTCGCCGGCCGCAACCCGCGGTGCGACTTCGGCCAGAAAGGCGTCATGGTGCTTCTCGACAAAATCGCCGACGAAGAGATCGCGAACGGTCACGCCGCGTTCGCGAAATATCGCCTCGCCGCGCTTCATCAGCGCCGCGCGTGCATCGGTTCCGGCGTCATCGCCATAATGGGCGATCAGGCCGCAGATCGTCATCCGCGCACCCTTGTTGAACAGCGGCAGTACTGCGTCGAACACGGCGCCGCCGACATTTTCGAAATAGACATCGATGCCGCCCGGACAGGCAGAGCGAAGGTCGCTCGCAAAAGTCGAACTCAAATGCGAGACGCAGGCGTCGAAGCCAAGCTCGTCGACGACGAAGCGGCATTTCTCCTCGCGCCCCGCAATACCGACAACGCGCGCGCCGCGCAGCCGCGCCAGTTGACCGGCGATCTGCCCGACGCCGCCGGAAGCGGCCGACACCACGGCCGTCTCGCCCTTTTTGGGATCGCCCATCAGGATCATGCCGGCATAGGCGGTGAGGCCGAGCATGCCGAGAACGCCGACCGCCTGCGAGATTCGCCCCTGTTTGAGATCAAGCTTGCGCGGAATCATGTAGGAGGGCCGCGCCACGCCTTCGCCCATCAGGCCATACTCGGCCCAGCCATTGGTGTTGAAGACAAAGTCGCCGGCCGCGAGTCCCGGCATCTTGCTTTCGATGACTTGCGCGACCGTGCGCGCGTGACACGGGGCGCCCGGCGCTTCGGCGCCGCGCTTCTTGTATCCCCATTGATAGGGATCGAGCGAAACATAGATCGTGCGCGTCATCGCCTGTCCCGGCGCCGGAGTCGGAATCGCCGCCTCGCGCAGCACGAACGTATCGGCTTGCGGCCAGGCGCCGAGCGGCTTGTCGGATCGGGTCCAAAAGCGGTTCATCGTCATCCTGTCAGGCCCTGGCGCGCGCACGCGCGAGAGCGGGGCGTGCATAGCAGGCCGTCGCCCAGCGCTGCACATTGGCGTGCTCGGAATAGTCGAACTGCACCATCTGCATCAGTTGCATCACGGCGGCGACGTTGAGATCGGCCACCGAGAAGCCGTTGCCGATGAGCCAGTCGCGCCCCGTGAGCGCCGCATCGAGCACCTTGAGTGGTCGCTGCAGCGAATTCTTGGCGGCCTCCAGTACCTTCGGGTTGCGCTTGTCTTGCGGCGTGAACAGCATCTGGATGACGATCTGCATCTGCAACGGTTCGATCTCGCTGATCGCCCACACGCTCCACTGCCAGGCGCGCGCCTCGTCGGCGAGGTTCGAAGGATAGAGCGCCGGCGCGTATTTCTTGGTCAGGTAGAGGTTGATCGCCATGGACTCGCAGAGCCGCAGGTCGCCGTCGATCAGCGCGGGAATTCGCCCGTTGGGATTGACCGCGAGATAGTCCGAGGCCTTTAAGTCCGCGCCGTAGCTGACGGGCACATGCTCATAGTCGATGCCCGTTTCCTCGATGCCCCAGATCGCACGCAAGGCGCGCGAGCCCGAGATTCCATACAGCTTCGGCGTGGCCATCGGATTTCTTCCCTTGTGAGGCGTCCCGGATCGACCAGTCAGATCGCGTCCGGCGGCCTGTTTCAAGCGGATACTGCCACTATTCCGCATCGTAGACGCTGTTCTTTTCGCATTTGCCGGGGCGCCGCAAACAGGGGCATATTTGCCGCCATTCCTTCGTAAGCTCACCAACCTCGAGCGGTCCTGCAATGAACATCCAGAACAGTGTCGTCCTGGTCACGGGCGGCAACCGCGGAATCGGCGAGGCGTTCGTCCGCGCATTTCTCGCCGCCAGAGCCGGTCGCGTCTATGTTGGCGCACGCGACGTCAACAATGCCGCGCATCTGGTGAACGAGGCGCCGGAGCGCGTCATCGCCATAGAGCTCGACGTCACAAATCCAGGACACATCGCGCGCGCGGCGCAAAGCTGCGGCGATGTCAGCATTCTGGTGAACAATGCCGGCGCCTTTACCAACAAGAGGCTTATCGGAGCGCCCGATATGGACGGCGCGCGCCTCGAGATGGAGGTCAACTATTTCGCGCCGCTTGCGATGATCCGCGCATTCGCTCCCATTCTGGGCCGTCACAAGGAAAGCGCCATCGCCAATGTGCTCTCCGCAGGCGGCATTGCGGCGGTTCCCGGCATGGGCGGCTACAGCCCTTCCAAGTTCGCGGCGCGCGCCATGTCGACTTGCGTGCGCGCCGAGCTCGCCGGCCAGAACACCAGCGTGACCGCACTCATTGTCGGCTCCGTCGACACGCGCATGGCGAGCCATGTCGAAGGCTTCAAGGAAGCACCGGCCACGATCGCCAAGGCCGGGCTGAAGGCCATTCAGCGCGGCGTGGACGAGATCGACACCGACTTCATGGCGATCGACGTGCGCGCCAGCGTGGCGCGCGATCCGAAAGGATTCGAATTGCTGATGCGCCGGTCGCTGTCGAACGAACGAGTCACGACGGGTCGCTGACGAATATCCGCCGCGCAGGCGGCAAAGTCGAACGAGGAATCGCATGACGGAAGACCAGGCACTCGCATTCGCCGAAAAGTTCATGACAGCGATCCAGGCCGGCGACGTGGACACGGTGCGCGCCTGCTACGCGCCCGATGCCAAGATCTGGCACAACAACGACGATCGCGAACAAAGCGTCGAGCAGAATCTGAAGTCCCTTGCCTGGTTCATGCGCAAGCTCCCCGACCGCCGCTACCGGATCGTGCGGCGCGAAGCGTTGAAGGACGGTTTTCTGCAGCAGCACGTGCTCGAAGCGACGCTGCCCGACGGGACAAGGTGGAAGTTGGCGGCCTGCGTCGTCGTGCGCATCGAAGACGGCAAGGTCGTCCGGCTGGACGAGTATCTGGACTCCGCGCAGGCCAATGCCCTGCAAGTCATCGGACGCTGAATGATCGCGTCGCCGTTTCGCCCTTATTGGAGTCAAGCATGACCAAGCGCATCGATCTGTTTCTGGACATCATCGAAGCCTGGAAACGCAAGGACATCGACGCGGTCTTGTCGAAGATGAGCGACGACATCGTCTGGCATTTCGCAGCGGCCGCGGAGCCGCCGATCGTCGGCAAGACCGCCGCGCGCAAGTTTCTCACCCGCTTCGCCACGGAAATCGCCGAAAATCGCTGGCGCATCTTCCACCATGCCGAAGCCGGTGACCGGTTGTTCGTCGAGGGCGTCGACGAATATGTGACGCCACAAGGCGTCGTCGTCGCAGCGCCCTATGCCGGCGTGCTCGAATTTTCGGGCGGCCTTGTGACAGGCTGGCGCGACTATGTCGATGTCGGCGTCATTGCGGCGCAAAGACGCGGCGAGCCGAAGAGCAAGCAGGTTCGTCAACTCTCCGCCGGGCCTGCGCAAGGGTGACCGCACGGAACATTGACACATCCGGACGTTCCCATCTTACTTGCACGCTGTCGCCCATACGCAGCGGCCTGCCGAACTCAGGATTGGTGATTGCATGAGTCAGACGTCAAAACCCCGTCCGGCGATGGAGCGTGTTCTCCCGCAACCGACGCCCGAGACGCAGCATTTCTGGGACGGCTGCAAGGCCGGCGAATTGCGTCTGCAGCGCTGCACGGTCTGCGCCAAAAGCTATTTTCCGCCGCGGCCGTTCTGTCCGTCCTGCGCATCGCGCTCCGTCGAGGTCTACAAGGCGAGCGGCAAGGCCATTCTCTACAGCTTTGTCATCAATCACCGGCCGCGTCCCGACATGGGCAAGGAGCCCCACTCCATCGCAGTGGTCGAGCTGGCCGAAGGCCCACGCATGATGACCAACATCGTCGGCTGTCCGCAGACGCCGGAGGCGCTCCAGCTCGACATGCCGCTGGAGGTGGTGTTCCAGAGCTTCGGCGAAATTTCCCTTCCTCTTTTCCAGCCCGCGAAACGCACATGAAACCGAGATCGATCGCCGTCGTCGGCGCAGCCGAAACCACACGCTTGGGAAAGATTCCCGATCTCTCCGTGATCGGCCTGCATGCGGATGCGGCGCTGAACGCGCTGGCCGATTGCGGCCTCAAGCCGTCCGACATAGACGGCGTCGCGACGGCCGGCGAAAATCCCACCGCCATCGCGCATTATCTCGGCATCACGCCGACCTGGGCGGACGGCACCAGCGTCGGCGGCTGTTCGTTCATGCTGCATGTCCGCCACGCGGCGGCGGCGATCAACGAGGGGCTGTGCAACACCGTTCTGATCACGCATGGCGAAAGCGGGCGCTCGCGCATCGGCGCCGGCGGATTTCGCCCGGGCGGCGGCGGATCCAGCCTGCCGGGCCAGTTCGAGGCGCCGTTCGGTCCTGCAGGGCCGCCCACCATGTTCACCATTCCGGTGATGCGTTACCTCAAGACCTATGGACTGACCGAAGTGGATCTCGCCTGGGTTTCGGTGATCCAGCGCGAATGGGCGGCGAAGAATCCGCGCGCCAGCTTCAAGGATCCGATCACCGTCGACGATGTCCTGAATTCGCCGATGATCGCATGGCCGTTCCGGATGCTGATGTGCTGTCTCGTCACCGATGGCGGCGGCGCGCTCATTCTCACAAGCGCGGAACGGGCCAGGGATTTTCCGACCAAGCCCGTCTACATCGTCGGCACCGGCGAAAGCGTCGAGACGCCGATGGTCAGCCAGATGGAGGACTTCACCAGTTCCAAGGCGTTCCGCGTCTCGGGCAGGAAGGCCTTTGCCGAAGCCGGCATCAGCCACGCCGACGTCGATCATCTGATGATCTATGATGCCTTTGCGCATCTGCCGCTCTATGGGCTCGAGGATCTCGGCTTCTGCAAGCCGGGCGAAGCAGCGGCCTTCATCCGCGAGCGCAACACGGCGATCGGCGGCAAGCTGCCGCTCAACACCAATGGCGGCGGTCTCTCCTACATGCACTCAGGCATGTACGGGATGTACGCAATGCAAGAAAGCGTGCGCCAGATGCGCGGCATCGCGCCGGCGCAGATACCGGGCGCGAAGATCTCGGTCAGCCACGGCGTCGGCGGCATGTTCGCGGCATCGGGCACCGTGATCTTCTCGAACGAGGCGTAGCGCGTCAGGAAAATCCGAGATCCGCAAGCCAGTCCTGAAAGAGATCGATCCAGCGATCTGACGGAAAGCCCTGCGGCACCATCCCGAAGCCGTGACCGCCGCGCCGGTAGATATGAAGTTCGGCCGGGCGATCGGCATCGCACCAGTCCGAATAAAGACCTTCGACCACCCGGTACAGGAGAGCATCGTCCCGCGCGATGACGGTGAACAGCGGCGGCGCATCCTGCGGAACGGCGCGTCCCTGCGTTTCGCCGCCATAGATGGGTGCGACGAAGGCGAGCGGCGCCGCGCGCGGATCGACCGCCACGTCCGCCACCAGGAACGCGCCGGCGGAAAATCCGATCATGCCGATCCTGTCGGGGTTCAAGTCCCATTCCTTCGCGCGCTCTCGGACGAGCGCGACGGCGCGCCGTCCGTCATCGGCTGCGGCTTCGCGCGCGGGACGGATCGACTCGGCGGGCACGATATCGCTCATGGCGCGCGGCGCGTTGCGTCCGGTGCGGGTCAGGTCGATCCGCGAATACATCGCCATCATCTCGGCGTCATAGTCCGCCTGCGCGACAGGCGTTCCCATCACGCGGTATTTCAGGAGGAAGGCGGTGTAGCCGTGCTTGGCCAGCCGTCGCGCGACGTCGATCCCTTCATGCTCCCATGCAAGAAGCCGCCAGCCTCCGCCGGGACACACGATCACGCCGACGCCGTTCGGATTTGCGTTCGTCGGTCGAAACACGGTCAGCGCCGGCTCGGACACGTTGCGCAGCATCCGCGCATCACCGGCGGTGCCGACCGGCCCGCGGAACTCGGTTTCCGGACCCACGCCTTCCAGCTTCGTCGGCGGACCATCGCGCCAGAGGCGGATAGTTTCATTGGGCAGGCTGCCGCTGGTCATCCATCGCCTCTTGCGTTGGCGGTTGCGGCCACGACCATATCGACACGGCGCTCGCATGCGAAGTGCCGCAAGGCTGCCCGCTTGCGGAAAGGCTCGATTGCATTCGCTGCGCCGGAGTGCTCCCGTATCGTCCGAAACAATCGGCCAAACCGGCACGGGAGACCTCATGAAAATCGACAAAAACACAGCGGCCGTCGTAACCGGCGGCGCCTCCGGTCTCGGCCGGGCGAGTGCGATGGCCCTCAGTGCGGCCGGCGCGAAAGTCGCGATCTTCGATATTAACGCAGCGGCAGGCGAAAAGGTCGCCGCCGAAATCGGCGGCATCTTCTGCAAGGTCGACATCACGAACGAAGAGAGCGCCGTCGCCGGCTTCGACAGCGCGCGTTCGGCACATGGCCAGGAACGCGTTCTGGTGCACTGCGCCATGACCTCGCGGCGCGGCAAAACGCTGTCCTTCGACAAGGAGACAAGAAGCTACAAGCGGACCTCCACCGAAGACTATGCCTATGGCGTCAACGGCATCCTGGTCGCGAGCTATCGCATGGCGTCGATTTCCGCGCTGGGCATGGCGAGCCTTCCGCCGCTCGAAGACGGCGAGCGCGGCGTCATCACGCTGACCGCATCCGTCGCAGCACAGGACGCGCAGATCGGCCAGGTCATCTACGGCTCCGCCAAAGCCGGCGTGAACGGTCTTGTCCTTCCTCTGGCGCGCGATCTGATGGATGTGGGCATCCGCGTGAATTCGATCATGCCGGGAATCTTTGCGACGCCTCTGATGCTCGGCGCTCCGCAAAATGTGCTCGACAGCCTTGCCGCGTCCGTGCCGTTTCCCAAGCGGCTCGGAAAGCCGGAAGAGTTCGGCAGCCTGGTTCTGGAACTGACGCGCAACACCTACTTCAACGGACAATGCCTGCGCCTGGACGGCGCGATCCGCATGGCTCCGCGCTAGGAGCAGCGCGGGACAATCGTCTAGTCAACTCGAAGGTGAAATTGCATGAGCGCGTTCAAGGACAATCTTCTCGCCGGAAAAACGGCATTCGTCGCCGGTGGTACCAGCGGCATCAATCTGGGCATCGCAAAGCGCTTTGCCCAGCTTGGAGCCAAGGTGGCGGTGGCCGGACGCAATCCTGAGAAGGCACAAGCGGCTGCGGCGTCGATCGGGCCCGATGCGCTTGGCATTTCATGCGACGTGCGCGATTACGCGGCCATTCGCGGCGGACTGGAGCAGGCGGTCGCCAGGTTCGGTCAGCTCGATATCGTCGTGTCCGGCGCGGCCGGAAATTTCGTGGCGCCGGCGCTCGGCATGTCGGCGAACGGATTTCGCACCGTCGTCGACATCGACCTCAACGGCACGTTCAACGTGTTCCGCGGCTGCTACGACCTGCTGCGCAAGCCGGGCGCGTCGCTCATCGCGATTACCGCCGGTCAGGCCGTCAATCCGTCGATGATGCAGGCGCATGTGTGCGCCGCGAAGGCCGGCATCAATCAATTGCTGCGCGTGCTCGCCATGGAATGGGGCCCGTCGGGCGTGCGGGTCAACGGCATATCGCCGGGCCCCATCGCTAACACCGAAGGCATGGCGCGCCTGGCGCCCACCGAACAGGCTGCCAAGGCGATCACCTCGCGCATTCCGCTGCGCCGCTACGGCGAAGTCGAAGAGGTCGCCGAAAGCGCCGTATTTCTGGTCAGCGACTCGGCCCGCTATGTCACCGGCACGATCCTCGATTGCGACGGCGGCTCGCAGCTCGGCGACGCGCGCGATCGCGGCGAGGGACAGGGACTGGGCGGCTAGCCGGGCGAGCTTGCCTGCCTGGTGCCAAGCGTCTGTGGAGCGGACGCATCCGCCATACGGTCGACAGGGCATCGTGGAATAGCGGCGGAGGATTGGGCACTGAGAACAAATGCTTTCTCGAAAAGACCGCAATTCCACGAATTCTGACTTCCCGCCTCGCCGCCGCTCGTTACTGGAAACGGCCGTTGGAGGTCGATCCGCGGCTCCAATGACCGTCCGCGCTTGTTCGCTTGGGTAGCGCTCCGGGGGCTTGTACGAAGTGCCTTGTCGAGGGCCAGGATCGCCACCGGCGGCGTGGTGTGGAAAGCGGGGCGGAGCCGAGCTAGCTTGGTGGCCATGAGAAAATCGCTCCGGCCCGCACGCTGGATGGCACGGTCGCTGACCGTTCTGTGCCTGTGCTTGCCGACGCTGGCCGGTGCAGCCGGAGCCGACGCGCCGCAGATTACGAATGGGTGGAGCTTCGCCCACTGGGGAATGACAATGGCCCAGGTTCGCGCCGCTTCAGGAGGCCAGGCGCACGCGCCATCCCTCGTAGCTGGCGATTCCGACAATGCGGACACGGTCGATGGCGGGACGCAGCTCGGGCCCTACAAGTTCACCGTCACGCTGCAGTACGCTGGCGTCGGGGGCCTCAACTCGCCCCTGGACACCGTCGAACTGGACCTACAGACCGACGACGACAAGCAGTGCATCCCGCTCAAGGCCTATATGACCACGCGGCTCGGCCCCCATCACACTGACGGGGTGAACGGACATTACGTGACTTCAGAGTGGAAGGTGGGCCAGAACAAGATCACCGTAGAGCGGATGCGCGGGATCAGTTGTGAGATCCGCATCGAGCCGCTCAAGTGGGATGCGCAATGACGCAAGATGTTGGGTGCGTTCACTTCATGTCGACGAACTTTTTCGGATAAGTCGGGTGCGACTTCAGAATGGCCGCAAGATCACCGTCCTGATGCGCCCCGTCACAGTGTTTTGAGACCGCTTGAGAGCGATCCTAGGATCGATAGCTACTGAAAAGAGGGCACCGAACTTGAGCAAGGGCACAAAAGTTCTGGTCGCCATCGCGGCCCTCGGATGGGGATTGCTCACGTCGTACTACGGATGGGGCGTATTCGAACTTTACGAGGTCGGCTATAGCCCGTTGTTCGACTTCGTCGTGCCAGGCGTCGCGCTCGTAGCATTCGCCGTCTCGATTGGTGCTCCAATTATTTTGTCGCGATCTGGGCGGACCAAGTCGGCTTTTTCGGTTGCCGTGTTTTTTGTGGTCGCTTTGCTCGCTGCGGTCATCCTTTCGCTCCTCTCAATTCCCAAATGATCGACGAATGAGGATCGGCGTCGCAAACGCGCCTCCTGGAAGGGCAGTATGCCGTTGTGGCTCCTAGGTGTCCGGGACTTTTTGGTTGGAAAGCGCCAACCAGAATGAAAACGCGATGGCGGTGAAAATGCTGATTCCCATCGATACCTACACGCCAAGTTGATGAGCGAAGTGTTGAGTGACCGCTTTGGGTGGAAAGCGGTCACGTCTCTGGAGTTGGTCGAATCCGATTTTTGCTATCCTATGGCTCTGCTCCAAACCTCAACCGGCTTTGTCATTCGCGGGCCCTGCCCAAGGCATAAGGCGTGGCAACCAGCGCGGGACATTGGCCTTGAAGGTCGCGAACTCGTCGCCGAATGAACTGCCGAGCGAGGGTTCTTCGATAGCAAGGACCCACACATGGAAGAACAGCCAGAGGATCGCCGCGTAAACGAACATCCTTTCGTCGCCGAGAATGAGTGCTTCGCCGATGATGATCGCGATGAGAGCGACATATATGGGATTGCGAACCCGCCTGTAGAATCCGGTCACCACCAGTTTTATGGGCGGCGCGACCGGGGCGGGTGTTCCAAAACCCTTCCATACGAAGCGAGCGAAAAACTCAATGAGAACTATGAGACCGAGCAAGACGAGCGCTGTGCCCACAACGCGTAACGCATCAAGTGCGAGAAAGGCGGGTTTCAAATGCCAAGCTGTGATCGACCAGGGGATGTAAACCGCAAGAGTCCCCGGTGCGATCACGAAAAAGAGCAAGGACCCGAGAGCTGCCCAGAACCGTCTCATGGGATATCTCCCCAAGGCATCCGTGCGCGACACGGCGCGCCGGACAACGGCTAGGTTATAGGGGATCGTGACCGCGATCCACACTCTAACGCAAGGCCCATCAGCTCTCCTGAGTTCAGCGACGAGGCATGGGCCAGCCGGGGGCAATAACCAGTTTCAGCTTCGGCGGATGCCGGCTTTGGGTCGTAAGCGGTCAGTGTCTATGCTGGATCCGCGGCCGCGATATGAGCGTGCGAGTGCCGACGCTTCCTGTTAGTCCTAACAGTGGGTTCGAGGCAGGCGTGGCCATGGAGGTGAGCGAGGAGTCGGCGCGATTGGCAATCGGAGACCGCGGCGACAGCGGAGTTTTGCTGAAACTTTGGAAGGTAGTCCAAGTCGGTGATTCAGACTGGCCCGTACCTTTTTATGCCTTCACGGTGCTGGTCGACGGAGAAGAGGCTGGTGGCATTCGTCTCCGTGTGGGCGACACAGATCTGCTACGTCTTTGGGCCGGTCATATCGGCTTCAATGTCGACATGAAGTATCGTGGCCGCCGCGTAGCGGAACGCGCCACACGCCTTGTCATTCCTCTGGCCATATTTCATGGAATCAACCCCGTCTGGCTGACCTGCAACCCTGAAAACATTGCATCACAGATTACACTACGGCGTCTTGGCGCTGTGCTGGTGGATGCGGTGGATGTGCCCGAAGAGTATGCAAAGTTCGAACCGACCGCCACACGCAAACAACGCTATCGCCTTGACCTGCGTGATGCTGGATCAGATTAGCTATTGTCTTTGAATTTTGAAAATCCGCCTTCGGGCGAAAGCGGACTCCAATCCAACTCGTCTCAATTCTGTTGAGAAAGAGTGATGGGCCCGGTGGATGAGCGTTCTTGGGCGCGGCCTGGTTACTGATTATTATTGTGAATGGTTGCGGTCGACGGCTTGCGCCAACGGGGAACGGCATGATTCGAAACACGCTTCTTTCCATTCACATTCTAGCGATTATTACATGGATAGGAGCTGGCTTCTTCGAGCTCTATCTGGGCAGGCGCTTTCTCGCTGCAAAGGGAACGGTACTCGAAGCCCCGCTCATTCGAATTGTCTACGGTTCCGATTTGATCGTTTTTGGCGCAACAATCGTAACGTTCGTGGCCGGCATCGCGATGGCGATTTATGAGGGCTACTGGTTTTTCACCGTGCTCTGGCTCGGGATCAAACAGGCGATAATGGTGCTTGTCGTCGTCATCGTCGGTTTCATCTTTCCAACAGCCATGAAGCTGAACGCAGCGATCAACTTACTTCCGGACGGTCCAGGCCCGGTACCCAATGACATTCGGGAACTCTATCTAAAGTTGGAGCCTTGGTACTGGCTGATGCGCGTCCTGGCTGTGATGGCAGTGTTTCTAGCCGTGTGGCGGCCAACATCTCTCTGAGCTCAACTCGCCGAACCGCAGAAGGTGAGCTTGAGGACACGGACGCCAGCGGTTTGAGGTCTGTCGCCCGTGATGACCATAGAACGAGACTTTCACCAACTTCCAGAAACGCTAGGGCAAGGAGTTTGCATGACGAGTGAGCCTATGCGCGATCAAGGCACGGACCGTCTTCTGACGCCAAAGAATGCTGTCCTGATCGTCATCGACTACCAGCCTGTGCAAGTAACATCGGTCGCGTCGATGGACCGTCAAACTCTGGTCCAAAATATCGTCTCTGTCGTCAAACTGGCGACCCTGTTCAGACTTCCCGTCGTGTTATCCACGGTGAATGTAAAGTCCGGAAAGAATACTCCAACGATCCATCAGCTCAGTGATCCCCTGCCCGAAGCGAAGGCACTGGATCGCACCACGATCAACGCCTGGGAAGACGAACAGTTCGTTCAGGCGGTCAGGGTAACCGGTCGATCGAAGCTCATTATGACGGCGCTTTGGACGGAGGCCTGCCTGGCGTTCCCGACCCTAGATGCGCTCGACGACGGCATGCAGTGTATCCTGTGGTCGACGCGGTCGGTGGGACTTCGCTTGAGGCCCATCACACCGCTCTGACCCGGGTAACGCAAGCTGGAGCACAGCCAATTAGCTGGGTTCAGATGGCCTGCGAACTCCAGCGCGACTGGTCGCGCGTCGAGACTGCGGCCAAGTTCGCTGAGATTCTGTTCGCTGTCGAAGGACACTAGGACGTCCGAGAACGACCATCGAATTGTTCGATGGCTGCCGGGTCTACCAATCCCTAACTCACCGACTTTTGCGACTGCCCCTCGCGGCTAGGCGGACCGAGCGTCCGCCCTCGGGGCCAGATTGGTTTTGAGAAGTCAGGGATTTGCCGAGCAGTCACTCCGCCAGTACACAAACCGAGCTGCAATCTGGATAAGGCACTGCGAACGTCCGCTTTCGGCCCAAAGCGGAAGTTGGAAGCTAAATCCTAACGTTTGGCCTCTGCCGACGGCCGTGGCACTGGCTCGTAGTGACATTCGTAATGTTGCTGTCCAGATGATCTTGAAGCGACCTCAGCCGGATGGTAACCGGAAACCACATTGCGCCCGGGCGCTGACCAGCGTCGTCACCGTGGCGACGAGCCCGGCGTCGGAGAGGCCCTCATGAAGCTCCTTCTCACGTCCGCTGGCATCAAGAACGCGAGTATCCGCGAGGCACTGGTCGAGCTCCTCGGCAAATCGATTGAGGAGAGCAATGCCCTCTGCATCCCGACCGCCGGGTACGGGCATCCTCAGGGCAGTCCTGGCGGGGCATGGCGTTTCATCACCGGACGCGCCAGCACTCCGATGTGTGAGTTGGGCTGGAAGTCGTTGGGCGTGTTGGAGCTCACCGCGCTGCCCAGCATTGGAAAAGAACGCTGGGTCTCTTGGGTCCGAGAGGCTGACGTCCTGCTCGTGAATGGCGGTGATGCGTTGTACCTGTGCCATTGGATGCGGCAGTCCGGGCTGGCGGACCTGTTGCCGTCGCTACGCAATACCGTCTGGGTGGGACTGAGCGCGGGGAGCATGGTGATGACTCCCCGTATCGGGAAGGATTTCGTCGGCTGGAAGCCGCCCACCGGTGGTGATGGCACTTTGGGCATCGTCGATTTCTCGATCTTCCCGCACCTGGATCATGTGCTCCTGCCTGAGAACACGATGGCCGACGCCGAGAGATGGGCGGCCGAGATAACTGGACCTGCATACGCGATCGACGACGAGACCGCGATCATGGTGGTTGACGGTTCAGTCGAAGTCGTCTCCGAGGGGCACTGGAAGCTGTTTACACCCTGACGCCGCCGGAGCCGGCGGAAAAGGTGATGGGTCGATCGAAACAATATCGTCCAAGTTTTTCCAGAACGCCCCGCAGAAGGCTATCGCTCGCCGATCGGTATTGAACGTATGCATTCGACCCAAAGCGGTCACTCAACAACTGACATTGCGACTAGCGCCCCGTGCGTTCTCTTTCCGATTGCGGATAGCGGTCACCCTGCACATCTATATTAGAAACTGCTTCTTCGATGTGGCGAAGATCGTTTGCCGTTAGATTGACAGATGCCGCGCCGATGTTTTCGTCGAGGCGATGGAGCTTAGTAGTGCCGGGGATCGGCACGATCCAAGGTTTGTGAGACAGCAGCCATGCGAGCGCAATCTGGGCCGGTGTTGCGCCTTTTTGATCAGCAATTTCTCTGAGGAGGTCGACCACGGGGCGGTTTGCCTTGAGCGCTTCGGGCGTGAACCGCGGCAGGGTGGCGCGGTTGTCATTTCCGCCAAAAATCGTGGTCTCGTCCATTGCACCGGTGAGATATCCCCTGCCCAGCGGACTGTAAGGCACAAAGCCGATGCAGAGCTCCTCGCAGACCGGCAACACCTCGCTTTCGGGACCGCGCCACCACAGGGAGTATTCGCTCTGAACGGCTGCAACGGCCTGGACTCGGTGCGCGTTGCGAATTGTCGATGCGCCCGCCTCGCTGAGGCCGAAGTGTTTGACCTTGCCGTCCGTGATGAGGTCCTTGACGGCCCCTGCTACGTCTTCGATGGGCACGGCCGGATCAACGCGGTGCTGGTAGAAAAGATCGATGCTCTCGACACGCAAACGCTTGAGCGATTCCTCGGCCACCCTGCGGATGCGTTCGGGCCGGCTGTTCAGCCCGCCAGAACCGCCCGGACCAAGGTCAAAGCCGAACTTGGTCGCGATCGCGACGTCTTTACGGAACGGTTCCAGAGCCTCGCCGACCAGCACTTCGTTTGTGAAGGGACCGTAAACCTCGGCAGTGTCGAAGAAGGTGATGCCACGTTCAACCGCAGCTCGGATAAGCGCGATCATCTCGCTTTTGTCCGCGACGGGACCACGGTGATGGTTCATGCCCACGCAGCCAAGTCCGATGGCAGAAACCTCGAGCCCACACTTTCCAAGCGCTCGCTTCTCCAAGTCTTCCTCCGGTGTTATGCATCGACAGTCTAGCGAATGTCCGCTTTCGACCCAAAGCGGCCGTTTTGCTCGTCCGACACCAATGCACTCGGCCAGAGTCAACGATGCGCGAATGGTTGCAGGTTGCGAACTGAGAGATTCAGAATTTCATGTCGGACAGTTGCGGACCCACTTGTGGACCAAAGTGCAAACGTTTCCATAATGCCTTGTTCGATAATGTTGTTTTCGTAGTCGGAGACGGACGTTGGCGGATACAGAACTGGCGGAGGAGAGGGAACTGGGAACAAACATTCTCTCGAAAAGCCTACGAATCCGCGATTTCTGACTTCCCGGACATCAGAGCTCTTTACTGGAGACCGGCTACAGCAGGCGGTTCGCCGCCTTGAATTCCATCGCCATAACTCCCACCAAGAACGCAACAACTCGCGTAGCATAAGGCTAAAACGCTTCGCGCTTCTGACAGGTACCGCTTCTATTCGCGATATAAAGAGAATTCGGCCCACCCTCGCTGGTTGTATCGTGGTAAGTCCCAAGGTTTCGATCAATTCGAATGATCCGGAACGATGAAGATTGGTCGCCGCACATCGCAGACACCAAGTCGGCACTGACCGACGCTTTCATAGATGAGCAGGCGAGTAGTTATCGGCCCGGCTGACGATCTGAACTCCATCCGTCGATTGCCACTCGCCACCGACCGTCTGCTCCACAACGGAAGATGTTGATTCCTTTGCCGGCATCATGAGTGATCGCGCCGGTCTTTTTGTCGATGTCGGTCGATTTGTACGTATAGCGCTCAAATGCCCAGTTACCGTTGACCACAAAGCCGATCGACGTTTTCTGCCAGTGCGTGCGGTCCGCTCCGAAGTACGCGGCAATCCATTTACGCACCGCCGCCTTGCCGACAATTTCCGGTTCGCCCGGAGACTGATAGACAATGTCGTTGGTCAAATCGGCGAGCAGGGTATCGATGTCGTTGCTATTGATGGCAGCGACATAAGCACCATGTGCGGCGTCCTCGATGGCCTTGTGGTCTGCCGCATTCGCGCTTGTTGCGCAAAAAATCGCCCACGCGACGACAACGAACGCGCGAACTCGTATTCCCCAACTGAGCATCCGTACCTCCTGGCCCGACAGACTTTTTTCGGCAGCCTAAATGAGATTGAGTCTCTACGGCTCTTCCTCGTTGCGCTCACCTACGTACGGTGTTCGTGGGTTTCGAGGATTGGGAGCGAGACGATTAGCCGATTTTGCTCGATATCTCGGCGGAGGTCCAATGTCCGCTCTGGGTCGGAAGCGGACACTGACGAGGTGGCCGGCGTGTGGCCGCGCCGTCTGTGCCTAGCTGTCACCGGCTTCGATCCGGAACCGAGAACCGGCTTCCGGGCGGAGCGTGTCCCGGATAGCGGCTCGCGATTCGGCTCGCGCCTTGACGGCGAAGCCTCTCGGGTTAGTTTTGGGCCATGAAAAAGGTCCTCTGTGTCTGTGTTGGCAATATCAGCCGCAGCCCGATGATGCGGACGGTGCTACAGCAGCACCTTGGCGATGCCTTCTTGGTCGAGAGTGCTGGCTTGACGAGGGAGTTGGCCGGTCGACCCGCCAATCACCGCTCTGTCGCTTGCATGAAGGAACGCGGAGTCGATTTGAGCGCCCACGTCAGTCGCTGGGTCGGGGACCTGGATCTCGATCAGTACCAATGGATCGTTTGCGTCGGCCACGATGAGGCTGATCAGGTCCGTTCCCTCCTCGGCGCAAACAAGACTCGCGTAATCGTCGCGAACGAGCATCAAGGCGGCATCCCGGACCCTTATGAACATGGTCTGCCGGGCTATCGGGACTGCCTGGCTCTGCTGGACGAGGTGATGCCGAACGTTGCGCGGCGCATCAGCCAGGCTCAATCTGCAAACACCGATGGACACTGACCAGACGCATCGAGGCGGGAGCGATGAGGCTATTGTTGGTGCGCCACTGCCAATCGACTGGCGGCTTGCCGGAATCGGCCCTGACCGAGAAGGGACATGCAGACGCAGCGCTTCTCGCAGATCGGCTCCTACCATTCCGCCCAGACGCGATTTATGCGAGTCCGTACGTAAGAGCGGTGTCCACCGTTTCGCCGTTGGCCACGCGACTGCAAACCGAAATTAAAGTCGACGATCGACTTCGCGAGCGTGTGCGTTCGAGCGAGGAGATCGAGGATGTTGTCGGTTATCTCCATCGCTCATTTGTCGACGAGAATTACCGGGCAGTTGGGGGCGAGAGCCTGAGGCAAGCTGCCGACCGAGGATTGGCAGCGCTCGCCGATATTCGCAGGGCCGGTAATCGCTTCGCCGTCGTAGCAACCCACAGAACACTGATCTCGTCGATCTTACGGTCGATCAATCCAGGGTTCGGGTTCGCCGAGTGGCGAGAAATGGCAACCCCGGATGTTTTCAGCTTGCGGTTCGAGGAGCTTCGTCCGATCGCGTTCGAGCGACTCTTATAAGTCACGCACGGTCCTCAATGGATCGATTCTGAACATTGGCCCGCGGCCCGGGAGCGGACGTTAGGTCCGCGTGGCGCTAACGGTTCGGAAATCCCCCGCCGGACTCAAGTGGCAGATTTTGACCACTAGCGCCCCGTCAAGGAGAACTGCGAAACTTCTATGGCGAGGAATGTCCGCACTGGGTCGAAAGAGGTCATTGGCGCGGCGGTCATCGAACATCCGCCTCGAGCGGATATCTCTAAATGGGTTCAACACTCGAACATTAGGATGCAGTCGGCTTGGAACAGACTTGAATTTCAGGATATCGTTTAGCATCGTCCCGGGAGACACTGACAAGCGAACGCTCGCTCGGAACCGGATTGCGTTTTTAATTGAGCCACGAGGTGGGGCAATTCGATGCGAGACGCCTCAGGTAAAGCCGCTGTAACTCTTTATGTCTTCGTATTTTCCGCGTCGATCTTCTATCTAAATTACACAGGCCTTTACAAATTCAGTGATTCAGCGCCGTTCCTCGCCATCATAGGCGTCGCGTTTCCGGCACTGGCTCTTCTACTGACCATCGGAATGAAGCCGTACGAAGGTCACATTTCACGTGCGACAGCCGAAGCTGGCACTGTCTTCGCGTTGGTCGGCGTAATATCAATGTACCTGGTTTGGGGTAGCGCTCTAATCGCAATACTATTTCCCGACGCCGCGCATGGCGGATCGGGCATAGAACATCTGGCAGGCACGGTGCTTGCGAAGTTGATCGTCTTCGTCGCCATCCCCTATGCCGTACTACGGTTTGGCTTCGCTCACCGTTGGGCTGATTTTGGCCTTTCCCGCGCCAAATGGACTGCAATTTGGGGTCGTGACGGCATCGTGGTACTCGGCATCGGCGTCGCTGTTTGTGCATTTCAGCTGTTTAGTGGGCCGGAAACTGTGCCATTGCGCAACGGTACACTTTCCAGTGTTTCTCTGCTGGTCGGGATGCCGCTTGTCTTCCTGTGGATGATGGTTGAAGTGGGATTTGTTGAGGAGTTCTTCTTTCGCGCGGTCGTGCAAACTCGACTCGCTGCATATTTTAAATCCAACATTGCGGGGCTTATAGGCATGGCGCTGCTTTTCGGCCTCGCACATGTCCCAGGCATGGTCATTCGCGGCGTGGGCATCGAGGAACTACCTCGACAACCCGATTTGTTGGAATCGCTAGCCTACAACTTCGCAATTCAGTCCGTGAGTGCCTTCACATTCGGAATTGTTTGGATGCGTACTCGCAACCTTCCAGCGCTGATGTTGATCCACGCTGCGGTAGACTGGTTTCCGACTGCCCCATCTATGCTTCGACTTTTCGGCTTGTCCCACTAGGTGTAATTTAGCGTAGACGATTGCCCGGCTCGACTGCCCGGCCAAGTCGCGAGTGTCCGGTTTGGGTCGATAGCGGTTCATTCGGACAGGCGCTGGCGGTCCCGGACTGCGAATGGCTCCTTTGGGTGGAAAGCGGACATTGGCAGTGCCCTCATTTCGAAAAGCCAAAAACGAAAACGACGACGCGAACGGCGGCCTCACTGACGCGGGTGACGCGGCGCCTGCCTTGTGACTGACAAGCGACGTCAACATGGCTATTGCCACTAGTTGCGAACGCGACAGGAGAAAGTCGTCCTTAGCCCAAATCCACGCGACCTCGATCGTGAACCGCGCCCGCCCTAGCTTCCACTGAGGCTTTAATCGTCAGTCGCGGAGCGGCCGAACCGACAAGCGCTCCGCGCGCCATCGCATCGCAGTTTCCACTCGAACTCTTGTCGCTGGGGTGATCGTAAAACAGCAAAATGTCCAACGCCGTCGGTTCGAGGCGCGCCGTATCCGCGTCGTGGATCATAAATTCGGCCATGCCGTGCGGCGCTTGAGACGCATTAAGTCCGTATAGATCGGCCTGACTCTCCTGCCAACGTGTGTAAGCGTTGATGATCGGATTGGAGACGAACATCCACACCATGAACAAAAGCCAAAAGACAGCTATGCTCGCCGTCTGACTCATGTCGGCAATTCTCCAACCTTCGCCGAATTTTTAAATCAACGGCGGCTCAAGCCAAGAAATCAGCAGAAACCCCGCTCCCGCGAGTAACGTCAGGATCAGCACGGTGTAGTAGGCGTGTCCCATCACATAGTGGCCGATCTCATGTCCGACGACCATGAGAATACCTGGCTGGTATTGACCTGAAAGCGTGGTGTCATCGATGCTAATGCGGGCCGTGCCAAACACGCCAGAGACATGCGCGTTGAGCAAGCGGCTCTGGCGTGACGCATTGGAAGTGAAGACATTGTCCGCAGGAACACCGTTTGCCCGCGCCATGGCGAGAATGTCTCGCTTGATAGGAGAGTCCGGGATTGGCGTGTACTGATTTGTCAAAGGTTCGATGAGAACTGGCGTCGCCACCACATATATACTCGCCAGCACCAGATAGATTGCGGATGCCCAGCCAACCCAGAACTTCGGCGTACGGCGGATCATTGCCATCAACGCGGCAACGCCCACGACGTTGAAAATTGTGATAGTCGACCAATCGATCGCAAAGTCTGATAGCCAATCTAGAAATGGGCGGTCAGCGAAACCAAAATGCCGCCAACGTACGTACCCAGCATATGTTTCCACGGGTAGGGTGACGACGAACAGCAATAGAAAGAATGCGGTCGCAAATATCATATCTTGCGCCCAGCGTTGGCGCATCAGACGAGCCGAAATCGTGCCGAGAGACGCACTAGCGCCGGTGACCAAAAACAGCACAATTGTCGCTATGCTAAAACCGACGCGCGCCACCAAAACGGTATAGCGCGAATTTGCCACGGCCGCTCCGCGTGCGCGCATTTCCGAAGGAACGCGGTTTAGATAGGCCAGCGCCGCAAGCTGCGGATCGGTCGGAAGCGCGTCGCGCCATTGATCAGTGACGGGAGCCACAAGATCGTGGGGACGGCTCGGCGCTGGCTGAGACTGCGCGAGAAGGCCCCAGGCGCAGGACAGGATCAGCGATAGTGCAGCGACGACCAGCATCACGCGCATATGTAGGCCTCCCTGCAACGATTACGGGTGTTCGCCTATCCACTGTCAAGCGCGGACCGAGCTACGAGTGGCAGCGCGAATGGCGCGTCCCTTCCCGTAACGCTCAACCGACTGATTGCCGACGCGCGCACTCGCAGGGCCACTGGCATCGATGCGGGCAAACGTCCGCCATGGGTGGAAAGCGGACGCTCAAATGGCCCAGCCGCCACTCGGCAGCGAATTGCTGATATGGGTGGAAAGCGGACGTTCAATTCTATAAGGCGAGGTCGGTTAAGGTTGCCTTTGATGCCATCTAATCCAGAACTCGAATACGGTCGATATCAGCGAGTTGAACATGTTATCGGCGCGGTTCGAGCAGTTTTGGGGAATAATTGTCATGGGGATCATAGCGTCGGCGTCGCCTTGGGATGCGCGGGACGATCGCAAGATCTATGCGGTCTGGCTGGCGATGATCTGGATGGGGATGATCGCGGGGTTCGGCCTCGATTTTCCTCGTTATTTGAGAGAGAAGCCTCCCCCTCTGCCGCTCGTCCATTTCCACGCCGTGGTGTTCGTAAGCTGGCTCGTGTTTCTCACGGCGCAGATCACGCTCATACTCAATGGCCGCTTCGTCACGCATCGCCGGCTTGGCATTTTGGGCGCGGGCCTTGCGAGTCTGATGCTCATCCTCGGCCCCGCAACCGCGCTGACCACCAAGGCGCGTGCTCTGTTGCTTGGGCATGGCGATCCGCAATTTCTTGCCGTTAACTTTGTCGATATCATCGGCTTTGGGCTGCTGGTCTCGGCGGGCCTCGTGCTGCGTAACCGCCCGTCCGCGCACAAGCGGCTGATGATTCTTGCGACCGTCTCGCTGGCTGACCCGGGCTTCGCCCGGCTCTCCGGTGCAGTGCTTCCCGACACCGCGAATTTCTGGCTTTGGTTCGCCGAGGTCTTCTACGGAAACATCTTGCTGATCGGTGCGATGGCAGCCTGGGATCTCTGGCGGCGCGGACGCCTGCACCCGGCTTTCATTGCGGGCGCGAGCCTTTTACTCGCAGCCGAGTTCGGCGCGACCTTGCTCTATTTCGATCCGGCGTGGAAGACGATCGCGACTTCCATCGTCAAGGCATGGGGCTACGCGGGCTGAGGCGTGCGCTGAAATCGTTCCGCTCCGCCGCTTTGTACCAACCCGTGGGCCGTACGCGGCCGGGGGGTGAATTCGACAAGCCTACATCCACATCTGATCCGCATGGCGACCAGCCGGACAAGCGCCCATCCACCGCGCGTCCGTCTCAATCTTCGTGCTGCCTAGCGACTCGTTTATCGTGTAGTTGCTGTTGAAATCGCCAATCGCGGTGCCGGTCGTCACTTCGCCACCGCAGACCTTTTTATACTGGTAGCCGTTCGGCAGCTTTTGCGCCGTCATCGTGCATCCATTGATTGGTTTGAGAACGTTGTTGCGGATGTCCGATGTCGCATCGAGGCAGAGGTTACGCGCCATTGTATGTCCGCCGGGCAAGTGCATCGTCATTTGCCACCAACCAGCCTTTCGATGAGGAATATCGTTCGCAGCGGTTGCTGGCGACACCAAGAATCCGGCCGCGACGGACAATACGACAAATAGTCCTTTGGTCATCACAGTCCTCCAGGTGGCTTTATGGCATTTCGTCCTCGCGTGCGCGATGAACGTCGCGCCAGCCAAGCGACAACCACGAAAATCCACAACCACGCCATACACTACATCGTCGAGCCAGTCTCGTTTGGGGGCAAACGGTGAGCTGGTCTAGGAGACCGGTCCGCCAAATCAGCGCTCCTGAAAAAGGTGCCCTGTGTTTGACAATTTGGCGATTTTGCTAGGCCAGATAAATCACCGATCCCGGCACTTCCAGTCCGCTGATCACGCCGACGATGCTGGATAAGTCTGAAAGTGCCATTTGATGCCACCTGAAGATTGTGTCCGGGCCCGACGATACCCGATTTCACTAGGTGACTCAGCCAAGGGCGAACGTCCACTTTGGTCGAAAGCGGACGT
>CAVUJC010000002.1:0-365813 GCA_963741725.1 uncultured Alphaproteobacteria bacterium | reverse complement strand
TGCTGAGACTGAACCGCCGTCAAGCCGCCGCTCTTGTCTGCACTTCGAGGCCGAAACTCTGAGCGAAGTCCTGAAAAATCATCATCAACTCTTCGGCATCGGCTGCTTTAGGGGCTACAGTTGGAAAACGGTACTGCCAAAAGCTCGTTATGTGAGACATGGTTCCGATCTTCTCGCCGAGCTCCAGAAACATAGACGGCGCATTCAGCAAGAAGTCGCGGAACTGCTTTGGGTCTTGGCGTTCGATTAAATGTGAATAGGCTTCGTCATAGACGCTAAGGACACGGCGCACATCCTCGCTGCTCGTTTTAACGCCCAAGATAAGCCCCTGCTTCACACTCGTCAGATAAGCAGCCTGCTCAGCGTCCACTCTTCCCAATGGTCGTATTGTCTTTATATCACGTAGAACCTTGATGATGTTTGGCCAGAATTCTTCAAGACTCCATTTGTAGTAGAGAAAGCCTCGCCAGCTGAAAACACCTTCGACAAACTCTTCGGGGTCGAGCCTGAGCGTCGCGCGTAAAGGCTCAAGTCTCTCTCCCACTTCGCTGGACAAAAGCGCCGAAACGATTTTCGAGGTGGATGCCCCTTTCGATCC
The DNA here is from genome assembly GCA_963741725.1 of uncultured Alphaproteobacteria bacterium. Classification (GTDB taxonomy): domain Bacteria; phylum Pseudomonadota; class Alphaproteobacteria; order Micropepsales; family Micropepsaceae; genus Rhizomicrobium. The sequence goes on along the minus strand of CAVUJC010000002.1, from coordinate 365,215 downwards.
GTTCTTCCCGTTAGTCGCCAAGGCCGTCAATCGCCCGATCTCTTTTGCGGAGTATTCGAACATGCGTTGCTGGTCTGCAGACGAAATTGAGAAATAGCTGGCGTCCGGCTCTATGCCGTTGCTTCTCAAATGCTCCCGCAGGAGAAACGGATCGAGCGACGGAACCGCATCCACCATTCGCAGGACATCCAAATCCCGCTTGATGTCAAGTTTCTCCCCGTAGTTGCCAACATCGCGCAACAGTTCCTCAAAGAAGCGCTGGCCAATGAAGAACGAACGTCCTCCCGCGCGCAAATCCGTTTTTTGAAACGGAATAATGACTTTGGTGGCAATCGCTCGATGAGGTGAAAACGCGTCCATTTCGTCGGCGCGCAAGCGATGCTTCAATATGATCGCTCCGTTGATCACGGGCGAGTAGAAGAATGGGTTCAAGCGGTGATTGGGGTTTTCCGCCTGGGCCAGTGCGATGGTGGAAAGGTTAAGCACTCGGCTCGACGAGGCACCGCTTAGTGCACTAAGACTTCGGACTGTTCGGTCAATGGCCACAGCTCAAACTCCGGAAGTCACCGAATTGTTACGTCAATACCCAAACATCGTCCGAGGTAAACGGTTTTAGGCTGAACCCTTGTTCGTGATGTCGTTCTACGCGCCCGTATACGAGGCCAATTTAAATCAGCTCGTTGATCGGTGGGCGCTCGCGCGTTTTGATGGATACTTCCTCAGCCGAAATTGCTAGCACTTCGCAGGACACTTCGTCGCCGTTTGGGCGTACAAAGTGCAGTACTGTCGTCTTGGAACCGCGATCGTGCCCGGAAAGATCTCTTTGGTTTGTCATGCCGTGACTAATGCAAAGGTTGAGCCTCGAAATCAGGCGGGTGCGCTTTTCGTCTGAGCACTGAAAGCGTAAACCTAAAATGCCTTTCACATATCGGACCGTCACGGCTTCGTATCGGCCGAACCCATCGATATCGAGGATGACGAAGGTAGAGAGCGGCGGAGCATCATCACATAGAACGCCCGCTCCACTGACTGAGAGGTCGACTACCGTGCAGTCCATCGACCTCGTTTCTGCAGGCACAAACAGCCGACCGTTGAACGAAGACGCGGAGGCGTTCATGCTCGCGCTGGTCGGCGGCGTAGATCTGTACCGCCTCTCGCTGATTGGCTGTCATTTTACTTCCTGCCCAACCGCTATGAACTTGTCGCCGGCGAATGCTACGCGCGCAACTCATCACGACAATGCGCAAACTCATTGCGACCTCTAGTGCAGTAATTTTGGCTTTTATCTCGGTTACGCGCGCAGCAGGCACTTCTTGCACCTCGACTTGCTGATGCGAGGAAGCGAGCGCGTTTGCTCCCGATTCAAGATGGACGAGAGCGGCATTTAGCTCTGCTCGTTCCATCAAATTTCTCGTCGCAAAAAGCCGCAGATTGTGGCGGAATTTGCAATTCGTCCGGCCTGCAACGGCTCTGCGTGCACGCTTGGTCGAGCGACGTTCTGGAAGTTTTGGCCGCCTTGTCATGACACAACTGGTCGCTCTGGCTGGACCACCTCCATAGCGATCGAGCCGGTGAAGCTGATGGCAATGCCGCAGTCGGTGTGACGAATCACCAGCGCCGGTGTTCTTCCAAAGAAGATAGTCTCCCCCACGTCAGGTCGCTCGTCAGTCCTAAGGGACGCACCACTAAGCGCCATGTCTACGATTTCGCAAGCGAGATTTTGGCCGGAAGCGCGCGTGAAACTGTGCAAAGCAGCTTCGCCGCTAAGGCAACTCGTCTGGCGCACAGCCGTTGCACTGACTGATCCAAACTCCAGATAGGCTGCAATCAAATCAGCGACGCGTGCGCGCTTGGTTTCGGAGCACTTGAACTGCACACCGATGCGCAGCCGATCGCGCCAGACAATTTTGCCCTCAAAACGTCCCAAACCGTCGACGTAGAGAATGAGACGTTCGCCAGAGGCTGCGGAAAAAGTGGCCTTGAGCCCGGCTCCATCAGGCGACAAATCGACGACAGCGCACTGCTCCTCGTACTGTCGATCGGGAAAAAATATCGTGCCCTTGACCCCAATATTCGGACGTTCGTTCGAACGACGATCCTTCTTGGGATCAAACGCTGGCTTTCGGGCACGATGAAGTTGCGACATTTCCCCGGAGACCACCTTGGAGGCCTTATAGCTACTTGATGCTGCCAGAAACGGTCGTGAAGGTGGTCGACAGGCTGGTACCGACAGCTGTGACTGCGCCGATGATGACCACAGCGATCAGTGCGGCGATGAGCCCGTATTCGATGGCCGTCGCGCCACTTTCGTCAGCGATGAAGCGTGAAATCGTTTTCATTGAACATTCTCCCGAGACACCCAACGCGGGAACTATCGCAATGAGACGCAAATTCCTGGCTAACAAATTCGCTAAAATTTTAACGAAGCCAGTTCTTTGGATGCGGATTTCCCCATCACTTCAATGAGGGTTGCGTGAACGTATGACATTGCGGGGCCATTTTCTCCAGCTATTCTTGGTTTCAGATCCAAGGATGCTTTGCGACGAAGTGCGAGGCATCACGCGGCGACTAAGCGGACTGGTACCCAACTTGCTGACCTTCGTTTCGTTGTCATTTGTTCTGATCAGCTCGGTTGATCTGTCTCAGCTGACGCAGGATGTCGGCAAGCTGCTTTGATCGCTTGCTCAGTTGCTCAATGTGAAGTGAGGCCAGACGCAGCAGCACCGTGTTGCCTTTGTCCGTAAGCGACACGCGTACGGATCGCAGGCTAAGAGTTGAGCGATCGCGCTGAACAAGGCCGAGGGCGGCAAGGCGATCAACCAATTGAACTGCACCATTAGGCTTGAGCAGCAATTCCGCTGCCAGGTCCCCAATCGCCAAAGCGCTCGTCGGCGCTGCCTTGATTGCCAGCAAGGCCTGGTATTGCTGAGTGGTAATGTCCGCAGCGGCTGTCGCCTCTTCACTAAAAGCGAGAAACCGCCGGAGCGCATTGCGGAAGCCAGCTAGCAGGCCGTTGAAAAACTCCTAGCGGAATTTGGCATTTAGTGGATTCCGTTGGCGCGCAATTGCGTCGAGGGTTTGGTGATGCGCGGCACGGATGAACGCTCAGGGTCGCTGTTCTCATATGTCGATCTGGAGACGCGAGTGCCGAAAGACCATCCGCTTCGAGCTATCCGCGAGATAGCGAATGGCGCATTGGTGGACCTGAGCGCCGACTTTGCGGCAATGTACGCTCCGCTGGGGCGGCCCTCGATCCCGCCGGAGAAGTTGCTGCGGGCATCGCTGTTGCAGGCGTTTTACACGATCCGTTCGGAACGCCAGTTGATGGAACGGCTGGAGTTCGACCTGCTGTACCGCTGGTTTGTGGGCTTGGGCATCGACGATGCTGTCTGGGATCACTCGGTGTTCTCGAAGAACCGGGACCGTCTGCTCGAAGGTGATGTCGCGGCCAAGTTCATGGCGGCGGTCCTGACACAGCCCAACGTCAAGCAGCTTCTATCGACGGATCACTTCTCGGTGGACGGCACGCTGGTGGAAGCGTGGGCCAGCATGAAGAGCCTGAAGCTGAAAAAATGCCACCGGACGCGACGAACCACCGACAAGTGGCGGGCGCAATGAAGAGGTCAACTTCCGGGGTGAGAAGCGGAGCAACCAGACCCATGCTTCGACCAGTGATCCCGACGTGATGCTCTATCGCAAGGGTTCAGGCATGGAGGCCAAGCTCTGCTACATCGGCCACACCCTGATGGAGAACCGCAACGGGCTTCTGGTCGATGCCCGATTGACGAAGGTCTCTGGCCGCGCCGAACGGTTGGCTGCGCTCGACATGATTGAGCCTCGCGCTGATAGACCAGAGGCCATCACGTTGGGCGGCGACAAGGGCTTCGACTCCGCCGACTTTGTGATGGAGCTACGTGAGATAAACGTGACGCCGCACATCGCGCGCAACACGACCCGCCGATCGGCCATCGACGGACGGACCGACTCGCTATCTGGCTATGCAGCCAGCCAGCGCATCCGAAAACGTATCGAAGAAGGCTTTCGCTGGATGAAGACCATTGCGGGCCTCAGAAAGACGAAATACCTGAGGCCTCGAAAAAGTCCGATGGGCCTTCATCCTCGCAGCTTCAGCCTACAATCTGACCCGGTTGCCGAAGTTGATGGCGGCAGCGTGAACCGCAGCGCTATCGGCCGGATCATCGCTGCAATCGGGCGCAAACACAGAACGGAAATCCAGCCAGCTCCGGACATGCCAGCTACTTCTTCAACAGCCTGCTAGAGCCTGAATTTGTTGCTGGTCGATTCGCATCAAGCCAAAGCCATAACATGAGTTGGCCCAGTTCAGCACGGTCCAGCATATCGGTCGCCCGGCGCTCGGGTCGGACGCGCGCCGACTAAACCATGAGGATCGGAAGGGATGGCAAGCATGAGCGATGTCGCATTGATCGACATTCCATCAGGGGCGACGGTCAAGTTTGCGCCGGGCGGCTACCATCTGATGTGTATGGACCCAACGTCAGCGGTGAAGATCGGCAACAAAATCTCAGTTTCGCTGGAGTTTGCGGATGGGTCGAAAACATCTGCCGACTTTGTCGTTCGTGCACCGAATGGGCATTGATCAAAATGTCGAAAAAGGAGCCGATGGAATGACCCAACAAAAATTGTGGTCCGTCAGTGGACCGGCGAGGACTGCTGAGTGCGATGGCGGCCGTGCCGATCCTCGCCTCTGCGGCGGCGTCGCCTGCTGCTGGCGCCCCAAATGACACGCCCGCCGAGACTGCGCACGACCGGATCATGAAGATTCCCGGCTTCAACATGTATGGCAGCGAGCAGATTGCCATGCTGCTATATCCGGGGTTTACCGCGCTCGATCTGGTTGGACCCTACTTCTTCTTCGGCTGCATGATGGGCGCGACCGTTCATCTGGTAACAAATCGACCTTCGCTGACGCCGGTTAAGAGCGATCTCGGTATGGAAATCGTTCCGACCGTGACGATGGCGGACTGTCCGACAAAGGTGACCGTGATCTTCGTTCCCGGCGGTTCGCAAGGTACGATCGCAGCAATGCAGGATCCCGGAACTCTTGCGTTTGTGCAGACGCGCGCGGTTGAGGCGCGGCTAGTCTCCAGCGTCTACACTGGTTCACTAATATTGGCGGCTGCGGGATTGCTTCATGGCAAGCGTGCGACGTCGCATTGGGCCGCTAGAGACGCTTTGAGTGACTTCGGCGCGACGCCCGTGAACCAGCGCGTAGTGACTGACGGCAATGTCATGACGGGCGCCGGGGTTTCCGCGGGACTGGATCTGGCGCTGGCGATCGTCTCGACACTTCGCGGGAGGCCTTGTGCCGAGGCTCTGATGCTACAAGCCGAGTACGCGCCTGTGCCACCGTTCGAAGGTGGTACGCTAGAGCGGACCGATCCGGCGATCGGCGCTGTGATGAAAGACATGCTGTCGCCCATCGGTGTTGAGGCGCGGCGAATTGCACGAAACCGCACTTAAAGCTCAAAGCTCGAGTACCGAACTGAAGTTGGCGTGCGGCCAGGCACGCGGGTTTTCCGGTGTTAACGTTTCGATTCGGCCAATATTCGCCATCGCCAGTCTTGGTCGATAATCTCGTTGCACAAAACGGGATCAAATCGGTTCATGAGCCAACGTCGGGATTCAAATCGCAGGCATCGGCACTGCCGCCGCACCTGCAGATTGACGCGGCACGCAATCTCACTCTGCAGAACCAGATTCGCCAGAGGCTGATTGACGCGATTCTCACCGGCATGTTCCCGTCGGGTAGGCGCCTGCCGTCTTCGAGAAAACTAGCAACGCAATTGGGAGTCGCGCGCAACACTATCGTTCTCGCCTACCAGTCTCTGACGTCGGAAGGTTACGTCATTGCCCGCGAGCGCAGCGGTCTGTATGTCAACGAGGACGTCGTGAAGGGACGCGCGCATTTCGCCCGCGTCGCAGGCAGGGCCGAAGCCGCACCCGACATTGAATGGCGGCGGCGGTTCAAGAGTCTTCGACCTGGAGGCGAGAGCTATCGTTATCCTCCTGATTGGCAGAAATATCCGTTTCCATTCATCGAGGGGCGCATCGATCGCTCGCTCTTTCCCGTTGCAGAGTGGCGGGAAGCGGCGCGGATGGCGCTCGGCGCGCGCGAGATCAGCCAGTGGTCGGCAGATGCAGGTGACGCCGATGATCCGATGCTTATCGAGGAAATTCGCAAGAAGGTGCTGCCGCGGCGCGGCATCGACGCAAGGCCGGACGAGATTCTGATCACCGCAGGCAGCCAGCAAGCCCTGCACATTCTTGCTGAATTGCTGACGGACCGGTCGACGCGGGTCGTCGTTGAGGAACCGGGTAACGTCTCTTTCTATGAACTGTTGCTACGCCGAAACGCGCGCGTCGTGCACCAACCGGTAGATCAGGACGGCATGATCGTCGATGACAGGATTGACAACTCTGACGTCGTCTACGTTACGCCCAGCCACCAGCGGCCGACCGCCGCCACGCTTTCTATGGGTCGTCGTCGGGAACTTCTCGAGCGGGCGACGGCACAGGATTTCGTCGTCATCGAAGACGATTTTGAGTGCGAGACGAATTACCTCGATGACGCCTTTCCAGCCCTGCGCAGCCTGCAGGGCGGCGACCGCGTGATCTACGTCGCCAATCTGTCGCGCGTTTTGTCTCCGGGAATTCGCCTTGGCTTTATGGTGGCGTCGCCCGAAGTGGTTGGCGAAGCTCGCCGCCTTCGCTCGCTCATGACGCGCCATCCGCCCCTGAACAATCAGCGGACAGCGGCGCTGTTTCTTTCGCTCGGACACTACGACTCGACCATGTTGAAGCTCGGCCGCGTTTTTCGCGAACGGTTGCTGGCGTTGCGCGATGCGCTCAATCACTACCTTCCGCAATCGATCGCCATCGACCCCGTACGCGGCGGCACCACATATTGGGTGCGCGGGCCGGCCGGGTTATCGGCGAGCGACCTGGCGCGTGAGGCCGAAGTTCGCGGAGTGCTGATTGAACCAGTCGAGCGATATTTCGCATCGGATTCGCCGCCCCAATCTGTGTTTCGGATGGGCGTGACCGGCATTTCCGTGGATCGCGTCCGCGACGGTGTGGCGATGCTGGCAGAGGTCATTCGCGAACTGTCCGGCGGCAATATCCCGCGCGTCGATCCAGAGGCGCCCGGCTGGCTGACAAACGCCGAGTTACGCCGTCTCATGCCGGGCGCGACACTTCTATGTAAGACCGTCTATGGCGAGCCCTGCACGATCGAACTGTCTGACGACGGCGGCATGAGCGGTCGCGCAGGCTATGCGAACGAAGACCGCGACGACGGTATGTGGTGGCTACATGACGATAAGTGGTGCCGAAAGTGGAACTCCTGGTCGTATGGCGAGACCGCACAATTTCGTACGAGGCTCGAGGGCGAGCGTATTCACTGGTTCAATGATGACGGCCGCCTGGTCGATTCTGCGGTCTTCGTCGCGAGAGTTGGACTTGCAGCTTAATGCTGTTCTTTCAATTGGTTACGAGGTTCCTGAACGCTACGGTTTTGTGACGTTGGTGCCAGAATCGTGCTTCTGGTTGGAACATGCGCCAAAACTGGACCCATAGACTAGTTCCGACTGGTCCTACCCCCGGCGCACCGGGGTCCGTATGGTTGGTTCCGGACAGGGGGACAGTTTGCGCAAATTTGCTATCGCCGGACTGCAGCTCGAGCTCTCCAAGGGCGACAACGTCGACCGCTTATGCGCTGAAATTCGCATCGCCAAGAAACGGTTTCCCTGGCTCGACATGGTCGTGCTCGGTGAACTGAACGCGTACGGCACGCCGCTTGAAAATGCGGAGCCGCTCGGTGGCCGCGCTGAACGGGCCTTCGCGCGCGTCGCCCAAGAGACAGGCCTTTGGCTGATCCCCGGCTCCCTGTATGAGTGGCGCGACGATAAGATCTTCAACATGTCGCCGGTCATCAATCCGGCCGGCGAGATCATCGCACGCTACCGCAAGATCTTTCCCTTCCTTCCCTACGAGCAGGACGTCGCTGCGGGCGACAAGCTCGTGACCTTTGATGTGCCGAACGTCGGCCGTTTCGGCGTGATCATCTGCTACGACATCTGGTTTCCCGAGACTGTGCGCTCGCTGGCGTGGCTGGGTGCCGAGGCCATCATCTGCCCCACTCTGACCAACACGATCGACCGCGATGTCGAACTCGCCATGGCAAGGTCCAATGCGGCGATGAACCAGTGTTATGTCTTCAACGTAAACGCCTGCGGGCCGCTAGCGTTCGGCCGATCGATCGTCTGCGGACCCGGCGGCGAGGTCATTCACCAGGCGACGACCGCGCAGGAGATTTTCCCTGTTGAACTAGATTTTGACTATGTGGGTCGCGTTCGCGAACGCGGCTGGCAGGGCCTCGGACAGGTCCTGAAAAGCTTTCGACAGAACACGATGCAGTTTCCCGCTTACGTAGTCGGCACGAGCTCGTCGGCGCTTGACGCGCTCGGACCGTTGAAACTGCCGGACGGACACGTCGCGTCGAATGGCAAGTCTTCGACGGGCGCTTCGACGGCCACGCATCTGAAGGTGGCCAAGACATGAGTTTTGCGCCGGCCCCGATCGTTCGCGACGGCCGGCGGTTCCTGGGGCGCGGACGAAGCATAGCTTAAGGGGATATTCAGATGAACGCCGTTTCGAGAATGCGATTTGCCAGTGCGTTACTGGGGGGTACAGCACTGGTTAGCATACCATCCGCCGAAGCGCTCGCTGCAGCGTCCTCGACTGTCGAGGTCGTAACGGTCACGGCCGAACGCCGTCCCGAGAATATTCTCAACGTCCCCTACAACATCAGTGCGGTGGCGGGCGACACACTCGAAAACAACCACGTTCTTGATGCGGCCGAACTGATGCGCTCGATTCCCGGCGTGTCTGTGGTCGACCGCGGTGATCGCAATTCGAGCGTTGTGAACGGCATCCGCATTCGTGGTCTGAATGTCGATAGTTCCGCTTTGGGCGACTACTCCGTTTCAGCGGCAGCCACTGTTTCAACCTACGTCAACGACACGCCGCTGTTCGCCAACTTTCTTCTCACCGACATCGCGCGCGTTGAAGTCCTCAAGGGCCCACAAGGCACGCTCTACGGTTCGGGCGCTCTGGGCGGTACCGTGCGCTACATCCTCAATGCGCCGGATCTCGACCATTTCAGTGCGAGGGTCAGCGCGTCCGCATCAAACGTAGACGGCTCGGGAAGTGTCGGGCTCTCCGGAACTGGCACAGTGAACATCCCGCTGGACGATACGCTGGCGTTCCGCGCAACGATCACGCACAACGAATATCCCGGCGTCACTGACTACGTGAATTTATATCAGTTGGATTTGTCAGGAGTACCGATCGCGCCAAGCGGCATTTTGTCGAACGCTGCGGCCTACTATGTGAAGAAAGACGCGGATTTCGCGCACCAGACGTACGGGCGCGCTGCGCTGTTGTGGAAGCCAACCGATAACTTCAATGCGACGGCGTCCTTTATGATGCAGTCCGATAGTTACGGCGGACGCCGAGCAATGTCGCTGGGCACGGACGGCTTCGGCGTGCCGTACAAGGACTCGCAGCTAGGCTCGGCCCAGCTCGAACCCTCCAACCGGGACGTGTATCTCGCATCACTCGAGGCCAATTTGGATCTCGGTTTTGCAACGCTGACCTCGAGCACTTCTTACTACAATCATCACGGCGAGATCACGAGCGAGAATACGGGCTTTTATGCGCAGAATGGCTGGCTTGCGAACTTTTACTATAACTATCCGCGCCCGATGGCTTCCGCGGTGCGCCACTATGGTGACAAAGCCTTCATCGAGGAGGTGCGTCTCGTCTCGGACTTGACGGGTCCCTTCGAATACATCCTTGGGGGCTACTACCAGAACCAGCAGCTGCTAAGTACCCAGGACAGTTTCCTGCGCGGCTTCAAGAACTGGTGCGTCAGCGCCGGATGTTACCTGTCGGTCATTAGCGATCAGGACTATCTCTACCGCCATCACGAGGAATTCACTGAGTCTGCCGTCTATGGTGACCTCACTTACCATGTGACCGACGCATTCCAGATCACGGGAGGATTCCGCTATTTCGACGACCGCTCCAGTGCGACCGTTCATCAGGAAACGGCGCTGTACACGGCCTTTTTTGATCTCTCCGACTCAGCCGGCGTGGCAACTGACAGTCGCGTGCTCTTCAAAGGCAATTTCTCGTGGAAGTTTGACGACTCCAATCTCCTTTACGGAACAGTCTCGCAGGGTTATCGCCGCGGCGGCTCGAACGGTACTCCCACAACAGGATTTTTCGCCGAGAGCCCGGCCTGGCTGACCTACAAGCCTGACACCAACATCAACTACGAGCTCGGCGTCAAAGGAAGACTGTTCGACTCTCTAACCTACAATATCGATGCGTTCTACATCGATTGGAAACACCCGCAGTTCAATACGGCCACAACGTTCTGGGGCTTCTTTGCGGTTCAGAATGCTCCGAGCGCGACGTCGAAGGGTATCGAAGCGCAAGTGGATGGCTATTGGGGTGACAATTTCCACTATGGGCTCGGCTACACTTACACCGACGCGACCCTGGGGGCGGATGTTTTCACGGCAGACGGATCTTATCTGATCAATCACAAGGGTGCGCAACTGCCGGGAGCACCGCGCAACGTTCTGACGGGGTCAATTGACTACACCGTGCCCACATTGTTTGACACCATGACGACATTCCACCTGGACGGATACTATCAGTCGTCCACGCAGAACACGCTGTCCTGCGCGACATGCTCTCTCAATTCGGTGCCGACGTCGGCCTATTTTGGTGAGCCTAAATTCTACGCGCACCTCTCCGGCTTCTCTCTGTGGAATACGTCGGCGCGCTTTGCGTTTGGCGAGAACTGGGACGCGTTGCTTTGGGTCAAGAACATCTTCGATGCCCACGCAATCACCGGCGTCTATACCAATGCCTACATGGGAACCGCGCCAGCACAGAACTACTACGGCAATGGCTCGAAAGCCTTGACCTCATTGCCTCGCACCGTCGGTATCACCCTGGACTACAAGTTCTAGTACCGAACACGGCGGGTAACCTTCGTGGCGCCTGCCGCGCTCACCCGGGCGGTGATATGAGTGTTCAAATGCAAAGTCCGCCTGGCGATCCTGAATTCCTCGTCCGTCAGGCGGAAGCGTATCTGCGCAAGCATAAGACGTCCGCAGCGATTTCCCTGTCGCAAAAACTGACGGCTGAAAACCCCCAGTTTCTCGGCGGTTGGATCGCTCTCGCCCGCGCATTGCAGCAGTCCGGGGATTTTACTGGTGCGCTTGCCGCTGCTCGCCAGGCACACACGATCGATCCACGTCAGCCCGGGACGCGGCTCCTGCTCGCCGAAAGTCTGCTCCAGTCGGGGAACACCTCGGATGGCCTCGCCGCCGTGCACCAAATTGAACGGGATGCACAGAACGATCACCGGCTGTTGCAGCACCTCGCGCAGCTCTACACGCACGCCAACCGTCATGCCGAAGCGCAGCGGTGCTACGCGCGTGCGGCCGCACTTCAGCCGTCAGATCCTCAATGCCTTTACAACCTGGCGACGGCTGAGATTGCACTTGGCCGGTTCGAGACAGCCGAGAAGCTCCTCGACCGAGTGATCGCGATCGCGCCCGCGGACTATGACGCCTACTACAACCGCTCCACGCTGCGCGCCCAGACAAAAGCAAACAATCACGTCGCGGAAATCGAGCGCGTTCTGACGGCACCACTGCGCAATCCGATGGGCGTCGTGCAGCTGAACTATGCATTGTCCAAGGAACTCGAGGACCTCGGCGAAAACGCAGCGTCCTTCGAGGCGCTTAAGCGCGGCGCGGATGCCCGCCGCAGAATGCTGACATATCGGGTTGATGACGATGTCGCGGCGATGGCAGAAATCACCCGTGTCTTCACGGCGCAGATTTTTGCGGCAGCGCCTGCCGGCCATACCAACCCACGACCGATTTTTATCCTCGGCCTTCCGCGCAGCGGCACGACGTTGGTCGACCGCATCCTGAGTTCACACAGCCAGATCGCCAGTCTTGGCGAGACGAGCGACTTTGCGATGGCGCTCATGCGCAATGCGGGCGCAGCCGACAAGACGAGCTTAATACGCCGTTCCGCGACGTTGGACTTTGCGGCGCTCGGGCGGTCTTACAGCGCGAGCAGTGGTGCCATGGACTCTGCCTCGACGCGCCTGATCGACAAAACGCCGATCAACTTCCTCTATCTGGGGCTGATTGCGCTCTCCATGCCCAACGCCAAGATCATTCATGTCCGACGCAATCCGATGGACGTGTGTTACGCCATGTACAAGACGCTGTTCCGCATGGCCTATCCGTTTTCCTATGATCTTTCGGATCTCGGCCGATACTATCTCGCCTATGACAGGCTGATGGCGCATTGGCGCGAGGTTTTGCCTGGCCGTTTCGTCGAAGTTGACTACGAAGATCTGATTAAGAACCAGGAAGCGGTTTCACGCCGGTTGTTGGAATTCTGCGCAGTTGACTGGGAAGATGCGTGCCTCGCGTTCGAGCGCAACCTGAGTCCCTCTCTTACCGCCAGCGCTGCCCAGGTGCGCCAGCCGATCCATAGTCGTTCGGTTGGCCTGTGGCGGAGCTATGAGCGTGAACTCGCACCGCTCGCGGCAATACTCAACGCCGGCGGGGTAGAAACGGACTCGGCATGATGCGGGCACCTGCCAGAACCGCGCTGCTTTCTGCGCTGCTTTCGATCATTCCCTTTGTGGCGTGTGCCGACACGTTGCTGTCTGCCGACTTTCAAAACGGAACGACAGCCGGATGGGTCGCGATGGGGAACGGCGACGTCGCTCTTAGTACTTATGCGGGAAACATTTCGCTCCGTATCAAAGAAGGCGGCGAAGCCTTGACGGCGATTCCGACGTCCGGCTTTTCGGACGTATCGATTGTCGTCGCGTTTGCCGCCTCTTCACTTGGCTCCGATGGCGCCTGCATCGCGGATGCGACATTCGATGGCGGACAAACATGGAGTGAAGTACATCGCGTCTCCCAAGGAGAAGATGACGCTGTCACGCTTCACGCGGGCGGCAAAACCCTGCCGATGTTCTCAGACAGACATAAGGTCATCCTGCGTCTGCGAACTGTCGCAAACGATCCGGGCGCGACCTGCTGGGCCGACAACATCCGGATCACAGCGAGGCCGACAACAAGTCTGCCATCCGAAACCGTGTTCGACGCGAATGGTGGACGACTGGTCCTTGGCTCTGCATCACTTCTTGACGCGCGATCGGCACCATCACTCGCAAATATGTCTGCCTTTACGCCTCCGGCTGGAGCGCTTGCGCCGAGCAACACGTTTGAGGGGCGCCTGATCCTCGGTGAGGAACGCAGCGGAGGCGGGCTGCGCGCCCTGCGCGACGACTATAAGAACGCCGCCGACGATTCGGCAAAGCATCTGCCGCCCTTCGACTTTGCATTTGTGCAATCGGGTGACTCTCTCATACCGGTGCAGCGTGGTGCGATCGCCAGCTCCCATCCAATGTGGGAGTTCATTCTGGAACCTGGTCGTGTATGGGACGAGCCGGGCGACAAGGGCTATTCGCGTGCGTCGCTGCCGTTCACGCTTGAAGAACGCAATGCCAACTGCATGCATAACGGAGTTCTGACATTTCTGTTTCGAAACGACGGTGCGATTTCTGACGTCGCCTTTGAAATCGCCAGCGAGACATGCCTCTATTTCAAGTTCGACATGTGGGGCCGTTCCGCTGCGCGCTATGCCCCTGGTGCAGTTCCGCAAGCAGCCGGCGTAACGAGTGCCTATCGCAAGGAAATCGTTGAGCGGATGCCGGTAAAGCCGATCGCCGTGCTGGCGACTGACCATCCAGGCGCGGATGCCGGAAACTTCGGATCTCCTCTCGAAATCGATCCCGCGGACATGACGACCTTCGGCGTGGTACTCGGCGGCGTAAATTATCGCGGCAGCTGCGCAACGCGTCTCGGACCTTATCCTTATTGCGAGGAAATGGACCTTCCGTCGTATTCTTTTGCCAAGTCCATCTTTGCTGGCCTGGGCATGATGCGGCTCGCACTGCTCTATCCGGATATTGGCCGCCAAAACGTCGCGGCTTTTGTTCCCGAATGCGCTTCGGTCGGCACATGGTCGGACGTCACCTTCGCCAACATGCTCGACATGGCATCGGGCCACTACAATTCTGATCAAGACCAGGCGGACGAAGGCGCTGCAGATATCGAAAGCTTTTTCGACTCGTCGGATCATGCCGGGCGCATACGGTTTGCCTGCACGCACTATCCGCGCAAGGCAAACCCGGGCACGAAATGGGTCTATCACACCGCCGACACCTACATTCTCGGTACTGCTTTTAATGCTTACTACCGAAGCAAGGGGCGGTCGGGATGTATACCAAGATCTGCTTGTGCCTCTTTGGCGGCAGTTGCAGCTAAGCCCGGCAATTGATGTGATACGGCGCAGCTACGACGCTGTTGAGCAGCCGTTCACCGGATGGGGGCTGACGCTTCATGCGGATGATGTTGCCAAGCTTGCCAGCTTCATCACCAAGGACCACGGAACTCTCGACGGAAAACCTGTCGTTGATTCTGCGATGCTGAACGCTGCCCTGCAGCGTGATCCCGAAAGTCCGGGTCTGCGAGCGTCGACCGACGCGTTCCGCTATCACAACGGATTCTGGGCATGGAACGCCGCCGGATCACTGGGCTGCAAGTCGCCCGCCTGGATTCCGTTTATGTCCGGTTTCGGCGGGAACGTGGTCGCGCTGATGCCGAACGGCCTTGTCTACTACTACTTCAGCGATAGCGGCACCTATTCCTGGGCATTGGCAGCCGCCGAAGCCAACCGCATCAAGAGTTTCTGCGAGAAATGATTCTATGACCGCTCTCTCGCCTCCTCGCCGCATTCCCCGCGCTTCGCCGGACGGTCTTGTCGCCGCGGTGCTGCTTTCGTTTCTTGCAACCGCTGGCCTCTTCTACGTCAACATCATGGCAGCGCTGGTGTCGGGATTGATTGAAGGACTGCACTTCTCGCAGCGCGACGCCGGATTTGTGGGTTCCGCAAACGTCTATGGAGCAGCACTGGGCGCCCTGATGGCAGTGTTCTTCGTAAAACGAATTTCGTGGCGCCCTGCGGCGATCGCATGCCTTCTGAGCCTGATTAGTGCTGATTTGCTTTCAATCCTCATCCATCAGGCCCTACCTCTGATCGCCGCGCGCTTCGCGCACGGAATTGTTGGCGGCATGCTTGTCGGTATCGGCTTTTCGGTGATCGGCCGTGCGCGCGTACCAGATCGCGTTTTCGGCATGTTGCTCGTGGTTCAGTTCGGGCTCGGCGGATTGGGTGTGATGACGCTACCCCGGCTGGTGCCACTGTTCGGCACGCCGGTGTTATTTCTGGCGCTGGCGCTCTTCAGCCTGGTGACTCTGGCAATGGTGCCGTTCCTCGACGACTATGCTCGCGTCGAGCTGCAGCACGGTTCCGACGCGCCTCCAACTCAAATCCTGTGGCTGCCGCTAGGACTTGCACTCGGCGCGACGTTTCTTTTCCAGGCGGGCAACATGGCTCTCGGCGCCTATATGATTGAACTTGGCCACCACTACGGACTTGGCATCGCATTTATGAGTCCGGTGCTCGGCATCGCGGCCTGGATTGGCGCCGTGGGATCCATGCTGGTTGTCATGTTCGGCACGCGCTTCGGCCGGTTTATCCCCCTTTTGATCGCGCTCATTTTGACGGTGATCGGCAACGCTGTGTTCTATTGGAGCGGCTCGGCGACGATCTACGCGGCTGCAAATGTCGGAACTTCGATCACCTGGGCCTTTGTCATCCCCTATCTGCTGGGTATGTGCGCAGCCTTTGACAGGACAGGACAAACAGCCGCGATGGCGGGATTTTGCTCAAAGATGGGTCTGGCTACCGGACCACTGGTCGGCGGGGTAATTCTCGGCTCGGAGAATTATGTGCTGCTGATCGCCTTGTCGGTGCTTGTGCTGGCAGCTAGCGCGGTAGCTGCCCTCTATCCGGCGCTGATGCTCGATCGCACCCAGCCGCGCGGCCTGGCAGCAACACAGCAAGTCTAAACGAAACAAATGCAAACAGGGAGCGCAGCATGAGCGCCAATGTAGAGCTTCTCGCACGCCGCATCGCCGCTATTCCGCGCGGCGTTTCAGTAGCGACCGGGGTGTTTGCCGCCCGCGCACAGAACGCGGAAATCTGGGACATTGAAGGCAAGCGCTATGTCGATTTCGCAGGCGGCATCGCGGTTCTGAACACCGGACACCGGCACCCACGGGTGATGGCCGCTGTGGAGAAGCAATTGCAGCTTTACACACACACCGCATTTCAGGTGATGGCTTATGAGCCCTATATCGAGTTGTGCGAAAGACTAAATGCACTGGCGCCTTTTGCGGGGCCGGCCAAGTCGATTCTGTTCACAACCGGCGCCGAAGCTGCCGAGAACGCGGTGAAGATCGCACGCGCAGCGACGGGTCGATCAGCCGTAATTGCCTTCACCGGTGGCTTTCACGGCCGCACGATGATGACCATGGCGCTGACCGGAAAGGTGCTGCCGTACAAGCGAGCCTTCGGTCCGATGCCCAGCGAGGTATTCCACGTTCCGTTTCCGATTCCGCACTATGGAGTGACGGTGGAGGACTCGCTCAAGGCAGTGCAATTCCTGTTCAAGGCCGATGTTGATCCGGCCCGCGTCGCTGCGATCATCATCGAACCGGTGCAGGGTGAGGGCGGTTTTCACTCGGTCCCGACAGAATTGTTCGTCGCGCTCCGAAGAATCTGCGACGAGAACGGGATTCTGTTGATCGCCGACGAAATCCAATCGGGCTTCGCGCGAACGGGAAAGATGTTCGCGATCGAGCACTCCGGAGTCGAGCCCGATCTCGTCACGATTGCGAAATCTCTCGCAGGCGGCTTTCCCCTGTCCGGCGTCATCGGACGAGCACCTATCATGGACGCGGCGGAGCCTGGTGGACTTGGAGGCACCTATGCCGGATCGCCAGTCTCCTGCGCCGCCGCGTTGGCGGTTCTGGATGTGATCCACGACGAAGGACTTCTAAAGCGTGCGGATGCAATTGGGGTGCGCTTGCGCGAACGGCTGCAGGCGGCGTCGCGTCGAAACGATCTCGCCCCGATTGCAAACGTCCGCGGTCCGGGCGCGATGGTCGCATTCGACTTGGTCAAGTCGCGCGGGACGAGTGAGCCTGACGGGGATATGACGAGAAAAGTAACGGCTCGCGCGCTGGAAAACGGTCTCGTGCTCCTGTCCTGCGGGATTTTTGGCGAAACCATCCGGATACTGGTTCCATTGACTGCGAGCGACACGCTGATTGAGGAGGGGCTGGACAAACTGGAAGCAGCGCTAGGGATCACCTGACCATGAAGCTGAATGATACGACGCTGCTACGCAGCGATGCCTATGTCGATGGCCGCTGGTCTGCGGCGGGGTCCGGCGCCCGGTTCGCGGTGCGCAATCCGGCGACGCAGGATGTGCTCGCCGAAGTCGCAGATATGGACGAGGCCGACGCGAACGACGCCATCGAAGCGGCGGCGCGCGCCTTTCCGGCCTGGCGGGCCAAGACAGCCAAGGAGCGCGCCCTGCTACTACGCGCATGGTTCAATCTCATCTTGGCGAACCAGGAGGACCTTGCGCGCCTGATGACGGCCGAGCAGGGCAAGCCTTTAGCAGAGACTCGCGGCGAGGTCGCATATGGCGCGTCATTCATCGAATGGTTCGCCGAAGAGGGCAAGCGCGTCTATGGTGACGTCATTCCGACGCACTCTGCGGGCAAGCGCGTCCTCGTTCTCAAGGAGCCAGTCGGTGTTGTGGGCGCCATCACGCCCTGGAACTTCCCCAATGCCATGATCACGCGCAAATGTGCGCCGGCGCTTGCGGCCGGATGCACCTTTGTCATCAAGCCTTCCGAGGAGACGCCGCTTTCGGCACTAGCGCTCGCCGAGCTTGCACACCGCGCCGGCGTACCGGCTGGCGTTTTCAACGTGGTCACGTCCACTGGGGCGTCCGCCGTAGGACTGGCGCTGACCCAGAACCCACTGGTGCGCAAATTCACGTTCACCGGCTCGACCGCTGTCGGCAAGAAACTCATGGCGCAGTGCGCGACGACGGTGAAGAAGGTCTCGCTCGAACTGGGCGGCAATGCGCCGTTCATCGTGTTCGACGACGCCGATCTTGATGCCGCGGCGGACGGCGCGATGCTGTCCAAGTACCGCAATATGGGCCAGACCTGCGTGTGCGCCAACCGCATCCTGGTGCAGGACAAGGTCTATGACGCGTTCGCTGAAAGGCTCGCGGCACGCGTAGCCAAGCTGAAAGTTGGAAATGGCGCCGACGAGGGCGTGACGCAGGGACCGCTGATCAACGTCAAGGCTGTCGAGAAAGTCGAACGCTTGCTGGCTGATGCGACTTCGAAAGGCGCGCGTGTCGTGATGGGCGGTCATCGGCACACGCTCGGCGGAACGTACTTCGAGCCGACCGTGCTGACGCAGGTCACGCCGGCCATGGAAATCTCGCGCGAGGAGATTTTCGGACCGGTTGCGACGCTGTTCCGTTTCGACGACGAAGCTGACGCCATCCGTATCGCCAATGACACGCCGTACGGCCTTGCCGCTTACTTTTATGCCCGCGATGTCGGACGCGTCATGCGGGTGTCCGATGCGCTGGAGTACGGAATCGTGGGTGTCAACGAAGGTATCATCTCAACCGAAGTTGCGCCCTTCGGCGGCATGAAGGAGTCCGGTATCGGCCGGGAGGGTTCCAAATACGGCATCGAGGACTATCTCGAAATCAAATACGTCCTGCTGGGTGGATAAATGACGCGGCGCGGAGATGAACCCTCGAGAGTGGTTTTGTGTCTTATCTGCAACCAGTCGGAAGCCAGACATTCACTCAAAGCTGAGCTTAGAGTGATCGCGATTGAATGAACGTTCGATTCGGAGCGGACACTCGACGCTCACTGCGGGGCGAAACCGCTCGGTTTCCGGTACAACCACGTGCAAGAGCGCCTAGTGTTTAGAACCGGCCTGCCACGCATGAATGGCCTTTATAGGCGCCCACTGAGCCGACGCGATCAGGTTGATCACGTTGAGGGTCAAGTTGTCGCGAATCATGCTTGCTGTGAATATTTCGAAGGTCAGAGCTAGCAACGCGACGTAGCGGGCGCGCAACCGCGAGGCCAGCAGGAAGCCGACGGACATCATCGACGTATCTGACAGCGAGTTGAGTATGCTGTCGCCGACGTATCCGGCAGCCAATGCTTGCTCGCGATAGTGCCGTATGACAGCAGGGCTGTTCTCCGTCACTTCCCAACTGATCTCAATGCTCATGGCAATGAGGAACCGCACACCAAGCGGCAGTCGCGGCGCCACAAGTTGGAGCAGTCCGAAGAAGATGAACCCGTGGATGATGTGGGAAAAGCTGTACCAGTCCGTCAGTTGCTGTGACATGTCCGGGCTGAATGGGTCATTCACCCAAAGCAGTAACCGCCCGCTAGTAGCGAAGAACGGTTGGCCGAAGGCGTGTAGAACGGCAATTTGAATGCCGATCAGAGCGGCCGAAAGTCCAACAACTACAGGAACCAAAGTGGACTTAGTCATGCTTCCCCCTCGAAGCTATTCTGTTGGGCAACCTGGTTCTCGATCTGGGCCGCCACCTTCCCGGCCGCTCGTGCGCCAATCTCGGTATTGGTACCTTGGCTGCGGAAGGCCCCGCAATCATCGTTTCCGCTGGTAAGCTAACACCGCGTCACCCATTCGAAAGCCATCGAATGCCAGCTTTCCACCCAAAGCGAACGGTCGGTTGTCCGAGTGCCTTTGTGACCGCGTTTTCGGCCGTTTCGTCACTCTGACACTCTTGCGAACTGGCATTTGAGCTTGGTTCGAAGCACAGGTGGTGCGAATCGATATCAACCAGTTCGTTTGCCACGAGAGAAGCGGTCGGTGGAGCAAGACTTGGAGCGCAAGAGCCGCTATTGTTTTGGGATACAAAAGGGGGGTTCCATGGTTTTTTCATTGCTTGCGGCAGCCGCGCTCAGTGCGGCGGTTTCCAGTCCAAGCGGCGAATTGCGACTTGCCGAAAGCATGCACCAAAGCGGAGGCGGCAGCGGCGGTAACACCATCACTGTAAGAGCGTGCAACCGCACCGATCAACCAACGATGGTGGCGGTAAGCTACATTCCTGTTGGAGGAAGTGAATGGCGCAATAAGGGTTGGTTCACTGTCGCTCCCGGTAACTGCAGCGATGTTTTGACAACCACGAACAAAACAATCTACGTCCGCGCGGAAGTGAAAGACGACCCAAATCATTATTGGGGAAGCGACATCAAACAATGCGTGGAATATCCCGGTCCATACGATTTCTATACCGGTTCCGATGAAACGACTTGTCCCGAAGGCGAACCACAGGACTTCACGACAATTCGCTCAGACGGCAGTCCGGTCTTCGTTTGGAACTTAAACCCCTGACGCAGTCCATCTGCGGCAATGGGTTTCGCTGATCACAGGAGTTGCGCCCAGCTGCCGGACTATCAGGAACGATCTTGTATGTCTGTTCGAATATACAGAGAGAATTGGAAGGAGAAATGGCTATGACTCACCACAGGTCTTTGATCTCAGCGGCCGCTGCTGCACTGATGTCGTTGGCAGCGATCTCTCCAGTTTACGCCGCAAGTAGTGCCATGCCTTCAGGTGATGGCCCTGCGAAGGCGTCGTTGGCCGCTATGCTGGCCCAATATGGAATTGACAACAAAGACCCCTACAGCCTTTTAACCGCGGCTCGCATCATCGATGGGCTTAAGGCGAATGTCGCCAAGCAAGCGCCCGTCAAAATGACGAAGGGCGCGAAGCCTGAGGCGTACGATCCACTTGCATTGTTGAAGCTCGCCAAAGGCTATGCCGCAGGAAGCGATGCGACACTATCGGCGGCAATTGACGTTGAGACGAAGAATGTGAGCGCCACTCAAGCGGTCTGCTACTATCAGTATTACTGCAACGGTTGGGGTTACTGCTGGTACCAATATTATTGCTACTGAGTTCGGAAGCCTGCCAACCTCATCTTGGGGTAGAGGAGATTCAAATGAGCGTCCGATTCCTTTTGGCTGTTGGAATTGTCAAGGCAACATTCACAGGCCGCAATGGTGCAGGGCAGGGTGCGGAGTTCAGACGGCCACCGTTGCCGCCTGCCACGCCAGATTGGCTTCGGCTCGAAAGTGGCGAAGGGTCGATCGGCGGATCATGTGACGTTGAAAATTGAAGGTGTTGTAGATGGCTGCGTGGGTGGCGAGGAATCTCTGGGCTGAAGCCTGCGATTTGAACTTCTGCTGCTTTCGCTCGCGTCGTCGAATGGGCAGATGTGAGTTCTCCGCGCGGTTGTTGCCGATCATCCGTCCTGGCCAGTGGCGACGAGAGATGCCCAGCTCTCGCGCAGCGGCCCGATAGGACGCCAATCGATCGGTGCTGAATGCTTTCTGGACGGACGCCTGTATTCTTCAGAAGCTTCTGGAACAAGCGCATCGCAGCCTTGGTATTGCGACGTTTCTGGACCAGCATGTCCAGCACTTCGCCTTCGTCGTCGACGGCCCGCCAGAGCCACATCCGCATACCCGAGATCTTCACGACCATCTCGTCCAGGTGCCATCGGCCAGTTGGCTGCGGTCTGGATCGCCGAAGATTCTGGGCGAAAAGCCGGCCGAATTTGAGCGCCCAACATCGAATGGTTTCGTAGTTTGTCTGGATGCCCGCGTTCAGCCAGCATCTCCTCAACGTCGCGAAAGCTCAGGGTGAAACGGAAATATAGCCAAACGGCGTGCCGGATCACGTCGGGCGGGAACCGGTGCCGTTTGAACGAGACTGCTTGCATGGGCATTCCCCATTTTGGGGGCCAATGCTGCCCCAAAAAGGAGAAAGTTTAGAGTTAGACTGGCAGCCTAGACGATCACTCCGTTTCTCGGTCCGAATTTCGGACGTTTTGTCTTCAGTATCCGGGACACGCCATTGGCGCAGCGATGGTTGCGGCCATTGTCGTGTCGCTTGCTTCGGCGTGGGGATTCGGTGAGGTATCGGGTTACAAGCACTCGCTGGAATATCATCCACTGGAAGCGCCCTGGTTTTATGGCGTCTTCACGCTCGCTGTGATCGGTGGCGCATTCGTCGTCGGCATTGCGCCGAACCTGGTGTCATTGAACACTGCCGTGGAAGTGATGAACGCGCTTATGTTGCCCTTGGTGCTCGGCTTTCTCGTTCTGCTGGCGATGAAAGCACTTCCTGCAGAGCGTCGGCTTCGCGGCGTCTATCGTTGGGTCGTCATTGGCGTATCGGCGCTCACGGCCAGTTTGGCCGTGTACGGCGGCCTATCCGGCGCTCTGAACCGGCTTAATTGGGGCGGCGCCAAGCGGTCGAGAGGCAGACACGTCGAGTACAAAGCCCCGACCGCTTGAGGGCAGGGGTCGTACAAAACGTTCCTTTGGGGACACCACGAAATACCCAGTCTGAGCAAGGGCTCACTGACGTTTCCACACTAAATTTACGTGTTTGTTTACAGGTCAATGCCAGTCTCACCTGTTCGAGAAACTCGAGTTTCGGGATGGCTGGGGAAATTCATAACGCGGAGCTGGAACGCAATATAGACGAGGAACTCGTCCGTATCGCGGTCGGCACGCGTATGCAGTACGCGGATGGCGTTCCGTTCGCGATCCTAATCGCGATTGCACTTTGTGGAGCGTTTCCAAGTCTCGGGGTCGCGAGTTCGACGCATGCTGCCGTGTGGGTGCTGTCGGAGATTGTCTTCGCAATTGCAGGCGTGCGCGAGTGGCGGCGCTATCAGCTCCGCGGTGCAGCGATCTCAGCGCGCGAACAAACGTTGCGGCTTGCCGCTTTGTGGACGTTCCACGGACTGGTTTGGGGCTCGCTTGTGCCCACGTTCTGGGACGGGAGCAATCCAACAAACGAATCCATACTCTGCACGCTCGTCTTGGGCGTGATGGTCGGTTCATTCTTCATGCTGTCTCCGGTGCGCGCGGTTTTTGCAGCGAACATCATTGCGGTCGTGGGCGTGACGGAGGTCACTTTTCTTTTCGAAGGGGGCTCGCTGGCCACAACGCTCAGCATCATCTTGCCGCTCTTTACGGCCATGATCGTTCGCTATGGCTGGACGCTGTCTGGAAAGTACGAACAGGCTGTCCGCCTGCATCTGCAAAACGAACGAATGGCAACGTCACTGAACGCCGCGGTCGATCGCGCCGAGAATGCTTCGAAGGCGAAGTCGCAATTTCTGGCGAATATGAGCCACGAACTGCGCACTCCGCTAAATGCCATTCTGGGATTCTCCGAGATGATCGCGACACGCACAATGGTCAAGAACATTGAGAAACATTATGAGTACGCCGAACTTATTCACCGGTCGGCTCATCACTTTCTCACATTGATCAACGACATTCTGGATCTCGCAAAAATTGAAGCGGGTTCCTTTACGCTGCGTGAGACCGAGGTTGATCTCACCTCGCTCATCGAAGATGCTCTGGCGCTACTTGAGCCGAAGGCGGAGCAGGGTGGCTGTCTGCTCAAATCTGAAGTCACGCCAGGACTCCGGCATTTGCGCGCTGACGAACGCGCGCTGAAGCAGATATTCCTGAACTTGCTATCGAATGCTTTGAAATTCACGCCGGCGGGCGGGACCGTCACGGCATTCGCGGCGGAAACCGCAGATGGCGGCGTCGATTTTGGCGTCCGCGACACGGGCGTCGGTATCGCTCAGGAGGATCAAACGCGCGTATTCGAGAACTTTGGCCAGGGCCGCCATGACGTGGTGACGGCGGACAAGGGCACCGGGCTCGGTCTTCCAATCGTCAAGGGGCTCGCCGAAGCGCATGGCGGCGCGGTCTGCCTTGTCAGCCAACCGGGATATGGCACGACCGTCACGGTGAGTTTCCCGCCGTCCCGTACGCTTCAGCAGCTGCAGCTTGCTTCCTGATCCGCTGCGAGTTTAAGGCACATTTGAGCTAGATGGCGGCCTTTTCGGGGTTGACCCGGTTTGTTGACCCCTGCATGGTTACTTTGTAAACTAAATTTTAGAATTCTGGCGCACGCCGACTCTCGGGGGGAGAGCCTATGTCAATTCAGACGAATTCTAGGGAACTCAAGCTGCGCAGGAAATTGCTCGGCACAGCGTCGGCTGTAGCCGCGCTTACGGCGTTTCAGATGCCGGGACAGGCGTTTGCCGGCGATGCGAGCAATTCGGATTGGCACTTGACTGTCGACCTCGGGGGTCAGTTCACATTCAACTCCGGCGACAAGACAGTGTACGGAGATCCCAGCGCACCCACTCCGCTGGTTGGTGCTTACGAACGGCGGCGACGGATGGGCCGCGGTCAATTTGTCGACAGACGGCTGGATTTTTGGGCTGACCTACAACTTCGGCCGTACCGGCAATTCGCATGGCAGCTTCTCATACTATTCGGGCACCGCGTTCACCCATTATTCGGGTTCCGGGCATGTCAGTCACAATGAAATCCCACAAGATGCTCGACTTCACGATCGGCCAGGATGTCGGGTTGGGAATGTTCGGGATGGATGGCAGCTCTGTAGTCAGCGCCGGCGTGCGTTGGGCGAATTTCGCGGCCGAAACTGCCGGCACTTTCTCGTATGGAGCGAAGTACTCCGACGGCTTCACCTCGCACACTACTTACGACAATGAGCTCCACCGAACCTTCAACGGCATCGGACCCGTCATTTCGTGGGCAGCGTCCACGCCCTTGGGCGATCCGGGAACCCATCTGTCGGTAGACTGGGGTGTGTCCGGCGCAGTGCTTTTCGGGTCTCGCAAGGTCTGGTTACTCGACGGTGACAATGACTTCACCGCGCGACGCCACGGGGCGACAGTTCCACAAGCTGGTGGTTACCTGGGATTGGGTTGGCATCCGGAAGATAGCCCGGCCTCCTTCCACGTCGGGTACCTGGTGCAGGCGAACTGGGGCGTGTTCGACGGCAACTACGAGAACACGTCGGTGAAGTACGATGTCGACCGGATCTGGCATGGTCCTTATCTGGATCTGAGCTTGCAGCTTCAGTAGTTGCTTCGATCTCGCACGCGGTTCGGTGGCTTGTCTGAGTTATCTCCTCGAGCGGCTCCATCGAATTCGCGATGTTGAGATTTAAGCTGCGCGGTTCGTCGGTCGCTGCTCGGACTCCTGACTTCGCTCAACTCGGCGTGGTGCGTTTGTCGTGCCCGGCCCGGCGCCGATTGCGGCTTTTCGCAGTTGGTTCTGTGGCGTACCATACACGGTGCGACGTTCGAACCGCTGGCGCTACCGGTCTCGTCCAAGAGGATGCAGGCGGAAGCTCGGTCATCGTCCAAAGCGAGCAACCGACATGACCGTGAAGCACCATCACGAGCCTCGCACTGACATCGGACTCCGCCAGGCCTGGCGGCTCAAAGATCCCGTCATCGAAAGGGACGCGGAGCTATTCTGGCGCAGGGAACTAGCGCTTCCGATTTCGGCAGATGTCAGCGAACGCCTGAGCGAACTGTGCCTGGCCGGCTATGACGGCGACACCTTGATCGCGTTGACGACCGCACGGATCCTTTACGTCGGGTTTCTGGGGGTAAAACTCGCCATGCTTCGCGTGGCTGTCGCATCGGACAAGCGGCAGAACCGCTTGGCCACAGTGATTCAGGCTGAAGCTCGCGAACTTCTCGAAAAATGGTCGGCGGCAAATCCTTCGGAAGAAGTCATGGGAATGGGTACGATCACGCAAACGCATGCGTTCGACGGACTCGGACCCGCACGCGGCTTCCTGCGCGCCTCACATCTGGGATTTGTTGGCTGGACCGCCAATGGTGAAGCAATGCGCGTGGCGTGGTTCGATCACGGCACGATTCCCCGGCAGCGGCCGAGTACGGGCGACGCGCCGGCCGCTGAGTTCAATTCGTGAGCAGTCCGGTGTTGAAAGCCTGCTGGAAATCGTCCGACGCGTCCATTCAACGCGATGTTCTCAAATTCTGGCGCGAAGAAAACCTCATTCCGGAGATCGCTGACGCGGCCAAGCGTTTGAAAAATGTTTGCGTCGTCGCCTATGACGGCCCGCGCATTGTCGGCGCGCTCGAGGCAAGGGTGCGTCATCTCGACATCGTTCGCTCGACGATTGCAATGCTGGCTCTGGCCGTTAAGGCCGATCACCGAACCCAGACACTCGTGAACGACATCATTTTGTTGGGGCGCGATCTGCTCGAACAGTGGTCTGCAGAAAATCCGCATGAGAAGCTCATGGGCATCGGCCGGATCGTCCCCAGCAGAAACACTGATGAACGCAAACGACATCCCGTCTGGGAGCCTACGAAACTGACGCTCGTCGGCTTCACGCCCAAAGGGGCCCAAATCAGGATTGCGTGGTTCAAGCATGCCACCGTCGACTGATCGCGGCGTCTCACCGACGCATGGAATTCTCTGGCTGGCGTCCTATCCGAAATCCGGCAACACCTGGACTCGCACTTTCCTGCACAATCTCTTCGGAATGCTGGAGGGACGAGAGGAAGGATACGACATTAATCAAATCAACGAATTCACAACCTGGGACATCCAGGCCGAAATCTACCGGCGCCATATGGGCGTACAGCCAACGAACGAAAATCGCGCACAAATAGCCGCGACAAGACCAAAGGTTCAGGCGGACATCGCGGCAGCAACTGCGGGGCTCGCAATCGTGAAAACGCATCATGCCCTGGTGGATGATCGCGGTTTTCCTTCAATAAATTTTGGGGTCACGTCCGGTGCGATTTATGTCGTGCGAAACCCGCTCGATATCGCCATCTCCTTTGCACACCACATGGACGAAGACGTCGACGTTGCGATCGAACACATGGCACGCAAGGGGTATGAAACGAACGTTACCGAAAAGTCCGTCTATGAAATCTACGGCACGTGGAGCGAGCACGTTGAAAGCTGGACCCGCCGGCCGCACCGCGCGATCCACGTCATGCGATACGAAGACATGTTGGCCGAACCGAAAACAACATTCGAGAAACTGACGCGTTTTCTGTTGATGTCGCCCTCGGCGGCGCAATTGGATCGGGCCATCGAGTTGTCGAGCTTCAAGCGTCTGCAAGAACAGGAAGCTGCACACGGCTTCCGCGAGAAGCCAGACAAAGCGGAGAAATTTTTTCGCGCAGGGCGCGCCGAACAATGGCGACAGGTTCTTACGCGCCGTCAGATTCGCAAAATAGTTCGCGACCACCACAAGCAAATGGCTCGGTTTGGCTATCTCACCGATGACCTCGCGCACCTGGTCTGAGTGCGAATGCTGGGACTCGGCTGCGATGGTCTTGGCCGACGTCAGCCGATCGTAGCCTTCAATAGTGCGCGCAGAGCAGGGGCAATGTCGGGACGCCGCAGGCCGAGAGCGATGTTGGCTTGCAGAAATCCAACCTTGTCGCCGCAGTCATAGCGGTCACACGTTGTCTTCACCGCGTGGAACGGCATGCGTCCGATCAGCCGGGCCATAGAGTCGGTCAATTGGATTTCGCCGCCGGCACCTTTTTCGCGACGGTCCAGCTCGCTGAAAATTTCCGGCTGAAGGATGTATCGGCCGATCACGCACAACCGCGAAGGCGCATCTTTGGGTTTGGGCTTCTCGACCACACCTTTGACTTCGGTGATATTGCCGTTCGTCTTGCCTGGCGCGACGACACCATATCGCTGTGTTTCTTCCAGCGGTTTTTCCTCCGCTGCGATGATCACGCCGCCGCCCACCTCATTGTAGGCCTCGATCATCTGAGTCAGAGCGCCAGGCTCGCCGACGAGCAAATCATCCGGCAGCAGAACTGCGAATGGTTCGTCGCCCACCAGATGGCGCGCGCACCACACCGCGTGGCCCAGGCCCAGCGGCTTCTGCTGCCGGGTAAAGGACACCGAGCCGCTCACCGGCAGGCCTTCCAGTAGGCTGTCCAGCTCCTTGGTCTTCTCGCGCGCCGAAAGCAGCGACTCGAGTTCATAGGCGTGGTCGAAGTGATCTTCGATAATGTGTTTGCCGCGGCCCGTGACAAAGATGAACTGTTCGATGCCGGCGTCTTTGGCTTCTTCGACGGCATATTGGACGACTGGTTTGTCGACCACGGTCAGCATCTCTTTGGGAACAGCCTTGGTCGCGGGAAGGAATCGCGTCCCCATGCCTGCGACGGGAAAAACGGCTTTGCGGACAGGCTTCGGGGAGGCCATGGGACACCGGGTTTATGCGCCGGACTTCTTGGCATACATAGTAGGGGACCGTCCACATTCCGGACGGCAACAGGATCAGAGATCGTCGAATGCGGGTATTGGTCACGGGCGGCGCCGGATTTATCGGGTTTCACGCAACGAAGGCGCTGTTGTCGGCGGGGCACTCGGTCACGGCCGTGGATGAGATCAATTCCTACTACGATCCCGCGTTAAAGCAGCGCCGGTTGGACGAAATCGGCGCTCATGGCGCATACCGGTTTGTCAAAGCCGACATCGCGCAAGAGAGGGCACTGGCCGAAACGGCCGGAGATGAACAGTTCGATGTAATCCTGCATCTCGCCGCGCAGGCCGGCGTGCGTTACGCGGTGACGAATCCAGGTGCTTACACGCACGCCAATCTCGTCGGACACGCCGCGGTGCTCGAATTCGCGCGCCACCATAAAGGACTTAAACACCTCGTCTACGCTTCATCGAGTTCGGTGTACGGTAACGACACCAGGCCGCCTTTCTCGGAAGATGCACGCGCAGACAAACCCGTGTCGTTCTACGGCGCGACCAAACGGTCATGCGAATTGCTTTCCTATTCTTATGCCGACCTTTATGGCCTGAAGCAGACGGGACTGCGCTTCTTCACGGTCTATGGACCCTGGGGTAGGCCAGACATGGCTTATTGGTCGTTCACCGACGCGATCCTGCATGATCGCGCCATTCCAGTGTTCGGCGGCGGGAAGCTGTTGCGCGATTTTACCTATGTCGACGACATCGTCGCCGCGGTTCTTCGTATTGTTGAGACACCGTTCGCGACGCAAGCTAATGAGGCACCGCACAGGATCTACAATCTGGGCAATTCGCATCCCGAAAGCGTATTGGACCTGATCGGGCATATCGAACGCACCACAAACCGCAAAGCTCTTCTCGAATTCAAGGACGGCCCACCAGGCGACGTGCGCGAAACTTATGCCGACATCACGCGTGCCAGCCGTGACTTCGGGTTCGCGCCTAAAGTTTCGCTCGAAACTGGAATATCGCGTTTTGTGGAATGGTTCAGGCATTATCATCGACTCTAAAGTCGAAAAAAGAATGGTGCTGGGGTAATGAAAAGGACAGATCGTATGGCCGTCGGAGTGCTGTTGGCGGTGCTGACCGGCTTTGGCCAGACGGCAGACGCCGCGCCGGACGCGCTGCAGGCGGCGACACCCGCGGAAATGCTTGAGCTTGCCAACAAGGCGCTCGCGGCCGGACAGCTTTCGCCGCAGGACCATGCGCGTATTCTCATCCGGCGCGGCCTTGCTCGTGAAATGCTCGGCGAGCGCGCCGATGCGCTAGCCGACTTCAACGACGCCATTTCCGCGTCGGCTCTCGGCGCTGAAGAGCAGGCGAGTGCGCTCTACGATCGCGGTGTAACGCTGGATGAGCTCAACCGAACAGATGACGCCATCGCCGACTACACTGCGGCGCTCAAGCTCGCGCCAAAACTCGCCGCTGCGTTCAACAATCGTGGCAATGCGCTGCGCAGACTTGGCAGGTTGGCGGAAGCCGAACGGGACTACGAAGCGTCCATGGACGCCGGAAACGCGCATCCCGAATACCCGGAATATGGCATGGGCCAGATTGCCGAAGCGCTCGGTCAGCCGAGTGCTGCGCGGGAATATTATCGCTCGGCGCTCGCGGCGAACCCGCAATTCACTTTGGCGGCGGATCGGCTTGCCGCGATGGACGGGAGCGCTGCCGCCGCACCACCAGTCTCACCAATTGTTCTGACCAAGCCAGGCGCCGTCGACCCGCCCGCCGCGACAGCTGCGACGCAGGGTTCGGTTGCCGGAGCCGCGCCGGTGCTGAAGCCTGCATTTAGCGAAGCGCCCGCCGCCGGAAGCCGCTCTATCCAGCTCGGCGCTTTCAGAAGCGAAGCTGAGGCCAATACGGCCTGGGCCAACATCCAGAGAAATGCTCGCGATGTGCTCGCGTCGGCAGCGTCGCTCATCGTCCCAGTCGATGTTCCGGGCAAGGGCCGTTGGTACCGGTTGCGGGTTGGGAAACTGGATCAGACTGCCGCGATGCAACTTTGCAGCTCCCTGAAAGCCAAAGGGATCGCCTGTCTGGTGCCCCCGGACTAGTCGCGCAGGTCCAAACCTGATTTTCTTGCAAAAAACGGACAGGGACCCACGATGATCGGCATTACCGCCTATGGCGCCTACATCCCGCGCCGCCGGCTGCAAAGAAAGTCCATCGCTCAGGCGAATGCCTGGTTCGCACCCAATTTGGTCGGCGGCGCCAAGGGCGAGCGCGCCATGGCCAATTGGGATGAAGACGCAGTGACCATGTCATACGAAGCCGGGCGGGACTGTCTTCCCGCGACCGATCCCGTCAAGGACCGCGGCTCTTGTCGATGGCGTGTATCTCGCGTCCACAACCTTGCCGTACGCCGATCGACAGAATTCGGGCATCGTTGCCGCCGCGCTCGGCCTACGCGAAGGCATCTCGTCAGTCGATATCTCATCGTCGCAAAGGGCCGGAACGACGGCTCTGATCTCCGCGCTGGACGCGGTAGCAGCAGGACGTCTCAACTCGCCGCTGCTCGTGACGAGCGACAAGCGAAAGGCGCGTGCGGCATCCGCACAGGAACTCGCCTATGGCGACGCGGCGGCGGCGTTCACGCTCGGACGCGACAAGGTGATTGCGAAATTCGTCGGCAGCCACACATTGACGCTCGACTTCGTCGATCATTTCCGCGGCGAAGGCGAAGACTTTGATTATGGTTGGGAAGAGCGCTGGATCCGTGACGAGGGCTACACCAAGATCGTGCCGTCGGTGGTCAAAGAAATCCTGGAAAAGACCAAAACCGCTGCCGCGGATGTCACACACTTCATCCTGCCGTGTCCGTTTGCGAAACTCGATCAGACGATCGCCAAGCAATGCGGCGTCGATCCGGCCAAGGTACGCGACAATCTCGCTTCGAACGTCGGCGATGCCGGCGCAGGGCATGCGCTCTTGATGCTTGTGCATGCGCTGGAACAGTCCAAACCCGGTGACAAGATATTGGTCGTTCAGTTCGCGCAGGGCGCGGATGCGCTTCTCTTTGAAGTCACGCCGCAAATCACGGAACTTCCCAAACGCGAGGGCGTCACCGGGTTCCTCGCGCGGCGCAAAGAAGAAACCAACTACATGAAATTTCTGGGCTTTAACGGCTTGATCGAACTCGAGAAAGGCATGCGCGCCGAAGTCGACAAGCGCACGGCGCTCACGGTTCTCTACCGAAAGAGCGACATGCTGCTCAGTCTGATCGGCGGCAAGTGCCGTGTCTGCGGCACGGCGCAATATCCCAAAAGTCGAATCTGTGTGAATCCAAACTGCAAGGCAGTGGACAGCCAGGATGATTATGGTTTCTCCGAACAACCGGGCACCGTGTTGTCCTGGTCGGCGGACTTTCTGACCTATTCAATGGATCCGCCCAGCCACTATGGAATGATCACCTTTGCCGAGGGCGGCCGGCTCATGGCCGACATCACGGATGTCGAGCAGGGGCAGGTCGACACCGGCGCCAAGGTCCGCATGGCATTCCGGATCAAGGATTTCGATCCGAAGCGCGGCTTTGTCCGCTACTTCTGGAAGGCCGTTCCGATCTGATAAGATCGTGCGAAGACAAACCGGGGAGCGAGACTATGGCCTATGTAGAAGATCGCATCGTGCACGACGCTGACTCTCATCTCATGGAGTTGCCGGACAGTCTGGATGCCTATTTCGATCCGAAAGTTTCGTGCTGCATATGACGCGTTGCCCAAGCTGCAAAAGAATCCCCGCGATGCAGGTTGGGTAAAAAAGGCTCGCGCGCTGCATGAGGACCCCAACTTCCGCTCTGGGTCGGACGCGAACGTTCTGCTGCGCAAGAATTACGAAGCGCACGGCTCTTTTCGCCGCGAAGACCGGCCTCAGACGCTCAACAATCTGGGTTTTGCCAGCCAGTTGATCTTCACAACCTGGTGTCTCGGCAATTTTGGTCTCGACGAGACTGGTCCTGTCGAACTCGCTTATGCCGCCGCGCAAGCACACAACCGGATGATGGTCGATTTCTGCTCCGATCGATCGCCGCTTCCTTGGAACGGGCTATGTTCCGCTTGTCGACTTCGAACTGGCCAAAAAATGCGCACGCGAGGCAATTGACCTTGGCTGCAAGGCGCTGCTCATTGCCTCCAAACCTCCGGGTCACTCGCAGAGCCACATCTTGCACGATCCGATCTGGGCGATGGCGCAGGAAGCCGGTCTGCCCGTCGTATTCCATGTTGGCGGCGAAGAAAAACTCAAGGCCGACTATTTCGAAAATGGATTGCCTCGCGTGAAGGACTTCCACGGCGGCGAGGAGAATTTCACCTCCGTTAGCTACATGCCGATCCCTCATTCGGTCGAACTCACATTGGCCGCGATGATCTTTGATGGCGTTCTGGATCGCTTTCCAAAGCTGAAGTTCGGCGCCATCGAGTTGGGCGCGTCCTGGGTTCCCGGCTGGATGCGCAACATGGATTTGGCGGCAATGGCATTCGTGAAGAATGAAGAGCGTTTGCAAAAGCTCTCGATGAAGCCGTCCGAATTCGTACGGCGCCAGGTGCGTGTCACTCCCTATCCTCATGAAGACGCCGGCTGGATCATTCGCAACAGCGGCGATGAAATGTGTCTCTTCTCATCCGACTTTCCGCACGTCGAAGGCGGGCGCAATCCGCTCAAGCGTTTCGGCGAGTCGTTGCAGGGCTGCACGCCGCAACAGGTTGATCGCTTTTATTGCGACAATTTCATCGACCTGATGGGTGACGGCCTGGCGAAGATTTACGTCGTCCAAAAAACCTAGCAGCGGCATAAATCTTTACACATGCGTGTCGGATCGAAACCAAATACAATGTCGGCAATGGCGATGACAGAAGGTTTTGTCGCCGCAAAAATAGGGGATGTAAAATATGGCTAGCGGCATCAAGGACAAGGTCGCCATTCTGGGCATGGGCTGTTCCAAGTTCGGCGAACGCTGGGAATCCGGTGCTGAAGAACTGATGGTCGAGGCCTATCTCGAAGCGCTTCAGGACGCCGGTGTCGAGACCAGCCAGATACAGGCAGCCTGGTTCGGTACGGCTATCGAGGAACAGCATGTCGGCAAGGGCGGCACGCCGCTTTCGGTCGCACTTCGCCTTCCGAACATTCCCGTTACCCGTGTCGAGAACTTTTGTGCTTCGGGCTCCGAAGCATTCCGAGGCGCGGTTTATGCTGTCGCGGCTGGTGCTTGCGATATCGCGCTCGCGCTTGGCGTTGAAAAGTTGAAAGACACAGGTTACGGCGGTTTGCCGCAACGTGAGGGAGCCACACTGGCGCCGCTTTGGGCCGCAAACGGATCTGCGCCCGGCAATTTTGCTCAGTTGGCCTCGGCCTATCGCGCCAAACACGGCGTCTCGAAGGAAGATCTCAAGCGCGCCATCGCGCACGTATCAGTGAAGAGCCACGCCAACGGCGCCAAGAATCCCAAGGCGCACCTGCAAAAGCCCATCACCGAAGAACAATGCCTCAATGCGCCGATGATTGCAGAACCGCTCGGTCTTTTCGATTGCTGCGGCGTGTCGGACGGTGCTGCCTGCGCGATCGTCACGACGCCGGAAATTGCGCGTGCGATGGGCAAGAAGAATGTGATCACTGTGAAGGCGCTTCAACTGTCATTGTCCAATGGACTCGAGAGCCAGCACAATTCCTGGGATGGCAGTTATTTTCACACTGCGCGCATCGCATCAAAGCGCGCTTACGACGAAGCCGGAATTCGCGATCCGCGCAACGAGATTTCGATGATGGAAGTGCATGACTGTTTTTCCGTTACGGAGCTCGTCACGATGGAAGATCTGCATATCTCCAAGGAAGGCGAGGGCTGGAAGGACGTGATGAACGGCTTCTACGACGCCGACGGTCAGGTCCCATGCCAGATCGACGGAGGCCTGAAGTGCTTCGGTCATCCGATCGGCGCATCGGGATTGCGCATGCTCTACGAAATGTATCTGCAGCTTCAGGGCCGTGCGGGAGCGCGCCAGTTGAAGGATCCGAGAATCGGCATGACCCACAATTTGGGGGGTGCCCCGGCCATGAACGTCTGCTCGGTCGCGATTATCGGATCGCAGGGCGCTTGAGCCGCTTTGAAGCAGTTCACGTCGAAGCAATATTCTGTGGCGTAGTTTCCGGTTTGGCCACAGAGGCGAGTCTGACATGACGTCAACCGATCGAATACATCCTGTCGTCCTGTCTGGCGGCAGCGGGACGCGATTGTGGCCGATGTCGCGCGCTTCGTTGCCAAAGCAATTGCTCGCGCTCAATGGCCCTCGAACAATGATTCAGGACACAGTCCTGCGCGCGAACGTACCAGGCGCGGTCCCTCCCATTTTGTTATGCGGCGAAGATCATCGTTTTCTTGTCGCCGAGCAGATGCAGGCGCTTGGCGTTACGCCCAGGGCGATCGTGCTGGAGCCGATGGGCCGAAACACCGCGCCCGCGGCCGCGGTTGCCGCATTGATGGTCTCTGAAGATGATCCGAGCGGCGTGATCCTGCTGCTTCCATCGGACCATGTGGTAACCGACGAGGCCGCATTTCGCCTGGCGGTGGACCGCGCCGCGGCCGCGGCGCGGCAAGGATTTGTCGTGACCTTTGGAATTTCGCCAAGCGCGCCGGAAACCGGCTACGGCTACATCCAGCGCGGATGCGCCCCTCAAGGACATCGATGGCGTTTGCGCGGTGAAGCGCTTTGCCGAGAAGCCCGACACCCCGACAGCCGAAACTTACCTCGCGTCTGGAGACTATCTCTGGAACAGCGGCATGTTTGTCTTTCGTGCGGATGTGCTGCTTGCCGAGCTTGCGCAATTTGAACCCGGTGTTGTCGCAGCCTCTCGCGCCGCGTTGGCAGCCGCGAAACGCGATCTGGACTTTGTGCGCCTGGATGGCCCGGAATTCGAGAAGGCCAGGAACATCTCGATCGACTATGCGGTCATGGAAAAGACCGGCAAGGCCGCGGTCGTGCCATGCGACATTGGTTGGAGCGATGTGGGAGCCTGGTCATCGCTCTGGTCGTTGCAGAAACGCGACGCACAGGGCAACGCCATTCAGGGTGACGTCATCGTTCATGACTCCCACGACTCCTATGTCCGCAGCGAGAAGGGGCTTACGGCATTGGTCGGGGTACACGATCTGGTGGTGGTGGTCACGGAAGATGCCGTGCTCGTTGCCGACAAGAGCCGCGCACAAGATGTCAAAGCCGTTGTTGATCAGCTGAAAGCGTCCGGACGCTCCGAACTCTCCGAACACAAGGTCGTGTTCCGTCCGTGGGGCAGCTATCAGGGCATCGACGCGGGCGACGGCTACCAGGTCAAGCACATCATGGTGAAACCGGGCGGCAGACTTTCGCTGCAGAGCCATACAAGGCGCGCAGAACACTGGGTCGTCGTGCAAGGCACCGCGCAAGTGACATGCGGCGACAAGGTTTTTCTGCTCGAGGAAAATCAGTCCACCTACATTCCCGTCGGGGCGAAGCACCGGCTGGAAAACGCCGGCAATCTAACGCTTCGCCTCATCGAGGTTCAGTCCGGGTCCTATCTCGGAGAGGACGATATCGTACGGTACGACGACGCCTACGGCCGGGCCCCGGAGGCCCTTAAGGCGAAAGGCTTAGCGATTTAAAATATTGTGTTGCTCCAAAGGCTCAGAAGTATTCGTGGTCGCCCTGGCGTGGTATTTTTTCCTCACATTCCCCGGTTTCAACGCTGGATTGCGGTCGCCAGGGGCGGGCCGCCGCTACGGGAGCCGGCAAATCATTCGTTGGAGCGGATATGTTTCCTGCGACAACGAATGTGCTCCCGGCGTCACGGTTTGCCTGATCAGACCGAGATGCAGACCCTTCAGCTGTGGCCGAGTTGAGCCATGTTCGGGTGGACGATGACGTCCTTTTTTGGATAATCCTTCGCTTCTGCGCTGCTAGGTTCAAGCGGCCTGCGTCATGTGAACTGGCGTTCGCGTTTTCGCTGGTGAAAGATTGATCAGCGTGCGGTGAGCGCGCGGCGGGTTGCGACTTGCCCGCGAGCTGACGTAAGACACTTTTATAAAATTTGGACGCATCGCGACCTGACTGAGTGAGCGTCATGTCACAGCTTCTACTGGTCGACTCCTCTTCCGCTTACGCGCTATACGGTTTATTAATTGACGTAGTATGATTTACGCTGGACACGGCGTGATTCGTGGTCCATGCAGCCATTGCTGACTCTGGGGAGTTTTTTTCATGCGCGGAATCTCGGGCCACCTTTCGGTGCGCCGCTTTGTCTTGTCGTCGTCTGCTCTCATGTCGATCGCATTGGCAGTCGCACCGACCGCCGCGTTCGCCGACTGCTTGCCGGACGTGAGCGGGCTGTTCATCACCTGCCAGAACGCGTCCCCCAATGGTTACGTGGCCGGCACGACCTTTCCCGGCACGCCGGTTAATGGCGTCACGATCACGGTGAACACGGGCGCAACGGTCGGTACCGGCGCTGGTCCTTCACCTCTCCTCTCGGCTGGAACCACGAGCGTGGTGAACAACCAGGGCACGATTTCGGATCTCGTCACTAACACAGCGATCAGCCTGGGCGGTGGAAGCACGGTAACAAACGCCGCGAGCGCGACTGGCGGCATCACCGGCATCATCTCGCTTGGCTCGACGACTTCGGCGCAGACAAATATTGTGAACAACTATGCTGCAGCCGGGATCACGGGCGACATCAACTCGACCGGCAACACGACGATCAACAATACGAGCACCATCACCGGCAATATCAATCTCGGTGCCGGTAACGACACAATCATCAACACCGGGACGATCACCGGTAATATTGAGATGGGCTCAGGCATCAACAATTTCTCGGCGAGCTCGGCCGCGCAGTTACCGACGGGCACTCTTGACGCCACGGCCGACACGCTTGGCAACAATACGCTGACGCTCACCGGCACAACTGCCGAAATCTTTAACAAGACGGTCACGAACTTCGACTACCTCGAGAAGACCGGAACCGGTAGCTGGTCGATCAATGCGCCTATCACGCTGACGAACGAAATCGACGTTACGAGCGGCACACTTCTCACAAACAACGCTACAAATCTCGGTGCCAACAAGATCGTCATCAGCGGCGGCGCGTTGCTCGAGTTTACCAATGCGAACACCGGCACTTATTCGGGTGCCGCGTCCGGGACTGGCGCCGTGCAAATCGACAGCGGCGCAGGGGTTACCACCTTCTCTGGCACTAACACCTACACCGGTGGCACCACGATCAACGGCGCCTTGAGTGTCACGGGCGGCGCGGCTCTCGCTGACAATGGCCTCGTTACGATGGGGGCCACCGGCATTTTAAACGTGCTCACAACCGAGACCATCGGTGACCTTACCGGCGCAGCAGGCGCGGCCATTCATCTGACGGGTGATCTCATTGAAAGCGGCGCCGGCACGACGACATTCGCGGGCAATATCGACGGCGCCGGAGGACTGCAACATACGGGCAGCGGCAGCCTGACGCTCTCTGGAACAAACACTTTCGCGGGACCGGCGACCGTCAATAACGGTACGCTAATCCTGTCGGGTGGAAACGCGATCGGCAACACGACACAGGTGATCGTGAACAAGACCGCGACGACGGCGGGGACACTTCAGGTCAACACCGCAGAAGTCATCGGCAGCTTGGCCGGTAATGGCGGCTCCGTCGTACTCAATGCTGGCCTTACCACTGGTGGTGACAATACCAGCACGGAATATGACGGTGTCATTTCTGGCGTCGGAGCGCTGACAAAGGCTGGCACTGGAACGTTCATCCTCACCGGCGCGAACACCTACACGGGAGGCACCACCATCAATGCAGGTGGCACGCTTCAGATCGGCAATGGCGGCACGATCGGTTCCATCGTCGGCAATGTTACGGATAACGGAAACCTCGCATTCGACCATTCTGAACTCAATCACCCCACCGGGCGTAATTTCGGGTACCGGAACGGTGACGCAGATCGGCACGGGAAATCTCTCGCTGAATGTGGCTAACACCTATTCTGGCGGCACGTTCGTGAACGCCGGAACACTGACGCTCGGCGACAACGCCGGCGCAGGAACCGGTTCGATAGCGCTAGCGAACGGCACGACGTTAGCTGCAGGCGTGACCGGTCTCACCGTTGCCAACGCGATTGCGCTCACGGGCGCCTCGACGATCGATAGCGGAACGGGCACGTTCACGTTGAGCGGCGTCATCAGTGGTACCGGCAGCTTCACGAAGGTGGATACCGGCACGCTCGTCCTGACGGGTGCGAACACCTACTCAGGCGGCACGACGGTCACGGCTGGAACGTTGCAGGGTTCGACTACGTCGCTGCAAGGCAACATCACGGACAACGCTGCAGTGGTGTTCAGCCAGGCAGGTGCTGGCACGTACGCCGGTAACCTGACGGGCACTGGCTCATTGACTGTGACCGGTGGCGGAAATGTGACGTTGTCGGGCGCAAATATTTACTCCGGAACGACCACTGTTGGCGGCGGCAGCACGCTGACGACAGGCGCTGCGGGCACGGGCATCGGCGACTCGTCTGACGTGACGGTCGGTGCCGGCTCGACTCTGGCAATTACGACAACCGAGACGATCGGTTCGCTTGCCGGCTCGGGCAACGTCACGATCGGAACCTCGCTCACGACCGGCGGCAATAATCACTCCACGACGTTCTCCGGCCC
This sequence comes from uncultured Alphaproteobacteria bacterium, assembly GCA_963741725.1. Lineage (GTDB taxonomy): Bacteria > Pseudomonadota > Alphaproteobacteria > Micropepsales > Micropepsaceae > Rhizomicrobium. The sequence continues at coordinate 326,190 of CAVUJC010000002.1, read as the reverse complement.
GATCACCGGAGCTGACCTCATCAAGGTTGGAACCGGTACGATGACGCTGACTGGTGCGTCAACTTTGACGCAGCTCGACGTCAATGGCGGCACACTGGACATCGGCGCCACAACAGGATCGGTCAATACGGGCGCAGGTAATGCCAACGTCGGAGCCGCCGGCACGCTCACGGTTGACGGTGGCTTGACCACCACGACCTTGAACGTCGCCTCTGGTGGCAGCGCCAATGTCGATGTCGGCGGCACGGTCACAGGCGCCGTCTCGAACAGCGGCACGACCGTCGTCAATGGCAACGTCCTCGGCAATGTCACGAATAATGCCAGCGGACTGCTCAAGGGTGCTGGCACGATCACGGGCACCGTCACAAACGCCGGTAACATCAATCCCGGCAACAGCCCCGGTATCATCAACATCGTCGGATCCTACACGCAGACCGGTACTTATACGGCCGAGCTGACGGCGTCGGCGGTCGCGGGCACGGGCTATGACCAAATCAAGGTCACCGGCGCGCCGGGCACTGCTGGTCTCGCCGGGACGCTTGCCCTCATGCCGGCGACCGGACTGTACGTTGCAGGTTCGAAGTATGACATTGTTGACGCCGCTGGCGGCATCACCGGCAACTTCGCGACGATTACCGGTAACGTCGTGTCTCCCTTCCTTTCGTTCACGCCGACCGGGGGTACCGGTATCGTCAACGGCGTTGGAACGGAGCAATTCTACGAGCTGACGGTCACGCGCACGACCTACGCCGTCGGCATGGGCGCGGGCGCGACGCCGAACCAGATCGCGGTGGCCAATGGCTTCCAGAACCTGGTCGCCGGCGCAACGGGCGATGCTCAGACCGTTGTGGTGGCGGTGGACAATATGACCGCAGCGCAGGCGCAGAGCTTCTTCGACCAGGCAAGCCCGGAAGCCTACGGAGCCTATGCGACGGCTCTGCAGGATCAGTCCGAGCTCTTCACGCGCCAGGTTGGTCTGCATCTGCATGAAGGCAACGACAATAACGGCACTGTCTTCTGGGGCCGCGGCTATTACGGCACCGGCACGGGAAGCCATCAGTCCTATCGCTTCGGCAGCAATGGCGACATTGGCGGCGGCGCGTTCGGCCTGGACATTGGAAGCGGCGACTTTGTGTTCGGCGCGGCGGGTGGTTGGTCTGAAGACCAGATCAAGTACGGTCTCGGCAATTCGAAGGGCCACAGCAACAGCTGGCAGGTTGGTGGCTACGCCGGATACACGGCCGGAAACGTCGATGCCGACCTTCAGTTGGCATATTCCGAAGGCAGCTTCGGCGTGAACAAGTCGATCGTCGTTGCGACTATCGACCGTGCAACGATGGCGAGCTTCAACGGCGATTTGTTCAAGGCTGTTGGCACCGTTGGTTACAACGCCTCACTGGCTGACATGTCTATCCGTCCGTTCATTGGCGTCGACTTCGACAGCGGCAACACCAAGGCCTTCACGGAAACTGGTGCTGGCGCTCTCGATCTCACCGTCGGGAAGATCAATGTCGACAAGACAAACCTGATGCTCGGTATCGATCTGATCCCGTCGCTGACCGGCTTGTCGCCCTATGGCAGCCTGACCTACCTCTACGATGTGGACAACAAGGCGCGTAACATCTCGGCCTTCTTCAACGGCAACGCGGCGTCTGCATTCACCGTCAGTGGCGTAAAGCCCGACCAGTCGGAGTTCGATATCGACGCCGGTCTTGCCTACGCAACATCTGCCAATATGTCGCTGTACGTCGGCTATCAGGGGGCATATCGCAGCGATCTGAACCGGAATGGTGTTTCGGCTGGTTTGAAGATCAACTTCTAAGTCTCTTCGGGAATGGCTACGGACCGCATCTCAAGATGCGGTCCGTAGCCTAATCCGCATACCAGGTAAGACCAGGCCGTTTGGGATAGGCGTCGTTGCCGTTCCGGGCGGCCTTTTCGTTTTCGGCTGTTCCAAACGCCGGCGGAGGCTGGTAACAGCACCTCTGCGAGGTCGCGTGCCCGAGCGGTGCCGACCCGAATTTGGACCCTGCGTTTGGAACCTCGAGCATACCTGTCCGCCCGGCCGATCAAAACCGTCATTGCCTTCGCACACCAATATGAGCGCCATCTGTCAGCATTTCGATGGTCGGCGGCTATGCTTTCGACAGCTACACATTTGGGCGGATCGATCATGCCTCGACGCACATCGTCTTTCTCGCGTATCTCCTCATCGCGGGCGGCGCGATCGCGATCTCGCATCGGCTGGAGTTCAGCCGACTGCGGAAAAGCAGCCGAGCCAGCGCACGCGCACGATACTGACCGCGGCAACGCAATTTGCGCTGGGCTGTTTGCTGAGCGGTTTTTGCGTCTTCTATCTACGCAGTGCATCGCTGTGGAGTTCTTGGCCATACCTGCTGGTGCTCGCGGGCATTTTCATCGGCAACGAATTCTTCAAGGTCTACACGACCCGATTCACGCTCTCGCTGCTGCTGTACTTCTTCGCGCTGTTTTCATACGCGATCCTATTCGTTCCGGTGCTGATCGCCATGCTGGGCGTCATACCGTTCCTTGTGAGCGGCGCGGTCGCGATCGCGATGTTCTGGTTCTACGTGGACGCTCTGGCGTGGCTGGGACGCGAGAGGTACCGTCAGGTGCGCGTGCAGATCCTGGCCGGCACGCTGGCGATCTATGCCGTGATCAACGCCTTCTACTTCCTGAAAGTGCTGCCACCATTGCCCCTCGCTCTGGCTGATGCGGGCGTCTACCACGGGGTGAAAAAAGTTGGGTCTGTCTATCAGGCGATAGACGAACCGCAGCCCTGGACGACGTTTCTGGGCGTGCCGCCGGTCTATCACCTAACACCGGACGAGAAGCTTTATCTCTATAGCTCGGTCTTTGCTCCCGCCCGGGTGTCGACGATCATTGTGCATCGCTGGGAATGGTACGACGCGACCACACGACAATGGCAGCCGCAGTCCCGGACGACGTTTTCCATCAATGGCGGCAGAGACGGCGGCTATCGCGCCTATTCCTTCAAGAGCAGGCCGAGGGCAGGCGCCTGGCGGGTTAACATCACCACCGGAGACGGCCGGCCGTTGGGCCGCATACGCTTTGCTGTGGCCGTTCAGGCCCCGCCGCTACCGCTTTCGCCCATAACTTTGAACTGAGGCTCGGAGCAGCCTTGCATCCGGCGGCTGGGCAGCCTATTTCACAGTAGACTTTCGGGGTCCAAAAGTTTGTCCACAAAAGTACCTGTTATATCTCATTTGAAGCGCCTGGAAGCCGAGAGCATCCATATCATGCGCGAGGTGGCGGCCGAGTTCGCCAACCCGGTGATGCTCTATTCGATCGGCAAGGACTCGTCGGTGATGCTGCACCTGGCGATGAAGGCGTTCTATCCGGCCAAACCGCCGTTCCCATTGCTCCACGTCGACACGACGTGGAAGTTCCGCGAGATGATCCAGTTTCGCGACGAGACGGTCAAACGTCTTGGGCTCAAGCTGCTCGTCCATATCAACGAGGACGGGGTCAGGCGCGGAATCAATCCGTTCGATTCCGGCTCTGCGCTCCACACCCAGGTCATGAAAACTGAGTCGCTGAAGCAGGCGCTCGATAAGTACGGCTTCGACGCGGCCTTTGGCGGCGCGCGCCGCGACGAGGAAAAATCGCGCGCCAAGGAGCGCATCTTCTCCTTTCGAACCGCAACGCACGCCTGGGATCCCAAGAACCAGCGGCCGGAACTTTGGCGCGTCTACAACACGCGCATCAACAAGGGCGAGTCTATCCGCGTCTTTCCGCTCTCCAACTGGACCGAGCTCGACATCTGGCAATACATCCTCGCCGAGAACATCCCGATCGTACCCCTCTATTTCGCCAAGAAGCGCCCGATCGTCGAACGCGACGGGACGCTGATCATGCGCGATGACGAGCGCATGAAGCTGCTTCCGGGCGAAAAGATCCAAGATCGTCTGGTCCGGTTCCGCACCCTCGGCTGTTACCCTCTCACCGGCGCAATTGAATCCGACGCCGACACGCTGGAGGGCATCGTGACCGAGATGTTCACGGCGAGAACGTCGGAACGGCAGGGTCGCCTGATCGACAGCGACGAGAAATCGTCGATGGAAAAGAAGAAGAAGGAAGGCTACTTCTGATGAACGCCCCTTCCGGTCTCAAGGCATTTCTCGCGGCGCAGGAAAAGAAGTCGCTCCTGCGCTTCCTGACCTGCGGCAGCGTCGACGACGGCAAGTCCACTCTGATCGGCCGTCTGCTTTACGACACCAAACTGCTGTTCGAAGATCATCTCTCGGCGCTCGAAAAAGACTCCAAGAAGTTCGGCACGACGGGCGACGATATCGACTTTGCGTTGCTGGTCGACGGACTCGAAGCCGAGCGCGAGCAGGGCATCACAATTGACGTCGCCTATCGCTTCTTCGCCACCGAACGCCGCAAGTTCATCGTTGCCGACACGCCGGGTCACGAGCAGTACACGCGCAACATGGCGACCGGGGCCTCGAATTCCGATCTCGCCGTCATCCTGATCGACGCACGCAAGGGCGTTTTGGTCCAAACGCGCCGCCATGCCTATATCGCTTCGCTTCTCGGCATCCGTCACGTCGTTCTGGCCGTGAACAAGATCGACCTGATGGACTATTCGCAGTCGGTCTTCGACGGCATCGTGCAGGATTTCGCGGCGTTCTCGCAGCGCCTGGGTTTTGCCGACGTAACGCCGATTCCGATCTCCGCGCGCTATGGCGACAATGTGATCGCCGAGAGTGCGAAGACACCCTGGTACAAGGGGCCCTCTCTGTTGGCCCACCTCGAGACCGTCGATGTCGATACGGACACGGCGAGCAAGCCGTTCCGCTTTCCGGTGCAGTGGGTCAACCGGCCCGATCTCGACTTCCGCGGCTTCTCGGGCACCATCGTTGGAGGCAGCATCAAGCAAGGCGACGCCATCGCTGTCGCCAAGTCGGGACGCAAGAGCGCGGTCAAGCGCATCGTCACGATGGATGGCGATCTCCCGGAAGCCGTGGCCGGCGCAGCCGTCACGCTGGTCCTTGCCGATGAAGTCGACATCTCACGCGGCGACATTTTGTGCGCGCCGGGAGACCGTCCGGATGTCTCCGAACAGTTCGCCGCGCACCTGCTCTGGATGGCGGAAGATGAGCTTCTGCCGGGCCGCCAATATCTGATGAAGATCGGCTCGGCGACGGTGCCGGTGCAAATCACCACTCTCAAGCACAAGATCGATGTCAACACGCTCGACCAGCATGCCGCCAAGACGTTGCATCTCAACGAGGTCGGCTACGCCAATTTCGCAACGAGCCAGCCAATCGCGTTCGACGCCTATCACGACAATCGCGACACGGGCGGCTTCATCCTGATCGACCGTTTCACCAACGCCACCGTCGGCGCCGGCATGATCGACTTCAGCCTGCGCCGCGCCACGAACGTCCATTGGCAGGCGCTCGACGTCGACAAGCAGGTGCGCGCGCAGCAGAAGGGTCAGAAGCCGGCTGTTCTGTGGTTTACAGGCTTGTCAGGCTCGGGCAAATCGACCATCGCCAACCTCGTGGAAAAGGCGCTGTTCGCCGAAGGCCGCCACACATATCTGCTCGACGGCGACAATGTCCGCCACGGCCTCAACCGCGACCTCGGCTTCACGGACGCCGATCGGGTGGAGAATATCCGCCGTGTCGGGGAGGCGGCGAAGCTGTTCGTCGACGCCGGATTGATCGTGCTCGTCTCGTTCATTTCGCCGTTCCGTTCTGAACGGCGCATGGCGCGCGACCTTGTCGGCGAGCATGAATTCATCGAGGTCTATGTCGATACTCCAATCGAAGTCTGCATGCAGCGCGATCCGAAGGGCCTCTACAAAAAGGCGCAAGCCGGCGAGATCAAGAACTTCACCGGAATCGACAGTCCGTATGAAGCGCCGGAACATCCCGAGTTGCGGGTCGACACGACCACCGCCGATCCGGCCCAACTTGCGGCCGGAATCGTCAGTTATCTGCGCGACAAGGGATATGTCAGCTAGTCCGGGTACACCGTTGCGCGGCCAACGCTGACATAGGTGAAGCCGTCGGCGGCCATCTGGCTCGGACGGTAGATGTTGCGCAGATCGATCATCAGCGGCTTCTTCAGAAGGCTTTTCATCCGCCCGGTATCGAGCGCACGGAACTCATTCCATTCTGTCAGGATGACGACGCCGTCAGCGCCATCGAGCGCCGAATAAGCGTCTCTGGTCTGCTCGAGCTTGAGCAGCTTTCCTGCTTCCTTGGAGCCCTCGGGATCGAAGGCGCGGATCGTGGCGCCTTTCTCCTGAAGATAGGGGACGATCACCAGGCTCGGCGCGTCGCGCATGTCGTCGGTGTTGGGTTTGAACGTGAGACCGAGCACCGCGATGGTCTTGCCCTTCACGCCGTCGAACGCCTTTTCGATCTTCTTGGCCATGGCGATTTTCCGCGCGTCGTTCACCGCGACCACGGCTTCCACGATTTTGGTCGGCGCACCCAGGTCCTGCGCGGTCTTGCGCAAAGCCAGCGTGTCCTTCGGAAAGCAGGAGCCGCCGAAGCCGGGTCCCGCATGCAGGAACTTGGCTCCGATGCGTCCGTCGAGACCGATGCCGCGCGCCACGTCCTGAACGTCGGCGCCGGCGAGTTCGCACAAATCCGCCATCTCGTTGATGAAGGTAATCTTGGTCGCGAGGAACGCGTTCGCCGCGTATTTGATCAATTCCGAACTCTCGCGGCTGGTGAACAGGATCGGCGTTTCGTGCAGATAAAGCGGACGATAGACTTCGCGCATCACATCGCGGGCGCGGTCCGTGTCGCAGCCGACGACGACTCTGTCCGGCCGGCGGAAATCGTCGATCGCCGAACCTTCGCGCAGGAACTCGGGATTGGACGCCATGTCGAAATCGGCGCCCGGCCGGACGCGGCGGATGATCTTCTCGACTTCACGGCTCGTGCCGACGGGTACGGTCGACTTGGTGACGATGACGGCATAGCCCGACAACGCGCCGGCAATTTCCTCGGCTGCCGCATAGACGTAGCTGAGGTCGGCGTGACCGTCGCCGCGCCGGCTTGGCGTGCCGACGGCGATGAATACCGCGTCGGCGCCGCGCACCGCGGTCGCGATGTCGGTGTCGAATGAGAGGCGACCTGCCTTCACGTTGGTCGCCACCACTTCGTCGAGGCGTGGTTCAAAGATCGGGATCCGGCCCGCTTTCAGGGCTGCGACCTTTTCGGCTTCCTTGTCGACGCACACGACACTGTGGCCGAACTCGGACAGGCAGGCGCCCGATACCAACCCGACATAGCCTGTTCCGATCATCGCGATACGCATCGTTTACCCTTTGGTAACTGTCACAAGCCTGCCGGAATCCGGTTACGGATCGGTGAAGCCTTCAACTTAAACAATCTAGCCCAGATTATACGATGGTTAACGCACAAACGGAGAGACTGCGCAGGTCAACAAGGACCTTTTGCCCATGAGCAAGCCTGCAGTCGCCCTAGCGCGCACGCAGTTTTCCACCGATACCGCGGCACCGGCCAACCCGCCAGCGCAGTTTCGCGATTTCAGCCAACCGTGGCTCGATCTCAATGACAAGTCGGTTCTGGTCACCGGCGGCACTGGTTCGTTCGGCAAGCATTTTCTGAAGACGGTCGTCGAGCGCTACAAGCCGCGCCGCCTCATCATATTCTCACGCGACGAGCTCAAGCAGTCCGACATGGCGCTTGAATTCCCGATGGATAAGTACCCCTTCATCCGCTACTTCATCGGCGACGTGCGCGATCGCGACAGGCTCGATCTGGCGTTGCGCGATGTGGACTATGTCGTCCACGCGGCGGCGATGAAGCAGGTCACGACCGCTGAGTACAACCCGTTCGAGTGCATTCGCACCAACGTCTTCGGCGCCGAAAACATCGTCTACGCGTCCCTGCGCCGCAATGTTCGCAAGGTCATCGCGCTCTCGACGGACAAGGCCGCCAACCCGATCAATCTCTATGGCGCGTCCAAGCTGGCCTCCGACAAGATATTCGTCGCCGCCAACAATCTGGCCGGTTCCGACGGTACCCGTTTCTCGGTCGTCCGCTATGGCAATGTCTTTGGCTCGCGCGGCTCAGTCGTTCCTTTCTTTCGCAAGCTGATCGCAGACGGCGCCGACAGCCTGCCGATCACCGATGAACGCATGACGCGTTTCTGGATCACGCTGACGCAGGGCGTGAACTTCGTGCTGTCCAGCATGGAGATGATGCGCGGCGGCGAGATCTATGTTCCGAAGATTCCGTCGACGACGATCACCGACCTGGCGACGCTGATCAGCCCGTCGCTCAAGCACAAGATCGTCGGCATTCGTCCCGGCGAGAAGCTTCATGAGACGATGATTCCCGCCGACGACTCCCATTGGACCGTCGACATGGAAGACCGCTACGTGATCCTGGCGAGTTTCGCCACCGCGGCGCGCGAAGCGTATCTCGCACGCGGCGCCAAGCCCGTGCCGGAAGGTTTCTCTTACTCCAGCGACACCAATCCCGAGGCGCTCGACGCACGCGGCCTCCAAACCCTCCTGCAGATGGCCTATGCCTGACCGCGACGGCGCCCACGCGGCGCTCAATTTCCTTCCCTATGGCCGCCAGGAGATCGGCGACGCCGACATCAAGGCGGTCGTCGAAGCGCTCTGCTCCGACTGGCTGACGACCGGTCCGCGGGTCGGCCAGTTCGAGAAGGCCTTCGCCAAATTCTGCGGCGCCGCCGAAGGCGTTGCCGTCAACAGCGGAACAGCCGCTCTTCACGCGGCGATGCGTGCGGTCGGCATCGGCAGGGGCGATGAAGTCATCGTTCCGGCCATCACCTTCGCAGCATCCTCGAACGCCGCGCTATACGAAGGCGGAACGCCGGTCTTTGCCGACGTCGAAGCCGACACCCTGCTGATCGATCCGGCCAGCGTCGAGAAACTCATCACGCCGAAGACCAAGGCGATCGTCGCCGTCGACTATGCGGGACAGCCGGCGGATTATGACGCGCTTCGTTCGCTCGCTAAAAACCGGAACATCGCGATTGTCGCCGACGCCTGCCACGCGCCTGGAGCCACTTACAAGGGCCGGATGGCCGGCACGCTCGCCGACATAAGCTGTTTCTCGTTCCATCCGGTCAAGCATCTGACGACCTGCGAAGGCGGCATGACGCTGACCGACGACCGCGAACGCGCCGCGCATATGCGCCGCTTCCGCAATCACGGTCTCGACAGCGACCACCGCAAGCGCGACGCCGAGGGCACCTTTGCCTACGACATGGTCGAGCTCGGCTACAATTATCGCCTGCCGGACGTGCAATGCGCGCTTGGCCTGGCGCAGCTTGAGCGTTTGCCGCAATGGGTCGCCAAGCGCCGCACGGTGGCCGCATGGTACGAGGACGCGTTGCGCGGCATCGGGCATGTCCGCCCGCTGCGCATCCACGCCGACCGTACGAACGCCTATCACCTCTACGTCGTGCGTCTCGATCTTTCAAAACTGAAGATCGACCGCGCGCGCGCATTCCAGCATCTGCGCGAGTGCGGCATCGGCGCCAATGTTCACTACGCGCCGGTCTATCTGCACAGTTACTATCAAGGTCTTGGCTATAAGGCAGGCCTGTGTCCGGTTGCCGAACAGACCTATCAGGAAATCCTGACCCTGCCGATGTTTCCGGCGATGTCTCAGGGCGACGTCACGCGGGTCGCGAACGTCCTTCGCGAACTTTCCACGCTCGGCTGATCACCACAGCGACGGCGTCAGTACCAGCGGATCGTGCAGCGCGCACGCCGCCCAGTCTAGGCTTGGCACGGGCTTGTCAGCCGCGCTCAGAATTTCATCCAGTTCCTGAACGGCGGTGACGCCGACAACCGCGACGTCGATCTCCGTCCGGCTCAGGGCAAAGGCGAGGGCAGCCTGCAGCGGCGACAATCCATCGCCTGCCAACCGTTTCCGGAGAGCAGACAGGTGCGCCGCCGCCGATTTCAATTTCGCCGGCAGCTTGTCGTTTTCCAGAAACAGCAGGCCCTGCAGGAACAGCGATCGCGCGTGAATCTCCACACCCAGATTCTTCATCTCAGCCAACGCTCCGCTTTGCACAAGGCGCTGATCCAGAATGCTGGTCGGCACCTGCATTGCGGCCGGCCGGAATTTTCGCGCGAGGGACAGCGGATCATCCGAGACATAGGCCGAGATCCCGATGCCGCCGAACAGACCTTCATCGCGCAATGCCAGCAATCCCGTCCATAACGCACGTCCGTCATCGCCGCTCAGATCGCCCGCCGAATGCACCAGCAGGAGATCGACCGGCTTGCGCGCCAGTGTCTCAACCGATTGGCGTGCCCGCGCGAGCACGGCATCGAGACCGTGCTTCAGCGGGATCGTCTTGGTGACGATGCGGAACGACTTGGTCAGCGGCACAAGGCCGCCAAGGACCTGTTCGGCATCGCCATAGCCCGCAGCGGTATCCAGAGTGCGCATCCCTGCATTAGAAGCGCGCCGCAGGATCGCCTCCACCTCCGCGGCAGGTACGCGACCGCGCGTGTTGGAGATGCCGTAAGCCTGGCCGAACTGCACGGTTCCAAGGCCAAGCCGGTTTGCTGCGCGAGTCATATTTGCATGATGGGCATTTTCACGTTCGGGTGAAAGCGCCCCGCCGGCCGGAAAGCGCTGGCACAGGCCAGCGCGTTATCGTCATATTGCCACCTGATAGGGTGAGAGTCGCGCCTGGACCGTCATGATCGAAGTCGAAAATCTCGTCTACGAGTATCCCACCGCCCGCGCGCTGAAAGGCGTGTCGCTGCGGGTGCCGGACCAGACGATTACCGCGCTGGTCGGGCCGAACGGCGCGGGAAAGACGACGTTGCTGCGTTGTCTTGCGGCGCTCGAATATCCCTATTCGGGCCGTGTCCTCATCGACGGCCTCGATACCAGCCACAGCCCGCGCGACATCCATGCGCGCATGGGTTATCTGCCCGACTTCTACGGGCTCTACGACGATCTGACCGTCCGCCGCTGCCTCACTTATGCGGCGCGCTCGCACGGCATCGCTTCTGACGCGGCGCCGCGGGCGGTCGAGAAGGCGGCGGGCAGGGTCGGCCTGCTGGATCGTCTCGACTCCAAGTCTGGCGAACTGTCCCGCGGTTTGCGCCAGCGCCTTGGGATCGGTCAGGCGATCGTGCATGAGCCGCATGTGCTGCTGCTCGACGAACCGGCAGCGGGCCTCGATCCGCAGGCGCGACGCGATCTGTCCAGCCTGCTGCTGACCCTCCGCGACGGCGGCATGACCCTCGTCGTCTCCTCGCACATCCTCGCGGAGCTCGAGGATTATTGTTCGGAGATGATCATCATCGAGAACGGCCTGATCGCCGGCGGCAAGGCGATCAAGGTGCGAGACGATGATCGGCCGCGCTACATGATCGAACTTGCGACGGCGCGCAGTGATCTGCGCGAATTCCTCGTCGGCCACGGCGCCGATGTGGTCGAAGCGGACCAGGTTCACGCGCTGATCGTCTTTACCCGAAATCCGGGCGCGCGCGCCAAGCTGGTGCGCGATCTGGTGGGCGCCGGTTTCGATGTCGCGAGTTTCGGCGAGTCCAGCAAGGCGCTGGAAGGTGCCTACTTCGCGCAAGTGGGTCGAACGCCATGAATCCGGAATTTGAACGCAACGTCTGGCTCGAACTGACGCCGCGCCGCACGCTCATGATGGCCGGTCTCCTCGCGCTGACGTTCTTTGCCGCATCGCTCGCAGAGGGCGTGGAATGGGGTCCGTCTGGCGTCGCATCGCTCCTCTACTATGTGCTCGTCGTGGTCTGGGGCTCGCGCAATGCCGCGATGAGCGTCGTCGGCGAGATCCGTGACCGCACATGGGACACGCAGCGTCTGTCCTCGCTCAGCGCCGCCACGATGACCTGGGGCAAGCTGTTCGGTTCGACGATCTACAACTGGCTCGGCGGCGCGATCTGTCTCGTCGTGATGATGACAAATCTCGTCACGCATCTCGGACCAGCCACGGCGGCCGCCGAACTGGTCTACTATCTCGGCATCGGCGTGATCGCGCAGTCGGCGAGCCTGCTGGCCAGCCTGATCGCCATCGGACGCCGTCAGGCGCATTCGCGGCTGGACCAGTTCGTCTATCAAGCGTTTGGCCTGGTCGCCGCGCTGGCAGTCTATTACATCTGGAGCAAGGCCGGGCCCTCCATTTCGTCGTCAAGCCGTCAGGCTGCGGCCGACGTCATTCCCTGGTGGGGCGCGTCGATGAACGCTGGGGCGTTTCTGCTGACGTCGCTCGCCATCTTTGCCGGCTGGACATTGCTCGGCTGCTACCGCGAGATGCGGCTTGAGCTCAAGATGCGCAACGGACCGCTCGTCTGGATCGCCTTTCTTGTCTTCATGGGCATTTACGTCGCCGGGTTCGATGCGTGGCTTTCGCCGCAGATGAAAGCCTGGGACGCGGTTGCGCTTCGCCTGCTTCTGGCCGGAACAACCTACATCCTCCTCACCTATGTGATGGTGCTCCTCGAACCCAAGGACCGCGTGCACTACCGTTGGATGGCCGGCCAGATCGGCGCCGGCCATATCGCAAACGGCCTTTCAGGATTGCAGGCCTGGATGATGAGCTACGTCGCAACGCTCGTCGTCGGCGTCGCGCTGTCGCTCTGGCTTCTGCATGACGTCTCCGTCGCGGGCTCGGGTCAGCCCCTGGTTCTGGCAGAGCTTGGCTTCATCACGCGCGATGTTGCGCTCTTCGTGCTGATGCAGACGCTTCCCGGACGCCGCCGCGGCGATCTTGGCGCGCTTGCCGTCCTGTTCGTGCTCTATGTGCTGGCGCCGGCCATTGTTGATGGACTGGGCGCCAAGAGTGTCCTGTTCGTCTTCTTCCCGCAGCTCTTCGCTCCGACCTGGCTGGGAGCGCTTGCCGCGTGGCTTCAGGGTCTCGCTGTTGCCAGCGCGGCCCTGACGCGGCTTGCATTGGACGAGAAGGCGGACGTTTCTGCCTAGTCGGCAAGCAGGCGTTTCAATCCGGAGTAATTCGGCTGGTCGATCGCCACCTTGTCGCGCGTCGTGATCGTCAGATGATCGGCAAAGCCTGGCGTGTCGAGTGTGATCGCGCCCTGGCGCACGCGATTGCAGAGTTCGCGATTGAGATCGAGCAGCGTGCCGTCATGGCCGAGAAGCTTCTTCAATCTCTCGCGTTCGGCCTCGCCTGACGGTCCGCCCTGATGCAGCTCGCGCGCCACAATGCTGAGCGCATTGGCCGCGACGCGCGCGTGAAACGCGGTGTGTCCCTTCAGTTCCGGCATGGCGCGCTGCTCGATGAAGTCGCGTACCGCCGAAACCAGTTCGAGCATGGAGGGTTGGTCCATCATGATCAGATCTTCCCGCGAATGATCAGGTTGATGAGGTCGACCTCGGTCTCCGAAGAACGCCGCCCGATCGCCGCGCGCTCAACGGAATGGTCGCGCACAAATCCCTGGTACATGCTCATGCACATCACGCCCCATTTGAGCGATCCATAGACGATCCAGGTGCGGGCATCTTCTTCGCTCACCGTGCCGCCGCCGGCGGAGGCGTAACCGTCGAGCAGGTCGGCAAGTTCGCCAAAGCCGCCGACGACCTTTTCCTGAACGCCAAAGCGCCAGGAGTTGGTGCAGATCCAGCCGATGTCCTCCAGCGGATCGCCGATGTGGACCAGCTCCCAATCGAGCGCGGCTTCGACGCCATCCGGCGAGATCAGCAGGTTGCCGTGCCGGAAATCGCCATGCACCAGCGTCTGCCGCTTGGCGCCCGCCATACGCGGTTCCAGCCACTTGAACGCCATCTCGAACACAGGATGCGGATAGTTGTAGAGATCGTAGATCGTCCGATAGCGGTTGAGCTGCGTCGGTCCGTCGACGACCGGCAAGACGGCGCGCAATTCCGGCGTCAGCGTTACCGCGTGAATCCGCGCGAGGATCTGTCCGCATTGCCGCGCGAGGTGTGGCCGCACCGCGTCGAATTCCTTGTCCCGCAGGATCTTGCGCGCGATGGTCTCGCCGCGCAGCCGGTCCATGACATAACCCTGGCCGATTGCATCGCCTTCCTGCAGCACGTAACGGACATGCGGAGCCTTCACGCCGGCGGCGCGCGACGCTTCGATCGCGATGGCCTCCGTCTCCAGGGGAACCGACGTCGAGGTGTCGGTCGCGGCGCGCGGCAATCCGCCGGGCGAGCGGCGCAGGATCAGCGGGATGACCCCGCCTTTGCAGACCGCATCGAGCGACCAGGTTTCCTGGCTCGCGCCGCCGGACAACCGCGTGAGCGCGTCAAGTTGCAGAAGCCCGGGAAGCACCGTGCGCAGTTTCTGTTCAAGGATAGGCAGGAAATCGCTCATGTCGGAAACCTACACCTTGTCGCCACGGAACGTTCAACCGGCCCGCAGATATCGCACCGCTTCGTCGCGGCCAAAGAGATAGAGCAACGTTCTCAGCGCTTCGCCGCGCGGCGATTGAAGCTCAGGATCGCGTGTCAGTACAAGCTGCGCATCGTCGCGCGCTACCGCCAGAAGGTCGGCGTGCGCCGCAAGGTCGGCGAGGCGGAACAGCGGCATGCCGCTTTGCTGCGTGCCGAGCAGGTCTCCGGCGCCGCGCAGACGCAGATCTTCTTCCGCGATCACGAAGCCGTCGTCGGTCTCGCGCATCGTCTTGAGACGCGCCTTGGCGGTCTCGCCCAGCGGGCCGTGATAGATCAACAGGCAGCTCGACTTGTCCTTTCCGCGTCCGACGCGCCCGCGCAATTGATGAAGCTGCGCAAGCCCGAAGCGCTCGGCATGTTCGACGACCATGATCGTGGCTTCCGGCACGTCGACGCCAACTTCGATGACTGTCGTCGCAACGAGGATCGAGGTCTCGCCCGACTTGAACTTCGCCATTGCCGCGTCGCGCTCCGGTCCTTTCATCCGGCCATGCATCAACCCAACTCTTGAGCCGAGGACGCGTTTCAGCATCGATGCGCGCTCCTCGGCGGCTGCGAGATCGATCTTTTCCGACTCTTCCACCAACGGACAAACCCAATAGGCCCGTGCGCCGCGTGCGATTGCCTTGCGCAGATGCTCCACGACTTCGTCCAGGCGGTCGGCCGAGAGCACGCGCGTATCGACCGGTTTGCGTCCCGGCGGCCGGCCGGTCAGGCGCGAGACATCCATGTCGCCATAGACGGTCAGCGCCAGCGTGCGCGGGATGGGCGTCGCGGTCATCACGAGCACATCGGCAGGACGGCCGCCTTTGCTTTGCAACTGCATTCTCTGATGCACGCCGAAGCGATGCTGTTCGTCGACGACCGCAAGGCCGAGATCGGCGAAGGCGACGTCTTCCGAGAACAACGCATGCGTGCCGACGAGAATGTCGATCTCGCCGCTCGCGAGCGCCGCGAGAGTTGCTTCCCGTCCTGTGCGTTCGCGACCCGTCAACAGGGCCATGCGAATGCCTGCCGCCTTCGCCAGCGGCTCGAGCGAAGCCATGTGCTGGCGTGAAAGAATATCGGTCGGCGCCATAAGTGCGCCCTGCGCGCCCGCTTCGACTGCGCCGAGCAGCGCGAGGAACGCAACGATCGTCTTGCCCGCGCCGACATCCCCCTGCAGAAGGCGCAGCATGCGCTGCGGCGCTTCCATGTCGGCTTCGATCTCGCCGATCGCGTGCAACTGCGCATCCGTGAGCGCGAAGGGCAGGGCGGAGATCGCCTTTGCCTTCAGCTTGCCGCTGCCCTTAAGACTGCGGCCCTTCTTCACGCTGCGCATCTGGCGGCGGATCAGCAACAGCGCGAGCTGGTTGGCCAGAAGCTCATCATAGGCGAGGCGTTGGCGGACCGGCCTGTCGGGCAGCAGGTCCAGTTCGCTTACGGGTGCATGCGCCGCGCGCAGCGCGTCGTCGAACGGCAGCCAGCCGCGCGTCTTGAGAAAAGCCGGGTCGTCCCACTCCGCAAGTGCCGGCACGATTGCGACAGCCGCGCGCACGGCCTTCATCAACGTCTTCCCAGGCAACCCTTCGGTCAGCGCATAGACAGGTTCGTGCAGCGGCAACTCGTGCAACTGTTCCGGCGCCAGTACATGGTCCGGATGCGGCATCTGGAGCTTGTCCTTATAGCGCTCGATCTTGCCGCTGATGATCCGCTGCGAGCCGACCGGAAGGGTGCGGTTCAGGTAGTCCGCGTGTGCGTGAAAAAAGATCAGCTCGATCACCGCCGTGTCGTCCGAGCAGCGGATGCGATAGGGCTGCCTTCGGTCGCGCGGCGCGACATGGTCGAGCACGGTCACCGTCACCGTCGCGATGCGGCCCAATTTAGCGTCCTTCAACTTTGGGCGGTACGACCGGTCGATCAGGCCGACCGGAAGATCGAAGATGAGGTCGACGATACGCGGGCCCGCGACACGCGCGATCAGCTTTTCCATCTTGGGGCCGACACCGCCAAGGGTCCGCGTTTCGGCGAAAAGAGGGAACAGAATTGAGGGCCGCATCGGCGGCTAGGATAGGGGCGCGGGGCCGCTACGTCATGGACTTATCCCCGGCGCGCTGGCGACCGGACCCGTAAAGTATGCGCAAATTCAATCCGTTCACAAGAATTGCGCAACATAATTGTTCGGCGAAAATGCCCCATCCGATGCGTTGAGGTACCCCGTGCCAGAACCTTGGCTTGACGTTTATGCGCGGCCCCAGCGGCTGGTCGAGATCGGCGGTGGACGGCGGCTGAACGTCCATGACATCGGCAAGGGGCCGCTTACGGTTCTCTTCTTCCATGGTTTTGGCGGCTCGACCCTGACCTGGCGCAAGGTCCAGCCGGCCGTCGGTGAATTTTCACGCGCCATCGCGTTCGATATTGCCGGCGCAGGCTTCAGCGATCCGGGGCCGTTTCCCAGAACCGCCTCGAAACATGTCTCCGATGTCCGGGCGGCATTGAAGGGTCTGGGTGTGTCGCCGCCCTATCTCCTCGTCGGTCATTCGGCAGGCAGCCTCGACGTCCGATACTTTGCGTTTCGCTATCCCGAAGAAGTTGCCGGTATCGTCATCACGGATGGATCGAGCGAAGGGCAGGCGGAACGCTACGAAGCCGCCGTGCCGAACTACGCCGCTCGCACAGTTGCTGCCAACGAGCTCTATGCTCGAAACGCTGCCATTGCGGAAGCGGGCCCGAGCCATCCGGAGTTCGCGGCGCTGCTGCCCTCGCCCGATCCGGAGCTGCCCGATGCCGTCAACGAGACGTTGCGCGCATGGTACGCCAGGCCGGAGACATGGCGTCTGCTCGGCAATGAGCATGACTGCCGTTATGGCGCGAGCTCGGACGAAGTGCTCGCGCTCCAGCGCGATCTTGGAGCCACTCCCATCTGCGCGCTGATCGCCGGACGCCGCACCTGGGATCTGCTGTCGGCGGAGGACGGCGCCAAACTGCTCGCCATCTGGCAGGGCATGCAGAAAGAGTTCGCGCAACGCTCCGTGCGAGGCATCTGGCGCATCATTCCCGATTGCGGCCATGCCATTCCGTCGGAACGGCCAGACGTCGTCATCGCAGCAATCCGTGAAATTGCCGACATGTTGCGCTAGCGCGCGGCTGCGTCTGGCGCTATATCCGGCCCATGACGATTGATGAAAACGGTGGCTCTTCGGAGGCCCGCCGCAAACGGCTATTGTTTCGGGCACAAAGGCGCGGCTTCAAGGAAGTCGACCTGATCTTCGGCACCTTCGCGGCTGCCGAACTCTCCAGGCTGTCCGACGCCGAACTCGACCAGTTCGAGGCGCTGCTCATCGCGCCGGACCAGGAAGTCTATGCCTGGCTGCGCGGCGCAGAACCTGTGCCGTCCGAATTCGAGTCGCCCCTGTTCCAGCGCATGAAGGCGCTCTGCAACCGCCGGAATCCGAAATGGAGCGCCTAGACTATATCGCCAAGCAGCAGGGCCGCTTCGCGGTCACCGGCGCGCCGGCGGGCTATGACGCCTTTCTCGCGGCGGAAGCGGCGCTGCGGCTCGACGGCCTGGTGGTGTTCGTCGCATCGGACGATGTGCACGCTGCGAGCGTGATCGAGGCAATCGGATTCTTTGCCCCGTCCGTTTCCATCCTCTCCTTTCCGGCCTGGGACTGTCTTCCCTATGACCGCGTTTCGCCAAAGCCCGACATTGAAAGCGCGCGCCTGGCGACGCTGGCCAATCTTGTGCAGCGCAAGCCGAACTCCGGCCCCGCGATCGTCGTGACGACCGTCAATGCCGTCCTGCAACGCGTTCCGCCGCGCGACTGGATCGCGCAGGCAAGCTTCTTCGCCAAGGTCGGCCAGGATATCGATCACGATGCGCTGGTCGCGTTCCTCGCGGGCAACGGGTACGTCCGCGCCAGCACGGTGCGCGAGCCGGGCGACTTCGCACTGCGCGGCGGGATCATCGATTTGTGGCCGCCCGGCATCGAGATGCCGCTTCGGCTCGACTTCTTCGGCTCCAGCCTCGATGCGATCAGACGGTTCGACGCCGAAACGCAGCTTTCGTCGGACCAGATCGACGAGATCGAACTGCTTCCCGCCAGCGAAGTGCCGCTCGGCAAGGAGTTGATCAGCCGCTTTCGCTCCGGCTATGTGGCGCAGTTCGGTCCGGCCAACAATGACGATCCTCTCTACGAGTCCGTCAGCGCCGGCCGCAAGCAGCAGGGCATGGAGCACTGGCTGCCGCTGTTCTATCCCAGGCTCGATACGCTGTTCGATTTCGTGCCGCGCGCGCTTTTTCTGCTCGGCCACCAGAGCGAAGAGACCAAGACCGCGCGCATCGAACTGGTCAAAGACTATTTCGAGACGCGCGAGCAGTTCCGCGTGCAACGACATGACGCCGAAAAGAACGTCATCAAGGCGCCGCCCTACAAGCCGCTGAAACCCGAACAGCTCTATCTCGGCGACAAGGACTGGTCCGAGGCGCTGGCGCGGCACAATGTGCGCGATCTTTCTCCGTTCCAGGCGCCGGAATCGATGAAATCCGTCGATGCCGGCGGCAAGGTCGGCCGCGATTTCCAGCCCGAGCGCGCGGCGGGCAAGATCAACGTCTTCCAGTCCGCCGCCGACCATATCCAGGCGCTGCAGGCGGCGAAAAAGCGCGTCATCGTCGCGTCGTGGAGCGCAGGCTCGTCCGAGCGCATGGGCGGCGTTCTCTCCGATCATGGCCTGGCCGCCATCCGCAGCGTCGCGAACTGGCCGGACGCGGCGAAGCTGCACGAAGACGCCGTGGGCATCGCCGTGCTTGGCGCCGAGAAGGGCTTCGAGGCGCCCGACTTCGCCATCGTTTCCGAGCAGGACATCCTCGGCGACCGCATGGTGCGCGCACAGACGCGCTCGCGCCGTGCGCAGAACTTCCTCTCCGAAGCCTCGAGCCTCGCACCCGGCGACCTCGTCACGCATATCGAGCATGGCGTCGGCCGCTACATGGGTCTTCAGACGATCGATGCGCTCGGCGCGCCGCATGACTGCCTCGAGATCCAGTATGACGGCGGCAAGCTGTTCCTGCCCGTCGAGAATATCGAACTGCTGACGCGCTACGGCGCGGACGAAAGCAATGCGCAGCTCGATCGTCTCGGCGGTGCCGGCTGGCAGCAGCGCAAGGCGCGCATGAAGGAGCGCGTGCGCGAGATCGCCGCCGAACTCATCCGCATCGCGGCGGCGCGTGAGCTGCGTTCGCTCCCGCCGATCGATCCGCCAACCGGACTCTATGACGAATTCTGCGCGAAGTTTCCCTATCAGGAGACCGAGGACCAGGAAAAAGCCATCGCGGACACGATGGAGGACATGGCCCGCGGACGGCCGATGGATCGCCTTGTCTGCGGCGATGTCGGCTTCGGCAAGACCGAAGTCGCATTGCGCGCCGCCTTCGTGATGGCGATGAGCGGACAACAGGTTGCCGTCGTCGTTCCGACGACGCTCCTGTCGCGCCAGCACTACCGCAATTTCGCCGAGCGCTTCGCAGGATTCCCGCTCAAGGTGCGACAGCTCTCGCGCTTTGTGGATACCAAGGACGCGGCGCTGACGCGCGCGGAACTGGCGGACGGTGCCGTCGATGTCGTCATTGGTACGCATGCGTTGCTCGCAAAATCCATCAAGTTCAAGAATCTCGGCCTCGTCATCGTCGACGAGGAGCAGCATTTCGGCGTCACGCACAAGGAACAGCTCAAGGCCCTCAAGGCCGACGTGCATGTCCTCACGCTCACCGCGACGCCGATCCCGCGCACGCTGCAGCTCGCGCTTTCGGGCGTGCGCGATCTCTCCCTGATCACCACGCCGCCGATCGACCGGCTTGCGGTGCGCACGTTCGTCACGCCGTTCGATCCGCTGGTCATCCGCGAGGCGCTGTTGCGCGAGCATTATCGCGGTGGCCAGAGCTTCTATGTCGCGCCGCGCATCGCCGATCTGCGCGAGGCGGAGGAGTTCCTCAAGGTCACGGTGCCAGAGATCAAGCCGGCCATCGCACATGGCCAGATGTCTCCGAGCGTGCTCGAGGAAGTCATGACCGCGTTCTACGAGCGCAAGGTCGACGTCCTCGTCTCCACCAACATCGTCGAGAGCGGCCTCGACATTCCGACGGCCAACACGATGGTCGTGCATCGCGCCGACATGTTCGGCCTGTCGCAGCTTTACCAGCTTCGCGGGCGCATCGGCCGCGCCAAGCAGCGCGCCTACGCCTATCTGACGACGCCGCCGGACAGAAAGCTGAACGACACGGCGACGCGCCGCCTCGAAGTGCTCCAGTCCCTCGACCAGCTCGGCGCGGGATTCTCGGTCGCCAGCCACGATATGGACATTCGCGGCGCCGGCAATCTGCTCGGAGAGGAACAGTCCGGCCACGTCCGCGAAGTCGGCATCGAGCTCTACCAGGAGATGCTCGAGGACGCCGTGGCGCAGATGCGTCTGGGCGAAGGCGCGGCGGAGATCGCCGACCAGTGGTCGCCGGCGATCAATATCGGCGCGGCGGTGCTTATTCCCGAAAGCTATGTCGCCGACCTCAACGTCCGTATGTCGCTCTATCGCCGCCTCGCCACGATCGAGTCGCGCGAGGACATCGACCGCTTCGCCGCCGAACTGATCGACCGCTTCGGCGCACTGCCGGATGAGGTGAAGCACCTGTTCGACATCGTCGCGATCAAGCAACTCTGCCGCGTCGCCCTTGTCGAGAAGATCGATGCGGGTCCGAAGGGCGGCACCATCGCGTTCCGCAACAACCAGTTCCCCAATCCGCTCGCGCTGGTGAAGCTCATCAGCGAGCATTCGGGCACGATGAAGGTCCGTCCCGACCAGAAGGTCGTCGTGACACGCGACTGGCCGTCGCCGGAATCGCGCCTTAATGGCGTCAAGAACCTGATGGGCCAGCTCGCAAAGCTGGCGGCTAAAGCGGCGCCGATCCAGACCCGGTAGTTGAAACCTCGCAGGGAGCGGAAAACACCCCCGAGGCGCGCGTTCAGGGATTCTCCGGCTTGTTGCCGCCATTGAAGCGGCCGAAGCCACGCGCCGAGAACACGGCCATCACCAACACACCGCCCCCGAACGCAACAATGTCGCCCATGTTCCTGGCATCGAAATCGCCGACACGGAAGGTCAGGAGATAACCGACGACGATATTGAAAAATCCCCACAGCACATTGACGGTCGACGAGGAAAATCCCTGGCCCGGCGGCTTGGCGAATGGGCTCTGAAAGGGTTTGCCCATCATGCCGCTGACGAAGTGAGGTATCGCGTTCGCAAGAAAGGCGCCGCCGAAGAAATAGGACAGAAGGACAAACCAGGGCATGTCAGGCGCTCCTTGCTGGCAGGAGATCGATGATCTCCTGCGTGGTTCCGGTCTCGCCCAGTCTCGGGAAGACGTTCTTGATGCTGTACTCGTGCGCCTCGAGCCGCCGGTCTGCCATCGCGTCGAGGGCGAGGGTGACGTTGAACCCTTGCTCATAGGCTTGCCGCGCCGTCGCCTCGACGCCGGTTCCGGTGGCGACGCCGGCGATCACGACTTGCGTCACGCCGCGCGCTTTCAACTGCGCCTCGAGATCGGTATTGGCGAACGCTCCCCAGGTCTGCTTGGTCACCAAGATGTCGCCGGGCTGTCGCTCCAGCTCGGGAATGAGGTCGGTCCATCCATCAGGAAGAGCCATTGCGGGGCGCGGCTGCTCGGTGCGGCCCGGCGCACCGCCGGTGACGTTGACGAGCACCACCGGAAGGGCGCGTGCACGAAACGCGCGGGCAAGTGCCTGCGCCTGCGTGATCACATCATCGACGGACTGGCTGCGTGGCGGACCGACGATGCCCTTCTGCAGGTCGACGACAATCAGGGCCGTGTTCGGATCGAGTGTGGTCAGCGCCATGAAATCACCTTTCGAAAATTGCGGCGGGCCGGTTCGGCAAACGCTTCGGGCGCGTCAGTCGTCCACCAGCCGCTTGAGCAGCGCGACCGCGTCCGCAAGCTTGTCCTGCTCCCGCGCGGACAGGCGCGCCTGGAGCGTTCGTGTCAGCCAGTCCTGTCGCGCGGCGCGGCCCTGCTCGAGCCAGGTCCGGCAGGCTTTCGTGAGCGACAGGATTGTCTGTCGTCCATCCGACGGATCCGGTGTGCCAGCCACCAGACCCGCATTCTCGAGCGCGGCAATGACCGGGACGATCGATTGCGGGCGCATCCCTTCGGCCCGCGCAAGACTTGAAGCGGTCGCCGGGCCGTCCTTTTCAAGGCGAAGCAATACGGACACTTGCGACGAACTGAGGCCCCCGACCTGTCCCTGTTCGCGCAACCGGCGCTTGATCTTGCCCAGCAGGGAACGGAGATCCTGTGCCAGAGCATGGGCGCGCAGGCCCTGATTATTGTCGAGCGCGGCATTCATGCGAGCCGCATAGCATTTATACAGGTAAACTGTAAAGTTTATCTACTCAGTTCGCCTGCATATTGCCGCGATCCGACGCACGTTCGGCCCGCGTTGCAGCCGAGCAGGGGTGTCACTCACCCGTCCGGAAATAGGGCTCGACCGTGCCCTTCAGCTTGACGGTCATCGGGTTGCCATGGCGGTCGACGGAGCGGCCGGCGACGACGCGCACCCAGCCCTCGCTGACGCAATATTCCTCGACATTGTTGCGCTCGACGCCGTTGAAACGGATGCCGATGCCGCGTTCGAGAAGTTCCTGGTTGAAGAACGGGCTCTTGGGATTGTTGCACAGGCGGTCGGGCGGCGTGTCGGTCATGTCGGGTTCTTCGTGGACGCGCCTTCTGATAAACGATCCTCCGCCGCAATCCAACCGGTTCGACGATGACGGACAGCGAGGCCTTTATCGATGCGCTGACGCGGCGCGATCTCGCCGCGATCCGCCGCGTTCCGAAGTCCGATCTGCACAATCACGGTCTCGCCAGCGGAAACCGCGACTTCATCCGGGAGCGCACCGGCCGCGACATCGCGCCGGTGACGCAACCGTTGCGCTCGATGGCGGAAATGCACGCCTGGTTCGACGCGAACATCGCGCCCGTGTTCAAAAGCCTTCCTCCCGACGAAGCCCACCGGCTCGGCCGGGAGGCGCCCTTTGTGCAGGCCAGGCTCGACGGCGTGACGCGCATCGAGTTCGGCGAAGACGTCTGGATGGTCTCGCAGGGGCAGGGCACCGCGCGCGAACTTGCGGCGAAGCTTTCGGACATCCACGCGCGCACGGCGCCGCAAGTCGAGTTCATCCCGCTTCTCGGCCTGTCGCGCCATTGTTCGTTCCGCGCGCTTGATTCCTGGCTCGCTCCCTTCCTTGAATTCGATTTCTTCCGGTCCTTCGATCTGTCGGGCGACGAATTCGCCCAGCCGATCGAAACCTTCGTGCCGCTCTACCGCAAGGCCAGGGCGCACGGCCTGCGCCTCAAGGCGCATGTCGGAGAGTGGGGCACGGCCGACGATGTCTGGCGTGCCGTCGAGCTGCTCGAGCTCGACGAGGTGCAGCACGGCATAGCGGCGGCCGATTCACCTGCCGTGATGCGGATGCTCGCCGACAACGGAATCCGGCTGAACGTATGCCCGACTTCGAACCTTCTGCTCGGCCGCGTCGAAAGCATGCGCGCGCATCCGATCCGCAAGCTGTTCGACGCCGGCATCAAGGTAACCGTCAACACCGACGACGCGCTGGTGTTCGGCGCGAGCGTGTCGGACGAATTCCGCGCCCTCTACGAGGCCGGCCTGTTCACCGCGCAGGAACTCGACACGATCCGCCTGAATGGCCTGGGCGGGTAGGGGTGGGTGCATTTTTTTCGGGAACAATTCCTGTCTTCCAGTCTCGTATTCTCCTTGCTTCATCGTCCGCTCTTGCGAAGCGATGAAGGTCAAGCGACGCGTAAAAGTCTGCGCGCCGCCGCCTTACGGCGTTCGGTCTGCACGCAGTTGTCGGGATTTAGCGGAATTGGCGATTTGACCGACTCGGTTCAAGTGGCGCCCGGGTTTTATACATGGCCACTTGATTACGGTTTTGGCGCATCTTTGGATCGATCGTCATGGCCGACTTGCCAGCCGGCCACAATGAGAGAGGCAGGCGCGTCGAACCTCAACTAAACTGCATCACCGTCTCGGAACCCGCCTGAATGCGCTCCAGCAGCATCGGCGTTTCCGGCACCAGCCGCTCCATCCAGTAGCGCCCGCACATCAGTTTCTCTTTGTAGAATTGTGCGTTGGTCGGATTGGTCGCGAGCTTGGCGTTCGCGATCTTCGCCATGCGGCCCCACATCCAGCCCACGACCGTGATGCCCATCATGCGCAGATAGTCGCTCGCGCCCGCGCCGGCATTGTTCGGATTCTGCAATCCGTTCGCCGCCAGCCACATCGTGGCCGCCTGAAGATTCTCGAGCGAGCGCTTCACGCCCTTCACATAGGGCGCCATCGCGGCGTCGTTCGCGTTCTCTTCGAGCCAGCCATTGATCTGGCCGAACAGCGCCATCGGCGCCGCGCCGCCCTTACGTCCCAGCTTGCGGCCGACGAGATCCATCGCCTGCACGCCGTTTGCGCCTTCGTAGATCAGGTTGATGCGGCCGTCGCGCACGAACTGCTCCACGCCATTGTCGCGGATATAGCCGTGGCCGCCATAGCACTGCATGGCGAGGTTCGCCGCCTCGAATCCCATATCCGTGCAGAAGGCCTTCAGCACCGGCGTCATCAGGTCCGAGAGAAGACCCGCCTGTTCGGCCTCAGGCCGCGAGGACCGCGCGATCGACATGTTCAACGTCGTCCACATCGCGAGCGCGCGGGCGCCTTCGACGAAGGAGCGCGCGTGCAGCAGCATCCGCTTGACGTCGGGATGCACGATCTCGAGGTCCGCCGGCTTGTCCGGCTCGACCGGACCGGTCAATGCGTGGCCGACGCGACGCTCATGCACATACTGGTAGCCGTTCTGGTAGGCGATCTCGCCGATCGAGATGCCCTGGATGCCGACGCCGAGGCGCGCGCCGTTCATCATGCCGAACATGCCGGCCATGCCGGCGCTCGCCGAACGCTTCTCGCCGGGCTTGGGCGGGGTCGGCTTGGGACCGAGGCGCCAGGCGACCGCGTCGTCGAAATTGAGCACGCAGGTCGCCTGCGCCTTGATGCCCATCTTCTTCTCAATTCCGCCGGTGCTGACGCCGTTGCGCGCGCCTAACTTGCCGTCCTGCCCGACGATGAATTTCGGCACCATGAAAAAGTTCACGGTGGAGAGATCGTCGTGGATCTGTCCGTTCTCGTCCGGGATCTTGGCGATCACCATGTGGATGATGTTGTCGGTGAGATCGTGGTCGCCGCCCGAGATGAAGATCTTGGTGCCGGTCATCTTGTAGGTACCGTCCGGCTGCTCCACCGCGCGCGTTTTCATCAGGCGCAGATCGGTGCCGCATCCCGGCTCGGTCAGGCACATCGTGCCCGCCCATTCGCCGGAGATCATTTTCGTTGCGATCTGCTGCTTCATCCACGGCTCGCCCGTCGCAGCCAGCGCGGAATAGGCTGCGCTGGTCAGGCCGGGATACATCGCGAAGGACTGGTTGGCGCTCATCGCCATTTCGGCGACGGCCATCGTGATCGTCATCGGCATGTCCGCGCCGCCGAGCGCCGCCGGCGCGCCGAGCCCGCCCCATCCGGCTGCGGAATAGGCCTTGTAGGCTTCCTTGAAGCCCTTGGGCGTGAACACGGCGCCGTTCTCGTAATGCGCGCCTTCCTCGTCGCCCGACTGGTTGATCGGATGCAGCACTTCCTCGCAGAATTTTGCCGCATTGGTCAGGATGTCCTCGACCAGGTCGGGCGAAAGGTCCGCGAACTGCGGCAGGTCGCGCTGCTTGTCGATCTCGAGCAACTCGTTCAGCACAAAGCGAAAATCATCGAGCGGCGCGCGGTAGATCGGCATGGGAACTCCGGTTGCAAAAGGGCGAAGCGGCGTGCAGAGAATTGTAGGCTACCCGCGCGCCTCTCGCTACTGCGGATTCGTCTTACCGGCGGCCCAATTCCTCGCGCACGATCCGGCGCAGCGCTTTCTCAAGCGTTTCGTGGTGCATCGCTTCGCGAAGCGCTTCATTTATAAGCGTTTGGTAACCGCGGCCACCCGCGCGCGCCTTGAAGTGCGCGACGACAGCGTTGTCGAGCATCATGTTCACCTGCCGCTTGCCGAGAAGGTCGCGGAACGCTGCCTTGGCCTTGGCGGGTGGAACGCGTTTTCCGGCGATTCTCCACTTGGCGTCCTTGCGCGACATCTCGTGACCGGTCAGCGCAGGGGCATCATCCGGGTTGCGCAAGGAGCGCTTGGTAGATCTTTTGCTCGCGGTCATTTGCCTTCCTCATACTCACAATGCGGCGCACGGCGCCGCGCTGTACATAGACCAGCACGGTCATCCTCCCGCGCAGGAACCCGACGCAGACAATTCTGCGCTCGCCATAGTCCCGGCGGTCGTCTTCAAACTCCAGCGTAGGACCGCCAAACACAAATGCCGCGTCGGCAAAGTCGACGCCACGGTCGGCTAAATTCCGGGCGCGCTTGGCCTCGTCCCACGAGAGCTTCATCGAGCCCGACGATAGGATACGGCGTGATTTATATCAACATGATTATGTTGATATCGGCCTGTGATCGCTAGATCTGGTCCTTGAGCGTGACCCTGATTTCCAGCGGTTTGCCGTCGCGCTGGACGCTGAAGTTGACGACGGTCCCGACCGGATCGTTGCGCAGGCGCTCGCGGATGTCGGGCAGGGAAAGTCCGCCCACCGCCTTTCCGTCGATGGCCGATATCACGTCGCCGGCTTTCAGGCCGGCTGTCTCGGCCGGGCCGCCGGCCGTCACGTCGATGACCTTGAAGCCCTCCGGCTCGACATTGAACCATGTTCCGGAGCGATCATAGGAATCCAGATCCGCAACGGGTCCCGTCACGGGCTTCAGGTACATCGTCGAGTGGCCATAGTCGAACGTCACGACGAAGCGCTTGAGGATGCCGCCTCCGACGTTGCCGGACAGTGACGGATCGGCGAATGCGCCCGCCTTGTCGGTGCCCATGCCGGTCACCGGATGATCGACTTCGATGGACGAGCCAAGCATCAGAACGCCGCCGCGCATGACGCGCGCGCGCGACGCTCCGCCGACGCCCCAGCCGTCAACCGCTGTCACGGATTTGACGCCGTCGCCGAGATGGTTGGCCGCGACGAACGGCCCGTCCAGCGTCAAGGCGCTGCGCGCACCAGTGTCGATCTGCCACTTGGCGGGAATGCCGTTGTAGCTGCCCTGGATCGTCGCGGCATTGCCGTTGAAGGCGATCTTGATCGGCGTGCCTGCGTCGGCGGGATCGAAGGACTTGGGATCGATCAGCGTGATCGTCCTGGCGCCATAGTCGACGCGGGTGACGAAACGGCGGAACACTTCGTAGCCGATCATGCCCTGCATGTGGACGCCGCCCGACGGATAGAGCGAATCCAGCGCGTAGGTCGCAAAGAGCTGGTCCTTGATGACCGCTCCGCCGAGATCGATCTGGTCGACATGCGTCAGTCCGGACGTTCCGGTGCCTTCGCCGGCGCCGCGCACTTCGCTTTCGCCTTCGATCTTGGCGCCCAGTTCATGCGCGAGCTCCGGCGTCAGGATGTTCACGCCACCCGTGTCGAAGATGAAGTAGTACGGTCCCTTGCCGTTGATCATGACGTGCGCGTGGATGTGGTTGCCGAGCAGGTCGAACGGGAATGTCACCGAATGCGCGCCATTGGCGATGGAGAAATCGGCCGCCGCGGACGCCGGAACTGCATACGCCGCCGGATCCGACTTCGGCAGGAACGCAAATTGCTTCAAGCTCAGATGACTGTCGTACTTGGCGTCGCCCGTGCTGGTGATGATCGTCGCCGGCTGCAGAGTTCCATCGTAGGAACGGTAGTCCGTCATCGTTGTCGTCGTCATGACGCCGCCCTGCGCCTCGGCGATGCGATAGAGCAGATGCGTCTTGCTGTCGAACCAGGCATCGAACACGGCGCCGTTCTTCGGCGTGATCGTCAGCACGTCGTAGGTCGCGCCGCGCTCCGTCTTCTGGCCGGCGGACTTTATGTCTGCGCCGCCGCGGTCGGCTTTCCACCACAGATTGGCGTTGCGATAGGCGTTGTTGACGGCGAGCGGGACTGCATCGCCGCCCTCCTGGAGGGTCACGATGCCGGAATTGTCCTTGGCCCAGACATGGCTGCCGTCATAGCCGTTGGCGCCCTTCTGTGGACCGATCACGAAGTCCTGCTCGAAACGGCCATCCTTCAGATCGGACGTGCCGCCCGCGGTTCCCGTCAGCCCCTGGCCGGAATAGTCATATTGGTATTGCACCCCTACCTTGTCGTCCCAGGCCGATCCGCCCGTTGCGGCGTGGTTCGCATCGAGGATTTCGGCTGGCGTTGCGGCAAAAGCCGACATAGACGACAAGGCTGTGAACGCCACGGCGGCCAATAGAGTGCGCATGATGAGTCCCCGGAATGCAGGTCGTAGATGGTAAGAATTACAGCGTCCTGCAATAGCCCCCTGGTGGGTCTTGTGCGCTTCACGATCGCTTGTGCGCTATTATTTTTATGCACTAGCGAGGCCGTTGCCGCGCCGCAACATGTGGTCTCGACGTTTCTTTGCACGGATGAATATGTCTTTCGGCTGGTGCCGCGCGGCCATATTGCCGCTTTGTCATTCGAGGCGGGCGACCGCCATCCCATTGTCTCGACGATCGCCGACAAGGTTGGCGGAATCGCTCAGATACGCCCATCGACCGAAACGATCCTCAACCTGCATCCCGATCTCGTCGTGATGTACGAGAACACGATGCCGCGCGTTCATGCGAGCCTTGTTGCGCTCGGCGTGCCCGTGCTCGATGTGCCGTGGGCGAATTCCATCGCGGACATTCGCAGGACAACTCTGATGCTCGGTGAAAAGCTTGATGCGCGCAAAGAAGCGGCTGCGCTGCTCGCGGCGATGGACGCGCGGCTGTCGGCGGTACGCGCCGCTGCGCCGCATCCGCCTGTGCGTTCGCTTCTCTATGAGCCGAACGGTTATGCCGAGACCGGCGGCGTCACAGCCGAACTCATGCGCCTTGCGGGTCTCATCGATGCCGCGCCGGGACTTCATCCCGCACGAACGGGAACGATCCCCGTCGAGTCCGTGGTTGCCGCCGCGCCCGAACTTCTGATCGAAAGCGGCGAGCCGGGCGATGCGGATTCGCACGCGACGCTCGTCCTGCATCATCCCGCGCTGGCCTCGCTCAAGGACCGGACCTATTCGGCCTGGGCGACGCTTCTGCCGCTGTCCTGTCCCGGCCCATGGTCGGCAGAGGCCGCGGAAACCTTTGTGAAATTGGGCCAGAAGGCGCGCGCGCTTGCGAACGCGCGGGCCCGCAACTAGAACTGTGACCGACGCGACGGACAAGGGAACGCGGTTCAATCCGCGGCTGCCCCCGCAACTGTAGACGGCGCAACGCGCATCCAAATGCCACTGGGAAACCGGGAAGGCGGATGTCTCGGCCGTGAGCCAGGAAACCTGCCGCCGCGTGTCGTCCTTCCGCGTGCCGGGGTTGGCGCATGGTTTGCGGTTCTCCGCACGAGGCGACTCTGAGAGGTCGCATGGACGCAACAGTTTCGATCCAGGAATTGCGAACAGCGCCGGACCATGCCCGGGCGACGACGCTGGCGCTCGGCGTTCTGCTCGCGGTTTTCGTGGTGGTTTCGTTCTTGCTGGGCCCCTCGAATCTCTCGCCGGGCGAATTGTTTTCAGGGCTGGTGTCGGGACACGGCCCCGCGGGCGTTATCGCGCGTGAGATCCGCCTGCCGCGCGCCGCGCTTGGAATCGTGGTCGGCGCGGCGCTGGGCGCGAGCGGCGCCGCGCTGCAGGGCCTGTTCCGCAATCCGCTTGCCGAGCCCGGCGTGACGGGCGTGACGTCTTCGGCGGGACTGGGCGCGGTGCTCGCGCTCTATTTCGGCCTGGCTGCTAGCAGCGCCTTCCTGCTTCCCGGCTTTGCCGTCGCAGGCGCGCTGATGTCGGCAGGCATTCTCTATCTCCTGTCGCGCAGCGGCGCCGGAGCGATGGCGCTGGTTCTTTCCGGCGTGGCGATCGCAAGTTTCGCAACCGCGCTCACGGCGCTGGCGTTGTCGCTTGCGCAAAATCCCTATGCGATGAGCGAGATGGTCCTGTGGATGCTCGGCTCGCTCAAGGACCGCACGCTTTCCGATCTCGCTTCTGCGCGCCGCTGACGATCGCCGGACTCCTGTTGCTGGTTTCCGCTTCGCGCGGCCTCGACGCGCTGACGCTCGGCGAAGAGGCGGCGCAGAGCCTTGGCGTGGACGTCGCATCGGTGCGCGGCCGCGTCGTCGTCGGCGTTGCGCTGGCGACGGGCGCAGCGACTGCGGCCGCCGGCGCGGTGAGCTTCGTCGGCCTTGTGGTGCCGCATGTGCTGCGCCGCTTTTACGGATATGAGCCGTCGCGACTGATCCTGCCGTCCGCGCTCGGCGGCGCCGTGCTGGTGACGGCCGCGGACATCGCCGTGCGCCTGATCGCGCCGGACGGCCAGCTTCTGCTCGGCGTGGTGACCGCCATGCTCGGCGCGCCGTTCTTCCTCTGGCTGATCCTCCGTCTACGGAGTGAATCATGAGCGTCGCCTTCGAGACCGTGTCGGCAAGCTACGGCGCGCGGCCGGTCCTGTCGGGCGTCACGGCGAGATTCCCCAGGGGCGCGGTCACCGGCATTGTCGGCCCGAACGGCGCCGGCAAGACGACTTTGTTCCGCGCCGCGCTCGGACTGATGAAGACCAACAGCGGCAGCGTGAAGGTGCTCGACAAGGCGCTGCCGCAATGGTCGCGCGAAGGGCTGGCCCGCGCCATCGCCTATCTGCCGCAAGGTTCCGACGCGCATTGGCCGCTGCAGGCCCGGCAATTGGTCGCTCTCGGCCGCCTGCCGCATCGTGCGGCGCTGGCGTCGCTGTCGTCGGTCGACTGGATCGCCATCGACGAAGCGCTGGTGCGCTGTGATGCGCGCCAGTTCGGCGAGCGGCGCATGGACCAGCTATCGGCCGGCGAGCGCGCGCGCGTTCTCTTTGCTCGCGCCCTGGCGACCGCGGCGCCGATCCTGCTCGCAGATGAGCCTGCCGCCTATCTCGATCCCGCGCACCAGTTGCGCCTGATGGAACTGCTGCGCGAGGAAGCCTCGCGCGGAACGGCCGTTGCCGTCACGCTGCATGATCTGGCGCTCGCCTCGCGTCATTGCGACCAGATCGTCGTTCTGGACCGCGGTCAGGTGGCCGGGCAGGGCGCGCCGGAAGCCGCGCTTTCAGATGCGGCGCTGGCGCGCGTGTTCGGCATTTCAGCGATGCACACCCCCGATCCGGCCGGTGGCCGCGCCGCGCTCACGCCCTGGACGCGGCTGTAACTTGCTCTTCTTCTTCGCGCCAACTCTAATCGGCGGGCGAAGAGGAGACGGCAATGTACGACGACGAAGACAATGGCGATGAGCGCGACAAGCACTACAGGCGCGAGTTGCGCGCGCTGCAGATCGAACTCGTCAAGCTGCAGAGGCATCTGCTGAAGGAAGATGCCCGCGTCCTCGTCATTCTCGAGGGCCGCGACGGCGCCGGCAAGGACGGCACGATCAAGCGCCTCACCGAACATATGAGTCCCCGCGACACGCGGATACATGCGCCGAACAAGCCGTCCGACCGTGAAGAATCGCAATGGTATTTCCAGCGCTTCGTGCCGCACCTGCCGAGCGCGGACGAGTTCGTGATCTTCAACCGCTCCTGGTACAACCGCGCCGGCGTCGAGCGCGTGATGGGATTTGCGACCGAGGACCAGGTCGGGGCCTTCATGGAAAATGTCGTGCGCTTCGAGCAGATGCTGGTACGCGACGGCATCATTCTGCGGAAATATTATCTCGACATTTCCAAGAAGGAACAGAAGAAGCGGCTTGCAGAACGCGAGAAAAGCCCGCTGAAGCAGTGGAAGACCTCGCCGATCGATGCATGTGCGACACAGAAGTGGCACGATTATTCCAAGGCCCGCGACGACATGTTCCGGCGCACGAGCCACCCGATCGCGCCGTGGCGCGTCGTGCACACCGACACCAAGAAGATTGCGCGGCTGGAATTCCTGCGCGATCTGCTGGAGGGGTTCTCCTACCCCCACAAGAACAAGAAGCTCACGCGCCCCGACCGGTCGGTGGTGTTTCCCTGGAGCGCGGAAGCGGAGCTGCGCGGTCATATCGCAAAATAAACGGCGCGTGCTGACCTTCCGGCACCCTTGGGCTGTGGTAAGGGTAGGTACCGGACGGGGAAGGATTTGGGCGGTTCATGCGCAAGGGCACGCTCGCCAGAGTGGAAATATATGTCGGGCTCGCGGCCATCGCAGCCGTGTTCATCCTGGCCGGCTATGGCCTTGTGTCGGCTTTCTCCGACCGGCTGGATCCCAAGGTGCGCGACTGCATCCAGCGCAACATGCACGGCACCTTCGACGCCAAACCCATGACGAAGGACGTGGCGACCGCGCTGTGCAAGCGGCTGCGGGCAGAGGGCGCGCTGGACGATCCGCACTGAATTGTACCGCGCCTCAGGTTGCGGCTTTGTCTCCCGAAGCGGTCCATCCGATGCGCGCCGAGACAGTTTGGTGCGGCTGGCGATGGCGTGGCGACCCCGACGTGATTCGAACACGTGACCTACGGTTTAGGAAACCAAATTCACTTGGATACAACATGGAACCTTATACTACCTCCTGGCAACTTAAGGACATAAAATCCTTTAATTATTGGATCAAATCGGATACTGAACGATACCGGGGAGAACACCGGCAGACCCGACCAGTCCGTTTACCCCGAGTGTACCCAGCGGTATTTGGTTCGACGAGCCGCAGTTCACGAGGAGGCCGTGATGCCGCACCGAGAAATGCTCACCGATAACCGTCTCAAAGCGCTCAAACCAGCCGAGAAGGGCAAACGCAAACGCATCTGGGATGCCATTCAGCCCCACCTGGCCATTCGGGTAACCGACAAGGGTGCGAAGACTTTCATCGTCGTTAAGCGAATTGCGGGTGCCAAGCAGCCTGGCGTGAAGGCCAAAGCAATATGGGTCATGGAAAACCCCGAAATGGTAGATTTGGGCGTTGGTGGAGGTCTCCACGCGCACATTGCCGTTGGCGGGTGGGAGTTCACAGGGGTTCGTTACCGGTAAACGCAGCGGTGTACCGGCGTTGCTTGTTTCGACAAAGGTGGTGTCCCCGCATTGTCGGACCAAGACGGACGAGACCAAATCCCTGCCGTACCAGACTGGCAAATGGCCCTGCCGACGACCAGTACGTGTTTCGCCCGCCACGCCGAGCGAGTTGCACGACTCCAAGTGAGGTACCGCGGTGAGTGATACGTTTAAAATCGACAAAAAAACGCGCAAAGTCGGGCGTCCATTCGCGCAAGGAAATCCTGGAGGGCCTGGACGCCCGCAGGGCTCGCGAAACAGAGCGACGGTCGTCCTCGACCAGCTCGCCGACAGCGAGGCTTCTGATATTTTGCGAAAAGTCATCAACAGAGCAAGTCGGGGAGACATTAAGGCGGCGGAGCTAATTCTAGCGCGGGTTTGGCCGGCTCGAAAATCACGTCGATTGATTTGAATTTGCCCGAATTGGTGTCGTCCAAGGACGTGACTACAGCGCTGGGATCCCCAATTTGGCGCTGTGTCGAATGGCGCGGTGACTCCCGACGAGGCCGCGCAGATTACTTGCCTTTTGGAAGCCCAGCGCAGGGCGATCGAAACGGCCGAACTTGAGGATCGAATCAAGAGGCTCGAGGCGACAAGCCGATGAGGAGAATGCTCAAGCAAAGGGTTCTTGCGGTTGAGACGTCCATTGGACTTCACGATCAACGAGCGCTTGTTCTTCGAGAAGGCGATCCTTTTCCCCTCGACGCTGAAAAGTACTTTGTCATAGAGCTCCGCCGATTGCTCGCCGGTGACAAACCGACGTCGCAACGTCCGTTACTAGTGGATGTTCGTGGCGATCCTCACAGAAGGATTTGTACCGATGAAAGTACGTTCGCGGAGCTCAGCGATGAGGAACTGACAATCCTCTCGGAGGAGTTAGAAAAATGGAGCTGGTAGGCCCGCGTCAGCATAGTCGCCCACTTCCATTGAGGCACCACCGGGGTGGGAATTGGCGCCCGTGAGTTCACTTATCGCCCCCACCCGACCCAGGGAGCCATGATGACATTCCGTCATTTTTTTAAACCACGAGCGCTTTACGCGCCTTGCGTTTCCCGACGAGGACGGGAGCGATGCGAACACCGCATCCCGGGAACGTCCTAGATGTCGGCTACCGTGCGCGCCTCGTCCGGATCTTGACCTAACCGGATGGTCGTAGCTGAGCCTTCGCGCGCTGGCCATTTGGTACTTCAATCTGACGGAGATACTGTATCCGCGACACAATCTAAAGATTTCGACTGTCGTCTAACTGGTCGTTTTGGCGAAAATTGCGGTGCGTAGCGAGAGGCGCACGCAACGCCTTGCGCCCGGCCGGCTGGGACCTACCGGGCACTTTTCTCGGATTGTTCGTCTCCTCAAACCGATCAATAAAACCGGCTACACCACTTTCAAGCTTTGGCAAGCAGGAGAGGGTCTAATGGGGTATGCCGGTCCGTGCACCGGTTCCGTTGGGAATCCCTCAGGCTAACCCGTTACCCACAAGTCCTGAGGGATTTTCCGCTCTTATCTGGCTCGCGCCTGATCAACGAACGGGCGTGAGGTCAGAGTGCCTGACAAATTGCACTTTGACCGCCAAGATGAGTTGACTCATCAATTCGAACGAGCAGTGTCAGTCACCGCAATCGATGCCCAAACTTGTCTCGCACCCGCAAAAAGAGGCCCCTTATTGGAGACAGATATTCGTGCGCAATTTCGCGGCGTATAGCCAAGTAGCTCGTTCGTTCGCGGGACGAGCACGAAGTTACAGGCGTGACTGCGCTCTCTGACAGGAGAAAAACCCGGTATCCCAGCGCGAAAAATTCCGACGGAACCCCAGCCGCTACACTCTCTGCTTGCAATCGGAAGAGTATCAAGTCGATACGAGCTTGATGAAAAACATCATCGGTACTGTTGAGGAGATTTTCCAGTACATCGGTATCCTCGACGACAAGCAGTCGAACATGACGAATGTCCTTTCTGCAAAGGAATAGGGTCAGAGACGTCTCGCCTTCGGTTTCAAAGATCATAAGACCGTTGTGAATCGATCGTGCAAAATTGGTCCACGAGCTGCAAAAACTTCCCCAATGGACCACCATATCGCTTGGAGATAGTTTGTTCTAAATCAGCAACCGTTCTGGGATGCAGATTGCTTCGGCTTCTACAATTGCGTCCTTCAAAACTTCGGACGACCAAGGATCGAAAGACACCAACTTCTTGAGAGTTGGATCCGGACGAAAGTACGATCGAGCGCGATGATTTAGCATCGCAGCCGTGAATGAAAACGTACTATTGGAAATTGCGAGGCAGTTCGCATTGCGTAGAACGTGATGATCGACAAGGAAATTTGCACCCGGAATCTCAATGCCGAGTGTGCCGGCGGAACATGGAGCAAAATCCGAAAACTCTGGGTAGGGTGCCGCAAATCAGATGCGATATACAGGATTGGTCGATCCAGTTCCGGCCATATCGTCCGCAACCACGCAAGATACCAGCTCGACGGCGCCACCCAGAACCGTCCATAGCCATAGTCGGTTTGCCTGAGGTGGATGGCGACAATAGTCGTGCCCCGTTCTCTAATCTTGTCCAATGCTTGGGCAAGTAGGTTTTCGACTTTTCGCCCCGGTGTGAAGAGCGCACAAAACTGAGACTTCCGCGCGCCCCACTCCCCGGTATTTCCGCAGAAATACCCTCGAACGTCGGTATCGGCGAAAACCTGACCTGTTTGTCCTCGCAAAGAACCGAAGAGGTCAGCATGTTTCTCAGTAACAACCGACAATTTTTCGCTAGGAAAGGGATCGTCAAAGTCAAAAATATCGCGTCCGATCCAATCCGGAAACTCGGCGACGAGTCCGTACTGCTGGGCATACATGCGCACGAACGCGTACTGGAGTATCTGGTTGCCAAATCTGCCATCCGAACCAAGCGACCGCATTTGGATGCGGCGTCCGGGGCGCGAGATCGTTGGTCGTGGCGGGGCAGGTGCACCAAATGCCTGACGAAACCGCTTCGTCGCAAGGATTGTGAACGGATAAGCGGCACCGGGGCTCGCTCTGGCGGCACCGTCGTAGGCCGCTAGCGCGTCCGGCTCCCGCCCCGAACGGGTTAGGATCTGGCCCAACAGCAAGAGTGTGCGATAGTCATGCGGAAATTCTCTAAGAATTGATGCGCACTCTCGCTCAGCTTCAGTAAGCAAACCTCGACGCATGGCCTTGGTGGCGCGCTCGAGTTTCTTCTCTATCTCCATTACGGTCCCTGTCGCCGAGTGGGCAGCGGAAGTAGGAATCTTAGCCGAAACGGCAAGCGCGCGCTGCTGCTAAAGCCAAAATTCCTCGACTATTGGTTCGATTGGAACAATTTTGTCGTCGACGAGCTTGCACAGCATGTGCTGTTCCGTGTCGATGATAGAATTCGGGGCGAATTGGGAGGCTGGATCTCTCCGTCGCATGCGCGAAAAGTAGGCGCGTTTTCGGCCTTTTGGATCTTTGATGCGGGTGAAGCTGGAGCCGTCAGCCGGAAAATCTGGGTGGTTGATTATTGGTTTGGTGTGGATCCACCAAGCGTAGCGGGCATAGGACTTAGGAAGCCACGTTACGTGCAACAACCACGAAAGCCACGATCGCCTGCTGAGATTGTTGAACACGAAGTCAAGGCACGCGTCGTCGGCGGAACCTGGAAAGGCAGCTATAGTTTGGTGCCACTTGGAAAGAAGAGCCCGCACCGCCAGCGAATTTCCATAAAATTGCGTGCAGCCGGAGCAAACCAACTGTGTAGATGAGAACCAACGTGCGCTGCCCGAAAAGCGATAGTAGCGATTCTTTGTCGGCTCAACTCCCGACGAAAGATTGAGCTTGACCGGGACGAACCTGTCAGTTCGGTCGTCCGCAAATCCGTTGTAGATTGCGAAATCGCATCCGGACATCACGAGTTGGTCAATCAGTTCAGGCTCGGACGCGAATTCACAGTCGGCGTCCAAGTACAAAATGGGCTTCTTGTGAGTGGTAAGCAGATGGCGAATAAAATTTGCCTTCGTAAATGCCAGATCGTCCGTGCCTCGAATACTCATGGAGCGATGCACAGTGGGGACCTCGTACAGGCAATACGGCAGTTGGAATTTCTCGCATGACGCAGCCAAGCGCTCCGCCTTGTCGGAGTATGTGGCGGTGAACATCGCACCAATTACATAGCCTCTCGTTGCGCCACCGTTAACGGTGCGCAGGTGTCTGAACGGAAGCGGGAACGGAACTCGTTTAGCCAAGAACGCACAGCCTTTCGACTACAGAGTGTTCAGTTGCTATTAAGTCGCAATCACCGAAATCAACTATGACTTTCAAATTGAAACGATGAGTGCCGCCCCTGTCGAGTATACTGCCGATCCCACGCGAAAAATCTGTCCTTCAAAATGCCGCGAGAACAGGTACTCCTATGCAACAGTCCTGACGTGCGAAGACGTGGCCAATGACTGGCTCTAAGAGCGCTGTGCAGTCTGCCTAGGATGTAAAATTGTCAGTGCGGAGCGGATTTTTGGTTTTTTAGGGGACGCTGGCTCTGGTTACTAGTGCCGTCAGCAAGAGTCGCTTGTACGCAACTCTCGATTGTTCGCAAATGTAACCAAGAATTGCGACGACGAGAAAGCTACCTCCAACGAGTGAGGCAACTTGAACAGCAACCGACCAAGTGTGCGGCGTATACACACGGAACAAGGACAGCAGAGGCTGATGGAACAAGTAGAGTGCAAAGGACAACGAAGCCAAGTAACGGATTATGCCCGCGAACGGGAGCAAGAGAGCTTCGGCACGATCAGAGAACTTATCAAATGTGAAGACGCTTACGGCGAAGCAAACCGCCGCCGGGTAATACGCCGATAGTTCGCCTATTGTTCCATTCGGTGTCCTCAAGAATGGAAGAGGCTGAGTAAGTTTTGTCTCGAAGAGAAAGCAAAGCAAAAGGAGAGCCGTACTTACCAGCCAAAGCGCTAGTGCCTATCCTATACTTATTTCTATGCGCTTTGAGACATAATAGACGAGGTATCCCAGTATCCATGTTGGCGCTAACAGCACTATTGTGTTACCCGCCAGAACTGCGAGCAGTGCCACGCACAGAATGCGAACTCTGCCTTTTGCGAAGATGACCATAGCAATCCCCACATAGTATGATGCCTCTAAGCTCAACTACCAAAATGTGTAGGCATTTGGCTGTTCTAGATTAGGCCAAAGCCAGAAGCTATTCGTAAAAAGAGCCGTCTAAATATAATAGAAAATGCCAGCGACGTTTTTCGTCTTATAGAAGCTGTCATAAATGCCTCGAAATTTTAGTTCTATCAAATAATTGCAGACCGCGACTAAAACCAGAGCCGGAAGCACTACAGAGTAGAGCCTGGCAAGGCGGCTCGCCGCGTAGTTGACGAGCGATCGTTCGCGTTCGGCCAGCACATGGGCGATCACATATCCGCACAAAACAAAAAACACCAATACAGCTGTGTGACTGTAGGGGTTGGTGTGCGATGCTAAAAAAGGATGTGACGTCCAAAACCCCTTGAGAAACTTCTTTGTGTGCTCTCTGAAGTGCTCCATGAACACAGTCAGTGCCGCCAAGACGCGGACCAAATCCAGATATAGCGAAGTACCTTTTTTCATAGGTTCAGAGGCCGGATCTAATTGAAAGGTCTGAGCGAGCAAAAAAATCAGGTTGAAACACTAACAGACGTGTCTACCGGCACAACTGGCCGACGGCGCTTCTAAGTTGACGTTTGCCTCATGCGGTGATTGGTTCGATACGCAGGAAGGCCCTTTCGTATTTGAAACGGCTAGTCACTCGACACGTCCACAAACTCAAGGTTTCTTGCATTGGTACGCCGCGACTAGTGCGTCGGATGCTAGAACGAACATCCACTTTTGCTGTTCATCGGGATGATCTCGCAAGTAGAACGTCACAACGTCTCTCATTTGCTCGTGCGTTATGCCATCACCCAGAGTTTTGACGATTTCAGCTTGATCGTCGCAGGTGGTCCTCATCCGGTCGGCGGCGAATTTTGATGTTTTAACGCTTCGCGCCTTTTGTACTCGTCAATGGGACCAGCTTCCGGGGGAAAAATTTCATGGAAGCCTTGATGCAGCGCCTGACCCATCTTCGCAATAAGCGACATTATTCGATGGGCCGATTCCATCGATTGATGCACGACTTGTCCCTTGCGGACGGTGCTGTCCCCGCTTTCGGCCAAGTACTTTTCGTCGGCAACACTTCCGTTGTGTTCGTAAATTTGTCGTCTACGAAACATCAATTCCGCAAACTGAACGTCGTCAGCCGTCAACGTGTCGAGTATGTCGATATCGACAACCGCCTTCAATTCCATCGCTGTGTTTTTCAGATTGTGAAATGTCATGCGACCCAAACGGTTTCTGCGATTGGGTCGCATTGGAATTCGTTGTTCGATTTGCCTGCTGTATTGACGAACGAAAGTATCGAACGCGCCTACCGCGTCGGCGACGCATCGCTCAGCTGACTCACCTCGACTTAACCGCGAGCGAATCTTTTCCGGTGTCCCGTTCTGAAGCTCCTGCAGATCGTTACGGGTCCCGCAGACACAGCAATAGCCGAATTTGCCAATAATGTCGTTAAACGTTCCGCATGCGGCGCAGTTGTAATTCTTCTGCTGACTTTCTTCGGCGTAATAAAATGCGGGCTTTTTAACATCTTTGCCGGCTGCATCGGAAACGGCATCCATATCGATAGCGTGTTCACCATCTTCGGCAGATCGCAGAACCGATTGGAGTGTGTCGCAGTACTGCGCAACATAATTCAATTGCGCGTCGCTGAGGAACTCATGACGTTGTCCGTGCACTCCACAGTATGGGCACATGATGGCAGCCCCACTGCTTCGCCAATATCCCTGACATTGGCGGCACTGGTGGCCGAACTTCCCCTGCGTGTCCGACGCGATGAAGACCGGAACACAATTTTGGGCGGGCGGTGGGTTCCACGGCTGTCCTATTCCACCAAGTTTAATGGTTCCGACCGGAATGCCTTCGGGAAGGGCATAGATGGCGAAAATCGCCGACGGAGTGGGCCGAGAATGCTTCCAACCAACCTGGAAGGCCCGATGGCCGTCTGCGTCAGTGACGACAGAAAATGTGATCTGTCCGCCGCTGTGTGCGATCTCTTGGAACTCTCCGGTTTTGGGCGTGGACATAGAATTTGCTCGAAAATTTGGGCGACTTCATCATACAACTCTCGACAACAGGGGTCAGATGTTCTTAGTTTGTTCTGAACGGTTCAAGAGGGCGGATCACGATGAGTGTTCTGATTTCGGGCAGGCCGCTACAAGAACGTTTTGAAGAGTTCATTTGCGGCTACGAGGGCTTTGAGCACATCGATCAGCTCCCGGGAGCGAACGTCGCGCCCGGGAAAAGACGCGCCGACTATTTGCTTTCCAATCGTAAGATCATAGTCGAACAAAAAGTCTGGAGTGATGATCCGGACTACAAGCCGGAGAAGTTCATCAAGAAACTCATGCAGGAACGAGGCATCTTTGCATATGGTCAACACTCGACAGAGTTGATATTGGCCCGCCTACCGGACGGCAAAGAGCAGCGGCTAAAGATGTTCGACTACATCGCGAAGGGGGTGGAGAGAAGCGTGGCGAACGCAGATCGTCAGATACGCGACACGCGCGCAATATTTGAAATTCCGGAAGCTCTCGGCGTCCTTATTATCCTAAACGAGGACGCCAAAACGCTTGTTCCGGAGCTGGTAACGTACGGTTTGGAGCGTGTTATGCAGAAACGCGTCGCTGACGGTTCACTTCGCTATCGTGACCTGACGGGGATTGTCGTGCTCTCGGACCTTCATGCCGTGCCGTCGCAAACAGGTGCAACTCTTCGTCCGCTGCTTTCGTATCGCGCGCCGGAGTGTTCGCGCGCCATTGAACTCGAGGCCTTTACGAACACTCTATTTGAACGCTGGTCCGCGTTTAACAATGTGCCGCTGCGGTGGTCCACACACAGCGAGCTACATACCGCACGCTGACGATTACCTTACAAATGCGCTTGCTGATCTTCGCCGACCGAGATGTACAACCGGCATCGGGACACTGGCGCACGGAAGCCGATCTTGCCGACAGGCAGCGCCAATGGACGGCCGGACGGCGGGCTGCGTCGTCGGGCGTCCGTCGAACTCCCGCCGCCGTTTACCCAGTCGTTTACCCAGAGCGATTTTCGGCCAAAAAATCGAATTGGTAGACCAGAAATGTGTCTCGTTAGTATATGAAAGTAGTGTGTTATTTCTGGCGACCCCGACGTGATTCGAACACGTGACCTACGGTTTAGGAAACCGTTGCTCTATCCTGCTGAGCTACGGGGTCTGCAGCTGATCTGGCAATCGCGATCCGCCATTCTGACAAACTCTTGGCGTTCTGCAAAGCCGAACCGGGAAACACCGGGGCTCAATACGCGCGTTGGCTCAGGCCGTGCCGAAATTCGTTTCTATCATCACGCCGGCATTCCTGAGGAATTCGATCGGCAAAATTCTGCAGGCACAGGCAATGATGGCGTCGTTCTTCTGAACCTGCGGTGCGCTCCTGGTCGATAGCGTTACAGAGCCGGGGGTGATCTGCGATACCTCGGTTGCGAAGCGGACGTCGCGCCTGCCGACGCTGGTGTCGAGTTTTACCGAATTGGGTGTGGAGCGTGCTCCAGTTCCCTTCAATAGAGAAGAGGTATGATCCGCTTGGTTTTCGCCGCGTACGCGCCGTAGCTCGTGAACGCGGACCGTAGAACGA
Source organism: uncultured Alphaproteobacteria bacterium (assembly GCA_963741725.1). Taxonomy (GTDB): domain Bacteria; phylum Pseudomonadota; class Alphaproteobacteria; order Micropepsales; family Micropepsaceae; genus Rhizomicrobium. The sequence continues at coordinate 283,787 of CAVUJC010000002.1, read as the reverse complement.
TCTCTTCATAATGCATACGCGCGAATTGTGCGGCAGTGCAGGCGAGTGCAATCAGCCCCGACAAGGGTTGCGCGTGTTGAAGCATGATGCCCAACATCGCAACAAATTCGGCCAGATAGAGCGGGTGCCGGATTACGCGGTAGGGCCCGATCATGACCAGCTTGCGCGCCTGGGGCGATATGCTGAAGGCCCGTCCCAAATGGAATGCGACCCAGACCGCTGTGACTGTGCCGACTATCGTCGCTGTGGTCGACGCGACTGACCAGTCAATCGACAACGGCACGCGCGACGTCAATAGGAATGCGAATGGCAGATTTGCACCAACAAGACCTGTCGCGCGCGCCAGGACGCCAGGTGCCTTCTCGATTGGAAGGTGTCGGACCAAGAAAAGGATGACCTGCAATCCCAAGAAGGCCATCGTGGCCAATTGGGCCACGAGATCGAGCGCCATGCCCCAATCCATCGCTTTGTACTGATGCGAAAGCGTGGGGGCATTCTTGATTATGATCCCCGCAATTGCGAAGCCGTACCAGACGATCAAGGGCGATGCCGCCAAGATGTCAAAGGTCTTCGAATTGACGAATGATGCGCGAGGTTTGATGCGTCCGGATGGTTTCATGCCCGGCTTGACCAACGGAGACTCGCCCATGAGTGCGAACTTGAAAAAGCGGTGGGACTAATTCGCAAGTTTCCAAAAAAAGCGTGCGCCGGATGGCCTAACGTCTTTTTTGTACCAGCGAACGCGAGACTACGGTATCGGTGATGTCGCATCCAGATAAAACATCAGCTGCGCAAAGGTTTGTCGCGCCTGCTGCCGGTATCCAAGCGGGGAGTGCGGTCTGACGGTGTTGTAGACTGGCGCCATCGACCAGTGACGGCTCTTGTTCGTTTGAGGCTGTAGAAGTTCCCGCCATTCGACAACTCGACACTTAACTCTGACCGGGACCTCAGCCGCCCAGTACGTGATCGACGTCGGGTTGCCCTATCAAGTCGCAATTTCGTTCGAACGTGGCAGCGTCGGAGTCCGCTCCGGGCCGGGTCGCTTTCACGGCGCGCTTGAAGCCCTGTTGACGTGACCGGATCCCGCAAGGTTGTTATACGCGGTAATGGCCGCCTCGATTCAGCACGTCGATGACTGCGTTCAACTTGCGATGTCTCGCGCCCTGGTTGAATGGAAGCGCTACTGCACTCTTTCAGTACTGTTGGTATTGGCATCGATAGTGTGTCTGCCCGCACAGGCCTCACCCTGGGCCGAAGTTGGCGACTTGCAGCTGCGGTCCGACCTTCAGATTTTGGCCAACGCCGGTGTCATCGACGACGTGACGACTCACTGGCCCATCCCATGGGGCGGAATACTCACAGATCTTCATATTGAAGAGGCGCTTTCGGTGCAGCCGCCCTATGTTCGGGAGGCCGCGCGCCGTGTCCTCCAAAGGGCCGAACAACAAATGCGGCTCGGCGACGTGCGGGCGACGGTCGCGGTCGATGCGACCAACAGTCCGGACACGGTGAGGAGTTTCGACGGAATGAATCTCGCCGAGGGCGAGGCTCAACTGTCGCTCGAATACATGACATCGAACAGTGCGGTACGAATTTCGGCGGGAGTGTTTGCTCAAAAACTCGGAAGCGGCAAGACCCTGTTCATGCCCGATGGCAGCTATGTCTCGCAGAAGGTCGGCAACGCAATTGTGTATGCGGGGTATCTCTCACATTGGTGGGGACCAGGATGGATATCCGCGCTTTCTTACTCCAACAACGCGCGTCCGTTTCCGCAGGTCGGAATCGAGCGGGCCAGCACCGCTGCCCCGACATCGTCTTGGCTGAGTTGGATCGGGCCGTGGCAAATGGAGTTCCTCGTCGGCTGGCTCGATGATAGACGGATAGCTGCAAACACTTACTGGGACGGGTTCCGTTTCACATTCAATCCGGCACCCGGGCTGCAAATCGGCTTTGCGCGGACCGATGAACTTTGCGGCCACGGACATCCCTGCAAGCCTCTGGCGACCTACTTCGACATTCGCAACGACCGCCTGCATCCCAGTCGAACCAACGACGAAGGCATCATCGACATCCACTACACCAGAAGTCTGTATGGCGTGCCGTTCGAGCTGTACGCACAAGTGATGAATGAGGACACCAATCCGTTTGCGCACTCGTACTCGAGCCACCTTTTTGGAGCGTCAGTCTGGATACCGATCGAGGCCCAGTATGTTCGCCTGACGGCCGAATACACCGACAGCATCGCAACGCGCGACATCTTCAGCTTTGGAAACGTCGGTTATGGCGTTTCGTACAACGACTCCAAATATCCGGTCGACGGCATGCGTTATCGCGGGCGTGATCTCGGATTCAGTCTGGATAGCGACTCTCGGCTCCTTACGGTGCAGGCGAGTGTCGTTGATGTCGGAGATCGGACTTTTACTCTCACATTCCACCGGGCTGAGGTTTCGACGCCGTTTACGGGCGCTGCAAATCCGCTCACCTCGGCCCCGGTCACTATCGATATCGGCGAAGCGCGCGTCTCGGTCCCCTGGACGGCATCGAAGTTCGACTTGGCGGCTCGTGTTCAGGACGATCAACTGCGGCCCGGCCGCGGACTTGCGGCGGCGATTGAGGGCTCCATGTCGATCGAATTCTAGTCAAATTCTCTTGCGGGAGCCGCGTCGCGGAGCCGTTGATCAAGTCGTTTGATGGGCGCAAAAAAAAACGGCGCGGACGCTACTGATTCGAGACTGCGGCCACAAGGGACATTTTTGAGACTTCGTTTCCTGGGCGCGATTTCGGACAAATGTAGATTGAATGTTCGCAACGTGTTTGTGGTTAGGCAGGTTGACGATTGACATCAGTTATCGCCCGCATTCAAAAAGGCGTCGAGCGCGGGCATTCGCATGTTGTGTTGAGTTTCACTGGTTCTGACCGGCAGAGGCGAGGTGCGTAGTTTGCTTGCAGATCATGCCGTGGTTTGGCTGGCCATCGGCGCTGCCGCCGTAGCTATGTCGTTTGCGATATTGGTTCGATCGCGGTCCATCGGCCAGCTGCTCGGCGTCATGGACGAACCGGACGGCTTCCGAAAGACGCACGAGTCACCGACGCCGCTTGTCGCGGGGATGGGAATACTGTTTCCGCTGTTTTTCTGGTGCGTTGCGAACATTCTGCTTCACGCCAGTGTGGAATCCGCAATTCTGAAGGTCGTTCTGCTCTGCGGTTTCGGAACAGCTCTGGTCGGCTACATGGACGATCGGAGATCGACGTCGCCTTCCATACGCCTATTTGCCGTTCTGCTTTTTTCGTCCATCGCGCTCGTCATCGATCCTAATCTGATTCCGACGCAGATTCGCTGGGAGGGAGTGGGAGTTGTCCATATTCCGCAGTGGATTGCATTTCCGTTCGCTGTGCTGTCGCTCACGGGCTTCGTAAATGCGGTCAACATGGCAGACGGCCAGAACGGACTGGTGATCGGCCTGGTCATCATCTGGTCGATGTGCCTTGCCATGTCAACGAGCGGAACGGCCCAGTCAACGTCCATTTTGCTGTGCGGCGCGTCCTTGATCGCGTTTGCGTTCAACATGAGCGGCCGCTCCTTTTTGGGCGACAGCGGCGCGTATGGATTGGGATTCGTCGTTGGCGTGATGGCGATATGGGCTCACAACAGCTGGGGCGTATCGGCGCAAACGGTTGGAGTATGGTTTTTTGTCCCTGTCCTGGACTGCCTGAGGCTAATAGCCAATCGGCTGGGCAGGGGATATTCATCGTTCGGAGCTGATAGAAACCATTTCCACCATCGTCTTCAGCACCGTTTCGGAATGCATGCTTCTCTGACTGTCTATCTCGGTGTCGTAGGCGCGGCCTCGGTCTGCGCGACGGTCTTTCCACCGCTTGCGTCACTCATTCTTATCGTTCTCGCATCGATCTATTTTAGTCTCGCGTGGCTTGATGACTTCTTGGCCGGAAAAGACGGCCCGAATGTGCAAAAGGCGGATGGGAACGCGTTTCAGGTGACCGACGAAACCACTTTTGCGTCAGCCCCGTCCGTTGACAATCGGATACAGAGTCACTGACCGTCTGAAGGGGGCGCGGACATATTCCAGTTACCAGGATCAACCGCTGCGTGAGTCGCGCAGGTTCACGGCCGACTCACTCGCCCCAGCGTTCACAGACATTCGCATATATTCGACTCAACTGTTTGCAACTCGCTAAATCGATTGAATTTTTGGCCCTCGGAAGCCAAGCTGCATTTATGGTAACGGTGTAAACGTATTTGGAGTTTTTTCTCGTTGAAAGACTATCTCGTGAAATCACTCTCGGGCAGCGCCAAGCGCAAAGCCCGTACGAGATGGGCAGCCGCATGCATTTCCGCATTGTCGATTTTCGCCGGCTCGATCGCGCTTGCGCAATCTGTTTCTCCCGATCTTCTGCGTTCGGTCTCGCCTGAGATGCTGCGAGCGATTCAGCAGGGCCAAGCGGATGGAACGGCTGACGACAATTCACTGGACCCGACGGTCCGGACTTACGCACCGCAGCGTTCCCAAAACGACCAAGACCCGCCCTCTCACCTCGAGCAGCTTTATCTTCGGCGCTCCGGCGAGATCCTGAAACAATTCGGCTACGACGTGCTGGGTGAGCCGTCGACTATTTCGATCAACCAGCAGGGCGCGCTGTCCGATCGGTATGTGCTGGGCGTGGGCGACGACCTCGTCGTCACGTTCCGCGGCCAGGAGAATTCAACCTACCGGGTCCGCATAAACCGTGACGGCACGATCACACTTCCGCGGCTGAGCCCCATGCTTTCGGCCGGACGCAGTTTCGGCGAATTTCGCGCCGATCTCGAGGCACAGGTCGCTCAAACCTTTGTGTCGACCAAGGTCTTTGTGACGCTCGGCGCAATCCATCAGATGTCTGTGTTGGTTTCGGGAGAAGTGCGCAGCCCGGGGCAACGCATCGTCAGTGGGTTGGCCAATCCACTGGACGTCATTCTGCTCTCAGGCGGCATAAAAAAATCGGGAAGTCTGCGTAGCATTCGGATCAGCGGTTCCTGGGGAACGCGCATTGTCGATCTGTATTCGGTGATCGCGCAGGGAGGTTCAAGGGACTTGGGTCCACTCCGCGACGGCGACACAGTTTACGTTCCACCGGTCGCGCTGACAGCGGCCGTGGCAGGTGCCGTCACGAGGCCCGGCATTTACGAACTGACTTCGGCCAGCCGCGGCACGCCGGCGGCTGCTTTGCTGCGTCTTGCCGGCGGCGTAGAAATTGCCGGCACATACAATCTTGCAAAAATCGGCTTGCTCCCCAACGGGCGGCTCTCCCTTATGCCGACGACAGGAAGCGCGCTCGTCAGAAGCGGCGAAATTCTTGTCGTGCTGGCGAACCACACATCGGCGGAAGGCAGGATATCGCTTCGTGGTGCGGTCGCCGCGGCGGGCATGTATCCCCTGTCCGTAAATGCGACAGCAAGCGATTTGTTTCATGCGGCATCCGACCTTTCATATGACGGATATGCGCCCTTCGCGATCATCTTGCGCCGAGACCCCGTAACCAACGCGGTCACAATCGTTCCGTTTTCCGTAGCCGGCGCCATCCGCAAATCCAGCACGGTACCGCTCAGGAGCGAGGACCTTGTCTTCGTTCTGACGCGCGCTCAGATCGCGTCGTTGACGAGTTTCGTGACGAGGAGCGTCAACGCGGCTTACTCAAGATCGGGCGCGCCGAGCAGCCTTGCGGTGGAGAACGACAATTCTGGCCGGCCAGATCCAAGTGGAATTCGGTCGGGCGCTGCATCTGGATCGAATTACTCACGGTCCATGGAAGCGTTGCCTCCCGGCACTGAGCCTCTTTTCGACGACACCGCGACCGGCGGTACTTATCCCGGTGGTTCGGCACCGGCCAATGGCGGCCTCGGGGCAGTCCCGCCTAACGGCGGATCGACTTATGGCCCGGGAGCGTCCGCCGGCTCTCTGGCGAACGATCTTGATGCCAACGACCCCCGCTATCGCGGCACGACGCAGAATGACAGTTCAGAGTCCGCCGCTCTGGCTCAGGCGCGGGCGCTGGCGAACCGGAACGGCTCGCTGAACCATTCCACGCCGCTCACGACGATGTCGGACTCAGAAGTGGTCAATCAGCTCGCGCGCCTTTTGCACGTTTCGGATGATGCATTGCTGCGGACGGCCTCGGACAATCTGGTGTGGATATTGGACGACGTTCGCGAGCCTGGCCCGTATCTGGGCGCACCCGGGACTTCGTTGGCAGACATGCTTCTCGCGGCAGGTGGCGTGCAGCAGTCCGCCGACCTTTCCTCGATCGAGGTGACGTCAACAGAGATCGATCAGATGCGCGGCATGAGCCACACCGTGCGTTCCAATTATTCAGGCGACGCCGGGCAGCTTTCGGCAGTCGCTACGCGCCCGCTGGATGTTGTTCGCGTACGTCCTGTGTACTCCGACCGCCAGGACGGTACCGTCACTGTCGATGGACAAGTCCGGTATCCAGGCGTGTTCGACATCACGAGGGACGAGCATCTTTCAGCACTGATCAAGCGCGCCGGAGGAATGTCGGACGTGGCCTACCCCTATGGAGCGATCTTCACGCGCCGCGATGCTGCAATCACCGAGCGCGAAGGCAACGAACGTTCAGCTCGCGAGCTGGAGAACGAAGTCCCGACTTTGATGCTGACCCAGCGCTCGCAATCGGCGGATCTGGCTTCGGCCGGCGCATACCTGACCTCGCTGGCGCGAAATCTGCGCGAGGAACCGGTGCTTGGGCGCATAGTCATTACAGCCGACCCCGATGAGCTCGCGGCCAAGCCAGAGCTCGACTTCGTTCTGCAGCCGGGCGATACGCTGTTCATTCCCAAGCGGCCCTCAACCGTCACGGTGTCGGGCGAGGTACTCAATCCTGGCGCGATCCAATATCGAAGCGGCCTCAGCTTTTCGGACTACGTCAAGTTCGCCGGTGGCGCGACCCAATCCGCGGACGAGGACCGCACGTTCATAATTTATCCGGATGGTAGTTCCGCACCGATCGAGTCCGGGTGGTTTGCATTTGGCGGGGGCAGGGACATACCGCCGGGCTCAACCATCGTGGTCCCTCGCGATCTCAGGCCGTTTAGCTGGTCGGATTTTCTGAAGGACGTCACGCAAATCACCAGTCAGCTTGCGGTGACCGCAGCATCACTTTCGATATTGAGTCAAAACTAGCGCTTTTGCGCGCCGGCCGTGATGGTTGAGACGAGCTTTTTTTGCCGCCGCGAGCCAACTCCGGGACGCGGCTAGTTTTGGATGAAAAACTGCCCGAGTTTGCGAACATACTTTGACGCAAGCTTCAAGGGCGTAACTGGAATGCGATTTTTTTGGCACGCACGATAAACGTCGCGCAAGGTTCTAAACGGGCCGAACGGAAGAGCAGTGGACCTGCCCCCATGGCGCATCTTTACGAGTGTGTAAGGCAAGAGCCGGTAAGCCAGGTTGTGGACGTAGAGAATGCGCGCCACAAAATCGAAGTCGGAGGATGTCCGAAATTGCAGGTCGAAGTCTCCGTAGCGTTCAAACACCGAGCGCCTGACATACATGCCGGGATGCGGAGGCATGTCGCCCTGCTCGATCCAATGGCGGCCAAATCCGCGCGCAGTATAGAAACGTATCGTGCGGCCGGTCTGCTCGGGATGGACGATTTGAACGTCGCCGAGGACGACATCGCAGCCGGTCGTCGCGGCGGCGTCCGCTATCCGGCGGACGCAACTTTGGTCGGCGAACATGTCGTCGGCATTCAGAAATCCCACCAGGTCGCCTGTGGCCAATTTCACGGCCTTGTTCATCGCATCGTAGATACCGTGGTCCGGTTGCGAGACGTAGTGGTCGATGCGGTCCCCATATTGGCGAATTATTTCAGCAGTACCATCTCTCGATGCGCCGTCGACCACGATGTACTCGATGTCCGTGTAATCCTGCGAGAGCACAGATTCTATCGCGTCGCGAATTGTTGCGCGCGCGTTGTAACTGACGGTGATGACGGACACTTTCATGCAGTGCTGCAGTATATGATTCCAGCCGGATGAAGTCGAATTCGTCTTCGAGGTGCTATGGGTTGGTTAGAGTTTTATCAAAGCGGAATTCGGACAAGAGGGCGCAACAGATTTCCTCAACCGGAAGCGCAGAATGAATCTCTTGGAAACCTGCGCTGCCGAATCCGGATTTGAACGCCCGATGCAGTTCTGCATGAACAACGACATGTGACGATGAAAGCACCATGTGCGGAATTTTAGGCCATCTCGACTCAAACGCGCGCATCTCGCGGGAACTTCTGTGTCTCATGCGCGACCGGATGATCCATCGTGGTCCGGACGATGCGGGCGTCTGGATGTCAGAGGACGAAACGGTCGGGCTGGCACACCGGCGACTATCTGTTGTCGATTTGTCTGCTTCGGGTCACCAGCCGATGCTGTCGCGCGATGGTCGCTATGTCATTGTGTTAAATGGAGAAATTTACAATTTTCGAGACGTTCGGCGAGAGCTTCAAAAGCTGGGGCAAGAATTTAGAGGCGCATCTGATACGGAAGTCTTGCTCGTCGCGTACGCGAACTGGGGGGCGGCATGCCTCGAGAAACTCGATGGGATGTACGCGTTTGCGGTCTTCGACACCCATGCGCAAACACTCTTTGCCGCTCGAGATCGCGCCGGTGAAAAGCCGTTTTACTATCGGCATGACGGCCGTCGACTTGTCTTCGCGTCCGAACTCAAGTCGCTTCTCGCGCACCCTGAACTGCCGCGAAAGATCAGTCCCAGCGGCCTGGACCACTATCTCGCGTTCGGCTATGTGCCTGGCGATCTATGCATTCTCGAGGGCTATTCCAAGCTGGCTGCCGGCCACCAACTGAAATTTGACGCGCGAAGCGGACGCCTCGACGTCACGCGATACTGGAACATGCCGGTCGCGCTGGAATCGGAAAATCAGTCCGATCGGGAGCTGGAGGATCGTCTGCACGCACTTCTCACGCGGGCCGTGAGCCAACAGCTGAGCGCAGATGTTCCTGTTGGCGTGCTCCTCAGCGGTGGGCTGGACTCAAGCATCATTGCGGCGATTGCTGCACGGTCAACGCGCGCGAAAGTGAGAACCTACTCCGTCAGTTTTCCCGGAAGTGCGGCGCACGACGAGTCCCACCATGCCCAGCAGGTTGCGTCTTATCTTGGGACCGAGCACCAAACGCTGCCCGCGACCGAAGGCTCATTCGATCTGCTTCCCCGACTGGTGGAGCAATTCGACGAGCCGTTGGCTGATAGCTCCATGATACCGACGTTCATGGTCAGTCAGCTTGTGCGAACGCGATGCACGGTCGCACTGGGAGGTGACGGAGCAGATGAGCTCTTCGGAGGCTATCTGCACTATCCATGGGTTGCTCGGGTCAACTGTCTGCGGAGATTGAAGCTCGACGCGGCTGGGTTGGAACAGCTCGTTTCACGAACCATCAAGATCGGGACACCAGGAAGAAACCTTGCATTGTCTCTCCTTGGTTCGTATCCGGCCGAAGTGACACTGACGCGCCTTCTTGATCCTGCGCTTCGGCATTCGATATGCGATCTGATCGGATCGGAAATGAGCCGACTGCCCGAGCAGTTCCGCTCGCGTATTGCCGGGGAGTACAGTGGATCGATTGAGCGTCAAACCGCGCTGGATTTCGCCGTCTACTTGAGCGATGACATCCTTGTCAAAGTCGACCGTGCCAGCATGCTGAATTCCCTTGAGGTGCGATCGCCATTTCTGGACCGCCAAGTTGTTGAATTTGCGTTCGCGAGCGTGCCCGCAACGCTTAAGGTAAAGGGGCGCGGTCGAAAGCTGCTCCTTCGGCGGCTGGCCAGGAGCCTGCTTCCGCCGGAGTTCGACGCAAAGCGAAAGCAGGGATTTACGATCCCGCTCGCCGAGTGGCTGAGGGGCGCCTGGAAACCGCTGGTAGACGACTTGCTCCGGGCCAAGTCACCGCTTTTTGTTCACAGCAAGCTGAGTTCGCTCGTCGGCGATCTCATGCGCAGCGACCGCGGCGCAAACCGGATTTTCCAGCTTGCGGTGCTTGAAGCGTGGCGGCGACGATACCGCATAGAATTGTAGCGGGCCACGGCGAGAATCGATGAAGGCGAAGAGACCACAGGAAACCGAATCATCCGCGGAGCAGGAGCCTGCTCGCGACTTATGGGCGCTTCGCACGGACACACCTGCGCGATGAAACGTCTGAAGTACGTCATGCTTGGAGCGCTGACCTATATCCCCGGTCTGCATTCGCTGCTGAGACGCGGCACGGGTGGCACGATTTCTGCGCGTTACTGCTATTCCGCATGGTTGCGCCATGCCGTCTTTGCCGCGCGTCACGGCAAGCTGAAGACTGCCGGAGTCGTGGCCGAAATCGGGCCTGGTGACTCCCTGGGCATCGGATTGAGTGCGCTTTTGTCCGGCTTCGATCGGTTCTATGCCTTTGACAGGGTCGCTCACGCGGCGGCAGAGAAAAATCTAGTTGTTTTCGACGAGCTTCTGGACATGTTTCGCGCGCGAGCGCGCATCCCTGACGATACTGAGTTTCCCGAGATGCGACCAAAGCTCGACACGTATGACTTTCCGCACGATGTTTTTTCGCGTCTCGACGCGTCTCTGGTTCCCGCGCGAACGGATGGTATTCGCCGGGACCTGCAGGGCCTGTCGGGAGCGGTGCGGTATGTGGCGCCATGGGAGGAATCGGATGTTGTCCCCGACGCGTCTGTCGACTTCATAATTTCGCAAGCCGTTCTGGAACACATCGACGACCTGTTTCCGGCTTACAAAACCATGGCCCGCTACCTCCGCGTCGGCGGGCTGATGTCGCATCAGATCGATTTCAAGTCTCACGGAACTGCTGACAAATGGAATGGTCACCTCGCCTATTCGAGAGCAACCTGGTCGGCAATGCGGGGGAGGCTGCCGTACCTGCTCAACAGACTGACATATTCGTCGCATCGTCGGCTGTGGGATGAATTGGGACTTGAGGTGCTGACCGAGCAGTTGCACGAGCGAGTTGACGGAATTCCGCGGAAGGATTTGGCGCGCGAATTTTCCGATCTTCCGGACGGCGATCTGCGCGTGGCGGGTGCGTTTGTACAGTTGCGAAAGCCCGGGAGCTGATCAGATTGCGAAAGCCATACGCCGTGTCTGCATGTGACGGAATTTTGGCCGATGGTTCGACCCGTGCGCCCGCTTGAGATTCTCTATGTCACGCTGGGCTACAAGCCGGCCTATCGTGTCGGCGGACCGATTACATCTGTCGCCGCCGTGGCCGAAGGGCTCGTTCAAGCCGGTCATCGAGTGACCGTCTACACGACCAACAGCAATCTTGACGACGTGCTGGACGTGCCGACGAACCGTCCAACGGTTATCCGCGGGGTAGAGGTGCACTATTTCACTTTCGAGGAACCCATTCGGCGCCGGCTACAATCTATAGGCCTTGCAGGGAATTCGAGCCGGTATCTGTACTCGCCGGCAATGAAGCGCGCGCTGCGAGAGTCGATCGCCGGGTTCGATCTCGTCCACACGCATCTGCCTTTCGTTTATCCGACCTGGCTGGCGGGTCGTCTCGCAAAGTCTTGGAACGTTCCACTTTTCTATCATCAGAGAGGAGTTTTTGATCGTTCGCGCCTGAACTATCGGTCCGTCAAGAAGCGGATATATCTCGAACTGATGGAAAAGCCCGTTCTGAGATCCGCGAACACATTGTTCGCGCTGACAAGCCAGGAGGTTGAGAGCTACCGGATGCTCGGCGCGACCGCGCCGCACGTCATTGTGCCCAACGGCATCGACGCTGACGAGTACGTCGGCTCTGCGACCGCTTCGCGATTCGCGGAATGGGGAATTTCATCGACGGACCTTGTCGTTCTTTTCATGGGCCGACTGCATCCGACAAAGGGGCCGGAAAGGCTTTTTAATGCGTTTGCGGAACTCGCGCAGCGCGTACTGCGATCCAAACTCGTTCTCGCCGGTCCCGACGAGCACGCGATGGCTGAGACGTTGCGCGCAAAAGCGGCGGCCCTGAATCTCACGCAGCGGGTCATCATTCCGGGAATGGTCCACGGACGGATGAAGTGCGACTTGCTCGCGCGTTCGGACCTTTTTGTCCTTCCGTCCGATGCGGAAGGTTTCTCCATCGCAGTCCTGGAGGCGATGGCTAGCGAAACGGCGGTGCTGATTTCTCCGGGATGCCATTTCGATGCTGTGCAGAAGGCGGGCGCCGGGCGGATTGTCCCGAATCGGTCGGACGAGATTGCCCAAGCGATGTTCGAAATGTTCGCCGATCTTCCCGCGCTGAGGCAAATGGGGCGGAACGCGCGATCGCTTGTTCTGCGTGACTTCACTTGGGCGAGCGCTGTCGACGCCACGATTGCGGCATACCAAGCCGGACTCGAACGCCAGCAAAGAAGTGTTGGTTTAAGTTCTTCAAACTAGACGAGGAATCTCTTTACTCTCTTTTGCGATACATGGCCGAATGCGAGATTCATTTTTCGCGCCGATTTTGCTGGAAGCCGTTGTGTGAGCCCAGAGGCCTAGATTTGCGGACGCCTCAGTGAATGACTTTCGACGGTGCCCAAACTGAAGGCTTTTCCGAGAGATTTTACATAGTAGACTTTGCGAAGCGGTTGGCCGGGTTCTGCTCGGTAACAATTTGATATTGGAAATGCGGAGATGAAAACGGCATTGGTCTGCGGTGCGGGCGGCTTTATTGGAAGCCATCTGGTGAAGCGCCTTGGACAAGAAGGATTTTGGGTCAGAGGCGTCGATTTGAAATTGCCCGAGTTCTCGTCGACTGCGGCCGACGATTTTGTAATCGGCGATCTGAGAAACATGGACTTCTGTCGCAGCGTCATCGATCGGAACTTTGACGAGGTGTACCAGCTCGCCGCCGACATGGGTGGGGCGGGGTACATCTTCACAAGCGAACATGATGCCGAGATCATGCACAACTCGGCGACCATCAATCTGAATATCGTAGAAGCCTGTCGGCGCCGGAACGTGCGGCGCGTGTTCTATTCATCGTCCGCGTGCATCTATCCAGTCCATAATCAGCAAGATCCTGACAATCCGATCTGTGCGGAGTCGTCAGCTTACCCAGCGGCGCCAGACAGCGAGTATGGTTGGGAAAAGCTGTTCAGCGAGCGATTGTACCTCGCTTACAATCGCAACCACGGCATGCAGTGCCGCGTCGCGCGCTTTCACAACATCTTTGGACCCGAAGGGGCGTGGACAGGTGGAAGGGAGAAGTCTCCGGCCGCGATCTGCCGAAAAGTGGCGGAAGCGTCGCCCGACAGTCACATCGAGGTCTGGGGAGATGGATCACAGACACGGTCATTTCTCTACATCGACGAGTGCGTGGAAGGCATGACGCTGCAGGCCAGATCTCCGCACGAGGGCCCTTTCAATATCGGTTCCGAGGAACTCGTGTCGATCGACCAGCTGGCAAGATTGGTGATGGATATTGCCGGCAAGCGGCTGAGCATCCGCCATGTTCCAGGTCCCACCGGAGTGCGCGGGCGCAATTCCGACAATCGTCTCATACGGCAGAGTTTGGGCTGGGCGCCTTCAAGACCGCTCAAGGAAGGCCTTGAGAAAACCTATGCATGGATAGAGCAGCAGGTCCGGTACAGGCGCAGCGCGAATTGGCTGGGCGCGGACCAGTACGCCTGATGCACCCATCGCGCAGCGGCGTTCGAACAGGTCACGTTCGCCACGGCCAATATTACAAGCGCCCAATGAAGTGGATTGGATGATGCTGAACCGGCGGTGCCCGCGCGGTGCAAAGACGGTCGCGCCCTCTTTGGCGTGCAACTCCTTAGAAATCGAACTTCGCGGACGGATCGCGCTCCGTCCCTAGCAGGCTTCATCTTTTTTTGGTAAGGATTTGTATGCAAAATCAGATGCTTCGCGACACAGATGTGCCGGACAGGTCCGAGGGAACCGGACTGTTTCACATCGGCGCTCTGCTCTGGTCACGCGCTCTTTTGATTGTGCTTTGCGGGCTGATCGGCTCGTTTGTAATGGTGCTCGAAGGGCTGTTTTCGGAACCCGACTACACGGTTCGGATGCTGATCATGCCGCCGCCGGATGGCGGCGCAGCAGGATTGATGAGCCAGATCGGTTCGCTCGCCAGCGCCGCGTCGTCGCTGACAGGGCTGCGCATCCCAACGGCCGACAATCCGAATTTCACGGCCGTGATTCAGCTTCTCAACTCGCCTCGCGTTTATGCCGAGATGGAGCGCCGCTATCACATACTTCCCTTGTTCTATCCGAAGCGGTGGGACAGCGAACATGGTTCCTGGATCGACGATGAGACGGTCGGCAGCACGATCTATGCCGGACTGAAACTTATGTTTCATATTCCCGTTCATCCGGTTCCGACGCCCGAAGACCTCGCACTGGCGCTGAAGAACCGTGTTGAGGCAACGCAAGTCGAATTCACGAACCTTTACGAACTTCAATTCCGCTACAAAGATCCCGACCTGGCCGCGAAATTCCTGACGTGGGATGTCGAAACGGCAGACTCGCTTGTGCGCGCGGAGGCGCTGGCAAGGCTGCAGAGCGAAATCGACTACATTGATCAAAGACTCAAAACCGTTACGGTCGAAGAGCATCGCCGTGCTCTTGGCGAGTTGCTCGCCAACCTGGAGCGTCAGAACATGATCGTCGCCGGGGGCGGCAACTATGCCGCGTATGTGCTTCAGGCGCCGACGATCTCTGCCCGCCCGAGCGTGCTTGGTTTACTTCTTCAGATCGCCTCAGGTGTCCTGGCAGGAATAATCATTTCGTCCGCCTGGTCATTGCTGTTCCCGACAAGGACGCTGACTTTGAACCAACAGTTGATCCGACTATTCGGGGGACGGCGAAAAGTCACGCGCTCAAGGAAGCGGAACGACGCGCCGGTGATGCAGAGGCCGCCCCGTGCCGGCTGAAGATGTCTTTCGTGCGCCCTTTCCCTCTGCGGTGCGGTGGGACTTTCGAGCGCAGAACACATTCTTCGTCTGCTGCGTTCTGTTTCTGGGCATCGAGCTCTATTATTTCCTGTTGCTCTATCGCCTCTATTTTGCCGGGTTGATTGGCATACTCGCGTACCTTGCCTATGTCAGTCGCTCGTCGGGCTACCGCGTTGCGTACACCTACCCCGTCATTTTGGTGGCGTGTTACGGTTATCTGCTGCTCTCGACTCTCTGGTCTCCACTCGAGTCGGTCGGTCTCTACAAGATCAGTGTCGAGTTGGTCTACTTTCTCTTCGCGCTCATCCCAACATTGGAACGGGTGTGCGGCAGTGATCTCAAGTTTCGCATGCTTCAATCCGGCTCGCTTGCGTTCTGCATGGCCGCGATTGCGGCATATGTGACGGTTGGAAATGTCGTCGACCCCGCAAAGCCATCCATCCGCACCCTCATCGGCGCGGCCTTCCTGGCGTCGATTCCGGCGCACGTCTATCTGGTATCGCGGCGCAAATCTCTCCTGAGCTTTGCTGCGCTCGTCGCCATCGGTGCGATCGCGCTTGGATTGGAAAACAGAACGCTGCTTCTGTTCGGACCGCCCGTCTTTCTTGCTGCCGTCTTCATCGCCGTGAGGGAGCGGTTGTCCGATGGACGCCGTTTTCGACAGACTCTCGGCATCGCCATTATTGTCGTGCCGCTGCTCGCACTTCTTGCAGGCGAGCTCTACTTTTCCGGAGTTTATTCGCGCCTCAGAACGGACACTTCGTTAAACGTCAGCAGGGAAGTCCTGCAGGAGCAATTCTCCGAGCACTCCGCCGGGGACCTTGAACGTCGGATCTACACATTCGTTTCAATCGGCATGTTTGTCGACCATCCGGTTTGGGGCGCCGGATATGGAAGCTCTCCCTACTATGTTCATCGCGTGAGCCAGTTTACGACCGTGGCGCACGGTCTGCCGTTCATGCTTCTGGCTGAGACCGGAGTGATTGGAACGGCGTTGTTCTCGATCGCCATATTCTGGTCGTTCAGAGGTTACGCTCAGAAGCTGCGCGTTACCGACGATAGAGACGGCAAGCTCAGAGTCAGAATGGAGTTGTTGTCGTTGTGCGCGCTGTTGTTAGTGGGGCTCTCGCACCAGATCTATGACGACATCTATTTCTATATGTTTCTTGGAACCGGCTTGTTCTATCGATTTCATTTCGTTTCGCCGCGCCCTGTTCGGGTTGTTAACCTCGATCGCGATGATCCGCGCGCACGACTAGCGGTGTCCGGCCCGTAGGTGTTGAAAACCTGCGTCCCAGGCAATCAGGCAAGCGTATCCGCAAGCGCACGCCCCCCAGGACACAGCGTATGCGGTTCCAACAGCTTGCAACTGCAAGCGGGGAAGCAGAGCCACAGATATTGCGACGAATGCGATGTCACGCGGAAGCGCGCCAAAGATAAACGGTCTCCACAAGGTGCGGCCGGCCGAAAAGTGCTGCATCAGCGCGAAGCTAGCCGCTTCCAGTACTGAGCCCCACAGGTAGAGGCGCAGCAACGACGTCCCGCGCAGGAATGACGGCGAGTACAGCGTCAGGACCGGAGCGGCGAACAAGGACAGACCAACGGCCGTTGCAAGTGACATTCCGATCAGAACAGCAAGATTGTTGCGAAAAGCGATTCTGCTTTCGTCGCGACCGAGTGAGCGATTGATCAAAGCAATTGAGACGTTGTTGACCTGATACGGAATGAAGAGTGCAAACGTCTTGAACGTGGATACGGTTCCCAGGAGTGCGACGTCGGCAAGACCGCCTTTTGCGTGTAAAACAAATAAAGTCACCAACCACGACGCGCTGGCGTTCGTCAGGCCATTCGCCGAGGCGGGAAGCGAGAATCGCCAGAGGACCGGAATCTGGCTGGATAGTCCTCGATATCGGACGCGAATGTCGCGAATCCGAAGTTCGCGCATCGCGTAGTGCCGCGTGACGAAGAATTGGAGTGTGGCCGCGAAAGAAAGTCCGGCGAGCGCGCCTGTAACGCCTCCGGCGATGGCGCCCGCGACGGGCAGCAAGATCGAAGGCAGCGTGAGAGCGAGGGAGAGGCGGGCATACGCTTTGATTGCACCGGATCCGAGCAGGACGCCTGCCTGCACACTACCCGTGACAGTGAAGAAAACATACGCGGCAGCGGTCATTGTACCGCTCTCGAGCCCGGCATCACCCAGTGCGGACGTGGAGTACCACTTCGCCACTGCGACAAGCGCCGCTGTCGCCGCTCCCCCCGCGATCATCGTGGTCAGTGAGATCAAGCCAAGAATTTTTTCCAGGCTTCTGGGGTCGCTATCGATAAGTTCTGCAGTGAACTTCGTCGCGCTGAACCATGCCGAGAGCTGGGAAATCGCAACCAGCGCGAACAGTGTGGCCTGAATTGCACTATACTGGCCGAAAAGGTGAACGGTAGTCATGCGAACGATAATGAAATTTGTAACGAGCGTGGCACCCTGCGTCGCGGCAGACGCGACGATGTTCCAGGCGAACGGTTCCAGTTGCTTCCTGAATTTGATGTAGGTCATGAACCTCGGGGTCCGTAAGCGTGGCGTTCGAAATTCGTTGTCGACGCACGATCTATGGTACTGCGGATAGAATTGTCAGATTTTCCGACACACGTATCGTTCCATATGGCGCATCGCTTCCTTCACGCTTTTGATATTTGATTTCCCCTAAATTGGTGTTGAGAATTGTCTTTAATGCTATCGCACCGGCGGGAGATAAGGCCAATTAGAGTCCTCCATTGCATACCCAATCTTGCAGGTGGAGGAGCCGAGCGGCAACTATGCCTGTTGGCGCGGGGCCTCGCGGAAGAAGGCACGGATGTTCACTTGGCATTTGTGCCCGGCGGAGAAAACGACGCGCTTGTCCAGGGCGCCGCGTTGACACTTCACCCGCTAAGGTCGCGATCCCCATATGACCCAAGCCTCTCGCTGCAACTTTGCTCGATTATGCGGCGCACGCGGCCGGACATGGTTCAGACCTGGTTGCCGCAGATGGACGTACTGGCCGGAACGGCAGCGACAATCTTCGGGCGCCCGTTCATTTTGTCCGAGCGCTCGTCCGCCGGTGCCTACAAGGGCGCAATCCGAATCGCGGCGCGAAGACGGATTGGCCGGCTGGCGACGGCAATCGTGTCCAACTCAAGCGCCGGTTTGGAACTTTGGAATGGCGTGAATTCTTCACCGCTGTCACGGTTGATAAGAAATGGCACATCCGAAATCGAACCCCGCAATCCAAGTTTGCCGATCTATACCAACGCCCAGCTCGATGGTTGCACCCAGTTGCTGCTTTTTGTCGGGCGATATCACGCTGACAAGAACGCACTTTTGGCGCTCGATGCCGCAATATCCGCCCTGCGAAACCTTCCTGCTGCGAAGGCTCTTTTTCTGGGTACCGGGCCATTGCGTGATGAAATGCTGCGAAAGGTCGATGCTGGCGGCATGCGCGACCGGCTATTCATCGGTCCGTTTGCGGCGAACGTCCGCGATTGGATGCGAAAGGCTTGCGTCTTTTTCTCGCTCAGCCCGTATGAGGGTCAGCCAAACGCCGCGACCGAGGCTGCTTTCTGCGGCACTCCGTTGGTCCTTTCCGACATCGGTCCCCACCGCGAAATCTTCGGCGATAACGACGCGTTTTTCGTGCGAGCATTCGAGACGTCGGACGTGTCCGCGGTCTTGCAGTTGGCCGCGACGAGAGGAGACTTGGCCAGTCAAAAATCCGAAAATGCAGTACGAGCTGTCGCGGCGTTTACGGTCGACGCTATGGTTCGTTCCTATATCGAACTCTACAACTCAATCGTTGGAACAAATACGGTGCTGTCACAGGAGTGAGGGCCGAGGGGATTGCCGCTTGACGATCGGCTTTTGGGGTTCAGGCGGTGCCCCATTTTGTTTCGACATGGATGCCCGCTTTCTTCAAGAACTCCGTCGGCAAAATACCACCTACGCACACAATCACGGCGTCGTTTTTCAGATTGAATTCAGTTCCATTGGTTGTCAGTCTGACTGTGTCGATTGAAATTTCCACCACGTCGGTCGAGAGGCGGACGCTCAGGCGTTCAGCCGCAACCGCAGCCTGAATTCGTTCGCGGTTTTTCGCCTTCGGACGCGCGAATGCGTCGTTTCGATAGCAGAGCGTAACCTCGGCATTCGTCTCCTCAGCAAGTGTCGCTGCCGCCTCGAGGGCGCTGTCGCCACCGCCGACTACCAGAACGCGCTTGTCCTGATATTGCTCAGGTTCGATGAAGCTGTAGACCACCTTGGTGAGTTCCTCACCGGGCACACCAAGGCGACGCGGCGTTCCTCGGCGTCCGACCGCCAGAATGACGGCTCCAGCAGTAACCGTGCGCGAGTCGGTTTTGATCACAAGCATGCCGTCGTGCCGTTCGATTGAGTCGACGCGTTCACCGGAGGAGATTTCCAGGCAATGCTCTTTGGCGACGCCAGTCCAGAATTTGAGCAGGGCCTCCTTGCCGATTTCGCGGAACTTGACCTTGCCGACCAGCGGCAATTGCGCTGGCGCCGTCATCACGACCTTGCCACGCGGAAAGTGAGCGATCGTGCCACCGAGAGTATTTTGTTCTAGCGTCAGATAGCGCAGCTTGCGTTCTTTCGCGGCCAAGCTCGCGGAAATCCCTGCCGCTCCTGCGCCGACGATGACGACATCGTACTCCGCGGTTGGTACGCGTTCTGTCTTGCCTATATTCGCGATCGTTTGCCGGCCTTGCTCGACAGCGTTCTTGATCAGGCCCATGCCGCCGAGTTCGCCCGCAACGTACAGTCCGGGAACGTTCGTCTGAAAGTCGGATCCGACATTGGGGAGTTCGACGCCACGTTTTTCCGTGCCGAATACAAGTTCGATCGCACCAGACGGGCAAGCCGTGCGGCAGGCGCCGTGGCCGACGCATTGGCTGGCGGCGATCAATTCCGCTTTGCCGTGAATCAGTCCTAAGACATCTCCTTCCGGGCAGGCCGATACGCACGCGCCGCAGCCGAGACACTTGTGAGGATCAATTTTGGGGTGAAGAGAGACTGGTTCGTGCAGTCCTGCAGCGATGCTCGCGGCTTTCTTCTCGGCGGTCAATCGCTCCGATCGCTTGTGCAAGACCAAATAGGCGCATGTGACTGCGACCATCGGTACGGCATACCAAAGCAGGGACAAGTCCATTGCGGCTTATCGATCAAGAGTCACACCGAAGCCGGAAGCGGCCGCGATGATTTTCGCTTGCGTAGGTTTATCATTCGTAAATGCTTCGATCGCCCGGGTGAGTGCGTCTTTGGCCAGATCGGCTTGTCCCAACACCTGCCGCGACCTTATGAGCCGCACCCATCCTTCCGCATCGTCCGGATTTTTTCTCAGGCGCGCGTCCAGTCCCTCGACCATGTTGTTGATGGCCGACTGGCGGTCCTCTGGCGACATGACTGGCTCTGGCGGCACGCCCGTCTCTGCGGGAGCGGCCGCTTGAGGTGGTTGTGCTGCGGGCGTCAGTTGGCTGCTGACATCGATCCCGCTGTTGCGCGCGAGCTGTTCAGCTTCGCTGCGCAACCGTGGCGCCCAAGGGGAATCTGGTTGCGCCGATTTGAGAGCCGACAGCCATTCCGCGATGGCGCCTTTTGCATCCCCGCCTTCCGCCTTGGACTGGCCAAGGTAATAGTGGGCACGTTCATCGTTCGGCAATGTGGAAAGCGCGGCTTCGAACGCTTTCAACGCTTCGGGCGTAACGTGGCCGCCCGCTGCAAGCACGAGCGCCTCACCATAAGCCGACTGGCTCGCTCCATCCTCAGGCTTAAGCGCGACCGCATGAGCATAGGCGTTCACGGATTGGGGATAGCGCTGCGTCTGGAAGTACGACCAGCCGACCATCCGCCATCCATCTGCATCATTCGGATGAGTCTTCAACCGCGCAACGACGCGCGCGATCATCGTGTCCACGTCGGGCAAGTTCGGTGCAGCGCCAGGCGTCGCGGAGGCGGTGGTGGGCATTGGCGCCGGCACATTGTCTGTTTGCGCCGAAGGAACGGCCGGCTCTCCGATCGCCGCATAGAGAACCACCGCACCGAGGACGACGACGGCCGTTACGCCCAACGCGGTCAAGCGATCAACCCGGGGCGATGCAACCGTCTCCTGAAACTTGGGCGCTTCGGCAAGGATGCGGCGCTCGATGGCGACACGCTCGTCAGCGGCAACCTTCTCGTCAACTTCTCCCGCGGCGACTTCCTGGGCGAGGTCGCGAAGCTGCTGCTTGTAGATGTCGGTTTCTGCAGCCGGGTGCATCGGCGCTGCCCTCGGGCGAACAAACGGGATCGCGAGAAGCGCGGCGGCGCAGCCGGACAGGACGACCAGCGCTAGCCAGAGACTCATCGTGTTTCGCTCCCATTGCGCGAATTGAAATCAGATGCTGATGCTTCGTTGCCGAGCAGCGGCGCAAGCCGGGCCCGTTCCGAAGCGCTGAGAGGTTCTACCGGGGGCATCGCCGACCTGCGCCGCAAAGTGGCAATAAGGCTCAGCCCCGCAATCAATAGAACTCCGAAAGGCGTCAACCAAAGCAACCATGTGTCCGCCTGAAATGGCGGTTTCAGCAGAACGTAGTTACCGTAGCGTTGAACCAAATATGAAACTGCCTGCTGATCCGTGTCACCGTCTGCGATGCGCTCGCGCAGCAGGAGCCGCATGTCGCGGGCAATCGGCGCTGCGGAGTTGTCGATGTTCTGGTTCTGGCAGACAACGCAGCGCAGGTTCTTGCTCAGTGCGAGCGCGCGCGCTTCCTCGGTTTTGTCGGGCAGCATTTCATCGGGCAGAACCGCAAAGGCGCTGGACGAACAGAATATTGCCGCGGCTGCAAGCGCGGACAGCACGAGGCCGCGAAACGCCGGGCGCGTCATTGCTCGCGTTCCAGCTTGGCGATCATGGGGGCAAGTGTGCTGCGCCACACGTCATCGGTGATCGCGCCGATCTGCTTGTATCGGACGCGTCCGGCGCGATCGACGACAAAGGTTTCCGGCGCACCGGTTACGCCGAGATCAAGCGCCGTTCGGCCAACGTCGTCGTTGCCGACGCGCGTGTAGGGATTGCCGTGTTCGGAGAGCCATTTCGCCCCGTCGGACGGCGCATCCTTCCAGTCGATACCGTAGATCTGAACGGCCCGGTTCTGCGCCAGCATGACAAGCGTCGGATGCTCTTCCTCGCAGACGGCGCACCAGGAACCGAACACGTTCACCAGCGAGACATGGCCTTTCAGGTCGGCGAGCGCGAAACCCGGCTCGCCGGGGATGACGGGCGCCAGCGCGAACGGCGGCATCGGCTTGTCGATCAGCACGGACGGAATGCGTGTCGGATCGTTGCTCAGGCCTAGGCCGAGCACGATTGCAAAGCCGGCGAAGATTGCGAGCGGAACGAAGACGAGGAGGCGTCTCATGCTCTCACACCCGCTATTCCGCTGCCACGGCGGGCGCGCGCGCGGCGAACGGCGTCCGCAGCAGAGCAAGCAACCGTCCCGTCGACCAGGACAAAGCGCCGCCCGCCGCCATCAGCAGAGCGCCGATCCAGATCCAGGCGACCAGCGGATGGTAGAAGAAGTGAACCGGCCAACTGCTTCCCGACTGCTCGCCCATGTTCATGTAAAAGTTGGCGAGCAGACCGGAGTGGATCGAGGCCTCGGTCGTTTCGGACTGTCGGCTGGGATAGAAGCGAAGCTCCGGCATCAGCAGCATTGCGGACTGTTCCTCGCCGCGCGTGGCGGAAAAATAGCCGCGCTGATATTCGAAGTCCTCGTTCTTGCCGACTTTGGCCTTCAGCATCTCGACAGTGTATCCGGCAAATTGTGTGGTCTGGCCAGGCTGCATTGCGATGACCAATTCCTGCTTCCACGTCGTCGAACCGATCACGCCGGCGACGAGGACGCCCATGCCGAGATGGGAGACGACGACGCCGTAGGTCGAGCGCGGCAAGCTCATCGCAAGGCGAATGGACTCGCTTAACGGGACACGCCGCAGCCTGATGCGGCGAAAGAGGATCTGCAGCGAACCGACGATGATCCAGGCCGCCAGCCCCATGCCGATCGACGCCAGGGCGTGTTGTCCGCCCGACAGGATCAGGACGAGCAGCGTTGTGACCGCCGCCGCGATCACGGCGGGCGTGGTTTCGCGCAAAGCTGACAGAAGGTTGTCCTGGCGCCACTTCAGGAACGGGCCGATGACCATCGCGACCAGGATGGGGATCGCGAGCGGCACGAACGTTATGGCATAGTAGGGTGGACCGACGGAAATCTTGTCGCGTCCGATCAGATCGATGAAAAGCGGATAGAACGTGCCGATGAACACCGTCGCCATCGCGGTCACGATGAGAACATTGTTCAACAGCAGGCCGGACTCGCGGCTGACCATGCCGAACGGCTCACCCATCGGAAGCTTCGTCGAGCGAAACGCGTAGAGCGTCAGGCTTCCGCCGGTCGCCGCGACGATCAGCCCGAGAATAAAGATGCCGCGCGCGGGATCCAGCGCGAATGCGTGCACGCTGCTGAGGACGCCGGAGCGCACGACAAAGGTGCCGACAAGGCTCATCGTGAACGTCATGATGCCGAGCAACAGCGTCCAGCGGATGAAGGCCTGACGGCGCTCGACGACGAGCGCGCAATGCAGAAGCGCGGTGCCCAGCAGCCACGGCATGAGCGATGCGTTCTCGACCGGATCCCAGCCCCACCAGCCGCCCCAGCCGAGTTCGTAGTAGGCCCAGATCGAACCGCCGGCGATGCCGATGGTCAGCAAAATCCACGCGGCCAGAATCCACGGCCTTGCATACCGCGCCCATGCCGCTCCTGCGCCGCCTTCGATCAGGCCGGCGGCCGCGAACGAGAAGGCCGTCGAGAAGCCGACATAGCCGAGATAGAGAAACGGCGGATGAAACGCGAGACCGGGATCTTCGAGAAGCGGGTTGAGACCATCGCCATGCAGCGGAGCAGGGAAGAGGCGCAGGAACGGATTTGAAGTGAACAGAATGAAAGCGAGGAAGCCCATTCCCAGGATTCCCTGAACGCTCAGAACCCGCGCACGCAGCCGGTCCGGTATTGCCCGGCCGAACGTTGCGATCGTCGCGCCGAACAGCGCGAGGATGAACGTCCACAGTGTCATCGAGCCTTCGTGGTTCCCCCAGGTTCCCGTGATGCGATAGAGAAGCGGCATCCTGGCATCGGAATTTGCCACCACAACCTGCAGTGAATAGTCCGAAGTCACGAAGCAGTAGACGAGACAGCCGAACGCGAACGCGACGAAGAGAAACTGCGTCTGCGCCGCCGTGTCGCCGAATGCCATCAACCGGCGATCAAGCCTGTTGGCGCCGAGCATCGGCAGAATGGACTGGGCGATTGAAATTGTGAAAGCGAGGATGAGCGCGAACCGGCCGATCTCGGCTGTCATCGATTTAGTCCGTTCAAAGGGTGCATTCGCTCGTAATCGGCAATTCGATCGACTAGCGCAGAGCGGGGATTTGGCGAAGAAAGTCAAGCTTAGTCAAGGCAGACGCCTGATTCGAAAGGATATATGCTGGGGTTTGTTCGGATCCAAAGGTTTCAGCCCTTTTTCAATTCGGTGACGGGCGCAGTTTGTCCCGCCATATGAATCATGGACTTGGAGACGTGGCATCGGATCCACTTCCAGATCGAAGGTCTGTGCGTGCACCCGCCAAACGATTGTTCGATCACGGCTATCCTTCGACTTCAAACTTTATTAATTCGCGTTCGGAATTTCATCGGACGCGCGCTGTGACTTTGCTGTGATTAATGCCGCCGACGCTGTTTATCTGCAGGAATTACGAATAATTAGGCACGTACGCTAATCACAATAGACAGCGTGCACATTCAACGTCAAAAGCACATTAGCCATGAATGCCCCCGTAAAATACGCCGAACTTCAAGCGCCGTTCGAGGCGATCGACCTCAACGTCGAGACTGAGCCGCGCGCGGAAAAGCGTCTGCTTCTGCGCACGCTCCGACATTCGGCGGGCACTGTGGCATTCGTCGTTTCGCTGTTCGGTTTCTTGATCTGGGCGTGGTTGAATCGCGACAATGGCGTGCTCACGCCGAAGGACGGTACCGGATATTGGTTCGGCATCGTCGGTGCGTCGATGATGGCCATTGTGCTGGTTTATCCTCTGCGCAAGCGGCTCAAAATTGTGCGCGATTGGGGTGAGTTGCCCAGCTGGTTTCGCTGGCACATGGTGTTGGGACTGCTTGGTCCGGCATTGATCATCGCGCACTCTACGTTCAGCATTCATTCGATGAATGCGCTGGCCGCTTTTGTAGCCATGCTGGTCGTTGCGGGCAGCGGATTGGTTGGTCGGTACCTCTACGCACAAACTCATCGCGGGCTTTACGGCGCAAAAGTCGAAGCCAAGGAAATGCTCTCCGAGGTTACGGCAATCCGCAAACGCATCGGATCCCGTCTGTCCGATCACGATGCCTGGGACGAACGTCTGCGGGCATTCGAGACGGAAGCGCTCGTGCCATCCACGACGTTTGGCGGCGCTCTGGCGCAAAGCTTCAAGATTGGCAGACTTCAGCGAGAGACCAGAAAGAAGCTGTTCCATGACCTGCAGGCGCAGCTTCTGCGCGAATCGGCCGTCCATTCGCGAACGTTCGTGGCTCGCGATTCCAATGTTAAACACATTCGCGCCCGCGTTGATCGTTACTTCCGCACCGTGCGCCGTGCGGGAAATCTCGCAGTGTACGAGCGCTTTTTTGCGCTCTGGCACGTGATGCATTTACCCCTAATCGTGATACTGGTAGTCACTGCGGTGATTTATATTGTTGCCGTGAATATGTATTAGACGTCTTTGTGAGTACCAGTTTGTGCGAAATATTCGGGCGCTTTTCTGGCTTGCGATTTTGCTTGCCGCGACTGTTCCGGCCGGCGCCCAGACGGTTTTTGAAAAACTGATCTCTCCGGGACCGCTGGCGGCAAAACACGCCAAGCTCGAGGCACGATGCGAAGCGTGCCACCTCAATTTCAAGAAGGAAGTGCAGTCGCAATTGTGCAACGTCTGCCACAAGGCGGTCGGAGCCGACATCGCGGCGGGCAGAGGGTTTCACGGCAAGTTTCATCCCGCGTCCGGTGAGTGCAGCTCCTGCCATATCGACCACGCGGGGCGCGATGCGATCATCATTAAGTTCGACAAAGCGAGCTTTAATCACGACTTCACCGACTATCCGCTGACGGGAAGGCATGTCGGTCTGAAGTGTGAAAGCTGCCATACGGGCGGCCGAAAATACCGCGACGCTCCGGTCAAGTGCGTTGGGTGTCACCAAAAGGACGACAAGCACAAGGGATCGCTTGGTCCGAACTGTGCTTCATGCCACGCAGAAACTGGTTGGAAGGTGGCGAAATTCGATCACAACACTACCAAGTTCCCGCTTCTGGGTGCGCATGCGCGCGCCACCTGCCAATCGTGCCACGCGGACAGCAATTTTGCGGCAACGCCACGCGAGTGCATCTCGTGCCACCAAAAGAAGGACGTCCACAAAGGCGGACTAGGGACTGACTGCGCGAAGTGCCATGACGCCGTCGACTGGAAGCCGGGATTCTTTGATCACGATCACACGACTTTCCCATTGGTCGGAAAGCACGTGAACACGCCTTGCAAGTCGTGCCACGTGGAGCCAGCCGGAAGCGTTCGCCTTCCAGGTGAATGTGTCGACTGTCATCGCAAGGACGACGCGCATAAGGGTGGAGACGGTCCGGAATGCGCCCAATGCCACACCGCGTTCGGCTGGAAGGAAACGACGTTCAACCACGATCGGACGACGTTCCCGCTGCGCGGCAAGCATGTGACGACACCGTGCA
Organism: uncultured Alphaproteobacteria bacterium; assembly: GCA_963741725.1. Lineage (GTDB taxonomy): Bacteria > Pseudomonadota > Alphaproteobacteria > Micropepsales > Micropepsaceae > Rhizomicrobium. The sequence continues at coordinate 256,958 of CAVUJC010000002.1, read as the reverse complement.
CGTCCTGCCATGTGCAGCCTCCTCGAGAAAAGAAGATCGCAGCGGACTGCTTTTCCTGCCACGGAAAGGACGACAAACATGCGGGCCAACTTGGACCGCGCTGCGAGTCCTGCCACGACGAGGTGGGCTGGAAGCACGCCGTTCGGTTCGACCATGGACTGGCTCCATTTCCGCTCCTTGGGAAACATGCAACCACAGCCTGCGCCGACTGCCACAAGACACCCCGGTTCAAAGATGCCTCGACGTCCTGCGGCGACTGCCACGCGAAAGACGACATCCACAAGGGAAGCCTGGGCGTCAACTGTGCCGCATGTCACAACGCAGCCACCTGGGCGAAGTGGACGTTCAATCACGACACGCAAACCCAGTTCGCGCTGACCGGTGCGCACGCAACTATTAGTTGCAATTCCTGCCACAAGACGAAGGGCGAGAAGGTTTCCCAGGTTTGTGGCGACTGCCACCTGGCGGACGATGTGCATCAGGGTGCGTTCGGTCGTTCCTGTGGACGGTGCCATTCGACGCAGGATTTCAAGGCGCTTCACAATCGATTCTAAACGAATCCATTGATATTGAAGTTCCCCAACACCAGAAGATGTCACTAGACACACTTGTGTCCCATACGCACATTGGCAGCTGATTCTTCAGCAAATTTATCTCATTTGAGAAAACGAAATTGAGCCTATCGTTCCTCGACAATACAGGCATGAAAGGTCCGCGCGGCATACCGCATTTCGCGCGCATTGTGGCACGCTGCGTCGGGATCCTGTGCGTGGCAATTCTCCTGTCCCTAACTTGGGCGCGCGCGCAGACCGCTTCCACTGACCCGATGGGCGGGTTCGACCACGATCGAACGGGATTTCCGATTGACGGTCGCCACGCCAAGATTGAATGCGAGGCATGCCATGTTCATGGGGTGTTTGCCGGTACTCCGCATGAGTGTGGCGCTTGCCACAATGGTTCATTGGCGGTCGGTCGCAGTTCTTGGCATGTGCGGACAACGTCGCAGTGCGAAGACTGCCATACCACGCGAGACTTCAGTTTCAGGTCGATGCGTCGCTTTGATCATTCTGATGCCATCGGAACTTGCATCAGTTGCCACAACAACGTGACCGCCACCGGTCAACCGTCCTGGCACATACCGACCGGCGGGACCGACTGTCACTTCTGCCATAACGTTCGAGCGTTTCGGTTGCTATGATGCGTAGTGCGCGATCATTCGTTAGAGTCATGGGCGCCGTGGCAATGGCCGTCCAGCTTGCATCGCCAGCATTGGCCTCGCAGACAGAAACCGCATCTGCAACGCCGCCGGTGCAGATAGCCGCAAGCACGGCTTGGACGCCGAACGCCGAGCCCGACGCAGTCCAGCAGAAAGTCATCGACCAGGCGCGCGACCTGATCATTGCCAAGGACTACGGCCGTGCGATTGATCTTCTGACCAAATTCATCAAGGAGCCCAGGAACGCCAACGTGCATGCCGCACGTGAGTTACTGGGCGTCGCGTATGAACGCAAAGGCGACGTTGGCCTGGCCAAGGATGCCTATAGCCAATACCTGCACGACTATCCGAATGATCCTGGCGTCGGACGCGTTCAGCAGCGCCTGGCCGCACTTGTGGCCGGACCCGCGCAAGCCGCCGGCCAGCCGGGCGCAGCACCTGCAGCGGTTACGAAGCCGCCTCAGCCACAGACGCAGTGGGACGCCGGCGCCAGCGTGTCGGTCTACTACTATCATGATCAGGTATCGACCACCGCGAGGGACGATCTCAATCAGGTCGCATTCGACTACGGTGCGACTACCCTCGCGAGCGAGTTGATCACGACGCTGGACGGATCGGTGGATGTGACGAGTTCTGATTTCCAGGGAAAGCTTCGCGCGTCCGGGTCCTATACCGATGACTTTTCCAACGGGTACAAACACAAATTGCGGGTCGGGGAGCTCTATATCGAAGGCTCCGACGCTTCCGGAACGATTTTGGCCAGGTTTGGCCGCCAATTCCGCAGCTCGGGCGGAGTCATGGGACGTATCGACGGCGGTGTAATCTCCGTTCGGCTCAATGACGAGTTAAAGGTCGACGTCATTGGCGGGTTCCCCATCGATGCGACGTACTTTGCATTTAGTACGCAGCGTTTCGCGTATGGCGCGAGCGTCGACTATGCGAGCGGACCCTATAGCGCTCAAGTCTATACGTTTCTGCAGAACGACAGCGGTTTCGTGGATCGGCAGTCGGTGGGAGCCGAAGGCAGATATTTGAACGGTACGACTTCCGCCTATGGAACGATCGACTACGATGTGCATTTCAACCAGGTGAACCTGGCGTTGATCAATGGCAACTATGTGTTCGACGATCAAACTTCGATCAACGTCGCCGCTGACTATAGACGCGCTCCGCTCCTTCGCACGTCGGACGCCTTGATCGGCCAGCAGATTTATGCGTTGAGCGATTTGCTGCCGACCTACACGCGTGAAGAGATTGCTCAGCTTGCGCTCGACCGCACGGCCGAAAGCTCGTCGTTCTTTGTGTCGGTCGGCCGGCCGTTGGATGAAATGTTCACGGCCAGCGTCGATCTCACCCTGTGGAGACTGTCTGGAATGCCGGCGTCCGGGGGCGTCGACGTGTTTCCGTCAAGCGGCACGCAGCTCTACGTCTCGGGCCACCTCGTTGGCACGGGGCTTTTGATGGATGGCGATCTCGAGAATTTGGCAGTCGGCTATTCCAGCATGTACAATTCCAGCCAGTATACGCTCGATCTGGACACGCGATATCCCGTTTTGACGGACCTACGCGTTGGTCCGCGGATCTTCGTCAGCTATCGTGACATCTCCGCCAACAATCCAACTTTGCTTCCCGGCTCTGAGATCACCGCCAGGCCCACGATCCGGGCTACGTATCGATTGACGCCCGATCTCCTGTTTGAATTCGAAGGCGGCGGGCAGTGGCAACGGCAGATTTTGGCGTCACAGACCATTCAAACCTGGGACTATCTGATAGACTTCGGAGTTCAGCTGGACCTTTGACGCATATGTGGCAGCCGGTATCCAGCGGGCGTGTTTGTGACCAATTGCAGGTACCAAGCGCCTCCGGCGATTTGTAGTCGCATCGGCGCAGCAGGGTCACCCAGCGCGACCTCGGTTCGGAGCAGCCCTTGTACAGTCTGGAATTGCTGGCAGGAGCCGCAAGCGATCCCTCGGTGGCTGTTCTGATTCTGCTGGCCGCCGGCTCGATACTGCTGTTCACACGCAAGGCGGCGTTGGGGCGATTGGTCGTGGCGGCCGGCGTCCTGCTCTTGCTGAGCTTTTGGCTTCTGCCGGTGAATCAGTGGCTCCTGCGCCCTCTCGAAAACAAATTCACGCGACCCGCCAATTTGGCCCGCGTCGATGGAATTCTGGTTCTGGGAGGCGGACTGCATCCCGACATTTTGAAGTCGCGCCATGTTCCAGCTGATGAGCCCAGTTATGATCGATTGGTAGCGGCGGCGGAGCTTGCTCATCGTTTCCCCCGGGCGAGGCTGATCTTTTCTGGCGGGGAGATCGACGGACTACCCCCATCAGCAACGGAAGCATCGGTCGCGATAGTGCTTCTCAAGAATTTGGGCGTTCCGGCGCGCCGGATAGAGTTGGAGCAACGCGCGCAATCGACGTGGCAAAACCTCGCACTTTCCGATGTCATCGCGCGCCCCAAGCCGACCGAGGTCTGGGTCTTGGTGACTGCGGCTTCCCACATGCCGCGAGCCGTTGCGGTCGCGCGCAAAATTGGATGGAAAGTTGTCCCCTGGCCATCAAGTTACATGACCAGTTCCGGTCCGGAGGCGGTCGGCGAACCGATTGAGCGCAAGCTCCTGGAGATTTGCCGGGCCGCGCACGAGTGGTACGGGCTTGTCTGGTACCGGCTAACCGGTCGCATCGACTTAATATGGTAACGGTTTGATTGACCCTTTGGATCGGCTTTGGAGCAGATTAGTTGCAATTACTCGGATCAAAACATGAGCACATGCAGCCGTTCTTTGTCCCTTGTCATCGGGCGACGAGGGAGCTAGCTGTGACACTCAAAGGACGCCGATTTCGTAACCCATTTTGGACGGTTGGCATCGTGCTTGGAGTTTCTGCATGTTGCTGAGTTTGGTCGCGCTAAAGTTCGCCGCATCGAAACTGTTGAGCGGCGTGGTAGGGCGGGTGTTTCTGCTTTTGTCCATCGCGGGGCCGTTTGTTCCGCTCGAACGAATCGTGCCCTACCGTCCGAAGCAGAGAGTGTTTCGTACCGGACTTGTCGTCGATCTATTGCACTTTTTTGTGGACGGTCTTGCGATCATCGTCCTGGTCCATATCAGCTACGCATTTTTGCCCGCGGTCACGGCTTGGGCCGGGATTCATCTGCCTTCCCTGAGCGTCAAACGGCTGCCCGTCTGGGAGCAGTTTGTGGTCTTCGAGGCCAGTTGGACGTTCCTGGGCTACTGGCTGCACCGAGTTGGGCATGCCTGGGGCCCCTGGTGGCGCCTTCACTCCATCCATGAGTCGAGCCTCGAGCTTGACTGGCTCGCGGGCTTCCGACTGCACCCTCTGGAGCCTTGGCTGTATCATCTGCTGACCATCGTTCCGCTCTGGTTCTTTCAGATGAGCATCCCGGCGGTGATTGCGTATCAGCTATATACTTACGTGCTGACGCACATTCAGCACGCGAATGTCGACTTGCCCATGGGGCCGCTGAAGTATCTTTTTCCATCCCCGGCCTTTCATCGCTGGCACCACGCAAAAATCTTCGACGCAAGTGGGAAGCGGATTTGGAACATTAAGAATTTTTCGGCCTACCCGATTTGGGACCTGATGTTCGGAACCTTCTATCTCCCGGACGAGCGGCCGTTGTCGTACGGAAACGCTCTGGACGTACCGGAGGACTATCTGGGGCAATTGGCCTATCCCTTTGGCCTCCACGCACGTGTGCTGGCCTGGAAGGCGCGATTCTGGGCACGGCACCCCGGCCTTGTCCGTCCGTCCGCGACCGCCAGAGAGCGCGTCTTGCCGCTTGTTGACGCGTTCGAAAGCAGGGTTTCGAGGCTCGCGCTCTGGCCCGCCCCTGCGAGCCCCGCGTCAGCGTTGGGTGGAATCAATAGTTCGGGAATTGTTCAAGAGGAATGAGCTTCACAAGCTCTGTGTTACAAAGTCAAAATCGGTCATAACGATTTGCTGTCGGCAATTTTAGTTCAAGTTATTGACGGGTCACCGCCACGCTGGTCTCGGAGCCTGAGGAACCATGACTGAGCTCTATCTACAGAACTCTTCCGTCGAGGCGGCTGCGCTGCAGGAAGAAACGATCTTATTTGATTCGAAGCAGAACAAATTTTGCATGCTGAACAGAACGGCAAGCTTCATCTGGGCGTGTCTCAGAGTTCGGCCTCCGCCGAGCAAGTCGCGGCCGGACTTCGTGCCCAATTTGAAGGCGTTTCCGATGTGCAAGCGATTGAAGATGCTGAGACAATTTTAAATAGTCTGGTTTCGATGGGGCTTGTGAACTCTGTTTCATCTGGTACCGTTACTGCGTAAGATTCACGTGCTTGGGAGTTTCGAACTTGACAGACGATGAACGTCCAGAGGCGCGCCGAGCGGACACTCCGAGATACGAGCGACCGACGATCACTGTCATGACGGACGAAGACGTTCTCCGCGCATTTCAGATGACTGCGGCACAGATTGGCGCCGCTGCGCAATGGTGGAGCGCAAGCTGCAAGACGTGTTGAGCTGCTGCCATTGCGCCTGACGGAATTGGCCGCGTTTTGTTGACGCCGGCGATGGATAACGAGATGGCCGCGCAGCCTCACGAAATGAAGCAGCTGTTGGGTGTCGCGTTGAGGTGCGACCCGGCGCGCGAGAGTTGCTATCGCGTGGTTCAGCTTCCCCACGAACTCCATGAGTATCCGCCGGGATCCGAGCACTGGCGCAGGGAAAGCTTGCATCGGCATTTCAACACCGAAGTCCAAAGTATGGAAATCGCGGCCCAATCGCTTGCGGACTTCGGAGACGCTCCCTGGGAATTGAGGCTCGCCCATGCGCGCCAATGCTGGGACGAAGCGCGTCACGCGCAGCTGATTGCGCGGCAGCTCAAATCGCTTGGTGGCCGTTTGGGCGAATTTCCGATCGTCAATTTCGACTGGGGCGTCGCGTGCGCAGTCGATACGCTCGCAGGACGTCTTGCCGTCCAGAACCGCACGGTGGAGGCAGGCGAAATGGATTTGCTGCAGGCGCTGCGGGACGCATGGCGATCAGCAGAGTATCCGGAAACGGCCCTTATAATGGACGGGATATTGGCCGATGAAATCCAGCACGTCCGCTTTGCGAATAGGTGGCTGAAGTGCGAATCGCGGCGCAATCCGCGCATATTGCTGCAGGTCGCCGCCGCGATTTCCTACATTCGATCGGTCACGCGGGCGTTCGAGCCAAAGGCGGGCACCAGGAACGGCGCCGGCGTCGACATGGACAGCCTCGATCGCGAGGGATTTGCGCTCAATCTCGGCGACCGCAGGCTGGCGGAATTCAGCGAAGCGGATCTGGAGAGCTTGCAGGATGCAAACTCACACTCTGCCGCCGCGCAAGCGATTAGCCATGCCCGCGCATCCTGACGAGCTGCTGCAAACGCGACCGGCGCGATCCATCGTTGGCCACGCCTGGTGGATGCAGCCGGCTAGCGTTGTCGCCGACGCCGCCAGGAATGCGGCGCCGACTGCGAGCGCCACTTACAAATTCGGCGATGGCTATGCGCAAATAGTTACCGATCACAATCAGCTTCTCAAGGAATTCGAAGACGACTATCACGATTGCGGGGCGGCTCTGAACAGTGCGTCGCCCTTACCGGTCGTTCGTTGCGTCGCGCGAACAGTGCCGGATACGTCACTTCTTGCATTGCATTTTTCAGCGCCCTCGCTTCCCTCGATCTTCGATGCAGCGCTTAGCCTTGTTCGGCCGCGGCTCGATCTTCGGCACTATGACGAATCCGTATCCGGGCTTGATGGCTGGCGCCTTATCGCCGATTGCCGAAATTCCGCTGCGCCGTTGCTCGTCGCATCCGATGACGTTGTTCTGTTGGACACGGCTCTGGAACCGCCCGAGTTTGCCGTCAATCTCATTGTCGGCATTGTGCAGTTGGCGCAATCCTCAACCGTCTTTGTGCATGGCGGCGGCGTAAGTGTCGGTGACCGCGGTGTTCTGATTACAGGCAAGAGCGGTGCCGGCAAGTCGACTACATCTGCGGCGCTCGCCGGGCGAGGTCATGTACTTCTTGGAGACGAGACTGTCGGCCTGAGACCGGACACCCGCGAAATAGTGGCCTTCAATCGAAATTTGAAAATTCGCCCCGGGCCGATCTCGCTCTCGCTGGAGGAACGGCTGTCGCAGATGCACTGCGAGGAGCGGCTTGACGCAAACGGCACATCCTGCGCGTGGGTACGGCCGAGCATGCTGTTCGCCGGCGTCGCCGTGACGCGTGAAGCGCCACTGACACATGTGTTTTTTCTGGGGAACATGGGGGCGCATGCGAATGCCGAGCGCTTTTTTCCGAGCCTGAACGATCTGGATGAGTTGCGCGCACTTACGATGAGCCTGTCCGCCGTCGTTTCCTGGACCTTGTCTCCCAGCCGGCGGCTGCTGCGTTTTGCACGCCTGATTGAACTTTTTTCCATGTGCCGCTGCTACCGCCTTGATCTGGGAACCCCGGACGAGAGTGCTGCCGTTATCGAGAGAATGGTGCTGAACAATGAGCTTTAGTGTCCGCGAGCGCGGCGAAACCGTTGCAACACTCCGTTGGATTCACGTCCGTCTGATGGAAACGATTGCGTCCTGGATTCCGACGACCCCCGAGATGGAGATTAAGCTGCTGTTTGGAACTCATGTGTGGGATCTGGCCCAGCATGCTGATGCTCTCGGCAAGCGCACATATGAACTGCGGATGCCGCTTCAACACAGCCAGGCTCCGGTCGCAACCTATGAGGAGTGGCTCGCCAATTTTTCCGCGATCGAAGACAGCTCAGGAAGGCTGAGTTGTTTCTATGAAGTCGTGCTGCCTTCGTTGTTCAAGCGTTATGCGCACTACCTCGGACAAACCGACAGGCTTCTCGACGCGCCCACAGTGCGCATCATCGAGCACATCGGTTTAGAGCAGGCGCGAATGATTTCGGAAGGCGTGGCCCTGATCGGAGAACTCGCGGCTCTGCCCAAAACGTCCCGAGAGCGCATCGAAGAATTTGCAAGCCGAGAGCGTGAAGTCGGCGAGTTCGTCGCCCACAGGACGGATAAGCGATCCACAGAGCCCGAAAATGCAACTCAACCTCGCTGACATTGTCGTCTTCCGAGGGGTTACGCTGAGGCGTAGCCCTGCCCGGGAGGACTGCTTCGTCGTGGGCCGGCACGAAACCGAAGTAAGATCGGAGCGCGACTATTTCTCTGCCTCGGCCGTGCGTTCTATCATGCACCGCGAATACAACAACGAGGTGCAGAACACCGAGGTTGCCGCGCAAATGCTGGTCGACTTTCCGGACGCGCCATGGGAATTGCGCATGGAACTCGCGCGGCAGTGCTGGGATGAAGCGCGTCACGCCCAGCTCTTTTTACGGCGGGTCAAGGAGTTGGGCGGACGCAAGGGGGAATCGCCGATCAAGAACGGTGATTGGGCGATTGTCTGCATGATCGAAACGCTGGCCGGGAGACTGCTCGTGCAGCATCGGTTATTCGAAGCCGGTGTCATGGATTCCTTTCGCGAAGTCGCCCAAGGCTTTCGCGTTGCAGGTGACGCGCGCTCCGCTGAAATCTACGAGGCGATTCTTGCCGACGAAGTGCACCATGTCCGGTTTGCGAACAAGTGGCTCAGAAAGCTGGCAAAGGACCCGCGTATCGTCATGCAAATGGCCGCTGCCATGAATTTCGCGAAGGGTGCGTTGGACGCGCTAAGTCCCAAAAAGGGGGAGCGCAGTATCGATGATGTTGATCTTGCGTCCGTCGATCATTCGATTGAGACCAATATCGAAGACCGTTTGGCTGCCGGTTTCACAGCAGAGGAAATTGCGGATCTCGTGAAGCGGGACGATGCTGGACGACCGAACCTCGCTGGCGGGGGACATTCATGAACGCTGACGCTCTGACTCCCGAATACTTCGCGGACAACCCGGCGCGTGACGCACGGTTCGAAGTGAAGGAACGCTGGATCGAGTGTCCGAATCTGTCCGGCGAACACCCGCAGCACCAGCTTGAGTTCTTTCAGCGTCAGATGAACGAAGAAGTGAACAGCATAGAATCCTCGGCCAGGTGCTTGACGGATTTCCCGGAGGCGGATTGGGAACTCCGCCTGGAATTTGCGCGCCAGTGTGCCGATGAGGCACGGCACGCCGTGATGTTTCGCGAAATCCTGGAAAGCCGGGGCGGGCACGTCGGGCAATTTCCCGTCCTCAACTTTCAATATCGGATCATTACCAAATGTCCGACGCTCGTAGGACGCCTGACAATACAGAACCGGAGCTTCGAGGCGGGCGGCATCGATGCCATCACGTTCGGCATTTCTGCTGCGAAGGCCGAGGGCGATTTCGTGCTCGCAGAATTATACGAGGCGCAGCTTGCCGACGAGATAAACCACGTCCGGTTCGCGAACCATTGGATTCGCCGCTTCATCGCGGAAAACCGCCGGTGCCTGCTCGATATCGGAGCAGCGTTGACGCACGCGTCGAAAGCCTTTCTCGAAGTGATGGGCAAAGAAGGCACCGAAGGCGTCACTTACCCAGTGGACGTCACGAGTTGCTTGGACGCCGGCTTCACGTTGAATGAAATCGAGCTCGACGACCTCATCCTGGCCACGCATCCGACCGCAGCGGCCAGCCAGCCAGTGCCGAGTTAGGAGTGTGGCTGAGAGTCCTCGCACGGTTGGTCTGGCGGCTTCCGACGCTGCTGTGTTTGCGCTGAACAGGTTGTTTCTGGGGCGGTTGGAGCAATTGGAACGTGCCGGACGAACGCTCGCCGGTGAGAAGCGCACGATTGAAATTCCCATTTACGGTCCCAGCATGGGGAGCGCGCTGCCCGATGGGACGATTGCCCAGATCGAGATCACGCGCGCGGCAGCTTGCCGCGAAGGCGACGTCGTGGTGTTCCTCGATGACAACGTCGTTGTCGCCCATCGACTCGTGCGCCAGATAAGTCGTGGCGGACAAAAATTTGTGATTACGCGTGGCGATGCCCGAATTGTTCCCGACAAGCCGCTACCTGCCACATGCGTTCTGGGGCGGGTTATCGGAGTGATTGGGACCGGTTCGGAATATCAGTTCCCGGCTCGCAGAAGTGCGGGCGGTCGGCTCGTGGTCCGACTGATGCAATCGACCGTGGCTGCCGCGCTCTGGTTCAGCCCACGTCTCGCCGACGGCGTCGTACGCCGCTTCGTGCGTATGGAGCGCAGAGGTGCGCGCGTGCTCCATTGGCTTCGCTCCGGTCCGCTGGCCATTGGTTGCGGCAGGGAGTGAGGCGGTGACATCTTCGGATAAGTTTGCTTCTGCTGATTTAAAGCGCATCGGCTCCATACCGCAGTCCTTGCGGCTGGTGTGGCAGGCTGGACCAAGTTTGATGGTCATGAGCGTCGTTGGTGGACTTCTGCAAGCCGCGTTTCCGCCGCTTATACTTTTGCTTCTGAAAAAGATATTCGACGCCGTCGGCCGTGGCGGGTCTGGAAACGCCGGACACTTGCTTTGGCTCGTACTGGCTGCGGGTGCACTGGCGATACTGGAAGCGGTGGTTCGCGCTGCCGCCGGATTTATTGCGGACTCTCAAGGTCAACGTGTTTCGGACCATATCAATACGCTGCTCGTGGCAAAATCCGTTGCGCTGGATGTTCTCCATTTCGAATCTCCTCAGTATCACGACCTCCTATACAGAGTCCGAGAGGAGGCTCCGCGTCACGCAATTCACCTGGCCGCCAGCTTCGTGCAATTGGTACGCAGTGCGGCTACGTTGTTGGGTTTGCTGATTTTACTTTTGGCATTTCACTGGATCGTCGTAGCGCTGCTACTCGCGGCATTGATTCCGGCGATTGCCGTGCGAGCCTTTTATGCGCGTGAGCTTCATGAGCTGCACCTGCGTGGCACCGCGCTTGAACGCGCAGCTGATTATCGCCGAGCGTTGCTCTCGACGGGGGAACCTGTAAAGGAGATTCGCCTCTTCGACCTTGGCGATTTGTTTCGTCAGCAATTCATCTCGATCAGAGGTGTGCTTCGTCGCGAGCGCCTCAATATTGCCCGCCGACGCTCCCAAATCGAAATTATCACGCAGGTTGGAGCCGAATTTGCCGTGTTTGGCGCGCTTGGTTTCCTGGCACTCGACGCGGCTCGCGGTGCCCTGAGCATAGGCAGCCTCGTGGTCTATTTTTGGGGACTGCAATTTGCTCGCTCGCTCTTGAACGAAGCGCTCGGCAGTTTGGTGTCGATCTACGAGGATCATTTGTTTCTCGGCGCAGTGCGCGAATTCCAGGCACTCCAATCCCAGGTGACTGACCCTGTTCTGCCGGCGGAAGTGCCGAGACCGATCCGCAGCGGCCTGTCGATCGAGAATGTCTCATTTGTTTATCCGGGAGCAGAGATACCGGCGCTGAAGGACGTGACCATCGAAGTTCGCGCTGGAGAAACCATTGCTCTTGTCGGAGAAAACGGTTCGGGGAAGTCCACACTCGTAAAGCTGATTTGCCGGTTGTGTGATCCGACCGAGGGGGATATTCGGTTGGACGGAATATCCCTGAAGCGCTTTCGAAGCGGCGAACTGCGGCGCGAAATGAGCGTCGTGTTTCAGGATTTCGTCCGCTACGCGTTGTCGGCGAGACAAAACATCTGGCTGGGCAACATAGAGCAACCCGAAGCATCAATTGCAGTCGAAGGCGCGGCCAGAAAAGCGGGTGTCCACGAAGCGATAGCCCGGCTGCCGCACGGATATGCAACGCTGCTGGGCAAGCAGTTTGAGGGCGGGAGTGAGCTCAGTCCTGGAGAGTGGCAGAAGATCGCGCTCGCAAGGGCGCTGATACGCAATAGCCAGATCGTGATTCTGGACGAGCCAACCAGCGCACTGGATGCACAAACGGAATTTGAAATCTTCCAGCAGTTCGCGAAATTGATCGAAGGTCGCACGGCCATTCTCATCAGTCATCGACTCTCGACCGTGCGCATGGCGGATCAGATTTATGTGCTCGACCAGGGCCGTGTCGTCGAGAGCGGCACGCACGACGAACTCATGGCCCGGCACCAGAATTATGCCCGCCTGTTCGAAATACAGGCGAGACCATATCGCTGAGAGTTCTAGCTTCGGATCATCGGCAGAGGCTGACTGACAAGATACTGGGTCGCCAGAAGTAGGAGCCCTCCCCATAGGTACGCAGGGTGTATGCGCCGACGCGTCGCGACGTCATAGACAATGCCGGCGACAATGAAAGAGTCCTGCACAAAAACGTAAGCCTGGGGATGCAGCCGCTGAACGAACGGCAAATGGATGATCGCGGCACCGATTAGGGAGACGGTGGCAATCAGCATCAGGCGCTTGTGGGTTTCCCGCTTGTGGCGCGCTATCAGGCCGAAGATCGCCAGCACCAGAAAGGCGAATACTTCCGCATGCGGATCTTGCCAGAAGAGTTTACCCTCGCCATGGCGAAATGAAAGTACGGTCGATATGATCGACATTATCGCGATCGCTCCTACCAGAGCGGCGCCAAGCCGTCCAAGCCGCATGTGAGCGAGCGGTTGGCGGGTCGCGATGAGGGTCGTCTGCGTGACGAAAAGCGCGATCCAACTCAGGAAGATCACCGCGTGGGCTCTGGTAAATGTGGAATTCAGAACGCTGTCGTCGAATTCATGGCGGATAAGGGCCTTGCTGAATCCCGCAATCACAACCAGTGCTATTATCCAGGATATCCCGCTGTAGAAGCGGTGGTCGGTGTCCGCGAGAGTGTGATCGGCTGTGTGATTCAACACTTGCCCTGAGCCTGTAGAGAATCCAAACCGCCTCCGAGACTAGCAATTGATTTGTGGAAACGGCTCAACTGAGTTGTACCGGACGGAGTGAAGCCGGGCGAGTTGGCGTCGCCACTCTCGGGAGCTTCTAACCGCGTTTTTCGTCGCACGGCTTTGTGCCGCTGGCCATAAATGAAAGCACGACGGCGAACGAACCAGGTGTTCGGACGAATTTGTCATGTGCCGCCCGCAACTCTGAGTATTCGCGCCGAGAGATGAGGTTTGATCGCACGAGAAATCCAAGTGGTGCAGGATCAAATTGCGGAAGACGGTTGCTCATCCCAGGGTCGTCGCTTGTCATCGTGATGGTATCGAGTCGCACGTCGCAAAACTGGCCCTCACGCAGTAAGGGAACCAAGCTGCGCGCGATCCGTCGATTACCGCCACGCTCGCTCTGAGCTCGGCCGTAGGCATCGAGAACGCGCGCGAGTTCCGGCAATTCTGGCTGGGTCATGCCGAAAAGCCCGTCATCTATGTCGGTTACGATCAATTTTCCACCCTGTCGCAGCACGCGATAGGCCTCGCGAACCGCATCCGCCGGATTGCGCAGATGTTGAAAAACAAGACGCGCCAGTACGAAGTCGGCACTTTCGGCGTGGCAGTCCTGTGTGTTCGGCGCGACCAAGCGCGAACGACAGACAATCCCGGCCTCCGTTGGAAAATGTCCTCTCGGCGTGCGCGATCGAGGCGGAGTCGGCGTCGAGCGCCACGATGCGCGCGCTTGGAAGTTGGTCGGCCAATTTGCGCGTGAAGTGTCCGGGACCACATCCAATATCGACAATGTCGGCTCCGTCGCGCAGCCCAAGATCGAGGAGAGTTCGCCACTCCTTTTGCCAACTCCTCTCAACCTGCTGCTCAAGGTAATCGGGACTACTGTCAAGAGATCTGAGGAGAGGAGCGAAACGCCCGTACAAACGGGACACCAAGCTTCGAGCCCGGAAGTGCGCTCGCGAAAAATCGAACGGTGTCATCGTGGTGGCACAGAAGTTTTCGGCGCGATGCCCGATTCGCGCAAGTGTCGCTCTATTTGCGCTGCGATCTCCTGTGAAAATGCTGCCGAGTAATGATCGGCGTCAATGTAGAGGTTTTCCGTTCGGCCCTCCTGCATGTCGCCCAGCCACAAAAATCTTGCGTCTTCGCGAGAGCTCAGCCGCATTTGGCTCATGAGCGCGTAACCTGCGCGAACGCATTCCAACAGAGGCGCCGCTTCGGCACCGTGCAAGTGAGCGTGCGGTCTTGCGGCATCGCCATCGTAATTGTAGCAAGGGGCTGGCTGCCAGACGAAAAGCGGGCGAACTCCATAGGCGTCGCAGACGGCTTCTGCGATCTTCCGATTGGCAGAATAGTCGGCGATCACGTCTTTTGGATCGGGCACGCGGCAAAGTTGGTCGAGCGTGCGTTTTTCTCCGCGCAAGAAACGCGACACGCGCCGCGATAGTCCGGGCTTTCGAAGCGCATCAGCGAAGGGCCGAAAGACAAGCGGGGCGTAGTAGGGCGCAATAAAATTGGCAAAACCGTCGATGAAGATCGCCACGTCCGGCCGTACCCCTCGAACAAGCAATTGTTCAAAGCGAATCCTGCTTTGAGATGAATCAAAATTCGGGCAGGCGAAGTTGTAGACGCGGCTGGCCGAGTCCGAAACGCACAACATTCGGTTCAGTTGCGCCGGGATCGTTTCTGAATCATCGATCCCATAACCGAATGCCATCGAGCCGCCGAAAACGAATACATTGAAATCATCTGCACGGGGCGGCCATGGCAAGTTCTGAGTGCCCGCCCGGAACCCGTGCCGGCTGACGTTGACTTGTCTGCTCGTGCACGGTGCAACACGGAACATCGAATAGGCCTCGAATTCCATCGCACCGGCCGATTCGAAGTTCTGATCGTCCTCACTCGGCATCAACGGAGAACTGCTCAACTTGCGGCGTTGCCGATCGTCTTTGCTTCAGCGTGTCGGCCAATACTCCGATAATGGCTTCGAGTGGCGGCATGACGCCAAATGTTGGTTCGGAGTCGGCGATCTCGATTCCCCAGACCGGCTCGATGACGATGTGTCCGCGCTTCCGCGCTGCCGCGACATTGTCCTGCAGGGCCTGATTGAACCACATGTTGCCGTTCATGCACGGAACGATCACGACGGGTTGCGGCGAAGCCAAAATCGACGTGCTGAGCAGATCGTCGGCGATGCCGTTGGCTATCTTTGCGATCATGTTAGCGGACGTAGGCATGACGAGAAAAATGTCGGCTTCGCGCGTCAACTGAATGTGCGGAACGTAGTAGTCAGAAGTCATCGCAAAAGTATCGGTAAAGACCGGTTCGCCCGTATAGGCTTGGATCGTGGCGGGTGGAATGATCTCGATAGCCGACTTTGTCTGAATAACTCGAATACGCCCTACCAATCCTCTTTTGAGGAAAGCAACGTAGGCAGGAACGGACAGGGCGGAGATCGAGCCGGTGACGCCCAGAAGCAGATTGCGGCACAGCACGTTCATCTTGCCCAGACCTTCGTTCCGAGATTTTGGTTCCCAGCATCGGATGTTTCTGGGCGAATTGATTCACGGGTCTGCGCATTCATCCAAGTCTGCAACGCAGCGGCGTTGCTGGCGCGCCGGAAAACGGAACCGAGCTGCGCATGATTTCGAGCCAGCCGGGGAATGTGGTCGAAAAGAGTCGCTGCGAGTTTTGCGATGCGTCGCAGCAATCCAGCAGCGTTTGGCCGTTGACCATCGCCGATACCGAAGACGAGCGAACGTCGTGCCGCGGTGTCGACCAAAACGCTTGCAACCGCCTCCGGCGTGGTGACCAGCCGCATTCCCGGCAACTCAAACAGTTGCGCTCGCGCTGCTTCGAGTATGGCCGGCGGTGTTTCATCCGCGCGCAGCTCCTTCAACACATATTCGGGCACTCTTGCACCAGTATAAGTTTGCGAAAGATGCAGAAGCGGAGAGACCGAGCTTGTCACGCCCCACCGTGCCGCTCGCTCCAGAAATTGTGCCCAATCAAGCTCGCGTTCAAAAGTTTCGAGTATCGCCTGAACGTCAAGTAGCGGGCGAATGCCTTTTTCACCGAAAAGGTGCATGGCGCCGCTGTGGAGACAGATGTGCAAAAGCAGGTCTTCGGGGCACAGCGCTCGCGCCGTTCGACCATCGCCCGATGTGGAAATCGAGCGCGTCCAAAGTCCGTCCGTGTCCACATGGACATCGCACGCAGGCTTGGCAATCGTCCAGTGAAGTTCAATGTCCGTTCGGCCTTCCGCGCTTAGTCGAGGCAACTGGTGAGAGCGCTGACAGTAGTCATCAATCGATACGCGCTGGGATGAACTGTACCCAAGCGCTTCAAGCGCTGTGGCAGAGGATGCGAGATCGTCATATCGGACGAGCAGATCGAGGTCTGACATCGGTCTGTGCGAAATATCGGGATAGACGTGGGTTGCGAGATAAGCGCCCTTCAGAAGAATTGGCTCGATGTTTCGTTCATTGAGGCACCGCACGACATCTGTGAGTTCGTTGGGAAGCGGCGCCGTTTGTTGTTTCTGCCGGCTGGCCGCGACCCAGGTGCACTGCAGGACGGTTGGCGGCACGTGGCCATCTCGTGCGAGCGGCAACAAACGTTGCAGAAGTTGCGGCGCCGCCGTGTGGGCGACCGCTGTCTGCATCAACTCGTCCCATTCGCGTGTCGAAGCGGGGAGCAGCCCAGCATTCTCCGTGAAGAGAATTTGCAGGAGACGTTCTGTCGGGGACAAAGGCATGGCGCTCCGCTGGTCCGGACCACTGATGATTCAAATCTATTCCATCGCCGTCGAGTCATCTTAGAAGCTTGGCACCCGGCTGCGAAGCGAAGTCGGAGAAATGGTTGGGAATCTGCGAATTGGCCGGTCCAAATTTCTATCAGGATGTCCCGCTTGCGAGCGGCGGCCAGGTTCGACCAAGTGTTTGGCGATGATGCTCTGCAACCTAGCGTAGACCAATATATGCCATCGAAAAAGAATCAATGTAGTCATTGAAAACATCCACCGATTTTGGAAGACAGGCTCGTTGACTTGCCCGGAGTTCATTGCCGACGCGTGGCCAAACGTGACCAGCGTGTCCGTACCGCGGAAGTTTTGGTTCCCGCATATTCGGCCCGCACAACTACATAGAAAACGCCGGCAAAAAGCTCGCTCGACTTGTCGCGATTTCTTTGACACGAGCAGCTTTCCAGGAGCTTTGCATTCGGGAGTTGGCGTCGCATGGCAGATACCGAGCGTGTCGCCCACGACGTTGAGGTTTGCGACGTTGGTCTCGCGTCCCGCGCCGCGCCGTCGGGTCTCTGTCGGCCAGGCGGTGCAAGCGCTAGTCTGCTGTCCAAGGTAGAATCGGGAGGCCAGGATGAAGACATTCCGGAATTTGTCGTGGGGCGTCGCATGCGCCGTCGCGCTGGCTGCGCAGGCTTCGGCCGCGCCCGTCTGCCTTAGGACCAACCTGATCCAGAACACCACCATCGTCGACGCGAAGACGATCGATTTTCGCATGAGCGACGGCACGGTCTATCGCAACACGCTCCCGTCAGCGTGCGATGGGCTGAGGTTCGACGGTTTCGTCTATCGTGTTCACGCCGACGAGATCTGCGACAATACCCAGTCCATTCGCGTTCTGCGCAGCGGACAGGTTTGCCTGCTCGGCGCGTTCAGCAAGCTCCCGCCGCCGCCCAAAACGCCATAGGTCTGACTGCAGCACAGCAGCTCATCGATGCAGATTGATGCCCGGTGCGCGTTCCGGCGACGGAACTAGCCGCGGACCGGCTTTACATGCGGATCGATCCATAGCCAGCGCGAGCGGTTGAAGTCCCGCACATTCGGAATCCACCCCTTCACATAGGGTTCGACGATGTCCTGGGTGACCAGAAACCGCGTGGGAATAACAGCATAATCGTCCAGCGCCACCTGTTCGGCCTGGCTCAACAATACACCGCGCGTTTTGACGTCGAGTGTCTGTTGTGCCTGCGCGTAGAGTGCGTCGAACTTGTCGCTGTGGTAGCGGCCGTAATTGTTTCCGCCGCCCGTCTTGAGCAGGTCGAGAAACGTTCCGGGGTCGTCGAAATCGCCGATCCAGGCGCCGGCGGACAGGTCGAACTGGCCTTCCTGCAGTTTCTTGTAGAAAATCTGCGTGTCCGTATTGACGATGTCGATGTCGATATAGATGCGGCGAAGCATAGACTGAAGCGTCGCGGCGCCGCGCTTGGCATCTGGTGTCGTCGTCGTGTCGTAGTTGAATCGAAGATGTCGATCCGGCCCGTAGCCCATTTCCACGATGAGCTTGCGCGCGGCCTCGAGCCGCTTTGCATAGGGCCATGACTTGAAATCGAAACCGGCTTTGTCGGGATAGTCCGCGATGCCGGGCGGCACGAAATGATAGGCGGGCTTCTCCCCGAGCCTGTAGATCTTCTCCGTCACGGTCTCCCGGTCATAGACGAGCGCGATGGCCCGGCGCAGCCGGATGTCGTCGAACGGCTTGTGCGCAAAATTCGGCGCCAGGTAGGACACGCCAAGAAAAGTGTGTATTTGCAATGCCGCGGCGATGTGGGAGCGCATCCAGCTGATTTCCGCGGACGGTATCAGGTTCTGCGTGTCCAGCTCTCCGGCGCGGATCGACTTCAGGGCGGCCAGCGTGTCGCTGCTCGGCTTGTAGATGATCGTCTGTATACGGACATGTGCGGCGTCGTAGAATTTCGGATTCTTGACCAGGGTCACATGGTCATTGGGAACCCATTCTTTGGGAATGTAGGGGCCGTTCGCGACATAGTTCTCGGGGCGTGCCCACGCGTCGCCTTTTGCAAGCACGGCGTGGCGCGGCACGGGAAACACCGATTGGTGCAGAAGGTATTGCAGCATGTAGGGCGCCGGATGCTCCAACTGCACGACCAGCGTCTTGTCGTCCTTCGCCGAAACGCCGAGCGCCGTCGTCGGCATTTTGCCGTCGCTGATCGCTTTGGCGTTCTTGATCAGCCAGAGATAGTAGGCGTAGGGAGCGCCGCGTGCCGGTTCGAGAATGCGCCGCCAGGCGAAGACAAAATCCTCTGCCGTGACCGGCTGCCCATCGGACCAGACATGGTCGCGCATATGAAAGGTCCAGGTCCTGCCGTCAGGCGAGGTTTCCCAGCTCGTCGCAGCGCCTGGCATCGGGCTTCCGTCCGCCGCGTCGGTGGTGAGGCCGATCAGCGCATCTCCGACAATGTTTGCTTCCCAATTTCCGTCGATGTAGTGCGGATCCAGGCTCTTGATCTCGGAGCCGTTGCCGCGCACCAGATAGTCGGGCGCGTGGACGGTATGACTCGAAGTTCCCGCCCGGGAGCAGGCGGCCAGCAAGACAAGAGCGGCCAGTGAAATGAACCGAGAAATCGCCATCATGTATCCCAGCGCCGCGAGCGCGAAGCAGTGCCCCGCTCCCTCTATAACCTATCGCCGCGCCGGCTGCGCAAGCCGGATCAGCGCGCGGGCGGGCGGCCCTCGATCCAGAGCCAGCGCGTCCGGTTGAAGTCGCGCGGGTTGTCCACCCAGCCCTTCACATAGGGCTGAACCAGGTCCTGCGTCGTGCGGAAGCGCAGCGGAATCCATGCATAGTCGGCGAGGGCGATCTTCTCGGCGGTCTGCAGGAGCACGCCGCGTCTCGTTGCGTCCGGCTCACGCTGCGCGGCATTGAGGGCGGCATCAAAGGCGGGGTTGTTGTAGGCGCCATAGTTGTTGCCGCTATCCCTGCGCAGCAAATCCAGGAAGTTGCTGGCGTCATTGAAGTCGGCAAACCAGGACGCGGCGCCGATGTCGTAGTTGCCCTGTTGCATGTTGCGTCCATGCACCGTGGCGTCGACCGCCTGGATATCCAGGTCGACCCAGATCTGCCTCAGCATCGACTGTATCACTGCCGCCACGCGCTTGTTGTTCGGCTCGTCGAACGTTTCGAAACCGAGATGGAGGTGGTTGTCCGGTCCGTAGCCAAGCTGTTGCATCAGCCACTGCGCCTTGACGATGCGTTGTGGGAAGGAGAGGGCGCGAAAGTCGAGTGCGGCTCCGTGCGGATAGTTCGCGACACCAGGCGGCACCATGCTGTAGGCCGGCGGCTCCCCGAGGCGAAGGACCTTTTGCGTCAGCGTCTCGCGGTCGATCGCGAGGTTGAGCGCACGCCGCAGCCGCACATCGGTGAGCGGCGGTCGGCGCAGGTTGATCGAGATGTAGGAGAGGCCAAGGTACGGCTTGGTATGCAGGGCTTGCGGCATGTTCCTGCGCAGCCAGTCGATCTGCGTCAGCGGTATCGGCGTCTGCGTATCGAGATCGCCGGTTCGAAAGCGGCGCAATGCGGCGTTACTGTCGGAGGTCGGATAATAGTTCACGACATCGATGCGCACATGCGCGGCGTCATAGAACCTGGGGTTCTTCACCAGCGTGATGTGGTCGTTGGCGATCCACTGCGTCGGCACATAAGGCCCATTGCCGACGAAGTTCCTGGGGTTGGACCATGCATTGCCTTTGGCGAGCAGTACATGGCGCGGCAGCGGATAGGCTGTGTCGTGGGTGAGGAGTTCGGGCAGGTAGGAGGCCGGATGCTCCAGCTCCACGACAAGAGTCTTGTCGTCGGGCGCGTGAATGCCGAGCGCGGACGCGGGCAGCTTTCCTTCGCTGATCGCGTGGGCGTTCTTCACGACCCAGAGATTGTAGGCGTAGGCGGCGCCGGTCCCGGGATTGAGCAGGCGCTGCCAGGCGAAGACGAAATCCGCTGCGGTTACGGTCTGGCCGTCTGACCACAGGTGATCGCGCAGGTGGAACGTCCATGTCCTGCCGTCGGGAGACGTGCTCCAGCTCGTTGCCGCGCCGGGAATCGGCGCCGCTGCCGGATCCAGCGTCACGAGCCCGATCAGAATATCGCCTTCGACATTGGCTTCGTTGAGACCGTCGGTGAAGTGCGGATCAAGGCTCTTCACTTCGGCGCCGTTGCCGCGATTGAGCACGGTCAGCGCCAAAGCCGGCGCCGCGGACAACAGAGCAAGCCCGCAGGCGAGCGCGGCGGCGAGCCGCTTCATACGGTTCTGATGGCGCGGTTGAGCGACAGGTAGCGCGTGCGATGGATGTTGACGTTGTTGTCGACCCAGCCTTTGACCTGGGGAGATACAAGGTTGCGTGCGACGCCGAAGTAGACGGGCACGACCGCGGCGTCGTCGAGCAGCATCTGTTCGGCGCGCCGGAGCGAAATTTCGCGCGCGGCAGGATCGCGTTGCTGGTCGGACAGATCGACAAGCGCGTCGAAGGCGGCGTTGGAATAGCCGCCATAGTTGAGATCGGTCGTCGCGGTCTGGAACAGCGTCAGGTAGTTTTTCGGATCGCGATAGTCCGCGATCCAGCCGGCCCAGGCGGCCGTGAAGTCGCGTTTGCGCAGGAGATTATAGTGTATCTGGCTGTCGGACGGCACAATCCTGACTTTCACGCCGGCGTCGTTCCACATGCCCTGCAAAGCGACCGAAACGATGCGGGTCTCGGTCGTATTGGACGTGTTGAGATCGAACGAAAGCGGATTGCCCGATCCAAAGCCGGCCTCGTCCAGCAGCCGCCGCGCCCGCGCGAGTCTCTGGACCATCGGTACTGCGCGAAAGCCTATTTCAGCGCTTCGATAGCCGGGCATTCCGGGTGGCACAAATGAGTAAGACGCTCTTTCGCCGGCGCGCGTCACCTTCGACACCATGATTTCGCGGTCGATGGCAAGCGACAGCGCGTTTACGGACGCGAACGTCGTCAAACGGCTTGCGGTGCACATTGAACTGCACGTACTGGCTGAGGATGAAGGGTGTCAGGCGCATTTCGTGCGGAAGATAAAGCTCCAGCCAGCGGATCTGCTGCGGCGGAACCGAATCGGTGACCAGATCGAACTCACCGCCGCGAAACCGCTTGAGAGCGGCCGAAGAATCCTGCGTTGGTGAGAAATAGACAGTTTTGACGGCGATTTTGTCGGCGTCGAAAAAGCGAGGATTCCGCTCAAGGCGTACGAACTCGTTCGGAATCCATTCTTTGAGGATGTAGGGACCGTTGACGACGATGTGTTCCGGGCGTGTCCACTCTTCGCCGTACTTTTCCACTACATGCCGCGGAACCGCGAACGTGGTGTAGTGCGTGAGCAGTTCGCGGATGTAGGGAACCTGGTAGCGGAACGTCAACTCCAGCGTGAGATCGTCGATTGCGCGCGCACCGATCGCTTCCGGCGGCACATGGCCCGACGCAGCCTCTTGCATGTTCTTCATGGGATAGAGGATGGAGACGTACTGTGCTGCGGTCTTTGGATTGGCCATGCGCCGGAATGAGTACACATAGTCATGGGCGGTGACCGGCTTGCCGTCCGACCAGACATGCTCACGCAGCTTGAACCTGTAGGTCAGTCCGTCCGCGCTTGCCGATAAACTTTCCGCCGTTCCCGGCACCGCTCCGCCGTCCGCGCCATCGGTCATCAGGCCGATGAACATGTCGCCGATGATGTTGTTTTCCCAATTGCCCGAGGCCTTGTGCGGATCGAGCGTGTCAGGCTCGGCGCCGTTGCCGCGTGCGAGGACGGTCGGGTCGCTGTGTGAAAAATTCATCCCGGGACCGGACTTGCCTTTGAGCGCATACGCGCCGCCGCCGATCGCAAGGGCCGCGCCGCTCGCCATCAGTCCACGCCGTGTCCACTTACCCTGTTCCATGATGCTCCGGACCCTCGCGGGCCGTCCTTCGATACCATATAACCTGCCACAGGTTACGGGCCCGCGGTCACGGCTCAGGCAATCAGAATACGGATGAACCAATTATGAAATTGTCAAAATGCGTATGTGTCGCTGCGATCGTGTTCCTGCCCTTTGCCGCCAACGCGGACCCGCGCGAAGACCTGGTAGACGGCGTCGCAAAGTGCGCCGTGATCGCGGATAACACCGCGCGGCTGGCCTGTTTTGACGCTCTGACGCCCCAGCTCAAGGCGGCGCAGGCGGCACCTGCGACGCCCGCCGCCGCCCCGCCGGCTCAGCCTGCCGACAATCGCGCCTGGTACGATCCGGGCCGAATCTTCGGCGCCAGCCCATCGGCGCAAACCACCCCCGAACAATTTGGCGGTGAGAATCTGGCCCCTCCGCCGCCGCCGCCGCCCAAACCCGGCGAAGCCGCTCCGCCGGCGCAGCCCGCGCCCATCGACAGCATCACGGCGAAGGTGACGGACTACGCGTTCAATCCATTCGGAAGGGTCACGGTCTTTCTCGACAATGGTCAGATCTGGAAGCAACTCGACGGCGATACGGATCACGTGCGTTTTCGCAAAGGCGATGTGAATCAAGCCGAGATCTCGCGCGGTGCGCTGGGCTCATACGACATGCTAATCAACGGCTCGGGCGCCAGCGTGAAGGTGCGCAGACTGAAGTAATTGCCTTCAGACCGGATCGTGCTCGGCCACCAGGTGGCCCGGCGTCACTTCGATCAGCTTCGGCCGATATTGCTCGGCATCGAAATCGTCGATCAGCTTGGACTTGAGAAAGCTGAGTTGCGCCCGTGTGTCGAGCGGCGAGGGCAGGTCACCCGACAGGCGAACGCGCTTTTTCGCGCGTTCCGCCTTGGGATCGGGAATCGGAACGGCGGAGATCAATGCCTTCGTATAAGGATGCCGTGCATCCTTGTAGATCGCTTCGCGGTCCGCGAATTCGACGACGCGTCCCAGATACAGGACCATCACACGGTGCGAGATCTGGCGCACGACGGAAAGGTCGTGGCTGATGAAGATCATCGACATGCCGAAGTCGGCCTGGAGCTTGACGATCAGGTCGATGATCTGGGCCTGGATCGACACGTCCAGCGCGCTGACGGCTTCGTCGCAGATGACGAGCTTGGGATTGACGACCATGGCACGCGCAATGCCGACGCGCTGGTTCTGTCCGCCGGAAAATTCATGCGGATAGCGGTTGATCCAGCCGGCCTCGAGTCCCACCTGCTTCATCATTTCGCGCACCCGAGTCCGCACTTCGTCGCGCGAAAGGTTGGGCTCCAGCGTGCGCAGCGGTTCGGCGATGGACTCGCCGATCGTCATGCGCGGATCAAGGCTCGCAAGCGGATCCTGGAATACGATCTGCAGTTCCTTGCGCAGCAGGCGCTGATCGCTGTCGCTGATCTGGCTAAGGTCGCGCGTCATCCACACGACGGTTCCGTCCGTTTTCGGCAAAAGCCTGAGAACCGCGCGCGCCAGTGTCGACTTTCCACAACCCGACTCCCCGACGATACCGAGCGTTTCGCCCTGATGCAGCGTGAAGCTCACGCCGTCAACAGCGCGCAGAGGCTTCGTCTTGGCGAACAGGCCTCTGCCACGGACCGGAAAATAGACCTTCAGATCATCGACGCTGAGCAGAACCTCCGGCTTGGCCGTCGGCGCCGGCGAGGCGTGACCCTTGCGATCAGGATTGTCGACGCGCGGCATCGCATCGAGCAGCATGCGCGTGTAGTCGTGGTGCGGCTTGTAAAAGATGTCGTCTGTCGGGCCCGCCTCGACGATGTCGCCGTTGCGCATCACCTGGACGCGATCGGCGATTCCCGCGATCACGCCCATGTCATGGCTCACCAGGACGATCGCGGTTTTCAGCTCGGTCTTCAGGTCGCGCATGATCTCCAGAATCTGTGCCTGCACGGTGACGTCGAGCGCCGTCGTCGGCTCGTCCGCGATCAGCAGGTCGGGACCGCACGCGGTGGCCATCGCGATCATCACGCGCTGGCGCATGCCGCCCGACAGTTCGTGAGGATATTGACGCATGCGCCGCCGGGCTTCCGGAATGCGAACCAGCTCGAGCACCTCGATCGCGCGCTTCTCCGCTTCGCCGAACGGCAGACCTGTGTGAGTGCGCAACGACTCGATGATTTGCGCGCCGACAGTCATGTGCGGCGTGAGCGAGGTCAGCGGATCCTGGAAGATCATCGTGATCTTGGAGCCGCGCAGCTTGTTCAGTTGCGGCTGGCTGATATTGAGGATCTCGCGTCCGCGATATTTGACGCTCCCGGTCGCCTTGCCGTTGCCCGACAGCAATCCGATCGTCGCCATGAAGAGCTGGCTCTTGCCCGACCCCGATTCGCCGACAACGCCGAGACACTCGCTCTCGTCGATATGAAAGTTTGCGTCCCGGACGGCGTGGACGATTCCGTCGGGCGTCGTGAACTGCACATTCAGGTTGCTGACTTCCAGAATCGGTCCGGTCATGCGCTCAGCGGTCCTTCGGATCGAGGGCGTCGCGCAATCCGTCGCCGATGAAGTTGAAGCAGAAGAGGGTCACGGCCATGAACAGGGCCGGGAAGATCAGCATCCAGGGCGCCGTCTCCATCTGGTTCGCACCTTCCGAAATCAGGACGCCCCAGGACGTAAGCGGTTCCTGAATGCCCAGGCCGAGGAACGACAGGAAGCTCTCCGCGAGAATGGAGGCGGGAACGGTAAGAGTGACATACACGATCACCGGCCCGAACACGTTGGGAATGATGTGGCGCGTGATGATGCCGAAGCCGTTCACGCCGCTGGCGCGCGCCGCCTCGATGAACTCCTTCTGCTTTATGGACAGAGTCTGGCCGCGCACGATCCGCGACATGGTCAACCACTCGACTGCGCCGATGGCGACGAACAAGAGGAAGAAATTGCGATTGAAGATCACCATCAGGATGATGACGAGGAAGATATAGGGAATCGAGTAGAGCACGTCGACGAAGCGCATCATCAGTTCGTCGACCCGGCCGCCAAGGTAGCCCGCCGTCGCGCCGTACGCGACGCCGATGACAAGACTGACCAACGTCGCGATCAGTCCGACTGCGAGCGACACGCGCGCCCCATAGAGCGTGCGGACGAGAAGGTCGCGTCCGACCGAGTCCGTCCCGAACCAGTGCGTGCCGCCTGCGTTGCAGAGGACGGACGGATCCGGCCACCAGTCCGGCGCGCAGGAGACGACGGAGTAATCGATGTAGTCATAAGGATAGGCGAGGAAGAACGGCCCGAACACCGCCAGCAGCGTGATGATGCCGAGCGTGATGATGCTGACGACGGCCGCGCGGTTGCGGAACAACCGGCGCCGCGCGTCTTCCCAAAGACTGCGGCCCTTGACGTCGAGCGCGCGCCCGACCAGTTCGGCGGTCCTGTCGAACGGAACGCTCATTTCGCGTACCTCACGCGCGGGTCAAGCACCGCATAGAGGATGTCCGCAAGAAGGTTCAGCAGGATCACGAAGGTCGCGTAGTAGATGAGCACGCCGAGAACCAGCGTATAGTCGCGGTTGAGGGCGCCCTGCACGAAATAGCGGCCGATGCCGGGGATGCCGAAGATCTGCTCGACCACCAGCGATCCGGTCAGGATGCCGGCGATCGCCGGACCGAGATAACTGACGAGCGGCAGGATGCCTGCGCGCAGCGCGTGACGGACGACGACCTGCAAGCTCGACAGGCCCTTCGCCCGCGCCGTGCGCACATAGTTGGAATGCAGAACCTCGACCATGCTGCCGCGCGTCAGGCGCGCGATGACGGCGATCTGTGGCAGCGCCAGCACGATCACCGGCAGGATCATGTTTCGCAGCGCGCCGCCGTTCCACCCCCCGACCGGAAGCGAAATATCGTAGCCGAACAATGTGACGCCATAGACCCCGAAGATCAGAGTCAAAATCGGCGCAGCGACGAACGTGGGAATCGTAATGCCGATCATCGCGACCGCCATCACCGAATAGTCTGTCGCCTTGTTCTGGCGCAGCGCCGCGATGGTTCCCATGCTGAGGCCGAAGAGAACGGCGAGCACCATCGCCGACAGCCCAAGCCGCGCGCTGACCGGCAGGCCGTCCGCGATCATTTCCGTGACGGTGAAGTCCTTGTTCTTGTAGGACGGGCCGAGATCGCCATGCGCAAGCTTGCCCAGGTAGATGAAGTACTGCACGTACACCGGCTTATCCAGGTTGTAGGCAGCCTTGATGTTGTGCTCGATCTCGGGCGGCAGACGGCGCTGGCTGTCGAACGGACCGCCCGGCGCCAGGCGCATCATGAAGAAGGCGAGCGTGATAATGATGAAAAGCGTGGGGATCGCGCCCAGCAGGCGTCGGAGTGCGTAGGATAACATTTTCTGTGCTGGTCCCGCGCGCGGTGGTTCGGCGTTGCTGAAACTCGTGTAGCGTCAGGACTATGTCAATCCACGCGACTGTGGACAGAGCACAAGAAGTACCGAATTCATCAGTTCACGAATTTAACCAAAACGTCAGTGCTGAAGAGCCAGCCAGGACTGCCAGAGCGGCTCCACATCGCTTCCATGAATCTGCCACCATTCGTCATCGATGGCGAATGCGGTTGCGAAATGGGCACTTTGCGTAGGCAGAAAGGGCGTCATCGCGATGCCCAACTCGGGGTTTTTGCCGACAAATGCGAGGGAAGAGCGTCGTGCCGGCCCATATGGCACCCAGCCGGCGACGCCTGCCAGACTTTGCGATCCTGTGGCAAATCTGACGAAATCGAGTGCCCGTTCCTTTTTGGGATCGCCCCTGGGCACGCCGAACACGTCCAGCTCGTAGAGCTGCCGGTCCCAGATCACGCCCACGCCGCGGCCGTGCTGGGCAGCGTCATAGACATCCCCGTTGAGCGTGGTGGCAAAGGCGGCGCGGCCATCATTGAGCATCGCGATCGCGTCGGCCGAATTGCTCCACCACACGAGCGAGCCGGCGATGGAGTTGAGCTTCGCGAGTGCGCGATGCACGCCCTGCGGCGTCGAAAGAACCGCATAGACGTCCTGCGGTTTCACGCCGTCGGCCAGCAGCGCCATCTCCAGATTGTACTTGCCGCTGGAGCGCCGAAGGGCTCGCGGACCCGGAAAGCGCGCCAGATCGAAGAAGTCGCCGATCGTCTGCGGCCGCGCTTCGCCAAACCGGCGCGGGGCGTAGGCAACGACTTGCGAGTAGACGATGCTTCCCACCCAGCACGGACCGATTGCGTTCGGAACAAAGTCGCGCGCAGCGGACACGCCGTCGGCTCCGGCCGGAAGCGAAGCCGGATCGATGTGTTCAAGAAGGCCGAGCCGGCACGCGGCGATGGCGTCGGGCAGCTCGAAATCCATGACGTCCCAATCGTAGCGGCCGTTTCCGACGATCTGGCGCAGCTCCGTAAGGCCGCCGTCGTAGAGCGCGATGTGGACGTCGACATGCCTTGCTTCGCCGAACGGGCGGAATAGGGCGTTCTGCTGCGCGCGGCTGTAGGGACCCGACCAGGTGGCGACGGTCAGGACCGGCAAGGGACGCGTGAGCCAATAGAGCGCGCCGGCGAGCACCACGATGATTGCGGCCGCAAGGCCCAGAATGACGGTCCAGCGTCTGCTCATGCAGTCCTCATTGACGGCCGAAGGTCGCCCCGGCCCTGGGGCGGCACGTTATAGTGGCTGACGGCGGGACCGCCAAAACCGGCTTCAGTCCCGGCTGGCTGACGCTCGAAACGGCGCTTGGCGGCGCATAAAGCGGCCCAACCGGCCCGAGAGGCCGCAACCGCCTGATATGGCGGGCCGGCACCCGGCCGCAGCCTTGCTTTTGCGGGGGGCGGGCCATAGTTTCCGGCCCTCTTTTTGAGATGTGCAGTTGTAGCTCAGTTGGTTAGAGCGCCGGATTGTGGATCCGGAGGTCGGTGGTTCGAGCCCACCCAACTGTACCATTCAACTCATTCCCGACTCTGCCCACCGGAACATACGATCGAATCGCCCGCTCCCGGAAGCTGTCGGCCCCGGTCATCGCACGCGTCATCACCGATCGCTTCATGCGCGATCGGCGCGGTGAAATCGTAGGCTCAGATCGCATCAGAAGATATGTCGGCCAGCTTCCACTTTGAGACGGCACGCTGCCAATACGTCGTTACGCAAAGCCGCGTGAAATCAGCTCTGGCTATTCGCTTTCAGCAATCATGATCGACCTGACGAATTCTTGATCCGCGAGTCGGCATGACCCGCTTGTCCGCTCCGGATTTCCCGTCGAAGGTTGGCGCATGCGCTCACCTCTTCCTCCGCCCGGTTCCGTTCTTTTGTTGATCGATCTTCAGAAGGCGATCGACCATCCAAGCTGGGGTCAGCGGAACAATCCTGCCGCGGAGAGCCAGATACGCAGATTGCTGGATCATTGGCGCGATCGGAAGTGGCCCTTATGGCACGTGCGCCACGACTTTCTGAATCCGTTGTCCGAGTATCGACCAGGCCAGCCAGGAAATGAGTTCAAGCCGGAAGTGGCGCCGCTGCCCGGAGAGTTGGTCATTCCCAAGCATAGCAACAGCGCGTTCATTCGCACGGACCTGGAGAGCAGGCTCAAGGCTGAGGGTCACGAGTCGCTGGTCGTTGTCGGCGTCATAACAAACAATTCCGTCGAGGCGACGGTCCGGATGGCAGGCAATCTCGGCTTTGCGACCTATCTCGTCGCCGACGGATGTTTCACATTCGGTCGAAAGGATTGGTCCGGCACGCACCGCAGTGCGGAAGAGGTCCACAATATGTCTCTGGCGAACCTGCAGCCGGAGTATTGCAACGTCGTTGTCGTCGACGCGCTCTTGAGTCACTTCGGCTAAGACAGTTCCCGCACGCGACTCTACTTTGTGACACGCGCCTGTTTGGTTTGATGGGGGTGGCGAAGGCGCCCGACGCGCCAGGGCGGGATTGGCCTGCGAGCCGGGCGAAATTTGTTCTGATTTCGACAAAATCTGGCGTCGAAGACACGTTCATTGCACGTTTTTGGCGGCAAACTCCCTTAACTTGAGCGCATCTCTCCATTGCAGAACGATGCTCGAAAGGGATCATCGTGAACTCACGGGCCGTCATGAACAATAAAGTGCATCGCGACATTCTGGACTGCGTCGGCAACACGTCTCTCATTCCACTACGCCACATCGTGCCGGAAAACGGCTCGAAGATCTGGCTGAAGATGGAGAATGAGAATCCCACCGGCAGCATGAAGGACCGCATGGCCCTTGCGATCATCGAAGCGGCTGAGGCGGATGGCCGCCTGAAGCCCGGCGGCTCCGTGGTCGAATATACCGGCGGCAGCACTGGCGTTTCACTGGCACTGATCTGCGCGGTGAAGCGCTATCCGCTGCATATCGTGACGTCCGACGCGTTCGCCCGTGAAAAGCTGGACCATATGAGAATTCTTGGCGCCGAGCTGCAGATCATCATCAGCGACGGCGGAAAGATGACCGAGAAGCTGACCAAGGACATGATCGAAGCGGCGCGCATCGTCTCCAAGGAGATGGGGAGCTTCTGGGCCGACCAGATGGAAAACCGGGACCAGATCTCGGCCTATCACAAGATGGCCGAAGAGATCTGGAAGCAGACCGACGGAAAGATCGACGGCTTTGTCCAGAGCGTCGGAACGGCCGCGTCCATTCTCGGACTGGGCGAGGGGCTGCGCCGGCGGAACAGCGCTGTCAAAATCGTCGCCGTTGAGCCGTCGGAGTCGCCCGTGCTCTCGGGCGGCAAGACCGGCGCCCACAAGATCGACGGCGTCGGGGCGGGCTATGTCGTTCCGCTCTGGCACGACAAGATTGCAGACCATATCGAGCTTGTCTCGACCGCGGAGGCATCCGCGATGGCGATGCGGCTGGCGCGGGAAGAGGGACTCTTCGCCGGCACATCGACGGGCGGCAACGTGATTGCCGCGCTGCGGCTGGCAGAGCGGCTCGGCCCGCGCTCCACAATCGTTACCGTCATGTGCGATACCGGAATGAAGTATCTGAGCAAGAAATAGCGAAACGGCTCCAACACACTTGTGACTGGCTGGGGAGGCGCCGGCAACGCTATCATTCTGACGCATTCCGCGACGGGCCGTTCACATCTGCGGAGGTCGGATCATGCGTCGAAAAGCGTTGATGTTGCCGCCGTTGGCGTCACTACTCCTGTCATTTGCTGCGCTGGCTGACAGCGCGCCGCCAACCCAGTTGTCTGCGGTGCAGGTCGATGACGTCATTAGCCTGCTGAACACCGGACTGAACGACTATGTGTTTCCGGATGTCGCAAGGGCCGTGCAGCGCCAGCTTCAGGCGCATAGGAGCGAGTATCGCGCCATCAGGGATCCAGTGGCCCTCGCAAGCCGCCTGACGTCCGATATGCGCGCGGTTGGCCACGACCGCCATCTCCAGGTTTCGTATGGCGAAGAACTCGGCCTGAAAAAAGACGAAAGCGTCGAACAGAAGAGGGCTGCGCACGCCTACGATCTCGCGAACGGATTTGGTTTTCGCAGCGCAAGGCGGTTTCCGGGCAATATCGGCTACATCGACATAGCTTACTTCTCACCCGATCCCGACGCCGGCGCGCAGCTCGCGGCAGCCATGCAGGTCGTAGCCGGCACCGACGCGCTCATCATCGATCTGAGGCGCAATGGCGGTGGCAGCGGCGAAATGGCGGCGACCGTTCTCAGCTACTTCTTCGACGAACCGGTCGAGCTCTCATCGATCGTGGAACGCAGGGCCGGGCACGACACGGTGCGCCAGAAATGGACCTCGCCATACGTTGCGGGGCCGCGCTATCTCGCCAAGCCGATCTATATTCTTGTCAGCGTTCATACGCACTCGGCGGCGGAGTTCTGCGCCTACGATCTGAAGAACCTTCATCGCGCGACTTTGGTTGGTGAACGCACGAGCGGTGACGCAAATTCGAGCACGGGCGAGATCGACCTGGGTGATGGCTTCGCCGCGCTCATTCCCAATGGCCGCACTCTGAGCCCGCTCACCAACACGAACTGGGAGGGAGTCGGCGTCCAGCCGGACGTGGTGGCAAGTCCGGGCGAAGAACTGACCGCCGCCTATGTCATGGCGCTGAAAGCGGTCGGCACAGCGTCGGGCGATCTGCGCAAAGAACGCGATGCGGCCCTGGCGAATCCGCAAAGTGCGCTGCTAGAAGAACTCGATGGCTTCATCACCAAGTGAAGGGAGCCGGTGCCGATGTCCGTAAGGCGATATTGAAAAGGCGAAGTGCCGCTCGTCATCTCGAATTGCGGAACAAGCGAACTCGCTTCGGTCCCGCGTCTCAGTATGGGACAACCCGAATCTTGAATCGCTGGCGTTGGGCGCGAACAGGCTTCGCAGCGTGCCGGACCGCTTTGCTGGCCTGCCGAACCTCACAGAGCTCTATCTTGACACCAACGCGCTGCGCGCTCTGCCGGCGTCGATCGGCACGCTGGGGAATCTGCGCATTCTCGATGTGAGCCACAATCGCTGTGCGGACCTTCCGCGCAGCTTGGCGCAGCTCGCCACGCTGGAGATTTTCTATGCCGGCGATCTGGAGCTTCGCGCTCTGCCAGGCTGGATCGGGAAATTGAGGCAGCTTCGCTATCTCAACATCGCCGCGAACAGCATCCGCGCGCTTCCAGAGCAGTTCGCCATGCTCGAGTCCCTGGTGGAGCTGCGCGTGCATGACAATCGTTTGCGCACATTTGGCAGGGAATTCGGTCATCTGTCGCAATTGCGCGAGCTGCACGCGCGCAACAACCGGCTCGGGTATCTGCCCGCCGAGATGGGCAAGCTGCGGTCCCTGGAAATTCTGGATTTGCGGGAAAATCGCCTATCACGGCTGCCGTCGAGCATGGCCCGGCTCGAGCATCTTCGCGACCTCGACCTTCGCGCCAACCGGTTCGCGGCGCTGCCGAAGTGGCTTGCAGACCTGCCGTCGTTGCGACGGCTTGATTGTCGCTGGAACCCGATTGCGCGGAAACCGGACTGGCTGCGCGCATTGGAGGCGCGCGGTTGCCTGGTCTACTGCTGAGGTGCGCGAGAATCGCGCACGCGCGCGCCGAAAATTGAGAAAAAATCCCGCACCGCCGCCGTAATCTGCGTGAAGAGGTGTTTCGCCGTATGTTTCGACGAAACGAAGAAAGAGGAACGGGGACGATGGCGACCAACACCGACGGGCGAAGAATCCGGGCATGCGTGTTTGACGCCTATGGCACAGTATTGGATGTCCACTCCGCAATTCGGCGCCAGGGTTTCGCGCTGGGTTCCAGCGCAGATCGCGTCTCGCAAACCTGGCGCACCAAGCAACTGGAATATGCGTGGGTGCGAAGCCTCGCTGGCCGCCATGCGGACTTTTGGAGCTGCACTTTTGATGCGCTCGAATATTCGCTTCGTCTGCACGGCGCCGATCCGGGTTTGCGCGACGATCTGCTCGAGGCGTATCGCACGCTCGACGCTTTTGCCGATGTTGCGCCGACTCTGGAGCAGTTGCGCGGAGAGGATGTGAAAGTGGCGATCCTCTCCAACGGCTCGCCGCGGATGCTGGACGACGCCTTGCGTTCGGCCGGACTGACGGACTTTCTGCAGAACTGTATCTCCATCGAAGATGCAGGGATCTACAAGCCGGCTCCTGCCGCCTATCGGCTTGCGGTCGAACGGCTTGCACTCGGTGCGGATGCGATCGGCTTCCTGTCGTCGAATGCGTGGGACATCATGGGCGCGCGGTCGTTTGGATTTACGCCTGTCTGGGTGAATCGGGCGCAGGTGCCGGATGAGTACGGCGTGAGCGCCAATGTGCACCAGACGCGCAGCCTGACAGACGCGGTCGCGCATCTCTGCAATATCCGCTATCGCGCGGAAGTTGCGGCGCGAAATTCGACGAACCTGCCATAAATCGGCGGCGTTTTGTCGAATTTCGCAAGTCCCACGCGCGCACCGATCCTATCCTGCCGACATGACACACATATCTGCCGATGCGCGCGGCGCACGCGGCGACGTGGATTTCGCTCGCTTGCAGGCGCGGCACCGAACCGAAGTGCGCGGACACTGAATCCATGTCGTCGTACAATTCGACAGCCTCTGCATCGCAGGTCGAGGCAATCCGCTCCGGCTCGCTTTTCCGCGAAGCCTGTCTGATCGCCGGCGTCTGGCGCTCGTGCGGTTCGACAGCGGACTTCAGTGCGGTAATCGATCCTGCGACGGATCAGGAGATCGGGCGCGTGCCCAATCTTGGCTCGACGGAGACAGGCGAGGCGATCGCCGCCGCCGAAGCCGCGTTTGCGTCCTGGCGTTCTCTCCTGCCTCAGGTGCGGGGCGATGCCTTGCGTCGCTGGGGCGAGTTGATGGTGCAAAACGGCGAGCAGCTCGCTGCTCTGCTCACGCTCGAGCAGGGCAAGCCGATCAAGGAGTCGCGCGGCGAGATCGCCTACGCCGCCGGATTTCTCAAATGGTTCGGCGAAGAAGCGTCGCGCGCGTATGGAGACGTCATTCCCAGCCATCTCGCGCGGTCACGCCTTATCGTGATGCGCGAACCAATCGGCGTTGCGGCCGCAATCACGCCGTGGAATTTCCCCTCGGCGATGATTACGCGCAAGGCCGGTGCCGCACTGGCTGCCGGCTGTCCGATGATCGTCAAGCCGTCTCCGGAGACTCCTTTCTCGGCAATCGCGCTGGCCGTCCTCGCGGAACAGGCGGGCGTGCCGTCGGGAGTCTTGCAGGTGATCACCGGCGATGCCGAAGCGATCGGAACGACGTTGTGCAAGAGCCCGATAGTCCGGGCAATTAGCTTCACCGGTTCGACGCAGGTTGGCCGCCTGTTGCAGACGGCTTCCGCCGCAACGGTAAAGAAGGTGTCGCTGGAACTTGGCGGCCATGCGCCGTTCATCGCGTTTTCCGAAGTCGACCTGGAGAAAGCAGCCGCCGACGCGGTTACGGCCAAGTTCCAGACGACCGGGCAAGATTGTCTTGCCGCCAATCGCCTTCTGGTTCAGACCGGCATCTACGAGGCGTTTCTCGCGGCGTTCGTTGCCGAGACGCGCGCTCTCGAAGTCGGAAACGGATTTAATTCGAACGTCAGCATCGGACCGCTGATCAGCGAAGCGGCCGTCGATCGCTGTCAGCGTCAGGTCGATGACGCCGTCGCCAAGGGCGCCAGACTTTTGTGCGGCGGAAAACGGCATTCCACGGGACGGCGATTTTTTTCGCCCACCGTGCTGGCCGACGTCACGCCCGACATGCTGATCTGGCGCGAAGAAACATTCGGGCCCATTGCGGCGTTCACGCGTTTCGATGACGAAAGCGATGCCATCCGTCTCGCCAACGACACGGTTTATGGGCTGGGCGCCTACATCTACAGCCACGACGTTGCACGCGCGTGGCGCGTGGCGGAGGCACTGGAGAGCGGGCTGATAGGCGTCAACACGCCGCGCTTTACCGGACCGCCTGTGCCTTTCGGCGGTGTCAAGCAGTCCGGCCTTGGCCGCGAAGGATCGCGCCACGGAATGGATGAGTATACCGAGCTGAAAACGATCTGCTTTGGCGGAATGTAATGCGCTACTGCGCAGGCACCGCGAGCGAGACTTTGACCCGGCTCATCACGACGCTTGTCCGGAAGCGGCGGATATTGCCATCCTGCACGAACAGCCGCCCGGTGATCTCGTCATAGTCCTGCATGTCCCTGGCGGTCAGCAGCATGATGAAGTCGGCATCGCCCGTTACCGCATAACATTGCTGAATTTCCGGCGCGGCGCGCATCTTGCGCTTGAAGGCGTCGAACAGAGCAAGATTTTCGCGTTCGAGCGTGAGCTCGACGATGAATGTCATATGCCGTCCGACGGACTTGGGATCGATCACGCTGAAATCGTCCACGATCACGGACTCGTCCCGCAGCCGCTTCAGCCGTCGTTGCGCGGCCGAAGGAGAGAGGCCAGCCAGATCAGCGAGGCGCTCGGCTGAGATCTGATTATCGGCTTGAACGGCGTCGAGAATTCGCCGGTCGATATCGTCGAGTTCGTAGGCCATTTAGGGCGTTCCCAGTCCGGATTTGCCGGAAATTAGCGTCCAAATAAAGGTCTTTGCAATTATTCAGCGCCCGCGAGCCTTACAGTGGAGCCATGACGCAAATGCACACATACCCAACCGACGCCTTTGGCGCCTCCGGGATTGCACCGGCTCGGTTGTTCTCGGCGATTAACGGGGGTTCGCAGCCATGAAATTGCGTGTTCTTTCCAACGATCTGGCTGCGCTCGACCGAAAAAGTTCTTGTTCATCCCTTCACCGACCTGAAGCGCCACTCGGACGGAACCAGCGCGCCGCCGCGCGTCATTGTCGGCGGGCGCGGTGCACGGGTTCGCGACGACCAGGGCCGCGAATTCATCGACGCGTTCGCCGGACTTTACTGCGTCAACGTCGGCTACGGCCGCGATGAGATTGCGGAGGCGATTTTCCGCCAGGCGAAGGAACTCGCCTACTATCACATCTATGGCGGGGCGAGCCACGAGCCCGCGATCCGTCTTGCCGATCGCCTCACCGAAATGACAGGGATGAGCCGCGTCTATTTCGGTCTCGGCGGCTCGGACGCGAACGAAACGCAGGTCAAGCTCGTCTGGTACTACAATAATGTCCTGGGACGGACTCAGAAGAAGAAGATCATCGCGGTGCGCGGCGGATATCACGGCGCCTCGGTCATCGCGGGCAGCCTTACGGGCCTCGACGTCTACCACAAGGGCTTCGATCTGCCGGTCAATGCGATCCTGCACACGACAAGGCCGCATCACTACTGGGAAGGATTGAGCGGCGAAAGCGAGCGCGAATTCTCCAGGCGCTGCGCGCGGGAGCTCGAAGAGCTGATCCAGCGTGAGGGGCCGGACACGGTCGCTGCGTTCATTCGCGAGCCCGTCCTGGGAACCGGCGGCATCATTCCGCCACCCGAAGGCTATTGGGATGAAATCTGCCCGGTGCTCGCGCGTCATGACATTCTCTTCATTGCCGACGAAGTGATCTGCGGCTTCGGCCGCCTGGGTTCGTCGTTCGGCTCCACGCATTACGGACTGAAGCCCGACCTCATGACGGTGGCGAAGGGATTGACGAGCGGATATGCGCCTCTGTCAGGCGTGATCATCGGCCCGAAAGTCTGGCAGGTGCTGGAGGAAGGTTCGAGCAAGTATGGACCGTTCGCCCATGGCTACACCTACTCGGCGCACCCGATCGGCGCGGCCGCTGCGATGGCCAATCTCGACATCTTCGAGCGCGAAAATCTCACCGCCAATGCGCGTTCCGTCGGCGCCTATCTCAAGTCGCGCCTGACTGAAACTTTCGCGTCGCATCGCTTCGTGAGCGAAGTGCGCGGCGAGGGACTGCTTGCGGCGGTCGAACTGGTGAAGGACAAGGAAAAGCGCGAAAGGTTCCCGCGCGAACAGACGATCGGCGCAAAGATCGCCGCCGCATGCGCGGCGCGCGCGCTCATCGTGCGCGCGATGCCGGGTGGGGACATTATCGGCTTTGCGCCGCCACTCGCGATCACGCGCGAGGATGTGGACGAAATTGTTGGCCGCATGTCCGACGCCATGGATGCCGTGTGCGCGGAGATCGCGTGACATCGCGGCGCCCGTCGTTTGTTGAGCACCGAAGTGAGAAACCTTGAGATTTGACCGCTGGAAAAGGAGGCCGCTTTGCTTGATCACGTCGAACTAAGAGCCAAGGATCTGGAAAAAACCACGAAGTTCTATGCGACCGTTCTGGCGCCGATCGGATACGTCCAGAAGCAGGACGGTGACACCAAGGGATTTGGCGACGAAACCAGCTACGATTTCTTCATCGTAAAGGGTGACCCCTCCGAACTCCACGCATTGCGCCTTCCGCTGTCCGGACCGCAAGACGGTCAAGGAGTGCTGGGACAAAGGATCCGCTTTCGCCGCGCAGGAGCGCCCGCCGGCTCTGATGCCGAAGATCCACCCGAACTATTACGCCAGTTTCCTGATCGATCCTGATGGGCGCCTGGTCGAATTCGTCTGCCACGATCCGGAATAGCCGCAGAGTGCGGCGCGTCTGCGCATTGCGTCTTGTGCCGCCAGGCGCGCATGGCTGGATTGTGAAAGGGGCGCGTACCACGATGCACGGCCGCCGTTAGGCTCGGGCCGTGCCTGGAATGTTTGGAGATTCACGATGGGTGTAAATGCCGTTGTCCTTCCCGGCATCGGAGGCGCAGGCGCGGGCCACTGGCAGATGATCTGGGCAGCAGCGGATCCCGCGATGGTCGTGCTTGAACCCTCGAGCTGGGATCTGCCCAATCTCGACGATTGGTGCGCTGCGCTGGACCGCGCCGTGTTCAAGGCCAAGAAACCGCCATTGCTGATCGCGCACAGCCTGTCCTGTCTGTTGATCGCGCATTGGGCCGCGCGTGCAGGCAGCCGCGCGTCGGGTGCGTTCATGGTCGGCGTACCCGATCCGGACGGCCCGGCCTTTCCGAAAGTGGAGGCGCCGACGTTTCCGCAATCCGCCGGTCAAGCCGCTGCCTTTTCCGTCGCTGATGGTCGCGAGCACCAACGACAAATACAGCACCGCTGACTATTCGCGGCGGCGTGCGCGCGATTGGAATGCCGGTCTCGTCATCGCCGGCGAGCTCGGCCACATCAACGAGGCGAGCGGGCTTGGGCGCTGGGAGCAGGGCGAGGCGCTGCTGACGGCCTTTCGCACCGGAATCGGCAGCTAGCTCGACGTACGAAGCGCCGCACGTCCCATTCGGCGCAGATTTTTGACCGTGGCGAGGATCGCGATGGAACTTCAGCTCTACTATTCGCCGGGCGCCTGTTCGCTGGCACCTCACATCATCCTGCGCGAACTGGGATTGCCGTTCGGATTGAAGCGGGTTTCCGTCGCCGCCGACGAGAACCAGCAGCCGGACTATCTGAGGACCAACCCGCGCGGCCTGATACCGACCCTGTCGGTCGATGGCAGGTCCATTCGCGAAACGTCCGCGATCCTGACATGGCTCGGACAAAGCGATGGCCGTTTCTTTCCGGCGCGCGGATCCGTCGAAGCGGCAGTCTGCTCGGAATGGCTGGCCTGGCTTGCGAGCGATGCGCACATCTCCGTCACGATGATCTGGTGCGGGGAGCGGTACGCAAGGTACGAGCACGAACACACAGCCTTGCGGCGGCAGGGCCTGCGGCGCCTGCGCGCCCAGTTTCAGGAGATCGAAGACGCTCTGAAGGGGCGGCAATATCTGGTCGGTGACGCCTATACGGTGGCGGATCCTTATCTGTTTGTCTTCTATCGCTGGGGCGTGCGCATGAATTTCGACATGGGTGCGCTCTTTCCCGCATGGACCGCCCATAGTGAATTGCTGCTGCGCCGGCCCGCCGTCGTTGACGCGCTGAAGTGCGAGGAGATCAAGGCGTATCCGGATGAGCGCGACCCGCGCACAGCTGGAATACCGGCAGGTGAGATGACGCTGGAAGCGCTGTCGCGGTTCGGAGACGCGTGGGCGAGCCACGACACCGAAACGCTCTTGTCGATGATGGACGGCGATGCGGTCTACAGCGCATCGGTTGGTCATGAACCGGGACAGACATTTCGCGGCAAGAGCGAACTTCGGAACGGTTTCGATTCGATGCTCAAGACCGACCAGGGCGGGAAACGGGGTGCGGGACCTTGCTGGATACTCGGCGATGTCGGCGTTGCCCTGTGGGACTTCGAGTTTCCCGCCGAAGGCGGAAAGCCCGCGGTGAAGGTTCGCGGGATCGATCTGTTCGAATTTCGGGGCGACAAGATCCTTCGCAAGGATGCCTTTCGAAAAACGACCGAAGCCAGACCGAAGCGATACTAGCGGCCGCCCTTGTTCGGTCAGATCTCGTAGTCGAATTCCGGCTCCGCTTCGGCCGAAGCATATTGCGCGGACACCGCGCTCGGCACTTCGGCTTCGAACGAGCCTGTTCTGTCGAACGTGTCTAAAATCTTCTGCCACGGCCGCACGTCA
Source organism: uncultured Alphaproteobacteria bacterium (assembly GCA_963741725.1). Classification (GTDB taxonomy): domain Bacteria; phylum Pseudomonadota; class Alphaproteobacteria; order Micropepsales; family Micropepsaceae; genus Rhizomicrobium. Next base: position 217,267 of record CAVUJC010000002.1, on the reverse strand, counting down.
AGCCCGTGCGTGCTGCGAAAACCCGCATCGTAGATCGTATCGGAGTATCTCTCGCCGCCGTCGCAGATCAGAGTGACGATTGAGCCTTTGCGGTGGCTCTTGTGCATTTCGCTCGCCAGCAGCAGCGTCCCGATTAGGTTTGTTCCGGTCGAAGGACCGACGCGCCGTCCGAGCCGCTGTTCGAGCCAGAGGCAGGCCGCGACCGACGCCGGGTCGGGAACACGCAACATGCGGTCGATCACGCTGGGTATGAACGAGGGTTCGCTCTGCGGCCTGCCGATACCTTCGATGATTCCGCTGGGACGGCTTCCGGCAACGACTTGGACGCCGGTGAACGCCGAATAGAAAGCAGAACCCTGTGGATCCACGACGCAAAGCTTTGTCCGACGCACAAGATCGGAGCGAAACCGGATATAGCGTCCGGTCGTAGCGGACGTTCCACCCGTTCCCGCTCCGACCACAACCCAGTCGGGGATCGGATGTCTTTCGCGCGCCATCTGCGCGAACAGACTTTCGGCGATGTTGTTGTTGCCGCGCCAGTCGGTGGCGCGTTCGGCATAGGTAAACTGATCCAGAAAGTGGCCGCCAGTTTCGATGGCCAGTTCTCTGCAACGCCGATCCAGGTCGGCGGCGGTCGCAACTTTCTCCACGCGGCCGCCATAGGCGGAAATCGCCTCGATCTTTCGCGATGCCGTGGACTGCGGGATGACGGCAATGAACGGCACGCCGATCAGTTTGGCGAAGTAGGCTTCCGAAATCGCAGTTGACCCCGACGAGCCTTCAATGACCGGCCGCCCCTCGCGAATCCAGCCATTGGCGAGGGCGTAGAGAAACAGAGATCTCGCAAGCCGGTGCTTGAGGCTCCCCGACGGGTGGGAGGACTCGTCTTTCAGGTAGATGTCGATGCCAATCGGATGGCGTAGCGCGAGTGCGCACAGGTGGGTGTCCGCCGAGCGCGCGCTATCGGCTGCAATCTTGTCGAGCGCAGAGGTATGAAATTCGTTTGAAAGATGTCGCCCTGTTCCGGTCAACTTCATGGCTCGCACAGCAAAGACTTCGTTCGGCTGGTTTGTTCGATGTTCCAGAGTATCGTCAAACAGCTGTTTCTCAAGAGATGCAAGGGGTTTGCGCTCGCCAATTGTCTCAAAATCTGCGTGATCTGAGTTTTCGATTTACGGCATGACCTGATGCCGGTCACCGGCGCGGTGGAAGACCCGCTGAAAACATGGAGTGAACGATTCTCACGATACTCTGGCAGCAAAGTTTCTGTGTTGAAGGCAGTTCCGGGGTCGAGCGGGATTCGGTCCCGCTCTGTACGAAGCGCATGGCTGCCCAATCATTCCGACACTAAGCACTTTGGTCCCAAGCCTATAGCGTCGGTGTTTTCGGACACTGGAGACGGCATGACCATCACGATCCGCTTTGCCGAGCCTGGCGACCATGATCAGTGGCTTCAGTTGTGGGACGGATACAACCGTTTCTACCGCCGCTTCGACGCCACGGCGCTGCCGATGGAGATCACGAAGTCGACCTGGCGCCGCTTTTTTGATCCCGACGAACCGATGCATGCATTGGTGGCTGAGCTCGACGGCAAGCTGGTGGGGCTGGTCCATTATCTCTTCCATCGCAGCACAACGATGCTGGCCGACACCTGCTATCTGCAGGACCTCTTCACGGATGCGAGTTGCCGGGGGCAGGGCGTCGGCCGCAGGCTGATCGAGGCCGTCTACGAACAGGCGAGACTTGCAGGGTCCACGCGCGTCTACTGGATGACCGAGGAGACGAACGCGCGCGCGATGGTCCTGTACAACCAGGTCGCCGAACGGTCGGGATTTCTGGTCTACCGCAAGCAGATTTCCTGAGGCGCTCCAGCGGTTCTCAAGGCCGCACCCGCATGGCACGCGGCCGGCCGAACGCATAGACTTCCAGCCGCCACACCGGCGATGCAACGGCGCGGAACGGGGAGATTTGGGCATGGCCAGTTTCACGGGTTTGGACGAGAAGACCGGGCGCAAGTTCTACGTGGACGACGCCGACGAGCTGACGCCCAACGAAAAGGTCACCTTTATTCTCAGCCTGCACGGCGGCGGATCCATCGGCGCCTGGCAGCGCGCCTATTTTCCTGCCATCGACTATCGCGACAAATACCGCCTCGTGATCGCAACGCCTTCGGCCGCGACGAAGGAGCCGGCGCGCCGCTGGGTTGCAGAGGCGGATGACGAGCATCTGCACAACATCGTCAACTTCGTGTTCGACAAGTACGGCAAGCAGAACATCAGGAGCTTCTGGCTCGCGGGCCACTCCCAGGGCGGCATGACTTCGCGCCGCCTGCTTGGCAACCGATCCGTTCTTTCAGAATCGAGTCGATGGCTGGCTCAGCCTTTCCGGCGGTCGCATCGGCACTGCCGAACGCGCACCGGGTTTCGCCGTGCCGATGCCGCCGGGCGTGAAGTTCAACCCTCCCGCATTCCCGCCGCCACCGGATCTGACCTGCGATATCTCGCATATCTTCGCAGTCGGTGAGCACGAGATTGCGAGCCTGCCGGAAACCTCGCCCTGGGCCGAGAAGTACGGCGCAAGCCCGCGCGAACGCAGACCCGACATCGTCGACACGGAGCCGGGCAAGATTCACGACACGACGCGCGAGAGCTATTCGACGAAAGCGTGGGGCCTGAAGCCACGGCCTGGCGTGGCGCGAGTTTATGTCTTCCCGAACGCGAAGGGCGGCCGCGTGATCGCCGACGTCGTGCGCATGGACAAGGGACACACCGAAGGACTTGAGCCGCACGTCACCGAGGAACTCGTCAAGATGATGGTCAGCGCACCGGGGGGGAAGGCGCAGAAGGCGGGCTAACCGATCCGGATTCGCTGGCCAAACGCCCGAGAGTGGCGCAAAATTCACTTGCTATGGTTCAGGCAAACGATGCGTACCGTTTGAGCAGGCCGCTGCGCATCGACCTCGAAAGCGCGGCGTTCAAGCGTGATCCGTTTCCCACCTTTGCTGCCATGCGGGCGGCTGGCCCCGTTGTTCCGATCAAGCTTCCCTTCGTTGGCAGTAGCTGGGTGACCACGACGCATGCGGCAACGCTGTCGATGGTCAAGGACAATGAACTGTTCGTTCAGGAAGGCCGCCATGCCGGCAAGACAGGTGTCGCCGGCATGCAATGGTGGATGCCGAACTCGTTTCGACTGTTCGCCAACAACATGCTGCTGAAGGACGAACCGGATCATCGCCGCCTGCGCAAGCTCGTCGACAAGGCTTTTCAGCGTCGCGACGTTCAGGCGATGCGTGGCCGGATCGAGCAGATCGCCGACCGGCTGCTCGACGGATTTGCGGGAGCAGATGAGATCGATCTGGTCGGCGCCTATGCGCGCCGCCTGCCGCTCGACGTGATCTGCGAATTGCTCGGCCTGCCGCACCAGGATCGCGAGACGTTCGCCGGATGGACCAAGGCAATGCTTTCCATCAGGGGGCCGTGGAGCATCGCCCGCGCCTACGGTTCATTGATGAAGATGATGGATTATGTCCGCGGACAGATCGACGAATGCCGCGCCGATCCGCGCGAAGGGTTGATTGGCGATCTGGTGCGCGCCGAGACCGACGGGGACAAGCTCGATGAGAACGAACTGCTCTCGATGGTGCTCCTGCTGCTCGTCGCAGGATTCGAGACGACAACCCACCTCATCGAAGACAGTGTGATTGCGCTGGAGCAGAATCCCGAACAGAAGGCCTACCTGTTCGCCGATCCCGTCCACCGCATGGAGCGGGCGGTGGAGGAATTGGCGCGATTCGCGTCGCCGGTTGAAAGCACGAAGCCCAGATTTGTTTCGCGCGACACTGAATTTTTCGGACAGCCGCTTCGTCGTGGAGACTTCATCCTGGCGTTCGTCGCCGCGGCCAATGCTGATCCCGCCCAATTCGTCCACCCTGAGCAGCTTCAGCTCGACCGTTTCCCCAATCCGCATCTGGTGTTCAGTTCCGGAATCCATTTCTGCCTCGGAATGCAGTTGGCGCGCGTCGAAGCACAAAGTGCCCTCGCGCGCCTTTATGCGCGATATCCAGAAATGCAGATCGTTGCGCCGGACAAGCTTGAGTGGATCGAGCGGTTGGGTATTCGCGGCGTCAAATCCTTGCCGGTTCGCCTGAATGTCCGGCGGGCACAACTCGCGGCCTGACGAGTGCTGCCTATGGCGTCCGAAACCGGCCAGCGCGCCGTACAGCAGCGTGGCATTTCGTGGTCCTCTCAATCGGAGGACCAATCATGGCAACGGTACGCAAGGAAATCGATCTCAATGTGCCGGCGGAAAAGGCTTGGGAGGTTCTGGCTGACTTCCAGCATGTCGATACGCGTCTGGCACCGGGTTTTGTAACAAACTGCGTTCCTGTCGGCGAAACCGCTCGCATGATCACCTTCTCAAACGGCTCGACGGCGAAGGAAACGCTCGTGACGATGGATGCAGGGCGCCGGCGCCTGGTCTATGTCGTCTCGAGTGAGAGGCTGACCCATCACAACGCTTCGGCAGAGCTTGTGGCCACGGCGGCCGGACGTTGCCGCTTTGTCTGGACGACGGATTTTCTGCCCGACGCCCTCGCGACTTACATCGACTCCCAGATGAGCGAGGGTGCAAAGGCCATGAAAGCTGCGCTGGAGTTGGACTAATGCGCCGCCTTGTCCGCGGGCCCGCGCCTGATTAGCTTGCCCGTCCAGCACGCCCCGTTTTCCGGAGCGCGGTGCGACAGGGGACATGGATGGTTTTGCGTTGGCACGCCGCATTGGCCGGGCTACTTCTGGTTGCTCTGGCAGCCTGTGGGCCCGGCGACAACGCCCAGAAGCCCGCGCCGCCCCCGCCAGCGCATGTTGCCGAGGCCAATCAGGACAACAGCCCGACCGATCGCCTCGAAGATGCCGCCAACATCGATGGCGACCGCATCATCCACGCCGATGACTCGCCGGGCGACTGGCTGGCGCACGGCCGAACATACTCGGAACAGCGATTTTCGCCGCTGAAGGACATCAATCGCGACACGGTAAAACAACTTGGCGAGGCCTGGGAGTTTCGCACCAACACCTCGCGCGGACTGGAGGCGACGCCGATCGTCTCGAACGGCATCATGTTCATCACCGGTTCGTGGAGCAAGGTCTGGGCGCTCGACGCCAAGACGGGCCGCCAGCTCTGGTTCTACGATCCCGAAGTGCCCGGCCAGTGGGGCCGCTTCGCCTGCTGCGACGTCGTCAACCGCGGCGTCGCGGTGTGGAAAGGCGCGGTCTATGTCGGCACGCTCGACGGACGGCTGATCAAGCTCGACGCGCGCACCGGCAAGCCGATCTGGGACATCAACACGATCGATCGCACGCGGCCGTACACCATCACCGGTGCTCCGCGAATCGTCAAAGGCATGGTGTTGATCGGCAATGGCGGCGCCGAATATGGCGTGCGCGGCTATCTCACGGCCTACGACGCCGACACAGGCCATCAGATCTGGCGTTTCTATGTCGTGCCGGGCAATCCCAAATTGCCGCCGGAAGACAAGGCGATGGCCGTCGCGATGAAGACGTGGAGCGACGGCGGTACCAAGAACAAATGGTGGGAGCAGGGCGGCGGCGGCACGCCGTGGGATTCGATGGCATACGATCCCGATCTCGATCTCATCTATGTCGGCACCGGCAACGGTTCGTCGTGGAACCGCAATCTTCGTTCGCCCGGCGGCGGTGACAATCTTTATCTCTCGTCCATCGTCGCGCTGAAGCCCGATACGGGCGAGCTCGTCTGGTACTACCAGACCACGCCCGGCGACGATTGGGACTACACGGCGACGCAGCACATCATTCTCGCCGACATCATGATCGATGGCGTGCTGCGCAAGGTCCTGATGCAGGCGCCGAAGAATGGTTTCTTCTACGTCATCGACCGCACCAACGGAAAACTGATCTCCGCGCAGCCCTATACGACGATCAATTGGGCCAGGGGCGTGAACTTGAAGACGGGCCGGCCGATCGAAAATCCGGCCGCTCGCTACGGCCGCAAACCCTCGATCCAGATTCCAGGCCCGGTCGGCGCGCACAATTGGCAGCCAATGGCATTCGATCCTGATACCGGTCTCGTCTACATCCCCGTCATCGACAGCAACTTCATCTACGCGCAGCAGCGCACACTCGCTTACACGCCAGGCGCCTGGAACGTCAGCGACTTCGCGCAGCTAGGCCAGATGATCCAGGCCGGAATCCAGAAAGGCGTCATGCCGGCACCGGCACAAGGCTTCATCCGAGCCTGGGATCCGGTGGCGCAAAAAATGGTGTGGCAGGTGCCGATGACCGGCGGCTGGAACAGCGGCATGCTGGCTACGGCGGGCGGCCTTGTCTTCGCCGGCGGGTCGGACGGAATTTTCGCCGCATACGATGCGAAGAGCGGATCGCGCCTCTGGTCGATCGACGTGAAGACCGGCATCACCGCACCCGCGATCACATACACGGTTGACGGCCAGCAATATGTCGCGGTCGCCGCAGCCTTTGGCGGATCGGGCGGTCTTGGCGCCACGAGCGATCCCAACACGGCGCTGCAAAAGTGGCGCAACAATCAGGGGCGAATCTTCGCCTTCAAGATCGGCGGCACCGGGACAGTACAGGCGATTCCACCGGAGCTACCCGAAACAGTTCCGCAGCCGCCGGATGAAAAGGTCGACACCAAGCTCGCAATCAAGGGATTTACGATCTACCACCAAAACTGCGCCGTGTGTCACGGTGTTCTGATGATCTCATCAGGCGAAGTACCCGATCTGCGCATGGTCGCGCCGGAGATCTGGAGTCAGTATGACAAGATACTTCTGGACGGCGCGCTGTCCGACACCGGTATGGGCAGCTTTAAGGACCTGCTGAGCGAGGACGATGTGATGGCGATCCGCGCCTACGCCCTGCAACAGGCTCAGGCCTTGTACGCCGCGAAACACCCCGTCGCGGCGGCAGCGCCAGCGCAGCCACACTGATCGCCCCCCCCCTCCGTTCAACGCCAGCCGACGATCTTTCGACCGGTTCATGACGAGGGTAGCCCTGTGGCTCCCAGCCCCGGCTGGGACGGAGGGCGAGTGTCGGGGAACCGCGCCATTGCCCCTGTTTGCGTCCGCGTTTTTGATCGAATGGAGCGGTTCCTTGCCCCCGGACTCCCTAGGCTTTACAAGGCCGCCTCGACTCCAGGGGTCCCATGGCTGACGACAAGAAATCCCGGCCCAAGGCGCGGACGGTACGCGGATTCCGCGACCGGGCCGCCGGGGAACTTGCGGCCGAGCGGCAGATGCTGGACACGATCCGGCGGACCTACGAATCCTACGGCTTCGACGCGCTGGAGACGCCGTTCGTCGAATACACCGACGCGCTCGGCAAGTTCCTGCCGGACGTCGACCGGCCAAACGCAGGCGTGTTCTCGTTCCGCGACGATGACGAGCAGTGGGTCTCGCTGCGTTACGACCTGACCGCACCGCTTGCGCGCTACGTCGCCGAGAACCAGCAGTTCCTGCCGCGCCCCTTTCGCCGCTACCAGATCGGCACGGTGTTCCGCAACGACAAGCCGGGACCGGGGCGCTTCCGCGAATTTATCCAGTGCGACGCCGACACCGTCGGCACCGCATCGCCCGCCGCAGACGCGGAGATGGTGATGATGTTCGCCGACACGCTTGAGGCGCTCGGCCTCAAGCGCGGCGAATATGTAATCAAGCTCAACAGCAGAAAATTGCTCGACGGCGTGCTCGAGGCGGCCGGCGTATCGCTCGACGATCGCGAGCGACGCGGCAGCGTTTTGCGCGCGATGGACAAGCTGGATCGCGTCGGAACCGACGGCGTGCGCGCGCTGCTCGGCGCCGGCCGCAAGGACGAGTCCGGAGACTTCACAAAGGGCGCCGGGCTGACAATCGGACAGGTGGAGCGCGTCATCTCCTTCATTTCACCGCAAGCGGCAGCGAACGATCTCGACGGCCAGCTCGCGGTCATCGCGCAGTCTGTCGAAGGCAGTGAGAACGGCAAAGCCGGCGTCGCCGAAGTCGGCGAGATCATGAAACTTGTCACATCATCCGGCTATGAAACGGACCGTGTGCAACTGGACACGGGCATCGTGCGCGGACTCGACTATTATACGGGCGCGGTGTTCGAAGCGCAGCTCACCTTCCCGGTTCAGAACGAGAAGGGGCAGGACGTCGTGTTCGGCTCGGTCGGCGGCGGCGGACGCTACGACGATCTCGTGGCACGCTTCACGGGACAAAAGACTCCAGCGGTCGGCTTCTCGATAGGCGTCAGCCGGCTGCTCACGGCACTCCAGATGCGCAAGGCCGCCGTTGCCGAGACCGCGCCGCTCGTTGTCGTCCTGGTGATGGACAGGGTGGAAACCGCGTCGAGTTTTGCGATGGTGCGTGAGTTGCGCGCGGCCTGCATCCGCGCCGAAGCCTATGTCGGCACCGGCAAGATGGGCGATCAGTTCAAATATGCCGACAAGCGCGGCGCAGCGCTGGCGATCATCGAAGGGTCCGACGAACGCGCTCGTGGCGAGGTGACGATCAAGGATCTCGCGCTGGGCGCGGAACTGGCGAAGTCGGTCGAGAGCCGCGCCGCCTGGGTCGCCAATCGCCAGGCGCAATTTCCAGCCAAACGCGCCGACCTCGTCGACGAGGTTCGCCGCGCGCTGAAACGCGAGCACTGACGATGCCCGCCTTTCCCTATTTCGACACCGCGTCCATCGACGCACTCAACACGCAAGCGGTCGCGATCCTGAAATGCTTTGCGGCCCGGGGCTACGCGCGCCAGGAACCGAGCGTGCTGCAGCCGGCGGACATTTTCCTCGACCGCTCCGGCGAAGAAATCCGTAGACGGACGTTTACGCTCACCGATCCGTCGGGGCGCGACCTTTGCCTTCGTCCGGACCTCACCATCCCGATCTGCAAGATGGCGGTGGATTCCGGCGCGCCGTTTCCGCAGCGGATTTCCTACAACGGCCTGGCTTTCCGCCATCAGCCGAACGAGCCGCATCGCCCGACGCAGTTTTTCCAGGCCGGCGCGGAATTGCTCGGCCTGGAGGATCGCGCTGCCGGCGAGATCGAGATCATGACGCTCGCGGTCGAGGCGCTGCACGCAGCCGGGCTGAACAATTTCGACATGAAGATCGGCGATCTTGCGTTGTTTGGCGCTCTGGTCGATGCGCTCGATGTGCCGGCGCAGTGGCGCGCGCGCCTGAAGCGCCACTTCTGGCGGGCGGGATATTTCGAGGCCCTCCTGGCGCGGCTGACGCATGGTGCAGCGACCGACACGCAGCGCCTGCTCGGGTCTCTCGGAGGTCTCAGCGCAACGGACTCGCGCGCCGCGATCGAGGGCCTGATGGACATGGTCGCCGACGCGCCGCAGGGCGCCCGCACGCGCGAGGAAATCGTCGAACGGCTGATGGAACAGGCCGCCGATGCGGCGGCGCTCAGGCTCGACCCCAGGATCGCGCAGGTCATCACAAGCCTGCTCAACATTTCAGGCACGGCGCAGTCGGCGCTGGGCGAAATCCGCACGCTCACCAAGAACGCCGGGATCACGCTCGACGCACCGCTTGCCGCGATGGAGGCCCGTCTTGCCGCGCTCAAGTCGCTCGGCATCGATCCGGCGCGCGTGACGTTCGCCGCGCGGTTCGGCCGAAACATGGAATATTACACCGGCTTCGTGTTCGAGCTGTGGTCGCGCGACGCCGAAGGCGCGGTGCAGATCGCCGGCGGCGGCCGTTACGACACGTTGCTGGAGGCGCTCGGCGCCAAGCGCGCGATTCCGGCCATCGGCTGCGCGCTGCGCACGGAGCGCGTGCTCGCCGCGCGCCGCTTTGCGGGAGCCGTTTCATGAGTGCGCTGACGCTCGCCGTTCCGTCCAAGGGACGCCTGCAGGAGCAGGTCAACGAATACTTCGCCGACGCCGGCGCGACACTGAAGCAGTCCGCTGGCGCGCGCGGATATCGCGCGACGCTGGCCGGGCTCCCGGAAATCGAAGTGATGCTGCTCTCGGCGTCCGAGATCGCATCGTCTCTCATCTCCGGCGACGTCCATCTGGGCGTCACGGGCGAGGACCTCCTGCGTGAGCAGGCGCCGGAGCTGGCGGGGCGCATTCATCTGATCAAGCCGCTCGGCTTCGGCTTTGCCAATGTCGTCGTCGCCGTGCCGCAATACTGGATCGATGTGTCGACCATGGCGGACCTGGACGATGTCTGCGCCGCGTTCGCCGCCAAGCATCGCCGCCGCCTGCGCATCGCGACGAAGTATCTGCAGCTCACGCGCAGCTTCTTTGCGCATATGGGGATTTCCGATTATCGCATCGTTGAAAGCGCGGGCGCGACCGAGGGCGCGCCGGCGGCCGGAACTGCCGAGGCCATCGTCGACATCACCACGACCGGCGCGACGCTTGCCGCCAACGGCCTGAAGATTCTCGAAGACGGCACGATCCTGGAGAGCCAGGCACAGCTCGCCGCCTCGCTGACTGCCGACTGGAGCGGGGAAGCCCGCGCCGCCGCCGAAGCTCTGCTGGCGCGGCTCGGCGCGCGCGAGCGGGCACGGTCGTCCCAGATCCTGCGCGTGCGGCTGGACAAGAATGCGGACAAGATCCTCGCGGCGCTCGCCAAGGATGCCGGCGCATCCGTCCTGTCGCGCCCGACAGATCCGACCGGCGAATTTTCGATTCTGTGCCCCCGCGCCAAGCTGATGGACGCCATCGCGTCGCTGCGCAAACAAGGATGTGACGCGCCCGCGACGACGCAGGACGCCGACTATGTGTTCGACACGGCCAACCCGCTCTACGCAGGGCTGGCAGCGGCGCTGGGCTGAAACGGCCTCACTGCGGCGAGACCGGACCTGCCTTGATGTCCGGATCGTTCAGGTGCTCGGCCTTCCAGCGCATCATCTCCCAGATCCGCGTGCGTCCCGACGGATGATCGTAGAAGATAGCTTCCTCCCACGGTCCGGGGTCGAGCTTGCGGTAGTTGCTGAGCTTCAAGACCACGGTCGCGAATGCATCCGGCTTGCGCGCTGCATTGATTCCGAACATGTCCGCCTGAATTTCCGTGGTACGGGTGATTGTGTTGGTCACAGGCGTCATGACCAGAAAGAAGATCGTTGCAAGAGCCGAAAGAACCGGCAGGCCGGCAGGATCATCAATTGTGCGGACATCCCAACTGCCGCCGAAGAAATCGGTCAGTGCGCCAAAGCCCCAGTTGATGAACGCAAAAGCAGCCAGAAACACGAGCGCGTTCAGCATCAGAAGGCGAAACGCGTGGTCGAGCACATAGTGCCCCATCTCATGTCCCAGCACCGCAAGGATTTCGTCATGCGTTCCCTTGTGGAGCAGGTTGTCGTTAAGAGTCACACGTGTCGTTCCGAGAATTCCCGAGACATTGGCTGAGATGCGGTCCGACTGGCGCGATGCATCGACCAGATAGACGTTGTCGGCGGGAATGCCGTTGGCGCGCGCCAGCGACAGGATGTCGGCCTTGAGCGGACTCTGCGGCAGCGGCGAATAGTGATTGAAAAGCGGCGCGATGAAGACGGGCGAGATGACGATTGCGACCAGGAGGAAGACGGTCGCGATCGCCGCACCCCAAATCCACCAGTTGCGTTGCGCGCGCCGGATCGCCGCGTAGATCAGCGGCACAACTATCAGGGCGGCAACAAGTGAGATGCCGAGCTGGATCGTCTGATCCATGGACCAGGCAAGAAAGGTCTGGTTCATCAGCCCGTAGAATTTTTCGCGGATGAACCCCTCATAGATCGTGAGCGGCAATGTCATGACTGCCGTCAACAGGACGTACTGCGCGACATAAATCGGCACTTGCCAGAAGCGCGAACGGGTTTGCGCTTGCGTGAAGTCGCGCATGCGAGCGGAAATCTTGAACCATAGAAGGAGGCTGGCAACGATGACGGCATAAAGCGCGTCGACAAAAAGCATCACATAGCCGCCTTCGAAATAGGCATCCGAATTTGCCCGCGCCTTACCGCTAACTTGTCTGAGGTAGGCATTCGTGGCGCGTTGCGCGTCGAACGGGGCTGAGGTGGCGATTGCGGGAAGGGTGTGCGCTTCGATCGACGATGTCGGCGCCGCGGAGGGGCCAGCCTGCTGCGCGAACGCTACGCCCCTGCCAGCCGCAAGAAGGACGGCCATCAACGCGATGAGTTGTAAAATTTTGTTCATGTGTCCCTCCGGCGGCGCGAGATTATCAGAAGTGGTCATCGAAGCCAGTTTGTGGGCTGCCGGACGATGGGTTAAGCGTGCTGCATGACCAATCCGGAAGCGGGATTTCTGGCTCGCGACGGCGGCTCGCACATCGCCTATCTGAAACGTGATGGCCGGGCGCCGGGCGTGCTGTGGCTTGGCGGTTTCAAGTCGGAGATGACCGCGACCAAGGCAACGGCGCTTGACAGCTGGGCCGAACGCCAGGGGAGCGCTTTTGTACGATTTGACTATTTCGGACACGGCAGCTCGTCGGGAAGCTTTCGCGAAGGCACCGTTACGCGCTGGCGTGATGATGCCTTGGCCGTCCTCGAACAACTGACGCAAGGCCGCCAGATCCTGGTCGGCTCCAGCATGGGCGCCTGGATAGCGCTGCTCGCCGCGCTGGCAAGGCCCGAGCGCGTGGCAGCACTCCTTCTCATCGCACCCGCTGCCGACTTCACCGAAGAGCTGCTGTGGGGACCTCTCAATGGCGATATCCGGCGTCAGATTGTGGAACAGGGAGAATGGTTGCGGCCATCGGCATACGATGCCGATCCCTATCCGATCACGCGCGAGCTGATCGACGACGGACGCAAGCATCTGCTGCTTGGCGCACCGATTGCGCTGGCTTGCCCGGTGCGCATAGTGCAGGGGATGCAACGACCCGGACGTGCCGTGGCAACATGCCTTGCGGCTCGTCGACAGGCTGGGAGCCGATACGCAGATCACCCTCGTGAAGGATGGCGATCATCGTCTCTCCAAACCGCATGAGATCAGATTGATCGAACAGACACTGTCCGCGCTTGTCGCGGAGCTTGAACAAAAAGGGCCATGATGCTTCGCGCAATTCTGACCTGTTGTCTGGGCTTGGTTGCGATCGGCGCCGCGCACGCGGCAACGTCGCCAGGCGCCGGCAAGGTGCAATATGACCGCTGCCTCGCGCGCGCGGCGTCCAATCCAAGCGAGGCCTTGCGCGAGGCCTCGGATTGGCAGAGTGCGGGCGGCGGCCCCGCATCCGATCACTGCATGGCGGTCGCGCTCGTGGCATTGCATCGCTACGCCGAGGCTGGCGCCAAACTCGATACGCTGGCCCGCAGCGGCTTTGCCAGCGATCCGATGATTCGCATGGCTCTGTTCGATCAGGCAGGCAATGCATGGCTGCTCGCGACCAAGCCGGACAGCGCGATTGCGTCCTTCTCTGCGGCATTGGCGATAGATCCGTCCGATGCAGACCTGCTGTCGGACCGCGCCAGAGCCGAAGCCATGAAGAAGAACTGGGCTGGCGCCGACTCCGATCTTTCGGCCGCGCTCCTGGTCAATCCGATGCGCGCCGATCTGCTCGTGCTGCGCGGCAGCGCGCGGCATGCGATGGGCCGCAAGGCCGACGCGCGTGCGGACTATGAGCGGGCGCTCAAGCTGCATCCAGGTTATGTCGATGCGCTCGTCGAACGCGGCAACATGAAGTACGAAGCCAAAGACATAGCCGGCGCGCGAACGGACTGGGGCCAGGTGGTCTCGACGTCGCCCGACAGCGCCGCTGCCGCGGTTGCGCGCCAGCATTTGGCGGATACGGATCCCACAACTCCGCCCGCCAACGAAGCGCCAGTGCTGAAGCCGCCGAAGCCGCATTAACCCGCGCGGCCGAAAAAGACGCAGCATCCGGTCCGAATTCCGTTCCAAAACGGGATTGGCCCAAAAACCGGGGTCGCAATTTACACTTCCGTAAAATGTTGCCGCCGAGAATAAGCACTTAGTAATCAAACTATTTGCGGCTGGCAGATTCCGACCTGGACGGTGACTGAGATGCGTCTATTGAAAACCCTACTCGCCGGAGCAGCAATCGCACTCGCGCTTGCGCAGACTCCCGCCTCCGCCACGCCGATCCTGGCGAACACGACCTATGTATGGACGCTCGGCGGCGTCGTCTCGGGTTCCGGGCACCTGACGACCGGCAACGCCCACGGCGCCGGCTACGACATCGTCGCGTTTTCGGGCGCGATCGGCGGCAACGCGATCTCTGGTCTGCTCGGCGGGCAGCCGGGCGGACAGGCGACTTCGCCTTCGGGTGCGTTCTTCTACGACAACCTGATCCTGTCGGGCCCGCAGTTGTTCGACATAGACGGCGTGCTCTTCACCGTCGCTGGCGGACCGGAGGGCAACATCTGGGGCGTCGGACCGGGCAGCTACAGCTACTACACAGGCAGCGCCGCGGGTTCGTACGGAACCCACATCGACGGTTCCGCGACGTTCGACGTCACGGAAATACCCGAACCAGTTACCTTGTCTCTGTTCGGCGTCGGTCTCTTTGGTGCCGGCGCACTCATCCGGCGCAGGCGAACTCTGGCAGTCTAGGTCCTCTGGATCGCCGCCCACTCGGCGCGGACGTCCGGATCTTCGTCGTCGTGCGGCGAAGTGCCGGCGCCAAGCCTTCCCAACGCCCAAACGGCCATGGCCCGCACCAGCGGGGAGGGATCCGCGAGCAATCGCTCTGCCTCCGCTGCGAGCGTTCGGTCGCCAGAGTTGCCGATCGCGATCAGAACATTGCGCACAAAGCGGTCGCGCCCGATGCGCTTGACCGGTGATTTGCGGAAGAGCGCACGAAACCCCTGGTCATCCAGGCGCGCCAGCTCGCCCAGACGCGCGTGCATCAACTCTTCGCGCGGATGAAACTGCTGTTCGTGAGCGGCTTGCGCGAACTTGTTCCAGGGACAAACCGCCAGGCAATCGTCGCAGCCATAGATGCGGTTGCCGATGGCCTCGCGAAACTCTCGCGGAATGTGTCCCTTGTGCTCGATCGTCAGATAGGAAATGCAGCGCCGCGCATCGAGCTCGTAGGGCGCAGGAAACGCGTTCGTCGGACACACGTCGAGGCAGCGGCGGCAATGGCCGCAATGATCCTCTTCGGCCGCGTCCGGGTCGATCTCCAACGTCGTGAAGATGGACGCGAGGAACAGCCATGAGCCGAATTCGCGGCTCACCAGGTTGGTGTGCTTGCCTTGCCAGCCCATGCCGGCGGCGTGCGCCAGCGGCTTTTCCATGACGGGCGCCGTGTCGACGAAGACTTTCACATCGGCGCCGTAGGCTTCGGCGATGTGTCCGGCAAGGCTCTTGAGTTTTTTCTTGATGACCTCGTGATAGTCATCTCCAAGCGCATAGACGGAGATCGTGCCGCGGTCGCGCCTGGCCAGCGAAGCGAGCGGGTCGTGCGCGGGCGCATAGTTCACGCCAAGGACGATGATGCTCCTGGCCTCGGGCCATAGTTCGTGCGGATCGGCGCGCCGCGCCGCATTGCGTTCCATCCAGTCCATGGCGCCGTGGCGTCCCTCGGCCAGGAACTGCTCCAGACGTTCTCCGGAGCGCGGCGGCGCGCCGGCGCGCGAGAAACGCACCGCGTCGAAGCCTTCGGCGCGCGCGCGCAATTCGATTGCCGCGCGCAGACCGTCTTTAGAAGTCGAGCTCGGCATAGGTCATTGTCGGCGGCTGGCCGGGAACGCGATCGGCGAGCAGCGAGCGGAACGACGGACGCGACTTGATCCGGACATACCACTCCGCGGTTTGCGGACAGTCCGTCCACGGAACTTCTCCGAAATAGTCGAGCGCGGAGAGATGCGCCGCGACGGCCAGATCGGCAAGCGTGCACTCGCGCATGGCAAGATTGCCGTTGGTCTCTGCCGCCTGTCCGATGGTCTTGAGCATCACGCGCAGCGCCTCGCGGCCCAGGCGGATCACGTTCATGTCGGGCGCGCTGCGCGCCGGTGCGCCGGTGAACCGCTGCGCGCCCTTCTCGAACACGATGCGGCGCGTCACCTGGTCGTGCAGCGGACCCATCGCCCAATCCAGCCAGCGCAGGACTTCGGCGCGCTGAATCGGATCCTCCGGTGTCAGCGGGTGGTCGTGATAGGTGCCCTCCAGATGGTCGACGATGGCCCACAGCCCCTCGGTCCGTGTCCCGTCGAGTTCTATGAAGACCGGCAGATGCGCGCCCGGTTCGTCCGACGTAACCGGATCGCAGGACAAACGTTTTTCTCCGACCATGAGGCGGACAAGACGCGACGCAGGCGACAGGGTGAGATGAATCAATTTGCGCATTCTGCGGTGCAATCTAGTCGACTGTCGCGCCCGCGGCTACTTCAGACACCAGTCCAGCGCATCGCGCACCACCTGATGCTGGCGCGACACCAGCGTCCCGGTCCGGCGCCGGACGTAGCGGCCCGGCTTGTCCGCCTTGAAACGCTCGGGATTGGGAAGGACTGCCGCCAGCCTGGCGGCCTGCGCCTGGGTGAGTTCGGACGCATCGACTCCGAAATAGTTCTCGGCCGCAGCTTCGGCGCCGAAATTGCCGTGGCCCCAGTCCACGACATTCAGATAGGCGGTCAGGATGCGTTCCTTGGGCCAAAGGGCTTCCATCAGGACCGTCAGCCACGCCTCGATTCCCTTGCGCACGAAGCTGCGCACGGGAAGGAGGAACACTTCGCGCGCCGTCTGCTGACTCAGCGTGCTGGCACCCCGTAGCGCCTTGTGGCGCTTGGTGTAGTCGCGCCAGGCGTCGTTGATCTGTTTCCAGTCGAAGCCGTTATGGTTGCAGAAGTTCTGGTCTTCGGAGCCGATGACGGCGCGGCCGAGGTAAGGCGAGATCCCGCTCGCCTCACGCCACGAATAGTGGACCGGATTGAGCGTGGCGGCGCTGATCGCCATTTGCGGCGTGAAGGGAATCGGAAGAAAGCGAAAAATCAGAAGAAGGGCGGCGGGCGCGGGCAGCGCGAAGAAAAAGAGCACGGACAGTATGCGCCGCACCCAGGGTTTCCTGCCGCCCACACGTCCATGCCAAAGCCAGTGAAAAAAGCCCCCCGGCCGGTCTGCGATTCCGTTCCGCCCCATGCGCACAGCATAGCAAGCTTATGCCACGCCGGCGCAATTGGGACGAAAACGTTTACTTGATGCTGCCCGAGACCGTCGTGAACGTCGTCGACAGGCTCGTACCCACGGCCGTGACTGCACCGATAATCACGACGGCAATCAGCGCCGCAATCAGGCCGTATTCAATGGCCGTTGCACCGCCTTCGTGGCGTGCGAACGATTTGATCATATTCATCATGGCGAGCTCCCTTCGGAAGCAAGTGGTTCCCGCGCCCCTAACGGCGCCAGCGAGAGGATGGCCGACACTCCTTGATTTTTATTTATGCGAATTACAGCGAAACGAATTGAATTGTCTGAAAATGGGATGCAATCCTCTGGAATTGTACGTACCGCTTCGTTCGGCGGGCCGACCGCAGTGCGAAGGGAACCCGTATGCATAATGTCCTGAACGACATAATTCTCGGGATTGTCGAAGGGCTTACCGAATTTCTGCCGGTCTCCTCGACGGCCCACCTTCTCATCGTTCAGGACTTGTTAGGGTTTACACCACCTGGAGATGTTTTTCCGATCGTCATCCAGTTTGGCGCCATCCTCGCGGTTGTGGCGGTGTACTGGCGCCGCTTCTGGGATGTGCTTCTGACGCTCGGCACGTCGCGCGATTCGCGAAGATTTGCCCTCGGCATCGTTGTCGCGTTTTTGCCGGCGGCGGTGTTCGGCTCTGTGCTGCACGGATTCATAAAAAACGTGCTGTTTGCTCCCGACATAGCGCCCAAGGTGATCGCCACGACGCTCATTGTCGGCGGAATTCTCATACTCATCTTTGAGCGCCTCGCACCACCGCCAAAGGACATGGACGGCGACAAGCTTCCGATGGCGAAAGCGTTCTGGATCGGCATGTTTCAGGTTCTGGCGATCATTCCGGGCGTGTCACGCTCGGGCGCCACGATACTGGGCGGCGAACTGATCGGCGTCGATCGCAAGGCCGGCGCGCTCTTCACGTTCTACCTGGCCGTTCCCACAATGTTCGGCGCGACCGTCTTCGATCTATGGAAGAACCGCGCCGTTCTCAACCTGGATGCAGGGCTAGACATCGCCATCGGCTTTGTCGTGGCGTTTCTCGTCGCGCTGGTCGTCGTGCGCACGTTCATCGGTTTCATCGGCCGCTACGGCCTCAAGCCTTTCGGCTGGTACCGGATTGCCGCCGGACTTGGAATTATTGCGGTGCTGGTGCTTCGATGATTTTTTCGCGCACCAGTTCGTCATACTGACCCTTGGGCCGGAAGCGCCAGAGATAGGCCGGGACTTCGGCCTCGACGGAGGTCGGCCTTATGCCAAGCGACAACAGAGTGTCCGCGCCGGTCACGACGTTGTCCGACTTCAGCAGTGTCACCTGATCGGGCGTCAGCAGCGGCTTGGGCATGAACTGCAGGAACATCGCCTGGATCGTCGCCAACACGAATGGCAGCGGCACCAGGAAGCGGGTCCGGCAAGTTTCGCGCAGGACGATCTGCATCAGTTCCTTGAAAGTGTAGACGGTCGGTCCGCCAAGTTCATATGTCTTGCAGCGGGTGCCGGCGTCGGAAACGCAGCGCACGATCGCATCGGCCACATCGCCCACGAAGACAGGCTGGAATTTTGTCGTTCCGCCGCCGATCAGCGGCAGAAACGGCAGGACGCGCGCGAGGGCGGCGAAGCGGTTGAAGAAATCATCCTCCGGGCCGAACACAATTGACGGGCGCAGGATCGCGGCGGCGGGATAGGCGTCGCGAACGCGCAGTTCGCCTTCACCCTTGCTCGCCGCATAGCTGCTCTCGCCATCCTTGTCGGCGCCGATGGCCGAGACATGCACCAGCGAAGACGCACCTGCCGCATGCGCCGCCTTGGCGATCGCCTCCGCAGCCTCGATGTGCACGGCTTCAAAACTTTGTTCGCCGCGCTGGTACAGAATACCGGTCAGGTTCACGACGGCGTCGGCGCCCTTCACGGCCGCGGCGACTTGTTCGGGCTCGCGCACGTTGCACTTGACGAGACCTATCTGGCCGACATTTCCCATCGGGGGCAGGAAGAAGCCCTGGTTGGGATAGCGAACCGCAACGCGGACGCGATAGCCGGCGCGTGCCAGGGCGCGGACCGTGTGGCGGCCCAGAAAGCCCGTGCCGCCGAAAACCGTGATCAGGGAGTCGCTCATGGCCCGCTACATAGCCAAGCCCGCAGGCGAGGAAAAGGCCGCACTTCGCCGCTATTCCTGCACATATCGCCGCTCGCCGGTCTTGGGCTCGATATAGACCGTAATAGGGTGTCCGGTGGCGTCATCGACGAACCGCTCCGCAGTCCGCTCCCAGCCCGCTCCCGGGGCCGTCGTATGGGTCTGTTTGTAGGTCACCCGCTCGAAGACCGTCCCGATCACGAGCAGAATGCCCCAGATCCCGAAAATCGCGGCCGGCGGAAAGGCGCCCGTCGCCAGAGCGATGAGCCCGCACAGAAGCGCGACGACGCCGATCGCAATCAGAATGCCGCGCATCATGCTCAATTGTCCGGTTCGAGGATGACAGCCGTGCCGTAGGCGACGATTTCGCTCATGGTCTGACCAATCTCGGACGAATCGAAGCGCATCATCACGACGGCGTTCGCACCCATGACAGTCGCATTCTTGACCATGCGGTCGATGGCCTGGCGACGCGTCTGTTCCAGCAACTGTGTATACTCGTGAATCTCGCCGCCCACGATCGAACGCAACCCGGCCATGATGTTTCCGCCGAGGCCGCGCGAACGCACGACGACGCCGAAGACTTCGCCCAGAGTCTGCTTGCGGCGCTGGCCAGGTACGTTCTCGGTCGTCGACACAAGCATGTGTGTTTCCTCTCTGGTGCCCGCAAGGCTGTCGTGGCGCAGGGGAATCCCCTGAAGCGGCCCTAACTTATCAGAAAAGACGCGTCGCGCGCGGCTTCGTTGACACTCCGCCAATCGGACACTAAAGATCGCCGCCCATCGGCCCAGATGGCGGAATTGGTAGACGCACTAGTTTCAGGTACTAGCGCTGCAAGGCGTGGAGGTTCGAGTCCTCTTCTGGGCACCATTTTTCCGCAGATCGATCGTTCCGGCGCGCGTAGACCTTTCGCGGGCCGGCCGGGACCAAAGGCCGGGCCAACGCCGCCGCGGGGCGTGCTGCGGGCCTCAGCGGCCTGACTTCAAACAGTAGTCCTCAAACGAAAACGGCGGCCCGAAGACCGCCGTCGTCATGCTCTGACGAGCAATTTTCTAGGACGACTTCTTCCTGCGAAGACGAAGCCCGGCCAGTCCCGCGATGCCGGCCCCGAAAAGCGAGAGCGTGATCGGCTCGGGCACTGATGCGTTGAACTCCGTCACCAAGGCACCGGGGCTGCTGCCGCACGACTTGTTCGTGACGCAGTATGCGCGCGAAATGAGCGTGGACGAACTATCAGCTTCGAAATAGCCGTTCCCCGAATAGTTCGGCACATTGGCTTGATTGGATGCGACGATTTCCAACAGCAAGTCGCCAAGTCCGGGATCATAGGAGAACGGCGCTCCGGTAATCGTCGTGCTCGGATTTGCACTGTCGAGTCCGCTGACGTGTCCGCTGGAGAACAGCACCTGGGGTGAACCGACATTGTTCGCGAGGGTCGTGCTCAAAGACCCGGGAGCAAATGCCGAATAGGACAGCGAAACGGTGTAGTCGCCCGCCAGAACATTGGACAAGCCGGCAGTGCTTTGATCGAAAAAGAATGTGATCGAGTCGATAGTCAGTGGCCCTGAAAAGGCATTGTGGCTGTAGACTTCCTGCCAGTCGATCGTCTGGCCCGTCGACGTTCCGCTGTCATTGCAGAGCGCTGGATAGCAGTTTCCAGAATCGAAATTTCCAACCGTCACGGCCGATGCCGGTGCCGCTTGCGCGAGAAGCAGCGCGAGCGCGCCGAATGCCAATTGACCGATTGTGAAGGTGCGCATGATTTCTCCAAAGCAGAACGCCAAATTCAGAAAAAGAGCAGCAATTTTTGTGCCTGTTCGGGACATGCTGCAAAATCAATGCTTTACCCGAGCGACGTCGATGAAATTGTGGTCAAATTGTAATGCTGGCTTACACCGCCTATTTCGAATCACCTGGGGCGCTCGTCACAAATGAAAACGGCGGCCCGAAGGCCGCCGTTTTCATGCTCGGTCGAGCGATTTTTTAGGATGATTTCTTCCGGCGAAAACGAAGGCCGGCCAGACCGGCGATGCCGGCGCCGAAGAGCGAAAGCGTGATCGGCTCGGGCACATTCGTCGACTGCGTGCAGTCGTTCGTATCGCATTGCTGCACATTGTAGGCAATGTTGTCGAACTCGAACGCCGGCGAGCCGGAGATCGCGACGATTGTGTCGAACTGAACTGTCGAGTTGATGTTCACATAAGCCGTACCACCGACGCTCTGGTCGCCGTTCGGGAGTGTCAGCGCCGCAGCTGCAGCCTCCGCACCAGTGATCGTGTCCACGAGAGTCGAGCCGTCGTAGAGCGCCAATGAGTTGTAACCGTCAATCGATCCCCACAGCAGGCCGACATAGTGGAGCTCCTGGCCAAAATCCAACGTGATATTGGCGCCCGGCTCGGCGGCAAGATAAGGCGTCGCGTCCGCGCCGTTGGCTTGATTGGAGGATCCCGGACCAAATCCGTTGCCATTGCCACCGCTCAAGTAGGGAGCCGCGTAGACGCCGCCCGAAGAACCAGTCGCAACATAAGCGCCCGGTGCAACCGTGACGGTGATCAACGTGGAGGAGAACTGGGGTGAATTTGTCTGAGTGAGAGCATCCAGATTGTCCAAGATCGCTCCGGTCGGCGCACCGCCAACCGAGGCAGTAACCGTCGTCGTGGCCATCGCGCTGGTCGACAGCAGGCCGAACGCGACCGCTGCAACGCCTGCACCCAAAAGCTTCGACTTAATGCCCATAATGACGTCTCCTGCCGAAATAACGGAAATTCACCATCTTAAGCAGCAAGTGTCGTGCCAGAATCATGAGTTAACAAAATCAATGGGTTACCGTCCCATTTCGGCTCGATCTGTAAGATCTTTTGACACTGGGCGCTTTTTAAGTTCGCCAGCGTTTACAATGTGATAGGTGCAATACTGCTTGCAATTCGCGCATGATTTGATCTTGGCGACCGGACCGAGTTCGATGGCTACCCGCAAAAAGGTCTCACCAAAACGAAACAAGGCGACGGCGAAGGGCTCGCCTGCGGCGCCCAAAAAGAGACCGCCGCCGCGAGGCTCGCGACGTGACGTGGTGGACGAAACCTCGGACGAAAGCTTTCCCGCCAGCGATCCGCCAAGCTGGACTCCCGTGACCGGCGAAGAGCGTTGAGCGATTGACGCCGGCGTCGTCGGGTCTTCACCTCAGTCGCATGAAGCATGCCGTCGCCCCAGCTAACGTGGCCGATCTGCCGTCCTGGCTGGAGATCGCTCGTCAGGTCGAGCCGCTTTTCGGCGCGATGGCGATGTTCGACGTCACGCTCAGAGCGAAGATCACGCAAGGCGAAGCGCTCTGCGTTCGCGATGCGGGTGGCCGAGTCATCGGCGGCTTGCTTCTCGGAGGCGAGCAGCCGAATTTGTGGATCCGCTGGCTCGCCGTTCGCCGTGCCGCGCGTGGACGTGGGATCGGGTCCGCGCTTGTATCGGAGGCCATACGGCGGATTGACGCGAAAGGCTCGCTCTCGCTGATCACGTTCGGCGCGGACAATTTCGAGGGGGCGCCGGCGCGGCGGCTTTACGTGCGGCTGGGATTTCTGCCGGGGCCGATGCAGCCGCGCGGTCCGGAGGGCGGCACGCGCCAACTGTTTCGTCTGGTGCGAATGTGAGCCCGCACGCGCTGCGCAATATCCGCCTTCTCAGTGTCTTCAATCTCTGTTGCGACTTTCGCATCTATGCGCCCATTGCAGTGGTCTATTTCGCCCATGTCACGGGGTCCTACGCGCTCGCGGTGCTTCTGTTTGCGATCGCCAAGATTTCATCGACGCTGCTCGAGGTGCCGACCGGCATCGTCTCGGATCGCGTCGGACGAAAGCTCACTATCCTGGCCGGACAGGCGGCGAGTATTGTCAGCATCGGCTGCTACGCATTCGCGGCAGATTTTCGCGTGCTCGCGATCGGTGCGGCATTCGAAGGACTGGCCTTCTCGTGTTTCAGCGGCAACAACGAGGCGTTGCTCTACGACACGCTGAAGGACGAAGGCCTGCATGATCTGTATGCGGAATATCAGGGCCGCGTCAGTTCCATGTTCCAGGTCGCGCTGGCTGTTTCGGCGGCCGTCGCCGCGTTTGTGCTTCTCTGGTTCGGCATGCGCACTCTTTTCGTCCTGTCGCTGGCGCCTCAGTTGGTTGGTTTTGCCGTCGCGCTTTTCTTCCACGAGCCGGCGCAGCATGACCGCCGATTTGAAACGAACGTATTTTCCCATCTGTCGGAGGCTCTGGCAGCCTTTGCACGCGATGCCAAGCTGCGTGATCTGAGCGTCGCATCGATCTTGGGCTTCGCCATCGGCGAGGCCAATCACATGTTCTACCCCGCCTTCTTCGCGCTGCTCTGGCCGTCATGGGCGCTCGGAGTCGCCGGTTTTCTGACCCACGGATTCGCCACGCTTGGCTTTCGCGCGGCCGGCCGGCTCGTCCGAAGTTTTGGCGAGTGGCGCGTCCTTCTGTGGTCCAGCGTCGCCAGCAAGTTCTTCGTGCTCAGCGCCATCGCCATTCCGAATGTGACCAGCCCCGCGGTATCCTCGCTGTCGTCGCTTCTGTTCGGTCCCTCGGTGATCGCGCAGGCAAGCCTGATGCAGAAGGGTTTTACCGACGCGCAGCGCGCGACAATGGGCTCGCTGATCTCCCTCGGCGGCAATCTTTTGTTCGCGCTTGCGGTGTATGCTCTGGGGGCGCTGGCTGACCGGGTCGGACCGCGCTATGCCTTGCTAAGCGCCGAGATTCTGGCCATATCCGTGACGCTTTTGTACTGGAGGCTGTACCGTTCCGTGGCCGCGGAAGTGGGGAGCAAAATGCATGAAGATCAAGCTGCACAAGGGTGATCTGCCGAACGGACTCAATCTCGGTCCGCTCGTCGCGATCGACAGCGAAACGCTCGGTCTCAATCCGATGCGCGACAGGCTGTGTCTGGTGCAGCTCTCGTCAGGCGACGGTGTCTGTCATGCCGTGCAGTTCGCGGCCGGTGAATACGCGGCGCCCAACCTGAACAAGATGCTGACCGATCCCGATGTGACGAAGCTGTTCCACTTCGCGCGCTTCGATGTCGCGATGTTTCAGCGTTACCTCGGCGTGACGACCGCGCCGATCTACTGCACCAAGATCGCGTCCAAACTTGTTCGCACCTATACCGACAAGCATGGGCTGAAGGATCTCGTAAAGGAACTCCTGGGTGTCGATCTTTCGAAGGAGCAGCAGAGCTCCGACTGGGGCGCGCCGGAACTCACGGAAAAGCAGCTCGCCTATGCGGCGAACGATGTCGCCTATCTTCACCGCCTGAAGGACGTCCTGGACACGATGCTGGCGCGCGAACATCGCACGGAGCTGGCAAAAGCCTGCTTTGAATTCCTGCCGTCGCGCGCAAAGCTTGATCTCGCAGGTTGGGACGGTATCGACATCTTCGCACATTAGGGCTCGGCGCCCACTACGGAGCGAGCAGAATGACAGATGCGATTCGCGAGCTGATCGTCGTGCGATCCCTCACCTGGCAGCATGTGCTGATCGTACTGGGCATACTTGCTGGCGCGCGGATATTCATTGAGATCGTCCGGCGAATTGTGCGGCGTGCGGCCGAGAGTGCGCCGTCACATCGCCGCCTCGTGATCCTGCGCCTGGCTCCGATCGCGAAGTTGATCATCGGCTTGGCCGCGATTGTTGCAATCGTACCGGTGCTCATCGAGCCGACGTTGGAAGATGTTGTTGCGCTTGTCGCGACCATCGTCATCGCGCTCGCCTTCGCGCTTAAGGACTATGTGAGCAGTCTTGCCGCTGGAATTGTCGCGATCCTGGAGAATACCTATCAACCGGGGGACTGGATCGAGGTCGACGGACGCTATGGAGAAGTGAAAGCGATCGGCATGCGCGCCGTCCGCATTGTCACCGCCGACGATGACGATGTGATCGTACCTCATTCCAAAATCTGGACGAACAGCATCTCGAACGCGAGCAGCGGCAGCCACAACCTGACCTGCGTCGCAAATTTCTACCTGCAGCCCGATCATGATGGTGGTGCGGTTCGCCAGGCACTCGCGGAAGTCGCAGAGAATAGTACGTACAGAAAGCCCGGCTCTCCCGTCGTCGTCGGCGTGTCTGAGTTGCCGTGGGGTACGAGATACAAGGTAAAGGTGACGGCGAAGGACAGCCGCGAGCAGTTTGCACTCGTCAGCGAGCTCACGATTTGCGGCAAGGAGAAGCTGCGCACGATGATGGTGACCTTCGCGCAGGCGCCCTATGCCGAGGGTCGGTCAGGGTAGAGAGCTGCCCGTTTCGCCGCACCGCAAGAATGTAACTTGAACCTGCGGGGCGGCTGGGCCACACTTGGCATGATTTTCGCGTGGTTCGGGGGGCCCATCAACGCCCCAGCCTGCGGTAAAGCGGTAAGTCTTTGAACACCGCCGACAATTACAAAGGGCACCATGCCATCTGCCAAGGTCAAGGCGATCAAGCCGGCGGCGGTCCGAAACCGCGACCTCGCCGCCGCGCGCCGCGTTCTGCAGCACGCGTCGGACGCCATCGGCGCGATCAGTTCTTCTCTCAACGGGGAGTTCTCCCGGGCCATCGATACGATCCTGGCCGTCAGCGGCCGGGTCATCGTCAGCGGCATGGGCAAGTCGGGCCATGTCGGCCGCAAGATCGCGGCGACGCTCGCCTCCACCGGGACGCCCGCCCTGTTTCTGCATCCGGCCGAAGCGAGCCACGGCGATCTTGGCATGGTGACGCGCGCCGACGCGCTGCTGATGCTTTCGAACTCGGGCGAGACGGCGGAGCTGACCGACCTCATTACCTATGCCAAGCGTCTTTCCATTCCGCTGATCGGTATGGCGAACAATGCGGAGTCCAGACTTTTGCAGGCATCGGACGTCGTGCTGCTTTTGCCCAAGGCGCAGGAGGCGTGTCCGATGGGGCTCGCACCGACAACCTCCACAACGATGATGCTCGTGCTTGGCGATGCGCTCGCCGTCGCGCTGATGGAACGCCGCGGATTCTCGGCCGATCAATATCGCGACTTTCATCCCGGCGGTTCGCTCGGCAAGAAGCTGATCCGCGTCAGCGACATCATGCACAGGGGCGATGACATTCCGATCGTTTCCGAAACCACATCGATGAAAGATGTGCTCATCGCGATGACCGCGGGTGGTCCCGGATTTGCCGGTGTAGTCGGTATCGTCAATCGCAAGGGAGGCCTTGCCGGAATCATCACGGACGGCGACCTTCGTCGTCACATGGAGCGCGGCCTTCTCGACCACACCGCGCGCGACGTGATGAGCCGCAATCCAAAGACCGTGCCGCCGGGCATGCTTGCCGCCGAAGCGCTCACCATCATGAACGACAAGAAAATCACCCGCCTGTTCGTCGTCGAGCCGGCTGACAAGTCAAAGAAGCCCGAAGGCATCATCTTCATGTATGACTGCCTGCGCGCGGGATTGTCCTGAATGACGCGCAGATCGGGCGTCACGGAAGCCGTTGCCCAGACGATCGGGAGCGCATCGGCGCGCGCCCGCCGCGACTGGACCGCCCGCACCCGCGACACCGCTTTCAATGCGCTGCGCTACTCTCGGTTCGTCAATGTGATGAAGCGCGCGCTACCTATCGCGGCCGGCGCACTGATCGCCATCGTCCTGATTTTTGCCCTGCTTCCGAGGCAATCGGACAAGGTTTCGTTCGCCTATGAACGCATGGGCCGCATCGAAAACGACCTCGCGATGCTCAAGCCGCGCCTGACCGGCAGCGACCAGAGCGGCAATCCGTTCGTCATCACCGCCGACGCCGCGATCCAGCAGGGCGCCAACACCCGCAAGGTGCTGCTGAAAAAAGTCGAAGCAGACGTCACCCTCGACAAGGACCGCTGGATGAACGCCGAAGCAATGCAAGGTTACGTCGACATGGAAAAAAGCGCGCTGACCCTGAGCGGCGGCATTTCGATGTACTCCGACGACGGCTATGAACTCCACACCGCGCGCGCCGACGTCGATCTGAAGAAGGGTATTTTCAAGGGCCCGGACGAAGTCACCGGCCAGGGGCCGATGGGTACGTTGCGCGCCGACACCTTCGAGCTGGACCGGCTGACCAAGCGCATCACGCTGCACGGCCACGTGTACATGACCATCAATGCGTCCGAGGCACATCATCCATGAAGCGAGCGATCCTTCTCGCCATACTTCTGTCTACTGCTTCGGCTGAAGCCGCTACGGCACCTGGCGCGACCGTTCCGGCCGCCGCGACGGCTAAGCCTGTGGCCCACCATGACGCGAACCAGCCGATCGCCATTTCGTCGGACAATTTTGTGGCCGAAAAAAATCCCACGACATCCGGCGGAATCACGGGCACCTATTCCGGCAACGTGATCATCACGCAGGGAGATATCCGCATGCGCTCAGACACGGTGCGCATCGTCGTCGTCAACAACAAGCCGCAGAAGATCTTCTTCAACGGCAATGTGGTGGTCAATTCCGCATCCGGCACGGCTTCGGGCGACAGCGGCGTCTATGACGTTGTCCCGCGTCTTGTCACGCTCAGCGGCCGCGTCGTGCTGACGAAGGAAAAGAATGTGATGCGCGGGGCGCAGCTCACGGTAAATCTTGTCACCGGAGTCGCACAGCTTGGAGGCGGCACGAACGGATCGCATGGCCGCGTTCAGGGATTATTCACACCTCCGGCCCAGTCGGGAGGCAAATAACGTGGTTCATCCTTCCTTAAACACGAATAGGCATGGTTCTTGCCCATGAGCACAAATGGCAGCGAAATCAGTGGTGAGCTTTCTACGCGACCCCGCGTAATCGAAGGCGGCAAAGGGCTTGTCGTGACCCGCATCGCCAAGAGCTACAATCGCCGTCCCGTCGTGCGATCCGTCAGTCTCTCGCTCAAGCGCGGCGAGGTTGTCGGCCTGCTTGGCCCGAACGGCGCCGGCAAGACGACGTGCTTCTACATGATAACAGGACTGATCCCGGCGGATGCAGGAACCATCGAGGTTGACGGCACCGACATTACGCGCCTTCCGATGTACC
The DNA here is from genome assembly GCA_963741725.1 of uncultured Alphaproteobacteria bacterium. Classification (GTDB taxonomy): domain Bacteria; phylum Pseudomonadota; class Alphaproteobacteria; order Micropepsales; family Micropepsaceae; genus Rhizomicrobium. The sequence goes on along the minus strand of CAVUJC010000002.1, from coordinate 188,967 downwards.
GCCGCGCCCGTCTCGGGATCGGTTATCTGCCGCAGGAAGCTTCGATCTTCCGCGGCCTGACAGCCGAGCAGAACATCCGCGCGGCCGCCGAACTGGTGGAACCGGACTCCAATCGCCTGAGCGCGATGGTGGAGGAGCTTCTGGCGGAATTCGGCGTCACGCATGTGCGCCAGACGCCGGCCATCGCGCTATCGGGCGGCGAGCGCCGCCGAGTCGAAATCGCGCGCGCCCTCGCCACGCATCCGTCCTACATCTTGCTGGACGAGCCACTCGCCGGCATCGATCCGATCGCCGTGGGCGAGATCCGCGATCTCGTCGTTCATCTGAAAGATCGCGGCATCGGCGTGCTGATTACCGACCACAATGTGCGCGACGCGCTCGACATCATCGACCGTGCCTACATCCTGCATGACGGCCAGGTGCTGAAGGAAGGCACGCCGGCGGAAATCGTCAGCGATCGCGATGTGCGCCGCGTCTATCTTGGCGAGAGGTTCTCGCTCTAGCCATGCTCACGGTGCGCACATGGCAGGGGTAGGCCAGAAGCTGGAAATCCGGCAGGGCATGGGCCTTGTCATGACTCCGCAGTTGCAACAGGCCATCAAGCTGCTGCAACTGTCGAATGTCGAGCTCGCCGAATATTGCGAACAGGAGCTGGAGCGCAATCCGCTGCTCGAACGCGATGACGGGCCAGCGGATCAGGAACGCGAACAGCCGCAGGCCGAAGTCAAATCCGAAGCCCTCGATACCGAACTGGCGCGCGAGGATTTCTCCAAGGTCGCCGATCTCGATTCGGGCCAGGAAAATCTCTACGACGCCGACACGCCGCAGCCGGCTCCCTCGACGGAAAGCGCGCCCCTGAGCGACTGGACGACCGTCAAGTCCGGCAACACCTTCGAAGGTGACGAAGATCTTCTCGAATCCACGGTTGCGGGCGGCGGTACGCTCAAAGACCACCTGATGGATCAGGTGTCGATCGCTGCGCTTCCACCCGACAAGCGTCTTATCTGCCTGACGCTGATCGATTCCATCGACGAAGCGGGCTACCTGCGGGCCGACATCGCCGAAGTCGCGGAGCGGCTGGTGATCGATGTCGCGACGGTCGAAGAAACACTTCGGGTCTTGCAGGGCTTTGAACCGGTCGGCGTCGGTGCGCGCGATCTCGCCGAGTGCCTGACGCTCCAGCTCAAGGCGCAGGACCGCTACGACCCCGCCATTGCCGCGCTTCTGACGCGCCTGGATCTCGTCGCACGCCGTGACGTCGCGGCTCTCTCGCAACTCTGCGGCGTCGACGCAGAAGATGTGAACGACATGATCGCGGAGATCCGCGGCCTCACGCCGAAGCCGGGGCTCGCCTTCAATACCGAGCCGGTACAGCCGGTGGTGCCCGACGTGTTCGTCCGAGTCGGTTCGGACGGCGGCTGGCACATCGAACTCAACTCCGACACGCTGCCGCGGCTTCTGGTCAACAGCCGCTACTACTCCCAGGTCTCAAAAGGCGCCCGGGACAAGGATGCCAAGAACTATCTGACCGAATGCCTGAACAACGCGAACTGGCTGGTGAAGAGTCTCGATCAGCGTGCCCGAACGATCCTCAAGGTCGCCACCGAAATCGTTCGCCAGCAGGATGCTTTCCTTACCTACGGCGTGCGCCACCTGCGGCCCCTCAATCTTCGTACGATTGCGGACGCGATTTCGATGCATGAGTCGACAGTCAGCCGTGTGACGTCGAACAAGTACATCTCCACACCCCGCGGTATGTTCGAGCTGAAATATTTCTTCACGGCCTCCATCCAGTCTGTCGGCGGTGCCGAGGCGCACTCGGCCGAGGCGGTGCGCGACCGCATCAAGGAATTGATCCAGAACGAAGAGCCGATCGAGATTCTCTCGGACGACCGGATTGTCGCATTGCTCACGGCCGACGGCGTGAATATCGCTCGCCGCACGGTGGCAAAGTACCGGGAAGCCATGCGAATTCCGTCCTCTGTCGAACGCAGGCGATTGAAGTCAATACAGGAATCGGCGGGTGCGGCGTTTCGTTAATTGCAAGCGTTGACTTTCCGTAATGGCGGGCCTACACACCCGCGCCTTCGAACGGGGCGTGTCGAAAAAGCGGAACTTTTGTGACGCAAAACGCGTTCAGGCCATTACAGAAGAAGGCCATGCGAGTTCGGGTTTCAGGAAAGCAGATTCAGATCGGCGAAACGCTCCCTGCGGGTGTACGAAGCCGTTTGGAAGAAGTCGTGGGCAAGCACTTTGACGGCGGCGCGGAAGCCAATGTCGTGTTCTCCCACAACGGCCCGTTCTATCGTGCCGACTGCAGCCTGCACCTGGATTCGAGTACGGTTCTGAAGTCGGAAGGCGAAGGTCCGGACGCCCACCGGGCATTCGACAAGGCATACATCCACCTGGAAGTGCAGTTGCGCAAATACAAGCGCAAGCTCAAAAATCATCACCCCAAGGCTCGCGCGCGCAAGCGCGTTCCGGCCTGACAGCATATCGAAGGTTGTCCATGAACATTTCCGATCTGCTTAAGCCAGCCGCCGTGATCGTTTCGCTCAAGGCCCAGGGCAAGAAGCACCTGCTCCAGGAAATCGCGGCGCGCGCCGCGCAGGTCACGCGCCTGCCTGAGCGCAAGATTTTCGAGACGTTGATGGAGCGTGAGCGCCTCGGCACCACTGGCGTCGGGCAGGGCATCGCAATTCCGCACGGACGGCTCGCGGACATCAGCGAAATCGTCGGCGTCTTCGCGCGCCTGGAAACGCCGATCGACTATGACGCGGTGGACAATCAGCCGGTTGATCTTGTGTTCATGCTGCTCGCGCCCGAAGGCGCAGGCGCCGATCATCTGAAAGCACTGGCGCGTGTCTCGCGCCTCCTGCGCAACCAGATGGCGACCGAAAAACTGCGCGCGGCCAAGACGCCCGAAGCGCTCTACGCCATTCTCACCGACACCACGGGCTCATCCGGCGCCCAGGCAGCCTGATCGCCTAGGCGTTTCGCGCCATCAGCCCGCCATCGACCGGTATGACCGTACCTGTCAAGAACGAAGCCGCGGGCAGGCACAGGCTCAGCGTCATGTGCGCCACTTCTTCGGGATCTCCATAGCGGCGCAGCGCCGTGCGGCGCTTGGCGTAGACGACTTTGTCTTCTTCGGGGATCGGCGCCGTCATGCCGGTACGCACCGGTCCAGGACAAATGCAGTTGACGGTAATTCCTTCCGGTCCGAGTTCGACCGCCAGTGCGCGGGTGAGACCAGCGACGCCGGCCTTGGCGGCGGAGTAGGGCGTATCGCGTGCGGTCGCGCCCAGCGCTTCAGTGGATGCGATGTTCACGATGCGCGGGCTCTTGGACTTGCGCAGGTGGGGAAGCGAAGCGCGGACCGTGCGTTGATGCGCAGTGAGCAGCACCGAGAGTGCGCGCGCCCAGATCTCATCATAACGCGCATGATCGACCGGGACGCCTGCAGGAATGCCGGCATTGTTGATGAGCACATCCAGGCCGCCGAATTCATTGGCGACCTCACCGACGACGCGCGTGATCGCTTCGGCGTCGCTCACATCCAGCGTCCAGGCTTTCGCCGTGCCGCCGCCTTCACGGATCTCCCTGGCGACCGCTTCCGCCCCGTCGCCCTTAAAATCCGTGACAGCGACCTTGGCGCCTTCGTCGGCGAAGACATGGGCCGTGGCGCGTCCCATGCCGCTGGCAGCGCCCGTCACCAACACCGACAGGCCGCGCACCGAGCGGCTGAGTTTCTTGACCGGATCCATGAAAGTCCTCCCAGAGAGCTCCAGGCAGCTTCTGGCCCGGCCGCGGACTTGTCCAGCCAACGGGCCCGAGACGGTTCGGGCAACGTAAGTTAACCGGGCGGCCATCCAAATTTAATGTTGCCCATGTCCTACCTATCTGGTGTGACATTGGGCCGTAAGACTTTGCGCCGAAAAAATGCGACCTGATCGCAAAAGTAACCAAGCCGAAAAAGAGACGAGGCGAGGATCAGGCCTCTGACCGGCCGGACGGTACATGAGTACTCACGACGCGATCGCGATCTCGAAGCGGCCCCTGCGCCTTGCGGTAGTTTTGCGGGCGCTGCGCATGCTGCTGTCCGCGTTCCAGCGTGACCTGCGCTCCAACGAACCGTTCCAGATATTCATGTGCGGTGTCGTCGGCTCTGCGGTCGGGTTCCTGGTGGCGGTCCTGCGCCGCGGCATAGACCTGCTGCATCAATTCAGCTTCGATCTCACGGCGAGCCAGAGTCTCAGCACCGGAATTGGCGTCAGCCAGGCGCGCATACTGATCGTGCCCGTCCTCGGCGGGCTTGCACTTGGTGTCACCGCCTACGTCGTGCGCCGCTTTCGGCCGGCCGAAATCGTGGATCCCATCGAGGCGAATGCGCTGCATGGCGGGCGCATGTCGATGCTCGACAGCCTGCGACTGGTGCTCGCGACGATCGTTTCGAATGCGTCGGGTGCATCTGTCGGCATGGAGGCAGGCTACAGCCAGTTCGGCGCGAGCGCGTTCTCCTCGGTGGGGCAGTATTTCAAGCTGCGCCGCGCCGATCAGCGGGTGTTCGTTACCGCCGGGGCCGCCGCCGCAATTGCTGCCGCTTTCAACGCGCCGCTCGCCGGGGCGTTCTATGGCTATGAGCTGATCCTCGGGAACTACTCGACGCGAGCGCTGGCGCCGGTTGCCGTCGCTGCACTGGCCGCAGTTCTCACGGAACGTTCGATCATCCATCCCGAACCTCTTTTTGTGGTGGGACAGGTCTTTCACTTCAAACAGTCGGTCTATCTGCTCTTCGCGCTGCTCGGCATTTTTGCGGCAGGATTCAGCGTGCTCTCGATGCAGGCGGTAACCTGGGCGGAGCGGGCGCTGCGGCGCCTGCCGCTGCCCCAGTGGACGCGCCCCGCGATCGGCGGCGTGCTGCTCACCACCATCGCACTCCATGCGCCGCAAGTACTCGGCAGCGGCCATGGCGCGATCCAGTTTCACTTCGATCATGACTGGGCGCTTGTTCCGCTCCTCGTGATCCTGTTCGCCAAACTGGTCGCATCGGCGATCTCCATCGGCTCGGGCTATCGCGGCGGCATGTTCAGCTCATCGCTCTTCCTGGGCTGCCTGTTCGGCGCGGTGTTCGCGGATGTGACTGCACTGGTCGTTCCACGACTGGCCGAACAGCACGCCGCGCTCATGATGGTCGGAATGGGCTCGGTCGCGGCTGCGGTGATCGGCGCACCGCTGACGATGGTGTTCCTGGTCCTGGAGGGAACGGGTGATTTTCCCATGACCGTCGGCGTGATGGTCGGCGTCGTGATCGCGTCCACGCTGGTGCGCCTGACGTTCGGCTACTCCTTCTCCACCTGGCGCTTTCACCAGCGCGGTCTCGGCATTCGCAGTCCGCATGACGTCGGATGGCTCGCCGATCTCACGGTGGCGCGCCTCATGCGTTCCGATCCCAAGCTGATTTCGGCCGAGACCACCTTGCGCGTGGCGCGCGAGATGTTTCCGCTGGGCAGCGCCAAGCGGGTATTCGTCGTCGAGCAGGGGAGCAAGTTTGTCGGCATGCTCGACATGATCGCAATTCATGATGCAAAGAAGAACGACGCGCTCGACCGACTTACCGCTCGCGAATGCGCGGTAGCGGCGTCGGCGTTCCTGCTGCCGGGAGAGAATGTGCGGTCGGCTCTGCTTCGGTTCGAAGAGCTGCAAAGCGAAGCGCTGCCGGTGCTCGCCAGCACATCGAGCCGCGAGATTGTCGGCTACCTGACCGAGGCTTACGCGCTGCGCCGCTACAACCAGGAGCTTGAACGCCGGCGCAGCGCCGAATTGGGCGAACGCGATCTGTTCTCGATCAGCGAGCCTCCCGTCTGAATTGAAAAAGCCGGCGGCCATTCTTGACCGCCGGCTTCTCCCGTTGAACCCGTCCGTGCAGGAGGGGGGCTAATGCACAGACACAGGAGTCAGTTCGTTTTGCACCGCTGCGCCATAGGCGCTGTCATACGCGTCGGTGTAGCCGAGCACGCTGCCGTCCACGGCGTGCAACACATACAGCTTCACGCCCGGCGGCAATGTGATGCCCGGAGGGATCAGGCCGAGGCGATGCGCTTCCTCGTCACCGGTGGGCTTGATGTACGCGATGCGGCCACCGTCAAAGGTGTGGCTATTCTTCATTTCCAGTTCGTCGTTCATGACCGTTCTCCTTCGCCCTTCCCGTTCGGCTTGCCGGAATGCGTCCGGATCGCGATCGTTCTGATGACATTTTCGGATTTTGGCCGGGCCAGCTCGATCGTGAGCAACCCGTTCTCCAGTTCAGCGCCAGTGACTTCGATGCCTTCTGCCAGAACGAAGGCCCTCTGAAACTGACGTGCCGCAATTCCGCGATGCAGGAACTGCTTGTCGGCAGCTTCGGACTGTTTGCCGCGGATGACGAGCTGGCGGCCTTCGACCGTCACATTGAGCTCGTCGCGGCCGAAACCCGCCACGGCCAGCGTGATGCGCAGATTCTCTTCGCCGGGCTGTTCGATGTTGTAGGGCGGATAGCCGTCGCCCGCGCTTTTGGCGGTGCGCTCGAGCAATCGCTCCAGATGCTCGAAGCCCAGAAGAAACGGGCTGTTGAAATAGACTGTGCGGTTCATTTCAAAGCCCTCCTTCAAGCGGCTTTGGGTACTCATGGCCCCCATAAGCGAGCGGCCGGTATGCATTCGGCGACCCGGTACTGGGCGTCACCTTCTGGTAAGAATGTGGGGTGTGATCGGGCTAAATCAAGGGCTTGGCCGCCGCAAGCTGCAAGCGGGAGTTGCAAGGAATGTCAGGGCCTTTTGTCCTAATCGACGACGCGACGCCCGGGCGGGAGCGGCTCCTGCGGTTTGCTCGCCCTTTGCGCGTGATCAGCGCCTCCGCGCCTAAGGAGGTTGCGTCGGCCTTCCGGACGGTGGAGGACGCGCTCGCGGCCCGCAACTATGTGGCCGGCTGGCTGTCCTATGAACTGGGCTACGCGCTCGAGCCGCGCCTGGCGCCGCTACAGCGGCCACGTTCTGGCATCCCGTTGTTCTGGTTCGGCGTGTTCGAGGCTCCCGAAGCGGTGGGGCGGTCGCAGCTCGAAGCGCGGGGCAGGGCCTATGCCGGTCCGCTGCGGCATGAATGGAACGAGCAGGACTACGCGAGGCGCTTTTCGTGCGTCCATGACTACATCGAGGCCGGCGACATCTATCAGGCCAATCTCAGTTTTCGTTCGCGCTTTGCCTTCGCCGGCGATCCGCTCGCTTTGTACCTCAAGCTGCGAGACCGCGCCTCTGCCGCACATGGCGCCTTTATCGATGACGGCACGCGTCAGATTCTCAGCCTCTCGCCCGAACTGTTTTTCGAGATTTCTGCGGACGGAAAAATCACCGCTCGACCGATGAAGGGCACGGCGGCGCGCGGAACCGACGAGTTGTCGGATGCGCGGGCGAAGGCAGCGCTCGCTAGCTCCACAAAGGATCGCGCGGAAAATCTGATGATCGTCGACCTGCTGCGCAACGATGTCGGCCGGCTGGCGCTGATCGGCAGCGTTTCGGTGCCGGAGCTGTTTTCCGTCGAGACATATCCGACGCTGCACACAATGGTATCCACGATCACGGCGCAGCTAAAGCCTGCGACGCGCGCCGAGGCCATCGTGAAAGCGCTCTTTCCCTGCGGATCGGTCACCGGCGCGCCGAAGATCCGCGCGATGGAAATCATCCGCGAGCTCGAGGGGAGTGCGCGTGGCATCTATTGCGGCGCCATCGGATTTTTTGCTCCGGACGGTTCGGCAAATTTCAATGTGGCGATCCGCACGCTCACAATTGACGGCGGCAGTGGCCAGCTCGGCATCGGCGGCGCCGTGGTGCAGGACTCAACGTCGGCGTCCGAATATGCGGAATGCTTGCTCAAGGCGCGCTACTTCGAAAATGTCCGCACGCCGATCGGATTGATCGAAACGCTGCGCTTCGAGAACGGCTTTGTCCGCCTGGAGAGGCATCTGGATCGGATGCAACGCTCGGCAAAGGCGTTGGGGCTGCCGTTTGATCGTGCGCGTGCGCAACGGACGCTCGAGACTGGCGTGGCAGGGGCGCGCGACGTTTTGCGAGTGCGATTGACGCTCGCCGAGGATGGCAACTTCAACTGTACGACGGGCCCGATCGGAGCTGCGCCGCCGCACTGGAGCTATACGATCTCGCCGCATCACGTGAACAGCGCGGACCAGTTGTTGCGCCACAAAACCGACTGGCGCTCCTTCTACGATGACGAACAAGCAAGGCTCGCAAAGCTTACCGGCTGCGACGAAGTGATCTTTCTCAATGAGCGCGGCGAAGTCGCCGAAGCGAGCCGCACCAACATCTTTGTCCGCAGAGGATCAGGTCTTGTCACGCCGCCGCTGTCCGCCGGCGTTCTCGAGGGCGTGCTGCGCAGCGAATTGATGGAGCAGGGAAAGTGCGTCGAAGCCACGCTCATGCCCGCAGATCTCAACGGCGAAGTGTTTCTCGGAAACTCCCTGCGCGGCCTGATTCCTGCGGCGCCATCGCAAGCGTCCGCTCTCGCGCGCGGCGCCTGAGGGATATTAGAGCGCTGCGAGCGTGCAAAGTTGCGCCAGCGATTCCGGCAGGACCCAGCCGTTCACTTCCGCCACGCGGCCTTCGCGGATGTCCGCGTCGCTCACTTCGGCAAGATTGCGCTGTTCGAAGCGCTGGCGCAGTTCGCGCGCGACCGCCTTCGCGTTGAATCCCGGTTCGGCGATCCGTACCACAGCGCCGACGCGGGCAGCCTCGTCACGGTCGACAAGCTGCGCCAGGAGATCGTCATAGGGTGTCGGCGCATAGCGGCGGCCGAACAACTTTGGCAAAGTCAGTCCAAGCGCGACCGCAAACAGCGTTGCGGCAACGCCTCCGCCGGCCACGACCGAGCGACGCGAGATGCGCGGCTCGTTCATCGCATCACCCGCTTAAGATGATCGGCCAGGCGCAACGTCATCGCGACAAGATTCATCGTCGGGTTCGAGGCGCTGTAGGTCGGAAACACGCCGCTTCCCGCGACGTAGAGATTCGAAATCCCATGCACGCGCGTATTCGCGTCAACGACGCCCTGCTTGGGGTCACGGTGCATCCTGGTCGTGCCCAGGTGATGATCGCCCCAGTCGAGCGCCGAAACCCACTCCGCCCGCGTCTTGTAGTTGAGCCGGATCATGCCGGTGCGCGCCGCCAACAACTGCCGGCCGAGCTCCTTCATGGTGAGCCGGTACCGGGCGAAATCGTCGTCCGAGACGTGGTTGCTCAATTTCAGCCGCGGCATTCCCAGCGCGTCATGCTCACCGGTGAGCGTCAATCTGCGCTCCGGATCGGGCTGCAGCTCGAGGCCGCAGCCGATCGAGAAGGCTTTTGCGTTTGTGGCGTCAACACCCAGCGCCAGAGCCGTCGATACAATGGCGGCCTTGCCCAGATCGTCCAGCTCAACCGGGTTTTCGACCGTCGTGAGCGAACCCAATACATGGGAGCTGCGCTTGAAATCATCACGCGGCGCAAAGGCGGGACGCAGAATGGCGCCGTTCAGGTTGTAGGCGCTGAAGTAATAGCCTGCGATGTCTCCGGCGAAGCTCACCAGAGTAGCCGTATCGCGCGGAATCGGGTGATCGGCGAAGAACCGCCCGACCAGATCATTCGCGTTTCCGACGCCTGTAGCAGCCACGTCGCGCGAAGCGAGCATAAGGCGCGCATTCTCGATCGCGCCCAGCGCCAGAACGGTCGTCTTCGGCTTCACCGAGAATTTGCGCCCGTTGAGCGTCGCGATGTCGAAGCTGTCGAGGCTCGCGGCATCGTGGGACAGGTGCAAATTCGTTGCGTTGGCGTGCAGAAAAAGTTTGAGGTTTGCGATGCGCCTCAGATCGTCGGCATAGCGGTCGCCAAAATGCGTTGGCAGGACGCTGTTGCGTGTCTTGCTGAACTGGAACCAGCTTGTGTAGACGCCGCCGTCGCCAAGCGCGAGGAGCGGTGCAACCTCGGACATTGGCGTGTTCGATTTGTCGTAGCTCCAGGGTCCGGCTTCGACGAGATCCTGCGCACGCTTGAAGTAGGGTTCCAGTTCGTCGATTCCGAACGGCCAGCCCGAATAAGGCACCCATGCGCGCTGTTCGAAATCGATCGGATCGAGAGGCCGGCACCATCCGCCCCAGTGATTGCTGCCACCGCCGAGATAGCGCATGCGCGACGCGTCCAGCGGCAAGTAGGAAACGCCCGAAACTTTTCCAGCGTAAAGAGCCTGCGTCTTGGCGTCGAAATCCATGCCGCCGCTTTCGAACAGCATGACCTTGAGCGGCGTGTGCGCGAGGGCGAGGGCAAGCGTGATCCCCGCGGGGCCGCCGCCGATGATGGCAAGATCAGGTTGCAGGACCGTGCCCGACGGGATCGTCCGGGCGTCAATAAATGCGCTCAAATCCAGATTTCCGTGTGCCCGTCAGATCTGGCGGACACGGTATAGGTCAGGCTGGATCGTGTCTTGTCGCAATTGTCGCCGGATCGCAAGGCGTCGCGAAACTGTTGTCGACATTCGACCGGCGTCCCGCACGCAACTCCGCCGTCGCGCAAGCGTGTTCACCCAAGCTCTTGCTTCTGTTGGCTATTGCCTCGATCATTCTGCGGCAGGTTTTGCGACAGAGTGAGAGGCGAAATGCGCGCGATTCTGGCGTTGGCGATGGTGGTCGGCCTGGCAGGTTGCACCGATTCAGACTGGGCGCAGGTCGCAACCTATGTTCGCGCCCAGGGTACCTTCGGCGGAGACGCCGCTGCAGGACCATCGGCGCCGGTGGCACCGCCCGACGCGCGATGTCAGGAGGTCGCGTCGAACAGGTCGGCCGACGTGGCCGAACAAGGATTTGACGGCGACACGAGCAAAGCCGTCTACGACCGTGCCTATGCCGATTGCGTGGCCTGGGCCGCGCGCGGATCGAACGTCGTGGCGAAGTAACCGCTCCGGTCGCTTGGCAACGAATGAACGGCCGCAGCCCGATTTTAGACATTCCGGCTTGAGCGACCGGTTCGTTCCGACTTCAGCTTATCTTTGTTCACCTGACCGCGAGCTTCGCCGTGGCAGCCTCCGCTCCCACGTCGCGATGTTTTGCGCGTTGTATCCATGACTGAGTTGAGTTGCGGCCTGCCAATCCGCTGCTCCCGCGAAGCGGAAGCTGGTGGAGCCAAGCGGGATCGAACCGCTGACCTCCTGCATGCCATGCAGGCGCTCTCCCAGCTGAGCTATGGCCCCTGATGCCAGACCCGGCGATGGGACGCCGGGCAATTGTGCGAACGTTTAGCGCTCGTCCTTTTCGATGTCGGCGTCGATGATGCCGCTGACATCGTCATTCTCGTCTTCGTCGTCTTCGAGAAGCGAGTCGTCTTCTTCTTCGTCGTCATCCTCGACAACGATATCGTCGATATCGTCCTCGTCGACGATCTTCATGCCGGCGCCTTCGGTCTCGGTCTCCTCGACGACTTCCTCTTCCTCGTCTTCGCCAGTGGCGGCGACGATCAGCGGAGCCTCGTCAGGAACGGCCTCGACGATTTCCTCGGCGTCCTCGCTCTCCTCGTCCTCGTTCTCCGCATCCTCGTCATCCGCATCGGCGGCGACGGGCTGCGCGGCGACGGGCTCGGGCTGGCGCGGACGGCGCTGCTTGTACAGCGCCTCCGGCTCGAACGAGAACGAGCACTTTGGGCACTCGATGGGGCGCTTCTGCAGGTCGTAAAAGCGCGACCCGCAGCTGGGGCACACGCGTTTCAGTCCTAGATCTGCCTTGACCAAGCTCTTGCTTCCCATAAAGAAAGGGTTGTGTTGGAAGGCGGGTCGTTTGCCACTTCTTCAACGGCCTGTCAAAGAGACTTTTGGACTTGAAAATGAGCGGTTCCGACACAACCAGACCCCTGAAATCGCGCCGGTCGGGCCCGCTGCGCGGAACGGCCGCAATTCCGGGAGACAAATCCATCTCCCACCGCGCACTGATCCTGGGGGCGCTGACGGTCGGCGAAACGCGCATTACCGGCCTTTTGGAAGCCGAAGACGTCCTGAACACGGCCGAGGCGATGCGCCGTTTTGGCGCCCAGGTCACCCGCCGCGGTGCAGGTGAGTGGACCGTCTGCGGGACGGGCGTCGGCGGCTGGTCCGAGCCGGACGACGTGCTCGATTTCGGCAATTCGGGCACCGGCTCGCGTCTTGTCATGGGTGCGATGGCGACGACGCCGATCACGGCGGTGTTCACCGGCGACGAGTCGCTGCGCTCCCGGCCCATGGCCAGGGTGCTCGATCCCTTGCGCCTTTTTGGCGCGACTTATACCTCGCGCGCACGCGGTCTGATGCCGGTGACGCTGACGGGCGCCGAGCAGGCGATCTGCGTCGACCACAAGGTCGCCGTCGCTTCGGCACAGGTGAAGTCGGCGATGCTGCTGGCCGCGCTGGGGGCGCCTGGCCGCTCGCGCATCGTGCAGGACGAGCTGACGCGCGATCACACCGAAAAGATGCTGGCCGCGTTCGGCGCCGACATATCCGTCGAAGCGCTCGACAAGGGCGAGGCGATCCACGTCATGGGCGAAGTCGAACTTCGCCCCTGCGCGGTCGATGTGCCGCGCGATCCCTCATCGGCGGCGTTCGCGCTGGTCGCCGCGCTGATCGTGCCCGGTTCTGAGATACGCATTCCTTCGATCCTGCTCAATCCGCGGCGCGCCGGATTGATCCAGACGCTGATCGAAATGGGCGCGCATATCGTGATCGAGAACGAGCGCGAAAGCGGCGGCGAGAAAATCGGCGATCTTGCGGTGCGCGCTTCTGCGCTCAAGGGCATTGAAGTTCCGCCCGAACGCGCGCCGTCGATGATCGACGAATATCCCATTCTCGCCGTGGCCGCCTCGTTCGCGGAGGGCCGCACGGTGATGCGCGGCCTTGAAGAACTGCGCGTGAAGGAAAGCGACCGGCTGGCGGCGATCGCTGCCGGCCTGAAAGCCAATGGTCTGGCCACATCGGAAACGCATGCCTCGCTGACCATCGAGGGCAGGGGCCTCGACGGCGTAGCGGGCGGTGCGCGCGTCACCACGCATATGGATCACCGCATCGCCATGTCGTTTCTGGCGATGGGCCTTGCGTCCAAGAGACGCGGTGTCGGTGGACGACATCTCGATGATCGCAACCAGCTTTCCGGAGTTCGAAAAACTGATGCGCGACCTCGGCGCGGATTTTCAGGCGGTGAACGCGTGAGCATTGTTATTGCTGTCGACGGCACCGCCGCGTCCGGCAAGGGGACGTTGGCCAAGAAACTCGCTCGGCACTTCAACTTCGCGCACATGGACTCCGGTGCGCTCTATCGCCTGACGGCGCTCGCGGTGCTCGACCAGCATGGCGACCCGTCGAATGAGGCGGATGCGGTCAAAGGCGCCGGCACGATCGATCTTGCTCGCGCCGGCGATCCAGCCATCCGCAGCGACATTGTCGGCAAGGCTGCCTCGCAGGTTGCCGCGATCCCCGCCGTGCGTCAGGCGCTGTTCGATTTCCAGAAGTCCTTCCTGGCCAATCCGCCGGGCCACAGTCTTGGCGCGGTGATGGATGGGCGCGACATCGGAACGGTCATCGCGCCGGATGCGACCGCCAAGCTCTTCGTCGATGCCGCGCCCGAGGTGCGGGCGCACCGCCGCTGGCTGGAACTTAAGGGCCTCGGGATCGACCGGAAGGAGGCCGAATTGCTGGCCGAAATCGTCGCCCGCGACCATGCCGACCGCACCCGGGCCGTCTCCCCGCTGAAACAGGCCCCTGACGCCAGCTTGCTCGATACCAGCACATTAGGTATAGACGCCGCGTTCGCGGCTGCCCTCGCCTTGGTCCAACCCAAGGTCGACGGCGCGCTCAAGGCACGCCACAGGGGTTAGGAGACCCGGCGGCCTCACCGAGCCACCGCAAACTTGACCGAAAACCAAACCGCCCGCGCGGAGTCGCATCCGTTCGGGAAGTCCATTGGCGAAAGCCGATCGGCATGAACGACCGAATTGGAAATAACTGCATGGCTCGCCACGCGACCGCAACCAAGATCCACGAACACGCAAACGCAATTTCTTCTCCGAGCCGCGACGACTTCGCCGCCATGCTCGAAGCCAGCTTCGTCACCCAGTCGCCGCAGGAAGGCAACGTCATCACCGGCACCGTCGTCGCCATCGAAAACGACTTTGTCGTGGTCGATGTCGGCCTGAAGACCGAAGGCCGCGTCTCCCTCAAAGAATTCTCCATGCCAGGCGTGCCGCCGACCATCGCCATCGGCGACAAGGTCGAGGTCTATCTTGAGCGCGTCGAGAACGCGCTCGGCGAAGCCGTGCTGTCGCGCGACAAGGCCCGCCGCGAAGAAAGCTGGATCAAGCTCGAGCGCGCGTTCAACGAACAGACCCGCGTCACCGGCGTGATCTTCGGCCGCGTCAAGGGCGGCTTCACCGTCGATCTCGACGGCGCCGTTGCGTTCCTGCCCGGTTCGCAGGTCGATGTGCGCCCGATGCGCGATGTCGGTCCGCTGATGAACCAGCCGCAGCCGTTCCAGATCCTGAAAATGGATCGCCGCCGCGGCAACATCGTCGTGTCGCGCCGCGCCGTGCTCGAAGAGCGCCGCGCGGAAGAACGCACCAGCCTCGTCGCCTCCCTGCAGGAAAAGCAGGTCGTCGAAGGCGTGGTCAAGAATATCACCGACTACGGCGCGTTCGTCGATCTCGGCGGCGTGGACGGTCTGCTCCATGTGACCGACATCGCCTGGCGCCGCGTCAGCCATCCGACGGAAGTCCTGTCGGTCGGCCAGACGGTCACGGTGCAGATCATCAAGATCAACCATGAGACGCAGCGCATCAGCCTCGGCATGAAGCAATTGCAGACCGACCCGTGGGAAGGTGTCAGCGTCAAATACCCCGTCGGCGCCAAGTTCACCGGCAAGGTCACGAACGTCACGGACTACGGCGCCTTCGTGGAGCTGGAGCCGGGCGTCGAAGGTCTCGTGCACGTCTCGGAAATGTCGTGGGTCAAGAAGAACGTCGCCCCGTCCAAGATCGTGGTGCCGGGAACCGAGGTCGAAGTGCAGGTGCTGGAAGTCGACTCCAACAAACGCCGCATCTCGCTCGGCCTCAAGCAGACACAGGACAATCCTTGGGAAGCCTTCATGCGCGACCACCCGGTCGGCTCGACCATCGAAGGCGAGATCAAGTCGATCACCGAGTTCGGACTGTTCATCGGTCTCGACAGCGAGATCGACGGCATGGTCCATCTCTCCGACCTCAGCTGGTCGAAGTCCGGCGACGAAGCCGTCAAGGACTATGAGAAGGGCCAGATCGTGTCGGCGAAGGTGCTCGACGTCGATGCGGAAAAGGAACGCGTCAGCCTCGGCATCAAGCAACTCGGCGATGATCCGATCGAGAAGGCCGGTCCGGCCGGCGCCGCCCTGAAGAAGAACCAGGTCGTCACCGTCACGGTCACCGAAGTCAATGACGGCGGCATCGAGGTTCAGCTCGCGGACGGCATCAAGGCCTTCATCCGCCGCTCCGACCTCGCACGCGACCGCAACGACCAGCGCCCGGAACGTTTCCAGGTCGGAAACAAGGTCGATGCGCTCGTCACCCAGGTCGACAAGTCGAGCCGCAAGATCTCGGTTTCGATCAAGGCGCGCGAAATCGCCGAAGAGAAGGAAGCCGTCGCACAATATGGCTCATCCGACTCGGGCGCCTCGCTGGGCGACATTCTCGGCGCGGCGCTGAAAAAGCGCGGCGGCAAGAAGGGCGACGAGGAGTAGTCCTCTCTTCCCTGATCCAAACGAAAAGGCGCGTAGCGATATGCGCCTTTTTCTTTTTGCCCCCTCTGCTGTCAAACTGCTGACATCAGGCTGTCAGCAGGCTTCGGCTAATCTCCCTGTCCATGATGGAGAGGGATGTGAAGTACTCGTCGGTTGTTATCGGTTTTCTGTTCGCCGCGACCCTGATTGCCGGCGGATGGTTGGGCTAGGAAAGGACCTCGAATGGCGCATGTTCCGTCGAACTTGCAGAAAATCATCGAAGGCGCCGCGTCGCCGGAACTCGAGCTCGAATTCCGGCCGATGTTTGGCGGAATCAGCGTCTATTCCGGCGGTCGAGTATTCTGCACCTTGTCCGATGTCGGCCTCGCGCTCAAACTTGCAGGCAACGATCATGCAGCGCTGCTGAAATTGAAGGGCGCCAAGCCGCTGCAGTACGAGCCTTCGTCGCCACCGAGCAAAACCTATGTCGTCGTGCCGGTCGGGATGCTGAAGGATCGCAAAGCGCTCGGCGCATGGCTCGCGCGTTCGGCAGAAGCGGCGCGCGCCGCGCCGGCGAAGAAAGTCAAAAAGAAGAAGTCGAAGACCGCCCGCTAGGCGATGGTCGGAGAACTGTCCCACACACCGTTGCGCGGCACATATACGCTCGCCGTCATGACATGGTCCACGGCAGTGTCGGTTTGTCCGAGCGGAAGGAACATCGTCTCGATCCAGACAAAGCGAGCATTGCCCACGTCGCGGCCGATGGCGCCGCGATAGGCGATCGGAATGCGCTTGCGCACGACAATGTCGACCGAGCGCTTGAGCACACTGCCAAATGCCGGGGCGAAGGTCATCACTTCACTCAGGAGCTTACCCTGGTGGCGCGTGCCATATGCCTGAATGTGGGCCTCACCGATGATGCGAAACTCGTAGTCGCCATCGAGGACGCTGAGCAGGCTCACATTTTTGATGTGGCGGCCCATGGGCGACGGCAGAACGTCCGTGCGCGAAGGCATCACGCGTCCCGCCTTGTGCTTCATCCAGACTGCATAGATCTCGAGCAGCTCACGCGCTTCAAGTTCGGCTGGCGCGATCGCAGCGACCGACGACTTGTCGGGCGTCCGCTTCAATTCGCTCTGCGACGAAGGAATACTCATGCGCAGTCTGACTCTTTCCCCAGCGTCGAGAATGCGCTCAAGGCGTAATCGAAAGGTTACCGCGAACCCGCGATTGGTCCGAATGCCGGACAGGCCGATGCTAACGTGACGGAACCCAGATAGTTCGAAACCAAAGCTTTACCGTGAATTTACGAACGCTCACTACGCTGGTGAAAGCCGGGAGCAGAGCACAGTGTCACAAATCGCGCGTGCGCGAAAAGTTCAAATTGGTACGCACGCAGACGAAGCGTGCGGTCAGGATCCTATCCTGAAGTTTTTCGTCGATCTGTGGATGCACAAGCGCGGTTCCCGGAGCATGCCTTCGCGCTCGGATTTTCGTCCAACGGACATGCGCGCCCATATCGGTTCGATCGTCATTGCAGAAGCTTTGCCGGACAACAGCGATTTCCGCTTCAAGCTGATCGGGACCGAAGTCGCCAGATACTTCCTGGCTGACGGAACCGGAAAGACCACCCGCGAAGCCTATGCCAAGCTCGACGATCAGTTCGGCGCGTGTGTGCTGAAGAATTACCGCGATGCCGCTGCCGGGCGCGTGCCGCTGCACACGCGGCTGGACGGTATTCGCTGGTCGAACGGTTTTGTCTTCGACATGAAGGCTGTCTACCTGCCGCTTTCCGAGGACGGCTTGACCGCATCCAGCGTCCTCACGGCCTTTTCGTACGCGTTCGGAAAACGTGCAGGTGACGGCAACGAACCGAAATTGCACACCGTCTGACTCTGCAGCTTCAGATTGCGCAACGCTCAAGCGAAGCGGTGTAAGCTTATGATAAGGCAGAGTTTCTGCCGTCCGGATCAGTATCCTTAACCGCTCTTTATCAATGGCACACGTAGAGTGACCAGGACTGTTCCAGTGCGTGAGTCATGCCAAGCGATATGACGATCAAGAGCGACGAGACGATGCGGCGTGTTTCCCCGCTGTATCTTGTCGCGCTCGCAGCGATGATTTTCGCGTCCGACTGGGGCTGCGTCATGCTCACGGCGCACACCGGACGCGTGGCGGCGATCTGGTTCGCGAACGCCATTCTTGTCGCAAGCCTTCTGAAGCACCCGCGCCGCGACTGGCCGGAGATGATCGGCGTGGCGCTGTTGGCCTATTTCAGCGCCGACATGCTCGCGCATGATCGGGCGATCATCGGGCTTGGTCTTTCGCTCGGAAATATCACCGAAGTGCTGATTGTCGCCATACCGCTGCGCTGGCTCGGCTTCGACCGCGTGTTCAGCCGTACCGAAGTACTGCTTTTCTTCTACGCACTCGTCATCGGTGTCGCTGCGATCGCTTCTTCGCTTATTGCGGGCGCGACGCTCCACTATGTGGACGGCGAAAATTTCGCCGACATTGCGCATAGCTGGTACGGAGCCGACGCGCTTGGCCTCTGCCTGCTCGTTCCGTTCTTCATGTGCGTAAAGATTTCCGCCCTGAAGGCCTTGTTCGATCGCGAGCAATTGGCTGGGACGGTCGCTCTGCTCGGCTGTGTCGTCGGCGTGATCGTGATCTGCATTCTTCTTCCGAGATACTCGCCGGCGTTCCTGTTTTTCCCGGTCCTGGTGCTTCTGACTTTCAAGCGCGGGTTTGCTGGCGGCGCTGTCGGGCTCGCCGTTGCTGCCGCCGCATCTTTCACGCTGGTATTCCTGCACCGCACCTCGTCCTACGTTGCGCCGCATCCGCTCGCAGTCCAGGTTTCCATCGTTCAGTTCTACTATTCCGTCGTGGGCTTCACGATCATCATGGCGGGCTCCGCGCTTGACGATCGTCAGAAGCTGGAGCGCTGGCTCGCAACCGTCGTCAAGCGCGCGGAGGCTTCGCGCGAGGAAGCCGTCGTGGCCAAGGAAGTGGCCGAACGGGCCAGCAAGGCAAAATCGAAGTTCCTCGCAAACATGAGCCATGAGCTGCGTACGCCGCTGAACGCGGTCCTCGGTTTCTCTGAGCTCATCAAGGACGAGTTTTTCGGACCGGTCGGCGACAACCGCTATGTCGAATATGCCGGCCTGATCCACGGCGCCGGCAATCATCTTCTGGATCTCATCACCGATATTCTCGACATGTCCAAGATCGAGGCGGGCAAGCTTGAGCTCAACTGTGAGAGCGTTCCTGTCACGGCGGTCGTACGGGACTGCGTCGAGTTGCTCGAAGAGCGTGCAGCGAGCAGCGGCGTAGCGTTGACGATCGACGTGGAGTCCGCATCGATGAGCGTGCACGCCGACCGCCGGGCGCTGAAACAGATTTTGCTCAACCTGCTCTCCAACGCCATCAAGTTCACGCCCCCAGGCGGATCGATCGTCGTTTCGGCCCGCCAGGCAGGCGGGTTCTGCGCCTTCGCCGTGGAAGACACCGGAATCGGAATCGCGGCGAGCGACTTGCAGCGGCTGGGCAACCCGTTCGTCCAGCTTGGCAACAATGACGGCAGCAAGCCCGGCACAGGGCTCGGCCTGGCCCTCGTGCGCGCCTTGTCGGAGATGCACGGCGGCGCGCTGAAGGTCGAGAGCGTCGAAGGGGTTGGTACCACCGCGACCGTGACCATTCCGCTCGACCGGGCGCAGGCAGCCGCTTAAGGGCGTAAACGTCCTAAAACTGGGCTTGTGTATGGTTTCCAGCGCTGGACAACCGACGAACGCCCGCGCCAGCGAAGCAGAAATGGCCAGCCCGCGGATCGGGGCTCAAACTGCCCAAAGCTCCAGCGAAATGCCCGCAGGCCGGGCGGGGCATTATCCATGTCTGCCAAAAAAACACTGATGTTTCAGTGACTTCCATTGACGGCCCGCAACGGTTTTGTCACAGTTGGCTGAACCGGGGCGGGGGATTCTGCTGTCCGGTCAAGACGATTTCCCTCAGGGGCCGGGGATGATCAAGTCCGAGTTAGTTGCACGTCTGACTGCACGTTATCCGCATCTCTACCACCGCGACATCGAGCGCATCGTCTCGACGATGCTGGACGAGATTACAAAGGCGTTAGCCCAGGGCCATCGCGTCGAGCTGCGTGGTTTCGGCGCGTTCTCCGTAAAGGTTCGTCCCGCACGTCAAGGCCGCAACCCGCGCACGGGTGAGCCGGTCTCGGTCGATGAAAAACGCGCGCCCTTCTTTCGCACGGGCAAGGAGTTGCGCGAGCGATTGAACGGAACGACACCTAAAGACTAGCGCGATTAGCTAAGCCACATCATCGGCTTGTGCGTGACGGGGTCTCGCCCTGCTGTCGTTCGGCACTGGCGCGCTTGACCTTATTCCCGTGTCGTCGCCGTGTCTGGAAGCAGCGCATGTGGCTGCTTCAGCCGCGCATTTTTCGGCAGACATCCAAAATGTCCTTGTATTTGTTGCGTTTTATGATGATTGCGCGGCGCGGTGACCGCGATTGCACGCGCTGAAGGCCAAAGCGTTCATGTTGCCGCCGAAAAGGCCGTGACTCTCTTGCTCGAACGCTTACGTCAGAATAAGAACCGGACTCGATGAGCTCGAATCCCGTCTTCGTTGCGATCGACACGCCCGACCTGCAGCGCGCACTGTCAGTGTCGCGTGCGGTCAGGGATCACGTAGGCGGCCTGAAGATCGGTCTGGAATTCATCACCGCCTGCGGACCAGATGGCGTGAGGAAGATCGTCGAGATCGGATTGCCGGTCTTCGCAGACGTGAAGTTCCACGACATCCCCAACACGGTGGCAGGCGCCTCGCGCGAGCTCGCACGCCTCGGTGCATCAATTTTCAACGTACACACATCTGGCGGCGAAGAAATGATGCGCGAGGGCGCCGCCGCTGCGCGCGCCATCGATCCGAAGGTAAAAGTGATCGGCGTTACAGTGCTGACCAGCCTCGACGAACTCGGTGCTCGGCTCGGTCGGCCAGCGCGGCCCTGCCGCCGACCAGGTGGTTCGGCTGGCGCAGCTTGCCCAGCATTCGGGTCTGGACGGGGTGGTTTGCTCGGCGCACGAGATCGGGGCCATCAGAAAGGCCTGCGGGACGGACTTTTTGCTGGCCGTTCCCGGCATCCGCCCGGCGGGCGCGGATTTGGCCGACCAGAGGCGGGTGATGACCCCAGCCGAAGCCCACCGCGCCGGCGCCGATATCCTGGTCATTGGCCGGCCAATCACGGGCGCTGCCGACCCCGCCGCTGCCGCCAAGGCCATAGCGGTAGAGCTAGCCGGAACAATGGCTTAAGCAAAGGCAACGCCTTTGCTTGATTTAAGGGGGTGGGGCGTTCATAAGGCCCGCCCGCCCACTTACCG
Source organism: uncultured Alphaproteobacteria bacterium (assembly GCA_963741725.1). Taxonomy (GTDB): domain Bacteria; phylum Pseudomonadota; class Alphaproteobacteria; order Micropepsales; family Micropepsaceae; genus Rhizomicrobium. Next base: position 167,802 of record CAVUJC010000002.1, on the reverse strand, counting down.
TGATAGACAAATGGGACTCCTGGTCAAAATCTGCGGGATCAACAGTGCGGAGGCCGCAGACGCGGCCGCGCGCGCGGGTGCCGACTTGGCCGGGCTGGCCTTCCACCCCAAATCGCCGCGCAACGTTCAGCCCGAGCAGGCGCGCGCGCTCGCGGACCGGATGCGGGGCAAGCTGCGGCTGGTGGTGCTGCTCAGCGATCCGACAGACGAAGCGCTCGCCTCCGCCGTTGCGGCAGTGACGCCCGACTTTATTCAACTGCACGGCGCCGAGACGCCAGACCGCGTCGCCGCGATCCGGGGGCGGTTCAGAACCGGCATCATCAAGGCGTTTGCCGTCGCCGACGCATCCGACCTGATGGCGGCCAGAAAATACGAAGACAATGCCGACATGCTCATGTTCGACGCCAAACCGCCGGCCGGATCAGAACGCGAAGGTGGGCATGGCGGCGCATTCGACTGGCAGATTCTGAGCGGACGGACATTCGCGCGGCCCTGGCTTCTCGCAGGCGGGTTGAACCCTGCGAATGTCGTACGCGCAATCCAGGTCAGTGAAGCTCCCGGAGTTGACGTGTCATCCGGCGTCGAAACGTCGCCAGGAAAAAAGAGTGCGGAGCTGATTTCACAATTCGTCGCGAACGCGCGCAGCGCAAAGTTCGCGAAAGAGGCACAGTCATGAGTACGCCCAATTCCTTCCGCACCGGGCCGGACATGCGTGGACATTTCGGCGCCTATGGCGGCCGCTTCGTTGCCGAGACGCTGATGCCTCCGGTGCTGGCGCTCGAAAAGGCGTACGAGACGGCGAAGCATGATCCGGCGTTCCAGGCCGAACTCGACGGACTGCTGAAGAACTATGTCGGGCGCGAGAGCCCGCTCTACTTTGCGGAGCGTCTGACGCAGCATCTGGGCGGCGCGAAGATCTATCTCAAGCGCGAAGACCTCAATCACACCGGCGCGCACAAGATCAACAACTGCCTTGGCCAGATTTTGCTGGCGCGCCGCATGGGCAAGACGCGCATCATCGCCGAGACCGGTGCCGGCCAGCATGGCGTTGCGACGGCAACGGTCGCCGCGCGCTTCGGACTGCCATGCATCGTCTACATGGGCGAGGTGGACATAGAGCGCCAGAAGCCGAATGTATTTCGCATGAAGCTGCTTGGCGCGGAGGTGCGTCCGGTAAAATCGGGATCGCGCACGCTCAAGGATGCGATGAATGAGGCCCTGCGCGACTGGGTCACCAACGTCTACGACACATTCTACATCATCGGTTCGGCAGCAGGTCCGCATCCCTATCCCGCGATGGTCCGCGATTTTCAAACGGTCATCGGCAACGAAACGCGCGCGCAGATGCTGGAGCGTGAAAACCGCCTGCCGGATCTCGTGGTCGCCTGCGTCGGCGGCGGTTCAAACGCGATCGGAATGTTCCATCCGTTCCTCGATGACAGTCCGGTCGAGATACACGGGGTCGAAGCGTCGGGAGAAGGCACCGAAACCGAACGCCATGCCGCGACTTTGTCCAAAGGAACGCCCGGAGTGCTGCACGGCGCACGCTCGTACCTGCTTCAGGACCGCGACGGTCAGATTTTGGAGGCGCACTCGATTTCCGCCGGTCTCGACTATCCGGGTGTCGGCCCGGAGCATTCCTGGCTGAAGGACATGGGCCGCGTGAAGTATTTTTCCGCGACCGACAAGCAGGCGCTCGAGGCCTTCGTGCTTCTCTCCAAGCTGGAAGGCATCATTCCGGCGCTTGAATTGGCGCATGCGATTGCCCATGTCATGCGCATCGCCCCGCAGATGGACAAGGACAAGATCATCGCCATCTGCCTGTCGGGCCGCGGCGACAAGGACGTGTTCTCCGCCGCCGCTGCGCTCGGAGAGGAAATATGAGCCGTATTGCCTCGACTTTCGCTGCGCTCAAAAAGGACAAGCGTTCCGCCTTCGTGCCATTCGTCACGGCGGGCGATCCGGATGCCGATACGTTTCTCGAGATCATCCAGAAGCTGCCGGCGGCCGGCGCCGATGTGATCGAGATCGGGATTCCGTTCTCCGATCCGATGGCGGACGGCCCGACGAACCAGGCGTCATATCTGCGCGCACTCAAGTCCGGCATGACGGTCGTCAAGCTCCTGGAACTCGTGCGACGTTTCCGCAAGACCGACAGCAAGACGCCGATCGTCCTGATGGGGGCGTACAACCCGGTTCACGCCTACGGCACGGCGCGCTTCGCCCGCGATGCCGCCGAAGTCGGCGTCGATGGTCTTCTCATGGTCGACCTTCCGGCCGAGGAAGACGATGTGCTGCGACTGCCGGCCGCCAGCCACGGCATCGACATCATTCGCTTTCTCGCGCCCACGACAGATGACGAAAGACTCAAGGTCGTGCTCGACGGCGCCAGTGGTTATCTTTACTACGCCTCCATCGCGGGTATCACCGGCACGAAGACTTACGCAGAGTCAGATGTCCGGGCCTCGCTCCAGCGAATCAAACGCGCAACAAATCTCCCCTGCGTGGTCGGTTTCGGAATCAAAACGCCCGAACAGGCTGGTGATATCGCCGCCATCGCCGACGGCGCCGTGGTCGGATCAGCCATCGTCGCGCGAGTTGAAAAGGGTGCGGCGGCGGGGGCTGGGCGCGCTGCGTTGGTCGCCGACGTGATCAATTTCTGTTCATCTTTGGCCAAATCGGTGCATGCAGCCGAGCCAGCTTCTGTGGTAGGTTGACCCATGAACTGGATCGCGAATTTCGTCCGGCCGCGCATCAAGAGTTTGATGGGCGGCACTGCGCGTGCCGAGACGCCCGAGAACCTCTGGAAGAAATGCTCGTCCTGCGGCGAGATGATTTTCCATCGCGACCTCGCGCTCGCTCAGAATGTCTGCCCGCAATGCGGCTTTCACATGCGCATCGGTCCGGTCGAACGTTTCACGGCGATCTTCGATGCTTCCGATTTCGAGATCCTCCCGTCGCCCGAGGTTCCGGCCGATCCTCTCAAGTTCCGCGGCGAAAAACGCTATGCCGACGAGTTGAAAAGCACCCGCGCCAAGACCAGCCGAAACGAAGCGCTGACCGCCGCACGCGGAACGATCGAAGGCATGCCCGTGATGATCGCGGTGCAGCCCTTCGATTTCTTCGGCGGCTCGCTGTCGATGGGCGTAGGCGAGGGCCTCGTTACCGCGATGGAAGCCGCGGTTGCCGAGAAGCGGCCGTTCATCCTGTTTGTCTCGTCGGGCGGCGCGCGCATGCAGGAAGGCATCCTGTCGCTGATGCAGATGCCGCGCGTCACGATCTGCGTGGACATGCTTCACGAGGCGGGGCTGCCCTACATCGTCGTCCTGACTGATCCGACCTATGGCGGCGTCAGCGCGTCCTACGCGATGCTTGGCGACATCCAGATCGCGGAACCCGGCGCGCAAATCGGTTTCGCCGGTCCGCGCGTGATGGCGCAGACGATCCGCGAGCGGCTGCCTGAGGGATTCCAGCGCGCGGAGTTCCTGCTCGAACATGGCATGATCGACATGGTCGTGCACCGCCATGAGCTGCGGCCCACGCTGTCGAAGCTGACGCATCTCGTCATGAAGCGGTCGCGGCCGCGTTCTCGTCCCGCGGCAGTTCCGCCGGTCGTGACGGCCACGGCAACCCGCGTCGTTCCACCCGCGACCCAGGTCGCCGGTTCCAAAGCCGCGGAATGAGCGGCGTCCAGAAAGACACGGACGACACCAGAAGCACCGCTGTTCTCGAACGACTGCTGGCCCTTCATCCCAAGAAGATCGACCTCGCGCTCGAACGCATCCAGCGTCTTCTCGCCGATCTGGGCGACCCGCAGAAGAAACTCGCGCCCGTCATCCACGTCGCGGGCACGAACGGCAAGGGCTCGGTCTGCGCCTTCAGCCGCGCAATGCTCGAAGCGCAGGGGCTGCGCGTGCATGTTCACATCTCCCCGCATCTGGTGCGTTTTCACGAGCGCATCCGCATCGCCGGACAGCTCATCAGCGAAGACGAACTGACCGCGACGCTCGAGGAAGTCGAGCGCGTCAACGCCGGCCGGCCCATCACCTATTTCGAGATCACGAATGCGGCGATGTTCCTCGCCTTCTCGCGCCATCCGGCCGACGCCGTCGTTCTCGAAGTCGGACTCGGCGGCACCTATGATGCCACGAACGTGATCGACAAGCCGGCCATGACGATCGTCCAGCCTGTCGGGCTTGATCATCTCGAATTCCTGGGCCCCGACATCCAGTCCATCGCCGGCGAGAAAGCCGGCATCATCAAGTCGCATGTGCCGGTCGTCATCGGTCCGCAGGAAGATGCCGCGCTTTCTGTCATCCTGTCCCGCGCCGACAAGCTGAGCGCGCCGGCCTTTGTCTTCGGTCAGGATTTCTCGGCGCATCAGGAACATGGCCGCATGGTCTATCAGGACGAGATGGGGCTCCTGGACCTGCCGCTGCCAAAACTGATCGGCCGCCACCAGATCGAGAATGCCGCCGTCGCGATCGCGGGGTTACGCCACGCGAACAGGGGCTGGAACAACGACGTTGCGATCGAGCAGGGTTTGCGCACGGTCGAGTGGCCGGCGCGGCTGCAACGCCTGACCAAAGGCCCTTGATTTCGATGGCGCCGAAGGGCGCGGAGATCTGGCTCGATGGTGGACACAACCCGCACTGCGCTGCGGCGGTGTCGCGCGCGATCGCAGATCTGGAAGAAAAGTCGGAGCGGCCGCTCTATCTCATCTGCGGCATGCTGCGGACCAAGGATGCTGTCGGCTTTCTGTCGGCGTTCCGCGGACTTGCACGGCACGTCGTGACGGTGGATGTGCCCGGAGAGGCCGCCAGCCTCGGTGCCGGCGCGCTCTATGACCTGGCGCGCCAGGCGGGCCTGGACGCCGCGCCCGCCGAAGACCTGGAAGACGCGATGCTGCAGTTACAGGCGTGGTCGCGCGCGCATCCGAAGGAGCCGCCGCCGCGGATTCTCATCTGCGGCTCGCTCTACCTGGCAGGAACGGTGCTGCGGAATAACGGCTAGGCCGTCAGACCGACGACTCGATCCATTCCTTGATTTTGGATTTGGGCAGCGCGCCGACCTTGGTGGCCGCGACCTGTCCCTGGCTGAAGATCATCATGGTCGGGATGCCGCGTACGCCATACTTCTGCGGCACGTGCGGATTTTCGTCGATATTGATCTTGGCGATAGTCACCTTGCCGCTCATTTCGCCGGCAAGTTCTTCAAGGGCTGGCGCGATCATCCGGCAAGGTCCGCACCATTCCGCCCAGAAGTCCACCACAACGGGTGTCTTGGAGTTGAGAACGTCCGCCTGAAAGGAGGCGTCGGAAACCTTGATCGGTGATGACATGACCATTCCTTGGGTTGGAAGCTGAACTGAATTTAGGAACGCGCACCCCCAGGGTCAAGGCGCGTGCGAATACGCCCCAATTCGGCATCCAACAGGCCATTGGACAGCGTCATGAGTGTGGGACCGTCGGTCCAGACGAGACCGCAGACGATTTGTTTGCCCGGGAAGATTTTCGCGGCGGCTTCGCGGTAGAGCGCCATTTGCGTCGCGTAAAGCGCCGGCACGCCGCTTTCGTCTTTCGGCGGCGGGCGGTTGGTCTTGAAATCGACGATCAGGACTTCGTCCTTCGTCTCGGCCAACCGGTCTATGCGGCCATTGACGCGCGCGCCGGCGCCGAGCTCGGGAATGTCGGCGACGATCGCGACTTCGGCGCGGCTTTGCGGCGTGAACGCCGGCGCGAAGACCGGATCGTCGAGAACTGCGAGAATTTCGGCGACAAGGCTCTTCGCCTCGGCATCGTCCAGCTTTTGTCCGCGCAGATAGTTCATTGCGAGTGCGGCACGCTCGCCCGGCGCAACATCCGGCAACCGCGCGAGCAGCGTGTGGACGAGAAGACCGCGCCGGAAGCGCTTGTTGCTTTCGAGCGGCGAGAACACCGGCGGCTCTTCCATGCCCGCGGCATCGAACGGCCGGATCAGTCGCGGCGCAGGTGCGTTCCGGGGACCATCCCTCGTCAGCCAGTCGGGCTTTTCGATGGCTTGCGCTTGTGCCGGCCTGGCAGGTGACGCCGTTTCTTCGCCGCCTTCGCCAACCAACTTGATGCTGGTCTCGCCGCGAACCAGGTCGACGCCGATCTTTTCCGCCGCCTCGCGCGCCAGAGCGTACCAGGAGCCTTCCTTCACGCCGTTCCTGCCTTCAAAGCCGCAGACATAAAGCCGGTCCTTCGCGCGTGTCAGCGCGACATAGAGCAGGCGGCGATGTTCCTCCATCACGCGCGCCTGCGCCTCGGCCTTGGCCGCCCTGACGGCCTGCGGCGCCTCAGCGTCCGGCATCGGAAAGAGAACGCCATCCTCCGTATACAGAAGATGTCCCTTATTGGTCATCGCCTCGGGAACCGCGGCCGTGTCCGGCAGGATGACGATGTCGGCCTCGAGACCCTTGGCGCCATGCACGGTCATCACGCGGACCTCGTCGCGTCCCCGCTCCATGTCGCGCTTGATCTCCGCGCCGCCGCGCTCGACCCAGTGCAGGAAGCCCTCGAGCGACGGCGTGTTGGCGGCTTCGTAGGCGAAGGAGAGCGACAGGAACTCATCTATCGCATCGCCCGCCTCATGGCCCAGGCGCTGCAGCAGTCTGAGCCGCATCCCGCGGACAGTCAGTGCGTGCGAATAGAACTCGAAGGGCGGTGCAAAGTCGGCAAGATCGAACATCTCCGACAGAAAAGCGTGCGCCGCTGTCAGTGCGGGCGTCTCGCCGTTGCGTTGCCGCAGTTCGGTCCACAATGCGCCCTTGCGCTGCCAGCTGAGCGAGAACAATTCTTCCTCGCTGACGGCACACAGCGGCGAGCGCAGCAGGGCGGCGAGGTTGTAGTCGTCCTGCGGCAGCAGGACGAAGCGCCCCAGCGCGATCAGGTCCATGATCGCAATCTGTTCGGTGAGGCGTATGCGGTCCGCGCCGGCGACCGGTACGCGCCGTTCCTTGAGGTGGCGGATGATCTCCGTCCCGAACGGCTCTCGCCGCGGAAGCAAGATCATGATGTCGCCCGCCTTGATCGCTTCGTCATGGCCGGGCAGCTTCACTTTTCCGATCCATTGCTCGATCTGGCGCGCGAGCTGCGACGCAAGCTGCGCGACCGGACTGTTCTCGGACTGCACATCGACGGGATGCCAGTAATCCGGTTCCGGTTCTTTCGAAGGCTTGAGCGTCGGCCACAGTTCCACGCGCCCCTTCGCCGTGTCGCGAAGCGCTGCGTGCCGAACCGGGGCGCCGTCGGATGTCAGGCCGCTGCGCGCCGCCTCCGGCGCAAAGACCGCATCGACGAATGTGAGCACTTCCGGCGCCGACCGGCGCGATGTGGTCAACGGCTCGTCGGCGAAGAGCCTGTCTGCGGCCTTTGCGCGCTCGATGAAGAATTGCCGGTTGACGTCGAACTGGCGTGGATCGGCTCCCTGGAAACTGAAGATCGACTGTTTCTCGTCACCGACGGCAAAGACGGTGCGGGTGCGTTCCGCGTCGCCGGCGAAGAATTCTTCGGTGAGCTTGCGCACAATCTCCCACTGTTCCGGGCTCGTGTCCTGCGCCTCGTCGATCAGTATGTGGTCGAGGCCGCCGTCGAGCTTGTAGAGCACCCAGGACGCCGCTTCGCTCTGCTTGAGAAGTCCCAGCGTCTCGGTGATCAGATCATCATAGTCGAGTGCGCCGCGGCTGCGCTTGGCGAGCGCATATTCGCGCCGCACCGCGTCCGCGATCGTGACAGAGGCCTCTGCCAGCCCCGCCGCATAGGCGGCGCGGCGGCGGAACTCCGCGTCCAGGAACCTGCCGGCGAGCGCGTTCAGACCGGCAAACAGCGCCGGCGAGGCATCGACCAGCTTCCTGGTGGCCAGCGCCTTGCGAGGCTCGCCTTTTGCGGTCAGGAAGAAGTCGCGAAATTCATCGAAGGCTTCGGTTCTGAATTGCTTCTCGAGCGCGCGCGAAAGCTTCTCGGCAGCCGCCAAGTCCGTCTTCGTTCCTCCGGAGAGCCAGGCCACCGTGGCGCGAAGCTGCTGCTCGTCGGCACGCAGCGCGAGGCAGAATTGCGCCATGATCTGGCTGGCGTCGAGTGTCTCGTCCGCGCCATGTGCGCGGCGAAGGGAGCGACGCAGTGCGTCCGGTTCTCCGCCGAGAGATTGAAGATAGCGATCGAGCTTGCGGCGGTCGGTTCCGAGCGCAGCGTCGAGGACGAGCCGCAGGCGCGCCTCGCTCGTTTCGGTCAGCAGATGGGCGAGCGCTGCGGCGCGCACCGCATCGCCTTCGCCGGCGCGCTCCAGCACTCGCGTGCGAGCCTCGCTCATCAACTCGCGTGCCGTCTGGTCGTCGAGGACCTTGAACGATGCCGGCACGCCGGCCTCGAGCGGAAACCGCGACAACAGGTTCTGGCAGAAGGCGTGAATGGTCAGGATCTTCAGTCCGCCCGGCGTCTCGAGCGCCTTGGCGAAAAGCCGGCGCGCTTTCCGCAGCTCCTCCGGTCCGCCAAGCTCCGCGCCGATCGCTTTGATCTTCACGGACAATTCTTCATCGGGCAGCATCGACCACTCGCCAAGCTGGCGGAACAGGCGATGCTGCATCTCGGCCGCCGCAGCCTTGGTGAAGGTCAGACACAGAATCTTGGCCGGCTCCGCATCTGCGAGCAGCAGGCGCGTCACGCGGTTCGCGAGCGTGTGCGTCTTTCCGGCGCCGGCATTGGCCGCGACCCAGGCGGACTGGCGCGGGTCGGCAGCGTTGATGGATGGATCGGCGCTCATTCGTCCGCGTCCTCCCATCCGCTCAACGACCATTCGCGCACGCGGCTCAGGTGATCATAGTCGCCCGGTGTTCCGGCCTGGAACGGCTTCACGCGCGGCAGATACGCCATCGACTGCGCGGTGAAGTCGATCACGCGCTGCTTGAGCCGGGCGAGCGCCTCTTCGATCAGGGCGACATCGACTTCCTGCAGTTTTCCCGGATCCTTGCCGCCGCTGAATTGCAGGTAGAGGAGCGCTTCGGTCTTGCGTTTGCCGAGATCGCCGAAACCGCCGCGCTCGATCATCGCGCCTTCAAGCAGGAGCTGCGGCGCGAGGAACTTGCTGATCTGGCTTGCCGTCGGGGGCTTGCCGGTCTTGTAGTCGAGAATCGCCGCGCCGCCGCTTTTGAAGATATCGATCCGGTCAGCGCGACCGTAGAGCGAAAAGGTGTCGGAAACCGCAATGCGGCCGTCGATTTCGACACGGGACTGCGCGATGGCGCTGCGCCGCTTGCGCTCTTCTTCCACGAACCACGCGGCCGCATTGGCGAAACGCGGCCGCCACAGGGCCAGCGCGGCCTTCGGCGTGCCCAGCGCCGCGAACACTTCGTCAGAAATATTTATGAGCTGCAGGGTCGCATCCGGCGGCAGCTCACCGGGAAACCTGTCGATGAAAAGCTCCAGCGCCTTGTGCACGGCGCTGCCGCGTTCCATCGGACCGATTTCGGCATCCAGCGGATCGAGCGTGCGAAGCTTCAGGATTCGCCTGGCGTAGATTGCGTAGGGATCGCGGATCCAGGCCTCGATGTCGGTGACCGAAAGCTCTTTCGGTCTTGCATCGACCGGCGGTGTCGGAGCCGGGCGCTTCATGCGCTGCGGCTGACCCGGATCGCCCAGCGATTGGGCGAGGGCAACATAGTCGCGCTCCGGCCGCAGCGCATTGCGCAGGCCAAGACCGTTTGCCAGTTGCTGCAGTCTTTGCAGCCAGCGCGACGAAACGGTCGGAACGCCTTCCGATTTCAGCGCGCGGGTGAGGATGACGCGCTTGCCGGCGGACAGCATGGAGAAGTCATGCGCGGCCTGACCGATGCTGCGCTCGGGTTGTTCAAGGCCGATGGCTTTGCGCATCGGGCGCGAGAACCAGGGATCGGCGCCGACGCCGCGCGGCCACGTGCCCTCGTTCAGTCCGCTGAGAACCAGCGTGTCGAAACTCTGCAAGCGCGCTTCGAGCGGACCGAGGATAAACAGACGCGGGTGCCGCTCGCGCGTCTGGCGGACCGACTTGTCTTCGGAAAGATTGCGAAAAAGCGGCGCATATCCGCCCGGTTCGATGCCCGACAACGCGCTCGCCGCCTCGCGCAATTCCTCGACGAAACGTGCGGCGATCTCGCCCGCTTCGCCGGCCCACAACGCATCGCCTGCCAGCTTGGCCGCGGCGTCGAGATGCGCGGCCAGCGCGTCGCCGATCTCGATCGATTTTCTGTCCAGAGCCTGTTCGAGCGGTCGCAAGGCCTGGGCGACCTCTGAAAACCAGTATTGCAGCTCCGACAGTCGCGATTGGGCCGTATCCGGCGCATCGCTACGCTTGCGCTCAAGGGCGATGCGAATTCCGTCGAGTCCCGCGTCGGGGCGTGGCCCGCGCAGATGCCGGTCGAGCGCGCGAACCCTATCGCGAAACGCGCCGCGTTCCTGGCCCAGCGTGCAGAGCGGATGCTTCAACACGGCCAGAAGCTGAACGGGCGCGAACAGTTCCTCCGCCGCTTCCGCGAGCAGGGCGAGAAACGCCCCCGGCGGCGTGTGCGACAATGGCCGACCGGCAGAATCGTCGACTTCCAGATTCCAGCGCTTGAGTTCGCTCGCGACGCGGCGCGCCAGCGTGCGGTCCGGCGTGACGAGCGCGGCGGTGGACTTTTCTTCCTCCAGCGCCTCGCGGAGGATCAACGCGACAACGAGCGCTTCTTCGCAAGGGTCTGCGGCTTCAACGAGCGAAAGCCCTTCCAGACCAGCGGCGATTTCCGCTGTCTCGCGGCGCTCGATGATCATGCGCCATGCGTCGGTGGTCGGAGCAGGCCGCAAAGCCTCACGCAACGCGCGTTCCCGCGAACCGTCGCGCGCGTCGCTCCAATCCTTCACGTCCGGACGCCGGACACCGATGCGCTGCAGGAGCTGGCTGAGGCCGAACTGCGGATGACCGGGATCGAGCGCGTTCCAGCTTTCCGCGTCGAGCGTGCGATCCAGCCCCGGTAGCACGACCGCGCCATCGGGCAGGTTGGCGATCACGCGCAGCAATTCGGCCGTAGCGGGAATTGAACCGGTTGAACCGGCGGCAATCACGGGGCCCTTGGGAGGGCTTGTCTGAAGGCGTTTGGCGAGCGCTGCGAGTGCAAGATTGCGCCGCATCGCCGGATTGATCGCTCCTTCCGTGACGAGAATGTCCGGCCAGACCGTGTCGAGCTGCTTCAGGAATGTGAAAACCTCGTCCCAATGCGCCGCAAGGCCGCCGGGCACGACGTCTTTCAAATCATCGAGACTTGCGTTCTGGGTTTCGAGTTCGTCCATCACCGCCGCAAGGCTCGATGCGAGCGCGGAGGCCTGCGACAAACGCATGTCACCGCCGCGCCAGTGCCGGACGGCCATCGCCAGCAAAAGCTTGCGCCGGATCGGCGCAATCGCAGGCTTCAGCTCGAGATCCTGTGAACCGGCGTCGAACAGAAACTCATCCTCATCCACATCGCCGAGCGCCCGGAATTGCGGCAGCAGCGCCGCGCCGCCGAGAACGCGTGCAAAAGCATCGCCGAAAGTGCGTGCGGCGCGCCTGGTCGGCAGATAGATCGTCACGTCGCTCAGCGCGAGCGGTGCCGGGCCGAGCCGGCTGATCAATCCGCGCGCAAGCGTTTCTGCAAAGGGCGTGCTCGCGGCAATCGTGAAGACATTCGCCACGACGCTCAGCGGACCAGCGGCAGGTCGGCGAGAAAGGCTTCGGCTTCGGCAACCGCTTCCGGCGTTCCGACATGGATCCATACACCGTCAAGCCGAATGCCGAACAGGCGCCGGGCCTTGATCGCGATATCCCACATGCGGTTGGTCGAAAAATTGCCGCTGGGCGCCTTGGCGAAGAGCCGCGGATGCACAATCTGAACGCCGGGATAGGCAAAGGGAGAGAGCTTGTGCTCCTGCACCCGCGTGAGGTGCCCGTCGGAGTCCATGTTGAAGTCGCCCGGGCCCTCGTAGCCGATGGCAGTCACCATGGACGCCATCAGTAGAAGCCCGTCCATCGTGTCAGGGTTCCAGCGCTCCTTCATGCGGTCGAGCGCGTGGCCGAAGCCTTCGACCCAGATCGAATCGGAGTTCATGATGAAGAACGGTTCCTGCCCAAAATGGGGTATCGCCTTGACCACGCCGCCGCCGGTGCCGAGCAGGGCGTCGGTTTCCTCCGAGAAGCGGATCTCCAGATCGTTCCGCCTGGCAAGATGCGCCTTCACCATCTCCGCCTTGTAATGGACATTGACGACAGCAAGCGTCACGCCGGCGGAGACCGCACGATCGAGCGCATGGTCGATCAGCGTCTTGCCGGCAACCATCACCAGCGGCTTCGGCTTGTCGTCCGTCAGCGGCCGCATCCGCGTGCCAAGACCCGCCGCCATGATCATCGCACGCGTCGGTCCGCTCACAGGACAACTCCTTCAGGTGCTCCACGCTTCTCGCGCGGGATCGTGGAATTGTACCACGCCTTCAGATCGCGAAGGGCAGGGTCTTCAAGATCGCGGTTGAGATATCCCCATACGCGCGGCAGATATCCCAGATAGCGCGGTTTGGCGTCACGTTTGTAAAGGCGGGCGAAGATGCCGGCGATCTTTGCGTTGCGTTGCGCTGCCATCACGGCCATCTGGCTGCGATAGGCAGTCTCGTCCACGGGCGTGCCCTGCTGTCTCATGGCTTTCAGATAATGCGCTGTCGCCGCCTCGCCGATTTCGGGCGCCACGTCGCGGCGTGCATCTTCGACGAGCGAGATCAGATCATACGCTCTGGAACCCGCCACCGCGTCCTGGAAATCGATCAGCCCGACGCGCGCCGTTCCCTTGCGGGTCGGCAGCCAGATCAGGTTCTGCGCGTGGTAGTCGCGATGCACAAAGACAGGCGAGGGCTTCAGAGCCTCGTGCAAGGTCGCCTGCCACAGCGCGCGGTGCTCGGCAATCTCATCCGCCGCCGCCGCCCGGCCAAGCGCAACGGGCAGGAACCAGTCGGTCAGCAGATCGATTTCGGCCAGCATCGCGGTTTCGTCATAGGCGTGCAGCGCCTTGTCCGGAGGCAGAGTGTCCGGCGCATCTTGCGCATGCAGCACCGCGAGAACCTCAACGGCGGCGCCGTAGAGTTCCTTTTCATCGTGCGATCCGACCACATCGGCATAGAGCGCGTCGCCGAGATCCTCGATGACCGCAAAGCCCTTCACAGGATCTGCGGCATAGATCTCCGGCGCGCTCAATCCTTTCGCACGCAGAAAATTCGCAGCGGCGACGAAGCGCGCAACGTCTGCGCCTGCGAGGCGCGCGACCGCGTTGTAACCGAGCGCCCGCCTTTCATCGGGCGTTGCGCGTGCCGGCGCGACCGGCGCCTCGGCGCTCTGCGGCTGATCCATCAGCATCGCCTTGCGGCCATCGAGATCGAGACGGACATAGCGGCGGGTCGAGGCGTCGCCCGGCATCGGCGTCCGCACGGCTCCACTCCAGCCAGCCGATTTGAGGAATGCATCCATCTCGCTTTGGCGTTCAGTGGGCATGCTGATCCTCGGCGAACGCGTCCGCCCAATGGCCGGTGCCGGTGAGGCGCGCGCGGCGTCCGTTCTGGTCCAGCGACAAAGCGACATGCAGCGCAGAATCCGGCAGACGCGTTCCGGCCCGCTCCGGCCATTCGATCAGCGCGGCGCCTTCGTCGAGCGCTTCATCGAGGCCGAGCTCGTCTATCTCGGCGCTGTCCTCGACGCGATAGAGATCGAAGTGGCGCACGACCATGCGCGCCGTGTCGTACGACTGGACAAGCGTGAAGGTCGGACTGGGCACATTCTCGGTCACGCCGAGCGCCCGGAGAATCGCGCGCGCGAGCGTGGTTTTTCCGGCGCCAAGGTCGCCTTCGAGCGCCACGGCATCCCCAATACGCATGGATGCGGCAATCCGCGCGCCCAGCGCGTCGGTCGCTGCCAAGTCCGCCAACGCGCAGGTTCGCTCAAACCCTTGAGAATCCTTGTGCATGGCAACAGTTCTAGCCCGGCGCGCGAGACCTCTCAACGCACCCTAAGCGGTTGATTACAGAGGGAGGTTCGGACATCTTAGCGCCGCCCAGGCCGAAAAACCCTGCCGGGCATCCGATTGGGTCATTCATGTCTGAGCGCATCGTCATCATCGGCGCCGGCCAGTCCGGCGCGCAGGCCGTCGCGACCCTTCGAGCAGAGGGGTTTACCGGCACGCTCACGATGGTGGGCGATGAAACCCATGCCCCATATCAACGGCCGCCTCTGTCCAAGGCCTATCTCATGGGCACGATGGAGCGGGACAGGCTGTTCCTGAAGCCCGACGCCTTCTATCGCGAGGCGCACTGCGAATTGATCCTGGGCGTCGGCGCGACAAAGATCGACCGCGGCACCAAGACGGTCCATCTCGCGGACGGACGCACGCTGTCCTACGACAAGCTGCTGATCGCCACCGGTTCGCGCGTGCGCAAGATCAGGTGTCCGGGGGCAGAGCTTCCGGGCATTCACTACCTTCGCGGCATCGATGACGTGGATGCCCTGCGCAATTCGTTTTTGCCGGGCAGGAAACTCGCGATCGTCGGCGGCGGATATATCGGGCTTGAAGTGGCCGCGGTGGCGGCCAAGCGCGGCATCGACGTGACCGTGTTCGAAGCCATGGATCGCTTGATGGCGCGCGCCGTTTCAGTTCCGATCTCCGATTTCTACGAGAAAGTTCATCGCGCCGCCGGCGTGAAATTGCTGCTGAATACCGGCGTTCAGGCCTTTGAAGGCAACGACAAGCTTGAGGGCGTGCGCGCCGAGGGAAAATCCTATCCGGCGGACGTCGCGCTGGTCGGCATCGGGATCATCCCGAACGTCGAACTCGCAAAGGAAGCCGGGCTCGGCTGCGACGACGGCATCGTTGTCAACGAAAAGAGCGACGTGACCGGCGATCCCTCGGTCTTCGCGGCCGGCGACTGCACGAAACATTTCGGCCGCGAGGGCACGGCGTTGCGCCTCGAATGCGTGCAGAATGCGATCGACCAGGCCAAGCACGCCGCGCTGGGCATGCTCGGCAAGCCAAGCAGCTACAGGGAAGTGCCCTGGTTCTGGTCGGACCAGTATGATCTCAAGCTGCAGATCGCCGGCCTTGCACAGCCGTCGGATCATCTCGTCGTTCGCGGAAATCCGGAGGCGCGAAAGTTCGCGATCTTCCATCTGCGCAATGGCGCCATCGCCGCCGTCGAAGCGGTCAACGCCGCGCCGGAGTATCTCGTTGGCAAGAAGCTGATTGCCGACGGCACCAAGGTCGCGCCCGAACGCCTCGCCGATACGTCCATACCCATGAAAACCATCGCCTGACACGGAGTCTCCATGCCCAAGATCAAGTACATCGAACACACCGGCAAAGAGCATGAAGTCGACGTTCCGGCCGGCTGGTCCGTCATGGAAGGCGCGGTGAAGAATCTCATTCCCGGAATTGACGCCGATTGCGGCGGCGCCTGCGCCTGCGCGACCTGTCACGTGTTCGTCGACGACGCATGGCTCGCCAAGATGCCGAAGAAGGAGGACATGGAAGAGACCATGCTCGACTTCGCGCCCGACATGTCGGCCAACAGCCGCCTGTCGTGCCAGATCAAGGTGACGCCGGAGCTTGACGGCCTTGTCGTGCGGATGCCCAAAAGCCAGCACTGACAGCGGCTACGCCACCGCTTCTGCGAGCGCCTCTTCGATCGGCGCGTCCGACGAGGGTGCGAGTATCTTGCCGGCCACCAGACGTACCGCGAGAAGGATCGCTGCCGCGCCGACCATCAGCCCGGTGTGTAGAAGCCAGAACGACGTCGCCGGCATCTTCTCCAGCAATCCGCCGACCCAGCCGACGAACAGATTGCCCATGAAGAGGTGCAGGTAGAAGCAGCCGACCATCAGGCCGGTCAGACCCTTCGGTGCGGCGCGAGAGTAGAGCGCGATGGCGACGGGAAAGACGTTGGCGAAGCCGAGATCGTTGACGACCTCGAACGCGATGGCCCAGCCGAGCCCGACCTTGACGTGCGTTGCGGCGATGATTGTCGACGCAGCCGCCAGAAGAAGCGGCGCCGTCGATCCCAGCATGACGCCGACCGTCACCTTGGTGATCTCGTCCGGCTCGGTCCAGCGCGTGCCGAACCAGCGCCAGAAACCGACGGAAACCGCAATCGTCCCGGCACTGATGATCGAGCCGAAGGACAGGATCCACGTGATCGGCATCGTCTTGCCGAAGAAGACAAGCTGATAGTTCGCCTGGCCCCAGACGAGATAGGCGTTGAAGATCTCCTGATTGCCGACCATCGCCACGGCCAGTACCGGCAAGATACCGATGAGCACCGCGATCTTCAGCCAGTCCGCGCCGGTCAGAGGCGGACGCGCGGGCGTTGCAACGTCGCGCCGGATGGGCTGCTCGACCGGAAAATGCGAGCGGCCCATCAGGTAGATGACAAGACCGATGACCATGCCCACACCCGCTGCGCCGAATCCGTAATGCCAGCCATAGACCTGCCCGAGCGTGCCGCAGACAAAGGGCGATGCGATCACCGCAACCTGCACGACGAAGAGGAAAATCTGGAACGCATCGGCGCGGCGTTCGTCTCCCGGGCCGTAAAGATCGCCGACCTGCGTCGCGATGTTTCCCTTGAAGCAGCCGACGCCGATGAGAAGGCACAAGAGCGCAAGCAGAAAACTCGCCTCGAACGCCATCAGGAAGTGGCCGAGCGCCATGAGGCTCGCGCCCAGCGCGACCGTGCGCGTCCGTCCGAGGAAGCGGTCGGCGATGAAGCCGCCGCCGATGGGCGTCAGATACACGAATCCCGCATAGAGACCGAAGATGGCCGAAGCCAGCGCCTGCGGCGACAGGCCGGCTCCGTAGATGCTTTCGACGGCGCTTCGGAAAGGCCCGAACCCGACAACGTGCTCGATGTGACCCGGATGCAGAAGACTGTTGGTCATGTAGAGCACCAGCAGTGCCTGCATCCCGTAATAGGAAAACCGTTCCCAGAACTCGCAGAAACTGAGCCAGCCAAGGCCCGAGGGGTGGCCGATGAAGGCCGTGTCTCGGTGGTCCAAAGCTTTGATGTCGGCCATTGCGCGCGCCCCGCTGACAATTTGAAAACACCGCTTCCGTCCAGAGACGCGGCGAGGGCATCGTGGCGCAGGCTATCTGTGCATGCAATCGGCCTGCGCTCCGCTCACACAGGCGTGACGGCCTTGCGCTCCGATCGCGTGCCTACTCGCCGGCGATTGAAACGTCAGGCGATGAGGTTTGCGGCGGCTCATCCGCCTCGTGCAGGCGGCGCGGGAAGTGGCAACGCACCAGCGTGCCGTTCTCGCTCTCGATTTCGACCCAGCCATTGTGGAGTTCGACAAAGCGGTTGACGAGCGCAAGGCCGAGGCCGGCGCCGGCGCGCTGACCGGAGCGGTTCTTGGACGAGAAACGCTCGAACACATTGGCCTTCACTTCCGGTGCGATGCCGGGGCCGGTGTCGGCCACGGCGATCTGGACATCTTCGTCGACGATGATGCCGCTGAGCGTGATCGTGCCGCCCGCTGGGGTGTATTTGAAGGCGTTCGACAGAAGATTGAACACGACCTGCTGGATGCGGCGCTCGTCGCCGAGGAACTGTCCGGCATCCGGCGCACAGTCGACGGTCAGCTCCAGATTGACTTTCGAGGCCCATTCGCGCGCCGTCGCCGCGACCGCGTTGAGCAGCTCATGCAGGTCGATCCGCGCCAGTTCCAGCCGCAGCGCGCCGGACTCGATCAGCGACAGGTCGAGGATGTTGTTGATCAGGTCCTTCAGCGTGTTCGAGCCGCTGATGATGTCCTGCAGATAGCCGGATTGCGCGCGGTTGAGTTCGCCTGGAATGCCGCTCGCCAGATGCTCGGCAAAGCCCATGATGGTGTTGAGCGGCGTGCGCAGCTCGTACGACACATGCTTGATGAAGTCGGACTTGAGATTGTCCGCAGCCTCCAGCGCATCGTTGCGTTCGCGCAAGGCGCTTTCGATGCGGAAGCGGTCCGTCACGTCCGCAAACGTGACGAGGATCGCGCCGTCCGGAAGCGGCGATAGCGACAGCGAGAGGATCGTGCGATCGCTGCGCTCGATCTCGCCCCAGTCGCGGCGGCTGGGTGCGCCGGAGACGATGCTCTGGATCAGGCGTTCCCACACCGCCTCGTCGCCGAATTTGTCGGCGCATGCCGCCGCGATGGAACGGACATGCGGCTCGCCGGCGAGATCCTTGGGCGACAGGTTCCAGATGCGGATGAACGCCGCATTGTGCAGCTTCATTTTTCCATCTGGCCCGAACACGACGACGCCTTCCTGCAGCGTGTCGAGCGTCGCCGACTGCACCTTGATCAGCGTGTTGTAGTTGCTTTCGAGCGCCAGGCGCTCGGTCACGTCTTCATAGAGGAAGGTCAGCCCGCCAAACGGATGGGGCTGCGCCACGACCCGCAGCGTCTTGCCGCCCGGCACATGCCAAAGGTCTTCCGACGGATACTCGCCAGGATTTTCGTAGCGCGTCAGCCGCTCGCGCTTCCACGCCTGATAGTCGCGCTGCTCCGGCAGCTTGCGGTCCTCGCGCAACCGGTCGAGCACTTCGCCGTCGGCCGGATGCGTGTCGAGCCAGCTTTCCGAGAGCCCCCAGAGCCGCGCAAAGGCGCGATTGTAGAAGGTCAGCTTCTGGTCGCGCCCGAAGATCGCAACGGCGGTCGCCAGTTTGTCGAGCGTGTCGGCATGCGCGTCGATGTGCTGCTGCAGCCGGGACTCCGCGGCGGAGACTTCCGTCACATCGATGGCGCTGCCGACGACGCCCATTCCGTCGATCGGTGTTTCGGTGACGGCGAGTGCGCGGCGATGCCCGCCGACGACGGCGAAGCGCCGTGCCTCGAGCGTGCCGCGCTGATTGCGCGCCGACGCGGCGAGGTCGCGTTCGGACTTTTCCAGCGCGGACTGGTTGGCGCGCG
The DNA here is from genome assembly GCA_963741725.1 of uncultured Alphaproteobacteria bacterium. GTDB lineage: Bacteria > Pseudomonadota > Alphaproteobacteria > Micropepsales > Micropepsaceae > Rhizomicrobium. Next base: position 148,821 of record CAVUJC010000002.1, on the reverse strand, counting down.
CCGTCTCCACGTCCGGCGCGCCGGTCGCGCTGAGAAACGCCTGGTTGCCCCAGACGAGCGAGAGCGTCGCGTCGCGCAGCCAGACCGGCAGGGGCAGGGCATCCAACAGTTCGCGGAAGTCCGTGACGCGCGCGGAGACGGCCGGAGCAAGTTCCATCCACACTGCCGCCATGCCGCCGACAGCGCGTCCGCGCACCGTGATCGCGCGCCCATTCTTGTCGTGTACGGGCAGCGTGAAGCCGATGCCGCGATCGGCAAGATCGTCGAGTGCCTTGGAAAGGTCCGTCGCTTCTGGTCCGGAAAGGCAGGATTCCAGCATCGCGTCGGCGCCGGCATAGGAGAGCGGCGCGTTGCCGTCGCGGCCCCACACGATCAGCGCCTCTCGGCTGGCGGACAAAAGCGCATCGCGTTCGCCGACCGCCGCGCGCATGCGCCCGCCGACATGACGCAGCATCCGGCGCAGCTTGCCTGCAGCGGATTGCTCGGCGACCGCCCACAGTGCCGCTGCCGCCGCGAGCGCCACTGCGCCAGCCGCAACGGCCGACAGAACAAGCAATTGTTCGGTCGCCGCGTCCGTCGCGGCCCAAGCGGGCGTCGGCATCAGGAGGAGTCCCGCAGCGGCGAGCCAACCGGCCCGCGCAGCCGCAAATCCTCCCCTAACGCCTGGGTTTTTGTTCTGTCCCATTGTGGGACGCATTCCCGGCTGCCCCCGATTCTCGCCACAAGCGACGAATCACTGTGGAATCAATATGATACGGGCGTTAACCTCAGCCGCAAGGGAATGTGGTTAATAAAAAGTAAAAAACTACATCTTGGCGACAGCCCAATATTTTGGGCCGATATTCCGTTTTTCGAGTCAAATCAGGGAATTAAGTCTTCCGGGTACGGAACGTCACCGGATCGTCACCGATCGCGACACGTCAGTCCAAATGTTCCGCATCGTCGGGAACGCCCGTCCATCGGTGCATCCGTTCTTCATAGACGGAGAATTTCGGCGAGGGGAAACCGGGGTCGGCAAAGCCGCCGACCGGCACCGCGATGACATCGGGCATGTGATCGATTTGATAGTAGACCGTCGAGCCGCAAACCGGACAGAAATGAAACGTCGCGCTGCCGCCGCTATCGCCGACGCGGACATACTGCGTTGAGCGGCCCTCGATCTTCGCAGCATCGCGCGGCCAGCGCGCCTGTGCGCCGAATGTGCTCCCCGTGCGCTTCTGGCAGGCGAAGCAATGGCACATGGAGACGCGGACCGGCTCGCCTTCACAGGTGATGCGAAGCTGACCGCAGGAACAAGTGGCGGTGCGCGACGTCATCCCGGCGCTATGCCTCCAGCAGGCCCATGGCTTCCTGGGCGCGCGCGCCGTGCCTGGCCTCTTCAATGCCGTTCTGGCGGAAGAGTTCGGCGGCCTCGGCATTCGGCGTGTTGTCGGCCCAGGTATCGTAGAGCGTCTTGCCGTTGTTTTCGGCTTTGACGAGTCCTTCGAGAATGGCGCGCGTGACCGAGACGCCGGACACTTTGGCGTAGGGATTTTCAGATGGCGCCGGCACAGCGAACTCCTCGCCGTAGAGGATGCCGATCGCCTTGGCGACGCGATGGGCGTGGGCGACTTCTTCGCGGCCGTTGGCGTTGAGCAATTTGGCGACCGCATCGCTCGCGTTCACGGCCAGATTGCCGTAGCCCACCTCACCGGACGCTTCGAGATAGACCATCAATTTCAGGTCATCGATGGTCGGCGACGTGACGGCGTTGATATGCCTGAACGCCTCGCCCGAACTTGCGGGCATGAATTTCGGAAGCTTGTTCATCTGGTTTCCCTGCCTGGAAAAGGCAGGGTATCGCAGGCCCAATGATCTGTCGAAGGGCGAGTTCCCAAGTGCTGTTCAGTACCTGTAGTGATCCGGCTTGAACGGGCCGGATTGCGGCACGCTGATATATTCGGACTGCTTGTCCGTGAGCTTGGTCAGCTTTACGCCGATTTTTTCGAGATGCAGGCGCGCCACCTTTTCATCGAGATGCTTGGGCAGCGTGTAGACCTTCTTTTGGTACTTCCCCTGGTTGGCGAAGAGCTCCATCTGCGCCAGCGTCTGGTTGGTGAAGGACGCGCTCATCACGAAGGACGGATGACCCATAGCGTTGCCGAGGTTCACCAGGCGGCCCTCCGATAGAAGGATGATGCGCTTGCCGTCGGCGAACTCGATCTCGTCGACCTGCGGCTTGACGTTGTGCCACTTGTAATTGCGCAAGGCGGCGACCTGGATTTCGGAATTGAAGTGGCCGATGTTGCAGACGATGGCGCGGTCCTTCATCGCGCGCATTTGCTCGATCGTCAGGACGTCGACATTGCCCGTGGCGGTGACGAAGATGTCGGCGCGCGGTGCTGCATCTTCCATCGTGGTGACCTCATAGCCTTCCATCGCCGCCTGCAGCGCGCAGATCGGATCGATCTCGCTGACCATGACGCGGCAGCCGGCCTGGCGCAGCGACGCGGCAGAGCCTTTGCCGACATCGCCGAAGCCGGCGACCATTGCGACCTTGCCGGCCATCATCACGTCCGTGCCGCGGCGAATGCCGTCGACCAGGGATTCGCGGCAGCCATAGAGATTGTCGAACTTCGACTTGGTCACGCTGTCGTTCACGTTGATCGCGGGGAAGAGAAGCTTGCCTTCCTTCTCCATGATGTAGAGGCGGTGCACGCCGGTCGTCGTTTCTTCCGAAACGCCCTTGATGTTCTTGGCCAGCTCGGCGAACCAGCCCGGCTTTTCCTTCAGCGTTCGCTTGATGAGCGCATAGAAGACTTCTTCTTCTTCGTTCTCGGGCTTGTCGAGGAATGCGGTGTCGCCCTTTTCGGCGCGCAGGCCGTGATGAACGAGCATCGTGGCGTCGCCGCCATCATCCAGGATCATGTTCGGGGTACCGCCGTCGCCCCATTCCAGGATCTTGCGGGTATAGTCCCAATAGTCCTTCAGGCTCTCGCCTTTGACTGCAAAGACCGGAATGCCGGACGCCGCGATCGCAGCCGCCGCGTGATCTTGAGTCGAGTAGATGTTGCAGGAGGCCCAGCGGATATCTGCACCGAGCGCCTTCAGGGTTTCGATCAGCACCGCCGTCTGGATCGTCATGTGCAGCGAACCGGCAATGCGTGCGCCCTTCAGCGGCTGCGACTTGGCAAATTCCGCGCGCGTCGCCATCAGGCCGGGCATCTCGACCTCGGCGATCGCCAGCTCCTTGCGGCCCCAATCGGCGAGCGTGATGTCCTTGACGACATAATCGTGAGCGGCGGCCATATGCAGGTCCTTTTGATGGGCGCGCGCGGTATAGCAGCGGGCGCGCCGGCGGGCAAGAAACATATAAAGAAATACGCATGTCTTTATTCTCGGATAGTTTGCCGCACATTCTTGAATTTCAGGTATACGATCCTATCTGGGAAATCTAAACGAAGCAGGCAAGCCGTCATGCATTTACGAATTGATCCCGAAATTTTTGAATGGGGGGGCCGATAGCCTCTTTGAGGCGCACGGCCCCCTGGAAGGAAACGAGCAGGTGAACGACGCCAAGGAATTGTTCGCGCTTGCTGACGCAGATGATGCCGGCGCGCTGCTTCAGGCCCTGGGCGAAACGCCCTGTCACGCCGTGCGGCAGGCAACGGGAGAAACGCTGTTCCTGTACGCACTCTATCGCGGCAAGGCGAAGTGCGTGGAGGCGTTGCAGAGGCGCGGCGGACTGACACTGCACGAAGCGGTCGCCGCCGGCGATCTCGCGCATGTGGAGGCGTGCGTTGCGACGGCACCGTGGACGCTTCAATCGCTATCGGCAGATGGTTGGACAGCTTTGCATCTCGCGGCGTTTCTCGGCCGCGACGCGGTCGTTGTTCGACTGCTCGAACTCGGCGCGGATGCGCGCCAATGGGCGAGAGCGTTCGAGACGAATCTCGCAATTCATGCCGCGTGCGCGGGACGCCGCATCGGCAAGGAGGCCTTCGAGAGGCTCGTCAAAGCGACCGGCGATCCGGACGTTACGCCGAAACACGGCTACACGCCGCTCATGGAAGCGGCGCTGCAGGGCGGTTCCGATCTTGTCGATGTTCTGCTCGCAGCCGGTGCGGACAAGACCCGCCGGCACCCCGACGGCAAGACCGCGGCCGATTTCGCGCGCGAGAAGGGGCACGCGGAGTTGGCGAAACGACTGGAATAGGCGCGCTACTCTTCGCCGAATTTTGCTTCGATCAGCGCCAGGATCGCCGTCAGCGCTTCGCCGGAATCCGGACCCTCGGCGGCGAGTTCGACTTCGGAACCCATGCTGGCGGCCAGCATCATCAGTCCCATGATGGAGCGCGCATTCACTTCCTGACCGTCGCGCGCAAGGGTGATGACCGATTCAAACCGCGCTGCCGCCTCGACGATCTTGGCCGAGGCGCGGGCATGCAGGCCGCGCTTGTTCGTGATCTTGGCGACGGCCGTCCGGCGTTCGCTCATTCCTTGGAAACGCCCGCGAGGTCGGCGGAACCTGCGCGCATATATTTGCGGCCCGCATCGATCGCTTCCTTTACCGCCTGTTCGAGCGGCAGCTTGTTGCGCACATCGATGAGCTTGATGAGGCTGGGAAGGTTGACGCCGGCCAGCACTTCGATCTTGCCGCGTTCCAGAATGGTCAATGCGAGATTGCACGGTGTGCCGCCGAACATGTCGGTGGCGATGACGACGCCGCGGCCGACATCGACGGACTTTGCGGCCGCGGCGATTTCGCGCTGGCGTCGCTCGATGTCGTCCTCCGGTCCGATGCACACCGCGCGAAGATGCGTCTGCGGTCCGACCATGTGTTCCATCGCAGAAATGAACTCCTGCGCCAGGCGGCCGTGGGTAACCAGAACAATGCCGATCATGTGTTGCCTCAAATGCGCGCGAAAGATAGCAAGGTTGGCGCGCGGTAAAAGCCCTCAATTGTGCTTGACAGATCAGCGCAAAGCGTCGTTGTGCAGTGCCGCGACGGCCGCCAGGATTTTGTCCGGCGCCGATTCTTCGAATGCCGGCAGAGCGATAAGAAACGGCCGCGCCTTTTGCGCCAGATGCAGCGGTTTCGGCGGTGCAAACGTCCGGCGTTCGGGCATGCGCTTTGCCTTTGCGGCGAGATCCACGACCAGCGCGATGTGCGCGCTTGCCGCATGCGGCATCTCGACGATTCCAACTCCGCGAACTTCCAACAGCCCTGCGATGGTCTTTGGCGCGCGCGCTGTCAGCCTGCCGCGCAGGATCACAAGATCCGTCCTGTCGTCGCAGACAAGCTGCGCGCCGCGGCCGATAAGGCGAAGCGCGAGATCCGATTTTCCCGAGCCGCTCTCTCCGAGAAGAAGCACGCCGGCGCTCGCCGGCGCCTGGAACGCAACGCCGGCGCGGCCGACACGCACGCAGGTTGCGTGGATGTTCACCATGGGTGTCATCCGCGCGCCAGCGGCAGGTCGACGATGAATCGCGCGCCGCCGCCCTCGCGGTTCTCTGCCCATACGCGGCCGCCTGCGCTTTCAGTGATCTGGCGTGCGATCGAGAGACCAAGACCGGAGTTCTTGCCGAAATGATCGTTCGGCCGCTCCGTATAAAACCGTTCGAAGATCGTCTCCAGATTTTCGGGCGGGACGCCGGGTCCGTTGTCCTCGACGGTGACGCGTGCGCGACCCGATTCCGCGGTTGCGGTGATCGCGACCGTTCCGCCTTCGGGGCTGAACGAGACGGCATTGTCGACCAGGTTGCGGAACACCTGGCCGAGGCGTTCATCGCGGGCAAGCACGCGCGCGTTGGCCGGCAGCTTCACATCGAGCTTGATCGCGATGCCGTGCGACACATCGGTCATCCGGTAGATCTCGACGATGGTCTCGAGCAGGCGCGCAAGATCGACCCGCTCGCTGGTCTCGCGGCTGAGCTCGGCATCGAGGCGCGAAGCGTCCGATATGTCGGTAATCAGCCGGTCGATTCGCTTCACGTCGTTGCGCACGATCTCCATCATGCGCGCGCGCGATGCGTCATTGTCCGCTCGGGTCAGCATCTCGACGGCGCTTTTGAGCGAGGTGAGGGGATTCTTCAGCTCATGTGCCACATCGGCCGCGAAGCGTTCGATCGCATCGATGCGGTCGTACAGGGCGCGGGTCATCGACGACAGGCTCGCCGCGAGATCGCCGATTTCGTCACGCCGCTCTTCCATGCTGGGGATGGTGCCGCGCCCGGCATGGCCGCCGCGCACCTCGTCGGCAGCCTTGGCCAATCGCTGAACCGGTTCAGCGATGAAACGCGCGAGGAAGAGCGACGAGACGACCATCACGGCGACGGCGACAAGGAACACCTGAATGAGCGTCGCGCGCTCCTCGCGCAGGATGTCATCGATGTCGCCGCCCTCGGTCGAGACGAGCAGCACGCCATAGATCGCCTTGAAGCGCTGAACCGGAATAGCGACGGACAGCACCAGCTTGTTCAGCTGGTCGACGCGTTCGGCCGTCGCGATGTCGCCGCCGAGCGCCGTCGTGACTTCGCTGTAGACCTTGCCGTTGTCGCCGGCCTCGAAATAGGTTTCCAGCGTCGTGAAGGGCCGCACGCCCATCAGCCCGTCATAGATGCGCGAAACGTTGGCGTTGAAGCTGTGCCAGAAATCGATCGGCGGCAGTTCCTGGACCTGCACGACATTGCGCGCGAGCAGGTAACGCGTATCGACGAGCAAGTGGCCGTTCGTGTCGTAAAGGCGCGCGCGAAGGCGCGTCGGGGCGATAAGCTGGCGCAGCAGTGGCTTGGCCTGTCCCACCTGTATGCCGTGCGTGTCCTCATCGGTCGTGTATTCGGCGAGCGTACTGGCAACGATCTGCGCCTGCTCCTCGATGCCGGTAAGGCGCTCATCGACAAGGCCGACACGGCTCGACTGCACGGCAAGCACGCCGGCGATCAACACAACGAGGGCGAAAGCATTGAACAGAATGATGCGGCGCGTCAGCGCGGAAAACCGCGAGCGCCTTGGCACGGCCGCCATGACTACGCCGGTCTGCGGGCGCTACGCCTCGCGATAGCGATAGCCCACACCATAAAGCGTTTCGATGGCGTCGAAATCGTCGTCGACGACCTTGAACTTCTTGCGCAGCCGCTTGATGTGGCTGTCGATCGTGCGGTCGTCGACATAGACCTGGTCGTCATAGGCTGCGTCCATCAGGCTGTCGCGGCTTTTCACAAAGCCCGGCCGCTGCGCGAGCGCCTGCAAGATCAGGAATTCCGTGACGGTCAGGCGCACCGGCTTGTTGTCCCACGTGCACTCGTGCCGCTGCGGATCGAGCGCGAGCTTGCCGCGCACGAGTGCGTCCTTCTTGCCTTCGACGCCGTTCGTTCCGCCGCGATGCGGATCGGCCCGGCGCAGAATAGCCTTGACGCGTTCCAGCAGGAGCCGCTGAGAAAACGGCTTGCGGATGTAGTCGTCTGCGCCGGCATTGAGCCCCATCAGTTCGTCGATCTCTTCATCCTTCGAGGTGAGGAAGATAACGGGCAGATCGGCGTTCTGGCGGAGCCGGCGCAGCAGCTCCAATCCATCCATCCGCGGCATCTTGATGTCGAGGATGGCGAGGTCGGGCGGAGTTGCGGTCAGCGCGGTGAGAGCGGACGCGCCGTCCGTAAAGGAGCGGACGTGATACCCCTCCTGTTCGAGGAGCATCGTCACGGATGCAAGGATGTTCTTGTCGTCGTCAACGAGCGCAATGTTGGCCATGATTCCCGCCCGGTTCAGCGCCGCCAGTATAGGGCCGTGGCCGCCAAAGCAAAGCAAGCCGGCGCAGACCGATTCTCGGATCGGCTAGATGAACTCAACCTTGAGGATTTCGTACGACCGCGCACCGCCGGGGGTCGTCACCTCGACGGTATCGCCCTTACCCTTGCCGATCAGCGCCCGCGCGATGGGCGAGGACAGCGAAATCCGTCCGCGCTTGGCGTCGCTCTCCACGTCGCCGACGATCTGGTACTTGCGCTCCTCGTCCGTATCCTCATCGACCAGGGTCACGGTCGCGCCGAACTTGACCGTCGAGCCGGACAGCTTGGACACGTCGATAACCTCGGCCCGGCCAATCTGGTCCTCGAGCTCCATGACGCGGCCCTCGATAAAGCCCTGGCGTTCCTTGGCGGCGTGATATTCGGCGTTTTCCGACAGGTCGCCATGCGCGCGCGCTTCCGCGATCGCCTTGATGATCTCGTGGCGTTCGACGTTCTTGAGATGGTTCACCTCGTCCTCGAGGGACTTGAACCCGGCGGCAGTCATGGGAATCCGTTCCATGGCACTCAATTCCTGTAGTCAGCAAAGAACTTCCGTCCGGCCCCGCTTTGGCGGTCTGGCCGGGTGCGGAATTTTGCAGTGTTTTCCTTAAATCCTTGTTACGCCTGGGCTTTCTCAATCCCTAAGGGGGCGCCAGTCATAAACTGTAAGACTGCAAGGGGGCGACTTCAAGGGAGCCGGACTGAAGTGCCGCAATCGCCTGGGTAACCGCGGCGGCTCCGGCGATGGTCGTGTAGTAGGGAACCTTCAACGTTAACGCATTGCGCCGGATCGAAAGCGAGTCGGTCAGCGCCGTCGCCCCTTCGGTCGTGTTGAAGACCAGATGGATCTCGCCGTTCTTCAGCGCGTCGACCACGTGCGGGCGGCCTTCCATGACCTTGTTGATGAAGCGCACTGGCAGCCCGGCGGCCTCGAGCGCGAGCGCCGTTCCGCGGGTGGCGACGATTTCAAATCCCATTGCGATCAGCTCGCGCGCCGAAGTGATGACTTCATCCTTGTCCGCGTCCTTCACCGAAATGAAGACGCTGCCCGCCAGCGGAAGCTTCAGGCCGGCGCCGATCTGGCTCTTGGCGAAGGCGCGGCCGAAATTGCGGTCCAGGCCCATGACTTCGCCGGTCGAGCGCATCTCCGGGCCGAGCACCGTATCGACGCCAGGAAAGCGCGCGAAGGGCAGGACTGCTTCCTTGACCGAGATGTGGGGAGAGGTTGACGGCCTGAGGTCGAAATCCTTCAGCAGTTCGCCCGACATGACGCGCGCCGCGATCGAGGCGATGGGCAAGCCGACCGCCTTGGCCACGAACGGCACCGTGCGGCTGGCGCGCGGATTGACCTCGAGCACATAAATGTCGCTGCCCTGGACAGCGTACTGCACATTCATCAGTCCACGGACTTTCAGCGCTCTGGCCATGGCGACTGTCTGACGCTCGATTTCCGCGATGGTCTCGGCGTTGAGCGAATGGGGCGGGATGGCGCAGGCCGAATCGCCGGAGTGCACGCCGGCTTCCTCGATATGCTCCATGATGCCGGCGACGAAGACGTTTTCCTCATTGTCGCAGATCGCGTCGACGTCGACTTCGATCGCGTGATGCAGGAAGCCGTCGATCAAAACCGGATTATCGCCGGAGATGCGGAACAATTCGCCGGACTGGACCTGCGTGATCAGATGCGGTTCGTCCGCGCACACGACCATGCCACGTCCACCGAGCACATAGGATGGCCGCAGGATGACGGGGTAACCGATCTCCCTTGCGGCTGAGATGGTTTGTTCCGCCGTCATCGCGGTCGCATTGCGCGGCTGCTTGAGCTCGAGATCGTTCAGCAGTTTCTGGAAGCGCTTGCGGTCTTCGGCAAGGTCGATGGCGTCGGCGCTGGTGCCGAGGATCGGAACGCCTTCTTCGACAAGCGTGTTGGCGAGCTTGAGCGGAGTTCTGGCCGCCGAACTGGACGATCACGCCGGCGAGCATGCCCTTGCTCTGCTCAATGCGCACGATCTCCAGAACGTCTTCTGCCGTCAGCGGTTCGAAATAGAGGCGGTCGGAAGTGTCGTAGTCGGTCGAGACGGTTTCCGGATTGCAGTTGACCATGATGGTCTCGAAACCCTGCGCCGACAGCGAAAACGCGGCGTGGCAGCAGCAATAGTCGAACTCGATGCCCTGGCCGATGCGGTTTGGGCCGCCGCCAAGGATGATGATCTTTTTCTTGTCGGTCGGCTTGCTCTCGCACTCGGCGTTGCCGCCGAACGGCGTCTCGTAGGTCGAATACATGTATGGCGTCAGCGCGGCGAACTCGGCGGAGCAGGTATCGATGCGCTTGAACACCGGGCGCACATCCAGCGCGGCGCGGATGTTGCGCACCTGCTTTTCCTTCATGCCTGTCAGCTTGGCGAGGCGCGCATCCGAAAAACCCATGGACTTCAGGCGGCGAAGGCCGGGCGCGTCCTTCGGAAGCCCGTTTGCGCGCACTTGCGCTTCGACTTCGATGATCGCTTCGATTTCACCGAGGAACCAGGGATCGTATCTCGTGATGGACTGGATGTCCGCCATCGGAAAACCAAGGCGCATTGCCTGCGCGGTCAGGCGCAACCGGTCCGGAGTTGCACGGCCGAGAGCCGCGCGGATCTTGTTCTTGTCCTGAGACAGTTCGATCTCGTCGAAGCCGGTGAGGCCCGTCTCCATCGAGCGCAGCGCCTTTTGCAGCGACTCCGCGAACGTGCGGCCGATGGCCATAGCTTCGCCGACCGACTTCATCGACGTTGTCAACAGCGGTTCGGCGCCCGGAAATTTCTCGAAGGCGAAGCGCGGAATCTTCGTCACGACATAGTCGATAGCCGGCTCGAAGGAGGCGGGCGTGACCTTGGTGATGTCGTTGGTGAGTTCGTCGAGCGTGTAGCCGATGGCGAGCTTGGCCGCGATCTTTGCGATCGGAAAGCCCGTCGCCTTGGAGGCGAGCGCAGAGGAGCGCGAGACGCGCGGGTTCATCTCGATTATGACCATGCGGCCGTCGGCCGGGTTCACCGCGAACTGCACGTTCGAGCCGCCTGTCTCCACGCCGATTTCGCGCAGCACCGCGATGCTGGCGCTGCGCATGCGTTGATATTCCTTGTCCGTCAGTGTGAGTGCAGGGGCTACGGTGATGGAATCGCCCGTGTGCACGCCCATCGGGTCCACATTCTCGATGGAGCAGATGATGATGGCGTTGTCGGCGCGGTCGCGCACGACCTCCATCTCATATTCCTTCCAGCCGAGAACCGACTCTTCGATCAGCACTTCGTTTGTCGGAGAGGCATCGAGACCCCGCTCCACGATCTCGTAGAATTCTTCCTTGTTGTAGGCGATGCCGCCGCCCGTGCCGCCCAGCGTGAACGAGGGCCGGATGACAGCCGGCAAACCGACCAGCGCGAGCGCTTCTTTCACGCGCGACTGCGATTCCGCAGCAAGTTCCATGATCGCGTTGCCGCGATTGTCGTACATGAACTCGCCGTCCTGGTCCTTCTTGTGGCGAAGCTCGCCCTTCAAGGTGACACCCTTGGGCACTTCGAGGCCGATCTTGAGCATGGCCTGGCGGAACAGCTCGCGGTCTTCGGCCTTGTCGATGGCATCGGCGCTCGCGCCGATCAGCTCAACATCATACTTCTCCAGCGTGCCGCGCTTGCGCAGGCTGAGCGCGGTGTTGAGCGCCGTCTGGCCGCCCATCGTCGGAAGCAGCGCGAACACTTTTCCGGCAGGAACATTCGGCCGTTCGCGCGCGATGATCTTCTCGACGAATTCAGGCGTGATCGGCTCGATGTAGGTCGCGTCCGCCATGCCGGGATCGGTCATGATCGTCGCCGGGTTCGAATTCACCAGCACGACGCGATAGCCCTCGGCCCGCAGCGCCTTGCATGCCTGAGCGCCGGAATAGTCGAATTCGCAGGCCTGGCCGATGACGATCGGACCGGCACCGATGATCAGGACGGTATGAATATCAGTCCGCTTAGGCATTGTGTCTCGCGCGCAGGGGCGGGCGCGCGGCAGCGCGTCCTTGGGGCCCGAAAATGCAGGTTAAGGGGATCGTTTAGAGTGCGAGAGCCATGCTCGCAACCCCCGTATGCGCGAATTTGCTGCCAGGCGATTTGCGATGCCATTGGGGTGGATAAGTAGGTCTTCGCCATAGTTGACCCAGATCCACGCACCGGGCGATCTTTGATCGAACACTGAATAAATCGTTCCCCATGAGAAGGGTGCGGCGATCCAACACCCGATTGTTTGCAATCCACAGGGTGTTCTGGTGTTGCACGGCACGCTCTTCGGCCTCGGAATAGTCCGCCCAGGTGAGAACGCGGCCTCGGTAGTCGGGACAGTCCCAAGGTCAAAATTTTTCCGTTCAGAAAAAATACGACTGGAGTGAATGCGCGCTGCGCGATGGTTGTCACGGGCAGACGAAAAGAACGGTGCGGCCCGTTCAAGACGTACGGTTCAGCTTCGGGGCAAGCTTTAAAAAGTTCCACTTCACGCGTGGCCGGCGAAATGACAAAATAGCCGAGGTCGAATTCGCCATTCGTGATCGCGCGCTCTAACTCCGCCATCGCAATGTCTTTTCCTGCACAGGATTGACGAACGGCGTCTCGTTTCGAACCGACTCGGCCCATGCCTTTTTGAGGCGGTGGTACCACATCGCCGGCACATCGGAATCCTGGATCAGCATCAGGGAGGGATTGAACTTCAGGCCCTCGCGCTGGAGTTCCACGATCTTTCGGTCATCTCCCAGAAAGGTCGGGCCAAGCGCCATGAAGAACGGCTTGATGAAGCCCAGCCACGCCGGCCAGTAGAAGGTCTGCGTCACCTCCGTCGTGTCGGCGTCGCGCGGCGTGCACGTGGTCAGGCCCACGACATCGATCTGCTTTCCAAACCAGGTGCCGCGAATGTTCTCGAACCGCGTACTGGGAAGCTCGAACGTGATCTCGGTCGAGACGTCGGCACCGAGAAGGCCATACATGGGTTTGGACGGCGCATGGCGCGTCATCACAAATCCGTTGGTAAGAGGCGCGTAGTGCTTGGTCTTTTCCTTGAGCTTCACTTTCCACCACCACCGCCCGTGGACGTAAGGCGCGTGCGCCGGGTCCATCAGCCCGATCACGGCGTGATCGATGCCGCAGGAAAAGAGCTGGCTCTCGACCCAGCGCGGCTTTGCGCTGGGCACGCCGACCTTTGGCGGCTCGCTGCGCGGCGCGGCGTTCTCGCGGCCCGGCGCAGACATGTAGATCCAGATCAGGCCATCCTGTTCGCGCACCGGGAACGAGCGGACACGGACGTTGGTCGCGTCCATGATCCGACCATCGACCAGCGAGGGAATGAGCGCGCACTGTCCATCGGTCTTGAAGCGCCAGCCGTGATAAGGACACTCGACAGTATTGTCGCCGAGCATGCGACCGGCAGACAGCGGCACACCGCGATGCGGACAGATATCGCGCATCGCAAAGGCTTGCCCGTTGCGGTCGCGGCCGATCAGAACCGGCTCGCCCAGGATCTTCTCGTGTTTCAGCCCGGTTTTCTTCACCTTTGACGAATGCGTGGCCATGTACCAGCAGTCGCGCAAAAAAGTCGGCACGGCTTCCGTGCCGATCGCGTTGGGCGCTTCGGCTGTCATTGCGGCGCCTGCGGCGGGGTGGGAGTCTTCAGCAGGCTGTCGAGCGTCGTCATGAAAAGTTGCCCCTTATAGGCCGGCAACTTATACGCCCATCCTGACGCGTGTGCATTGATCGCGGAGGCTTCTTTTGCCGCATCCGGGCTGAGTGCGTCCGCCGAAACGACCGCCCAATAGTCCGAGCCCTGCCGTTGGACATTCACGGTGACCTTGAGGCCATCGAACGTTTTTGTCACCACGCGCGCCGTCATGGCCTGATTGGAAAAGTCCAGTTCGCGAGCGTTTCGAACATCGTCGAAACCGAACCCGGTGATGGCCGAGGCGACGCCGTCCGGAACGGTGGGATCGGACACGGATTTGCCGGCGGGAAGCGGCGAAAGCGCGAAGTCCGGATCGCTCGGCTTCGCACGACGGACCATGAACGATGGACTGCCTGCCGGATCGACGTCTACTTCCTGAATGCGCGCGCGGTCGACGTCGAGCACCGTCTTCTCGATCCAGTCCGACAGCGACGCGCGCGGATCAAGCACGGAGCGGACAAGCCAGCTCTGGTTTTCGTTGGGTCTGCGGACGAACAGTCCCGTCGCCCCTGATGCGTCGCCGATGTCTTCGCTCTTGCCCGTGATCAGCGATGCGAGGACGTGTCCCTTGTCGTCGCGCACGGTGATGGCGATTCCGTCGCCTGCCGGTGGGGCACCGAGGCCGATATAATGCAGCCAGTCCGGGCGCGCGGTCTTGGGCTCAATCGTCTGCAGGGCGGCGAGGCCCACCAAAGTCCGGCGCACGAGGTCGAACGACGCGGGAAAGTCGGAGCGTCCAGGCAGAACCCAGCCTTTCTCGGGCGTGAACGTCACATCGAAGGCGCCTCCCGCTTTCGACTCGATATGGATTTGCGCCGCGTCTCGAACCTGACGTGCGAAGCCGGGAAAGAACTGCTCCGGCTCATAAGCCGGCTTTCCCGTCTGCGCCTGCTGCCAAAGAGCGCCGAGCGCGAGCAGGACGGCAACGAACGCAGCGGCGCCGAGCACGGCGAGATTGCGGCGGCGGGGATCCGACATGAATTGTTTGAGGTCCATCGCGCGCCTCATAGCGTCAGGGCGCGGACGCGCCGGCGACGGCGCAGCCAGGCGAGCAGAAGAGCAAAGCCGGCGACCAGGATCGGCACGACGGCGATGTTCACGAACGCCAGGAAGTCGCCGAGCGCGTCGATATCGCGCCGCAGATTGTGCTGCACATCGCGCAACTCCGCCCGGGTTTCGATCAGTTCGCGCTTGAAGCGATCGATTTCCTGCTGTTGTTCCGCGGTGATGTTGGGAGCGGTATTCGGCTTGCCGTTGGTGCTCGCGCCCTGTTCCAATTCGTGAAGCCTTTGCTGGACGGCAGTGAGACGGGCCTGCAGCGATTCCGCTTCCTGCTGGAACTCGGCCTGCGCGTCGGCCTGTATCTGCTTGACGACGGTGAACGGCCGGTCGTTCGTCGCCCGCGTGCGCAAGGAGATCAGATCGCCCGAACCCATCAGGTTCTCCACGGCGTTGAGCACGAATGCGCCATTGTCCGCGAATGGTGTAGCGACGCGCTTGCCGAACGCGTTCTCGACATGCACCCAGAAGCGGTCATCGAAAATGTCCGTGTCGGCCATGATGACAAGGTTGATGGGACCTGCCGACTCCCTGATCTGCGGCGGCAGCGGTGCGGGCGGCGGCTGTCCTGCGGTCGTCATCGCCGCGGGAGGTCCGGCAGGGAAAGCTGTTTTGGCGGGACCCGAGATGCGCGCTGCAATCGTGAAGCTTTCACCGGTCGGCAGGATCAGGCCCATCAGGTCCTGCGGCCGCGGATTGAAGCGCACCTGCTCGCTGTCCAGGAGCGCGGCTTCTGTCGAGGAGCTGACGAGCGGCGTGAAATGGGTCGTCGCTCCCTTCAAGCGCGTGCAGCGCGCCGACGCTGGCCAGGTTCATAGATTGCAGATTGGCCGTGATCGTGTCCTTCGCATCGAACTGCGACTGAGTCAGATGCAGCCAGACCGGAAAGCTGGCAACGGGATTGCGCGGATCGCTCGACACCTGCACGCGCTGCGCCAGCGCCTTGTCGGCGACGACTTTGCCGGGATCGTAACTGACGCCCCAGGCGTGAAACAGTTTGGGCATGTCGGATACGGGTACACTGCCCGCGCGCGGATCCATGCCCTCTCCGGCTTGCGCCAGTTCGGAATTCGGGTCGACGAAGACCAGCGCGCGGCCTCCGCCGAGCACAAACTGATCGATCGCGTAAAGCTGCGCTGCGCTCAGATTTGCCGGATGCACGACCATGAGAACGGCGACGTTGGCGGGAATCCGGTTCACGTTGGGATCCAGCATCTGCGTCGCGTAGGTTTCGCTCAGCTCGGAATAGATCGCGTAAGGCTGCGCTGCGCCCTGCATCGCTGCTGCCATGCCGCCGGGACCGGTATCGAGCGGTAGATCGGAGATGACACCGAGCACCGGCTTCTGCGGCATCGACAGATGATAGATCAGAGCGGACAAGTCGTACTCGAGATAGGCTTCGCGCTCCGGCGTGAAGTAGGGGATGACTTCCTTGCCGTCGATGCGGTTGGTGCCGACAAGACCGAAATAGACCGTGTCGCCCGAATCGGTCGGCGCGCCCGTCAGTCCGTTCGACGTGGCTTCGTCTTCGGCTGCCGTGAACGGCTCGGGATCGACCTCTTCGAGAATGAGTTTGCCGTGGCTGAGCGCGACGTACTCGGCCAGCAGATCATGCACGCGCTTGGCATAGGCCGAGGTCTGCGCGTAGTCGGCTGCCACTTTCTTGGAATAATAGAACTTCAGCGTGATGGGTTCGGGAATCTTGGCGATGATGTTGCGCGTGCCGTCGGCCAGCGTGAATTGGCCTGTCTCGGTCAGATCGATCTGCGCCGTCGTGATGAACGTGTACGCGGCGATATTGATCGCAACGAACAGGATCGCGGCAAGCACGAGCGCGGAAACGGCGTAGATGCGGCGGGAGAGCGGTTTCATGCCTCAGCCGCTCTTCTTCAGATCGACGATGACGACGTTGGCGAGCAGAAACAGGCCAATCAGAGAAAAAAAGAAGATCAGGTCGCGCAGATCGATCACGCCTGCCGAGATCGCGGAGAAGTGCGTAAGAAAACTGAACGAAGAGATGGCGGTGATCAGCGGCAGCGGCGCCCAGGCGCGGAAGAAGTCGAGCACCAGCGGAGCGCCCGAGATCGTAAACAGGAAACAGATGACGACGGTCACGACGAAGGCGATCACCTGGTTGCCGGTTGTCGCGGATATGCATGCCCCGATGGCGAGGTAGGCTCCGGCCATCAACAAGCTGCCGATATAGGACGCGACGATCACGCCATTGTCCGGATTGCCGAGATAGTTGACCGTCAGCCAGATCGGGAAGGTGAGGGCCAGCGCGATCGCGATGAACGCCCAGGCAGCGAGAAACTTTCCGGTCACCGTCGCCCACAGCGGCACAGGAAGCGTCAGCAGCAGCTCCATCGTGCCGGTGCGGCGTTCCTCCGCCCACAGGCGCATGGAGATCGCCGGAACGAGAAACAGATAGAGCCATGGGTGATAGCCGAAGAATACCGACAGATCGGCGATGCCGTTGTCGTAAAAACGTCCCACGTAAAATGTGAATGCGCCCATCGCGAGAAGAAAGATCACGATGAACACATAGGCCAGGGGCGTTGCGAAATAGGCCGCGAACTCGCGCTTGAAAATCGGCAGGACGTATTTCATGGCGCGGTCGCCTTCGAACGGGCGGCATCATGCGTCGTGATCGCGCGAAAAACTTCATCAAGGCGGCCCGCCTCGGCATGGAGTTCGCGAACATCCCATTTCTCGCGGACGGCCAGGGCACTGACATCTTCGATCAGGAGCGCATTCTTGCGCGGAAAGGCCGTGATCTGGAACAGGCCACCGTCACGCTTCTCCCCCTCGACGCTTGCCAGATTCGAGAGTGCCTTGAGACCGGTCATCACAGATGCGCGCAACGACTCCGGAACCGTGATCGTCACGGCGTTGTGATAGCGCGAGCGCGTCAGCAGTTGTTCCGGCGTTCCGTCGGCGACGATCTGGCCGCGGTCGATGATGACGGCGCGCGTGCAGATGGCTTCGACTTCTTCCAGCAGGTGCGTCGACACGATGATCGCTTTCTCCGCTGCCATTGTGCGGATCAGGGTCCGCACCGAGTGTTTCTGGTTCGGATCGAGCCCGTCCGTCGGTTCGTCCATGATCAGCACGGGCGGATCGTGCAGGATCGCCTGGGCCAGACCGACGCGGCGCTTGAAGCCCTTGGACAACGTCTCGATCGGCTGGTCGAGCACGCCTTCCAACTCTGTCTTCGATACGACCGATTGAACGCGCGCCTTCGCTTCGGTCGACTTGAAACCGCGCACTTCGGCGATGAAAATCAGGAACTGGCGAGCTGTCATGTCGCCATAGGCGGGCGCGCCTTCGGGCAAATAGCCGATGCAGGTTTGCGCCGCGATCTCGTCCATCTCGACATCGTGTCCGCACACGCGCACGCGCCCGGCCGTCGGCGCGAGGAAGCCGGTGATCATCTTCATGGTGGTGGACTTGCCGGCGCCGTTGGGGCCGAGGAAGCCGAGCACCTCTCCCTTGGCGACGCGCAGACTGAGGTCAAGGACGGCCGTTAAGGGGCCGAAGCGTTTGGTCAGTCCCTCGATCTCGATCATGGCGTCCGTGTCGAAAAGCAGGGTTTGCTTAGAGAAATCGTTGCCCGCCCGCAAGTTTTCCTTCTGTAAGGATCGGTGTCCGGAGACGCTGATCTTGACTCACTTGATCGATCAATCAACTGTCTCGGACATGGCTGAGGACACCCGGCAGCGTCTGGTGGGTACTGCGATGCAGCTCTTTTCGGAGAAGGGTTACGAATCGACGAGTGTCGCAGACATTCTGCGCGCCGCTGGTGCCAACAGCGGCAGCCTCTATCACTTCTTTCCCACCAAGCAGGATCTCCTGATCGAGGTGTTGCGGACCTATCGCGACGGGATCGCGACGATGCTGCTCGAGCCCGCCTGGAGCGGCGTGAGCGACCCGGTCGAAAAAGTCTTCGCGCTTCTGGCGCGCTATCGCCAGGCACTCGTCGCCACGGATTGTTTCTACGGCTGTCCGATCGGAAGCCTCGCGCTCGAGATTCACGAGCCGGACCCGCCGGTGCGTGAATTGATTGCTGTCAATTTCGACGGCTGGGTCGATGCGGTCGAAAACTGCTTTGTCGAAGCTGGCGACGGACTTCCGCGCGATGTCGATCGCCGAAGTCTTGCGGTGTTTACGCTGACCGCAATGGAAGGTGGTGTGATGCAGTCGCGCACGCATCGCAATTTGGACGCGTTCGACCGCTCGACAGCGATGCTGCGCGACTATGTTTCGAAGCTTCAGGCCGAAGCGGCTCGGGCCAAGAAACGTAGAATGTGATCGCGTGCGCCGTTCAGAAGGCGCGTGGCGAAGTCGAGTTTGGAGAGTGGGCTCAACGAATCCATCCTGGGGAGAAATGACCGATGGACACTAAAGCGCTAGCGAATGCGACGATTGCCGGAACGGTGCTTCAGCTTGTCATGGTGGTGTCGGGACATTTTGTGCCCTTCATTGCTCTGCATGTCTTCATGTGGGGCGGAATGGGAATTTCGGCGCTGGCGGGCTTTCTCTACGGCCGGGGAGTCAGGGGACTTGGCGGCGCCGCAATCGGCGGCGCGGTGGCGGGCGGGGTTTGCGCGGTGATCGGCATCGCGGTCTCGGTCGTCCTGGGTGACACGCCTGCCATGATCCTTGCATTCGGAACGATCAGTTCCTGCGTGACAGGAGCGGTTGGCGGCGCGATCGGGCAGATGCTGTCCGGCACGCGCGCAACAGCGTGATTGCCTGTGCGGACGGACTGGCTAGGATAAGTCCGCCGGCGGTCCGGCGTCCAAACGGTTGCCGGAGTTCGCGTGTTCGACGGAAAACTCATTCAGCGTGCGACGATCACGGGTATCATCCTGCAACTCACCCTGGTGATCGCCTGCCACTATGTCGAGTGGATACGCGTTAACGGCTCCCAATTTGGCGGCATGATGATTGCCGGCGTGGCCGGCCTTCTCTATGCGCGGGATTTCGCGAAGGGTTATCTGAAAGGGGCCGTTGGCGGCGCGATTGTGGGCGGGACCTGCGGGATCATCGCGATCTGCGCCGCGAATATTCTGGGCGACGTGCCCCTGATCACCATTCCGGTCGGCGGCGTGATCATGACCATGATCGGCGCAATCGGCGGGCTCTTCGGACAGATGGCCGCCAACATCAGAAAATTGAATGCATAGAGGCCCGGGCGTGCGCGTTGCGACGCGCGTTCGGTGCCTCTCCAAGGGAGAGACGAATGGGCAGGTTTGTGAAGGCGACGGACGCGTTGATGGATTATCTCAGCCGCGTCGGCGCGCGCGAAACGGCGGCGCAGGCGCACTGCCGCGAAGAGACGCAGAAGCTGCCGATGGCGATGATGCAGATCGCGCCAGAGCAGGGCGCATTCATGGCGCTGCTCGCCAAGCTCACGAACGCCAGGAAGTATGTCGAGATCGGCACCTTTACCGGCTACAGCGCGCTCAGTGTGGCGCAGGCCATGCCTGCGGACGGCAGCGTGATCGCGCTTGACGTGAGCAAGGAGTTCACCGACCGCGCCCGCGGCTACTGGAAGGAAGCCGGGCTCGAGAACAAGATCGACCTGCGGCTCGGCCCGGGTCTCGAAGCGCTCGACAAGATGATCACGACGGGCGAGGGACCTATCGATCTTGCCTTCATCGACGCGGACAAACCTAACTATGACGGCTATTACGAGCGCCTGCTGAAACTCGTGCGGCCCGGCGGTCTGATCGCACTCGACAACATGCTGTGGAGCGGAGCGGTCGCCGATCCTGGCGCGAGCGACGAAAACACGGTGGCGCTGCGGGCGCTGAATGCCAAGATTCACGCCGACCAGCGTGTCGACATGGCCCTCGCCACCATCGGTGACGGAGTCATGCTCGCACGCAAGCGTTAGGTCGAACTCCGCGGGCCAAATATATGCTGCCTGGGGCAAGCCTAAAGGCTTGCGACAGTGCCATGACAGGGCCACACTTGGACCGATGGCGGAAGAACCCATAGCATTTCTCCGCGCGGCGCAGTCCCCTGCCGCGCGGACGGTTTATCCAGGCGGACAAGGTTTCACGGCTGCGCAGGTTCGTTTCGACCGCGCCGAGTTGAACCGAATTCTCACACTCTATGGACGCATGGTCGCCGCCGGCGAATGGCGCGACTATGCGATCGATTTCCTGGACGACGCCGCCGTTTTTTCGATCTTCCGGCGCACCAGCGAGATGCCGCTCTTCCGCGTCGAGAAACGACCCAAGTTGCGCGCCAAGCAGGGCATGTATTCGGTCATCGCCGCGACGGGCCACATCCTGAAACGCGGGCACGACCTGCCGCAGGTCCTGCGCGTATTCGACAAGACGCTGATGAAGGCGCTCGTGGCGGACCGTTAGTCTCCGGACTGGTCGCCCGCGATTGTGCGGAACAAAGCTTCAGTTGCTGCGTCGGCAGGAAACAGTGTCTCGATGCGCAGTTCGTCTGCCGTCACATCCTGTGCCGTGCCGAACGTCGAGATCACTGCGAAAAGCGAAACGCGCAGACCGTCTTTCTGCACAACAAATGGCAGAACGGGAACTAGAGCGGCGTCGGCCGCGGACCATAAAGTCTCGACATCCTGGTATTGGTCCAGCTCGTTGAGCAGGGCCTTCATCTCTTCCCCGCCAAGCGCGTCGGCCTCTCGTTGGGCGCGCCGCCACAATAAAGGACCCACGTCCGTCCAGTTGGTGATGTAGGGCCGGATGCCATTGGGATGAAAAAAGAGGCGCATCAGATTGCGTTGCGTACCGCCAATTCGTTGCCACATGTCCTCGCCGAACTGCGCGAACATCATGTCGAACGGTTTGTTTGCCTGCCAAATATTCCAACTGCGATCGATCGCGCTTGCCGGAAACGGCTCGTGATTCTTCAACATAAGTCGCACGGCGTTCATGACCTGGTTCATCTGCGGATCGTCGAGCGGCCGCGCCCGGAAGACCGGCGCGAAACCTGCAGCAGTCAACCATCCGTTACGCTCGCGTAGCGGCACCTCGAGCGTTTCGCTCAACTGCAGGATCATGCTGCGGCTCGGCCGGGCGCGGCCCGACTCCAGAAAGCTGACGTGACGCTGCGAGACGCCCGACGACAGCGCGAGATCGAGTTGGGACAGGCGGCGCTTTTGCCGCCACGCCTTCAGCAGCCGCGCGAAACCACCTGCGGTTTGTGCAGTTCCTTCCAACGCCGGTAGCGACAAAGCCTTGCTCCTTTTGTCGGGATCACTCTCGCGCGGCTCTCGAACGCGTTCAATAACCTCTGAAGTAATTGCGGCGAGGCCTCGGTCGCAGCACCGTTGGGTCGCTCAATCCAAGGAGGTTTCGATGTCTGGGCGTTTGATTGTTCTTGTTCTTGTATTGTCTGCGTTTGGAGTGCTGACGACGCTGGCGCTGATGGATGTCGGCTATTTCGGCATTCTGGAGCCGCATTTCAAAAGCTGGGGCGGCGCACAGGTCTTCTTCGATCTGGTGATCGCGTGCATTCTGGCCTGCATCTGGATGAGCCAGGATGCGCCTCAGCGTGGGCTATCCGCCTGGCCATTCATACTCATCACGCTGGTCGCAGGATCGTTCGGACCGCTGTCGTATCTCGTCGTGCGCCAGTTGCGGGCGCCGACCGCGTGACGACGCTCAGCTACCCGTATATTTCGGCTTTCGCTTTTCGCTGAAGGCCAGCATCGCTTCCTTTGCGTCGTTGGTCGCGCGGCGTCCCATCGCGAGGCCGACGGTTTCGTAGCGCATCGCATCGTCGATGTCGGCTTCGAAATTGTGCTGCAGCACGCGCTTGGACACGCGCAGTGCCAGCGGCGGCCATTGCGTCATCTCGTTGGCTAGCTTGACGGACTCTTCCAGCAGCTTGTCGTGCGGAACAAGGCGATCCAGGAGGCCGAGGCGATAAGCTTCGTTTGCGTCGACGGAACGGCTCGTGAAGATCAGATCGGCGGCACGCGCGTAGCCGACGATGCGCGGCAGGAAATAGCTCAGGCCGGAATCCGGCGACAGGCTGCGTTCGATGAAGACAGTCTTGAAGCGCGCATGTTCCGAGCCGACGCGGATGTCCGCGGCCAATGCGGTGCTCATGCCCGCGCCGGCGGCGATGCCGTTAACCGCCGCGATCACCGGCTTGTCGAAATTGTGGAACATCTTGGCCCAGCGGCCCACCCAACCTTCCTCGTCAAGCCGCTCGCGCTGAGTCGTCGGCGGCGGCAGCGTGCCGCGAATGGCGGACGCCGCCGCAGTGAGGTCCGCTCCCGAACAGAAGCCGCGCCCCATGCCGGTTATGATCAGCGCGCGAATGGCATCGTCCTCGTGCGCATCCTTGACCGCTTCCAGAACCTCGGCGCGCAGCTCGGCGGAAATGGCGTTCAGCCTCTCCGGTCGGTTCAGCGTGATGATCGCCACATGCTCGCGCTTGTCGAACAGGATTGCCTGATGGGCCATTGCGCTCTCCCTATTTTTGTAAAGCGTAGCAGCCATAGGCTCGGCCACAAGCAAAAAGGGCCCCGATGTCGCCATCGGAGCCCTTTGCAGTCTCTGTGTCGCGGTTAGCGGCGATTGCCGAGCAGGCGCAACAGCATCAGGAACAGGTTTACGAAGTCGAGATACAGCTTCAATGCGCCGAAGATCGCCTTCTTGCCGGCCGTCGCACTGTCGTCGGTCTCGGCATAGTTGTTCTTGATCCACTGCGTGTCATAGGCGGTCAGGCCCGTGAAGATCAGCACGCCCGCGACCGAGATCATCCAGGTCAGCATCGCGGAGTGGAAGAAGAAACTCACCACCGATGCGATGATGATACCGAACAGGCCCATCATCAGGAACGAGCCGAAGCCGGTCAGATCCGTCCGCGTCGTGTAGCCCCACAGGCTCATCGCGCCGAACGTCGCGGCGGTGATGAAGAAGACCTGCGCGATGCTCGTCTGCGTATAGACCACGAACAGCGAGGCGAAGGTCAGCCCGATCATCGCCGCATAGGCGAGGAAGCTGATCTGCGCCGTCATGACGCTCATCTTGCTGAGACGGAAGCTGAGGAACAGCACAAGGCCGAGCGAACCCAGAAGCAGGACCCACATTAGCGGACCGCTGAACAGCGCCGCGCCGAAGCTCGTCAGCAGAACACCGTTGGGAAGCCGTGCCGCCGCGGCCGACGCGTCGGTCGTTA
The DNA here is from genome assembly GCA_963741725.1 of uncultured Alphaproteobacteria bacterium. Classification (GTDB taxonomy): domain Bacteria; phylum Pseudomonadota; class Alphaproteobacteria; order Micropepsales; family Micropepsaceae; genus Rhizomicrobium. The sequence goes on along the minus strand of CAVUJC010000002.1, from coordinate 125,097 downwards.
CGGCGAGCGAATACCCGCCAAACGCGGCGGTGCCGGTCAGCGCCAGTCCGGCCAGCATATAGTTGTAAATGCGCAGCATGTAGCTTCGCAGTCCGGCGTCTATCCCGGCTACGGCGCCAGCCTGGCCGCGTAATACCCGGTTGTCATAGTCAGCCATTCAAAATCTCCTTTCCGGCGCAATGGGCCGGTTCGTGCATTATATCGTGTTTCGGCGCTTGCGTATCAAGGACTGCGCAATTGTGCCGCCGGGCGGGCCGAAAGCGCTGTCCACGCTCCGGCAAGGCCGAAAACCAAGGTTGCCGCACCGCCGCCCAGAACCGTCAGCGCCGCGACGCCAAAATCGAAGTTAAGCGATACTTCCAGGACCTCGCGACAGATCAGATCGGCGGCAAACGTACCAACGCCAAGGGCCAGAATGCCTGTCAGACATGCCCAGGGCGCCGTATTCGATAACGTAAATCGAGGCGATCCGGCTCCGTGTGGCGCCCAGTACCTTCAACACTGTGGCGTCATAAAGGCGCGAGCGGCTTCCGGCCGCAATTGCGCCGGCAAGCACCAGCAAACCTGACAGAATTGTAAGGAGACTGGCGGCGCGCACGCCGGCCGACAATTCCTGCAGCAGCCCGTTTACCTGCGCGATGGCGTCCTTCACGCGAACGGTGGAGATGTTGGGAAAGGAATCAGTAACCGCGCGATAGAGTTTTTCCTCATCGTCCGGCGCGACGCGCACTGTCGCGAGGAAAGAGTGCGGCGCGTGGTCGATGATGCCCGGCGACATCACGATGATGAAGTTCTGGTTGCCGGTCGAGAAATCCACCTTGCGGAAGCTTGAGATTCGGCCTTCGATTTCACGCCCCAGCACGTTCATCGTCAGCGTGTCGCCCAGTTTCAGGCCCATGCCCGCCGCAAGCTCCTGGTCGAAGGAGATGAGCGTCGGACCGGAATAGTTCGCCGGCCACCATGCGCCCTGCGTGATCACGGTGCCTTCGGGCGGCGTTGCGGCATAGGTGATGCCGCGGTCGCCATTGACCGCCCATCTGGCGTCCGGCGCGATGGGCGCGTCCTTTGCGGCCACGCCCTTGATGGCAACGATCCGTCCACGGATCATCGGCGTGCGCTTGAAGTCTTGCGCGGATTTGAAGCCGCGGATGACCTTGTCGAAACGTCCGGCTTCGTCCGGCTGGATGTCGACGAAGAAGAAGCTGGGCGCGGTTCCGGGCAGGCGGTCCTTCACCTGCGCTGCAATGGTGTGGTCGAGCAGCGAGACCGTTGCGAGCAGCGTGAGGCCGAGGCCGAGTGCGGTGACGACTCCCGTTGTGGCCGCGCCCGGTCGCGTCAGGTTGGTGAAGGCGAGGCGCGTACTCGGCGCACGCGGCCGCGGCATCTGCCGAAGCGCAATGCGCAATCCTTCCGCGATCAGCCGAAGCGCGACGAGGCCGGCGGCGGTACCGCCCAGAAACTCCGCCGCGAAAAGCGGTGAGGGCGCGAGGAACAGCGCAAGACCGATGACGAGTGCGCCGGCAACCGCCGCTCCGACGAGATACGGCAGAGCTCCGCGCGCGTCGGCCGGCGCGACGAGGTCGCGAAACAGGCTCGCAGGCGCGATCAGTCGCGCACGCGCCAGCGGCGGCACGGAGCAGGCGATGGCGGACAACAGTCCGAACGTCGCTGCAAGCAGAAGCGGCCTCGAGATACACGGCGAAGTGCGCAGGCGCAGGTATGTCCGCGCCATAGACATACTGAATCGCGAACGGCAGAAGCGCGCCGATCACCAGTCCGACGATCACCGCGGCAACCGCGACGGCCATGACCTGCAGAAAGTAGACGAGAAAAATCAGCGTTCCATCCGCACCGAGGGATTTAAACGTCGCGATGTCCTCGCGCTTGCGGTCGAGGAATGCCGTCACCGCCTGCGCCGCGCCGACGCCGCCGACTGCAAGCGCGGTGAGGCCGACAAGCGTGAGGAACATCGTGACCTGTTCGACGAAGCGTTTGATGCCCGGCGCCGCGTCGTTGCGGTCGCGAATATCCCATCCGCCATCGGGGAAGGCCGCAGTCGCCTCCGCCTTGAAGTCCTTGATGGACGCATTCGGCGGCAGCACCACGTGATAATTGTAATCGATCAGGCTTCCGAGGATGACGAGTCCGGTTCGTTGCAGGGCGGCGTTGCTGATGAGGACATGCGGACCAAGGCTGAAGCCGCCCGAGATGCGATCCGGCTCGCTGTTGAGCACGGCAGCTGACGCGAAAGACCTGCGCACCGATCTTCATGCGTCCGCCGGGCGCAAGATGCAGACGGTCCAGCAGCGTCTGTTCTGCTACCGCACCACAAATGTCAATGTCACACTGCAACGCCGTATTCAGCTTTTGCGCGGGGCTGAGCGAAACATCACCGAAGAAGGGATAGGTGCTGTCGACGGCCTTCAATTCCACCAGTTGCCGGTCAGCTTCGCTGCCGTTCTTCAGCGCGTATGCCATGCCGCGAAGCGAAACCGTTTGCGAGACGCGGCCGTGTTGCGCGAGGTACGCCTGCTCGGCGTCAGTTGTCGCTCGGTGCACGAGATGCACCACGACGTCCCCGTCGAGAAGCGTGCGGCCCTGTTCGGCAAGTCCCGTGAGAAACGCGTCGGAGAGCGACTCCACGCCGGCGATCGCGGCGACTCCCAGAACGAGACAGGCAAAGAAGATGCGAAATCCGGACAGCCGCGCCCTCATCTCGCGCCGTGCAAACCGGATGGCCAGAAGCAATTTGCTCATGCGGCGCGCGTATCCGCCACGATGCGGCCATCCTTGAGACGTACGATGCGGCCGCAACGCTTGGCCAGGGTCTCTTCGTGCGTCACCAGAAACAGGGTGCTCCTGGAGCGCTCGTGCAGCGCAAAGAGGAGGTCGGCCACGTCGGCGCCGGTTTGTCCGTCGAGATTGCCCGTCGGTTCGTCCGCGAAAAGCACGGCCGGGCGTGGCGCGATGGCGCGGGCGAGCGCGACACGCTGCTGCTCGCCGCCGGAAAGCTGTCCCGGATAGTGGTCGAGGCGCGCGCCCAGACCTACCGCCTCCAGTTCCGCCTTCGCGCGTTCGAAAGCATCACGTGCGCCTGCGAGTTCCAGCGGCACGGCCACGTTCTCAAGAGCGGTCATGGTCGGAATGAGATGAAAGGACTGGAAGACGATGCCGACATGGTCGCGGCGAAAGCGCGCCAGGCCGTCTTCGCCCATGCGCGTGATGTCGGTACCGGCGACGGTCACGCGACCGCTGGTCGCCGCTTCGAGTCCTGCCGCGACCATCAACAGCGAAGACTTTCCGGATCCGGATGGACCGAGCAGGGCGACGGTTTCGCCGGCGCCGACCATCAACGATACGCCTGCCAGAATGCTGACTGGTCCCGCCGCGCTGGACAGCGTAAGTGTCACGTCTTCCAAATTGATGGCGGGTGCGGAATTCTGCATCGGTGACTCGGCTTAAGACCTACAGGCGATATGGGATGAACCGCGCCCGCTTCAAGCGCATGCTTAGCATGATCGCCGCGTTTGCCATGGCGGTGACGACGACGCACGCCGCACCGATAAAAGTCCTGGCGCTGGGAACAAGTCTGACGCAGGGACTGGGAGTGCCGCCGGGGTTGGATCTCACGGAGGTGCTCGAAGCACGCCTGAAGGCATCCGGCTTTGACGTGAAAGTGATCAACGCGGGCGTATCCGGCGACACGAGTGCCGGCGGGCTTGCGCGTCTCGACTGGTCGCTCGCCGATCATCCTCAGGCCGCCATCATCGAGCTTGGTTCCAACGATGCCCTGCGCGGACAGTCACCAGCGGAAACCGAGAAGAACCTCAGCGCGATTCTTGCGCAACTCAAGGCGGAGCATGTCGCCGTGCTGCTCACCGGCATGAAGGCGCCGCGCAATCTGGGACCCGAATATGCGGCGCAGTTCGACGCGATCTATCCCAAGCTGGCCAAACAGTTCGGTGTGCTGTTCTATCCATTCATCCTGGACGGCGTCGCCGCGAACCCAAAGCTCAACCAGGCGGACGGCATCCATCCCAATCCTGCGGGAGTGAAGATCATCGCCGACCGCATGATGCCCTATGTGAAGCAGCTCATCCTGCAGGTGAAGCACTAGATGTTCAGGCGGCTGCTTTCCGTGGGCGGGTTCACGCTGCTTTCGCGCATCACCGGCTTTGTGCGCGACATCCTGATGGCGTGGATTCTCGGCAAGGGCCTGATGTCGGACGCCTTCATCGTCGCGTTTCTGTTTCCCAACTATTTCCGCTCGATCTTCGGGGAGGGCGGCATCAATCCCGCCTTCCTGCCGCGCTACGCCGCGCTGCATGCCAGGGGAGAGGACGAAGCGGCGGCCCTGTTCGCGGACCGGGTCTTCTCCTGGCAGATGCTGGCGCAGCTCGTGATCCTGGTCGCAGGATTGGTGTTCATGCCTTATGTCGTGCGCGGCATCGCGCCGGGTTTTGCCGACAATCCAGGACAGCTCGCGCTCACGGTAGATCTCGCGCGCATCACTTTTCCCTATCTGATCATCACGCTGGTCGCGATCCAGCTTTCTGCGATGCTGAACGCCATCGAGAAGTTCTGGGCCGCGGCCGCCTGGTCGAATTTCCAGAACCTCGGCATGATCGCGACGTTGATCTGCTGGCGCTGGTTTCCCAACGCCGCCTATGCCGCCGCCTGGGGTCTTCTGCTCGGCGGTTTTGCACAATTGTTCTTCATGCTCTGGGCCTCCAAGCGCGACGGTCTATCGTTGCGCATCACCTGGCCGCGCTGGACGCCTGAAATCAGCGAATTCTTCATGGCGCTGGGCGCGGTGACCGTCGGGACCGCCAGCACGCTGATTGCGCCGATGATCGACACGGTCCTTGCCAGCCTATTGCCGACCGGAAGCCGTACCGCGCTCTATTATGCAGACCGTATCAACCAGCTACCGCTCGGCGTGCTCGGGATCGCGCTGGGCACGGTCCTGCTGCCGGAGATGTCGGCGCGGCTCGCGCGCAACGATCAAAGCGGGTCGGACGCGGCGCAGAACAATTCAGCGGCGCTGACGCTGCTTCTCACGCTGCCGTTCGCCGTCGTGTTTTTCACCATACCTGGCACGATCATGCGCGCGATCTTTGCGCACGGCGCCTTTGATGCGCAGGCGGCGGCGCTTTCGGGCATCGCGCTTTCGGCCTATGGCGTCGGGCTTCCCGCCTTTGCGCTGGTGCGCATCATCGCCTCGACTTTCTATGCGAGGCACGACACGGCCACGCCGGCACGCGTGACGCTCGTCGCGTTCGCCGCGAACATCGCCATGAAGCTGGTGCTGGTCTGGGGCTTCCATCTCGGCATCGCCGGCATCGCGCTCGGCACCGCTTTAGGCGCCTGGCTCAACGTGGTTCTGCTGGTCTGGCTGGGTCGGCGGCGTTCGCTGCTGGCCATCAATGACGGTTTCCGGCGCGCCGTCCCGCCGATCCTTCTGGCGGCGGCTTCTGTTGGGTTCGGCTCCTATATCGGCGCGCACGCGGTGGGCTACTTCCACGTCGCAGGTCTGTGGCACGACCTCGCGGCACTCGCTCTGGCCGGGGTCTTTGCCGGAGTTGCCTATGTCGGCGTCGTGCTCGCGTGCCGCCGCTCGCTGCCGCTTGGCCGTTTCGGGACGTGAGCCATGCAGAGGCTCTTCGTCGCCCTGTCTCTTCCCGATGATGTCGCGCAATCGCTGGCACCGCTGCAGACAGGCGTCCCCGGTGCGCGCTGGCAGACCCGCGAACAACTCCATCTCACGCTGCGCTTCATCGGCGAGATCGACGGCCGCGATGCGAATGCCGTGCATGACGCGCTCTCGACAATCGACGAAACGAGCTTTTCGCTTGCTCTTCACGCCGTCGGCCAGTTCGGCGGCAAGCGGCCGAGCGCGTTGTGGGCCGGCGTGAGGCCGAACGAGGCACTGGCGCACCTGCAAAGGAAGATCGAGACGGCACTGCAAAGGGTAGGGCTCCCGGCCGACAGGCAGCGCTTCGTTCCCCATGTCACGCTCGCCAGATTGCGCGGAACGCAACAGGGCCATGTCATGGACTATCTGACCGACCACGCGCTCTATTCCAGCCGTCCGTTCACGGCGGGCGCGTTCATTCTTTATTCGAGCGTGCTGGCGACCGGCGGCAGCATCTATCGAGCCGAACATGCCTACAGACTGAAGGAGGCTATATGAAGAAGCTCACTCCCACGGCACGCGCCGCCGCACTTAAGAAGCTTCGCAAATGGAAAGCGGTCGACGGCCGCGACGCCATTGCGCGCAAGTTCGAGTTCGCCAACTTCAATGAGGCGTTCGGCTTCATGAGCCGCGCCGCCTTGCTGGCCGAGAAGATGGATCACCATCCGGAGTGGTTCAATGTCTACAACAAGGTCGAGGTGACGCTTTCGACTCATGACGCGGGTGGTGTGACCCAGAACGACATCGACATGGCGGCTGCGATGGATGCATTCGCCAAGTGATCCGGCTGCTGGCGCTCTGCGGCAGTCTTCGCGCCGTCTCCACCAACCTGACGTTGCTGAAGGCCGCCGGGCTGCTGGCGCCGCCCGGTGTCGTGATCGAACGATTCGAGGGACTGGCGGAGCTGCCGCACTTCAATCCGGACCTCGACGTCGAGCCAGCGCCGCCACAGGTGGCTGTGTTCCGCGAGGCGGTGAGGCGGGCAGACGGACTGATCATCTCCTCGCCCGAATATGCCCGGGGCGTCCCAGGCTCGCTCAAGAACGCGCTCGACTGGCTGGTTTCCAGCGACGTGTTTCCGCAAAAGCCCGTGGCCCTGTTCAATGCCTCTGACCGGAGCGTCGCGATGCAGGCCGCGCTGCGCCTCTCGCTCGAGACCATGTCGGCGAAGATGGTAGATGTAGCCACCATCACCGTTCCTCTGCTCGGCAAGCAAACCGACGCCGCCGCGATCGCCGCAGACCCGGAGGGGGCTGCGAAGATACGTGGCGCTCTAGAGGCTTACGCGCGGTTCCTCGCGTAGAGTCCCAACTGGTTTCCGGGCCTGCGCGGCGGCCGTCGCCCGTCGGTGAGCCGTCAAGTCAGGCGATGAACTTGTAGACTCCGTCTTCCTTGCGGATGCGGCCGGCCGTCGGGGCCGCGAAGTGGGTCCCGATCACGAGCACAGGGCGATCCGCGAAGTCCTTCACGAAGGCATGGCGCGTGGCCTCGGCCGCGGCGCTTTCATTGTCGAACCGGTCGAGCCATTCGGGATGGGTGAACTGGCACGGGTGGTGGACCATATCGCCGGTGATGACCGCGGCCTCGCCCTTCGATTCGATCACGACGCTGACATGGCCGGGCGTGTGGCCAGTCGTCGGCGTCAGCCGGACTTCCGGCGACACGCGGTGGTTGAGGTCGACGAGCTGGGCAAGGCCGGCATCGAACACCGGCTTCACGGAATCCGAGAGGATCGCCTGCTGGTCAGCATCGCCTTCCTTGGTCCAGTGCTCATACTCTTTCTTGCCGATCAGGTAGCGCGCCTTCGGGAAGGTCGGCACCCATTTGTCGCCGTCCTTCATCGTGTTCCAGCCGACATGGTCGACATGCAGGTGCGTGCAGACGACCGCATCGACGCTGTCGCGCGTCCAGCCGGCATCTTCCAGATGCTGCAGGAACGGCGTGGAGAGCGGCAGGTTGCCGGTCAGGCCGCGCGGCTTGTCGTTGCCGACGCAGGTATCGACCACAAGGCGAAGCCCCGGCGCTTCGACCAGCAGCGCATGGATCGAAAGCGCGAGCGTGCCGTCTTCCGCGACGAAGTGCGGATAGAGCCACGGCATGGTCTTCATGGCATCGGCCGTTGCATCGGGGAGCAGCGAATATTTGGGATGATACTTGACCGGCACTTCCATCTCGACGATGCGCTTGACGGTCACGTCGCCGATTTTCCATTGCAGCATGGACGCATACTCCTATTTTTTGTGAGCGTTCTTGACGAGGTCGTCGACCACGCCTGGGTCCGCCAGGGTCGAGGTGTCGCCGAGGTTTGACATGTCGCCTTCCGCAATCTTGCGCAGGATGCGGCGCATGATCTTGCCGGAACGCGTCTTGGGCAGGCCCGGCGCGAACTGGATCACGTCCGGCCGGGCGATCGGTCCGATCTGGCGCCCAACCCACTGCTTGAGCTCGTTGTTCAGCGCGTCTGACGGAGAGACGCCGATCTTCAGCGTGACATAGGCATAGATGCCCTGGCCCTTGATGTCGTGCGGATAGCCGACGACCGCGGCTTCGGCGACGTCGTGGTTGGCGACGAGTGCGCTCTCCACTTCGGCGGTGCCCAGACGATGTCCCGATACGTTGATGACGTCGTCCACGCGGCCCGTGATCCAGTAATAGCCGTCTTCGTCGCGGCGGCAGCCGTCGCCGGTGAAGTACTTGCCGCGATATGTCTTGAAATAGGTGTCGATGAAGCGCTGGTGATCGCCATAGACGGTGCGCATCTGGCCCGGCCAGGAATCGAGCAGGCAGAGATTGCCGCTCGCCGCGCCTTCCAGAACCTTGCCGTCCGCGTCGACGAGCTGCGGGACGATGCCGAACAGCGGCTTGGTCGCAGACCCGGGTTTGAGATCGGTTGCGCCGGGCAGCGGCGAAATCAGGATGCCGCCCGTCTCGGTCTGCCACCACGTGTCGACAATCGGGCAACGGCCGTCGCCGACGGTGCGGTGATACCACAGCCAGGCTTCCGGATTGATCGGCTCGCCGACGCTGCCGAGCAGGCGCAGCGAGGAACGGCTGGTCTTCTTCACCGGCGCATCGCCTTCGCGCATCAGCGCGCGCAGGGCGGTCGGCGCGGTGTAGAAGGTGTTGACCTTGTGCTTGTCGATCACTTCCCAGAAGCGCGAGCTTGTCGGGTAATTCGGCACCCCCTCGAACATCAGCGTCGTCGCGCCGTTCGCAAGCGGGCCGTAGACGATGTAGCTGTGGCCCGTCACCCAACCGACGTCGGCCGTGCACCAATAGATGTCGCCGTCATGGTAGTCGAACACGTACTCATGCGTGAAGGCTGTGTACATCGCATACCCGCCGGTGGTGTGCAGCACGCCTTTCGGTTTTCCGGTCGAGCCTGAGGTATAGAGGATGAACAGCGGATCCTCGGCGTTCATCTCCACGGGTGGACAGACGTCCGAAACCTTCGCCGCCTCTTCGTGATAGTAGAAGTCGCGGCCCTTGTGCTTGAGTTCCGGCGCGCCGGTGCGCTTGACAACGATCACCGTCTCCACACCCGGGCACTTCGTCAGCGCAAGATCGGTGTTCATCTTGAGCGGGATCGGCTTTCCCCCGCGCATGCCTTCATCGGCGGTCAGCACGATCGTGCTTTCGCAATCGAGAATGCGGCCGGCGAGGCTGTCAGGCGAGAAACCCGCGAACACCACCGAATGCACCGCGCCGATGCGCGCGCAGGCCAGCATCGCGTATGCAGCCTCGGGGATCATCGGCAGGTAGATCGTGACCCGATCTCCCTTTTTGACGCCGTGCGCCTTCAGAACATTGGCGAAACGGCAGACCTCGCGATGCATCTCCTCATAGGTGATGTGCTTGCTGTCTTTGGGATCATCGCCTTCCCAGATGATCGCCGTCTGCTTGGCGCGCTTTGGCAGGTGCCGGTCGATGCAGTTGGCCGAGACGTTGAGCGTGCCGTCCTCGAACCACTTGATGTGCAGATTGTCCGGATCCCAGGAGACGTTCTTGACCCTGGTGAACGGCTTGATCCAATCGATCCGCTTGGCCTGCTGCGCCCAGAACCCTTCCGGATCCTTCAGCGAGTGCGCATACATGGCGTCGTATTTCGATCGGTCGATCAGCGCGCGCGTCTGCCAATCCTTGGAAACCGGAAAAACTGAATCCGACATGACTACTCCGCAGCCTTCGACTTGATCCCGACCTTGCCCAGCACCTCGTCTGTGTGTGCGCCGGTTGGAGGCGGATTGCTCCGCACGCTGGCCGGCGTTTTGGAGAATTTGATCGGCGGTTTCATCGAGCGCCACTGGCCTTCGGTCTCATGCGGCAGGACTTCGAAGAAGCCGACGGCCTTCAGATGCGGATCCTCGAGCACGCCGTCCAGCGTGTTGGCGCGCATGATCGGGATGCGGTGCTGCTGGCCGAGCTTCATCCACTCCTCTGTCGTGTGCATCGACGCGGCCTGCCGCATCGCCTTGTTGTAGAGCGCCACTTTTTCCTTGCTGGTCTTGGCGGTGACGAATTCCTCGCTGTTGTAGAAATCCGGAATGCCGCCAAGCTGCATGAAGTGGTTCGCGCCTTCCTTGCCGGACGGCATGGTCGCGATCCAGCCGTCTTTGGTCTTGAAGGCGGCACGGTCGGGAGCGAGCGCGGGCGTCGAGCCGACATGTCCGACGACAGGTTCGAAGGATGCGCCATAGAGATGCTCGACCATCAGGAAACTCGTATAGCTTTCCAGCATCGGCACTTCGACGAACTGGCCCTCGCCGGTGCGTTCGCGGTGAAAGAGCGCGGCGAGCGTCGCATAGAGCGCGTGCAGGCCAGAGACCTTGTCGGCGACAAAGCTGGGGAACATGCGCATCGTGCTCTGGCCCTCACTGTCCAGCAGCATGTCGGCACCGCCGGACGCGGCCTGGACCAGATCGTCGAACGCCTGCCGTCCGCCATAGGGGCCTTCGGATCCGAAGCCGACGAGATGGACATAGACCATCGAGGGATTGATGGCGCTCACCTGCTCATAACCGAAGCCGAGCTGGTCCATCGCGCTGGTGCGCACATTGTGGATGAAGACCTGCGCCGTCGGGATCAGGGCGCGCAGCTTCTCGCGGTCGGCCTCGAGCTTGAGGTCCAGCGCCACCGATTTCTTGTTGCGGTTCAGCATCATGAACGTCGAGCCCATGTTCTTGCTCTTGTTCTGCTTGAGGCCGAAGCGCTGCTTGTCGCCCGTCGGCGCCTCGACCTTGATCACTTCGGCTCCCAGATCGCCCAGCGTCTGGGTGGCATAGGGGCCGAAGATGAAGCTGGTCAGGTCGATGATCGTGACGCCGTGAAGCGGCCCGTGTTTACCGGCATGCATGGGGCGGTTTCCTCGCAAAGTCTTTTGGTGTCGAATAGCGATCCGGGGAGATTAAGCCATGGCGGAAAAGGGGCAAGCGCCGGTCAAACCCATCATGACAGAGGCCGGGATCACGGCGAAAACGGGCAAAGGCTGGGATTACTGGTTCAAGGCGTTGGACAGGGAGGGCGCGGCCAAGCTCGACCACAAGGGCATCACTGCCATCCTGAACCGGAAAATGAAGGTCGGGCCCTGGTGGGGACAGATGATCGCCGTCTCCTACGAAAGGGCGCGCGGCATCCGGTCCGCCAACCAGAAATGCGACGGCGAGTTCTCGGTCAGCGTTTCGCGCGTGATGGACGCCGGCCTTTCCAAGCTCTTCGCTGCCGCGACCGCGGATCACGCAAAATGGTTCCCGCGAGGCACGTTCGTGCAATCCTCGCTCACCAGGGACAAGTACTGGCGTGGTGCGTGGAAGAAGGCCGGCCGGCTCGAAATCAATTTCTACGCGAAGGGCGCCGGCAAGGCGCAGATCGTCGTGCAGTCGAACAAGCTCTCAGGCACCGATGCGGTCGAGGCCGAGCGTGCGGCCTGGAAAAAGGCGCTCGACAAGCTGCAGAAAAGTCTCGTGCCATGATGAAGAACCACGCCGCCGAGATGGTCACCCGCCGTGACGCGCTCATCGGACGTCTCGTCGACATCGCAAAGGGTGACGAGCGCATCGCGGGAGTTTGGCTGCAGGGGAGCCTGGCGCGCGGCGACGATGATCCCTATTCGGATATCGATGCTTTTATTGCGGTCGATGACGCCGCATTCGACGCCGTATACGCCGAGCGCGAGGCTCTGCTCGGAAAGCTGTTCCGGCCGTTTGCATGGTGCGATGCGGCGGCGCCGGGTGTATCGGCCGTTCACGCCTTGTCGGAAAACGGCGTGAAGCTCGATCTCTTTTATGAGACGGAGTCTTCTCTCGAAAGGCAGAAACGTCCCGCCGTAAAGCTGCTGTTTGATCGTCGCGGCATCGCGCCCAGACTGCTGACCGGCTGGGAACCGCCGGTGCCCGACATCGCCCGAATCTTGGGGACAATCATCAAAATGACGCGCCAGGGCGCCACCTGGCCGATGCGCCTGCTGCATCGCGGGCAATGGTCAACGCTGGCGATGATGGAAATGGACCTCATCAATACCCAGATCGCCCAGTTGATGGCGGTGCAAGCAGATGCCGGTCACTTCTTCAAAACGCCGTTTTCGCTTTACCGGCTGCTCACCGCCGATCAGCAGGCCGAGATCGACCGGCTCACCCATCGTGCGTTGTTCGCGGTCAGCCATCGTGACGCAACGGCACTCAAGGAGATTCATCTGGAAGTTTACGATGCCCTTGTACGCGAGGGACGTAGCGCCTGCGCCGCGCTTGGTGCACCTTATCCTCTCAAGGATGCCGACGAAGTCGATCTTCGCGCTCTGCTTGAGCGCGAATGGGGAGGTTAATACACAGAACATGCAGCTTCATCTTTCCTCCTGGCCGGAAGTCGAGGCCTATCTCGCCAAGTCCAAGGCCATCCTCATTCCCATCGGCTCGACCGAACAGCATGGCCCCAACGGCCTGCTCGGCACCGATTCTCTTTGTCCCGAAATCATTTCGCGCCGCGCCGGAGACGAGGCGGGCATCCTGGTCGGGCCGACGTTCAACGTCGGACAGGCGCAGCATCACATGGGATTTGCCGGAACCATCACGCTGCGGCCTTCGACCATGATCGCAGCGATGACGGATTGGGCGCAGTCGCTGACGCGCCATGGCTTCGAGCGCATCTACTGGCTGAACGGCCATGGCGGCAACATCGCCACCATCACGGCCGCGTTCTCGGAGATGTATCACGGCATCACGTTCAACGACGCGCATTCCAATCGCCCGCCGCTGCGCTGCACCTTGCGCAATTGGTGGGAACTTCCCGGTGTGATGGACCTTTGCAGGCAGCTTTTCCCGGTGGGCGAGGGCAGCCACGCGACGCCCTCCGAAGTCTCGGTGACCTATTTCGGGTACCCCGACGCGATCAAGCGCGTGGAGATGACGCCGCGCATCGCGCCGAACGGTCCGATCTATGACGCGGAGGACTACCGCCGCCGCTTTCCCGACGGTCGCATCGGCTCGGATCCGTCGCAGGCCACCGTCGAGGCCGGCGAGAAGATCGTGACAGTCGCGGTCAAAGGCGTGATCAACGAGTTCCGGGCTTTTGCGGCGTCGTGAGCTTTCGGGTCATCGCGAAGGATGCATCGCACGACGACGCCGTCCTTGCCGCGTGGAGGACAAACTATAACGGCACAACCATCGTATCGCGCGGAAAGGAATATGACGCGCGTCGGCTGCAAGGTTTTGTGGCCGATGAAGACGGAAAGATACTGGGCGCACTCACCTACCATCGCGACGGCGATCAGATCGAGATTGTCAGCCTCGACAGCCTGGTGGAGAATCGTGGAGTTGGTACTGCGCTGCTTGAGGCTGCGACCCTGTTCGCACGGGCGCAGGGCGTGCGACGCCTGTGGCTGGTGACGACGAACGACAATATCCGGGCGATCCGGTTCTACCAGCGACTCGGCTGGAACATGGCCGCTCTGTATCCCGGCGCGGTCGAGCAGTCTCGAAAGATCAAGCCGTCGATCCCGCTCATCGGCGAACACGGCATTCCGATCCAGCACGAAATCGAGTTCGAGAAAGTACTTGTCTAGCCTTCGCGCGGCAGCTTCATCTTGCGCACCGTAAGATCGTCGATCACGAGGCGGCGGACTCTCGCACGGCCGATCGAAAGCCGATCCACGGCCAGATTGCCGATGGCGAGGAATCCGATCGCGGCGGCACCGATTGCAAGCGCGCCCAATGCGACGGCGCCAAGCGCCGCGGCACCGCCGCGGGGGCGGCGCGTCACCTGCGTGGGTCCGCTTACCACGTCATTCACGACGCCGCCTCGGACTTGGCCGGCCAGACATACAGAGCGTCCGGCGTTTTCTCTTCGTTGTCCGCGCCGTCGGTCAACCGCACGAGCGCGCTGCCATGGCGTTCGTAGAAGCGGCGCGCGCCGGCATTCTGCTGAAACGCCCAGAACTGGAATCCCTGCGGATGCTTCTTGGTGGCTGCCTCGAAAAGCTTTGAGCCGGTTCCCGAGTTGAAGCGGCTGGGATGCACATAAAGATGTTCGAGCCAGCCGCCATCGACCACGGCAAAGCCGACGACTTTGCCGTCGCGTTCGGCGACCCAGGTTTCCTTGCCTTCGACGACGCCCTTAAAGTGGTTCCGCGTCTCGTCATCCGTGTGCAGGCGCGGCAGATAGGTCATCGTCGCCCGCGCAGCGAGAAAGACCTCTCCGACGTCGGGGCCATCTTTGGGTGTCGCGCGGCGAATCGATGTGGCCATGTGTTCTCTTCATGTGAGGTGAGCGCTTGAATCCGCGCCTGCTTGGGCCCATCATCGCACCTATCCCAGGGGTGCCCGCAAGGGCTGAGATCGCAATTGTGCGAATCCCTTTGAACCTGATCCGGCTAGTACCGGTGTAGGGAGAGGCAGATGAACAAACCCATCCTCAATTCCAAGACCGTGACCGAAATCACCCGCGGCGCCTTGCCCGGCTCCAGGAAGATTTTTGTCGACGGCGTGCCGTTCCGCGAGGTCGCGCTGTCGGGCGGCGAGGCGCCGGTGCGACTGTACGACACATCTGGTCCGTATACGGATGAAACCGCCGGGATCGATATCGAAAAGGGCCTGGCCGCGCGCCGCCGCGAGTGGATTCTCGCCCGCGGCGATGTCGAGGAATATGAGGGCCGCGCACGCCGGCCGGAAGACGACGGTCTGAAGCGCGGCGAGCTTCTCTCGGTGCCGCAATTCGACCGGGCCGGGCGCAAGCCGCTGCGCGCCAGGCCGGGGCGCAACGTCTCGCAGCTTCACTATGCGCGGCAGGGCCTGATCACCGAGGAGATGAAGTTCATCGCAGCGCGCGAGAATCTCGGGCGCTCGGCGCTTGCGGACGGCAACTCGTTCGGCGCATCGATCCCCGGTCAGATCACGGCGGAATTCGTGCGCGACGAGATCGCGCGCGGCCGCGCCATCATACCGGCCAACATCAATCACCCGGAAACGGAGCCGATGATCATCGGCCGCAATTTCCTCACCAAGGTGAACGCGAATATCGGCAACTCGATCGTCACATCGGGCGTGGCGGAGGAGGTCGAGAAACTCGTCTGGTCGATCCGCTGGGGCGGCGACACTGTGATGGACCTTTCGACCGGGCGTCACATCCACACGATCCGCGAGTGGATCATCAGGAATTCACCCGTCCCGATCGGAACAGTTCCGATCTACCAGGCGCTGGAGAAAGTCGGCGGCGTCGCCGAGGACCTGACCTGGGAGATCTATCGCGACACGCTCGTCGAACAATGCGAGCAGGGCGTCGATTATTTCACCGTGCATGCGGGCCTGCGCCTGGCGCACATCCCGCTGACTGCGAACCGCGTCACCGGCATCGTATCGCGCGGCGGCTCGATCCTCGCCAAATGGTGTCTCGCGCATCACAAGGAGAATTTCCTCTACACGCATTTTGAGGACATCTGCGAGCTCCTGAAACAGTATGACGTTTCGTTCTCGCTCGGTGACGGCCTGCGCCCCGGTTCCATCGCGGACGCCAACGACGCCGCGCAGTTCGCCGAACTCGAGACGCTTGGCGAGCTCAACAAGATCGCGCAACGCCACGACGTGCAGACCATGATCGAAGGTCCCGGCCATGTGCCGATGCACAAGATCAAGGAGAACATGGATCGCCAGCTAAAGGTCTGCGATGAAGCGCCGTTCTACACGCTCGGGCCGCTGACGACGGACATTGCGCCCGGCTACGACCACATCACGAGCGCAATCGGCGCGGCGATGATCGGCTGGTTCGGCACGGCGATGCTCTGCTACGTCACGCCGAAGGAGCATCTCGGGCTGCCGGACCGCGACGACGTGAAGGCCGGCGTGATCGCCTACCGCATTGCAGCGCATGCCGCCGATCTCGCCAAGGGCCATCCGGCTGCGCGCATCTGGGACGACGCGATGAGCAAGGCGCGGTTCGAATTCCGCTGGCGCGACCAGTTTGCGCTCGCCCTCGATCCCGAAACGGCGCAGGCGTTCCACGACGAAACGCTTCCGGCGGACGGCGCGAAGGTGGCGCATTTCTGCTCCATGTGCGGGCCGAAATTCTGCTCGATGAAGATCAGCCAGGAAGTGCGCGACGCCGCGCGCGGCCAGAACGATTCCCTCTCGACCGCAGAGATCCGCGCCGCCATGGCGAAGAAGGCCGATGAGTTCAAGCAGGGCGGCGGCGAGATCTATGTGCCGAAGCCGGCGGCGGAGTAGCGGTATTCCAATTTCGTACGGGCCAATGTCGACCCTCGCCCTTCGACAAGCTCCGGTTGAGGTGGCCTTCGGGTGGGGATTTGTACTCGCATTTACCGCAGAGTCCGGCTTCCCGTCACGGCGTGCCACAGGAACAACACGATGATCGCGCCGAGGATCGCGACGAACATCGACGTCAGGTTGAAACGGAACATGTCGAAGTCGGATATGCCGCGGAAGATCGCGCCGCCGACGAGGGCGCCCACAAGCCCAAGCACCATGTTGACGATGCACCCTTCGCCGCGCCGGTTGACGACTTTGCTCGCCACAAACCCCGTGATCATCCCGAAAATCGCCCAACCCAATATCGACATGCTGTATCCCCTTTGCCGTCCGAAAAAAGGTAGGTACTAGCCTGCGATCCTGCAAGCCGAGTCGGAGGAAAGCATGGCCACCGAGAAGTCCGGACTTGGAACGGCGTGGCGCGCACTTGGGCCCGGGCTCATAACGGGTGCCGCCGACGATGATCCCAGCGGCATCGCCACCTATTCGCAGGCTGGTGCGCAGTTTGGCTATCAGCTCGGCTGGACGATGTTGCTCACGCTGCCCTTCATGGTCGCGATCCAGATCATCAGCGCCTGCATCGGCTGGGATACGCGCGCCGGCCTTGCGCGCAACATCGCAGACCGGCTGCCGCCACCCGTGCTCTTCGCCATCGTTTCGCTTCTGGCGATCGCCAACACGATCAACATTGCGGCCGATCTGGCCGCGATGGGCGAGAGCCTGAGGCTGATCGTCGGCGGCCCGGCCGTCGCCTACGCTCTGATGTTCGGCGTGGTTTGCCTGACGGCGGAGATCATTGTCCCCTATCACCGCTATGTCGGCTATCTGAAGTTTCTCACGCTCGTGCTGTTCGTCTATGTCGCGGCGGCGTTCAGCGTCGAGGTGCCTTGGCTCACCGTGCTGAAGGCGACCGTCTGGCCGCAGATTTCGCTCAACCGCGACTTGCTTTTGACGGTCGTTGCGGTGTTCGGCACAACCATCAGTCCCTACCTGTTCTTCTGGCAGGCCTCGCAGGAGGCCGAAGAGTCCAATCTCAGTCATCGCCACCGCAACGAGCCGCACGCGCTGAGCGCCAAGGCGTTCCGCCATATCGCGCGCGACACCTGGACCGGCATGATCGCGTCCAACGTCATCGCGCTTTTCATCATCATCACGACCGCAGCGACGCTGCATGCGCACGGCCTGACTCACATTCAGACCGCTTCCCAGGCCGCCGAGGCGTTGCGGCCAATCGCCGGCATCTTCACCTTTGCCTTGTTCTCGGCGGGCATCATCGGCACCGGCTTGCTGGCCGTGCCGGTGTTGGCGGGTTCGGCGGCCTACGCCGTCGCGGAGTCGTTTCACCTGCGCGGCAGCCTCGAACTGCCGGCCAATCGCGCGATCGGATTCTATGCGATCGTCAGCGCGGCGACGCTGGCGGGCGCAGGTCTGACGCTCACCAGCATCGATCCGATCGCGATGCTGTTCTGGGCCGCCGTCATCAACGGCGTCGTGGCCGTGCCGATCATGGCGGTGATGATGATCGTGATATCACCACGCGGCGGAAAGCAGACGCTTGCGGTGCCGTCGTGGCTTCGCGTCCTCGGCTGGCTCGGCACGGCGCTGATGGCGGCGACGGTCGCCGCGATGGTGTGGTCGGCGGTCTAGAGATCAGGCTCTCGCCCTCCGGCACGCCCGGGGCGAGGGCCAAAGCAAATCCTAGTCCCGAGCCCACAGAAGGACGCGCGGAGGGCGCTTCACCCCATCGTCACGACGACCTTGCCCATCGCCTTGCGGTCCATCAGCATACGGATGGATTTGCCGCCTTCGGCGAGCGGGAACTTGGCCGAGACGTCGGGATGCAGCTTTCCGTCGGATATCATCTGCATGATGTCCTTGAGACTGTCGTTCGCATGCTTGGGATCGCGCTGCGTCGCCATGCCCCAGAACACGCCCAGCACGTCGCAACCCTTGAGCAGCGTCAGGTTCAGCGGCACCTTCGGAATCTCGCCGGCCGCAAAGCCGATCACCAGATAGCGACCTTCCCAGTTCATCGCGCGCAGCGCCGGCTCGGCATACTGATCGCCGATCGGATCGTAGAGAACGTCCGCGCCGAGTCCGCCGGTCAGTTCCTTGATCTTGTCCGACAGCGCTTTTTGCTGGTCGCGCGACAGCGGCAGCCTGGGATAGACAAAGCCCGCGCTCGCGCCGTGCTTGATCGCCAGATCGACCTTTTCCTGCGACGAGGCGCCGGCGATGACCCTGGCGCCAAATGCGACGCCGAGTTCGACGGCCGACAGACCGACGCCGCCGGCCGCGCCGAGCACGACGAGAGTCTCGCCCGGTTTCAGCTTCGCGCGGTCCTTCAGCGCGTGGTACGAGGTTCCGTAGGTCACGATGAACGCCGAGGCGACATCGAAGCCGACATTGGCCGGCATCGGAACGCATCGCCGTGCATCGGCGAGGACCTCTTCCGCGAACCCGCCATTGCCGATCGACACCGCGACGCGGTCACCGACCTTGAGATTGCTGACCCCCTCGCCGAGCGCCTTCACCACGCCCGCGACTTCGCCGCCTGGCGGGAAGGGCAGTGCCGGCTTGAACTGGTACTTGTCGGCCAGCATCAGAACGTCTGGAAAGTTCACCCCGCACGCCTTGACCGTGATCAGCACCTGGTTCTTGCCGGGCGCCGGCGAGGGCAGTTCGCGCAGCTCCATTTCTTCCGGCGGTCCATAGTGCGTGCAAAGCAAGGCTTTCATGGCGTTTCTCCCGATTATTTACGTCATACCAATGGCAAGGTGCGGCACATTACGGGAACCTCGTGCCGCGGCAAAGCGGGAATGGCGGAACAAAAAGGACGCCAAACCGGTATAATGAAGTTCTGGAGGGCACCCAGTTCGAAGGACACACCAAGTATGAGGAGATGGATATTTGGCCTGGCCGCGGTTGCGGTGCTGGCCACGACGCCGGCACTGGCCGATAGCTGCATTCGTCACGACGACATCTACAATTGGTCCAGCATCAACGACAAAACCCTTGTTTTGGAAAATTACAGACACCAGAAGTGGCTGCTGAAGCTCATCGGTACCTGCTCGGATTTCAAATATCACGAGCGGCTTGTCATCAAATCGCCCGGGGCGCTGTCGATCAGTTGCATCGAAAAAGGCGATTCGGTTCTGACGCGCAGCGACGGCATTCGTGGCCGCTGCGCGATCATGTCGATCGAGCCCTATACGGTACCGGCCAAGGACAACAAATCGGACAAGGATAACAAGTCCGACAAGACGGATGCTTCGACGCCGCCGGCGAAGTTGGGGAACTGATCGTCAGGAAAGCTTCAGTCCGGTGAGCGCGGCAGACGGCCGCCGCTCGCCGACTGTTGCGCCACGCGTATTGAGGATCGGCGCGTGCAATACCTTGCGCGCAGGCTCGCTGGCATCGAGAAGGCCGAGCCCGTCGAGTACCGCGGCGATTGCCGTCTCGGATGCGCGGCCCGCACCGTCGTCGATCTTGATCGCGATGCCGAGACCGGCGTGCGGAATCCAGCCCGCATAAAATCCTTCGGCGCCGGCCTTCACGGCCGCTCGGCCGGTACAGGCACGCATCAGGATGGCGCAGGCGCGTCCGGTGCCGGAAACCAGCTCGGGATGGGCGATCATCGCGGAGAGGAGACGTCGGCACGCTGCCGCGCGCTCCGGCGCAAGCTTGTCCGGCGCGGCCATGCGGGCGGCGGCGCGCGCAAATTGCGTCAGCGAAGTCGCGAAATTGGGCGCAGCACAACCGTCGATGCCGTAGGGCAGGCTCTTCGCATCGCTGAGTTCACGCAGAGCTGCAGCGACAGCCTGCTGCACGGGATGCGAGACCTGTTCATAGCCGTTCGTCGCGATGTCCCAGTGACGCGCGACGGTGAGAAAGCCGGTGTGTTTGCCCGAGCAGTTGTTGAAGATCCGCGTCGGCTTCTCTCCGCGCTTGATCATGGCTTCGGCGACGGGTTCGTACCGCGACGGATGCGCTCCGCAGGCGAGATCACTCTCGCCAAGGCCAAGACGCTGCAACCATGCGGCGACGCGCTCGGTGTGCATCGGCTCGCCGGAATGCGAGGCACAGGCAAGCGCCACTTCCTCATCGCTGAGGCCGAACGCGGCAGCGGCTCCCGACTCGACAAGCGGGATCGCCTGCATCGGTTTGAGCGAGGAGCGGGAATAGACCAGTGATTCCACGTCGCCCAGCGCCAGGCGCATCTTTCCGTCTGCGTCCATGATCGCGACGGAACCGCGATGCACGCTCTCGACCATCGCGCCGCGGGTGAGTTCGACTAGAACCGGATTTGCCATGGCCCTATGAATAGTACCGAATGGTGCCACAGTAAAAGCGGGCTATAGAACCTTATGCGCGGCTATTTTGCGGTCGGGGTCGACGGAATATCCAAGCCGATGAACCTCGGCAATCTCATGCGTATCGCCAATGCGTTCGACGCAAGCTTCTTCTTCACGATCAATGCGCGCGTAAGGCTCTCGGAGGCGCAGTCCGACACCTCGCGCACCGAAGGCGCGATCCCGCTATATTCCTACGCCGACGCCGAAGAGTTTCGCCTGCCCATCGGCTGCCGGCTGGTCGGCGTTGAAATCACCGATGACGCTGTCGAGCTGCCGCGCTTCCGCCACCCCACGCGCGCCGCATATGTGTTCGGCGCGGAGCGCATGTCGCTGTCGCAAGAGGTTCTGAAGCGCTGCGAATTTGTCGTGAAAATCCCGACGAAGTTCTCCATCAACGTCGGAATGGCGGGCGCCATCGTGCTTTACGACCGTCTGATCAGCACCGGCGGCTATGGCAGCCGACCCATCTCCGCTGGAGGTGCCGCAGCGGAAATACCCCCACAACACAAATGGGGCGCGCCGATCATCCGTTCGCGCAAGTGACAACACAGGCGCTCGCTGTATAGTTGCGCCGAACTCATGACACCAGCACTCGAAATTTCCCATCTCCGCAAAGTCTATAAGAGCGGAACCGTCGCGGTCGAGGACGTCTCGCTGACGATTCAGCCCGGCGACTTCTTCGGCTTTCTCGGGCCCAACGGCGCCGGCAAATCGACGACGATCCATTGCGTCACCGGCATCACCAATCCGACATCCGGCACGATCCGGATCTTCGGCGTCGACGCGGTCGCCGACTATCGCAACGCGCGCAAGCTTGTCGGCCTCAGCCCGCAGGAATTCAACGTCGATCCCTTTGCCAATGCGCGCAACATCGTCGACTGGATGGGCGGCTATTTCGGCATGCGTGCCGCGGAGCGGAAAAGGCGCATCGACATGCTGATCGAGCGCTTCGACCTGGTGCAGCATGCAAACAAGCCGTTCCGCGAACTTTCGGGCGGGCTCAAGCGCCGCGTGATCCTGGCGCGCGCCATGATCAACGATCCCAAGCTTCTCATCCTCGATGAGCCGACCGCCGGCGTCGATGTCGAGCTGCGCATGGATCTGTGGCGCTATCTGCAGGAACTGAACCGCGACGGGACAACCATTCTGCTCACCTCGCACTATCTCGAAGAGATCGAGCGGCTGTGCCGCAACATCGCGATCGTCAACAAAGGGCGCATCGTGCGCAATGGCCCCAAAGAGGAGTTCTTCACTGAACCTGGTGGACTGGAGCGCGCCTATCTCGCCGCCACGGGCAAGGCGGCCGAACATGCCGCGGTGGCCGCGCGATGACCATCAACTGGATCGGCCTTTGGACGATGATCCGGCGCGAGATCCAGCGCCTGGCGCGCGTGCCGATTCAGGCGGTGATCGCGCCGCTGATCTCGGCGCTGCTGTTCATCTTCATCTTCGGCTTCGTGGTGGGCGGACGGATCAAGAATTTTGGCACCTATTCCTATCTGGAATTCGTGCTGCCCGGCGTCGTGATGATGAACATCGTCAACGCGGCGTTCCTGCAGGCGACGTCGCAGATCTATTTCCAGCGCTTTCAGAAGAGCATCGAGGAAATCCTCGTCTCGCCGCTGTCCTATGTGGAAATGATCGCCGGAACGATCTCCATCGTCATCCTGCGTTCGGTGTTCACCGCGCTCGGCATCATGCTGATCGGGATGGCTTTCGGCGCGGTGCATATGCACTCGCTGCCGGAATTCCTGTTCTGGGTAATTCTTGTCTCGATGATTTTCGGATTTCTCGGCATCATCGTGGCGCTGTGGGCCAAGACGTTCGAGCAGCTCAACGTCCTCGTCGTCTTTTTCATCCAGCCACTGTCGATGGTCGGCGGGGTGTTCAACACCGTCGCCATGCTGCCTCCCTGGCTGCGCTGGATGGCGTACGGCAATCCGTTCTTCTATTTCATCAACGGGCTGCGCCACGCGATGATTGGCTTTAACGAGGCGCCGACGGCGATCGGCCTGACGCTGACACTGACGCTTGCCGCGGTGCTCGGCACTATCGTGTGGCGGCTTTACGCAATCGGCTGGGGCCTGCGCGAGTAGAGCGCGCCTCGACATCGCGCGCGGTGACCTTTTCGCCGCATTCCGAGCAGGTCAGAACCGAACGGAAGTCATGTCCGCAGGCGAGATGCCTGTGCAGCACCGGCGGTCCGCCTTTGGTCGCGTAGTGCTTGTCGCCCCAATGCACGAGCGAGACGATCGCCGGATAAAGCTCAAGGCCTTTTTCGGTAAGCCGATATTCATAGCGGACCGGGCGCTCCTGGTAGGGCACTTTGCGCAGAATGCCTTCCTCGACAAGGAGGGCCAGGCGCTCCGACAGCACCCGGCGCGCGATCTTCAGGCTGTTCTCGAAATCCTCGAACCGGCGCACGCGCAGGAAAGCATCGCGCAGGACAAGAAGTGTCCAGCGGTCACCGATCACGGCGAGTGTCCTGGAGAGGGAGCAATCTTCCTTGGCGAGGGTTTGCCAGCGCATGAACGGACAATGCCATTGACTCAGTATTATTTCAAGACGTATAAGTCTTAAAACAAAACTGGTGAGGTCTCTCATGCAGAAGCGCAACGCCACCGCCGCCGTGATCGGGGCAGGCGACTTCATCGGCTCCGCCATTGCCAGGAAATTCGCGTCGGAGGGATACACGGTCTTCGCCGGCCGGCGCACCGCGGACAAGCTCGGCGCGCTGAAGGCCGACATCGAATCCGGCGGCGGACGGTGCGAGGCGCGCGCTCTCGACGCCCGCAAGGAAGAGGACGTCGCCGCCTTCCTGAACGAAGCCGACGCGCATGCGCCGCTCGAAGTCTGCGTCTTCAATCCGGGCGCCAACGTGAACTTCCCGATTCTCGAAACGACCGAGCGCGTCTTCCGCAAGGTGTGGGAGATGGCGTGCTATGGCGGCTTTCTCACCGGACGCGAAGCGGCGCGGCTGATGCTTCCGCGCGGAAAGGGAACGATCCTCTTCACCGGCGCGACCGCCAGCTTGCGCGGCGGCAAGGGCTATTCGGCGTTTGCCAGCGCCAAATTCGGGCTGCGCGCCGTGGCGCAGAGCATGGCGCGCGAGCTTGGCCCGCAGAACATCCACGTCGCGCATCTCATCATCGACGCCGGCGTCGACACCGCCTTCGTGCGCGAGCGCATCAAGGCTCGGGGCGGCGAGGCTGCGGTGGCCAGCATCAAGCCCGACCAGTTGATGAACCCGGAATCGATCGCCGACGCCTATTGGTATCTGCACACGCAGAGCCGCGACGCCTGGACCTTTGAACTCGACGTACGACCCTATGCGGAGACCTGGTGATGAGCGTGAAAGCGGAATTTCTCTTCGATTTCGGCAGCCCCAACGCGTTCCTGGCGCACCGCGTCATCCCGCATATCGAGAAGCGCACGGGCGTGAAGTTCGCCTACACGCCGGTCCTGCTCGGCGGAATCTTCAAGGCGACGGGCAACCAGTCGCCGATGCAGGCGTTCGGCCATATCAAGAACAAGATGGCGTATGAGCAGCTCGAGACCCAGCGCTTCATCCGCGCACACGGCATCTCCGACTTCAAGTTCAATCCGTTCTTTCCGGTCAACACGCTCAACCTGATGCGCATGGCGGTGGCGGCGCAGAACGAGGGCATCCTGCCGCGCTACATGGACGCGGTGTTCCACCATATGTGGATCGAGCCCAAGAAGATGGACGATCCGGAGGTCATCAAGGCCGCTCTGTCCCAATCCGGGATCGACCCGGCGCTTCTGGAGCGCGCGCAGGCCGCGGACGTGAAGGCGAAGCTGATCTCAAACACGGAAGACGCGGTGGCACGCGGCGTGTTCGGCATTCCGACCTTTTTCGTCGGCGCCGAGATATTCTTCGGCAAGGACCGGCTGCGCGACGTGGAAGAAGCGATAAACGCCGCCAAAGTCTCATCCTGAGACGCTAAATAGCCGGACCTGCCGACTTTTTCATGGACGCGCGCCCGCGCGGCCCCTATTCTCCGGCGCGCTTGGCCGACACCACAGAAGCGCCTGATTTCGCTTGGATAAAGCGGGTGGGCGAGCATCAAGGAGCAGGCAGTTCGATGAATTTCCGCATTCTTTCGCGTGCGCTCGCCTCGGCTGCCATCCTTGCCGCCATCTTGCCCGCCGCCTCGGCCGCCGATCCCGCCACGCTTCTCATCACGAGCAAGGACTGGTCGGCCTATACGAGCGGCAGCGGCGATTCAAAGATCTGCTACGTGCTCTCCAAGCCCACGTCGATGGAGCCGAAGAAGGCCAAGCGCGACGCGGCTTACTTCATCATCACCGACTGGCCCGGCCGCAAGCCGAAGACCAAGTCCGAACCCGAAGCGGTGCCCGGCTATCTCTACAAGGAAGCCAGCGCCGTCACCGCGCAGGTCGGCGGCGACAAGTTCGAGATGTTCGCCAAGAACGAAGACGGCGCCGGCGCGGCCTGGGTTCGCCAGCGCGCCGACGAAGTGCGGCTCGTGGAATCCATGAAGCGCGGCCAGCAATTGGTCGTCATCGGTACGTCGCAGCGCGGCACGGTCACGCACGATACCTATTCGCTGGCCGGTCTCTCGGATGCGCTGGATGCAATCCACAAATCCTGCGGGATGTGACATCTCGACCGCGATGTCATCCCCGGCGAGCATCGCCTAAAGCGATGTCGAGGGCAGGGGATCCAGGCGGAAAGACCCGGCGCGATCAGACGAGCCGGATTCCCTTCCCCTCGCATTGCTGTCGCAATACTAAGCCGGGAATGACAATATCAGCGCCATGACCACACCCACCAACCTTCTCGGCCTCGACGCCGACGCGTTGAAAGCCGCGCTGATCGCAGCCGGCGTGCCGGAGAAGGCCGCGCCCATGCGCGTGCGTCAGTTGTGGAACTGGATCTATGTGCATGGCGCGCGCGATTTCGGCGCGATGACGAACCTGGCCAAGGATTTCCGCGCCGACATGGCGGAGCGTTTCGTCCTGGAGCGGCCCGAGGTCGTGACCGAGCAGATCTCCAATGACGGCACGCGCAAATGGCTGCTGCGCACAGGTCCCGGCATCGAGTTCGAGACCGTATTCATTCCGGAGCCGGGCAGGGGGACGCTCTGCGTTTCCTCGCAAGTCGGCTGCACGCTCAACTGCCGCTTCTGCCACACCGGCACACAGAAGCTGGTGCGCAACCTGACGCCGGCCGAGATCGTCGGCCAGCTCATGATCGCGCGCGATGCGCTCGGCGACTGGCCGAGCACTGCGCCGAACCGCAAGGTCACGAATGTCGTCATGATGGGCATGGGCGAGCCGCTCTACAATTTCGACAATGTGAAGGCGGCGCTGGCGCTCGTGACGGATGGCGACGGCCTCGCCCTTTCCAGGCGCCGCGTGACGCTCTCGACCGCCGGCGTCGTTCCGATGATCGCGCGCGCGGGACAGGAGATCGGCTCGTCGCTCGCGATCTCGCTGCACGCGGTGCGGGACGATGTCCGCGATGTTCTCGTGCCGATCAACAAGAAATATCCGCTGAAGGAACTGCTTGAGGCTTGCCGCACCTATCCGGGCGCGTCGAACGCGCGCCGCATCACCTTCGAATATGTGATGCTGAAGGGCGTGAACGACAGCCTCGCGGAAGCGCGCGAGCTGGTGAAGCTCATCAAGGGCATTCCGGCCAAGATCAACCTCATCCCGTTCAATCCCTGGCCCGGCGCGCCGTACGAATGCTCCGACTGGGAGCAGATCGAAAAGTTCGCCGAGATCGTCAATCGCGCGGGCTACGCCTCGCCGGTGCGCACGCCGCGCGGGCGGGACATCATGGCTGCCTGCGGCCAGCTCAAGAGCGAAAGCGTGAAGCAGCGCGTGAGTGAGCGACTGGCCGGTGAAAAGTTGGCCGCGATGCGCTCGGCCGAGCTGGCAAGGATGCCGAGTTGACCGACCGTCATGGCCGCATTCCGCCGGCCATGCCAAACGAGGATTGCATGAACAAGCCCTTCGACCTTTCCAACAAGATCGCCGTCGTCACCGGTGGCTCGCGCGGCCTTGGGCGTCAGATGGTGCTCGCCTTCGCGAAGGCCGGCGCAGACGTGGTGATCTCCAGTCGCAAGCTCGATGCGTGCCAGGCGGTGGCCAAGGACGTCGAGGCGCTTGGCCGCCGCGCGCTGCCCTTTGCGGCGCATGTCGGAAAGTGGAGCGACAATGATGCGCTCGCCGACGCCGCCTACAAGCATTTCGGCCGCGTCGACATCCTCGTCAACAATGCCGGCATGTCGCCGCTCGCGCCGTCGCTGCTCGAGACGACTGAGGAATTGTTCGACAAGGTGATCGACATCAACTTCAAGGGCCCCTTCCGGCTTTCATCCATCGTGGGCGAGAAGATGATGGCGGGCGATGGCGGCGTTATCATCAACCTGTCGAGCACCGCGTCCTACCTTCCGATGCCGCACACAATTCCCTATGGCGGCGCCAAGGCGGCGATCAATTCCATGACCGTCGCGTTGGCGAAGGCGTTCGGGCCGAAGGTGCGGGTGAATTGCATATGCCCGGGTCCGTTCCTGACCGATGTCTCGACCGCGTGGCGCGACGACAAGGCGGCGCAGCAGCGCCTCGGCCTCAAGCGCTTCGGCAACCCCGAGGAAATTGTCGGAACGGCGCTGTATCTCGCAAGCGATGCATCGAGCTACACGACCGGCCAGGTGATCCGCGTCGACGGCGGAAGCTGGTAGTCGCTGCCGCGCTGCAACCCTGCAATGCGCGCCATGCCTGCTTGACGCTGTGCCGTGTGGCCTATTTAACCGGTGGCGGTTCGGCGCCGCTCCGCTGCCTCGTGTGGGGGGAGGGTGCGGCAAAGTCGAAAACGAATAAACCGTTTCAGCAAAAGGGCTTGGCCGGAATTTCGGCCTTGCGAATGTAGGACAGATCGTGGCTGCGAAGGATGTGAAGAAAGTCGTTTTGGCCTATTCGGGTGGTCTCGATACCTCGGTCATCCTGAAGTGGCTGCAAACCGCCTATGGCGCGGAGGTGATCACCTTCACCGCCGACCTTGGCCAGGGTGAGGAACTGGAACCGGCGCGCAAGAAGGCGGAGATGCTCGGCATCAAGCCGGAAAACATCTTCATCGAGGATGTGCGCGAAGAATTCGTCCGCGACTATGTCTTCCCGATGTTCCGCGCCAATGCGGTGTATGAGGGTGTCTATCTGCTCGGCACTTCGATTGCGCGTCCCCTGATCGCCAAGAAGCAGATCGAACTGGCCGAGAAGCTCGGCGCCGACGCGGTCAGCCATGGCTCGACCGGCAAGGGCAACGACCAGGTCCGTTATGAGCTCAGCTATTACGCGCTCAAGCCCGACATCAAGATCATCGCACCGTGGCGCGAATGGGATCTCACCAGCCGCACCAGGCTCATCGAATTCGCCGAAAAGCACCAGATCCCGATCGCCAAGGACAAGCGCGGCGAGGCGCCATTCTCCGTCGACGCCAATCTTCTGCACTCCTCGTCGGAAGGAAAAGTCCTGGAAGACCCGGCCGTCGAGCCCGACAGCATCGTCTATCAGCGCACCATCTCGCCGGAAGATGCGCCGGACAAGCCGACGATCGTCGAGATCGGTTTCGAAAAGGGCGATCCGGTATCGGTCGACGGCCAGAAGCTTTCGCCGGCATCGCTCCTTGCCAGGCTCAACGATCTTGGCAAGGCGAACGGCATCGGCCGCCTCGATCTCGTCGAAAACCGCTTTGTCGGCATGAAGTCACGCGGCGTGTACGAGACGCCTGGCGGCACGATCCTTCTGACGGCCCATCGCGCGATGGAGTTGATCACGCTCGACCGCGGCGCGGCGCATCTGAAGGACGATCTGATGCCGCGCTATGCCGAGATGATCTATTACGGCTTCTGGTTCTCGCCGGAACGCGAGATGCTGCAGACGCTGATCGACAAGAGCCAGGAATTCGTAACCGGCACCGTGCGGCTGAAGCTCTACAAGGGCAACGTGATCGTCATCGGCCGCTCCTCGCCTTACTCGCTCTACAACCAGGATCTGGTGACGTTCGAGGATGACCAGGGCGCCTATGACCAGAAGGATGCGCAGGGCTTCATCAAGCTCAACGGCCTCAGGCTGCGTACCCTCGCCATGCGCAAGAGGAAGCTGAACAAATGAGCGCGAACCAGGACCAGATCGACTATTGGAACGGACCGGCGGGCAAGCGCTGGGCCGAGGCGCAGGACAGCATGGATCGCAATCTCCGTTCGATCCACGAAGCGCTTGTGCGTTTTGCTGCGGTGAAGCCTGGCGAGCGCGTTCTCGATGTCGGTTGCGGTTGTGGTGCCACGACGTTCGCATTTGCCGACGCCGCAGGCTCGAGAGGTCACATCACGGGCGTCGACATCTCGGCGCCCATGCTCGGCGTCGCGCGCGCACGCGCAGGCTCAAAGTCAGTCGAGTTCGTCGAAGCGGATGCCTCCGCGCAGCCATTCAAGCCGGAATATGACGCGGTGACGTCGCGTTTCGGCGTGATGTTCTTCTCCGACCCGACGGCGGCATTTGCCAATATCCGCAAGGCTCTGAAGCCCGGCGGGCGGCTCGCCTTCGTCTGCTGGCGGGCGATGCCGGAGAATGTCTGGGCTTTCGCGCCGTTCGTCGCGGCGCGCGATCTTCTGCCGGCGCAGCCGCCGCTGGATCCGCTTGCGCCGGGACCCTTCGCTTTCGCAGATCCGGTCCGGCTGAAGTCGATCCTCGAGGGTGCGGGCTTCAACAATGTGAAGATCGAAAAGCTCGATACGGTGATGCACATGGCCGCGACGGCGCGTGATGCGGCGCAGTTCTCGCTCGGTATCGGTCCGCTGGCGCGTGCGGCGGCGGAGTGCGACGACGCAA
Organism: uncultured Alphaproteobacteria bacterium; assembly: GCA_963741725.1. Taxonomy (GTDB): domain Bacteria; phylum Pseudomonadota; class Alphaproteobacteria; order Micropepsales; family Micropepsaceae; genus Rhizomicrobium. Next base: position 95,416 of record CAVUJC010000002.1, on the reverse strand, counting down.
CGAAGGCCAGGATCGTCGAACGCGTGACCGACGCCATGAAGAAGTTCGAGACGCCGGCCGGCGTCTCGCCGCCGGCTGCCTGCTGGCTCGTCGGCGCGAACGTCTAGTCGGGCGGGTTTTCGCCGAGCACGCTGGTCTTCATCCAGCCGGTGATCGCACCGTCCTGGACCTTGGTCCACTTGCCAGCGGTCGCGAGCAGCGTGAGCTGCGCGCCCCTGTCTTCCTTCTTCAGAGTTGGCGAACCATTCCGCGGTTCGGCATAGAGGTTCGAGTTTCCGCGATGCACGTAGCGGATGCCGGCTGCCGGCGCGGCGGCAGTCTCAATCGCCTTGGCCGCAGTATTGGAACGAGACGCACGCGCAACGGTCGATGTCGCCGCGGTCGTTGCAGCCGGGTGGCTGAAATAGGCCGCGATCTTGTCGCTGTAGCGATAGGCCGACAGCGCCAACGCGACGATCACGGTCGCAATGCCCATCCAGCTTCCCGGCTTGCCGAGCTTCTGGCGATAGGAGAGGCCGGTTCCCGGCAAGCCCGCATTGGTCGTCACGCCGTGCCTGCCGATGTTGATGTCGGCGCCGCGCGGCCCGACGCTCGTCGACACGCCGCCCTTGCTGACATTCACGCGCACGCCCGGAATGATGTTGAGGATGCGATGAAAACGCCACGGCATCGCGGGTTCCTCTTCAGACGTCGATCGCGGCGTTCAACGCATTGTCCTGGATGAATTCGCGCCGCGGCTCGACGATCTCACCCATCAGCTTGGCGAAGAGATCGTCGGCCTCGTCGGCGTGCTGCACCTTCACCTGAAGCAGCGTGCGCGCGTTTTCGTCCAGCGTGGTTTCCCAAAGCTGTTGCGGGTTCATTTCACCAAGGCCCTTGTAGCGTTGAAGCGACAAGCCCTTCTTGCCCCATTCGATGATCGTCTCAAGCAATTGCGTCGGAGAGCGGATCTCGATGGTTTCGTCCTTGCGGCGCAACTGGCCGGCCTTGAGATAGGCGAGTTGCAGTTCGCCTGCCATGCGGTCGAGCTTGCGGGCGTCGGCGCTGGAGATCAGCGCGCCGTCGATGGCGACGGCCTCGCGTACGCCGCGGACCTCTCGCCAGAACTTGAGGCCGCCATCCGAAGTCGGCTCGCCGTGCCAGCCGCGCTCATACTCCTCGGAGAGCTGATCAAGCCGGCGGGCGATGTATTCGGCCGCTTCCTTCGCCTTGGCGCTGTCCGCCAGCAGTTCGGGATTGAGCGCGCCGGCGATGGCCGCCTGTTCCAGGACGAAGCGCGGATAATGCTGTGGAAAGCCGTTGAGCGCCGACACGGCGGCGCGCGCCCGCGTCACGAGCGTATCGAAGTCCGCGCCGGCGCGCGTTTCGCCGGAGTGCAGCGTGAACGTCACGCCGTCCGACCCTTCGGAGATCACATAGTCGTCGAATTCCTCCTGATTTTTCAGATAGCGTTCCGACTTGCCGCGCGCGGCTTTGTAGAGCGGCGGTTGCGCGATGAAGATATGGCCGCGCTCGATCAGCTCGCGCATCTGCCTGTAGAAGAACGTCAGAAGAAGCGTGCGAATATGCGCGCCGTCGACGTCGGCGTCGGTCATGATGATGATCTTGTGATACCGCAGCTTGTCGGCGTTGAATTCCTCGGTGCCGATGCCGGTGCCCAGCGCCGTGATCAGGTTGACGATGGATTCGCTCGTCAGCATGCGGTCGAACCGCACGCGCTCGATGTTCAGGATCTTGCCGCGCAACGGCAGAACGGCCTGGTTCTCCCGGTTGCGCGCCTGCTTGGCGCTGCCGCCGGCGCTGTCGCCCTCGACGATGAATATCTCGCACTTGGACGGATCACGCTCCTGGCAGTCGGCGAGCTTGCCGGGAAGCGATGCGCCATCGAGCACGCCCTTGCGGCGCGTAAGCTCGCGCGCTTTGCGTGCCGCTTCGCGCGCCATCGCCGCCTCGACGACCTTGCCGACAACGGCTTTTGCCTCGCCGGGATGTTCCTCGAGCCAGCGGCCAAGCTGATCGATCACGACACTCTCCACCACGGGACGCACTTCGGAGGAGACGAGTTTTTCCTTGGTCTGGGACGAGAATTTCGGGTCGGGAACCTTCACGGACAGAACGCAGGTCAGACCCTCGCGACAATCATCACCGGTGAGCGGAACCTTGTCCTTCTTTCCCGACACTTTCTCGTCGGCATATTTGGTGACAACGCGCGTCAGCGCGGCGCGGAAGCCGGCGAGATGCGTGCCGCCGTCCTTCTGCGGGATGTTGTTGGTGAAGCACAGCATGCTCTCGTGATAGGAGTCGTTCCACGTCAGCGCGACCTCGACCGTCATGCCGTCGCGTTCGGCCTCGATCATGATCGGACCGGAGATGAGCGAGGTCTTCGTGCGGTCCAGGTACTGCACGAACGCCTTCAACCCGCCCTCGTAGTGCAGCGTGGCTTCCTTCGGCTCGACGCCGCGCCGGTCTGCCAGAATGATCGTCACGCCGGAGTTCAGGAACGCCAGCTCGCGCAGGCGATGCTCAAGCGTCGGAAAGTCGAATTCGGTCTTGGTGAAGGTCTGCGTCGAGGGCAGGAAGGTCACTTCCGTGCCGCGCATCCCTGGCGCATCCGCCACGACCTTGAGCGGCGCCTCGGGCTCACCGTGCCGGAAGCGCATATGGTGTTCCTTGCCTTCGCGCCAGATGCGCAGGTCGAGCGTCTCAGATAGCGCGTTGACGACCGACACGCCGACTCCGTGCAGACCGCCGGAAACCTTGTAGGCGTTCTGTTCAAACTTACCGCCGGCATGCAACTGGGTCATGATGACTTCGGCGGCTGAAACGCCTTCGCCTTCATGGATGCCCGTCGGGATCCCACGGCCATTGTCGCGTACCGTGCACGAGCCATCGGGATTCAGCGTGACGTCGACGCGCGTGGCGTACCCTGCCAGAGCCTCGTCGATCGCGTTGTCGACGACTTCGTAGACCATGTGGTGCAGGCCCGAGCCGTCATCAGTGTCGCCGATATACATGCCAGGCCGCTTGCGCACGGCGTCCAGGCCCTTGAGCACCTTGATGCTGTCGGCGCCATATTCGTTCGGATTGGGGATCGGGGCAGAAGCCATGGGTTTCACTCAGGTGAGGCGAGGTTGCGAATCCGCAACTTCGAAAAGGTCGGCGTTGGCGCGCATCGGCGCGAATATTTCCGGATCGGTTCCTGTCATCCAGGCCTGCGCGCCAAGCGCGACGATCTCCTCGAACAGCGCGGCGCGGCGGCGAGAGTCCAGATGCGCGGCGATTTCATCGAGCAGCAGCAACGGCGCGTGGCCGTCCTGCGCCTTGGCCAGTTCCCAAGCGTCGGCAAGGACGATGGAGATCAGCAGCGCCTTCTGCTCACCGGTCGAGCATTCACGCGCGTGCGTGCGCTTCTGCGTGTGCCGCACGGAAAGATCAGTCAGGTGCGGCCCGAACGTCGTGCGGCCGGCTTCGGCGTCACGGATGCGCGCCCGCGCCAGGCGTTCACGCAGGGCCACGAGCGCGCCTTCGCCATGCTCCGCAAGAAGAAGATCGGTTTCGCCGTCAAGCGCAAGTTGCGCCGATGGAAACGCCCCGGCTTCCCCACGGGCCGCGAGCGCGAGATTGAGACGTGCCACCGTCTCGGCGCGGCTGATGGTCATCGCGATGCCGGCCTCGGCCATTTCGCCTTCGAGGCCGTCGAGCCAGGCCGGATCGCGCGGGCCGAACTTCAGAAGTCGCGCGCGTTCGCGCATCGCGGTTTCATAGCGCGTCGACGTGCGCGCATGGTTGGCGTCGAAGCCGAGCACGAGGCGATCCAGAAACTTGCGCCGCCCGCTCACGCCTTCGATGAACAGCCGATCCATCGCCGGCGTCAGCCAGAGCATCTGGACGAGTTCGCCAAGGTCCGTGGAATTCTGCGCCGGCGCGCCGTTCAGCTTGACCTGGCGCCGTTCGCCGCCGTTCGGACCGAGTGTCAGGCCGGTTCCGACTTCGTAGATCTCTCCCCCGCGCGCCACATTGGCCGCCACGGCCCATAGCGCGTCGCTAGAGACGCTCGGACCGCGCCGCACATGCTCGGCAAGCTTGGCGCCGCGAAGGCCGCGTCCAGGCGAGAGAAGCGAAATCGCATCGAGTAGATTGGTCTTGCCCGCACCATTCGGTCCGGCCAGCACAACCGGACGGCCGCTGACCGAGAGTTCGACCTCGGCATAGGAGCGGAAATTGCGCAGCGTCAGGCGCGTCACGGCCAGCCGCGATCCGCCCTCAAAGGGGACGGCCGCGCCGTTTGCGCGCTCTGTTGCCGGGCCTGTCAATCTCAGACCCGCATGGGCATGAGGACGTAGAGCGAACGAGCGTCCTCTGCATCTTCGATGATGGTCGGCGAGCCTGCGTCGGAAAGCAGGAAACGGATTTCCTTGCCCTCGATCTGGCTGGTGATGTCGAGCAGATATTTCGCGTTGAAGCCGATCTCCATGCCCGCCGCGCTGTAGGTCGCGCCGAGTTCTTCCGTCGCCGTACCGCTTTCCGGGTTCACAACGGAAAGCGTGACCTTGTCCTTCGCGACGGCCAGCTTCACCGCACGCGTCTTGTCGGCGGAGATGGTCGAGACGCGGTCGACGGAATGCGAGAATTCCTTGGAGTCCAGCGCAAGCGACTTGTCGTTTCCGCTGGGAATGACGCGCTGATAGTCCGGAAATGTGCCGTCGATCAGCTTGGAGGTGAGTTCGACACCGCCGAAGGAGAACTGGATCTTCGTATCGGACAGCGCCACTTCGATCGCGCCGTCGGCGTCATCGAGCAGACGGCGAAGCTCGGTGACTGTCTTGCGCGGCACGATGATGCCGGGCATGTCGCCCGCGCCGTCCGGCAAGTCGAGCTCGAACCGCGCCAGGCGATGGCCGTCCGTCGCCACGGCACGCAGCGTCTTGACCTTGCCCTCCTTGGCGGCGTGCATGTGGATGCCCATCAGGTAGAAGCGCGTCTCGTCCGTCGCCATCGCAAAGCGCGTCTTGTCGATCAGCCGCTTCAGATCATCGGCCGCGAGACGGAAACGATGGGGCAGGGCGCCGGCCGACATCTGCGGGAAGTCTTCCTTGGGCAGGCAGGCGAGTTCAAAGCGCACCGTGCCGGCGGAAACGGCTAAACGTCCGCCTTCGCTCGTCAGCAGTTCCGCCTGAACCTGCGCGCCGTCGGGCAGCTTGCGGACGATATCGTAGAGCATGTGCGCCGGCGCCGTCGCCGAACCGTTGCGCAGCACGTCCGCGGGAATGGCTTCCACGATTTCGATGTCGAGATCGGTGGCGGTCAGCTTCAACTGCCCCTTGCCGGCTTCGATCATGACGTTCGACAGAATGGGGATCGTGTTACGGCGCTCGACGACACTTTGGACGTGGCTGAGCGCCTTCAGAAAGGCACCCCGTTCGACGTTGATTTTCATCGTTCTCGCAGCAGAATTTTGGGCCGTTAGAAAACCCCAGGTCCACCCCGTAATGACGGGCTAGTAACCCACTGATTTCCTTGAGTTTCTTGGCGGCCGAGACTCAGGTTTTGAACTATACCAAATACCCCTACGAAAGGGAGAAAATAATGCACGAGTTGGGGGCGTGTCTTGGCGTCCTTTCGGAGCGCAAAATTGCACCCCCGCCGCGCGCCCAAGCTCAGGGCGAAAGGCCGAACTCGCCATAGAAATCCGCAATGTCCGGCTCGGCTGCGAGCGCGGCGGCAACGTCGGCGCGTCCCTCCTCGGTCCGGCCGAGGCGCAGTTTCACGATGCCGCGCATATAGAGGCTGCTGACCTGATCCGGCGACATCGCCAGCGCGCTGTCGTAGCTCGCCAACGAGTCCGCAAGGTCTCCCATCCGGAACAGGACCAGCGCGAGGCTGTCGACGTAGCTCGCATTCTTGGGCGCACGCTCGATCGCTCCGCGGCAGTCGGCAGCCGCGGCGTCCAGTTCCGTGTTGGCCAGTCCGCGCGACCAGCAGCGGTCGTTCAACGCTGTTCCGGTTTTCTCTCCCAGTTGAATGGCACGTCCCGCATCGACGATTGCGGCGTCAAAATCGCCCTTGTCGAGCAAAGCCTCGCTGCGCGCGAGGTAGCCCGAAGCGTCATTTGGATTTGCGGCGATATTGCGTGAAAGGATGGCGATCACGTCGCCATAGTCCCGCAGCGCCCCGGCCTTGTCGCCGGCGCTTTTGCGGGCGCGCGCACGGGCGAGGAGCGCTTTCACATTGTCCGGCTTGAGCGCGGCGGCCTTGGTGAAGTCGAGGATCGCTTCGTCGAATTTCCTGATTTTCGCGTAACTCAATCCGCGGTCGAGATAGGCGAGCTCGGAATCGGGCTCGATCAGCAGAGAGGCCGAGAAATCAGCAATGGCGGCATCCCAGTGTCGAAGTTTCAAATGCGCATAGGCGCGCGTTCGCAGATAGTGCGGCTGCCTGGGATCATGGTCGAGGATGAGGTCAAGATCGGCGATCGCGCTGGTGTAGGACTTCGATTCCACATACACGCGCGCGCGATTGCGCCGCGCCGTCCAGTCCTGCGGATTCAGTTCGAGGGCGCGATCATAGTCTGCAAGCTCCGACGCCAAGTCGTGTTTGAGACCGAACAGCAAACCTCGATTGTTGTAGTTCGACGCTTGCGGCTGCAATTGCAGTGCCTTCGACAAGTCGTCGATGGCGCCGTCGATGTCGCCGGCGGTCTGGCGGGCGCGACTGCGCGCAACCAGTGCGTCTACGTCTTGCGGATTGCGCGAAAGATAGACGTCGTAGTCGGCGATCGCGTCGCGCGTTTGGCCTCGGTTTTCCCGCGACAAGCCGCGATTGAAGTAAGCGATGTCGTCATCGGGGGCGATGGCCAGGGCGCTCGAATAATCGGCAATCGCCGCGTCGTGATTGTCGAGCTTGGCGTTGCTCCATGCACGCAAGACGAGGGCAGGTTCATAGTCCGGATACTGGGCCAGCACTTCGGTGAGATCACCGATGGCCGGTTGGAATTTTCCGGAATAGGCGTAGGCCATCGCACGTTCGTATAGCGCGTCCGCATCTTTGCCGTCGATTTCGATGACGCCGGTAAAGTCGGAGATGGCTGCGTCGTAGTTGTTCCTGTCGAGCCAGATCAATCCGCGGTCGAAAAGCGCGATGTCCGAGAACGGCTTTCTCTTCAGGGCGTCGGACAGGTCGGAAATCGCGGCGTCCTGCTTCTTCAGCGCGTTTTCCAGTTGGGCGCGGATGATCAGCCCATCGGCACCGCCGCCCTGCTCGATGCAGCGCGATGCGGATTCCACAGCACTCGCCGGGGGCGGGGAGTTCGGCGCGCTTTCGAGCTGGCGCAGAATTTCGATTGCGTCGCGGCAGGACGCGATGGCCAGAACTTCGTCCGGCGTCGGGATCGACGGCGACGGCGCGGCGAGGGCCGCCAGCAAAAGCAGATGTTTCATGCCCGGTGCAGGCCAGAATTGCAGCCACGACATTAGGACGGATCGAAACACGATTGAATGTGCCGGAAAGCGAAACGGCGCCCGTTCGGACGCCGTTTCCTTTTGCGCGGTTCGATTTCAGGCCCTGCGCGAGAGCATCTGGCTCAGGAAATCGACCTCCTGCTTGAACAGCGGATCTTCGTCGCAGAGCGCTTCGATCCGGCGGCAGGCGTGAAGCACCGTTGTGTGATCGCGTCCACCGAAGCGTCTGCCGATTTCAGGCAGTGAACGCGTCGTCAGCTTGCGCGAGAGATACATCGCCACCTGACGTGGACGCGCAACGCGGCGCGCACGCTGCGGCGAATGGAAGTCGCGCACGTCGAGCTTGTAGAACTCAGCCGTCTTGCGCTGGATGTCCTCGATTGACGTTTTGGCGCCCGGCGCACTGCGCAGGCCGACAATGTCCTCGATGGTTCCGAGCGTAACCGCCTTCTTTGTCAGATCGCTGTAGGTCGCGAGCTTGGTGAAGACGCCGATCAGTTCGCGCGGGCTGGCTTCCTCCATGTCCGCGATGTGTTCGAGCACGTCGTCGGGCAGCAGGGCCTGCGGCTTGTGACGGGCAAATTCGGTCGCCCGCGCCTTCAGGATGGCCAGGCGTGTCGCTCGGTCCGGCTTGTCGAGCGCGATGCACAGACCACCGGCAAGGCGCGATTTCACATCGGCACCGAGACCTTCAAGAGCAGACGGCGCGCGATCTGCCGCGATCACCACGCGGCGGCGCAGATCCGCAAACGCGTTCACCGTATAAAGGAACTCGGATGCGGTCGCCGTCGAGCGGCAGATGTGCTGCAGGTCATCGATGATCAGCACTTCGGCCGTGCGAAGTTCTTCCTTGAACGCGAGCGTGTCCTTGCGATAGAGCGCGCCCAGGAAGTGGCGCATGAAATCTTCCGCGCGCAGGAACAGCGTGCGCTTGCCGCGCTTGCGGAACTCCAGAGCCGCTGCGTTCAGCAGGTGCGTCTTGCCATAGCCGAACCCGCCGTGAATGTAGAGAAGCGGAATATCGCTGTTCTGGCCTTCTGCGAAGGCGCGGGCCGCGCCGAGGCCGAACTCGTTCGCCGGACCTGCGATGAAACTGTCGAACGTCTGCTGCGGATGGAGCATGCGCGTCCACAGGCCGCGGGTCGCATCGCTCGGCGCATCTTCTTCCGCGGCGCGCGCGACATAGTTCATTACCGGAGGCTCGTTGCGCGCCGGCTCGCGGATCAAGCCGCCGCCAACGACAGGCTGGGGCACAGTCAGCACGATCGAGATCGATGCCGGCTCTGCGCCCTCGGCCTTCAGCGCGCGCTCGATGCGCGTCACATAGTGATTGGACACCCAATTGCGCACGAAGGGCTTTACCGCGCCGATGCTCAGCTCGTCATTGTCCCAGGCATCGAGAGTCAGTGGTCCGATCCAGGCATCGAAAACGGCGTCGCCCAGTTCGCGGCGTAGACGTTCGCGTGCACCCGACCATGCCGCGGGCCAATCAGGCCGCGCCGGCTTACTTGTCATTTGTCCCATTTTTATTACCCGCTTCTTGCCGGCTTGCAGCCGGTGAGCCCTCATCGTCATTCGGACTTTTCGCCCGTTACCCCCAGATGCCTGCTTTAACTCTTTTCACCTCGTCGCATTTGCTTCTCCCCGCTTACGATTGTTTCCAGGGAAGGCCGGTGGCCTTCCATCCGTTTTGTTTTCCGCGATGGCGCTCGCCATCAAGGTCACCTTCAAAGCCTCCAGCGATGTTGTAGGCGCGGCTGTAACCTGCGGCCGTCATCGCGATCGCCGCGGAGCGCGAACGCGCGCCCGAGCGGCAGAGAAAGAGAACCGGCGCGTCCTTGGCGGTTGCGCCCGCGCGCTCCGTATCGCCGACGAAATTCGGGTTGGGGCGCATGGTCGGGAAGGACTGCCATTCGACCAGGAGGGCCTCTCGACCCACGCTCGACAGGTCGGGCAAGCCGACAAAGTTCCACTCCGCCGTCGTGCGCACGTCGACGAGCAGGGCCCTGGGATCGCTCTTGAGGAGCGCCCACGCTTCGCCGGCGCTGAGGTCTCCGGCATAGTCGTTTTGCGGGGTGTTCGAGGCCATGAGCACTAATTCCAGACAATAACAGTCACTCACCGAGCGGTCGCTCAGTCTAAAAACGCAGTAATTTCAAGAGTTCAGTGGCTACTAGACTTACAGAGACCGAATATTTCCGGAACTCGTGACCTCGAATATTGAGACGGGACTGTGTCTAGTGTTCGACATCTTTTTTCTCTTGCCACCGAACGAGGGTTAACATCCCGCAAATCCGAATCAGATTCAAGCGAACGAAATGTGAACAGTCATGATTTTGTTGCAGCTAACCTTTTGTACGTGTACGGATTTTTCTGTTTTTGCCTCTTCGCGCGCCGAATCAGACACTTAGGTGACCGCGGGACCGTGAAACCCCGGAAATACATGACAGTATGAAGAATATCAGCATACTGACAATAAAAAGGGGCCCGAAACGCGCTCGGACCCCTCGATCTCAAGATTTTGCGAGAGAATCCAGCTATTTGGCCAGTTTGGCGACCCGCTTGGTGAGGCGCGAGACTTTCCGCGAGCCCGTATTCTTGTGCAGGATCCCCTTGGACACGCCGCGCATGATTTCCGGCTCTGCGGCCTTGAGCGCTGCCTGTGCCGCAGCCTTGTCGCCCTTCGTCAGGGCTTCCTCGACCTTGCGGATGAAGCCGCGGACGCGGGTTTTACGCGCCGTGTTGATGGCGGTGCGCTTGGCGGTCGTACGGACGCGCTTCTTGGACGAGGCGATATTGGGCATAGGTCTTCCTGCAGCAATTCGGAGGCGGGCGTATACCCCTGACCGGCTCAGGGGTCAAATGTCCTATTTGTCCTTGAATGCGGGTTTACGCTTCTCACTAAAGGCGGCCATGCCTTCCTTCTGGTCCTCGGTGGCGAACATGGCGTGGAAGACCCGCCGCTCGAACCGGATGCCCTCCGCCAAAGTCGTCTCATAGGCCCTGTTTACCGTCTCCTTGGTCATGACGACGATCGGCGTCGATTGCTCGGCGATCTTGTGCGCGGCCTTCATCGCCTCGGGCAGGAGGTCGGCGGCAGGCACGACCCGTGAAACCAGGCCTGCGCGCTCGGCTTCTGCCGCGTCCATGTTCCGACCGGTCAGGCACATCTCCATCGCCTTGGATTTTCCGACAAAGCGCGTGAGGCGCTGCGTGCCGCCGATGCCGGGCATGACGCCGAGCGTGATCTCCGGCTGGCCGAATTTGGCCGTGTCCGCCGCGATGATGAAATCGCAAAGCATGGCGAGTTCGCAGCCGCCGCCCAGCGCCCAGCCGGCAACCGCAGCGATGATCGGCTTGCGGGTATTTGCGATGCGGTCGTTGGCTTCGGCAAAGAAATTGGACTTGAACATCTCCATATAGGACTGCGGCGCCATCTCCTTGATATCCGCGCCGGCAGCGAACGCGCGATCGGATCCGGTCAGCACGATGCAGCGAACGTCGTCACCGCGGTCCCACTCTTCCAATGCGGCGACAAGTTCCTTCAGCAGTTCCGCATTGAGCGCGTTGAGCGCCTTGGGCCTGTTCAGCGTGATGACGCCGACCGCTCCGTCCGTGGTCACGAGAATGTTTTGATAGGTCATGGAGTGCTCCGTCGCAGAGCGCTCTTCCTATCTCCCCCCTTGACATGCAACCAAATGGTTGCATATTACGCTTATGAGCATGGATGCAGTTTTCAGGGCGCTTGCCGATCCGACACGGCGGCTGTTGCTGGACCGCCTTCATGCCCAGAACGGGCAGACGCTGAATGAACTCTGCGAGCAGATGGAGATGACGCGTCAGGCAGTGACCAAGCATCTGGCGATCCTGGAGGAGGCGAATTTGATAGCCACCGTCCGCAAGGGCCGCGAGAAGCAGCACTACATCAACCCCGTTCCCATTAACGAAATAGCCGAGCGGTGGATCGGCAAATTCGAACGCGGGCGTCTGAGAGCGCTCGCGGATCTGAAGCACAAGCTGGAAAGGGAAGAGAAATGAGCAGCACCTATGTCTACGTCACCTATATCCGCACCACGCCGCAAAAGCTGTGGGATGCGCTCACCAAGCCGGAGTTCCAGAAGCAGTACTGGTTCGGAATGCACCAGGAGTGCGATTGGAAGGCAGGCTCTTCATGGAAGATGCTCTTCAGCGACGGCAAAGTCGCCGACGCCGGCGAAATCGTCGAAGCGACGCCACCACATCGAGTCGTGTTTCGCTGGCGCAACGAATTCCGCGAGGAGATGAAGGCGGAAGGCGTCGCGACATGCACCTATGAGATCGAGCGCGACGGCGAGCTGTGCAAGCTCACCGTGCGCCACGAGATCGCAGCACAGCCTTCGAAGTTCATCGAGGCCGTTTCCGGTGGTTGGCCGAAGATCCTCTCCAGCCTCAAGAGCCTGCTGGAAACCGGTACCCCTCTGCCGCGGCCGGGTGAGACACCGGCGCATTGATGGCGCGTCATCGCTGGCAGGTCGGGTGTCCCGAACGCTCGACCTGTTTCGCCACGTTCGCTCATGCGTTCACGAACCGACCGACTTCATGATTTGAAATAGGAAGTATAAAACCACGGCCAGTGAAGTATATTCTGTAAATGCTGAGATCACTGAAATTTACAGCGACGTCTATATTGATAGAGTGTGATTCCATCCTTTCATTTCATTTTCGATTAAGCGGTCGATCTTAGTCTCGCTCACGTCTGGGTTGGTCTGCCACCCGTGCCGGCCGAACCATCAAGGGTGTCAAACAGCGGAGACGGATATGAGCAAGTTATTGAACCGTTTCGTCCGGGATGAATCGGGCGCAACGGCGATCGAATATGGCCTGATCGCGGCGCTGATCGCAGTGGTCATCATCACGGCGGTTACGAATGTCGGAACCAATCTTTCCACGACCTTCACGACGATCAAGAGTGCCTTGTAAGTGAGTTGAAAGTTGGCACGTCAGGGACGTCTGGGCGGCCGTCTGCGAGAGACGGTCGCCCAGGTTATTTGGCGTCGGCTATTTTTGGCAGGTCGGACAATAGAAGGTCGAGCGCCCCGCCTGGACGAGGCGCTTGATCTTTCCCTTGCAGCCCTTGGTGTGACACCGCTCACCTTCGCGGTCGTAGACGAAAAACGTCTTCTGGAAGTAGCCCATCTCGCCGTCGGTGCGCCGATGATCGCGCAGTGACGAGCCGCCGGCGGCGATGGCTTCCTTGAGGACGGTTTTGATTTCGCGGACGAGGGGAGCGATGCGCGCCGGCGAAAGCGATTTCGCCAGACGCTTCGGCGAAATGCCCGAGCGATAGAGCGCCTCGCAGACATAGATATTGCCGAGCCCGGCTATCACGCGCTGGTCGAGCAGCGCGGACTTGATCGGCGTCTTCTTGCCCTTGAGCGCTTTGGCCAGATAGGCGGAGTCAAATTCCTCTGACAACGGCTCGACGCCGAGGTCTTTGAATAGGCGGTGTTCGTCGATCCTGTCGCTGTCGATCAGAGTCATCAGGTCCAAAGCGGCGGTGGTCGGTGAAGACGATGCGCGCCGGCGCGTCGGTTTCCATCACGACATGATCATGCTTGCCCTTGCCTGCATCGGACGGCGCGGCCGGATAGAAGAATTTGCCAATTTTGCGTTCCTTGCCGTCCGCATAGACCGCGATGCGCCCGCTCATGCCAAGGTGGATGACCAAAGTCTCGCCGCTGTCGAGCGCGGCCATCAGATATTTCGCCCTGCGCCAGAGCCGCTTTACCGTTCGTCCCGTGAGCCTCGCCACGAAGTCGTTGGGAAAGGGAATGCGCAGATCGCCCCGTCTCGTCTCGACATGGGTGAAGGCATGTCCCTCCATGGCGGGGCGAAGGCCCGTGCGGACAGTCTCAACTTCGGGCAATTCGGGCACGGGCTTACCATTAAGAGTCGCAGCCGATGACGGTAGCCCATGGATTCCGCAGCGGCTATTCTCCCGCCCATGACTGCTGACACGACTGCCAGTTTCGGATTCCGCGACGTTCCCGAGGCCGAAAAGGAAAACCTCGTGCGCGAGGTCTTTTCATCGGTCGCGGGCAAGTATGATCTGATGAACGATCTGATGTCGGCCGGCGTACATCGGTTGTGGAAAGACGCGATGGTCGAGTGGCTCAATCCGCGACCGGGCTGGAAGGTCCTCGATGTCGCGGGCGGAACCGGCGACATTGCCTTTCGCATCGCCGATCTGGTGCGCGCCCGGGGCGGCGAGGCGCAAATCACCGTCTGCGACATCAATGCCGACATGGTGCGCGAAGGCATGCGCCGGGCCGAGGCCCGGGGCGAGCGCGCGATCGAGTGGGTCACGGGCGACGGCGAAGCGCTTCCAATTCCCGATGCCAGCATGGACGCCTTCACGATCGCGTTCGGCATTCGCAACTTCACGCATATCGACAAGGCGCTGAGCGAGGCGCGACGCGTTCTGAAACCCGGCGGACGTTTCCTCTGCCTCGAATTCAGTCGCGTCGAAGCGCCGGTTCTCGACAGCCTGTACGACGCCTATTCGATGAACGTGCTCCCGCGGCTGGGACAGATGGTGGCGGGCGACGCCGAGGCGTATCGCTATCTCGCCGAAAGCATTCGGCGATTTCCGCCGCAGGCAAAGTTCGCCAAGATGATCGAGAAAGCGGGCCTCTCGCAGGTGAAGGTGCGCAACCTGACCGGCGGCGTGGCGGCCATGCACTCGGCGTGGAAGATCTGATGTTTCGCCGGCTGACCGATGCGCGACGCCTGTGGCACGCAGCACGGGTGCTGGCGCGCAACGATGCGCTGTTTCCGAAAGAATATGAGGAGCTCTTGCCCGGCTGGGCGCGCGTCACGCGCCGGCTTCTTGGGCAGCGGCCGCGCGAAGAACGATCCGTCGCCGCCCGGCGTTCGGCTTGCGCGCGCGCTCGAGAGTCTCGGGCCGGCCTACATCAAGCTGGGACAGGTTCTGGCAACTCGCGCCGACGTGGTCGGCGACGAGGTTGCACTCGCCCTTGCGCAGTTGCAGGACCGCTTGCCGCCGTTCCCGATGGCGCAATCGCGCGCCGTGATTGAAAAGTCTCTTGGCCGTCCGGTCGATGCCGTGTTCAGCAGCCTATCCGAACCGATTGCGGCAGCTTCCATCGCGCAGGTGCACGATGGAATGACGGCTGACGAAACTCCGGTCCGTGTGGCGGTGAAGGTTCTGCGCCCCGGCATTGCCGTAGAGTTCGGCAAGGATCTTTCCGCCTTTGCGCTCGCAGCGCGTCTGGCCGAGCGCTTCATCCCGGAAGCCAGGCGCCTGAGGCCGATGGCCATGGTCGATACGCTGGCCGTGTCCGTCGCCATCGAGCTCGATCTGCGCATGGAAGCGGCCGGCGCCTCGGAACTGGAAGAACGCACGCGCAGCGATCCGGACTTCCGCGTGCCGCACATCGACTGGAGCCGGACCTCCGATCACGTCCTGACCAGCGAATGGATCGAGGGCACGCCGCTGCGCGATCCTGCGGCGCTCGTCGCGGCCGGGCATGATCCCAGGCGCATCGCCAATCTCGTCATTCGCAGCTTCCTGACGCAGGCGCTGCGCGACGGCTTCTTCCATGCCGACATGCATCCGGGAAATCTCTTCGTGGATTCGGAAGGCCGCCTCGTTGCGGTCGATTTCGGCATCATGGGCCGGCTCGATGCATCGATGCGCCGGTTCATGGCCGAGACGCTGGCCGGGTTTCTCGCACGCGACTATCAGCGTGTCGCACAGATCCACTACGATGTGAGCTTTGTTCCCGCGCATCATCCGGTCGAGACGTTCGCGCAGGCGCTGCGCGCCATTGGGGAGCCGATCTTCGGCCGCTCCGCGAAAGAAGTGTCGATGGCGCGGCTGCTGCAGCAACTGTTCGACACGACGCGCCGCTTCGACATGCAGGCTCAGCCGCAACTGGTGTTGCTGCAGAAGACGATGGTGGTCGTGGAGGGCGTCGCTCGCGGCCTCGATCCGGATTTCGACATCTGGGAAGCCAGCCGGCCGGTGATCGAAAAGTGGATGATCGAGCGGATGGGTCCTGAGGGCCGTCTGCGCGATGCGGCGGATGGAATGACGGCGCTTGGCCGGGCGGCACAGAACCTGCCGCAGCTTCTCAAGAATGCCGAGATCATCGCGACCATGCTGGCGGATGGCGGCGTGCGGCTGCATCCGGAGTCGGCAATGCTCATCGCCGAAGCGCAGGTCGCGCGCACGCGGCATGTGCGCATTGCAATCTGGATTGCCGCCGGGGCGCTCGGCGTGCTCGCGCTCGTCCCGTTTATCTAGACAGATTTGCCGGGATCAGCCGATCCTCAGATGGCCCGCGTCGCACGCCGTCGTTCCCTTGGCATCCGTCACGTAGACGCGGATCGTCACGGTGTGGTGCGCGAGATCAGGCATGTCCGGAACGCGGAAGTGCACAGCCGTGCCGCCGACATGCTCGTCGGTCAGAAGGACCGCGCTGTATCCGGTCGGCGCTTCGCCCTGAACCGGATCCAGCGCCATGACGACGCTGACATCCGCGCCGGGCGTTCCGATGCTTGCGCACTCCACGGCCAGTTCCTCGCCGCGATCGACGGGCGTGATCTCCGTGCCGCCATTGCCGCTCGCCGCGTAATTGATGAGGTGTCCGTGCGCGATAAGTCGCTGGCATGCAGAGGCTGGAGCAGCGACAAGCATGCAAGTCGCGAACGCGCATCCGATCAACACTAGGCGCATCATGCGTCCCCAGGAACTTTTGGCAACTCCAAGACTACCTTGAAGCCGCGGGCATCCCAATAGTCTTCGCGGAGTTTTGCAACTGCGAAGACTATTGGGGTTTGTTTGCCTATTTGTTAGCTCTGTAAGAAACGCAAGACCTCTATGCGTCGCGCGACAGAAACCAGAATCGCGTCGCCATTGCTCCGGCCGCGACCAGAAGACCAAAAGCCAGGCCGATCCAGATCCCCAGGCCCTTGAGATGCTCGCCGAAGGCAAGCCAAACGCCGACCGGTGCGCCGGCCAGCCAGTAGCTGGCACCCGCGATCCACATCGGCGCGCGCGCATCTTTCAGACCGCGCAGCGCCAGCGCCGCCGACACCTGCATGCCGTCGACCACCTGGAAGGCGGCGGCAACATGCAGAAACACGACGGTCAGCGCGATGGCATCCGCGTTCGCCTTCAGGTCGGCGCCGAAATAGAACTCCGCGATCTGTTGCGGGAAGTTCCAGATCACGACCGAGCAGATCACCATGAACGCCGTGGCGATGGCTATGGCCGACCAGCCGGCGCGGCGCACCGCTTCGCGATCACCGGCGCCCGCGGCAAGTCCCACGCGCACTGTCGCCGCCATGGCGACGCCGAGCGGCACCATGAAGGTGATCGAGGGAACGTTGAGCGAGATCTGGTGCGCCGCGACTGTCGCCGTTCCGAATGTGCCCATGATCAACGTCGCCGAATTGAACAGCATCGCCTCGAAGATCATCGTGATGCCGATCGGCATGCCGAGCCGGTAAAGTTCGAACAGCTTTGCCCAGTCCGGCCGATGGAATTGCCGGAACACGCGATATTTGTGCAGATTGGGCGTCAGGCGGACGACGACGAGCATGGCGCAGAAGCTGAACGCCAGCGAGCAGGCGCTCGCCGTGCCGGAGCCGGTCAGTCCCCAGCGCGGAAACCCGAAATGGCCGAAGATCAGCGCATAGTCGCCAAGCGCGTTGAAGCCGATCGTGACAAGCATCACGATCAGCGACGCGTTTGGCTTCGAAAGCGCCGTCGAATAGTTGCGCAACACCTGGAACCCTAGCGTGAAGGGCAGGCCAAAGCTCAGCGGTACGACAAAGCGCGCCGCCGCGTCCGCCAGTTCGGGCGATTGGCCGAGCGCCATCAGGATGTGCCGCGTGAAGAACATCAGCACGATCAGCGGTATCGACATGATGAGCACGGACCACAGGCCCATGCGCGCGACGGCCCGCACGCCCGCGCGATTGTTCGGCGAGTTGCCAAGGATGTGCGCGATCATCGGCGACACGGCTGCACCGGGACCCGTCCCGATCAGCCAGCCGAAGAAGAACATGGTGTTGCCGAGCGCCGCGCCGGCAAGCGCGGTCTTGCCGATATGGCCCAGCATCAGCACGTCGGTCGTCATGATCGCCATCTGCGCCAGTTGGGTGATGATCAGCGGACCGGCCAGCTTCATCAGCTCGCTGGCTTCAGCGATCCATGCGTCCAGACCGTGCCCCTGAACGAGCACTCCGGCATCGGCAACATCGAGTTCAGCAATATCGGACATGGCACGGACTTACTTTTTAGTCCCGGACCCGGCACGGAAAGGTCAGCAACAACAAAAAACCCTCCGGAGCCGGGCTCGGGAGGGTTCAAAACCAGCGCGTAGGTCAATCCTAGAGCGCGTTCTCCTCACGAGCATATGCAGCGGTCATTCCGCCCGGAAGGGCGAAAGGCGCGGCAGTGCGTACTTTGCAGATCGAACTGTGCATCAGTCTCGCTCGTTTGCTTCGCTGGCCCCATGCCGGCGAATGCGGCGTTTGGGTACGCCCGCTCGCAATTCAAGTCAACACACAGACTGATGACGATGCGCATTCCCGCCATGCGTGACTTTGGAGTCACGTTCGCGTGCGCAAAAAAGTTCACAAATGGTACAGGGTCGAACTATTTCACCGGCGGAAGCGTGATGGGATCGCGCGCCTGGGATTGCGGCCAGGGCGCGTTGTACTTTGCCATGATCTCGCCGGTCCTGCGTTCCCAATGCTCTTTTCCGAACGCCTTGTAGGTCTGGAACGGGTTGCAATATTCGCGCATGCGGAAGGCGAGGCCATTCTTGCTCGTGATCAGGGAGAAATAGCGCTGCGTGTAACTCCCGCCATCGGCCGTCGGGCCGCCGCCGTGACTCTCGATGATGACCGTATCCGGATCGGAGGTCGGATAGGCGCCGACCAGCGTGGTCGAGAATCGCGGCACCACGCTCAGCAACAGTTCGAAGAAATGTCCGACAGCTTCCTTGCCGATGAACACGACCGGCGTCTCGAACATCGGACCTTCCCAGATCGCATCGTCATGCAGCGCGTCGGCCCAGATCGCACGCTGCTCCTGGAGTGTCGTCACTTGGCCGCCGAACGCGTCGCTGATTGTTTTCTTTTTCGCCGACATCGCAAAACCCCGCCTTATCGCCCATTCAAGCTTTGACCGCGGCATCGTCAAAGTCGATAGGGCTTGCGCCTTCCGCACAGGCAGGCGTTAGATTTGTGCAAACGCTATCGGAGGACGGCCATGGACTTCACAATTCCGCAAAATATCAAGGACCTGCTGGTCAAGATCGACGCCTTCATCGAGAAGGAAATCGTTCCGCTGCAGAAGCAGGACGACAATGAAAGATTCTTCGACCATCGCCGCGAATGGGCGCGCACCGATTTCGAACATGGCGGGTTGCCGCGCAAGGAATGGGAAGCGCTGCTGCGCGAGATGCGCATGCGCGCCGACAAGGCCGGGTTCCTTCGCCTCGCGCTGCCAGAAGAATTCGGCGGCAAGAATATCGGCAACCTTGCGATGGCGATCATCCGCGAGCACCTCGCGACCAAGGGACTTGGCCTGCACAACGACCTGCAGAACGAATCGTCGGTCGTCGGAAACTTCCCGCAGGTTCTGATGATGCGCGACTTCGGCACGGAACAGCAGAAGAAGGAAATCCTTCCCGGAATGCTGAACGGAACGATGCGCATCGCCTTCGGTCTCACCGAGCCCAAGCACGGCTCGGACGCGACCTGGATGGAAACGCGCGCCGTCAAGGACGGAAACGGCTGGCGCATCAATGGCGAGAAGATGTGGAACACGGGCGTCCACGTCGCGACGCACGACATGGTGTTCTGCCGCACATCGGGCAAGGACGGCGAGGCGCGCGGCCTGACCTGCCTGATCGTCCCGATGAGCGATCCCGGCGTGAAGATCGAAGAATATATGTGGACGTTCAACATGCCGACGGATCACGCCCGCGTCTCGTTCAAGGATGTGTGGGTGCCGGACAGCGCGGTGTTCGGTCCGGTCGACAACGGGCTCGTCCTCGCACGTCACTTCGTGCACGAGAACCGCATCCGCCAGGCGGCGTCCGGCGTCGGCGCGGCGCAGTACTGCATCAATGAAAGCATCGACTACGCCAACAGCAGAAAACCGTTTGGCAAGCCCTTGTCCCGCAACCAGGCGATCCAGTGGCCGCTGGTCGAGCTGCAGACCGATGCGGAGATGACGCGCTGGCTGATCTATCGCACGGCGTGGGAGATGGACCGCATGACGGGGCCGGAGATCCAGCTCTATCTCTCCGACAAGGTTTCGATGTGCAACTATCGCGGCAACCGCCTCGTGTGCGACGCCGCCGACTGGGCGATGCAGGTGCATGGCGGCTGGGGCTATTCGCGCCACAAGCAGTTCGAGCATATCTATCGCCACCATCGCCGCTATCGCATCACGGAAGGTTCGGAAGAGATTCAGATCCGCAACGTCGCCGGTCACATGTTCGGGTTCATCGGCAAGAACCGCCGGCCGGACTAGCGCTAAACGAAACTTTGACGTGAGACATGACCCGGCTGCCGGCGCGGCCGGGTCATTTTTCTTTTGCAGCGCGCATCGCCGCGAATTGCGAACTCGTGCCTCATTCGTATTTGTACGTAGGGACGCGCATTCACTTTGTTTTGCGCCCCATCCAGCGTGCCTTTTCGGGGTGTTTACTTTTGCGGATTGATCGCCGATTAAGGCGCGAGCAGCCGGCGTCGCTTAGACTGATGTTTGAAAATACTATGCGGCACCAACATGTCACTCACACTGCGCGCCAGAGCGGAAGGCTTTCGCTTCGAGGAGCTCGTCGACTACTACGCGACCGTCAAGGAACCGCGGCATCCCGATGCGATGAGGATGCTCGACTATTGGCGTGATTGCGTCGACAACGAGGGCGACTTCATCGTCGGCAGAGACATTCCAGCGCGGCCGATCGCGAGACTTCTGCGAAGCATAGTCGTCTATGAACCGGTCGCGGGCGGCACGGACTTTCGCGTGCGTCTCGCCGGGGACAGTGCGCGCCGCCGCTTCCAGGGCGACATCAAGGGCACTCTGTTGTCCGACCAGTTCTGTGGCCGCGACCTCGAACACCATCAGGCTGCCGCGGTCGAGACGATGCGGACAAAGAGGCCGATGGCGATCGACTCGCGCCTGAAGCGCGGCGCCGTCGAAGAACTGCATTCGGAGATCCTGCTTCTTCCGGTGACCGCGCCGGATCGGAAGTCCACATGGCTCCTCGTCGGGATGTTCTTTTTCGGCTAGCTTTGCGCGGCGCGGGCCTGCGTCTGCGCGAGCACAGGACGCCGACATGCCGACACTGAATTTTGCCCACCGTGGCGGAGCAGGGCTCTATCCCGAAAACACGCTGTCCGCGTTTCGCGATGCCGTCGCGCGCGGCTGCGACGGCGCCGAGCTCGATGTCCAATTGTCCCGGGACGGCCAGGTCGTCGTCTTTCACGACTACAAGCTCAAGCCGGATATCTGCCGCTTGGGCGGCAAGTGGATCCGGAAGCCGACGCCGCGCATCAAGGACCTGACACTCGACGAGCTGCGCGCGTTCGATGTCGGCCGGCACGATCCGGCGAGCGACTATGCCAAGGCGCGCCCCCACTCGATGCCGGTCGACGGCGAAAGGATTCCGACTCTCGCCGAAGTGCTCGACGTGACGAACGCGTCGAAGAAGCCGTTCAAGCTGCAGGTCGAGTTCAAGACATCGTTCTTCGACCGTGATGTCGGCTCGACACCGCAGGCACTGACCGAAGCGACGGTCGCTGTGCTGCGCAAGGCGGACTATCTCGACCGCACGATCTTCGTCGGCTTTGACTGGGAAGGACTCCTGCACGCCAAGAAGATCGTGCCGGATGTCGAATGCTGGTTCACCACGATGGAACTCGATTTCCTGCGCGATCCGCCCTCGGACAGCGACACGCCGACCAAGAAACTGCTGCGCCATTGGGCGCAGACGGGAACATCGCCCTGGGCGGCGGGCTTTGATCCGATCAAGTATGACGGCTCGATCCAGAAGGCGATCAAGGCCGCTGGGGGCGACGGCTGGTTTCCCTATTTCCCGGATGCGACCGCCGACGCTGTCGCGGAAGCGAAGTCCGTCGGTCTCAAGGTCGGCGCATGGACGGTCAACGAACCTGCCGACATGAAAGCGCTGATCGCGCGCGGGTTGGACGGAATATGTACCGACCGGCCGGACCTGCTGGCGAAGGCATTGAAGCAGGCGGCGTGAGAGAGGCTCTATGAATGGTGACGCCAAGACCGCACATGGCAAAAATACTGCCGCATCGCCCAAGCGCCGTTATCTTCGATATGGACGGTTTGCTGTTCGATACCGAAGCTCTCTGGCAGGAAGCTCTTCTGTCTGCCGCCGCCGAAGCCGGGCACAAAATTCCGAAAGAGGTGTACAACAAGTCAATCGGCGTGCGGCGGTCGCAATGCAGGGGTTTATTCCAATCGCACTTCGGCGAGCATTTCCCCTTTGACGATTTCCACGCCAATTGGTCGCGCCATTTTTGGCTGATCGCTGAGAGTAGACGTTCGCTGAAGCGCGGAGCAGCTGAACTGCTGGAAATCCTCGACCAGTTCCGGTTGCCGCGTGCAATCGCCACCTCGTCATCTCGAACGACCGTCGATCGTCACCTGACCTCGCACGGCCTGATGGATCGTTTCGACCAGATCATCTGTCGTGGCGACTACGAAAAGGGCAAACCTGCGCCAGATCCATTTCTGAGGGCTGCCGAGCGGCTCGATGTCGAACCTCGGTTCTGCTTGGCGCTGGAGGATTCTCATGTTGGCGTAAGATCGGCGTCGGCTGCTGGCATGATGACGGTGATGGTGCCCGATATGCTCGAACCAACCGAGGAGCTTCGCGCTCTGAGCGTTCTCGTTGCGCGCGATCTGCATCACGTCCGCGATCTGGTCCTGGCGTGCCTATGAAAGTGGCGGCTTTCCGCGAACCCTTCCGAGCGCCGCGTTTGCCAAAGACAATATTGGGGAATTTGGGGGACAGAGTTTCTTGCACTACAATTTCTTCCCTCAGCACCAGATACTCCGCACGTCACTTGCTCAGGCCGCTGGTGTCACCGATGAACTGCTGGACATGACGCATCTGTGCAAACTGATGGACAATGCGAACCCGACCAAGAAGCGTCGAACGTACAAGAAGTCATCGGTCGTGCCCGAGTTGGCATAGCAGCCACTAGTTCGTAGCCATGAGCTTTTGGCAGACTGCCATCACCATAGACCCTCAATCGTTCCCGCCGGTAGGGTATGCAGACCTCACTATAGAAGGGGACAAAATGACGATCGCTAATTTGCCATCAATTATGGGAGCGGGCTTGATAGCCGGCGGTATGCTGTTGGTGCTCGTTCAATTCTTTTTCAGACCGCGAACGGACAATGGAAATATCTACGGTGCCTTGGTCACCATTATCATCGTGGGTGCCGTAGTCCTCTCGGTTGGGTCTTTCGTACATCGTTGAAGTTCGAGCGCCAAAAGACTTCAAACTGGGACACTACCTAATCTTGACTGGAACAAAACAAGAACATAAAATCTATTGGTACGAAGAAAGAGGTCCGCTTTGAAGCCAAAGATCAGCATCGTCACGCTGGGCGTGCGCGATTTTGCTAAGTCGCTTGCCTTCTATCGCGAGGGTTTGGGATTTACGCCGCACAATCACAAGGAAGGCGAGGAGCATGTCATGTTCAAGATGGAGGGGAGCTGGTTGTCGCTCTATCCGCGCCATCTTCTCGCCGACGACGCGACCGTGCCCGATGACGGCAAAGGTTTTTCCGGCATCACGCTGGCGCATAATGTGAAGTCGAAGGCGGACGCGGACGCTGTATTCGCACAGGCGGTCTCTGCCGGCGCGCGAGCCGTGAAGACACCGCAGGACGTGTTCTGGGGCGGCTATTCGGGTTATTTCGCCGATCCCGACGGGTATCTGTGGGAGGTGGCCTATAACCCGTTCACCGACCTCGCGTGAAAATGCAAAAAATCGACGAACAATTATGTTGTCGAAGCCGCCTGCAGTAATTTTGTATAGTGACGATGAGCGGTCGGGCATCTCGCTCTCAGGATGTGATGATGCGAAAGGCTGAAGTCACGTTGCCCAAGTTCACCCAGTGTTTGCGCATAATTTGGCGAATTGATCCCGAAATTTTTAAGGTGGCGGATGCAGACCAGAGAGATCGTATACAAGTCCGGCGACAAGACCCTGACCGGCTATCTCGCGGACGGTTCCAACGGCAGGAAGGCGCCGGGCATCCTGGTGTGTCACCAGGGAGGTGGTTTGCGTGACCACGAAAAAGAACGCGCCCGCATGCTGGCCGATCTTGGCTATGTCGCGTTCGCGCTCGACATGTATGGCGAGGAGGTGACCGGCCGCGACAGCGCGATGGCCCTGCTTAACGGTCTCGTTCAGAACCAGAAACTCTGGGACGAGCGCATCCTTGCCGGCCTTGCGCAGTTGAAGGCGCAGCCGAACGTCGATACGTCGCGCCTCGCGGCGATCGGTTTCTGTTTCGGCGGCATGACCGTTTTGGAAGCGGTGCGCGCGTCGGAGGAATTGGCATGCGTCGTCGCGTTCCATCCCGGACTGACGGGATTACCCGAGAGCGATCCGCGCAAGGTCACGGGAAAGGTGATGGTCTGCGCCGGCCAGCTCGATCCGTTGATCCCCGATGATGCACGCACGCGGTTCCTCAAACTGATGCGCGAGGCAAACGCGGACCTGCAATACATCAACTACTCGCTCGCGGGGCACAGCTTCACCGACAAGTCGGTCGCAGCCTTCAACATGCCGAATTTCGAATTTCACGCATCGACCGATCGCCGGTCCTGGGCGGCGATGCGCGACCTGTTCGATGAAACGTTCGGTGCATCATGAGCGTCGCGGCGCGCATTTCGTTCGAACCGCACAATGACGGGCCCAGGAAGTTCGTGATCGATGGAGTGGTCAATCACAACGTCGCCGCGACCGGGCACGCCGAATATGTTCCGGTGCAATATTATCTGCGCGGTGAAAACGACGAAGTGCTGGGCGGCCTTCTTGGGAACATCTGGGGCACGTGGCTGCATGTCCATATTCTGTGGGTGGCGCAGGCTGCGCGCGGCAAGGGCCATGCACGCGACATGATGCTGGCCGCGGAAGACTACGCCGTGCGGCGCGGCTGCAAGAACGCGCATCTGGAGACGTTCAGCTTTCAGGCGCGGCCGTTCTACGAGAAGCTTGGCTACACCGTCTTCGGCGAACTGAAGGACTATCCTGCCGGCCATTGCGAGTTCTTCATGCGCAAGACGCTCAGGCAGTGAACGGACTCAGCCGCGCGACTGGCGCAGTGCGGCGGTGCTGGCGGTGCCGATCGCTCCCTCGAGGTCGTAGAGAAAGCATTCGCCGACCGCGACGCCGGCGGTTGCATGATGGTTCGTTGCTTCGAACCCGATCCATTCGCCGACCGGCAGGCGATGCAGATAGACGGTCACGTCGGTGTTGATGTAGCCGAGACCGGTTTCGCTGCGATGGGCGAGCGGACTTGCGAAGTCCGAGGAGACCGCGACGCGCTGAAACGGCGTGAGCGGAAAGCCTTCGACAAGATCGCGGATCTCGCTCATCCACACGCGGCGCGGCTGCGACTTGCCCTGAAACGGATCGCCGATGTTGCGCATCTTCCACATGCGCTCGCCGAACTGTCCTGCCGGCGGCGCGGGCAGGTCGTCGGGCTTTGGCACGTCCCAGTTCGGCGGGCTCCAGGTGACGCCCGGTGGATTTTCGGAGCGGATCAGAAACTGGCACGTGCCGCGCGCCACGCTCTTGCCGCCGCTGATCAGTTCACAGTCGACAACCTTGATGCGCTTGCCGCCGCGCACGACGCGCGTCACCGCCGTCAAAGGCGAGAAGTCGGGCAGGCGATACATGTCGACGGTGAGGCGCGCGGGCATCCACTCTTCGCCGCCATGCAGGCGTTCAAGTTCGAACCCGAGCAGGCCGATGACAACGCGGCCATGCAGCGAGTTCGGATTCCAGGGACCGCGACAGGCCGGTTGCGGGACATAGCTCTCGCCGTCCCGCGTGAAAAACGCATCGTTCGTCATGCTGTGCTGTCAGAGCCCTTCGAAGAGAGCCGTGGACAGATAGCGTTCGGCGAAGGAGGGAATGATCGCGACGATCATCTTGCCCGCCATGTCCGGACGCGCACCAACTTCGAGGGCCGCGGCAATCGCTGCGCCGGACGAAATGCCGACGGGAATGCCTTCGAGCCTGGCGGCCTTGCGCGCCGTCTCGAACGCGGTCTCGTTGGAGATCGTGATGACTTCGTCGATCACCTTGCGGTCCAGGATTGCCGGCACAAAGCCCGCGCCGATGCCCTGGATCTTGTGCGGTCCCGGTTGGCCGCCCGAAAGGATCGGCGAGTCTTCCGGCTCGAGCGCGATCATCTTGACGCTGGGTTTCTTGGCCTTCAGCACCTGGCCGACGCCCGTGATCGTGCCGCCGGTTCCGACGCCGGAGATGACGACGTCGACGCCGCCCTTGGTGTCGTTCCAGATTTCCTCGGCCGTGGTGCGGCGATGGATATCCGGATTGGCCGGATTTTCGAACTGCTGCGGAATGATGGAGCCCGGCGTCGCCGCGACGATTTCCTGCGCCTTGGCGATGGCTCCCTTCATGCCCTTGGCCGCTTCGGTGAGGACGACTTCGGCTCCCATGATCATGAGCATCTTGCGGCGTTCGATCGACATCGACTCCGGCATGACGAGGATGAGCTTGTAACCCTTGGCCGCCGCGACGAATGCAAGCGCAATGCCCGTATTGCCGCTGGTCGGCTCGACCAGCGTCGACTTTCCGGGCGTAAGGATGCCCTGTTTCTCCAGCGCCTCGATCATCGCGACACCGATGCGGTCCTTCACGCTGGAAATCGGATTGAAGAATTCCAGCTTCAGGAGAATGTCCGCTTTGACGCCGGCTTCCTTCGGCAGCCGCGCGAGGCGTACAAGCGGCGTGTCGCCGATGGTCTCGGTGATGGAGTTGTAGATGCGTCCGCGTCCTGGCTTTCCCGGTTCCATGGTCTTCTCCTATATCGTGAAATCTGCGGCGTTTGCGCCGCCGCAATCGACACCGACCGAGCGCGCGCGCTGGCAGAGATCTTCGATCGAAATCGCGTCAAGGCGCGCCATCACTTCGTCCTGGAGCGACTGGATCAGCGGCGACACGATCCGGATACCGAGTTCGGAACGCGGATCGATCGTCTCGCTTTCCTCGTCTTCAAGGCTCTCGGCAACACGTACCACATCGCCGACCGAAATGCGCCGCCGTTCCTTGGCGAGGCGATAGCCGCCGCGCGGGCCGCGCACGCCTTTGAGCACGCCGGCGCGCACGAGCTGCTGCATCACCTGCTCGAGATAGCGCTGCGGTACGCCCTGTCGCGCGGTGATCTCCTTTGCCTGCACCGGCTCGGGCCGGGCGTTGAAGGCGATATCGATCACCGCTTCGAGCGCCAACAGGGTCTTTCTGGAAAGTTTCAGCATCACTCAGGCTTGCTCTATCGAATGGAGACCGGTGGATCCGTGACCGCCAGCGCCGCGCACGGTTTCGGAAAGCGACGTGCGCTCGATCAGTTCTGCGCGTTCGTGGCGGGCGATCACCATCTGCGCGATACGCATCCCGCGTGTGATGCGGAACGCCTCGTCGCCGAGATTGATAAGGATGATTTTCACTTCGCCGCGGTAGTCAGAGTTGATGGTGCCTGGCGTGTTCAGGACCGTGACGCCGTTGTTCGCCGCGAGGCCCGAACGGGGGCGGATCTGCGCTTCAAAACCGGTCGGCAGTTCCAACGACAATCCGGTGGGAACGATCGCGCGCCTGCCCGGAAGCACCGTCACGTCGCTGTCGATCGCGGCGACAAGGTCCAGTCCCGCCGCGCCTTCGGTGGCGTAGGCGGGCAGGGGCAGATCGTGGCCGTTCGGCAGTCGCAGCAAGGATATCTTCATGCTGCCTTGCCCTTGAGAGTCTGTGCGATGCGCACCGCAAGGCGCGTGCCGACTTCGGACTTCGCAAGTTCCGGCCAGCTTTCCGTTCCGTTCGCCGTGATGAGATGCACGGTATTCTTGTCTCCACCCATGATGCCGGTGTGCGGGCTGACATCGTTCGCCACGATCCAGTCGCAGGCCTTGCGCAAGCGCTTGGCCGTCGCGTGCGCGATGACATCTTCGGTCTCGGCCGCGAAACCGATCAGCAGATGCGGACGCTGCTTGTGCGTGGCCAGCGTCGCGAGAATGTCCGGATTTTCGACGAGGCGGATCGTCGGCGTCGCGGCGTCCTTCTCTTTCTTGATCTTGTTGTTGGCGGCGATTTTGGGCCGCCAGTCGGCGACGGCCGCCGTGCAGACGGCAACGTCTGCGGGCAGGGCGGATTCGCACGCCGCCATCATCTCGCGCGCCGTCGTGACCTTCAGAAGCCGCACGCCGGATGGTGCATCGAGTTCGACCGGACCGGAAACAAGCGTCGTATCGGCTCCGGAACGCGCGAGTGCATCGGCGATGGCATAACCTTGCTTGCCGGAAGAGCGATTGGCGATGAAGCGGACGGGATCGAGCGGCTCTTGCGTCGGTCCGGCGGTCACAAGCGCGCGAACGCCGGCAAGCGTGCCATGGCCATTGCTGAAGAAAGCTTCGACAGCGGTCGCGATCTCGCCTGGTTCGGCCATGCGTCCGGGGCCGAATTCGCCGCACGCCATATCGCCTTCGTTGGGGCCGACGAACAACACGCCGTCCGCGCGCAGCGTCGTCAGGTTCCGTTGTGTCGCCGCATGATTCCACATGCGCACGTTCATGGCCGGCGCCATCATGACGGGCTTGTCGGTCGCAAGAAGCGCCGTCGATGCGAGATCGTTGGCGTGGCCGCCCGCCAGCTTGGCCATCAGGTCCGCCGTCGCGGGTGCGACGACGACGAGATCGGCGGCGCGCGAGAGCTGGATGTGCCCCATCTCAGCTTCTTCGGTCAGGCTGAAGAGGTCCTGAAAGACCTTCTCGCCGGACAGCGATGCCACCGACAGCGGTGTGACGAATTCGGCGCCCGCCCGGGTCAGGATCGCCCTCACCTTTGTGTCGCGTTCCTTCAGCCTCCGGACGAGGTCAAGGGACTTGTAGGCAGCGATGCCGCCGCCGATGATGAGCAACACGCTTTTACCGCGCATGCGGAAATACCTCGCCAAAGCTCTGGAATTATACCGGAACTTACGGGGAAATATAATGAATAACGGCACCGTGGTGTAGTTCGGTGTCCCGGGGAGTAAGTCTATGAACTTGCAGATTAAAGGGGCGGAATTGCCGCCATTCCGGCCGCTGCCCCAGAAGGCGCCGTCGCTCGATGTCAGGAAAATGCCGGATGGCACGGTGTACATCGCTTCAAATCACAAGCTCGGACCAATGCACCGCTCGATTGCCCACCTGTTCCAGGAGCGCGCGGCCAAGCATCCGGACCGGAATTTCATCGGCGAACGCACTCCGCTCGAAGGCGGCAAGACCGGCGACTGGCGTTTCATCACCTATGGCGAGGCCTATTCCCGCGCCAACGCGATCGCACAGGCGCTGCTCTCGCGCGGCATGAATGCCGATACGCCGCTCATGATCCTGTCCGGCAACTCGATCCTGCACGCGACGATGATGCTGGGCGCGCTGCTTGCCGGCATTCCCGTCGCGCCAGTCTCGGTCGCCTACTCCCTGATGTCCGGCGATCACTCCAAGCTCAAGCATGTGTTCGGCATCGCGGGGCCCAAGATGATTTTCGCCGAGCAGGGCCCGATGTATGCGCGCGCGCTTGCCGCGCTGCCGCTCGAAGGCGTTGAGGTCGTGACGGCGATGCCGATCCCCGACCGTCAGACCACCGCATACAGCGACCTGATCCGCGCGAATGCCGGCCCTGACGTGGCTAAGGCGCTCGATAAGATTGATCACGCGACGACGGCGAAATACCTCTTCACGTCCGGTTCGACCGGAATGCCCAAGGGTGTCGTGCAAACTCATGGCATGATGTGCGCGGTGATCGCGGCACAGGAAGCGCTGCGTACAGAAGCGCCAGACCCAAGCGAGATTCCGCAGAGCCTGGAATGGATGCCGTGGAACCATATTTCGGCTGGAAATATCGGCTTCAACGGCGCGATGAACGGCGGCGGAACGATCTATCTCGATGCCGGCAAGCCCTTGCCCGGCATGTTCGAGGAAACCATTCGGAACTTGCGGGACATCACACCGCTGGGTATCGGCACCGCGCCTATCGCGTTCGGCTGGCTGTGCGACGCGATGGAGCGCGACGAAACTCTTCGCGACCATGTCTTCGCAAAACTCCGGATGGCCGGCTATGGCGGCGCAACGCTGAGCCAGGACATCTATGAGCGCTTCCAGGCGCTCGCGATTGCGTCGGTGGGCGCACGCATCCCGATGACGACGATGTACGGCGCGACCGAGACCCAGGGCGTGACCGTGGTACATTGGATCACCGAACGTGTCGGCCTGATCGGACTGCCGCTGCCAGGCATCACGCTCAAACTGGTGCCAAACGGAACCAAGCTCGAGGTTCGCGTGAAGGGACCAACAGTCACGCCCGGCTATCACAAGCGGCCGGACCTGACGAAGGCAGCATTTGACGATGAGGGCTATTACTCGCTCGGCGATGCGGCGAAGTTCATCGATGAAAACGATCCGGAACAAGGTCTGGTCTTCGATGGCCGCGTGACGGAAGACTTCAAACTCGACAGCGGCACCTGGGTCTCCGCCGGTACGCTGCGCGCCCACGCGGTTGCGGCCGCTTCGCCTTTGTTTTTCGATTGCGTGGTGTGCGGCCAGGACAAGCCCTATATCGGGCTGCTGGCCTGGCCCTCAGTTGCCGCGGCAGCGCAAATGTGCGGAACGCACGATCTGAACGAGATCGTTGCCCACCCTAAGATCCGCGACTTCGTCAAAGAAAAGTTCTCTGCTTACAACAAGGAGCAGGGCGGAAGCTCCACGCGCGTGAAGCGCATAATCCTCATGGCTGAACCGCCTTCCGTCGATGGTCACGAGATCACGGACAAGGGGTATGTTAATCAGCGTGCGACGATGGATCGCCGCAAAGCGCTGGTGGAGAAATTGTTCTCCTCCACGCCTGAACCCGAGGTCATCGAAATCCAGTGAGTGGAAAACTGATCGGCATTGCCAAGGCTGCGCAATTGCGGATGCCGCTTGAGGAAATGCAGTCCGCGACGGTGAGCGTCGAAGGCGGAATCGACGGCGACATACGCGGGCGCAAGCGCGACCGCCAGATAACTGTTCTGTTTCGCGAAAGCTGGGATGACGCCTGCCGTGAGCTGGGCGTATCGCTGCCATGGACGACGCGCCGGGCTAACCTTCTGGTCGAGGGTATCGCGGCGCCCCAGATCGCGGAAGGACAAATACGTATCGGCGATGTCGTCCTCGAGATCAGGATGGAGACCGACCCATGCGATCTGATGGAACGCGCCCGTTCCGGCCTGAAATCTGCGCTTACTCCAGATTGGCGGGGCGGAGTGTGCTGCAATGTGGTTACTGGAGGGCAGCTCCGGATCGGCGATAGCGTCTCATTTACGTGAAATTGCAGTCTTAACGCGCGTTAACCGGGCGATTACCAGGATGTGGTCCACTCATCCCTCCTGGGGACACGCCAATGCAGTTAAGCGCAGACGATCTGTACCGCATAGCAGCCGACCTGGCCGAAGAACACGGCCCATCCGCGATGGACTATGCGCGCCGCGCGGTTGTGTCCTTTGAGGCGGAGGGCGCCCTGGATCGCGCGCGGTTCTGGCTGACACTCTGCGTTTTCCTCGACGACATAGTCGTGCGCGGCCTCGATCCTTCCCTGCAGGTCACCATTCACTGAGCTTGCGCTGGCTTCGGCCTTCTGGCCAAACTCGCGTTCCCACACGCGAGATATTTCATGCCGCTCGATCCGATCGTACAAGGTTTTCTTGACCAGATGGCCGCCGCTGGCGGTCCCAAAATGTCCGAGGCCGGCCCGGCTGTCGCGCGCGAGACCTTTGTCGGGCTGATGCAGATTGCCGGACCCAAAGATGTGCCGGTCGGCAAGACGGAAAACCTCACCGTTCCGGGACCGGGTGGACCCATTCCGATCCGTGTCTACACGCCGGTTGCGGCTGGGCGCGATCCGATGCCGGCGCTCATCTACTATCACGGCGGCGGATGGGTGATCGGCAATATCGAAACGCATGATGGCCTGTGCCGCATGATGGCGAACGAGGGCGGATTTCGAGTCATTTCCGTCGACTACCGCCTCGCACCGGAAAACAAATTTCCGGCCGCGATCGACGATGCGTTCGCAGCTCTCACCTGGGTCGCTGCGAATGCAGCGCATGTCGGCGTCGACGCCAACCGCATCGCCGTCGGCGGGGATTCAGCGGGCGGCGCACTCGCTGCGGAAGTCGCCCAGATGGCGAAAGCCAAAGGCGGCCTGACGCTCGCGTGCCAGATGCTCCTTTTCCCCGTCACACAAATCGGAGAGATGACGAATTCTCTGCGCGATTTCGCGGCCGGATATTTTCTGGAAAAAGAAACGCTCGACTGGTTCTACGATTGCTATCTCCCGCCAGACGCCGACAAGTCTGATCCGAAGATTTCTCCGCTGCGCGCCAAGGATCTGTCGGGACTGCCGACGGCGTATATCATGCTCGGCGGCTTCGATCCGTTGCATGACGAGGGCCTGCAATATGCCGAGAAACTGCGAGCAGCCGGCGTGAAGGTCACCGTCGCCGACTATGACAGTCTCGTGCACTGCTTCATCTACATGCAGTCATTCCTGCCGCAGGCGAACCAGGCGCTCACGGCTGCGTCGAAAGCGGTCGGCGCAATCCTCAACGCTCACTGATCGGGAGTTCGGCGATGGCACTCGACGCACATGTGAAAGCACTGCTCGAACAGATGGCCGCGCTGAAAATGCCCAAGAGCTGGGAAGTGGGCCCTCAGGCGGCACGAGCGGCGATGAAGATGAGCATCTTCCGCAAGGGCAATACGCCGATCGGAAAGGTCGAGGATCGAACAATTCCTGGACCGGGTGGCGAGCTTGCCGTGCGCATCTACACGCCGCTGACGACGAGCAGCAATGTTCTGGCGGGCCTCGTGTTCTTTCACGGCGGTGGCTTTGTTCTCGGCGATCTCGACACGCATGACGATCTGTGCCGCGTTCTGACCAATGAAAGCGGATTTCGCGTTGTTTCCGTCGACTACCGTCTGGCACCGGAGCATCCGTTTCCGGCCGCGGTCGATGATTGTTTCGCGGCGACGAAATGGGTCGCGGCAAACGCGGCCACGCTCGGAATCGACGCAAAGCGCCTCGCCGTCGGCGGCGACTCTGCGGGCGGAAATCTCGCGGCCGTTGTATCGCAGCTTGCGCGAGATGATGGGCCGCAGATCGCGTTTCAGCTTCTGATCTATCCTGTCGCGCAACTTGGTGCGCCGGACACACCGTCAATGCGCGAAAACGCGAAAGGCTATTTCCTCGAAAAGGAAGGCATGGACTGGTTCACGCGCCTCTACGCGCCGGACAAGGACAGCCGGCACGACCCGCGCCTTTCGCCTCTCCAGGCGAAGGATCTCAGCGGCCTTCCACCCGCCTATGTCATCACGGCCGGCTTTGATCCGCTGCGCGACGAAGGCAGGGACTATGCCGACGCGCTCGACAAGGCAGGCGTGTCCATCACCTATGTGAACTACCCAGGAATGGTGCATGGCTTCTTCAGCATGCGCAGTCTCATTCCCAAGGCGCGCGAGGCGGTTGCCGCGGCTGCTGCGGCGCTTCGTGAAGGCGTCAATCCGGGATCAGCTTCCCAGGATTGAGAATGCCCTTGGGGTCAAGCGCCATTTTCACCGCGCGCAGCACATCGACGCCGAGCGAGCCTTTTTCGGCCAGCATCCAGGGCAGGTGATCCTCACCTATGCCGTGATGGTGGCTGATGGTTCCGCCGTTCGCGACAATCGCGTCGGACGCCGCCTTCTTGATCATGCGCCACTGCGCCAGTTCGCCTTCAAGCGCGCGCGGGAAGATGTAGGTGAAGTACAGGCTCGCGCCGTCAGGATAGGAATGGCTGATGTGACAGCTAACGACGCCATGAGCGCCGGCGCGCGGTGCGGATTCGCGAATGGAGCTCTCCAGAGCGTCCCGCACGGCGACATAGAGCGTATCCAGATTGGACCAACTTGTTGCGGTCTCGAGCGTGTCGACGCCGACGCCCCGGTCCATCATCGGATCGCGCAGATATGGTCCGTGGAAACGGCCGTCCTTCCAGCGCTTTCCCTGTCCCTCGCCGAGCGCGAGCGCACCGTGCTTCTTGGCGATCACGTCGAACTGCAGGCGCGCATCGACTACGGACGTCGTTGCGCCTTCGAAGCCGGCGATCATTGCGCAGGCCCTCTCGTCGAAGCCGCGATTGGTCAAATAAAACTGCGCAAAGCGGTCGCGCAGTGTGCGCTTTTTTCCAAGCGCACCGAAGGCGCGATAGAATCTGGTCTCGATCGGATCGGACAGCCGCAACATCGTGACCGAGATTTCCTGGCGGGCCGCGTCGCGGATGGCAGCGATGCCGCTCCCAAAATCCTTGAACAGATAGCCGTAATAATCGCTCGCGACGGGAAGCGCGTGCAGGCGAATGGTCGCCTCGGTCACGATGCCGAAGACGCCCTCGGAGCCGACCACGAGATCGTTCAGCCGCGGACCCGTCGATGACGCGGGAAAGCCTCCGGTGTGCAGCACGCCGCGCGGCGTCGCCACTTTGGTCCCGACAAGCCAGTCTTCGGCGCGGCCGTAGCGATTGGATCCTTGGCCGGCGCCGCGATGCGCAATCCAGCCGCCAAGCGTGGAGAACTCGAACGATTGGGGATAGTGACCGAGCGTGAAACCGCGCGCCTGCAGGGCCTTTTCCAGCGCCGGGCCGTATATGCCGGCTTCCACCGTAGCCGTCATGGATTGCGCATCCACGTCGATGACGCGGTCCATTGCTGACATGTCGATGCTTACCACCGATTTGAACGCGCCAGGATTTCCTGTGACACCGCCGACGACGCTCGTGCCACCGCCATACGGCACGACGGCGACGCGTCCTTCGCCGGCCGCGCCGAGGAGGGCCAACACTTCGTCGCTGGTTCGTGGATAGAGCACCGCATCCGGAGCCGTCGAGAGATCGCCGGATCGAAGATGTATGAGATCGTGATAGCTGCGGCCGCGAGCATGAAAGGCGCGCTCGAATTGCGAGTCGCGCACGCGCTCGGCGCCGAGAATCTCGATGAACCGGGCACGGTCCTCGACCGTGAGACGCGAGGCCACGAGCGCGATGCTCTCGAGGGGGCGTGCCGGTGTTGCCAGCAGAGCCGGCATGCCGAGTTCGCCGGCAAGCCAGCTCCAAAGCACTTCCTGCTCCGCCAGCTGGTCCTTGTGCGCGGACCAGCCCCAGCCATTCCAGCGGACGTTGCCGTGATCGGCGCTCATCTTGGTTAATCCCCAGACCCAGCCGTCAGCATCGCAGATTGAGTGCACGAGGCAAAATTTCGAACGTTGCAGGCAGCCGGCCTGCGGCTTCACCATCGGTTTCGATCAGAACCGCCTGACCGCGCGTTTCGGCGACCGGAGCGACAACGACATGCTGGCCACGCAGGACGCGGACGTTTGGCCTATGAATGTGCTCGCCGGTGTAGATCAGCTTCATGTCGGCGAGAGATTGGCCCTTGGGTGCGCCGCCCATGATGACGATGTCAAACATCCCGTCGTCGATGACAGCTCCGGGCGCAACCTTCATGCCGCCGCCAAAATACTGGCCGTTGGCGATTGCAACGGTCGCGATCGAGGCGATCTCATCCTCCACGCCATCTATCATGATCCGCACGGCGCGGTTGTGGTAACGCAGCATGGTGAGTGCGCTGTGGAAGGCGAAGGCGAACGAGCCGCCGAACAGCTTGGCGATGCGCGCCCGGTTGACGGAATCGACAATCACGCCTGAGAGGCCGAAGGAAGCGATATTGACGAAATAGCGCGAGGTGGGCTCACCGGTTTTAGTTAGGCAGGTGACACGGCCGGCATCGATCCGGCGGACGCTGGCCCGTTTCAATCGCTCGATCGCTACCTCGGCTCCCGCATCGATACCGAATGATTTGCGAAAATCACCACCCGTTCCACTGGTAATGAAAGCGAATACGGCATGTTGCGGTGTAGTGCCATCGGCGTCGAACATTCCGTTCACGGCTTCGTTGATCGTTCCGTCGCCACCGACCGCCACGATTTCCTGGTGACCTTCGCGCAGAGCGTAGCGCACCAGCGCAGCGGCTTCGCCTTGCTTGCGGGTGAAGCCAACCGACATGGCCGGATAGACAGAGGCGAGGGCGCGTTCGATGGATTTCCAGTCACGGCCCGTCCGGCCGTTGCCCGAACGCGGATTGACGACCACAAACGCCGTCATGCTGCCTCACGTGTCTTGAACGTCGGGGCAAGCAACTCGATTTCCCGAACCCGACGCTCCTCGCTCCAACCAAGTTCGGCTGCCATGATGCGCGATGCCGCTTCGAGGGCCTCGTCGGGCGGCGTTCCGACCTGGCCCATGCACGTGCGCCGCATTACGACATCGGAGAGGTGAACAGCCATTTCCTCGCGGATCGCAAAAACAATCTGTGCGCCGATATCGCCCGCGCCGCCGATGGTTGTGCGCAGTTCGGGCTTGTTGTTGGCCTCGGCGAGCATGTCGGGAAGACGCGAACCGTACATGTGCGCGAGGTGATCGATGGTTGGAAGCTCGGGGTGTTCCTTGCGCTGATCGGCGATAAATTCCGCTATTCGTCCAATGTCTCCGCCTGCCGTGGGGTCTTCATCGGTTTCGCAATCGTCGGTCGAGACATTCAATTTTTTGACGATTACGTCAACGACGTTCTGCGCCAGGTCACGCGACGTGGTCCACTTTCCACCGATTGCCGAGAACAGGCCGTCGAGGCCGTCGCTCTCGCCATGGTCGACCAATTCGGCACGTCGGCTCGCGCCGTATGTGTCGCCTGATCCATCATCCACGAGCGGTCGCAGACCCGCATAAAATGCTTCGACCCTCTCGCGCATCAGATGTGCGCCGGGAAGAAATTTATTGATGTAGGCGAAAAAGTCCGTCGAGGTCGGACTCACTCACGCCGACTTCATCCGGATCGCTCTTGAACGCCGTGTCGGTCGTGCCAAGCAGCGTGTGACCGTGCCAGGGCAAGACGAAGAAGTGCCCACCGGCTGCGGCGACCGTCAGAGCCGCCTTGCGCGTGATCGCCGGCACCAGAACATGAATGCCCTTCGAGCGCATCAGCTTATGCGTCGACGGCTTGCCGAGTGCCTGTTCGAGGAAGATGTCGGCCCACGGTCCGGCGGCCACCAAGGTCAGTTTTGCACGCACGTCGAAGCGTGAGCCAGATTCGACATCATGGACCGTGCAGCCCTCAATGCGGCCGTTGCGGTTGAGAAGCTTGCCGCCTTCGACATAGTTCGCAATCGCAGCGCCGGTCGCATCTGCATCCAGGAGGCATTCGAGCGCGAGGCGCTCGGGCGAGTACATCTGGGCATCGTAATATTGCAGTGCGCCCTCGAAACCCTGCCCTTCGAGCACGGGCTCCATCGCCAGTGCCTTGTCCTTGTTCAGCCAGGAATGGTTTGGCAAGCGTTGAGCGGGATCGTCGAGCCAGCCCTTGTCGAAAGACAAGATGTCGTAAAGCGTCAGTCCGGCCCGCAAAGTCGCGGTGGCTTTCCATCCGCCGCCATAGTTGGGCACAAGAAATGGCAACGGATGCACCAGGTGCGGCGCAATGCGCTGCCATATGCGCCGCTCCTTCAACGATTCGCGCACCAGTCCGAGCTCGAAGTTGCGCAGATAGCGCAGGCCGCCATGCACAAGCTTGGAATTGTGCGCACTAGTCGCGCCGGCGAAGTCGTTGCGCTCAACGAGCGCGACTTTGAGACCGCGCAGGCTCGCATCGCGCGCTACGCAGGCTCCTGTGACGCCTCCGCCGATGATCAGGAGGTCGAACGTTTCATTGGCGAGTTGGTCGAGAGCGCGGCGCATGGAATCCTTGGGAAATGGGCTCGTAAGCTCTGTTTCGCCCGCCATCTTGTCAAGGAAGCGCCAGCCGTTAAGCTTCCGAAAAATATGGGAGAAGCAGAAAGTGGCAAAAATTCGCGCCAACGGGATAGAACTGGAATTCGACGAGGCAGGTCCGGCGGACGGCATTCCATTCCTGATGATCAACGGCTTCGGCAGCCAGATGACCTCCTGGTCGGATGAATTTAGGCAAAGCCTGATCGGCGCCGGGTTTCGCTTCATCCGGTTCGACAATCGCGATGTCGGCCTTTCCCAGAAGTGGCACGGCATACATCCGAACCTTCAGGAGGCCGTAAAGGCCGTGCGCGAAGGGCGCAAGCCCGATGTTCCCTACACGCTGAACGACATGGCGGCGGACGCGGCCGGACTGCTCGATGCGCTCGGCATCGAAAGCGCCCACATCGCCGGTGCTTCCATGGGCGGTATGATCGCGCAGCTTGTCGCGCTTAATCATCCGCAAAAGACGCGTTCGCTCATTTCAATCTTTTCGACCACAAGCGATCCATCGCTGCCGCCGTCGAGTCCGGAAGCGCAGGCTGCGCTGACCGGCCAGCCGCCGGCGCAGGATCGCGCATCGGTCGTCGCGCACGGGCTCAAGGGGAGGCGGACCTACGCGTCCACCAGGTTTCCGTTCGACGAAATGCGCATCGGGGAATTGATCGGCGCCGCTTATGACCGCAGTTACTATCCGGAGGGAACGTCGCGCCAATACGCAGCGATCTTCGCCAGCCCGCCGCGAACCGAACGCCTCAAGTCGCTCCGTGTGCCGGCGCTTGTTCTGCACGGTTCGGTGGACACGCTGCTTCGTCCGGAATGCGGACGCCACACCGCGCAATGCATCGCGGGTGCGCAGTATCATGAGATCGAAGGCTGGGGGCACGACATGCCGCCTCAGATGGTGCCGCTGGTGAGCGGCTTCATCGTGCCATTCGTGCAAAAGGTGGAAGCGGCGCGAAAGGGCGCGGCGGTCGCCGCGCGCTAGGCGGGACTACTTGATCTTGCCTTCCTTGAAGAGCACGTGCTTGCGCAGCACCGGATCATACTTCTTGACCGTCATTTTCTCGGTCATGGTGCGCGTGTTCTTCTTGGCGACGTAATAGAAACCCGTGCCGCCCTCGCTGTTGAGCCGGATCTTGGCCGTTGTTGGCTTCGCCATGGGCGGAACTCCTGAAAACCTGTGAAGGGCCGGGAATTTAGCCGCCGGCGGCCCTTTGTCAAGCCGAGGCAGAAGCCGATGACGGCCGCCTAACCATCAGAAATATCACATAAAACGCGCTGATCAGGGCCAGGACCAACATCAGACCGTGGGGATTCCATGCGTCCAGCGCCACACCCTCGACCACCGGCCCGCTCAAAAGTCCTATGGCATAGAGCATCACATAGGTGGCGTTTGCGCTTGCGAGCTCGCGGCCTTTGAAGCGTCCGCCGAGGATGGTCAGGCCGATCGTGTAGACGCCCATGATGATCCCGCCCCAGAAGAAAAGGAGCACATAGGTCAGGATCGGTGTCGCGATTGCGAAGGGAGTCAACACGGCGCCTGCAATCCCTGTCGATGCGCAAATGATGAGAAGGGTTCGCCGGTTCATCCGGTCGGCGAGAATGCCGAGCGGGTACTGGAAGACAAAGCTGCCGATCGACATCGCGGTGATTGCAAGCGCCGCGTGAGTTTCAGTGTACCCCGACCGCACGGCATAGACCGGGAACAGTCCGCCCATGCCGGCGTCAATCGCGCCGAAGACAAACGCCGCGGACAGCACCGCGGGCGCCATGCGCAGGACGGTGAGCGTCGACGGGCCAGGCGTCTCGTCGAGTTGCGGCGCCGCCTTGCGTGCCATCAGCACGGGCACGAGCGCCAACAGAAGCATGGATGAACCGATGGCGAAGGGTGCAACGCCGTGCGTGCCGAGTATCGAGAGTATCGCCGGGCCAACACCGAAGCCGCCCGAGATACAGGCGCCGTACAGCGAAATATAGCGGCCGCGGTTCGCATCTGTCGCGAGCTGGTTGATCCAGAACTCCGAGGCGACGAACAAGCCGTTCAAACCGATGCTCAACGCGAAGCGTAGCGGGAACCAGCCCCACAGGGTTTGCACCTGAAATAGTGCAAACAATGCCGTAGCTGAGAGGACAAGCGATCCGGCCATGAACGTCGCCGTGCCGAAGTTGCGCATCAGGCGTGGAACCTGCGGTGTGACGATAAAAGCTGCGAGACCGGCGGTTGCCAGATTGAGGCCGTTCACGGTTCCCGGGAAGCCGCGCCGCTCCAATATCAGAGAGAGAAGCGGCAGAGTCAGGCCCATGCCGATCGCAAAAGCGGCACAGGCCGACAGGATGGCGATCAGACTCGCGCGCCGCTCGGCGGTCGACATCAGATGTGGACGAGGCCGGCTTTGCCGCGCGAGAAACGGTAGAACGGTACCGGACGCGAGGGATCAGCGCCTTCGCTCATGCGCGCCTCGACTTCATCCAGAACCGTACGCGTGATGCTGGGCAGATCGAGCGCGCGGGCTTCCGCCAGTGTCAGCCAGGATGGCGTCAGCAGCTCTTCGTTCTCGAGCTCGGCGAGCTCATGCACGATCAGATCCGCATCGGCCATAAAGAAGCGCGCGTCGAACCGGCGCGTGCGGTTTGGCGGCGTGACGGCGCGCGCGATCATCTCCATCGTGTCGAGGCGCGGCATGACCTTGTGCGCGAAATATTTCTTCCATGCCGGCGCGCGCGTTCTGGGAACTTTTTCGCTGCGTTGACCAAGAAGGATTCCGGTCTCCTCGAACGTCTCGCGAATGGCTGCCAGCGCCAATCCGCGTGCGCGCGCCGCCGTGCTGCCATGTCCGGCGCGCAGCGCGACATGCGGTTTCAGCTCCGTCGCGACCGGTATTCTCATGTCGCCGGGATCAAGCCGGCCGCCTGGAAATACGTATTTGTTGGCCATGAAAGCCATGTTGCCGTGCCGCTGCCCCATCAGGATGCGCGGCTCGCCGCCTTCGCGCTTCACCAGGACAAGAGTTGCTGCATCCTTGGGACGCAGCACGCCACCCACTATCTGCTCATTGTCGGAATCAAATGTCGCCATGGACGAAGTCTAGCGTTTTCGCCCGCGCGATTGCGAGCGTTGCTTGAAACTCGGCCTTCCGCCCATCTTGCGCGTGGCGGTTGACGCTTCGGCAAGATCGAATCGCAATCCGCCAGTCAGTGGCGCCGCTTCGACGAGGCGTACCGAGACGATGTCCCCAAGCTTGTATGCCGTGCCCGTTCGATCGCCGATCATCGCGTGCTTGCGCTCATCGTGACGGAAAAATTCAGTGCCGAGAGCGCGCGCGGGCAGCAGTCCTTCGGCGCCGGTTTCGCGCAGGCGTACGAAAAGTCCGAAGCGGGTGACGCCTGTGATGCGTGCATCGAACGTCGCGCCGACGCGATCTTCCATGAACGCTGCGACGTAGCGGTCGGTGGAGTCGCGCTCTGCGGCCATGGCGCGGCGTTCCGTCATGGAGATGTGCTCGGCAAATTCACCCAGACGGCCGGCCTCTCGGTCCGACAGTCCATCGTCACCGAAGCCGTGCGCGCGAACGAGCGCACGATGCACGATCAAATCGGCATAGCGGCGGATCGGAGACGTAAAGTGCGCATAGCGGTGCAGGTTCAATCCGAAGTGACCAAGATTCTCCGGTGCGTAGACCGCCTGCGCCTGTGTCCGCAGGACGACATCGTTCATGACGTTCTCGTGCGGTCCGCCCTTGGCCTGCGACAGGATCTTGTTGAAGACGCCGGGCTTCAGGACCTGGCCCTTGGTGAAATTAATGCCGATGGTGCGCAGATAATCCGAAAATCCGAACAGCTTCTCCTTGGACGGGTGTTCGTGAATGCGATAGACGAGCGGCGATTTCTTCTGCTCCAGAACTTCGGCGGCGGCAACATTGGCCAGCACCATGAACTCCTCGATGAGCTTCATGGACTCCAGCCGTTCGCGATAGGCGATGGACTTTACCTTGCCGTCTTCGCCGAGAATGACGCGCCTTTCGGGCAGGTCGAGGTCGAGCGGGTCACGCTCCTTGCGCTCGATCGTCAGCGTCTGGTAGCAGGCCCAGATGGCGGCGAGCGTCGATTTTGCGATATCGGACATTGCGCCATCCGGATGACCGTCGAACGCCTGCTGTGCGCGTGAATAAGTGAGCCGCGCGGCGGATCGCATTGTTCCGCGGATGAATTCCTGACGGCGCTTCTTGCCGTTGCGGTCAAACACCATGCGTACGGCGAGGCACGCGCGGTCGACGCCTTCCTTCAGCGAGCAAAGATCGGCCGAAAGATGCTCCGGCAGCATGGGCACGACACGATCCGGAAAGTAAGCGGAATTTCCGCGCTTGTATGCTTCACGGTCGAGCGCCGAACCGGGCGTCACATAGTGTGCGACATCGGCGATGGCGACCAGAGCGATGTGGCCGCCCGGATTGCGCGCATCATCGTCGGGTCCCGCCCACACGGCGTCGTCATGGTCGCGGGCATCGTCCGGATCGATGGTGACGAGCGGGATCGCGCGCAGGTCGGTGCGTGAGCGCGGATCCGGCGCTGTCGCGGCTTTTGCCTGGGCGATGACGTCGTCGGGAAACTCGGTCGGTATGCCGTGCGCGTGAATAGCGATCAGGCTGATCGTCTTGGGCGTGTTCATGCTCCCCAATTTTTCGACCACGCGGGCACGCGGAAATCCGGCTGCGCGTCCTGCGATGGGCTCTGCGAGCACAAGCTCATTGTGCGCGGCGCCATTGCGGTCGCGATTGTCGACAGAGAACTCCGTGCGGCTCTTGCGGTCGATGGGCGCAACGCGAAGTCCGTTCGGACCCTCGTGGAGGACGCCGAGAACCTTGTGCGCGCTTGCACCCAGATGCTTGATGACGCGCGCTTCGTAGCCGTCATCGGTCTTCGTCAGCCGCGCCAGCACGCGTTCGCCGCGGGCCAATACGCCCGGATCGGTTGTTCCCGGCACAAGCGTGATCGGTGGCGGCTCTTCGTTCGATTCCCATTTTTGCGGACGCGCCTGCAATTCGCCGTCCGTGTCCTGCCCGGTGATTTCGAGCACGGCGACATCGGGCAGATCGTTCGGCTGGGCATAGCCGCGACGGCGATTGCCTTCGATCGCGCCTTCTTCGGCCAACTCTTTGAGGATGCGCTTCAGAGCAATGCGATCCGAACCCTTGACGCCGAGGAGGCGTGAAAGATCGCGCTTGTTTGCATTGGGCGATTCAGCCAGAAGCTCCAGGACGCGTGCCTTGTCGATCGGCGGCGCGTTGCCCGCCTGTTTCTGGCGCGCCAACGTCTACTCGCCGGCCACCGGCTCTGGCTTCTTCTTCGCTGCCTTCGCCGGTTTTTTCTTCGCTAGCGCCTTTTCAGCCTTGGCCGTCACGGGCTTGGCTTCCTTCTTCGCCTTCGCGGGAGCTTTCTTCTTCTTGCCTCCGCCCTTTGCAGCGCGATCCGCGAGCAATGCGATTGCCTGTTCCAGCGTGATCGAGGTCGGATCATCGCTGTTCTGCACGGTCGCGTTTGTCGTGCCGTCGGTGACATAGGGCCCAAAGCGGCCCTTCATCAGCTTGATCGCCATGCCGCTGGCATCGTTGCCCAGTTCCTTCAGCGGCTCCGAACCGCGGCGGTTGCGCGGATTGGCTTTCTTCTCGGCGATGACGGTGACGGCTCGGTTGAGGCCGACGGTGAACACTTCCTCCGGCGTATCCAGCGAGGCGTATTTTCCGTCATGGGCGACATAGGGGCCAAAGCGGCCGAAATTGGCTGTGATCATCTTGCCGGTTTCAGGATGGATGCCAACATCGCGCGGCAGCGACAATAGTTTCAGCGCGAGTTCGAAGTCGACATTCTCGACCTCTGTGCCCTTTGGAATGCCGGCGCGTTTCGGCTTGGCGCCTTCGCCCAGCTGGACGTACGGGCCAAAGCGACCGCTGCGTAGCGAGATTTTCTCGCCTGTCACCGGGTCAACGCCGAGTTCGCGCGGCTGGCTCGCTGCCGCATTGTCATTGCTCTGTCCG
Source organism: uncultured Alphaproteobacteria bacterium (assembly GCA_963741725.1). Taxonomy (GTDB): domain Bacteria; phylum Pseudomonadota; class Alphaproteobacteria; order Micropepsales; family Micropepsaceae; genus Rhizomicrobium. The sequence continues at coordinate 51,731 of CAVUJC010000002.1, read as the reverse complement.
AGCTGACGCGTGAAGCGGCACTCCGGATAATTGGAACAGCCGACAAAGGCGCCGAACCTGCCGAGCTTCAGGCTCAATTCGCCGTTCCCGCAATTGGGGCAGACGCGCGGATTGGAACCGTCGGCATTCGCCGGGAAAATGTGCGGACCGAGAATCTCGTTCATCTCGTCGATGACGTGCGAGATTTTCAGGTCCTTCGTGCCTCCGACGGCCGCTGAGAAATCCTTCCAGAAATCGCGCAGGAGTTGCTTCCACTTCAGCGTGCCCTCGGCGACTTCGTCGAGCTTCTCTTCGAGATCGGCGGTGAAGCCGTACTCGACATAGCGGTGAAAGAAGGTTGCGAGAAACGCCGTGACAAGGCGGCCCTTGTCTTCCGGCATGAAGCGGCCGCGATCGAGCTTCACATAGGCGCGGTCGCGCAGCACCGAAAGGATCGAGGCATAGGTCGACGGCCGTCCGATGCCGAGCTCTTCGAGTTGCTTGACGAGGCTGGCTTCAGAATAGCGCGGCGGCGGCTCGGTGAAATGCTGCGCCGAGTTGATCTTTTCGACATCCGTCTTGTCGCCGGCGGAGAGGCGCGGAAGCTTCGAGCCGTCTTCGTCGTTTTCGTCGTCCTTGCCCTCTTGATAGAGCGTGAGGAAACCGTCGAACAGCGTCACCGTTCCGGTCGCGCGCAGCGTAATCTGGCGATCCGCCGACGACACGTCGACCGTCGTGCGTTCCAGCTCCGCACTTTCCATCTGGCTCGCAACGGCCCGCTTCCAGATCAGCTCATAGAGCTTGGCCTGATCGGCATCGAGCGACCGCGCTGCAACATCTGGCGTGCGTTCGAAACTCGTCGGACGCACTGCCTCATGCGCTTCCTGTGCGTTCTTGGCCTTGCTGGTGTAGACGCGCGGGGCATTCGGCACATATTTCTGGCCATAGCGCGCACCGATGACCGAACGCGCCTCGCTGATCGCTTCGGGCGCCATGATGATACCGTCAGTACGCATATAAGTGATGAGGCCGACGGTCTCGCCATCGAGTTCGACGCCTTCATAAAGCTGCTGCGCGATCTGCATCGTGCGCTTGGCGCCGAAGCCGAGTTTGCGCGAGGCTTCCTGTTGCAGAGTAGAGGTGATGAATGGCGGGGCAGGGTGCCGCTTCTGCGGTTTTGCCTCGACGCTGTCGACTTTGAACGTCTGCGCGTTGATTGCTGCGACGGCTGCCGATGCTTCGGCTTCGGTCTTCAGCGAAAGTTTGTCGAGCTTCTCGCCGCCAAGTCGGGTGAGGCGCGCGTTGAACGCACCGCCCGGTGCCACAAGGTCTGCATCGATCGACCAATATTCCTGGGCCTTGAACGCTTCGATTTCCTGTTCGCGTTCGACCACCAGGCGCAGCGCGACCGACTGCACGCGGCCTGCGGAACGCGCACCGGGCAGCTTGCGCCACAGAACGGGCGACAGTGTGAATCCGACGAGATAGTCGAGGGCGCGGCGCGCCATGTAGGCGTCGACCAGCTCCTCATTGATCTGCCGGGGATGAGCGATGGCTTCGAGGATCGCGGCCTTCGTCACGGCGTTGAACGCCACGCGCTCCACGGTCGCCTTGCCCAGCGCCTTTTTCTGGCGGAGCACTTCGAGCACGTGCCAGGAAATGGCCTCGCCCTCGCGATCCGGGTCGGTCGCCAGGATCAGCTTGCTGGCGCCCTTGAGCGCATCGACGATGTCTTTGACCCGTTTCTGGGCCCGTTCGTCGATCTCCCAGGTCATGGCGAAGTCGTCGTCCGGCTTCACCGACCCATCCTTGGAGGGCAGGTCGCGGATATGGCCAAAGCTGGCCAGTACTTTGTAGCCCGAGCCCAGATACTTATTGATCGATTTGACCTTGCCGGGCGATTCGACGACGACGACGTTCATGTGGAACTGGGGCGCTCTTCTTGGTTAGGCGCGGCGTCTTAACCCCGTGAGCCTTAAAAAATGCGCCAAATCAGGGACTGGCTCTCGGGCGGGCGGGACACTGATCGAACGGGACGAGAGGTGTCAACCTTGACGACACCCCATCACTTAAACCGTAAGTTGAATAATCGCCAATTTTCTTGGAAATACATAACTCTAGGTTGAATTTTGGTGTACTGCCGACTAGCATCGGCGGGCGGAAGAATTCAGTAGCGCCATGTCGACACCAGATCCTGCGGGAGGCGCCCTTCGCCTGCCGTCAAACGTTAAGCTGACTCCTGTTGAGACCGCACGATACACGCGCGATCTCATTGAATCTCTTCGAAAAATTGCCGGCCAGCAGGGACATTCCCTGCTCGCGCACCTGCTCGAACTGGCGGCAATCGAGGCCAAAGCACTAGCCGAAGGCGACTATGCCCAGGAAACCCGGTTGCCCGAGTGACGGGCGATTCGCCCTGCCACTTCCAGTTCCAAAAGCACCGCCAGAACGGCCGACACCGGCGATTTGCTGAGCCGGACAAGTTCGTCCACCTCGATTGGGGAAGGTCCGAGCGCTTCCTCGACGAAGATTTCGAACCCGGTCCGCCTCCGCTTCAGAGGCGATAATCGGGCCGGACGGCGTCCGCCCGTCAGGCTCGCCGAAGTCACGACCGAGGATCGGGCGAAGGCCCGCAAGAACGTCCGCGGCGCTCTCGATCAACGTCGCCCCTTCGCGAATGAGCCGGTTCGTTCCCTTTGCGCGCGGGTCGAGGGGCGAACCTGGCACGGCGAAAATCTCGCGGCCCTGTTCAAGCGCATAGTTCGCGGTGATGAGCGAGCCGGAACCTTCCGATGCTTCGACGATCACGACGCCGCGCGACAGGCCCGAAATGATGCGGTTGCGCCGCGGGAAGTGCCGCGCCTGGGGCGATTGCCCCAGAGGCATCTCGGACACGATGCATCCTTCGTTGCGAATGCGTTCGTAGAGGGCGGCGTTTTCCGGCGGGTAAATGTTGTCCACGCCGCCGGCGACGACGGCGCAGGTTCCGCCTGCGAGCGCGCCTTCATGCGCAGCCGCATCGATACCGCGTGCAAGGCCTGACGCGACAACGAGACCCGCATCCGACAATTCCTTTGCCAGTGACCCCGCGAGCTTTCTGCCGAGTGCAGATGCGTTCCGCGCGCCGACGATCGCCACCACCTCGCGCTGCAGGAGCGTGACGTGTCCGAGCGCGGAGATGATCGGCGGTGGTGGATCGGCAGCGGCCAGACCGCGGGGAAATGAGGATTCGCAGGAGGCGAGCATGCATCCGCCGATCTTGGCCAATGCATCCAGTTCGCGCCGGGCATCATCGCTCGAGGGAATCCGCACTTTGTCGCCGCCGCCGCGCAAAACCAGGCGCGGCAACGCGTCGAGCGCTTCTCCTGCCGTTCCGAAGCGCGCGATGAGCTGGGCGAAGGTGACCGGACCAACGTTCTGCGTGCGCGCGAGCCGCAGCCAATCGCGCCGCTCCGCATCCGAAAGCGCGCCGCTCACGCGGGTTTGCTTTTGGCGCCAATACGCGGCTCTTCACCGCGCAACAGGCGGCGAATATTGTCAGTGTGAACGACGAAAACGAGAAGTGCGAGGATGATAGCCAGGACCGCCTCGCGCTCATGGTGCAGGACGTACATATAAACGGGCGTCATCACCGCTGCGACCAATGCCGACAGAGAAGAGATGCGGAAGAGTGCGACCATGACCAGCCACGTGCCGAACGCGAGCAGTGCCGCCGGCCAATAGAGCGCGAGCAGGATACCCAGTGAAACGGCGACGCCCTTGCCTCCCTTGAAATTCAGCCAGATCGGAAAAAGATGCCCGAGAAATGCGCCGAGCGCCGCGATGAGCGCGGCGTCCGTCCCCAGCAGCTCGCGCGCCATCAGCACCGCGGCTGCGCCTTTGGCTGCATCCAACAGCAGGGTGAGGGCCGCTGCCACCTTGTTTCCCGTGCGAAGCACGTTGGTCGCGCCGATGCTGCCGGAGCCGATCTTGCGGACATCGCCTTCGCCGAACGCGAAGCTGAGCAGAAGCCCGAACGGTATCGATCCCAGCAAATAGCCCAACGCCAGCGCTTCTGCGGCGCCGATCCAGGTAACTGTCAAATAAGGGGCGAGCATGGCGTACACTGTTTGCGGTCTGGCGTTGGGAATGGCAATTTCGGCGAAAGGCGGAGGGACGACATGGCCCACATTACATCAGTCGCGCAGCTTCGGGAACGCCTGCCGGAACCGACCGGGCCGACGAAGCTAAAGGTCCGCGATCATCTCGACGAACAGTCCGTCGCCTTCATAGGTCGCTCGCCGTTTCTCCTTTTGTCGACTGTCGATGAGGCCGGCGCCGTCGAAGTCAGTCCGAAAGGCGACGAGCCCGGTTTTGTCGAGGTCGTGAACAAGAACACGTTGCTGGTTCCCGACCGGAAGGGAAACAACCTGGCCTTCGGACACATCAACATACTTTCGAATCCAAATGTCGGATTGATCTTTCTGATGCCTGGAACCGGGGAAACCTTGCGCGTGAGCGGACGCGCCACCCTCCATGACGATTCCGATCTCTGCGCACGCCTCGGTGCGCGTGGCCAGCCGGCAAAGCTGGTGATGAAAGTCGAAGTGCTGCGCGCCTATTTCCATTGTGCGCGATCCATCGTTCGCGCCAATCTGTGGCAGCCCGACCGATGGGCCGAGCCGATGAAAGTCTCGTTCGGCAAGATCTTCGCCGAGATCATGAACATGGATGCGAGCGCCGCGCCGAAGATCGACGAACAGGTGCGCGCCGGCTATGCGCCGGAGAACCTCTAGCGCCTTGCCTTGCGGTCGAACACGCATTCGCCGCCGACATAGGTTTTCTGCGCGCGGCCGTGGAAACTGCGGCCCTCGAACGGCGTGTTGCGGGCGCGCGAGCGCAGTTCGCCCTCGCGTACCGTGAAGGGGTCTTCCGGATCGATCAGCACCAGGTCGGCGGGCGTGCCCTTTGCGAGCGTTCCGGCGTTGAGCCCCAGGATTTTCGCAGGCGCGGCTGTGAGCGTCTTCAACACGAGACTCAAGCTCGCGCGTCCGTCATGGTGCAATCCGAGCGCGACCGGTAGCAGCGTCTCCAGGCCAACCGCGCCGAACGCGGCCTGCGCAAAGGGCTGGCGCTTGGTGTCTGCAGCCTGCGGGTCGTGGCCCGAGACGATCACATCGATGACGCCGGACGCCACGCCCTCGAGCATGGCGGAACGGTCTGACTCGGAACGCAACGGCGGCTTCACCTTCATGAAGGTGTAATAGGCGCCGACATCGAGCTCATTGAGTGCGAGATTGTGGGCGGCGACGCCGCAGGTAATCGGCAAGCCGCGCTTCTTTGCGGCGGCAATGACGTCGAGCGAGGCGCGCGTTGAAATCTGTCCGAAGTGATAGCGCGCGCCTGTCATCTCGACGAGGCGAATGTCGCGCTCGACGATGATCGCCTCTGCGGCGGCCGGAGCGGCAGGAAGCCCGAGGCGCATTGCATATTCGCCCTCCGTCACCGAGGCGCCCTCGGAAAGATCGGGATCTTCGGCATGGCCGACGACAAGCGCGCCGAACGTCGACGCATAGGCGAGGGCACGGCGCAACACGCGCGTATTGGAGATCGTGCGATCGCCGTCCGTGAATGCGACGGCGCCCGCTTCGGTGAGCAGACCGATCTCGGTCATCACCTCGCCGGCAAGATTCTTGGTCAGCGCCGCCATTGGTACGACGCGCACTTTGGCCGTTGCCGCCGCGCGGCGACGGATGAAATCGACCAGCGACGGCTCGTCGATCACCGGATCTGTGTTCGGCATGACGACGATGGTGGTCACGCCGCCCGCTGCTGCGGCGAGGCTCGCGGATTCCAGAGTCTCGCGATGTTCGCTGCCGGGTTCACCGGTGAAGACGCGCATGTCGATCAGGCCGGGCGCCAGGATCATGCCCTTGCAGTCGATGACTTCGGGGTCTTTCGCATCGGCGTCGTTGAACAGGCGAGGGCCGACATCGGCGATCTTGCCGTTCTCGACCAGCAGTCCACCCTTCGCGTCCAGATTGCTGGCGGGATCGACCAGGCGCGCATTGCGAAAGGCGATCCGTCTGTTCATGGCGCGTTGCGTCCTTCGACAGCCAGCCCGCGCGAGAGCGCGTCGAGCACCGCCATGCGAATCGCGACGCCCATCTCGACCTGTTCCTGGATGACGCTGACTTCGATGTCGTCGGCGACGGCGGAGTTGATCTCCACGCCTCGATTCATCGGGCCGGGATGCATCACGAGCGCGCCCGGCCTGGCGAGCTTCAGCTTTTCGGCATCGAGGCCGTAGAAGCGGAAATATTCGCGCGTCGACGGAACGAAGGCGCCGGACATCCGCTCGAGCTGCAGGCGCAACATCATCACGACGTCCACGCCTTCAAGGCCCTTGCGCATGTCATGGAAGATTTCGACGCCGAAGCGGTCGGCGTCGCCGGGCAGAAGCGTCCGCGGCGCGATGAGGCGCACGCGTGCTCCCATCTTGAGCAGCAGATTGATGTTGGAGCGTGCGACGCGGCTGTGCAGAACGTCGCCGCAGATCGCGACGAGCAGACCCTCGAACTTGCGGCCGCGTCGCCGGATCGTGAGCGCGTCGAGCAGCGCCTGCGTCGGGTGTTCGTGACTGCCGTCGCCGGCATTGACGACGCAGCAGTCGAGCTTGCGCGAAAGCAGTTCCGCTGCGCCGGAATCCTGGTGCCGCACGACAAGGATGTCCGGCCGCATCGCGTTCAGCGTCGTTGCGGTGTCGATCAGCGTCTCGCCCTTCGAGACCGAAGAAGTCTTGACCGACATGTTGAGTACGTCGGCGCCGAGGCGCTTGCCCGCCAGCTCGAACGAACTTTGCGTTCGGGTCGAGGCTTCGAAGAACAGGTTGATGAGCGTGCGGCCCTTGAGGACGTCCGTCTTCTTGTTCGCGCTTCGGCTCAGCGCGACATAGGTGTCGGCAAGGTCCAAAAGGGCCATGATCTCGCCCACCGAAAGCGTTTCGGTGCCAAGCAGGTGGCTGGATTTCAGGATTGTTTCGGCGCGGGCCGTGGTCATCAAAGTCTGGCTTATAGGCAAGCGGGCCCGTGCGGGCAAGCTATCATCGGCCGCGGTGCGAAATAGTTGTGGAGATTGGTGAATTAAGGCGAAAGCCGCAGCCGGTCGAGCGCGCCCTGCAGGATGTAACCCGCCGCCATCTTGTCCACGACCTCGGCCCGGCGCTTGCGCGAGGCATCGGCGTCGATCAGCGTGCGCGTGACGGCTGCCGTCGACAGCCGCTCGTCCCACATCAGGATCGGCAGGGGCGAACGCGCGGCAAAGTTGCGCGCGAAGGCGCGGGCCGACTGCGCCGAGGGGCCGTCCGATCCGTCCATGTTGAGCGGCAGGCCGACGACGAGGCCGCCGACATTCTGCCTGGCGATGATCTCGTCGAGCTTGGCTGCATCGGAAGAGAATTTTCCGCGTTTCAGAGTCTCCATCGGCGTCGCGATGGTCAGCATCGTATCGGAGAGCGCAAGGCCGATCGTCTTCTCGCCAAGGTCAAGACCGAGCAGTCGCAGGTTTGGCGCGATACCCGATTTGAGTCCTGCGATGTCGACAATGCTCAAATTTGGCTCACCTCTGACCGATCTCGATCCGGTTGCCGGCGGGGTCGCGAATGAAGAAGCGCGAAAGGCCCTCGGCCACGCTTTCTTCCTCGATAGCGATGCCGCGCGCAAGGATCGCGGCCTTCGCCCCGGCGAGGTCGCTGGTCAGAAAACAGACATGTCGCTTGCTCTTGGGACTGCCGTCCGGATCAACCCCGATATGCATCTGGAGCGCACCGACCTGGAACCAGGCGCCGCCGCGAGACTGCAGTTCGACGGGTTTCACAAGTTCGGGAAAGGCGAAAACATCGCGGTAAAATTTCAGGCATACCGCTTCCAGGGCCCTGGGAACCGCTATCTGAACATGGTCGATGCCGGTAATGCCGAGCGACATGGGCTTACCTCGCCGGGGCGGCGTTGGATCGCTTGCCAGCGTGGCCCCTGATTGCTAGCAAGACCTTCGATTTCTCAGCCTATAGGCCGCCCCATGTCCGTCGACAAGGACACCGTTCGACGCATTGCAAAACTCAGCCGTCTCGCGCTCGACGAGGCGCGCGTCGCGCCCATGGTCGACGAGCTGAACGGCATTTTCACCTGGGTCCAGCAACTCAATGAAGTGAACGTCGAGGGCGTGCCCCAGATGACCAGCGTCGTCGAACAGCGTCTCAAGATGCGCGACGATGTCGTGACCGACGGCGGCAACGCCAACGAACTGATGGCCAATGCACCGGAGGGCGAGGATCACTTCTTCGTCGTGCCCAAGGTGGTCGAATAATGACATTGCCGAGCAATCTGACGGACTTCACGCTCGCAGAGGCGCGCGATGCCGTTCACACGAAGAAGGTGTCGTCAAAGGAGTTGACGACCGCGTTCGTCAAGGCCGTTGCCGATGCGCGGCCGCTCAACGCCTTTGTGACCGAGACGCCGGAAAAGGCGCTTGAGATGGCGGTCGCCTCCGACGTGCGGATCGCGCATGGCGAGGCGCGCGGCCTCGAGGGTCTGCCGCTCGCGATCAAGGACCTGTTCTGCACCAAGGGCGTCAAGACGACGGCGGGCAGCAACATCCTTTCGAACTTCATCCCGCCTTATGAGTTGACCGTCTCGCAGAACCTGTGGGACGCCGGCGCGGTGATGCTGGGAAAGACGAACATGGACGAATTCGCCATGGGTTCGTCGAATGAAACCAGTTACTTCGGCCCTGTCTTTAATCCCTGGCGTGCACGCAACTCGAACGCAAATCTCGTACCGGGCGGCTCTTCGGGTGGATCCGCCGCGGCCGTATCGGGAAATCTCTGTCTTGCTGCAACCGGAACCGACACCGGCGGATCGATCCGCCAGCCTGCCGCCGTCACCGGCTCGGTCGGCCTGAAACCGACCTATGGCCGCTGCTCGCGCTGGGGAATTGTCGCTTTTGCGTCTTCGCTCGACCAGGCCGGCCCCATGACACGCACGGTCCGCGACGCGGCCATCATGCTCAAGCACATGGCGAGCGTCGACCCCAAGGACTCAACCTCGGTCGACTTGCCAGTGCCGGACTATGAAGCCAGCCTCGAATTGGGGGTGAAAGGCCTGCGCGTCGGCATACCCAAGGAATACATGATCGATGGCGCCCCGCCGGAGATCAACGCGCTCTGGACTAAGGGCGCGGAGTGGCTGAAGGCGCAGGGCGCCGAGATCGTGGAGGTCTCGCTGCCCCACACCAAATACGCACTGCCCACTTATTATATTGTCGCCCCTGCGGAGGCGTCGTCGAACCTCGCCCGTTATGACGGTGTCCGTTACGGCCACCGGGCCAAGGGTGCCGACCGACATCACGGACCTCTATGAAAAGAGCCGCGCCGAAGGCTTCGGCAAGGAAGTGCAGCGCCGCATCCTGATCGGCACTTATGTTCTGTCGTCCGGTTACTACGACGCATACTACGCCCGCGCGCAGAAACTGCGCACCCTGATCGCGCGCGATTTCACCGACGCGTTCAAGAAGTGCGACGTGCTGCTGACGCCGGCGACGCCCGGTCCCGCATTTGGCGTCGGCGAGAAGACGGCCGATCCGGTTTCGATGTATCTCAACGACGTGTTCACCGTGACCGTGAACCTTGCGGGACTTCCCGGCATCGCTGTTCCTGCGGGCCTGACGGCAAGCGGATTGCCGCTGGGACTTCAGTTCATCGGCAAGGCGTTCGACGAGTCCACGATCCTGCGCGCAGCCCGCGCCATCGAGATTGCCTCCGGCTTCAGCGCGAAACCCGCACATTGGTGGAGGGCAGCATGAGCGCCACCGCAAATCGATCGGCAAAGCTCATCAAGGGCATGACCGGCGAATGGGAGATCGTCATCGGCATGGAGGTCCATGCCCAGATTCTATCTCAGTCGAAGCTCTTCTCGGGCGCTTCCACGTCGTTTGGCGCCGACCCGAACACGCAGGTGTCCTACGTCGACGCCGCAATGCCGGGGATGCTTCCGGTTATCAACAGGAAATGTGTCGAGCAGGCGGTCCGAACCGGCCTTGGTCTCAAGGCACAGATCAACCTCGTCTCGGTGTTCGACCGGAAGAACTATTTCTATCCCGACCTGCCAAGCGGCTATCAGATCTCGCAGTACAAAAATCCGATCGTCGGCGAAGGCGAGGTCTTCATCGACCTCAAGGACAACGAGACCGTCCGCGTCGGCATCGAGCGCCTGCATATGGAACAGGACGCGGGCAAGATGCTGCACGATCAGCATCCCGACCACTCCTATGTCGACCTCAATCGTTCCGGCGTTGCGCTGATGGAGATCGTCACCAAGCCGCACATGCGCTCATCCGAAGAGGCCGCGGCTTTCCTCAGAAAATTGCGGGCTATCGTGCGTTATCTCGGTACCTGCGACGGCAACATGGACGAAGGGTCCATGCGCGCCGACGTGAATGTCTCGGTGTGCCGCGCGGGCGGCTATGAAAAGTTCCGCGCCACGGGCGACTTCAAGCATTTGGGAACGCGCTGCGAGATCAAGAACGTGAACTCCATGCGCTTCATCGCGCAGGCGGTGGAATTTGAAGCGCGCCGTCAGGTCGACCTGATCGAGGATGGCGGCACGGTCAAGCAGGAAACCCGCCTCTTCGATTCCCGCGCAGGAGAGACGCGGTCGATGCGTTCCAAGGAAGAAGCGCATGATTACAGGTACTTCCCCGATCCGGACCTGATGCCTTTGGTGCTCGATGAGGCATGGGTGAAGGAGATCCAGGCGTCGCTGCCCGAACTTCCCGACGAAAAGAAAGCGCGGCTGATCAAGGCGGGTCTGTCGCCCTACGATGCGTCCGTTCTCGTCGCCGAGAAGGAGAATGCGGACTATTTCGAGGAGATGGTTGCGGCCGGCGCAGAGCCGAAGGCTGCCGCAAACTGGCTGAACAACGAATATTTCGGCCGCCTCAACAAGGCAGGCCTCGCGATCAGCGATGGTCCGGTCTCCGCCAGGGCGAATGCTGCGATCATCGAGATGGTCGCGAACAACACGATCTCGGGAAAGATTGCGAAGGATCTTCTCGACATCGTCTGGAGCGAAGGCGGTGACCCGCGCGTCATCGTTGAGAGCCGCGGCCTCAAGCAGGTGACGGACACTTCGGCCATCGAGAAGGCGATCGATGCGGTGATCGCCGCGAACCCCGACAAGGTCGAAGAGGTGAAGGCGAAACCAAAAATGGCGTCGTGGTTCGTCGGTCAGGTGATGAAAGCGACAGGTGGAAAAGCCAATCCGGGTGTCGTCAACGCACTGCTCAAGACGCGACTCGGTTTGCCCGAAGAGGGGTGATTCGCACAAATTTGCATTTTCGGGCTTGACACGCGATTTTTTTCGGCCCCGAAGGTCCGTACACGGATCGATCAATCTAAGGCCTGATTTTATTGGCTTAGATGAATTATTTGCAAAGGTGCGTATTGACGCGGACCCCATGGATATTGCAATCCGCATTGCAACCCACTCATATTGTTCACGTTTTGGGGGGCGGTCGATTCGCCCGACCCGGACGAAACGTTAGAGGAGTTACATCTCATGCCGAAGGCAAAGAAGAAGGCAGTCAAGAAGAAGGCCAAGAAGGCGAAGAAGAAGAAATAGTTGGCGTTGACCTGGTCAACGCTTACGTCGCCGGTCGCTCACGCGTTTAACTTGTGAGCACCGGCTGCGAAGCTAAGGCCGCGACCCGGAACCTTTCGGATCCTACGGTCGCGGCCCAGCTCGCGAAGGACTTTCCAAACCGCGCTTCGGCGCGGTTTTTTTTGTGCCGCGAGCACCGAGACGTCCGTACACGGACGATAGAGCCGGCCCGGTCACCACTCATTAACAATGTATGAAAATCAGGGTTAATGCCGTTAACCCTGCCTTAGCTTCTTCGACGCAACGATTGCCTTACGCGAAGGGTCTTTCTGTCGCGCAGAGGCGAGAGCCGAGGGGAGTGTTATGGCGTGCATAGATATCGATGCACTGGCGCAGTTTGAAGTAGACGCCAAGCAGGGCCGTCCGGATGCCCTTTATAATCTGGGACTGGCCTATTCCACAGGTCAGGGCGTGGGGGTCGATTTCGTGGCCGCCCACAAATGGTTCAACCTGGCGGCCATGAAGGGCGTCGATGAGGCAAAGTCCTGGCGCGCTTCGATTGCCCGGGAAATGAACACCTCGCAGATCGCCGAGGCCCAGCGCCTGGCTCGCGAATGGCTCTCGATTTTCCGTCCGGCCTGACCTGACGTCCGAAGTCCGGGCCCCCAACTAGGGCGGATAGGCCGAAAGCGGCTTCACGGCCGGCGCCAATGGCGCATACAGATCGGTGAGAATGCGAAGCGGCTGATCGCGCCCGCTGAGCCTGTTCCGGTAAATCTGCGCATTCTCCAGAACCCGCATCACATAGTTGCGCGTCTCGTTGAACGGGATGCTTTCAATCCAGTCGATCGGATCGACCGACGCGTTGCGCGGATCGCCGTTCGCAGCCAGCCACTTCCTCACATTCCCCGGGCCCGCATTGTAGGACGCGATGGCCAGCACCAGCGACCCGTTCCAGTTGGACACGTAGCTCTGGAACTCCGCCATGCCGAGCTGGATATTGTAGTTCGGATCGGCGGTCAGGTCGTTCGGCCGCCAGGCAAGTCCCGCCCGCACCGCATCGGCCCTTGCCGAAGCCGGCATGAGCTGCATCAGGCCGCGCGCGCCGGCATGACTGACCGAATCCGGATCGAACTCGGTCTCCTGCCGGATCAGGCCGAGCACGAAGGCCGGATCGGGCGCAGCGCCAGCGACCGTGTATTGCGGCAACGGGATGACCGGGTGGGTGTAGGCGAGCATGGGCATGCCCGCGTAGCTCGCGGTCTTGCCCAGCCGGACCGCGATCTCGCGAAAGCCCAGATCGTCCATCGTCTGCGCCAGAATTTTCACGCGCTTGATGTCGGGGTGCAGTTCCTGGTCGTGGAGGGCAAAGATGCGCAGGATGTTCTCCTGGCCCAGATCACCGAGCACGCGCATCACGCGCACCAGTTCGTCCGCATCGAAGTCGTTCTTCGCGCTGCTCGCGTCGACCTGCATGTCGTTCAGATGCAGCGTCGGCGTCGCATCGATGCGGGCCAGAGCAATCTGGCCGTAAAACGTCTCGGGCGACTGTGCGGCCAACCGGTACTGCGCGATCGCGCTTGAGAGATCGCCCAAGGCCTCGTAGCAGCGGCCTTTCCAGTAGCGCGCGCGGGCAAGGCTGATCGGACGCGTAACGCCTGCTTCAAGCCGGCTGAAGTGGCCAAGCGCCTGGTTGGGCGACTTGAGGAATCGCAGCGCGATCCAGCCCGCCATAAATTCGGATTCGTTGAACTCCGAACCATTCGTCAGGCCGGTGTCCGACACGACGCCATAGGCGGCACGATTATCGCCGCTTTGCAGCAGGGCACGCGTTACCAGGTTGGCCTCGACCCACCAACGCGCCGGATGGGCATGCACGAAATGCCTGAGCGTGCCGCGGCCAAGGAAGATGGCAGCAGCTTCATTGTCGTTTGCCCGGCGCGCCGCCCGCGCGCGGTCGAACAGCAGTTCGGGATCCGACGAGACCGAGGCGGGCAGGCGTGCGACGAGCCGCTCGCCCGCTGCTCGGCCGGTTCGAAAGGCCAGCCTCGCTTCACCCAACTTTTGGACATCCTCCTCGACGCGGGAAATCTCGCGCCGCGCCGCCGTTGCATCGTCGATGGAGATCAGGTTGCTCAGCCGTGCGCGGTCGATGTCCGGGGTGAACAGGCCGCCGTCCTTCCGGACGATGGCAAGTTCCTGGTCCGGCTGGAAACTGCCGCTGATCCAGCCGCGCTGGATCATCTCGCGTCCGGCTTGTGGCTTTCCGGTGGCGATCATCGCATCGCCGAGCCTGATCATGCCGATCCCGCTGACCGGAGCGCGGCTGCCGAACCAGGCGATGACCGCGGCCGGCGTCATGCCGGGATCCATCGCGACTTCCGCCCGCGCGAAAATCGTGTCGCGCAACGGCCAGTCGGGATTGTTCCGCAGGAACCCGTCTATGTCGCTGAAGGAAGCGCCGCTGTTCTTGTCGAGAACGTAACGCCAGGTGATCAGCCGCGTGGCGATGGCATCGTGTCCCTGGGCGGCCAGGCCACGCGCCGCTGTCCAGTCGCCCCGATCCGCGGCATCGAAGGCGCGCGAATAGACATCGTGATCGCCAGCGCTCAGGACGTGCACGGCGCTCGGACGCCGTTCGCGGTCGATCGCAAGGCCGTTGTCCGTCGATCCGTCGGAGATCGGCTCCATCATGATCACATTGCCGAGCTGGGTCAGTCCGTTCGGCAGCGTCGTTTGGGCGACGGCGGCGAGCGCGGCGACGGACGTTCCGATCAGAAGGATGGCGGCGCGGCGGACGGTCATGGACCCGGATGCTCGGAAGAATCGGAGAAAGTCATTTCCGCCACACGGGTGTGGCGAAGTCGAGGCGTCCTATCCCACTTTCTTGATCCGGCGCGGCCGTGGCTGGAGTTCGCCACCACAATTGGGGCAACGGCCGTGCATTGCGTCCGAGCAATCGGCGCAGAATGTGCACTCGTAAGAGCAAATCCGCGCCTTGGGGCTGTCCTCGGCCAGCGCGGTCTCGCAGCGCTCGCAGATCGGTCTCATCTCCAAAGGCATGTGTGTCCTTTCGTTTCGCCGTCTTGCCGCCCCGGCGCCCGGCCCTGTAGTTTGCGCCTCCACAGGATCAGAGCAGGCCGATAATGGCGTTCGCGCGCGAGAGTATCAAAGGATCAATTCCCGCACTCATCACACCCATGCAGGACGGGAAGGTAGACGAGCGCGCATTCCGAAACCTGGTCGCCTGGCAGATCGAACAGGGCAGCCACGGCCTCGTCCCCTGCGGAACGACGGGCGAATCGCCGACTCTCAGCCACGAAGAGCACATGCGGGTCGTGGAAATCTGCGTCGAGGAAGCCAATGGCCGTGTGCCTGTCATCGCCGGCGCCGGCTCCAACTCCACGTCCGAAGCGATCATGCTCAGCCGCCACGCCAAGACGGTGGGCGCGGATGCGGTGCTGTCGGTCACGGGCTACTACAACCGGCCGTCGCAGGAAGGCCTGTACCGCCATTTTGCGGCCGTCGCAGAGGCCGTCGACATTCCCATCCTGCTCTACAATATCCCCGGCCGGGCGATCGTCGACATCTCCGTCGAGACGATGGCGCGCCTTTCCAGGATCGCCAACATCATCGGCGTCAAGGACGCGACCGCGAACCTGATGCGCCCGACGCGCGAGCGCGCGGCGTGCGGCAAGGACTGGCGGCTGATTTCGGGCGAGGACGGCACGGCGCTCGGCTACATGGCGCATGGCGGGCATGGCTGCATCTCCGTGACTGCAAACGTTGCGCCCAGGCTCTGTGCCGAGTTTCAGACCGCCTGCATGAAGGGCGACTTCAAGGCGGCGCTGGGACTGCAGGACCGCTTGATGCCTCTGCACGATGCGATGTTCGTCGAGCCGAGCCCGGCACCGGTAAAATTCGCGGCGTCATTGCTGGGCATCTGCAGGGACGAGGTCCGCCTGCCTCTCGTTGCCGCAACCGACGCCGCCCGCGCCACCATCCGCGCCGCGCTGGCGTCGGCGGGGATCAAGTCCTAAAAGTCCTCCCCCTTCGGCAAGCTCAGGGTGAGGACCCTCTGGTTTCCTCAAGCTGAGCCTGTCGAAGCACGAGGAAACAAGAACGCGCCATGGCCAAGAAGAAGGACGACCAGAACAAGCTGATCGCCGACAACCGCAAGGCGCGCTACGCCTATGCGATCGACGACACGCTTGAAGCCGGCATCATGCTGACCGGGTCCGAAGTGAAGTCGCTGCGCACTGGCAAGGCGACGATCGGGGAGTCGTACGCCTTCGCCAAGGACGGCGAACTCTTTCTAGTCAACGCCTACATCCCGGAATACACGCAGGCGAGCCGCTTCAATCACGAACCCAAGCGGATGCGCAAATTGCTGGTGCACAAGAACCAGGCGAACAAGCTGTCTATGGCCATTCAGCGTGAGGGCATGACGCTCATTCCGCTGAAGCTCTATTTCAACCCCAAGGGCATCGCCAAGATCGAACTGGGGGTCGCCAAGGGCAAGAAGATCCACGACAAGCGCGAGACCGAGAAGAACCGCGACTGGCAGCGCGACAAGGCGCGGCTGATGCGGGCCAAGGGGTAATGCCGTGCGCATTGCCGTTGTCGGCACGTCCGGATCGGGCAAGACCACACTGGCGAAACAGATCGCGTCGGGTCTGAAGCGTTCCCTACATCAGCATGGACGCCATTAACTGGCAGCCGGGTTGGCGCGATCTCAACACCGACGATCCGCCGGAGTTCAAGCGACGTGTCAGCGAAGCGCTCTCTGCTGAGAGCTGGGTCACGGACGGCAACTACGGTTCTGCAGTCGGTCCGATCATCCTTGGCCGCGCCACGCATCTCATCTGGCTCGACTATTCCCGCAGCGTCGTGATGCGTCGCGTGATCTGGCGTTCTCTCGTTCGCGCCATCACGCGTGAGGAGTTGTGGCCGGGTACGGGCAACGTCGAGTCCTTTTCGAAGTGGCTCGATAAGGATCATCCGATCCGCTGGGCGTGGGACACGTTCGACCGCCGCCGCTCTCAGTATGAAGGACTGCTGCGTGAATCTGCTTACGCTCATCTCAAGGTTTTGCGCTTACGCAAGACGCAAGAGGCAGATGACGTCGTCGCGAAATTGCGCGCGGATCGAAGCTAAAAACTTTCTGCGTAAGGCCCGTAGATTTTTCCAGGCGGCTCTTGAACCGAGTCGGTGAAATCACCAATTCCGCTAAATCCCCACAGGTGCGCTCAAACGGAGGTCAACGAAGTCGTCGTCCGGCGCTTTTGTGCTGGTAGTAGCCGGCGGTGCACAAAAGGCGAAAAAATCGCCGAACAATTATATTGTTGAAACCAATTCGCGCGCCGTACGAATATGTCTTTACAGTTGCGTCGGCACGGAGAACCCATGAGTGACGAAGAACCCAGCCTGATCGGCAAGATCAAGGACAAGCTGATCCGCTCCAAGCAGGAGTGGGCGGAGCAGGGACGCCTGATCACCGGCCGGCCGGACATGGGGCATGTGAACCGCCTGCCGCCTGGTCAGAAAGAAGTGAAGAACTGGCCGGTTCTCGATCTTGGCGTCCAGCCCGATGTGAAGCTGGAGAACTGGCGTCTGCAGATCATGGGTCTTGTCGACAATCCCGTTGCGCTCACCTGGGAACAGTTCAACGCTCTGCCGCAGGAGGACTTCGTCAGCGACATCCACTGCGTCACGTCCTGGAGTCGCTATGACAATCACTGGCGCGGCGTGTCTTCGAAGACGCTGCTCGAGCTGGTGAAGCCGAAGGCGGACGCGAGGCACATCGTCTTCCACTCCTATGACGGCTACACGACCAATGTGAAGACGTCGGTCTTCGCAGACGAAAACGTGCTTCTGGCGCATAGCTGGGAAGGCCAGCCGATCCCGCGCGAGCATGGCGGGCCTGTGCGTGTGATCGTTCCGGACTGGTATTTCTGGAAGAGCGCGAAGTGGGTCACGCGCATCGTCTTCATGGCGGATGATCAACCCGGCTTCTGGGAAGTCCGCGGCTATCACAACGAAGGCGATCCTTGGAAGGAGGAACGCTATAGCTGAGGCATCGCCGCGATCTTGGCCTGCTTCACGACGGCGTCGAACATCGCTTCGGTCAGCACGCCAGTGTTGGTGTTGTAACGCGAGCAGTGATAGCTCGCGATCAGCCTGAGTTTTCCGATCTCGTATGACTTGCCGTGTCCGAAAGGATGCGCGGATTTCTTTGCACCCAGCGTGTCGCAGACGCTGTCATGCGCGATCTTGCCGAGCGCCAGGATGGCGTGCAGGTGTGGCATGCCGGCGATCTGGCCCGCGAGAAACGGGCGGCAGGTTCTGATCTCCTCGGGAGTCGGCTTGTTCTGCGGCGGGACGCAGCGCACCGCGTTGCTGATGGCGCAGTCGACGAGTTCGAGGCCGTCATCGGCGCGTTCGAGATAAGGACCTTTCGCCAGTCCATGCTTCAGAAGGGTTGCGTAGAGCAGATCGCCTGCATAGTCGCCGGTGAACGGCCGGCCAGTCCGGTTGGCTCCGTGCAGCCCGGGAGCAAGGCCGACGATGAGAAGCCGCGCCTGACTGGACCCGAAGGTCGGCACGGGGGCGTTGAAATAGTCGGCGAACTGCTTGTGGTTCGTCTTGCGAAAGGCCGCAAGCCGCGGACACAGCGAGCAATCCTTCGGCGGTTCAACGATCTGTTTCATACGGCGACATCCCCATAACGGGGAGCCGATTGCAAGCGGTACGCTCCGCCTCAGGCCGTCTGCGCGTATTGGGGCGAGGGTGCGGCCGCAGTCCGTGCGCCGCCTTCGCGGGCGATCTGGCTCTTCAGTTCTTCGAGCTCGATGAAATTGTCTGCCTGGCGGCGCAGTTCGTCTGCCACCATCGGCGGCTGGGTACGGATCGTCGAGACGACGCTGACGCGGCGGCCTTTGCGCTGGGCGGCCTCAACCAGGCGGCGAAAATCGCCGTCGCCGGAGAAGATCACGATGTGGTCCACCTGTTCGGCCATCTCCATCACGTCGATGGCCAGCTCGATGTCCATGTTGCCCTTCACGCGGCGGCGGCCCTGCGCGTCGGTGAATTCCTTGAGCGGCTTGGTGACGACGGAAAAGCCGTTGTAGTCGAGCCAATCAACCAGGGGACGAAGCGGCGAGAATTCCTGATCTTCCGCAACCGCGGTATAGTAAAAGGCGCGCACGAGTATGCCCTTGCGCGCAAACAATTCGAGCAGGCGCTTATAGTCGATGTCGAACTGAAGTCCTTTTGCGGCGCCGTAGAGATTT
The DNA here is from genome assembly GCA_963741725.1 of uncultured Alphaproteobacteria bacterium. GTDB lineage: Bacteria > Pseudomonadota > Alphaproteobacteria > Micropepsales > Micropepsaceae > Rhizomicrobium. Next base: position 32,827 of record CAVUJC010000002.1, on the reverse strand, counting down.
GCGCCATCAATGAACAACGCCAGTTTTTCCTGCGGGTAGAACAACATGATGAACTCCCATCAACAAGAAGGCAGAAGCGGTCAACGTCCCCCGCACGCCGATGGCTGTTCTAATCCTTCGCGCCGCGCGTTCAAGAGAGATGCGCACATATGATTGTGATCGCACTCGGCGCAAATCTTCCGTCACGCGCGGGCGCGCCGCGCGATACGTTGAAAGCAGCGTTAACGGAGCTGGCTGCGCAGGGAGTCAGCGTTTCGGCTATTTCGTCTTATTACGTAACCAAAGCATGGCCCGATCCTGCTGATCCGCCATTTGTGAATGCGGTTGCATGCGTCGAGACGAAACTTTCGCCTGCGGAACTCATGGCGTTGCTGCATGCGACAGAGGAAAGTTTCGGGCGTCAACGTACGAAGAAGAACGCGCCGCGCACGCTCGATCTCGATCTGATCGATTATGACGGCCGCGTGGAGAACGGTCCGCCGGTTCTGCCGCATCCGCGCCTGAGTGAACGCGCCTTTGTCCTTGTTCCATTTGCGGACATTGCGCCAAATTGGCGGCATCCCGCGACCGGCCAGTCAATTTCGGAATTGATCGGCGCATTGGCAGCCGGCGAACGAGAAATTCGGCGTCTCGACGGTTGAGCGGCGCGGACTTAATGGCGAAGATGCATCGACACGCGCGAGGCTGGGCTTGACGTATTTCATTCCAACTTTCGGATCCTTGCTGCCGACATTGCTGGTTGTGTGGCTCATCATCCGGCGAGGGTCGAAACCGCGGCGCGTGAAACTGAACTCTTTGTTCCGGTTTCCAGCCATCATTGCGGTGATGGCGGCCCTTGCCCTTTATGGGCATGCACCAAAAAACCTGCTCGCGATCGCGATGTATTTTGTCGCCGTACCCGCGGGCGTGGTTCTGGGCTGGTTTTCAGCCAGGCATGTCGAGCTCACGCTCGACGACAAAACCGGCACCATCATGAGTCAGCCGACCTTTTGGGGCACGGCCATGACGGCCGGCGCGTTCGTTGCCCGCTCGCTGGCCGACTACGCGATGAAGGGTGCGGGAGGATTGATCCCTGGCCACCACGAGATGACGATCAGTGGGGCGACGGATGCTGCACTGCTTTTCGTTGCGGCGCGCGGCCTCGCGAGCGCCTATCATATGTGGGTGCGCACGCGTCCGATCCTCGAACAGCACCGGGCGGCGCAGATTACCGCGAAGGAACCGGGCTGATCCGGGGCGGCGACGCGGACTTGTGCCTTAGACCTGGCTCGTATAACTTCCGCCGCCTTCTAAGCGGCCTTGCTCCGATTTGCGCCATCGGGCCCGCTAAGACCCTGAAAGATAAGGACTTCCATGGCTCGCGTTACCGTTGAAGACTGCGTCGACAAGATTCCCAACCGCTTCGATCTGGTTCTGGTAGCCGGTTTCCGTGCCCGCCAGTTGTCGGGCGGCTCCGACCCGCTGGTCGATCGCGACCGCGATAAAAACCCCGTCGTGGCCCTGCGGGAGATCGCAGCCAAGGAAATCAAGCCCGACGAAGCCAAGGAAGAATACATCAAGAGCCTGCAGAAGCATGCCGAGGTCGACGAGCCGGAGGAGGCGCGTCCCGACTCTGACGACGCGCGCGAGGACAGCGCATTCCGCCAGGTGACCGAGGAGGAGTTGCTGCGCGCTCTGACGACCGAAGCCCAGCGCCGCGCCGAACCGCAGCCCGAGCCGGAAGCGGACTACGAGGAGTAAGCTGCGGCGCGCATCGCGCGTGAGCAGGTCCGATGGACCTGCGAAAGCAGGCGAACGCGGCGAACGCCAGCGGTCCAAATCGACAAAGGCGGCGCCAAAAGCGCCGCCTTTCGCCGTTTTGGGACAATATCAACAATCCGACTTTGGCAATTCTTCCTATATATTGGGTTCATGAGCGCACCAGTGTCCCCCGAAACCAAGGACACGGGACAGGCAGAGCCTGCTCCCGCGGTTGCGCCTGCTCAGCCCGCCTCGAAGGGTCCGACACGCCGCCGGTTGATGCGGCAGACCGAGCTCATCGACCGCATCAAGGCTTACGATCCCGACGCCGACGAAGCGCTGCTGAACAAAGCCTATGTCTACGCCATGAAGGCGCACGGCAAGCAGTTCCGCGCCTCGGGCGATCCGTATTTCGCGCACCCGCTCGAAGTGGCGGCGATCCTGACGGACTTGAAGCTCGACGTGGCGACGATCGTCACCGCACTGCTGCACGACACGATCGAAGACACGCTCGCCACCTATGACGACATCAAGGAGAATTTCGGCGAGGAGATCGCCAATCTCGTCGACGGCGTGACGAAGCTGTCGCAGTTGGAATTGTTCTCGGAGCGCACCAAGCAGGCGGAGAATTTCCGCAAGCTGATGCTGGCGATCACGAACGACATTCGCGTCCTTCTGGTGAAGCTTGCCGACCGGCTGCACAATATGCGCACGCTGCACTTCATCGAGAGCGCCGAGAAGCGCCGCCGCATCGCGCAGGAGACGCAGGATATCTACGCGCCGCTCGCAGGCCGCATCGGCATGCAGAACATGCGCGAGGAACTGGAAGACCTCGCTTTTGCGGAACTCAACCCCGAAGCGCGCAATTCGATCGTCACGCGGCTTGCGCGCCTCGACGACGCATCGGGCGACCGCATCGGACGCATCGCCGACCAGATCAAGCGCAAACTGGCCGAGCATGGCATCGACGCGTGGGTCTATGGCCGCGCCAAGCGCGCATTCTCCATCTGGCGCAAGCTGAAGGACAAGCAGCTCAACTTCGAGGCGCTGTCTGACATCTTCGGATTCCGCGTCATCGTGAAGAACGAGGATGACTGCTACCGCGCGCTCGGCGTCTTGCACCAGAACTGGCAGATGGTGCCTTCGCGCTTCAAGGATTTCATTTCGACCCCGAAAACAAACGGTTATCGCTCCATTCACACGACGGTGATCGGGCCGGAAAAACAGCGAGTCGAAGTCCAGATCCGCACCCAGGCCATGCACGACGTCGCCGAACGCGGCGTGGCGGCGCACTGGCGCTACCGCGAGCGCGAAGGCTCGGAGGGCGAGGGCGAGGATCGCGCCTATGGCTGGCTGCGCGAGATGGTCGACCTGCTGGAACGCGACGACAGCGCGGAGGAGTTTCTCGAGAACTCCCGCCTCAACATGTATCAGGACCAGGTGTTCTGCTTCACGCCGAAGGGCGATCTGATCGCCCTGCCGCGCGGTGCGACGCCTATCGATTTTGCCTACACGCTGCACACCGACATCGGCAATTCGACCGTCGGCGCGAAGGTCAACGGCGCGCATGTGCCGCTGCACACGCCGCTGCGCAACGGCGACCAGGTGGAGATCATTCGCACCAAGGAACAGACGCCGTCGCCGCTCTGGGAGCAGTTCGTGGTGACGGGCCGCGCGCGTGCCGAAATCCGCCGGTTCCTGCGTCTCGCCCAGCGCGGCGAACATGTGAAGTTCGGCCGCAACATTCTGAAGAAAGTCTTCGCGGATGAAGGCGCTGAGCTGACCGACAAGGCGGTCGGCGAAGTCGCCAAGAAACTGCATCTCGCCAAAGCCGATGACGTCTTTGCAGAAGTCGGCCGCGGCGCGCTTCGCGGCAACGAGGTGCTGGAGGCGGTATTCCCCGAACTCAAGCTCGATCCGGAAAAGCGCAAGCAGGCGGCGTTCACCGAGCCCAAGACGAAGAAGCCGATCTCGATCCGCGGCCTGACGGAGGGAATTTCGTACCGTCTCGGCCAATGCTGTCATCCGCTTCCCGGGCGACCGCATCGTGGGGCTGATGGTGCCCGGTGAGGGCGCCGTCATTCACACGATCGACTGCGCAGAGCTTGAAAAAGCGCAGAACACGATGAGCGACTGGCTGGACGTGACCTGGGGCATGCACGCAGCGGAAGGCGGCCCTTCCATCGCCCGCGTGCTGGTGCGCGTGAAGAACGCGCCCGGATCGCTCGCGGCCGTCATGAACGTCATCGCAAACAATGGCGGCAACATCTTCAACATGAAGGTGACGAGCCGCAACCCGCTGTTTTTTGAGTTCAACGTCGATATCGAAGTGCGCGATCTTGCCCATTTGCAGAACATTCTGGGCGCGCTACGCGTGAACGCGGCGGTCGAATCGGTCGATCGCGTGCGGGACGCTTCGACAAGCTCAGCATGAGGAACTCACCTCATCCTGTGCCCGTCGTCGGATGAGGGAGATACAATATGAACAACGAACAGGTCCTGAACGAATTCAAAAAGGCGGGTGCGCTTCTCGAGGGCCACTTCATCCTCTCTTCCGGCCTGCATGCCGACATGTTCCTGCAGAAGGCACTCGTCTTTCAGGATGCCAGGCGCACGGCGAAACTTTGCAAGGCTCTGGCCGAGAAGGTTCGCGCGGAAATCAAGCAGGAGTTCACCGCGATCATCTCGCCGGCCGTTGGCGGCATCGTCCCGGGCTATGAGATGGGCCGCCAGCTCGGATTGCCTGCGATGTATGTCGAACGAGTTGAGGGCAAATTCCAGCTTCGCCGCAACTTCAAGCTCACAAGGAACCAGCCCGTCCTGATGGTCGAGGACATCATCTCCACCGGCGTGTCGTCGCGTGAATGCATCGAGGCCATCAAGGCCGCCGGCGGCAAACCGGTCGCCGCTGCCTGTCTGATCGATCGCTCCGGCGGCAAGGCGAAAGTCGGCGTCAAGCTGGTGGCGCTTGCGACACTGAAGGTGCCGGCGTGGGAAGCCGACAAACTTCCGCCGCACCTTCGCAATATACCCGCAGTGAAACCGGGAAGCCGGGGATTGCAGTAGGATCATGGCTGGCCGTTCGAACACTGGAATTGCCGCCGGGACGCGCGTTTCAGATAGTCTGGGCCAGAGGCGAAGCGAGAGGCCGGCATGAAACCCCTGCGACTCGGCGTGAACATCGACCATGTGGCGACCGTCCGCGAGGCGCGCGGCAGCGCCTATCCCGATCCGGTTCGCGCAGCCAAGCTTGCCGAAGCGGCCGGCGCGGATGGGATTACGGCCCATCTGCGTGAAGATCGCCGCCATATTTCGGATGCCGATATCGAACGTCTGTCGCGCGAACTGCACATCCCGCTCAATCTTGAGATGGCTGCGACCGACGAGATGCACATCATCGCTCTCAACGCTCGCCCGCACGCGGCCTGCATCGTGCCGGAGAAGCGCGAGGAGGTGACCACCGAAGGCGGACTTGACGCGGCGCGGCAGCACAATCATCTCTCGCCGATCGTACGCAGTCTTTCGGCGGCGGGCATTCGCGTGTCGCTGTTCGTCGAGCCGGCGAAGGAACAACTCGATGCCGCGAAGTCTCTCGGGGCGCCCGTGGTTGAACTGCACACTGGCGCATATTGCGATGCCGTCGGCGCGCAACAGGAACGTTTGCTGCAGAAGCTTTGCGAAGGCGCCGCCTACGCTGCATCGATTGGGCTCGAGGTCCATGCCGGCCACGGGCTCACCTTCGACAATGTGAAGCCCATCGCCGCGATCCCGGAAATCCGCGAACTCAATATCGGCCACTTCCTGATCGGAGAGGCCATCTTCGTCGGGCTGGAGAATTCCATACACCACATGCGCGCTCTCATGGATGAAGCACGCGGCATCGACCGCATGGCCGCCAAATGATTATCGGCCTGGGTTCGGACCTGATAGACATCCGCCGCGTCGACAAAAGCATCGAGCGGTTCGGCGAGCGCTTTCTCAGCCGCATCTTCACTGCCGTCGAGCGCGAAAAATCGGACAAGCGGTCGCAGCGCGCCGCGTCCTACGCCAAGCGCTTTGCCGCGAAGGAAGCCTGTTCCAAGGCGCTTGGTACCGGGCTGCGCCGCGGCGTGTTCTGGCGCGACATGGGTGTCGTCAATGTCGCGGGCGGCAAGCCAACGATGAAGCTGACGGGCGGCGCCCTGAAAAGGCTGGAGGAGATTACGCCGCGCGGGCATCGGGCCCAGATCGACCTGACCATTACCGACGATTTTCCGCTTGCTCAGGCGATCGTCATCATCTCTGCGATTCCGGCTCCGGCTTAATCAATTTGGCGCCCGCACCTTGACCTTGACGCAATCGCCCCGTCTAAAGAGCCCGAAATGTCTGACGATCCCAATGTGAGCGACGCCAAGGAAAACGCGGCCATACCCGCGCCCGAAAAAAAGGAAGGCGAGTCGTGGCTGGAAACGGTCAAGACGGTCGCCTATGCGCTGCTGATTGCCGTGGTGATCCGCACATTCCTGTTTCAGCCGTTCAACATTCCTTCGGCCTCAATGGAAGCGACCTTGCTGGTCGGCGACTATCTGTTCGTCGAGAAATACGCCTATGGCTATAGCCGGCACTCATTCCCGTTCAGCCTCGCGCCGTTCTCCGGCAGGGTCTTTGCCTCGGACCCGGCGCCCGGCGACGTCATCGTGTTCAAGATGCCGAACCAGAACTCGCCCGATTACATGAAGGATTTCATCAAGCGGCTGATCGGCATGCCGGGCGATCACATCCAGATGATCAACGGCGTCCTCTACATCAACGACAAGCCGGTACCGAAGGTTCCCGTGGCCGACTATGTCGAGCCGGACGGTTTTGGCGGCACGCACCATGTCCACCAGTTCCGCGAGACGCTGCCCAACGGCAAGTCCTACCTGACGCTGGACCGGTTCGAGAGCGAGGCCGACAACACCCAGGTGTTCATCGTGCCGCCCGGCCATTACTTCATGATGGGCGACAATCGCGACAATTCGGACGACAGCCGCGAAGCAGTGGGCTACGTTCCTGCCGAAGACCTTGTCGGCAAGGCGGAACTGCGATTCTTCTCCATCGATGAAACAGCAATCTGGTACGAACCCTGGACCTGGCCCGGAGCAGTCCGCTACGGCCGGATGTTCACCTTCATCGACTGACCTCGAAGCGCGCCTCGGCCACGTCTTCAGAGATCGCGAATTGCTCAAGCGCGCGCTGACGCATTCCAGCGCGAACGCCACGGCTTCGAACGAACGGCTAGAGTTTCTGGGCGATCGCGTATTGGGTCTGATCGTAGCCGAAAAGCTGCACGCCCTTTATCCGGGCGATCCCGAGGGCGCGCTGGCGCTGAAATACAACGCGCTGGTGCGCCAGGAAACCTGCGCGCGGGCTGCGGAGGCAGCGGGCCTTGCTGACCAACTCATACTCGCCAGCTCCGAGTCCAGCAGCGGCGGACGCCGCAAGGCTGCGATCCTTGCCGGCGTGTGCGAGGCTGTGATTGCGGCACTTTATCAGGATGGCGGGATCGATGCGGCGCGCCGCTTCGTGGAGTGCTATTGGACGGAAGCGTTCGGTTCGCTGGATCGCGATATGCGCGATGCCAAGACGGCGCTTCAGGAATGGGCCCAGTCGCGAAGGGGCGATGCCGCTGCTCCGGTCTATACGTTGGTGAAGCGGGTCGGTCCGGATCACGCGCCGCGCTTCCTTGTTGAAGTTTCCGTGTCCGGACAGGCGTCGCAGACGGGCGAAGGCCGCTCGAAAAGAGAAGCCGAACAGGATGCCGCAAAGAAGATGCTGACGAGTTTGGATTTGGCGCGATGACACAGCGCTGCGGCTTTGCCGCCATCATCGGCGCGCCGAACGCCGGAAAGTCGACTCTCGTCAACGCTCTGGTCGGCTCGAAAGTCGCGATCGTCAGTCCGAAAGTCCAGACCACGCGCATGGCCGTGCGCGGTGTCGCGATGGACGGCGATGCACAGATCGTCTTCGTCGACACGCCCGGTATCTTCAAGCCGCGCCGGCGTCTCGACCGGGCGATGGTCAACGCAGCCTGGGCGGGCGCGGGTGATGCCGATGCTGTCATTCTTCTCGTCGACGCTGCCGAACTCACGGTCAATCCGAAGGGCCGCGCAGCCGACGACACGCATGCAATCATCGAGGCGCTGAAAACCGACAAGCGCAAGGCCGCGCTGGCGCTCAACAAGATCGACGGCATGAAGCGCACCGATCTCTTGCCTCTGGTGCAGGCGTTGAGCAACGAAGGCGTCTTCGAGGAAGTCTTCATGATCTCCGCTCTCAAGGGGGACGGCGTTGCCGATTTGAGATCCTGGGTCTCGAAGAAGATGCCGGAAGGGCCGTGGCTCTATCCGGCCGATCAGGCGGCCGACATTCCTTCGCGGCTCCTGGCTTCGGAAGTGACTCGTGAAAAGATCTATCTGCGCCTGCACGACGAGTTGCCCTACGCTTCGATGGTCGAGACCGAGAAGTGGGAGGAGCGCAACGACGGTTCGGTGAAGATCGACCAGACAATCTATGTCCAGCGCGAGGGACAGAAGGCCATCGTTCTCGGAAAGGGTGGAGCGACGATCAAGCTGATCGGCGAAATGGCGCGCAAGGAGCTTGAGGAATTGTTCCAGCGCCGCGTCCATCTCTTCCTGTTCGTCAAAGTGCGCGAGGACTGGGCCGATCAGCGCGAGAATTATCGCCAGATGGGCCTGGAGTTTCCGGAGGAGTAGCGCTCCGTGGAGTGGTCCGACGACGCCATCGTTCTATCCGTCCGCCCGCATGGCGAGAGCAGTGCGATCGTGGAGGTGCTGACCCACAGCCACGGCCGTCATCTCGGGCTAGTTCGCGGCGGTGCGTCGCGGCGTGCCAGGCCGTCCCTGCAGCCTGGCAACACGCTGCACCTGAGCTGGCGTGCGCGCCTGAACGAGCATCTCGGCAACTTCACGATAGAACTCGCGCGGGCGCGGGCAGGGGACATGCTGGAGAGCCGCGAGGCTTTGGCCGGGCTGAATGCTTTCAGTGCCGTCGTCGGCGCGACGATGCCGGAGCGCGAGGTTCATGAGCAGGTCTTCGATGCCGGAAACATCCTGCTCGATGCGATGCAAGAGGACGGATTCGGCCATTGGGGGGCGCTGTTCGTGCGGTTCGAGATGGGTTTGCTGGAAGCGCTCGGCTTCGGCATGGACCTTTCGCGCTGCGCCTCGACCGGCGCAGTCGACGATCTCATCTATGTTTCGCCACGAACGGGCCGCGCGGTATCGCGTGCGGCGGGAGAGCCGTACAAGGAGAGACTGTTGCTGCTTCCCCAGTTCCTGCTTGGGACGCAGAACGCCGCGCCTGATGCCGCCGAAGTCGCCGCGGGCCTCAAATTGACCGCATATTTCCTGCTGGAACGCGTGCTGCGGCCGCATGGCCGGGAAATGCCGCCGGCAAGACTGCATCTCGATAGTTTGGCTCCGCGCGAATCATAATAGGAAGGCGCATGGCCGACATCGAAAGACGACATCCGTCCGGAACAGCTCAGCAAGGCGCTCGGCGAGCGCTATCTCGCCTATGCGCTGTCGACGATCACGATGCGCGCTCTGCCGGATGCCCGCGATGGGCTGAAACCCGTCCACCGCCGTGTGCTGTGGGCGATGCGGCTCCTTGGTCTTAACCCAAATTCCGGGTTCAAGAAATCCGCCCGCGTCGTCGGCGATGTCATCGGCAAGTATCATCCACATGGCGACCAGTCGGTCTATGACGCGCTCGTCCGCCTGGCGCAGGACTTTGCGGTGCGCTACCCGCTGGTCGACGGGCAGGGCAATTTCGGCAATGTCGACGGCGATAACGCGGCCGCGATGCGCTACACCGAGAGCAGGCTCACCGAGGTGGCTCAGGCGCTTCTCGACGGCCTCGACGAAAATGCCGTCGATTTCCGCACGACCTATGACGGCGAGGAAGAAGAGCCGATCGTTCTTCCGGCCGCTTTCCCGAACCTGCTCGCCAACGGTTCCTCGGGCATTGCGGTTGGCATGGCGACGTCGATCCCGCCGCACAATCTGGGTGAATTGTGCCAGGCGCTGGTCGCCTTGATCGACAATCCGAACGTGCAGGACCGCACGATCCTGAAATTCGTGAAGGGACCCGACTTTCCGACCGGCGGCGTTCTGCTCGACGGTCCGGACTCGATCGCAGAAGCATACAAGACTGGTCGCGGCGGCTTCCGCGTTCGCGCCCACTGGACGAAGGAAGAAGGCGCGCGTGGCGCCTATCAGATCGTCATCGACGAGATTCCGTACCAGGTCCAGAAGGCCAAGCTGATCGAGCGCATAGCCGAACTACTCGAACAGAAGAAGTTGCCGCTGCTCGACGACATACATGACGAGAGTGCGGAAGACATCCGCATCGTGCTGACTCCGAAGAGTCGAACCGTGGAAGCGGAACTCCTGATGGAGCAATTGTTCCGCCAGACCGATCTGGAGTCGCGTTTCCCGCTCAACATGAACGTACTGGACGGCGGGCTGGTGCCCAAGGTGATGAGCCTTCGCGAGGCGCTGCAGGCTTTCATCGATCACCGGCGCGAAGTGCTGGAGCGGCGCACGTCGCACCGGCTGGAAAAGATCGCGACTCGGCTCGAGGTTCTCGAAGGCTATCTCGCCGTCTATCTGAACCTGGACAAGGTCATCAAGATCATCCGAACGGAGGATGAGCCCAAGCCGAAGCTGATGAAGGCATTCGGCCTCAACGAAGTGCAGGCGGAAGCGATCCTCAACATGCGCCTACGTTCGTTGCGCAAGCTGGAGGAAATGGAGATCCGCGCCGAGCACGATGCGCTGACCAAGGAACAGAAGGATCTCAGGAAACTGCTCGGGTCAGACAAGCTGAAGTCCGAACGGTTGATCGAGGAGGTCAAGGCGATCGACGCCAAGTTCGGTGGAAAGACCGAAATCGGCCGCAGGCGCACGCGCATCATAGAGGCCAAGCACATCGACAAGATCGAGGCGCTGGCCGAGGAAGCGGCGACGCTGGAGTCGGCAGTCGAGCGGGAACCGCTCACGATCGTTTGCTCGGAAAAGGGCTGGCTTCGTGCATTCAAGGGCCATCAGGAGCCAAGCGACGCTGTCAAATACCGCGAAGGCGACCGCGAACGTTTCTGGATACACGCCGAAACGACAGACAAGCTGATGATGCTGGCGACCGACGGACGCTTCTTCACGCTGGATTGCGCCAAGCTGCCGGGCGGGCGCGGCAATGGCGAGGCCATCCGCACCTTCATCGACATGCCGCCCGAGTCCGATCTCGTCGCGATGTTTGTGCACAAGCCGGGCCGCAAGCTTCTGCTGGCCGCGACGACCGGGCATGGCTTCATCACCAACGAAGACGAGGCCGTTGCGATGACGCGGGCCGGCAAGCGCGTGATGAATGTGAAGGCGCCGGGCGAAGCCCTGGTCTGCAAGCCCGTCGATGGCGACAGCGTCGCCACCATCGGCGACAACCGCAAGCTCGTGATCTTCGAGATCGGAGAAGTTCCCGAAATGGCGCGCGGGCAGGGCGTCTATCTGCAGCGCTACAAGGATGGCGGACTGCTCGACGCTGTGACCTTCACCTGGAAGGAAGGGCTGCGCGACGCAAACAACCGGTGCTGGACACAGTCCGAACTTAAGGACTGGAAGGGCGTGCGCGCGCAGGCCGGCCGGCTGGTGCCGCGCGGTTTCGCGAAGTCAGGAAAGTTCGGCTAGTCCTTCTTATCCGGCGTGCCGTGGAGCCTGGCGTGCATCATCTGCACGAATGCCGTCAGGGGCGAGCCGACCGCGGCCAGTACACCCAGATGCTTGACGACGACGAGAGCAACCATTGCCGTCACCGCCGCGCCCGACGCCGCGCCGTAGGATTGCGCAATCAGAAATGTTGCCAACCCGACTGCGAGTCCGACTGCGGCCAGAATTGTCCACTTCGTGTAGAGGCTCATGGCCGTCTCCGCCTTCGCATCGCGCCTTTGGCCGGCATGAGCGTCGTGGACGGTCATGCCCTGAAAGCCACTTAAACTCAGTGCGCGGCACCCTGACCGATATCGCCAGTGTCGCCGGTGTTTCCGGCATTGCCGCTTGTATCGCTGTTATCGTTGCCAGTATGTCCGCCCGTCGAACCAGCGGCCGCACGTGGCCCCGGTTGCGCGATGTCGCCCGTCTCGCCGTTGTCGACTGGCGGTGTCGGATTGGCGTTCGGTGCCGGGCTGGGCGGAACTGTTGGACCGGCAGCCGGCGTCGCGGGCGTTGTCGGTTTCGGTGTCGGCGAAATCGAAGCGTACTCGCCAATCACGAACAAAACAGCCAGCAGCGCTACAGCGCCAAAGGCCACGTAGCGCCAGATCGGGTGATTCTTGGGCGGAATATTCGCCAGAATTGTGGGTGCAATGGACGAGGCCGCCGGCGCGGGAGACGGCTTTGCGATCGGCGTGGGGCTCGACTCGGCTTGGCGAACCGGTTTGGGAGGAGGCGCCGGCTCAGGCGGCGCGGGCTCCGGCTCGAACTGGACCGTTGGATGGACGGGATCAACCGCGATTTCGCCGGTATCACCACGGGCAGTGCGGCCGACCATATGGGCGATGCCCTTCATCACCCGGCGGAACTCGGCATGATCACCGCTTCCAGTCCAGGTGCTGAGGTCGGCTGTCTGGATCTGGCGGAAGCCTGCCGGCGGCCGAACCACTTCCTTAAGAACAGGCACCAAGATGTTGCGTTGCTGGGCTTCTTCGGCTTCGTCGCGGACAAAGTCCGACTGCACAGAATGCTGCGACCAGACCACGACAGCCGTCTTGCAAGTCTGAAGTTCGGTGTCGATCGTCTCGCGATAACGCTTTCCGACAAGCAGGTCCCAGTCCCACCAGACGGTGAAGCCTTCGCTCTGAAGCTGGTTGGCCAGCTTCTCCACCCACTGGCGGTCTTCGCGGGCATAGGAGATGAAAATGTCGGCCATTAAGTCCCTCTCAGGGCGGGACTTTATGGGAACGGCATCGCGGCGCAAGCACCCGTCGTGGACGATCAGGGCTTTTCTCGGCATCGTGCCCGCCAGAAGCAGCCGGAGGCACGCATGGTTTTCAAGGATATTCTCTATTCCGTTGACGGCGCCGTCGCGACCATCACCCTGAACCGGCCCAATTACCGCAATGCTTTGGGCTATCGGATGCTTGACGAGATCGATGCGGCGTTCACGCAGGCAGGGGCGGACAAATCTGTCCGTGTCGTGGTTATTCGCGGCGCCGGTGGAAATTTCTCATCGGGCCACGATCTCGGCACGCCGGAAGCGCTCGCCTACAAGGCTGCATTGGGCGCCGAGCCAGGTACGATCCAGATCTACGATCAGTTCAAGAAATACAATCTCGATGTTCACCTTCGCTGGCGCAATTTTCCCAAGCCGACCATCGCGATGGTCGAAGGCTTCTGCATCTATGCCGGTTGGATGCTGGCGGCGAATTGCGACATCGTCTTTGCGTCCTCAAGTGCCGAGTTCCTCGCGGGCTTCGTCGAGTACATGTCGATTCCCTGGGACGTCGGCATCCGCAAGGCGAAGGAGCTGTGCTTCGAAAGCCGGTTCATTCCGGCGCAGGAGGCGCATGAATACGGCTTCGTCAATCGGGTGATTGCGCCGGCCGAACTGGAAAAGGAAACTTATGCCTACGCGCATCGCGTCGCAGAGAACAGTCCGGACGCGCTTCGGTTCGCCAAGATCCAGATGAACAAGGCGCAGGACGCGCAGGGATTTACGAATGCGCTGGAAGACTCGCTCGGCGACTATCAGGCGATGATGTACCTGTTGGGTTCAGAGCAGATGCGCGTCGGAGGGCAGAGGCGGTTGCTGACGGTCGATCTGGCGGTCAGGGGACGCAAGAAAGAGCGCTATGGCCAGTCCTGATCGATCCCGAATTCGGATTGTAACGACGTACTGGTAACACCACTGGCCGGGCGCGTCCTTTCTGCTACGGTCAAAAAAACAAATCGTCTCGGGGAGAAGAATTTTGTCGACGGAAAACAGCGCCGCGCCGTCGCGCGCGACGATTGGCGGACGTTCGCGCCGCTACATTCTGGTGATGCTGACGCTGGTCTATGTCATCAACTATCTAGACCGGAACATCCTCAATCAGCTTCTGCCGTCGATAAAGGCCGAATTCCATCTCAGCGATGCCGATCTTGGCTTCCTGTCCGGGACGGTCTTCGCGATTTTGTATGCGACGCTCGGCGTTCCGCTGGCATGGCTGGCGGACCGCGCCAACCGGCGAAACCTGATCGCGATCTCCATGGTGCTTTTTGCAGCCATGACGGCATTGTCGGCATTTGCGGCGAGCTTTGTGCAACTGGTGTCAGCGCGCATCGGAACCGGAATAGGCGAGGCAGGAACCTCGCCATCAGTTAATTCGATCATTTCGGATCTTTACGAACCGAAGGAACGCGCCGGCGCACTGTCGTTCTACGCCACGGGTTTGAATGTCGGCCTGCTGCTCGCCTTTTTCGTCGGAGGCTGGATCGAGCAGCACTTCGGATGGCGCGATGCGTTTCTCGCTGCCGGTATCCCCGGTTTGGTCATCGCCTTCATGTTCGTCTTCACGGTACCGGAGCCGCAACGCGGTCACGTCGAACAGATTGTCGATACGGGCGAGACACCGCACCTGCCGGAAACGATCCGCTATCTGTGGGCGCAAAAGTCGTTTCGCTATATCGCGTTCGGGACAGCCATGGCGTCTTTCGGCGGATACGCCGGCAACACATTTGTTCCTTCGCTGTTCGCACGCGTCTTTCACCTGACGCCGGAAGCGCGCGGATTTCTGATCGGCGGACTGTTCGGTGTCGTTGGCGGGGTTGGCACCTACTTCTCGGGCGTCTTCGCGGACTGGCTCGGCAAGCGGGACGTGCGATGGAACATGTATGTCATCATCGTGATCATCGTCTGCTCATTGCCGTTCCTTCCTTTGTTTTTTCTGTCGAACAATTTCACCATCGCGGTCTTGTGTGCGCTGGTACCGACGATGAATGGCGCGGCCTATCTCGCGCCGTCCTACGCAATGGTGCAGAGCCTCGTTCCGCTGAGAATGCGCGCGCAGGCGGCAGCCATTCTCCTGTTCACATTGAACATCATCGGCTTCGGCCTTGGGCCGCTTCTTGTGGGCTGGGAAAGCGATCTGCTGCGTCCCGCGTTTGGAGACGACTCAATTCGATGGGCGATGCTCTCCACGGCTGCGACCTGGATCATCGCAGGCTGGAGCTTCTGGATGGCGAGCCGGACGCTGAAGAACGATCTTGCAGCTGGTGCTGGCCCAAAAGCGCCGCTGCAGGTTGAGGTCGCGGTGTGAACGCGCCAGTTCAAACATTTACGTAGTAAGTGATTGGGACACGCGACTTGCGTTTGGGTTATTCTGGCTCTTCGAGCAAGGTGGTGCGATGTCGACGCTGCGAATTCTGAGCGTGATCTACCTGCTATGCGCGTCGGCATTCAGCGTGGCCATCGCGTTCGACCGCAATCCGCCGCTCGAACATGCGATGCGCGACGCGGTCCGAGTTTCACTTGAGAGCGTTCGTAGATATGTCGCGGCACCAGGTGCGCACTTGGCACGTCAGGGCGCCAATCACATGATCGGGCAAATTCGCGAAGCACTGGTCGAGTACGAGCTCGAAATCTGCAACTGGCAAGCCGGTTCACATCCGGATCGCGCCGCTTTATCCGGATCGCGCGCAAGTCACGCTGCGTTTGCCTGCGCAAACCAAATCGAAACCTTCACAACCGGCTCCGCCCGCGCACGTCATGGCAAATGCGGGCCTAAGTCGCGACGAGCTTGTCCGCGTCTCGGCGCGGCTGCGCGCGAGCCTCACGGATGAGATGTATGATCGTTTCAGCCTGTTCCTTTATGTGAGCAAAGCTGACAAGGGCCCATGGTCGCAGCGGCTTTACGTGTTCCGCAAGGACGCCGGCGGCAAGCTCGACCCACTCTACGACTGGCCGGCGTCGACGGGCCGCGAGCTGTTTGAGATCGCGCCGAACGGCACGCGGCAACGGAGCAGCACTCCGGCCGGCTACTATCAGCTCGATCCGGCTCGCATGTACCGGCAGCACTTTTCCGGTCAGTGGCGCGAGCCGATGCCCTACGCGATGTTCTTCAACTGGGAAAATCAGGGCCGTCAGACGGGACTTGCGATACATGCAGCAACGGCGCCCGAGGTCGCGCAACTGGGTTCGCGCGCGAGCGCCGGATGCATTCGCTTAGCGCCGGAACATGCGAAGCTGTTGTTCGAACTGATCCGATCGCAATACCGAGGCCTGGCGCCGCGTTTTGCGTTTGACCGCCGCACGGCCACGATGAGCAATCGTGGTGCTCTGATGCATGATGCCGCAGGAAATCTGCAAATGGCCGAAGGGTACAAAGTTCTCGTTTTCATCGAGAACTATGGCGGCGAAGATGTCGTCGCGGCGCTGTTCTAGCTGCGGCGCAGCTCGTAAAGCGCGATCGCGGCAGCGTTCGAGACGTTCAGGCTTTCAATCGCACTGTCGATCGGAACGAAGGCCGACGTGTCGCAGCGCTCACGGACCAACCGGCGTATGCCGCCGCCTTCGGAGCCGAGCACAACCGCGATGTCGCCTGTTTCGGCTACATCCTTGAGCGGGCTCTCGCCGTCGCCTGCAAGCGCCACGCGCCAGAACTCTTTCTTGCCGAGATCCTCGAGCGTGCGGGCAATGTTCACGACATGAATCATCGGAACAATGTCGAGCGCGCCGGACGCTGCCTTGGCGAGCACGCCTGACTCCGGCGGTGAGTGGCGATCCTGCACGATGATCGCAGTCGCGCCGAACGCCGCCGCCGTTCGCAGTATGGCGCCGGCATTATGCGGATCGGTGATCTGGTCCAGCACCAGAACGATGCGGCGCTTGCCGCTGGTTTGTTCCAGCACTGCGTCCAACTCGAGACGGGGCAAAGGCTCGCACAGGATCGCGATGCCCTGATGCACCGCCCCGTCCGGTAGAATCCGCGATACGCCATGCATGTCCGTGACTTCGTGCTTCACCCGCGCAACGAGCTTTGGTCCGAGCTCTTCTGCAGCGCGTTCGGTCAGAACCGCTCGGCGCACGAAGCGTCTTTGGATTCGACAATGCGCTGCGCACGGCATGAAGTCCGTAGAGCCAAAGTCCGCTCTCGGGTTTTGCCGAAGGCGGCTTGTGAAAGTGCTTCTTTTCGCGATCCGGCTTACGCTCGGCCCGGCGATCCGGCTTGCGCTCCGGTTTGCGGTCTGGACGTTTCATGCGCGGGCTTATAGTGAAAACCACAGGCGCGGCAAGGTATGTACATATGTTAATCCCATCTTCACGGGAAATTGCCTTTTATTGTGAGCCGCTTTGACGTGTTCTGCGCGCAATGAAACGAGTCACGAAACCCTTGAGCCGGACGAGGAAGGCAACTCGCGTTGCCCTGTCACGCCTGCTCATGTTCGTGACCCTGATCGCATTTTCCGCACAGACCTACCTGACCCAGACGCATATCCACTTGGCGTCTGAAGGACATGAAACGGCGGCCCTGGAACAGGCAGTGGAAGTGTCCGGCAAGATCGTTGGTACGGCTCCTTCTGCGCCTAAGGACAAATATCCAGCGAACGAAGATCCGGCAAATTGTCCGTTGTGCCAGGAAATCCTCCACTCCGGCCAGTTTGTCACGCCTGCAGCTGCAGCGGTGCTGCTGCCGTTTGTGTCGATCTCAGTCATTGAGACAGCCACGCCGGCTGCAAATCTCATCAACGTCGTCACGCACATCTGGCGTGGCCGCGCTCCTCCTCGACGCTAAGCAAAATATCTTGAGAGCGTGAAAGCGTGCTGCAGCCTTGCTGCGCGCGCATTGCGCCATCCATCCATCAATCGCTTCGCGTCCTCGCGCTCGTTCGCGGCCGAAGCGGATAGTTCGAGGTTGTCATGAACCACTCAATCCTTTTGTGGACCGCGTCTGCGTTGATTTGCTCTTTGCCGTTCGCGTCTGCAGCTCACGCCGACACAATCGAAACCGTTACGGTCACTGCCGCCAAGCTTGACGCGGCTCGGATCGGAATACAGCCACAGATCGGAGCTTCAACCTACACAATCGGTTCAGGCGCTATCGATGCTCAGCCTGGTGGCGACAACAATCTGCTCAATCAGGTTGTTCTGCAGGCGCCGGGCGTGGCGCAGGACTCGTTTGGTCAGCTGCATGTGCGCGGCGAACACAACGGCCTGCAATATCGTCTGAACGGCATCATTCTTCCGGAGGGCATTTCGGTATTCGGGCAAACTCTTGACCCACGCTTTGTCGGATCGCTCAAACTGATCACGGGCGCGCTTCCTGCAGAATATGGATTGCGCACCGCGGGAATCATCGACGTCCAAACCAAGACAGGCGTTTTCCAGCCGGGCGGTGATCTTTCCGTCTATGGCGGGAGCCATGGGGACTCTAAATCCGAGCGTCGACTATGGCGGCTCATCCGGCTCCTTCAACTATTTCGTGAGTGGCGACTATCTCACCAATACGCTTGGGATTGAATCACCGGACGGAAGCGCGGATCCGCTGCACGACCGTACCAAGCAGTGGCACGGTTTCGCATTTTTGCAGGACATTATCGATGACAGCAGTTCGGTCACTGCGATCCTCGGCACGTCCAATGACATGTTTGAGATTCCAAACCAGGCGGGCCTGGAACCATCTGGCATCAGCGGAGTTACCGGCCTCGGGCCCGGCGGTGCGCTGACCAGCAACGGCCAGTTCCTGTTTTCGAGCAACAATCTCAATGAAAACCAGCGCGAGATTACGCACTATGGAATTGTCAGTTATCTGCGCGCAATGGGATCATTCGACTTTCAGGTTTCGGTGTTCGGCCGCTACTCGAGCCTCTTCTTCACACCTGATCCGCTCGGTGATCTGCTCTACAACGGCATCTCGCAGACCGCCTACAAACGCGACGTCGCCTATGGCGTTCAGGCCGAGAGCGCCTGGCACGCCGGCTCCGGCCATACAATCCGGAGCGGCGTGATCTATCAGGCCGACGACTTGGCAAGCCAGACTTCATCGCTGGTTCTCGCCGTGGACGCTTTCGGCAACCAGACGCTGCCCGATGCGCCGATCAATATCGCGGACAACGGTAACAAGCACGCATGGAGTTACAGCCTCTATCTGCAGGACGAGTGGACAATATTTCCGGCGTTCACCCTCAATTACGGCGTGCGGTGGGACCAATTCCAAGCGTTCGATGCCGAGGGTCAGCTCAGTCCGCGAGTCAATTTCGTCTGGACGCCGACGGACACGACAACGGTTCACGGCGGATATTCGAGATACTTCTCGCCTCCACCCTTCGAACTCGTTGCGACAACGGACATCGCTCTATTCGACGGGACGACGGCAGCGGCCGATCACACGGATACGACACCAAAGGCCGAGCGCGCCGACTACTACGATCTCGGTGTGCAGCAGGGTGTTCTTGAAGGTCTCACCGTCGGTCTCGATGGTTTCTTCAAGTCGTCGCATAACCTCATCGATGAAGGACAGTTTGGCGCGCCGATCATCTTGACGCCGTTCAACTATCAGGCCGGCCGGCAGTATGGCGTCGAATTCACAGGCAACTTCGACGACGGCGGACCGTTCAGCGCATACCTGAACGGCGCTTACGAGCGCGCGGTCGGTCGCCACATCGTTTCAAGCGAATTTCAGTTCTCACCGGACGACTTGGCATTCATTGCGACGCACTTCATTCCACTCGATCACCAACAGATCGTGACCGTATCGGCCGGTGCTTCGTACACTTGGCAGATGATCCGGTTGAGCGCCGATTTGCTGTATGGGTCCGGCCTTCGCCGGGATGGGGCAACACCGAATGGCGACCATGTGCCGGGCTATGCCCAGGTCAACCTCGGCATTAGTCAGGCCGTTCGATTTGGGGAGCCGGAAAGCCGACGACCCTGCGGTTCGACGTGATCAATCTTTTTGATGACAAATATGAAATCCGGGACGGGACAGGGGTAGGCGTGGGCGCACCGCAATTTGGTCCCCGGCGAGGCTTCTTCGTGGGGGTGTCCCAGGCCTTATAGGGTTTCTGAGCTTCCCGGCTGGTGCCTGCGGCCAAACTGCTTGCACCCGTCCGGGGGGAGGGGATAGCC
Organism: uncultured Alphaproteobacteria bacterium; assembly: GCA_963741725.1. Lineage (GTDB taxonomy): Bacteria > Pseudomonadota > Alphaproteobacteria > Micropepsales > Micropepsaceae > Rhizomicrobium. Next base: position 12,949 of record CAVUJC010000002.1, on the reverse strand, counting down.
TTTGACGGCAAGTTACTGTCGCGGGGTCCGATTTCGGCCTTTTGCGCGGTAATAATCTATTGACACCCTTCCACAATTGACCAATAACCCGCGGTCCGCAGCCAACCCTCCGAAAGGCGCTTTTTCACGTTCGTTCCGACCGGATCGAACGCGCTCCTGTGCCGACCGGTGACTGGCGCGTAATCATTTGTTCCAGTTATGGAATTTTATCCGGAGGGGTGCCCGAGTGGCTAAAGGGGACGGACTGTAAATCCGTTGGCTACGCCTACGCTGGTTCGAATCCAGCCCCCTCCACCATCTCGCGCTGCGCGGCAGCCCGAGGCGGGTGGCCGAACGAAGGAAGGAATTCGAATAAGGCGGGTGTAGCTCAATGGTAGAGCAACAGCCTTCCAAGCTGATGACGAGGGTTCGATTCCCTCTACCCGCTCCAACTTCCCGGCCAAGCCGCGAAGTTGTCCGCCAAAGCCAGAGTGGCGGAGGGCGGAACGACGACGACGAGTTTTATCCCGGCTGACGCCGGACATGAAGAACGAAGGATAAGTGACAATGGCGAAGGCCAAATTTGAGCGGAACAAGCCGCACTGCAACATCGGAACGATTGGCCATGTTGACCATGGCAAGACGTCGCTGACGGCAGCGATCACGAAGGTTCTGGCGGAGACGGGCGGCGCCACGTTCACGGCGTACGACCAGATCGACAAGGCGCCGGAAGAGAAGGCGCGCGGCATCACGATCTCGACGGCGCATGTCGAGTATGAGACCGCGAACCGGCACTATGCGCATGTCGACTGCCCGGGCCACGCGGACTATGTGAAGAACATGATCACGGGCGCTGCCCAGATGGACGGCGCGATCCTGGTGGTGTCTGCGGCCGACGGCCCGATGCCCCAGACCCGCGAGCACATCCTTCTGGCGCGCCAGGTCGGCGTTCCGGCTTTGGTCGTGTTCATGAACAAGTGCGACATGGTCGACGACCCTGAGCTTTTGGACCTGGTCGAGCTGGAAGTGCGCGAGCTTTTGTCGAGCTACAGCTTTCCGGGCGACAAGATCCCGATCATCCGCGGCTCGGCGCTGATGGCGCTTGAGAACAAGGAGCCCAAGCTGGGGCACGATGCGATCCTGGAGCTGATGAAGGCGGTGGACGAATCGATCCCGCAGCCGGAGCGTCCGATCGACCAGCCGTTCCTGATGCCGATCGAGGACGTGTTCTCGATCTCGGGCCGCGGCACGGTCGTGACGGGCCGCGTGGAGCGCGGCATCGTCAAGGTCGGCGAGACGGTGGAGATCATCGGCATCCGCCCGACGTCGTCGACGACGGTGACGGGCGTTGAGATGTTCCGCAAGCTGCTGGACCAGGGTCAGGCGGGCGACAATATCGGCGCGCTTCTGCGCGGCATTGAACGCGACGGCGTCGAGCGCGGCCAGGTTCTGGCCAAGCCGGGCTCGGTGACGCCGCACACGAACTTCTCGGCGGAAGTGTACATCCTGACGAAGGACGAGGGCGGCCGTCACACGCCGTTCTTTGCGAACTATCGTCCGCAGTTCTACTTCCGCACGACGGACGTGACGGGGATCGTGAAGCTTCCGGAAGGCACCGAGATGGTGATGCCGGGCGACAACGTGTCGATCGAAGTCGAGCTGATCGTTCCGATCGCGATGGAGGAGAAGCTGCGCTTCGCCATCCGCGAAGGCGGCCGCACCGTCGGGTCAGGCGTCGTCGCGAAGATTTTGAAATAGGAGAACGGATGGCCGGGCCGCGCTTGCGCGGTTCGAACATGAAGGGTTTTTAGGAGTGTAGCTCAGTTGGTAGAGCATCGGTCTCCAAAACCGAGGGCCGTGGGTTCGAGTCCCTCCACTCCTGCCAGTTGGTGACGAAGAAAGAAACGAATGGCTGACGCGACGAAAAAGACGGTTGATGGAGCGGGCAAGGACTTGCCGGCACCCGTGCGCCGTCGCACGTCGCCCGTTCAGTTTTTCAGCGAAGTGCGGCGTGAAGTGTCGAAAGTCACGTGGCCGAGCTGGAAGGAAACGTGGCTGACCTCGACGATGGTGTTCATCATGGTCGGCCTGACGATGGTGTTCTTTTTCGGCGTGGATGCGCTGCTTGCCTATGGCGAACGGCTCTTGATCGGTGCGGCAGGCTAGGACGATGAGCGAAGCTGGAACGAAAACCAACGCCAACGCCAAGTGGTACATCGTCCACACCTACTCGAATTTCGAGAAGAAGGTGGCCGAGGAGATCAAGCGTCAGGCGAAGCTCCAGGGTCTCGAGGAAGAGATCGTGGACGTGATTGTGCCGACCGAGGAAGTGATCGAGGTGCGGCGCGGTCAGAAGGTCAACGCGGAACGCAAGTTCCTGCCCGGCTATGTGTTGCTGCATGCACAGCTGACGGACGAGTGCTATCACCTTGTGAAAAACGTGGCGAAGGTCACCGGCTTCCTTGGTCAGAACAATAAGCCGATGCCGCTGCGCCAGGGCGAAGTCGACCGCATTCTCAATCAGGTCACCGAAGGGGCGGAGCATCCGAAGTCCTCGATCACCTTCGAGATCGGCGAGCAGGTGCGCGTCGCGGACGGCCCGTTCACCTCGTTCACCGGCACGGTGGAAGAAGTCGACGAGGGCCGCAGCCGCGTGAAGGTCGCCGTGTCGATCTTCGGACGTGCGACGCCGGTCGAATTGGAATTCACGCAGGTCGAAAAGGTTTGATCTGCATTACCGCGGGAGGACCGGCCCGGTCCGCTTGCACCGCAAACCGCTAAGGAGGCGGATTTAGAGTGGCAAAGAAAGTAACGGGTTACATCAAACTGCAGGTGCCAGCGGGAGCGGCTAATCCGTCGCCTCCTATCGGCCCGGCATTGGGCCAACGCGGCCTGAACATCATGGAATTCTGCAAGTCGTTCAACGCAAAGACGCAGGATCAGGAAAAGGGCATGCCGATTCCGGTGACGATCACCGTGTTCTCGGACAAGTCGTTCACGTTCGAGATGAAGACCGCGCCCGCGTCGTTCTTTCTCAAGAAGGCTGCCAAGCTGCAATCTGGTTCGAAGTCGCCGGGACTTACCTCCGCCGGTTCCGTCACGAAGGCGCAGGTCCGTCAAATCGCTGAAGCGAAAATGAAGGACTTGAACGCCAACGATATCGAAATGGCGATGCTCATGATCGAGGGCTCCGCGCGCTCGATGGGCATCGAGGTGAAGGGGTAATCGACATGGCTCTTTCCAAGCGCAACAAGAAGAATATCGAAGGCATCGACGCCACCAAGTCCTACACGGTTGAAGAGGCCGTGAAGCTGGTGAAGGCGCGTGCGACCTCCAAGTTCGACGAGACGATCGAGTTGTCGATCAATCTCGGCGTCGATCCGCGCCACGCGGACCAGATGGTGCGCGGCGTGTCCGCGCTGCCGAACGGCACCGGCCGCAAGCTGCGCGTTGCTGTATTCGCCAAGGGTGCCAAGGCTGAAGAAGCCAAGAAGGCCGGTGCTGACATCGTCGGCGCTGAAGATCTCGCCGAACAGGTCAACAAGGGCGAAATCAACTTCGACCGCTGCATCGCGACGCCCGACATGATGGGTATCGTCGGCCGCCTCGGTAAGGTTCTCGGCCCGCGCAACCTGATGCCGAATCCAAAGGTCGGCACGGTGACGATGGACGTCGCGAACGCGATCAAGGACGCCAAGGGCGGCGCCGTTGAATTCCGCGTCGAAAAGGCGGGCATCGTGCAAGCCGGCGTCGGCAAGGCCAGCTTCACCGAAGATGCGATCGTTCAGAACGTGAAATCATTCGTGGACAGCGTCATGAAAGCCAAGCCGCAGGGCGCGAAGGGCGTCTACATGAAGAAGATTTCCATCTCCTCGACGATGGGTCCCGGCGTGAAGGTTGCGCTCGGCAGCGTCGGTGCGGCTGGTGCGGAGGCGTAAGAATTTTCCTCATCCAACGAGTGTCGAGGGGTGAGGTGACTGAATTTCGGCGGACGATCGCCGGAACCTGTCCGAGACCGCTGGAGTCCGAGAGGACTTAAATATTCCAGCGCAGACGGGGGAAGAACCGGATTTCGGAAAGCAATTTCCGCATTTCGGGTTTGAACCCTGGGACAGATTTGAGTGTCACAGGGCGGTGGTTCGGATCGTCACGGATCGCCGGTTGAGAGTTGGATTAGTGCAGAGCGAAGCGGCCTCGGCCTCAGGTAGCGAAGCGATAATCCGACCATAAGGAGAGCAAAGTGGACAAAGCAGAGAAGGCGGAAGTCGTTGAAGACCTGAAAGGCGTCTTCGCGAATGCCGGCTCCCTGGTTGTCGCCCACTATACCGGCATGACGGTTGCCCAGATGGGTGATCTTCGGTCCCGCATGCGCGCGGCCGGAGCATCGTTCAAGGTGGCAAAGAACCGTCTTGCGGTGCGCGCACTCCAAGGAACGGCCGTTGAGGGCATTTCGCACCTCTTCAAAGGCCCGACGGGCATTGCCTACAGCAAGGACCCGATCGCGGCTTCGAAGGTTGCGGTGGCCTACGCCAAGGACAACGAGAAACTCGTGATCCTGGGCGGTTCGGTCGGAGTGACGACACTGGATGCGAACGGCGTCAAAGCCCTCGCAAGCCTGCCGTCGCTCGACGAGCTGAGGGGCAAGATCGTCGGGTTGCTCGTTGCACCCGCCACGAAGATCGCCGGGATTGTTCAAGCCCCGGCCGGTCAGCTCGCCCGCGTCATCGGCGCGTATTCCAAGAAGGAAGCGGCGTAGTCGGACGATTACCGAACATCAACATTCAAACTCGAAACCAAAGGAACTGAAGAAATGTCGAAGATTGAAAAGCTTGTTGAAGACCTGTCGAGCCTGACGGTTCTGGAAGCGGCGGACCTCGCCAAGCTCCTGGAAGAGAAGTGGGGCGTTTCGGCCGCTGCGCCGGTCGCTGCTGCTGCCGGTCCGGCTGCGGCTGCTGCCGCTCCGGCTGCCGAGAAGACCGAATTCACGGTCGTTCTTACCGACGCCGGCGACAAGAAGATCAACGTGATCAAGGAAGTCCGTGCGATCACCGGTTTGGGCCTCAAGGAAGCAAAGGACCTCGTCGAGGCCGCTCCCAAGGAAGTCAAAGCCGATGTGAACAAGGACGAAGCGGCGAAGATCAAGAAGCAGCTCGAAGACGCAGGTGCGAAAGTCGAGCTGAAGTAAGGAGGCGAGGAGGGTTGAATAACCCACCCCGCATACATATTTCGTACAGCCCACCCCCCTTGGCGATTCGCAGCGCCAAGGGGCCGGTGGTGTTCGCCATTGGTTTTGCAATTACTCAGGCCAATAAGCGGTCAATCTGGACCGCGAAAAGGACGCAAGAATGACCCTCTCGTTCACCGGACGCAAAAGGCTTCGCAAGAATTTCGGCAAGATCGTCGAAATCGCAAAGATGCCCAACCTTATCGAGGTCCAGAAGACCTCGTACGACCAGTTCCTGCAGGTGGAAAAGCCTGAGGCCGGCCGTCTTGATGAGGGTCTGGAGACCGTTTTCAGCCATGTGTTCCCGATCAAGGACTTCTCGGAGTCATCGCTTCTGGAATATGTGGACTATCACTTTGAAGAACCGAAATACGATGTCGAGGAGTGCCAGCAGCGCTCCATGACGTATGCCGCGCCACTTAAGGTGACGCTGCGCCTGATCGTGTTCGATGTGGACCAGGAAACCGGCGCCAAGTCGGTCAAGGACATCAAGGAACAGGACGTCTATATGGGCGACGTTCCGTTCATGACCGAGAACGGCACCTTCATCATCAACGGCACCGAGCGCGTCATCGTCAGCCAGATGCACCGTTCGCCGGGCGTCTTCTTCGACCATGACAAGGGCAAGACCCACTCGTCGGGCAAGCTGCTCTTCGCCGCGCGTGTCATTCCCTATCGCGGCTCATGGCTCGACTTCGAGTTCGATGCCAAGGACATCATTCACGTTCGCATCGATCGCCGCCGCAAGCTGCCGGCAACGACGCTTCTCTATGCACTTGGCCTGACGCAGGAAGAGATCCTCGATTATTTTTACACAAAGATCGCCTTCAAGCGTCAGAAGGACGGCTCATGGACGACCCCGGTCGAACCCGGCTGGATGCGCAATGCCAAGGTGAATTCCGACTGGAAGAACGCCAAGACGGGTGAAGTTCTTGCCGAGGCCGGTTCCAAGATCACGGTGCGCGGTCTGCGCAAGTGGCAGGAAGACGGCGTCAAGCAAATCTCGCTCGCCGAAGACGAACTGCTCGGCCGCTACTCGGCGCTCGACATGGTCAATCCGGAAACGGGCGAGATCTATGTCGAAGCCGGTGACGAGCTGACGGCTGCCAATCTCGCCGCTCTCGACGAAGCAGGTTTCCACGAAATTGACGTCATCAACGTCGACAACGTCACGACGGGCGCCTATGTGCGCAACACTCTGGCCGTCGACAAGAACCACAGCCGCGAACAGGCGCTCATCGACATCTACCGTGTGATGCGTCCGGGCGAACCGCCGACTCTCGACACGGCGGAAACGCTGTTCGGCCAATTATTCTTCGACAGCGAGCGCTACGATCTTTCGAGCGTCGGCCGCGTGAAGATGAACATGCGTCTTGGCCTGGATGCGCCGGACACGACGCGCATCCTGCGCAAGGAAGACATCCTGGCGATCCTCAAGGCTCTCGCCGAATTGCGCGATGGCCGGGGTGAAATCGACGACATCGACAATCTCGGCAATCGCCGCGTGCGTTCGGTCGGCGAACTCATGGAGAACCAGTTCCGCGTCGGACTATTGCGCATGGAACGCGCGATCAAGGAGCGCATGAGCTCTGTCGACATCGATACGGTCATGCCGCACGACCTGATCAATGCAAAGCCTGTCGCTGCAGCCGTGCGGGAATTCTTCGGTTCCTCGCAGCTCTCGCAGTTCATGGACCAGCAGAATCCGCTGTCGGAGCTCACCCACAAGCGCCGCATGTCGGCACTTGGACCGGGCGGTCTGACCCGCGAACGTGCCGGCTTCGAAGTGCGTGACGTTCATCCGACACATTACGGGCGCATCTGCCCGATCGAGACGCCGGAAGGCCCGAACATCGGACTGATCAACTCGCTCGCGACCTATGCGCGCGTGAACAAGTACGGCTTCATCGAAAGCCCCTACCGCAAGGTCATAAACAAGCACTTGACGGACGAGGTCGTTTATCTGTCGGCGATGGAAGAGGCGAAGTACACGATCGCCCAGGCCAACGCGACGATCGATGGCCGCAACCGCATCATCGACGAACTGGTGTCGTGCCGTAAGCACGGCAACTTCATGATGACGACGCCGGACCAGATCGAGTTCATCGACGTCTCGCCGAAGCAGTTGGTGTCCGTCGCCGCGGCGCTCGTTCCGTTTCTCGAGAACGACGACGCCAACCGCGCGCTCATGGGCTCGAACATGCAGCGCCAGGCCGTTCCGCTTCTGCGTCCAGAGGCGCCACTTGTCGGTACGGGCATGGAAGAGGTTGTGGCACGCGACTCCGGCTCCGCCATCAGCGCGCGCCGCACGGGCGTGGTCGATCAGGTGGACGCGACGCGTATCGTCATTCGTGCGACCGAGGAAACCGATCCGACAAAGCCGGGAATCGACATCTATCGCCTTCGCAAGTTCCAGCGCTCGAACGCGTCGACCTGCATCAACCAGCGTCCGCTGGTGAAGGTGGGTGACATTGTCCAGAAGGGCGACATCATCGGGGACGGTCCGTCGACACAGCTTGGCGAGCTCGCGCTCGGCAAGAATGCGCTCGTCGCCTTCATGCCGTGGAACGGCTACAATTTCGAGGACTCCATCCTCATTTCTGAGCGCATCGTGCGTGACGACGTCTTCACCTCGATCCACATCGAGGAGTTCGAGACGATGGCGCGCGATACCAAGCTCGGACCTGAGGAAATCACGCGCGACATTCCCAATGTCGGTGAGGAAAACCTCAAGAATCTCGACGAAGCCGGCATCACTTATATCGGTGCCGAAGTCGTCGCCGGTGATATTCTGGTGGGCAAGGTGACGCCGAAGGGCGAAACGCCGATGACGCCGGAAGAAAAGCTGCTGCGCGCCATCTTCGGCGAAAAGGCCGCCGACGTGCGTGACACCTCGCTTCGCGTTCCGCCGGGCGTTACCGGAACGGTCGTCGAAGTCCGTGTCTTCAACCGTCACGGCGTCGACAAGGATCAGCGCGCCATGGCGATCGAGAAGGCCGAGGAAGAGCGCCTGGCCGAAGACCGCGATGACGAGCTCGCGATCCTGGAACGCAACATCTTCTCGCGATTGCAGGAAATCCTGCTCAACAAAACGGCCGCGCACGGTCCCAAAGGCATGGCGGCGGACACGAAGATCACGCAGAGCGTGCTCGACACAATCGCCAAGCATCAGTGGTGGCAGATTGCGTTGCGCAACGAGAAGGCGATGAGCGAGATCGAAGGACTGCGCAAGCAGTACGACGACTCCAAGTCGCGTCTCGACAAGCGCTTTGCAGACAAGGTCGAAAAGCTGCGCCGCGGCGACGAACTCGCTCCCGGCGTCATGAAGATGGTCAAAGTGTTCGTAGCGGTGAAGCGCAAGCTGCAGCCGGGCGACAAGATGGCCGGACGTCATGGCAACAAGGGCGTGATCAGCCGCATCGTGCCGATCGAAGACATGCCGCATCTGGAAGACGGCACGGCGGTCGACGTCGTGCTCAATCCGTTGGGTGTTCCGTCGCGCATGAACGTTGGCCAGATTCTCGAAACGCATCTTGGTTGGGCGTGTGCAGGTCTTGGCCGCCAGATCGGTGATGCCCTCGACAAGGTCCGGCGCGACGGCAAGTACGAGCCGCTGCGCAGGATGCTGAAGAGCGCTTATGCCAATGACGAACGTCTGGGCGAACTCGATGAGGCCGGCCTCGCTGAACTCAGCGAAAACTTGCGTCCGGGTCTTCCCATCGCAACGCCGGTCTTCGACGGTGCGAAGGAGAAGGACATCGTCGACATGCTGGAGCAGGCGGGTCTGACCTCATCGGGTCAGGTCACCCTGTACGATGGTCGTACCGGCGAGTCGTTCAAGCGTGCGGTGACGGTCGGCTACATCTACATGCTGAAGTTGAACCATCTGGTGGACGACAAGATCCACGCGCGTTCGATCGGCCCATACTCGCTTGTCACGCAGCAACCACTGGGCGGCAAGGCCCAGTTCGGCGGCCAGCGCTTCGGCGAAATGGAAGTCTGGGCGCTCGAGGCATACGGCGCCGCCTACACGCTGCAGGAAATCCTGACTGTGAAGTCGGACGACGTGGCGGGAAGAACCAAAGTGTACGAAGCGATCGTCCGCGGCGAGGACACGTTCGAGGCCGGTATTCCGGAATCGTTCAACGTCCTCGTCAAGGAAATGCGTTCGCTGTCCCTGAATGTGGAGCTGCTCAATGGCTGAATTTGAAACTGAAGCAAAATCGCATCGCCGCGACGCGGCACGCGCCAATCAGGAGCTGATGAACGTTTTCCAGGTTGGAAAGGAAATCCCTGCGTTCGACCGCATCCGGATTTCTCTCGCCAGCCCGGAGCAGATCCTGCGCTGGTCGCACGGCGAGGTGAAGAAGCCGGAAACGATCAACTATCGTACGTTCAAGCCGGAACGGGACGGGCTTTTCTGCGCCCGCATCTTCGGACCGGTGAAGGATTACGAATGCTTGTGCGGCAAGTACAAGCGCATGAAGTACAAGGGCATTGTCTGCGAAAAGTGCGGCGTGGAAGTCACGGTGCAGAAAGTGCGCCGCGATCGCATGGCGCATATCGAACTCGCATCGCCAGTCGCGCACATCTGGTTCCTGAAGTCGCTGCCTTCGCGCATCGGTTTGATGCTCGACATGACGCTGAAGGACCTGGAACGCGTTCTGTACTTCGAGAACTACATCGTCATCGAGCCGGGCCTGACGCCCCTCAAGGAACGTCAGCTTCTGACGGAAGACGAGTTCTACAAGGCGCAGGACGAATACGGCAACGACAGCTTCACGGCCGAAATCGGCGCCGAAGCCATTCGCAAGCTGCTCATGGCGATCGATCTTGAGAAGCTGCGCGATCAGTTGCGCGTCGACATCTCGGGAAGTAATGGCGGAGAAAAGCAGAAGAAACTCGTCAAGCGTCTCAAGGTCGTCGAAGCGTTCATCGACTCCGGCAATCGTCCGGAATGGATGATCCTGACCGTCGTGCCTGTGATCCCGCCGGATCTGCGTCCGCTTGTGCCGCTCGACGGCGGCCGCTTTGCGACGTCGGACCTGAACGACCTTTATCGCCGCGTCATCAACCGCAATAACCGTCTCAAGCGCCTCATCGAACTGAAGGCGCCGGACATCATCGTGCGCAACGAAAAGCGCATGCTGCAGGAATCGGTCGACGCGCTGTTCGACAACGGCCGCCGCGGCCGCGTCATCACCGGCGCCAACAAGCGTCCGCTGAAGTCGATCGCCGACATGCTCAAGGGCAAGCAGGGCCGGTTCCGCCAGAACCTGCTTGGCAAGCGCGTCGACTATTCTGGCCGTTCGGTCATCGTCGTCGGCCCGGAACTCAAGCTGCACCAGTGCGGCCTGCCGAAGAAGATGGCGCTCGAGCTGTTCAAGCCGTTCATCTATGCGCGGCTTGAAGCCAAGGGTTTCAGCCAGACCGTCAAGCAGTCCAAGAAGCTGGTCGAGAAGGAGAAGCCCGAGGTTTGGGACATTCTCGAAGAGGTGATCCGCGAGCATCCGGTGCTGCTCAACCGCGCACCGACGCTCCATCGTCTCGGCATCCAGGCGTTCGAGCCGGTGCTGATCGAAGGCAAGGCGATCCAGCTGCATCCGCTGGTCTGCACCGCCTTCAACGCGGACTTTGACGGCGACCAGATGGCCGTGCACGTCCCGCTGTCGCTTGAAGCGCAGTTGGAAGCGCGCGTCCTGATGATGTCGACGAACAACATCCTGTCGCCCGCCAACGGCAAGCCGATCATCGTGCCGACGCAGGACATCGTTCTTGGCCTCTATTACCTCAGCCAGGAACGTCCGAACGAACCTGGCGAAGGCATGGTGTTCAACGACATCGGCGAAATCGAGCATGCGCTGTTCGCCAATTCCGTCACGCTGCATGCCAAGATCAAGTGCCGCTACAAGACGGTCGACGCCGAAGGCAAGCCGGTCACGCTGCGCGTGGACTCCACCCCCGGCCGCATGATGATCGCGGAAATCCTGCCGCGTCATCCCAAGATCCCGTTCGCCCTGGTGAACAAGCTTTTGCGCAAGCAGGAAGTCAGCCACATCATCGACGAGGTCTATCGTCACTGCGGTCAGAAAGAGACCGTGCTGTTCGCCGATGCGGTGATGGGCCTGGGCTTCCGCGAAGCCTGCAAGGCCGGCATCTCGTTCGGCAAGGATGACATGGTCGTGCCGGATACGAAGATCAAGCTCATCGACGAGACACGCCACCGCGTGCGCGAGTATGAGCAGCAGTATCTGGACGGCCTGACGACGGACAAGGAAAAGTACAACCTCGTCGTCGACACCTGGTCGAAGTGCACCGACCTCGTCGCCGCCGAAATGATGAAGGAAATTTCGGAATCCAAGATCGACCCGAAGACGGGCCGCATCGAGGAAATGAACTCGATCTACATGATGAGCCATTCTGGCGCTCGCGGTTCGCCGCAGCAGATGAAGCAGCTCGCCGGCATGCGCGGCCTGATGGCGCGTCCGGACGGCTCGATCATCGAGACGCCGATCCTGTCGAACTTCAAAGAAGGCCTCACCGTTCTAGAGTACTTCAACTCGACTCACGGCGCCCGCAAGGGTCTGGCCGACACCGCGCTGAAGACGGCGAACTCGGGCTATCTCACCCGCCGCCTCGTCGACGTGGCCAACGACTGCATCATCACCACCGAAGATTGCGGCACCAAGAAGGGCGTCTACGTCCAGGCCGAAATCGACGGCGGCACGGTCGTCTCCTCGCTTGCCGAGCGTATCCTGGGCCGCACCACGGCCGAGGACGTCAAGCATCCGGACACCGGCGAAGTCATTCTTCGCCGTGGAAAGGAAGTCAGCGAAGACGTCGCCGACAAGATCGAGGCCGCACACATCCAAAAGGTGCGCGTGCGCTCGGTCTGACCTGCGAGCTCAAGGATGGCGTCTGCGGCAAGTGCTATGGACGCGATCTGGCCCGCGGTACACCGGTCAATATCGGCGAAGCGGTCGGCGTGATCGCGGCGCAGTCGATCGGCGAACCGGGCACCCAGCTCACCATGCGCACGTTCCACATCGGCGGTGCGGCACAGGTTGCGGCCGTCCAAGATCGAGGCCAGCTATGACGGCAAGATCAAGATCGTGAACCGCAACATCGTCAAGAACTCCGACGGTGAGCTGATCGCGATGGGCCGCAACATGCAGGCCGTGATCATGGACCCGAAGGGTCAGGAACGCGCGTCCTATCGCATCGTGTACGGCGCTCGCTTGAAGATCGACGAAGGCTCGACTGTCAAGCGTGGCGACCGTCTCGCGGAATGGAACCCGAATACGCTCCCGGTGCTTACGGATGTCGAAGGCATCGTGAAGTATGAGGATCCGATCTCCGGCGTGTCGGTTCGCGACGTGTCCGACGAAAAGACCGGCGTGTCCAACAAGGTCGTCATCGATAGCCGCACAGGCGCGGGTTCGAAGGCGGCCGAGCTTCGTCCGACGATGGTTGTCGTCGACAAGAAGGGCAAGCCGATCCAGATCCCCGGCGGCGGCGAAGCGCGCTACGCGCTTTCCGTCGACGCCATTCTCTCGGTTGAGGATGGTGCAGAGGTCAAGGCCGGCGACGTCATTGCGCGTATTCCGACCGAAGGCGCCAAGACCCGCGACATCACAGGCGGTCTGCCGCGCGTCGCGGAACTGTTCGAAGCCCGCAAGCCCAAGGAAGCTGCGGTTCTCGCCGAGACCGATGGCTTCGTCGAATTCGGTAAGGACTACAAGAACA
>CAVUJC010000001.1:0-185112 GCA_963741725.1 uncultured Alphaproteobacteria bacterium | reverse complement strand
GCAATACCTTGATAATTGTGATCGCTGTGAACGCTCCATGGACACGGCATTGGTCAATGAGACTTGGCGCCAAGCGCTCTGCTCGAGAAGCTGCTATTGTCGCTGAGCGGTGAAGGGTGCCATCAGGCCGGGATTTGCTGCCCCCGACATATGACCACGGATAACTCCGTCGCTGTCGAGCGTTCCCTTCCATGAGGAAACACCTGTCCTGCCTGTCCCGTTCGCAGTTGCGGTCCAACGCCAGGAGATTGTTGAGCCATCCGCGGTTCCAACTGCAGGTCCAAGGGCATTTGGCCCCTTGCACGTTCCACTGATCCGGCTTCCGGACTGCTGGAATGTGCAGACGGGGGTGGTGGTGTAGGCGATCTGCCCGTTCTGTTCAAAAACGGCGCTGGCACTCCAGGTCCCGGAAAAATCGGCTGCGGACGCAGTGCTTACGGTAACCACCGCAATTGTAACGCCGGCGAGTAGTGCCAGTAACGGCGAACCAATGAACTTCATAAAATCCCCCTTGTCGGAGCGGAGCCCGAGCTTCGAACTGTTTCCAGTCCGACAGCGAAGAGCTCTAGCCGCGTCCGGGCCACGATATAGGTGCCAGACGAGGGCAACAAGACACTGACAAGATGCGCGCCGATGCCTGTGTGCGCGGGCGGCTACGATGCGAGAGTCGAAAACAAAGCTGGCGGTCACTCGCCAAACGCTTCACACTGCTGCGGAATAGGCTGGGGGGCTTTTCATGAAACTAAAGCGTTTGTTGGCGGCCATCACTTTGAGCGGCGCCTTCTTTGTCGTTTCGATGACGGGCGCGGAAGCGATCTGGGTCAATGGATACGCTCGGGCATACAATTATTGCTACTACCATGATTGCGGACGCCATCATTGGTACCGCCACCATGGCTGCGGATGGCGCCACCATCACCGTTTCTGCTGGTAGACGTTCCCTAGCACTTTGTCGGCGTTGAGTTCGAAAGCCGTGACTCGCGAGAAGTCACGTGAGGCGGCAGGCTGAATTGTCAGCGAGATTGCAAAAGCAGTTGGGGTCTCAGCTCACGAAAACTGAGTCGACTAGAGCGACATTCGCATTTGAAATTGTTGCAACTGCGAACTCGATCGTCCGCCGACTTGTAAATCGGGACGTGACGCTCAGCGCAAAAGGAGCGTACGCTTCAGTGACTCGTCGGCGGGAGCATCTTCCCGAGGCGTTTTCACGTTGTCTGACTAGACATTTAAAAGTCTTTGGCTTTCTTCACCATGCCAACCATCCTTGAGAGGGGAAACACATGAGAATTAGCAAAATGCTTATTGCGGGAGCAGTAGCTGGTCTCGCATTTATCGCTTCGGTAGCGGCCACGAGCGCAAGTGATGCTGCATCTCCACCAGACGGGGTAGCCAACGCAAGTCTGGCATCGTCGATGGCCGAATACGGAATGGCGCATCACGATCCTGCAACGCTTCTTGCTGCCGCTCGGATCATGGACGGTCTGAAGGCGAACGTGACCAAGCCGATGGGAACCGGCGGCGCCAAACCAGAGTCGTATGACCCAATGACTCTTCTAAAATTGGCCCAGTCATATTCCACTGGTGCCGATGCGTCGCTGGCCGCAGCGATTGGTGACGAGATGAAGAATGTCAGCACGACGCAGGCGGTCTGCTACTATCAGTACTACTACTACTACGGTTATTTGTACTATCGATACATCTGCTACTAAGCATCAACGCGACAAGTCGGAGGGCGCTTGGATAGGCGCCCTCCGCGGTTTTTGACTCGGACAACGCGTGGCCACGCTGACCGAACACTTCTATTGAGGGCAGTTCGGTCCGTCCATAAAATGACAAGCGGTGGCTCAGAGCATCGCACATGGACAACTCGGACAGTACACTCAAGGCAAACGTCCCACGCGGAACCGAGGCGGCACGGCCGTTCCTTCCGGCCAAAGACTTCGCGCTCAGCAAGGCATTCTACGAAGCACTGGGCTTCGCCAAACTGCTAGACGGCGATGTTGTCATCTTTGGCATCGGCGCAACCGCTTTCATCCTTCAGCAGCGCTACGTGAAGGAATGGGCCGAAAACTGCATGATGCAGATGATGGTTGATGATCTCGATGAATGGTGGTCCCACATTGCATGGCTCAATTTGCCAAATGCATTTGGCGTTCAATCGCCCAGGCCGCCCAAAATGCAACCATGGGGCTTGCGAGTCGCTTATTTGTTCGACCCGGCTGGCGTGCTTTGGCACGTCGCCCAACGCCACCAGAGTGCATCCGTAGACTAGCCAACGAGAACGTCCGCTTCCGACCCAAAGCGGGCGTTCGTTGAGTGCGATATAATCAGTTGGAGCGGTTCAGGCGGAGATTCAAATGGATCAGGGAAGAACGTTTAACAGAGTCGCCGATCTCTACGGAACCGCGCGCCCTGGCTATCCCGAAGCGCTCGTCCAAGACACAATCGACTTTGCGCGACTATGTCCTGGCGACTCGGTACTCGAGGTCGGCTGTGGAGCTGGGCAGGCGACTGTAAGCTTCTCTCAGAGGGGGTACCGGCTGACTTGTCTCGATCCTGGAGACGCGTTGATCAAAGTCGCGCGTGAGCGTGTATTGGACAATAGCGTTCAGTTCGTGAACTCCACCTTTGAGAGTTGGCTGCCAGCTCCCTCGGCCAGCTACCGGCTCATTTTCGCAGCGCAGTCATGGCATTGGATTCCGCGCGAAATATCATTTGTGAAGGCTGCCGACCTACTTGACCAGGATGGCGTGCTTTCGGTCTTCGGACACGTACCGGGAACGTTAGCGGAGCCGCTCTATTCCGAATTCGAGGCGATTTATCGGCGCCATACCGGCCGCTGGGATCCCCCACCCGAAACTGGTTACCTGCCAAGCGGACCACTCGTGAAATGGTTTGACGCGGTCGGTCGCTTCGAGAGGTGGTCCAAAAGAGCTACGCGTGGGATTGGACACTCACAGCTGCGAGTTTCACGAGTTTCGCTCGCACGCGTTCGGATCATCAGATGATGCCAGCCGCGCAACTCGATGCAATTCTGGATGAACTCAAGAGAGCGATTGAACGCCATGGCGATTCGTTCAATTGGCCATATGAAACCCATCTCTATATGGCACGTCGTAAGTGTTAGCCCGGCTTGCAACGACCTTCTGAACGGCCGCTTTCGACCCATTGCGGCCGATCGAGTTGATCCGCCTCGCAGAACCGTTTGCGGCCTTCTGCAAAAGTGCGCAATTGGCTCGACGCTTTCACGCCGCCGCCGGAGACTCTTCACTCAGTAGCGCGGGGACGCAGAAGCGCCTCCGCCTGCGCCTCGCAACCCTTTTGCAGCATCCATGCCGCCCGCATGGAGTCGTTGGCCAGACTTGCGGGAATGGTGTTCACCGACAGCGAATAGTCCGAGCCGTTGAACTTGATCACGTAGGACGCACCGCCATGGATCGGAACATCGGTTGTGACCTTGAGACGGTCGATGCCGGCAGGCCAGGGCGCCTGAGACTTCCAGCTATGGTCTGCGGGCATCACAGTCAGCGACGAAGCCGACGTGGCGTCAGGACGCCAGAACTCCGGCTGATGGTTTTCCTGCAGGCAGACGCTGCCGCTATGGGTCACATCGACCAGCCATGCGGCCGGCAGCGTGTTCAACGTTGTGCCGCGCGTAACGCCGGCTTCGCCGGTACGCGCCGTGCGCTCAGTCGCAAGACCGGCGAGCGTTGCGCCGACGCTCCTGCCCTGGCCGCCCGCGGCCGGCGGCTTGTCATAGGGACCGTCGATGGTGAGCGTGGCGCCGTCCTGTGAAATCAGCGTCACGTGCTGGCCCTGCTTCAGCGTCAGCGGCTTGGTAGAGTCGATACTTGCACCCGGCTTTATCCCGACGCCGCGCGCCTCAACGACGATGAAATTCTCGGCCCGCGCCGAGGTGCCTGCCAGCAGTACGGCCGCCAGCGCGCAGATGCCTAGTGCCTGTCTGTTCGCCATGGTTATTCTCCAGTTGCCAGAGTGACACCAACTGGCTCGTAACAGTAGGGCGTGTCGAATTTGTGGCCATGATTTGAGTGCTTATAGGCGACCGCGCACCGCCCAAAACGGCCATTCGCACCGAGCTACTGAGATCGGAGTGGTCAATGCTGGCCTACGAAAAAGAACGGAACCTGGCGTGCCCCTCTCGCTTTTCGACCGCGTCCGACCCCGCGTTTCTGCACTCAGGCGTCAAGCACAATTGGCCCCCAACTTGATGTTCCACTCGAGTAAACGGGCAAATCTGTTCTCGATGAGTTGGGGGAAGGCCGCTCGACTGGGCGCGACGTGTCGGTGTAACCTTTGATTGGCTTCATCTTCCCGGGTTCCTCCGTCGTCGTCACAAGATTGGACACGGATCCTGAAATGCACTCGGCCGCGTCACCTGTTGAGTTCAGCTAAAGAGCAACATCGAAGTGAGCTGATTTGCGGGGCCCAAATGGTTGAAAAGGTCAAAAAATCTGGACGTCCGAGGGTTCAAACCGGCCATGCTTGGATTGCTCAGATATTTCGCGCGGGTCAATCGGCTCATGGCAAGATCGTTCGACGCAGTGTGCATTCCGTTGATCGGTTTGCATCGCATGAACAATTAGAGTCTGAGGTTCGTCGACGCGGCTTTCATATGGTGGAGATTGGAACTCAGTACGTGATCTTCTGCGACACGTCCGGGCCGCTGCGTCTGATCTGCTAAAATTGAACTGGACGGAGAGGTGGCTAAGTCAAGCGGCCGCGAGTCCATCGGACCATGGCAAAATCCGCCAAATCGGAAATCCGCGCCACGTCGCTCGAACGTCGGCTTTCCACCGATTGTGTTGAAAAACTCAGGCGGCACTTTTCGCTCGCAGTTTTCAATCAAACGCAGCTTCACTCACGCAGAGATAATTCAATGTTGATGCCACTCTTGGATCATTGTTGCGCCAAAACGGGTCTGGCGCAGTGCTCGCGGAGTTTTTCAACACAATCGGTGGAAAGCGGACATCGGCAGCAGGTCTATGGTTCGGCGGCGGACAAACCAGCAGCAAGCCCGTCCATGAATGCGGTAAACTGTGTGCCTGGCAGCGATTTCGGGGCGAGCACCGGCCGTCAAACCCATATTGCAGCCGGGCATTCAGACTGGAATTGTCAGCTTAACTCGTAATGGGCGCGATGGGGCAGGGTGGGGCGTTGCACTCAAGCAGCGACGGTCGCCGCCTCCCATGCCAGATCGGCTTCGGCTCGGAAGAGCCGAAGGGTAGATCGGCGGATCATGTGACGTTGAAAGTTGAAGGTGTTGTAGACGGCGGCGTGGGTGGAAAGGAACCTCTGAGCTGAATGTTGCGATTTGAACTTCTGCTGTTTGCGCTCCCTTCGTCGAATGACCAGATGCGAATTCTCCGCTCGATTGTTGCCGATCATTCGACCCGGGAGATGTCGTCGCGATAGTCCCAGTTCTCGTGCAGCTGCCCGATACGACGCCAGTCGATCGGTGTTGATGGTCTCGGGATGAACCCCAGTATTTTTCAGGAGCTTCCGAAACAGGCGCATCGCGGCCTTGGTATTGCGGCGTTTCTGAACCAGAACGTCTAATACTTCACCTTCGTCATCCACCGCTCGCCAAAGCCACATCCGCTTTCCGCAGATCTTCGCGGCCATCTCGTCCAGGTGCCAGCGGCCGGTAGGCTTGGGCCTGGAGCGTCGTAAATTCTGAGCGAAAGGCTGACCGAATTTCAGGCTCCAACAACGGACCGTCTCGTAGCTGGCCTCGATCCCGCGCTCGGCCAACATTTCTTCGACATCGCGAAAACTGAGGGTGAAGCGGAAGTAGAGCCAAACGGCCTGCCGGATGACATCGGGCGGAAACCGGTGCCGTTTGAACGAGACTGCTTGCATGGGCATTCCCCAATTTGGGGGCCAAGCTAGCCCCAAAGCGGAGAAAGTTTAGAGTTAGACTGACAGCACCCGCGCAATCGTCCACGCGAAACCAGCTTGGTGCCGGCGCCTCTTGTTTTCGAGCCTGTTGCTCGGCCCGGTTACAAGCGGGTTACACTTTCGTCTATTCGCCTGTAGCTCAACCCAGTTTACGGAAATTCCCTTCAGTTCAAATTCCCAAGATTTCATGGGAGTTCGCTGCGAACGCGTCGCGACGGGTATTTTGGTGCAATTTCGTCAACTACTATGCAGTTGAATGACAAAGCAATTTCTCGTTTGACATGGTAGGGGTCACAGGTTCGATCCCTGTCGCGCCCACCACTTCCGAGACGTTTCTGAACTTCCTGCTGGGGCAGCCCCAGACCCGAACCCGAGGCAACGACTCGAATATCGCCGACACTTCGGCGTCTTTTCGCCGGAAAATTCCGCGCGTTGGCTTCAAGGCCCTCGCAGCGCAACTTGCGACGGCTTTTCAGGCGCAAAAATTGATCGTCTCCGGATGCACGGTGCGCGCCTGCGGTCTCGCTAGAGTTCCAACGGCATGAGCTGCGCGACGCGCTGCGGCTCCTTGCGCCAGGCGTCCGACGCATCGACATAAAGCTCGATGCCGTTGCCGTCCGGATCTTCGAAGTAGAGTGACTTGGTGACTTCGTGGTCGACCGGATTGGGTGTGATGCCCGCCGCCTCCAGAACGGCCTTGGCCTCGCGCAACTCATCGAGGCTCGTGCCGATCTTGAAAGCGACGTGATCGAGGCCGATCGCCGTCTCGCTCCGGCTGCTGCCCTCGCCGCTCACTTGCATCACTGCGAAGTCGTGATGATTGCCGAGCGTGAAGAACGCCATCTTCATGCCGTTCTCGTCGAACCGCGCGCAGAGCTGCAAGCCGAGCAGTCCGCCGTAGAATTTTTCCGCAGCATCGCGGTTCGAGACTCGCAAAACGACATGGCCCAAAGCTTTGATCTTCATCTCGCCGCCCCTGCAATAGAGCTCTAAGGATATAGCCGTTTCCCGGTCCTGCGGGAAGCTCTGCCAGCCGGTTTCGGATCGCTGCAACGCGCCAAAGCACTATGCGCGCAGGCGCTTAGTATGGTTTCATCGTCGTACAGAACAATGCAGGGAGACGGAACGCTATGCAGGTCAAGGATCGGATTGTCGTGGTGACGGGTGCCGCCAGCGGGATCGGGCGCGCCCTGGCGCACCGCTTCGCCAAGGAAGGCGCAAAGCTTGTGGTGTGCTCCGACCTCAATGGCGATGGAGCCGCTGCCGTCGCCAAGGATATCGGCGGCGTTTCCTTCACAACGAATGTGGGGATCGAGGCAGACATCCAGCACCTGATTGAGCGCGTCGAGGCCGATCACGGTCCGATTGATCTGTTCTGTTCCAATGCCGGTATCGGCATTGGCGGCGGAGCAGAAGCGTCCAACGCCGGATGGCAGCGCATCTGGGAGATCAATGTCATGGCGCATGTCTGGGCTGCGCGCCATCTGGTCCCCCGAATGATCGCGCGCGGCGGCGGCTACCTCCTTAACACGGCATCGGCTGCGGGCCTGCTCTCGCAGATCGGTTCGGCGCCCTATGCGGTCACCAAGCACGCGGCCGTCGGGCTCGCGGAGTGGCTGGCGATCACGCATGGCGATCAGGGCATCAAGGTTTCTGTCCTCTGCCCGCAGGCGGTGCGAACCGCAATGACCGCCGGCAATCCGGATGGCGTGGCGAGCGTCGACGGCATGATCGAGCCGGACGCGGTCGCCGAGGCCTGCGTGCGGGCGATCGAGGCGGAGGATTTTCTCGTGCTGCCGCATCCCGAGGTTCTCGAATATATGCGGCGCAAGACAGGCGACTATAATCGCTGGATCGGTGGGATGCGCAAACTCAATCGCAAGTTCCGCGGGTGATGGAAATTGCTTGCGCCGATTGAACCGCACAAACTCGGTGAGAAGAATTCATGCTGACAGAAATTGATCGCGTACTGCTTGCCACACCCGACGCCGCAAGCGCGGCGCGCGCCTGGCAGGCGAGGTTGGGCGCCGAGGAAGTCGGACGCGATCGCAACTCTCTTCTCTCGGCGCGGCGGATAACGCTGCGCGCCGGGACGAGCGATATCGAATTACTTGAGCCGGACGGTGCCGGCATCGTTGCCGATGAACTCAAGCGGCGCGGGCGGGCGCATTTGTTCGCCGCCGGGGCGTCCTCACCGAACGCCGCGAGGGTGGCCGAAGTCGCACGAGCCGCCGGCGCCGGGCACCACGCCGAAGGCGGGCGGCACATGATCACGATCGAGATCGAAGACCAGCCGATCCGCTTCGTCATTTCGGATGAAAGCCGGCGCGAGAGAGCGGGCGATCTCGACTTTCTCTACGAGGCGACGGTTCTTGCGGCGGATCAGGCGCGTGCGGTCGACCGGATCAGCAAGGTGTTTGCGCTGGATCCTTCGCATTTCACGACGATCACGTCCGAAGCATTCGGCTACACCGGCGTGCTGACCCTGTTTCGCCCCGGTCAGCTCCATCGTTTCGAAGTCATCACGCCGACGGACATGAGCAAGACGATGGGACGCTACTACACGCGCGAGCGCGCCTCATTGTATATGGCCTTTGCAGAGAGCGCCGATATGTTGAAGATCGAACGGTCGGCCAAGGAAGCGAACGCCGGCATCACCATCGACCGTCCGCCTCAGCGCTCCGCCGATCGAACGGCCGATCAGCTCTGGCTTCATCCGCCGACGCTTGGCGGGATGATGCTGGGCATTTCACGGCCGAGCATGGCATGGCGATGGTCAGGCCACCCCGAACGCGTCGAAACGCTGGAATAGCGGCCGCAAGTCACAGGAGTTCTGCGCCATGGCTCTCACCAACTCGCAAGACCGTCAGCTACGCGAGCGCGCACGCGCCGTCATTCCCAACGGCATGTACGGACATCAATCGGTCGCGCTGCTCCCTGATGTCTATCCCCAGTTCTTCGCGAAGGCCGAAGGCGCGCACCTATGGGATGTCGACGGCAACCGCTACCTCGATTTCATGTGCGGCTATGGGCCGAATTTGCTTGGCTATTGCCATCCCAGGATCGATGCGGCGGCGGCGGCGCAGCAAAAGCTCGGCGATGCGATGACGGGTCCGGGGCCGGCAATGGTCGCCTTCGCCGAGAAACTCGTGTCGCTCGTGACGCATGCCGACTGGGCCATGTTCTGCAAGAACGGCACCGACGCCACCACGATGGCGATGATGATAGCGCGGCAACATACGGGCCGGCGCAAGATTGTCGTCGCGAAGGGCGCCTATCACGGCGCCGCGCCGTGGTGCACGCCCAATCCGGCCGGCACGGTCGCGGAGGATCGCGCGCACCTGCTGACGTGCATCTACAATGACACTGAAAGCCTTGAGGCAGCGGTCCGCGAAGCCGGCGATGATCTTGCCGGAATATTCGCATCGCCCTTCAAGCATGACGCCTTCGCCGATCAGTCTTTGCCCGAACGCGCCTACGCCATGCGCGCGCGTGAACTCGCGGACCGGACGGGCGCGCTCCTGATCGTGGACGACGTGCGCGCGGGACTGCGCCTCGCACGCGACTGCAGTTGGTCGACCGTCGGCGTGAAGCCGGACCTGTCCTGTTGGGGAAAGGACATCGCGAACGGCTATCCCATTTCGGCGCTCCTTGGCGCCGAAAAGGCGCGTTCGGCGGCGGGCTCGATCTATGTCACGGGTTCGTTCTGGTTCGCGGCGGTAGCAATGGCCGCCGGCGTCGCAACGCTCGAGGAAATCGAGACGTCCGACTATCTGGAAAAAACCGTCCGGCTGGGCGAAAAACTAAGGCTCGGTTTGAGTTCCTTGTCCAAGACTCACGATTTTTCGATCCGCCAGACGGGACCTGCCCAGATGCCGCTGATCCTGTTCGACGAAGACCCTGACTATCGTGTCGGCTATGGCTGGTCGGCCGAAATGGTGAAGCGCGGAATCTATGTTCATCCCTGGCACAACATGTTCCTCTGCGCCGCGATGACGGACGCCGACATCGATGCCGCCCTGAACGCGGCGGACAATTCGTTCAAGGCGTTGCGCGCCAATTTCTCGACGCTTGCGCCGCATCCCGGGCTGGCCGCCATGCTCAAAAGCCGCCGGCGCTGACCGCACGGCGCTAGGCGGCGAAATGTCTGGTCCGTCCCGTTCCAACCGCCGGCCTTGCTGTTACCATGTGCGCGGTCTTCGATTCCGCACAGACTGGAACGCATGAAATTCGAAAATGGCGTGATGGGCTTTGCAGTCTTCTCGCTGCTGCTTGCCGGACTGGGCTACGCACTGTTCAGGCTGCAGGCGGCGGAGACCGCGCATCAGGGTGGAAGCGCGCAGCCCGCCGTCGCTGCAACGGGCGCGAGTGCCGGCACGCCTGCGCCGTCAAGCGCTGCAGATTTGGTCTGGCGGTACAGCGAAACGCCCGATCCGATGTACAATTCCAAACGCGTATTCGCGTGCGTGTGGTCCGGCAACGGCGTCCGGCTGGCGCATCCAAACCGCAACGTCCCGGCGGAACTGTGCCTCAGAAATTCTCCGCAATTTGGCCTTGACGTGTATGTGCAGTTGCAACGCGACGGCCAGATCCTCTGTGGCGTGAATGGTTGCTCACTGCGCGTCAAATTCGATCAACGGACGGTACGGTCGTTTCCGGGGCGTGGAGCAGCAGATCATTCCGCGAACATCGTCTTCGTTGACCGCAGCCAGGTGCAGCCGTTCGTGGAGCAGTTGAAGACGTCTCGCTCAGCAATCGTCGAAATCGCACTCTTCCAGAACGGCCAACAGGAGTTGACGTTCGACACCGCAAATCTGATCTGGAAGTGACCGCGTCGCCGGCGACGAAGCCGCGCCGCCCGCCCGAACGCTCCGACCCTAAGCGTCCTTTTGCGGATTGATCAGGTATTTTTCGCCTGTTGCGCGCTTGTTGTACGCCGCAATCGTCGCAAGCTGCAGCGCTTCGCGCAGTGAGATGATTTTTGTGTAGTGGCTGGCGAACGTGGTCTTCAGTTCCGCCGCGACCCGGTCGCGCAACTTCTGCGCTTCGGCATTGCCGATCTTCTGCAGGAACGGGGTCAGCAACCAACCTCCGACGCCCCACATCATGCCGAAACCGCGCGTCAGTTCGGTCGGGCGTGTGTCGAGTCCGCCATAGATGTAGACCTGCTTGTGCACCGAAGATCCGTAGCGGCTGTACGTTGTGGCCTTCAAATTCGCGGCCGCTTCCATGCAGGACAGGATCTGGCTCGCAAGCTTGCCGCCGCCGATCGCGTCGAAGGCAAGTGTCGCGCCTGTCGCCACCAGCGCCTGCGTAAGATCCTCCATGAACGACGGGGCGCTTGAATCGCAAATGTGCCTCGCTCCGATCTCACGCAGAATTCCGGCCTGTTGCGCGCTTCGAACGATGTTGACCAGGCCGACGCCGTCCTTCAGGCAGATCTTGTTCAGCATCTGTCCAAGGTTCGAGGCAGCCGCCGTATGAACCAGCGCCGTGTGGCCTTCGCGGCGCATCGTTTCGACCATGCCCAGCGCGGTGAGCGGATTGACGAAGCACGACGCGCCTTCCGCCGCCGTGGTCCCGGCTGGCAGCACGAGGCAATCCGCAACCCGGACGCAGCGATATTGCGAGTACATGGCGCCGCCGATGACCGCGACGGTCCGGCCGAGCAGCTTTTGTGCGGCGTCCGACGTTCCCGCATTGACCACGATACCGGCGCCTTCGTTTCCGACGGGCATCGCCTCATCCAGCCGCCCGGCCATCGCGCGCATGAACGCCTCAGGGATCTTGGCGGTGACGACCGGCCGCTCGCTCGTTCCCGACGCCTTTGCCGTGCTCATGTCGGCCGCGCCCAAAAGCAATCCGAGATCGGAGGGATTGATCGGCGTCGCTTCGATGCGAACCACGACCTGGTCCGGTCCGGGCGACGGCACGGCGATCTGCGCCAGGGAAAGCTCAAGCTCTCCGCTCTTTTTGACGAGCGATTGCAACTGAAGTCCGACGGAGGGGTTGGCGGAGGCCATGGCAGTTCTCCCAGAATTTTGATGTGGATTGGCGGTCGCGAATACGTTTCTCTCTGGCGCGCTATCAACAAGTAGCACAGCGAAGAATCAAGTGGCGCCGGCCACAACCGACAGCTTTGCGCGGTGTTGGTCGAACCGTTCTAACCGCCTGTTGACGCAAGGGATTCCTGAGCGAAACCGTAATGCCGAAATTCGCTGCGGCCTTTGAAAGGCGACGCCCCCGTCGGAGGTTGTGCGCCGCTTCAGTGTCCGTACAATCCCACCGGGCCCGCGCGAGAGATGAGCAGAGCGATGAACATGCACCCTGAAATCACCGCATTGATCGGCGACGTCGATTTCGATCCCGACAGCCTGAAATCGAAATACCTCAGCGAGCGCGACAAACGTCTGCGCCCGGACGGCAATGCGCAGTACATCGAGGTCAAGGCGGAGTTCTCGCACTACATCGAAGATCCCTATGTCGAGCCGGGCTTCAAGCGCGATCCTGTATTCGACGACGTCCAGTTTGCGATAATCGGCGGCGGTTTTGGCGGCCTGATGATGGGCGCGCGGCTGCGCGAAGCCGGATACAAAAGCATACGCATGGTCGAGAATGCCGGCGACTTCGGCGGCACCTGGTACTGGAACCGTTATCCCGGCGCGATGTGCGACGTGGAATCGTACTGCTATCTGCCTCTGCTCGAAGAACTCGGCTACATGCCGAAGCACAAATACTCGTTCGCTCCGGAGATCCTGGAACACAGTCGCAACATCGCGCGACACTATAATCTCTACGACGACGCGCTGATGCAGACGGGCGTCACCGAATTGCGCTGGGACGAAGCGGCGGCGCGCTGGATCATCAGCACCGATCGCGGCGATCGCTTCACCGCGCAATATGTCGCGATGGCGAACGGCCCGCTCAGCCGCCCAAAACTTCCCGGAATTCCGGGCATCAACGAATTCAAGGGTTATACGTTTCACACCAGCCGCTGGGACTACCGCTACACGGGCGGCGACAGCTACGGCAATCTCACCGGCCTCAAAGACAAGCGCGTCGGCATCATCGGCACGGGCGCGACCGCGGTGCAGTGCATTCCGCACTTGGGCGAATGGTCCAAGCAGCTTTACGTGTTTCAGCGCACGCCGTCATCGATCGACGTGCGGAACAATGGTCCGACGGATCCCAAATGGGCCGCTTCGCTTCAGCCGGGCTGGCAGAAGCGCCGCATGGAAAACTTCAACATTCTGGTGAGCGGCGGCGAGCAGGAAGAAGACCTCGTCAAGGACGGCTGGACCGACATTTTCCGCAACCTCACCGGCAATGCGGTGAAGGAAGCATCGCACAAGCTGGGCCGGCGTCTCACGGGCGCCGAGCGGGCGGAGCTTCTGGAGCTTGCCGACTACAAAAAGATGAATCAGATCCGCGCGCGCGTGGATGCGATCGTCAAGGATCCGGTGACTGCTGCCGCGCTGAAGCCCTGGTATCGCCAATTCTGCAAGCGTCCCTGTTTCCATGACGAGTATCTGCAGACCTACAACCGTCCGAACGTCACGCTGGTCGATACAAACGGACATGGCGTTGAAGCTCTGACCGAGAAGGGCGTCGTGGCGAACGGGCGCGAGTATGAAGTCGACTGCCTGATCTTCGCCACCGGCTTTGAGGTCGGCACGTCATACACGCGGCGTGCAGGCTACGACATCATCGGCCGGGGCGGCCGGACGCTGTCGGAACATTGGTCAGATGGACTGCGCACCTTGCATGGCCTGACCACGCACGGCTTTCCCAACTGCTTCTTCCTGGGCTTCACACAGACCGCGATCACCATAAGCGTGCCGCAGGCGCTCAACGAACAGGCGCAGCATGTGACGCACATGGTCAAAGAAACGCAGAAGCGGGGCGCGCACGTTCTGGAGCCGACTGCCGAAGCCGAGCAGGCCTATGTGCAGGAGATCCGAAGTCTGGCGCGCATGGGTCAGCGTTTTTATACCGAATGCACACCCGGCTACTACAACAGCGAAGGCGCGCGGGGAAACCGCAGCGGCTTCTTCTCGGACATGTATGGCGCCGGTCCGCTTCGCTTCTTCGAGGTGCTCGAAGAGTGGCGCGCGACCGGAAAGCTCGAAGGGTTGGATCTGCGCTGACCGGCCGCGTTACCTGGAGCTATCCCAGTCCTTGGCCGTTGGAGACCAGGCGTCGGCGCGCGCCTGCGCCTGTGCCCAGCTTGCCGCCGGCAGTACGCTGTCGAGACGTGCCTGAAGTTCCGGGGAAATGTCGGGCAGGCTGATCACGAAGCGCGAACCGTTCGCATGATAGATCAGGGCCCATTTTCCGGCTTCGATGGGATCGGCGATGACCCCGATACCGTCCAGATAGAGCGACACCATCTTCACCTGCGCATTGGCAAGGCCGGAGTCTGCTGCGGCGAGGATGTTGGTGGCTCCCTCGGCTCTCAGGCCGGATGCACGTTGCGGCTCCGGCTCGGTCTTGCTGAGGTCGAGCAGGCAGAGGCCGAGATTGAACTGTGCGATTTCAAAGCCGCCTCTGGCAGAAAGCCGGCGGAATATGGGAACGGCCTGCGCGCACTGTCCGTGGAGCCGCAGATCTTCGGCGTGCGCCTCCGGGTCGGGCGGCGGTTCGGGAGTGGATGTATCCGGCGCGGACTGTCCTCCCTCCGGGTCAACGCTGCCTGTCGGCGCGTGGCCGCCGCCGGCGCCGCCATATTGTGCGAGCGCGCTCGAACTCACGCCCATGGCCATCGCCAGGAACACGATCGCAAGTGCCCAATTCATCCGCTGCCGCCCTTTACGCTCCGCGCCGGACTGTACTGGAGCTTCCGGTGCGGGCAAGCGTCCAAGCAATACAAAAGCCGCTTCGCCGGCGCACTGCGAACGACTTACGCCTTAACGGCTTCCGGCGCGTCCTGTACGACAAATCCCTTCCAGCCGCTCATGTACTGAATGAATGCAGGACCGAGCCGCTCCTGGCGCAAATACTCGCGGGTCACCGGTAGTGAAGCGGCACGGAACTGCGCATTTGCCGCGGCGCGCTTCGGAAAGTCGTGGTGCAGAATCGCGGCCCGACCCAGGATCGGAAAGTCTGCGCCATGTTCCAGGACGCGGTTGCAATCGGCCACGCTCATCAATTTTCCCGCTACGCCCAAACGCGTTTCGCCGCGCGGAAGTTCGGCGAACCAGTCGATCAGCGGCCTTGCGGCGTAGTCGGTCTCAACCGGAGGCTTGAAGACGTCCCAGAGCGACATGTCGAGATAGTCCAGATCGCCGGATGCAAGGAGTTGCGCAGCTATGTCGCGCTGCTCTGCCAGGCGCAATCCGAATCGTTCCGGTGACAGGCGCAGGCCAAGCTGGAAATCCGGACGTGTGCGCTGACGCACGCCCTTGATGATTTCAAGCACCACCCGCGCGCGATTCTCGAGCGAGCCGCCAAAGCGGTCGGTACGCTGGTTGGTTTCGGCACTCAGGAACGCGCAGAGGATATAGCCGTGTGCGCCGTGCAGTTCGACACCGTCAAAGCCGGCCTTTTCTGCACGCACGGCGGCGGCGACGAAGTCTTCGATCAGCCGTTCAACCTCGCCTTCGCTCATCGCACGCGATTTGAATTCCGCATTGTCCGAAGGCCCGTGCGGCTGTTCGCCGATCAACTCGGCGGGTGAGCGGATGCCGGCATGATGCAACTGGACCGAAGACACCGCGCCCTCAGCACGAATACCGGCTGCTAGCCGCGTCAGGCCTGGCAGATGATCGTCGCTGAAGATGCCGAGCTGTCCTGGAAAGCCCTGACCGGTACGTTGCACATGCGCGGCGCACGTCATGACAAGACCAAAGCCGCCTGTGGCGCGAAATGTCAGCCACCGATATTCATCATCAGAAAGCTTGCCGTCCGCATGACTCTGCGAGTTTGTCAAAGGCGCCAGCATGAAGCGGTTTTTCCAGGCAGGTCCGCGCCGCAGGTGCAACGGTTCAAAAAGTTTGGTCATCTGATGGGTCTCTGGGAGATTGCGCTTGGGGCGACATTCACCAAATCGCATTCGGGGGTCAAGTTTCGGCCTCAGCGCTTCCGCAGCGGTAGCGCACCGAACGAATGATCAACGCAGAGATCAGCCGCGCCGGCGTTGACCTAAGTCAACGTTGCTGCCGCAAAGCGGCGTTCAACTTAAAGAAATAGGTGTTGCCCTTCGAAACGAGGCCGGCGGCCATGGCAGTTTTTGTCCACGAAAGAATTCTCGAACTTCTCGAAGCTGAAGGATTGAAAACACTGATCGGAATTCCCGATCCGAGTTTCGTTGCCATGTTCATTGCCGCCGAGGCACGCGGCTGGCGCGTTGTTGCTCCACATCACGAGCAGGCGGGCGCGTTCATGGCCGACGGCATGTGGCGCATGACGGGAAGGCCGGGAGTCGTCGTCGGAAATCAGGGTCCGGGCGTCGCCAATCTTGCGGCAGCGGCGATCTGCGCGGCGAAGGAAAACACGCCGACGATCTTCATCGCCGGCCAGCGGCAAAGACTTTTCGACCAGCGCGTGCGCAAGGGCCGCTTCCAGTACACGCGTCAGCCCCGCTATTTCGAAGAGGCGATGAAATATGTCGGCGCGATCGAGTATCCCGAACAGACCGACGAGATCGTTCACGAAGCCTTTCGCCGTGCCCTCAGCGGAACGCCGGGGCCCGCCTATATCGAATATCCGATGAACGTGATGTCGGCTCAGCTTGATCTGCCGCCCGCCACGGCGCCCGAACATTATCGCCTGACGCATCAGGCGGCTGACCCCAACCAGATCGCAAAGGCGGTCGAGCTTATCCGCGATGCCGCGCATCCGATCCTCCTGGTCGGGCAGGGCGTGTTCGTGTCGCGGGCGCATGAAGCAGTCACGCGGCTTGCCAACGCGCTTGCCTGTCCTGTCATCCAGACGCCCGGCGGCGCGGCGTTTCTGCCGGGCCTCGAGAGCCGGACATTCGCCTATGCATCACCCGCCGGCATGGAAGCCGTCGCGAAATCGGATCTCGTCATTGCCATCGGCACCGAGATCGGTGAGCCCATTCATTACGGCGTCGGCCGCCACTGGGCGAAAGGCAATACCAAGCGCAAATGGATCTACATCGAACGAGACCCGCTTTCGATCGGCGTCAACCGCCACATCGATGCGCCGCTCGTCGGCGACCTGCGCGATATTGCTCCCCAGCTCGTCGCGGCGTTGAAACCGGTGGCGCGGACGGCCAGTGCGCATCTGCGGGACTGGGAAGAAACGCATGCACAGTTCAAGTCGCAGCTTCACGATTCCGTGCCGACGCGATCCTCTCCCATCCATCCGGCGCGCTTCGTCGTCGAAGCAACGCGTGTTCTGCCGAAGGATGCAGTGCTGGTGCGCGACGGCGGCGCGGTGAGCATCTTTACCTGGGCCTACGCGCAGTTTGCGCCGCGCGATGTCTTGTGGTGCCAGAATTTCGGACATCTCGGCACGGGCCTGCCGCACGCCATCGGTGCGCAGATGGCGGTGGGAGCTGACCGCCGCGTCGTTCTGATCACCGGCGACTCGTCTTTCCTGTTTCACATCTCCGAACTGGAAACGGCCGTGCGCAAGAATTTGCCGATCGTCTGCATCGTCGGCTGCGACTATGCTTGGGGATTGGAAGTGGCCGTCTACAAGGGCAATTTCGGCCCGCAGTCGCCGGAAACCGAAGCGCATTGGGGAAAACAGCTCCGGCTCGACAAGATCGCAGAAGGGTTCGGCGCGCATGGCGAGTTCGTGGAACGTGCGGAAGATATTGCGCCTGCGGTCGAACGCGCGCTCGCGAGCGGACGCCCGGCTGTCGTTCAGGTTTCGATCGACGAGCTGGCGAACGCGACCGAAGTGCCGGGCTTCGAGGAATTCGCATCCTGGTACGGTGACGCCGGTTACTGAATGGACTTAGCGCCGTGTTGCGCCGCTGCCCGATGCACTCTTAGCGTCCATACCGCTTTCGTCGGGATCGATTTTCTCTGACAAGCGGCGTGACTTCGGCCAAGATCGGCGCTGGGAGACCATCGCCATGACTGAATCCGCCACCTTATCCCGTCGCAGGAAGCTGCGATTCTACGGCTGGGGATATGCCGACGAAGACTTGTCGCCCGACGAGGAACTGCGCGTGCGCGGCAGCGTCAAGCGCTATGGCTCGCTCGCTGAAGTGCCCACTCCGCGTGAAAACGAATTTGCACTGCACGCCCCGCGGGTCACGGCTCCCGCGGCGCTGGCGCCAATCGTTTCGGCGACGCCTTATGACCGGTTGGTGCACTGCTATGGAAAATCCTATGCCGACATTGTCCGCATGTTCATGCGCGACGTGAAGCATCCGCCGGACCTTGTCGCCTTTCCCAGGACAGAGAGCGATGTGATCGCCGTGCTCGACTGGGCGTCGCACGCCAATGTCGCGGTCATCCCGTTCGGCGGCGGCTCCAGCGTCGCGGGCGGCGTTGAGCCGGACGTCGGCGACGGCTATTCGGGAACCGTTTCCCTGGACCTTCAATATTTGAACAAGGTGCTCGAGATCGACCGAACGAGCCGCGCGGCCCGCATCCAGGCCGGCGCACTGGGCCCCGAACTTGAAGACCAGTTGAAGCCGCATGGTCTGACGCTGCGCCATTTCCCGCAAAGTCTTCAGCTTTCGACGCTCGGCGGCTGGATCGCAACCCGCAGCGGCGGACATTACGCGTCGCTCTACACGCACATCGACGATTTTGTGGAGTCGACGCGCACGGTGACGCCGGCGGGCGTCCTGGAGACAAGGCGTCTGCCGGGTTCGGGCGCCGGGCCGTCGCCGGATCGCCTCATGATAGGGTCCGAAGGAATTCTGGGCGTCATCGTCGAAGCGTGGATGCGCCTGCAGGATCGCCCGGTGCACCAGGCCTCGGCCAGCGTCGCATTTGCGAACATGGCGAAGGCAGTAGCGGCGGTGCGCGCACTGTCGCAGTCGGGTTTGTTTCCCTCCAATTGCCGGCTTCTGGATCCGGCAGAGGCGCGAAACAATGGTGTCGGCGACGGCACATCGGCGATCCTGGTGCTTGGATTCGAATCCGCGGACCACGCGCTCGATGCGTGGATGACGCGCGCCCTCGAGCTCGTTTCCGATCATGGCGGCGTGTTCGATACCGAGGCGGTGGCGCGATCGCTCGCGCCAAAGAGCGGCTCGGCAGAGCATCGCCAGGGGGCGGCAGGCCAGTGGCGCAACGCCTTTATCCGAATGCCCTACTATCGCGATCTGATGGTCTCGCTTGGCGTGATCAGCGACACGTTTGAGACCTCGATCACCTGGGACCGGTTCGAAACGCTCTATGAAGGAACACGCGAGAAGACGTCACGGGCCATTCGCGAAATTTGCGGACATGACGCCGCTATTTCGTGTCGCTTCACGCACATATATCCGGATGGTCCGGCGCCTTATTTCTCCTATTCCGCATTAGGCACATCGACCGGACGATTGGCCGACTCGCTGGCCAAATGGCGCGAAATCAAGCTGGCCACGAACGAGATCGTTGTCGGATTGGGCGGTACCGTCACGCATCACCACGCGGTCGGCCGCGACCATAGAAGCGGCTATGAGCAGCAATCGCCGCCGCTCTTCCGCGCCGCACTCAGCAGCGCCAAGAAAACCCTCGATCCGGCCGGCGTGCTCAACCCCGGTGTTCTGATCGACCCGTCGGGCAGGGCAGTTGGCATCCGCGGCGCGTTGGGGTGAAGTCTTTCGGCAGAAAAATCCAAATGGGAAATCCCGGATGTTCGTAACCGTCAACGGCGCACGCATTTTCTTCGACACCGTCGGATCCAAGCTTGCGATCGATGGCGAGCGCATGACCGAAAAGCCGACTCTCATTGTGATGCATGGCGGTCCCGGCTTTGATCACTCGACAATGCGGCCGTATTTCGATCGCTTCGCGGACACACACCAGGTTCTCTATATCGATCACCGCGGCAATGGCCGCTCGACCGGTGAGATCGAGACCTGGACGCTGGCGCAGTGGGGCGATGATGTGAAAAGCCTGTGCGACGTCCTCGGCATCGAGAAGCCGGTCGTCTTCGGCAATTCCTTTGGCGGCATGGTTGCGATGGCCTATGCGGGCCGGCATCCGGAGCATCCCTCCAAGCTCATTCTGTCATCGACCGCAGCGCGCATCCGGCTCGACGTGACGTATCGGATGATGGAGGAACGCGGCGGACCCAAGGCGCGGGCGGCCGCCGAACGCTTCTGGACATCGACGGATGAGCAGGCGATGGCGGAATACATGGCGGTGTGCATGCCGCTGTACAATCCGCCGGGCGGCGAAGACCAGTCCGCCGCACGCCGCCGCGCCATCGTACGGGCCGAGACGACACGCCACTTTTCCCTGGGCGAAATGCGCGGGATGGACGCGCGCGCCGGGCTCGCGAATGTCCGCTGCCCCACGCTCATCACGGTCGGTGACTACGATCCGATCACGCCAGTGGTTTGTTCTGAGGAAATCTTCGCAGCTTTGCCCAAGGGAGTTGGCGAGTTGAAGGTCTTCAAAGGCGCGGGACATGGCGTACATCGCGATGATCCTTCGGGTGCCGAGACGCTGATGCGACGCTTCCTGTCCGCCTGATCGACCCCAAAGTTTCCCAAGCGGGGCCACGGTTTTGGCGCGCCTCGCGGGCTCGAGCCGGATACTTCCCGCAGGCAGTTGACTTGCTCGCCCGGCGCTCGCAGGTTTCGCGCAAATCTGTGGGGAGAAATTGCAATGGAAGACCGGATTCGCGTCGAAATGAAGGACGGCGTCGCCGACGTACGCATGGTGCGCACGGACAAGATGAACGCACTCGACGATGCCATGTTCACCGCTCTCGTCGAAACCGGTGAAAAGCTCAAGACGCAAAAAGGTCTGCGCGCCGTGGTGCTTTCCGGCGAAGGACGCGCATTCTGCGCCGGTCTCGACATGGGCAATTTCGGCAAGATGGCGTCGGGAGAACGAAGCGGCGGCGCCGGACTGATTGACATGCCGCGCACGGCTGGCGGCTCGAACCGCGCGCAGCATGCCGTGA
Organism: uncultured Alphaproteobacteria bacterium; assembly: GCA_963741725.1. Taxonomy (GTDB): domain Bacteria; phylum Pseudomonadota; class Alphaproteobacteria; order Micropepsales; family Micropepsaceae; genus Rhizomicrobium. Next base: position 164,139 of record CAVUJC010000001.1, on the reverse strand, counting down.
TGGTCTGGCGCGAAATTCCGGTTCCCGTGATCGCCGCTGTGCATGGCGTTGCCTTTGGCGGCGGTTTCCAGCTCGCGCTGGGTCCCGACATACGCATCGTTGCTCCCGACACGCGCATGGCGGTGCTCGAGATCAAATGGGGCCTTGTTCCCGACATGGCCGGGCTTGTGCTCATGAAGGGCTTGTTGCGCGACGATGTTGCGCGCGAGCTCACCTATACCGGACGCATCTTTACCGGCGAGGAAGCGCTCACGATGGGTCTTGCGACCCGGGTATCGACCGATCCGCATGGCGATGCGATGAAGATGGCGATCGAAATTGCCGGCAAGAATCCGGATGCGATCCGCGCCGGCAAGCGCCTGCTGAATATGGCAGGCGATGCCGACCAGAAGACGATCCTGGTGCATGAGAGCAAGGAGCAGGGCGCGCTCATCGGTTCGCCGAACCAGGTCGAAGCGGTGATGTCGAACATGCAGAAGCGCGCCGCCAGCTACGCCGACTGACGGCGGCATGAAACGCGTCTCCCGCAGGACGATGTTGCTCGCCGGCGGCGCGATCGCGGTCGGTGCCGGCATCGCGCTGCGGCCGGGCGACAATGGCGCAGGCGGCCACTCGCCCTATTTCGCCGGCATCTCGGCGGCGCTGAAGCGCGCGGGCATTGCGCAACCGACACTGGTTATCGATCGCCAGAGGCTGGACGCGAACATCAAAACCGTGCGTGAGGCGCTGGCGCCGACCAAGCTGGCGTTGCGCATCGTCACGAAGTCCCTCCAGGCACCGGCGCTGCTGCAGGCCGTGATGGCCGGCACGGGTACCGACCGCCTCATGGTTTTCAACGGCGTCATGCTCGACGAAATGGTGCGCTCCCAGCCGGCTTCGGACGTTCTGCTCGGCCGGCCTTTGCCAGCCATGCAGGTCGATGCGTTCCTGCAGCGGCACGCGGACAGTCCGGTTCCGGCGGCGCACCCGCAATGGCTGGTCGATAGTCCGCAGCGGCTTCACCAGTATGTAGCGGTTGCGCAAGCGCGCGGCGCCCAGTTGAGGATCAACCTCGAGATCGATGTCGGTCTGCATCGCGGCGGCTTGCCCGATGCGAATGCGGTCGGCGAAATTCTGGACATCGCCAGGACCGAAAAACGCGTCGAAGTGACGGGGTTGATGGGCTATGACGCGCAGGTCGTGGGAGTACCGTTCCCGCAATCCGAACTCGCGCACGTCAAGCAACGCTATGCCGACGCGCGCGCCGTTCTTGGATCAAAACTTGGGCGGGATCCCGACAGACTGACGCTCAACACCGCCGGCAGTCCGACCTACATGCTGCATCTGGACGACAAGGCGGCCAACGAGGTCGCGCTCGGTTCCGGCTTCGTGAAACCGCTGGACTTCGATCTCGACACCCTGTCGCGCCACGTTCCGGCTGCATTCATTGCCGAGCCAGTCCTCAAAGCGCTGGACCCTGCGCGCATTCCCACGATCGAGTCGCTGTCGGGCCTGATCGCCGCCATCGATCCGAACAGTCGCAAGGCGTTCTTTGCCTATGGCGGCTATGGTGATGCTGAACCTGTCTCGCCCCCGGGCCTCGAATTCAGTTCGCTGTATGGCGGTCGCGCAATGCTGACCGGCTCATCGCGAGTCGATCTCAAACAGGACGATTTCATCTTCTTTCGCCCGCGCGAGAGCGAAGGCACTTTCCTTCAATTCGGCGATCTGGCGATCTATGACGGCGGCGAGATTGTCGCGCGCTGGCCGACTTTCCCAGTCGCGGCTTGAGCGCTTAGTCTCGGCCGACAATGAGAGGGCGCGGCGCGTGAAGGGGACAGTTCGTATCGCACTCTGCGCAACGTCGATCGCCCTTTTGTCGGGGTGCGATTCCGGTCCGCCGACCCCGGAGCAGTTGGCCGCGCTGAAGCCGGCCGATGCGCGCCTCGCGGCGATGTACGAACATAGCTGCAAGGCCTGTCACGCGACCCCGGGCTCCGGCGCACCGCTCGTGCACGATCACGGCGCATGGGACCCGCGTTGGGCAAAAGGGCTCAGCGTGCTGCGCGAGCATGCGATTGTCGGATTCCAGGCCATGCCGGCCGGCGGTCAATGTGCGATATGCACGCCGGCGGACTACGAAAAGCTGATCCGCTTCATGGCGGACCAGGAGGACAAATGAAAATATCCAGACGTGCAGCCCTGTTCGCCGCCGGAGCCGGCGCGGTCGTCGTCGGCGCAGGCGCTGTCGGCATCTCCGTAGCCGAGTATGACCCGCCCGAACCCGCCGCGCCACCCGCGACCGATGCACAGGGCCATGTGGTGTGGCGAAACTGGTCCGGCATTCGCCACAGTTATCCGCAATCGAGGATCGCACCGGCGTCCGAGGACGAACTGGCGCACCGTCTGAAGACATCGCCCGCTCCCATTCGCGCCGTGGGCGCAGGACACTCCTTCATGCCGCTCGTGCCGACGAACGGCACGCTTCTGTCGCTCGACGTGATGTCAGGTGTCACCGCGCTCGACGGTGATCAGGCGACGGTGTGGGCTGGGACGCGACTCGGCGATCTTGGGCCGGCGCTCGCGTCTCACGGCCGTGCCATGGCAAACCTGCCCGACATCAACAAGCAGTCGCTTGGCGGTGCGCTCGGCACGGCAACCCACGGCACGGGAAAGCATCTGCGCGCAATCCATGGCGACGTGACGGCCCTGCGCCTTGCGACTGTCGACGGAAACATCGTCGAGTGCAGCAAGGACAAGAATCCGGACGTCTTTAATGCCGCGCGCGTATCACTCGGCTCGCTCGGCATCATCGTGCAGGCGCGCCTCACAACAATTCCGAGCCGCCGCCTGCACCGACGCGTCTGGCTCGAATCGTTCGAGGAAACGCTTGCCGCCGCCGAGCAGCGCTGGAGCACGCACCGCAACTTCGAATTCTACGCCGTGCCGTTCACCGGTCTTGCGGCCAATATCACTCATGACGAAACCAACGAGCCGGCGCGCCCGCGCGGGCCGGAAACGGACAGCCAGTTCCTTGAAGCGCTCAAGGCGCTCAGAAATCTGTTCAGCTTCTCGAACACGGTCCGCAAAGCCGCGGCGCGCGTGTTGTTGGCGTCCTCGCAGGCCAATCCCGAGGAGGCGGTCGATGACGGCTGGAAGCTTTTGTCGACCGAGCGGCCGGTGCGCTTCAACGAGATGGAATTTCATCTGCCGGCGGATGCGCAACTCGCGGCACTTCGCGAAGTCGTCGAGACGATCGAGCGGGAGCGGCACGACATCTTTTTCCCGATCGAGGCGCGGCGCATCGCTCCCGACGATGCATGGCTTTCGCCTTTCCAGGGCGGACCGCGCGGATCGATCGCCGTGCACACTTACTACAAGGACGAGTACGAGTTTCTCTTCCAGTTGATCGAACCGATCTTGCGGCGGCATGGCGGCCGACCGCATTGGGGAAAACTCAACTCCTTGAGAGGTGCGGACTTCGCGGCCATGTATCCGAAGTGGAAGGATTTCCTCGACCTGCGACGCTCACTTGATCCGGACGGCCGATTGCTCAACGATTACCTGAGAGGAATTTTTCTCTCTTAGGAACATACAATGTCTCTGACCCTGAAGGACTCGGCGTTGCTCCGCAGCGACGCCTATGTTGACGGTGGCTGGCAGGCAGCGAAATCGGGCGAGCGTTTCGAGGTTCGCAATCCGGCGACGCACGAGCTTTTGGCCACCGTCGCCGACATGGACGAAGCCGACGCCGACAGGGCCATCGCGGCTGCCGCACGCGCGTTTCCCGGGTGGAAGGCAAAGACGGCCAAGGAGCGCGCCGCAATTCTGCGCAACTGGTTCAACCTCATCATGGCGAACCAGGAGGATCTTGCGCGCCTGATGACGGCCGAGCAGGGCAAGCCGCTGGCCGAGACGCGCGGTGAAGTCGCCTATGGCGCCTCGTTCATCGAGTGGTTCGCCGAAGAGGGCAAGCGCGTTTATGGCGACGTGATCCCGACACATGCCGCGGGCAAGCGGATACTCGTCTTGAAAGAAGCGGTGGGCGTCGTCGGCGCGATTACGCCGTGGAACTTTCCCAACGCGATGATCACGCGCAAATGCGCACCGGCTCTGGCAGCAGGCTGCACCTTTGTCGTCAAGCCGTCGGAAGAGACGCCGCTTTCGGCGCTGGCGCTCGCCGAGCTGGCGCATCGCGCAGGCGTTCCGCAGGGCGTGTTCAACGTCGTCACCTCGACAAAGGCTTCCAAGGTCGGGCGGGCGCTGACGCAGAATCCTCTGGTGCGCAAGTTCACATTCACCGGCTCGACGGCGGTCGGCAAAACTTTGATGGCGCAATGCGCGACGACCGTGAAAAAGGTTTCTCTCGAGCTTGGCGGCAACGCGCCCTTCATCGTGTTCGATGATGCAGATCTGGATGCGGCTGCCGACGGCGCGATGTTGTCCAAATATCGCAACATGGGTCAGACGTGCGTCTGCGCGAACCGGATTCTGGTGCAGGACAAAGTCCATGACGCCTTCACCGAAAAACTCGCGGCGCGCGTAGCAAAGCTGAAGGTCGGAAACGGAGCCGATGATGGCGTCACCCAGGGACCGCTGATCAATTCTAGGGCGGTGGCAAAAGTCGAACGGCTATTGGACGATGCGGTCTCGAAAGGCGCCACGATCGTTATCCGGCGGACATCGCCACGCTCTGGGCGGCACGTTCTTCGAGCCAACCATTGTGACGCAGGTTTCGCCCGCGATGGAAATTGCACGGGAGGAAATCTTCGGACCTGTCGCAACGCTCTTCCGCTTCAAAGACGAAGCCGAGGCGATCCGTCTTGCGAATGATACGGCCTATGGCCTTGCGGCTTATTTCTACGCGCGGGATGTCGGCCGTGTACTGCGCGTGTCCGAAGCCCTTGAATACGGAATCATCGGCATTAACGAAGGCATCATATCGACCGAAGTCGCTCCCTTTGGCGGAATGAAGGAATCGGGAATCGGCCGCGAAGGTTCCAAGTATGGGATCGAGGACTATCTCGAGATCAAGTACGTCCTGCTGGGCGGTCTCTGAGTATCGCGGTTCCCCGAGAGACTTAGCCGGCATCGCCCGCGTGAGAGTAAAACTCGTAGCTTTTTGTTAATCACACGATAAGCCCACTGGCGCGAGAATGCGCAGTATTGCCTGGAATGCTCGATGCAGCCCAAAAGGACCTTTGGCCGGCGACCGCAGCGTGAGCAACAGCGTCCAGAAGTGGCGCTCGCTCAAGTCGGATCGGTATCTTCGGTTGAAGACGCAACCCAGCCGCTAAATCTGCTGCCGCCGCCAAGTGAAAAAGCGGTAGACGTCGACCGTGAGCTGGAGGAGTGGAAAGCCGCGCGCAAGCGCCATAAGCGGTCGTTCCGTGAGCCGTGGCGCACGCTTTCGATCGTCTGCACGCTCGGGTTCGGTTTGTCGTCCTGGCTGCTGCCGGATTCGGTTGCCGATATCGCGCAATTGGTGACGGGTGGCCTGGGCGCCGCAAGCCTGTTCGCAGGGCTTCGCGGCAAAGCGAGGATTCCCGAAACTCCCGCAGGCAGCGCGCCGCAGACTTAAGGCCGCATTAACCACAAACGCCGAGAATGGGATCCGGAATCGAGCGGCGCTCCCTTCGCTATGCATCATAAAGCCTGCCCACAAAATTCTTCCATGAATCAGGCGCGGCGGATCGCAATTCTTGCGCTCACCGCTGCGCTTGGCGCCTGCACGTATGACGTCGCGCCGCCTGCCATGCCGACGCTTGAAGTTCCGTCGGGCTTTACGAACAAGGTCAACGGAACCTGGGCCCTGGTGATCGACAACCAGGTCCTGACGGCGCATATCGACCCGCCAGGTTTTGCGTGCGGCGCGTTCGACTATCCCATCGACATGAACACGACGTTTCAACGCTCGCTCGTCCAGGTGTTTCGTCAGGTCGCCGACGAAATTGTGGTCACCGATCACAAACTTACCGCAGCAGAACTCAAGTCCCGCGGATATTCGGGTCAAATCGAATTCGGCGAACTGGCGTTCACGCCCAACGTAACGTTCAATCAGACGTCGCTGACGGCGAAGGTCAATGTCAGTGTCGAGCTTGACGCGACGATGACCGTGCGAACGCCGGGCAGCGTGCTGCTTGAAAAACGTCTCTCGGCCGATTCCGGCGCCAACTCCGACGCGGGTATCATTTGCCAGGACGCGCCGAAGGCCATCACGCGGTCAGTCGGAACGGCCATGCAGCAGATCATGGTCAACTCTGCCAGCATGTTCGGCAATTCCCGCGATGTCCGGATGATGTCGGCGGTCTGGCAGCCTACCAGGGCCGTGCGCACCCAGTAGCGCGTAAGCCGTCGAGCGAACTTCCGTCCACGAAAAATTCTGCTAAGTACTCCCGTCCGGCCGCGAGTGGCCGAATGTGGAGTTTTCCGATGCAAAAGCGCCGTGTTGGTTCCTTTGAGGTTTCGGCCATTGGCCTTGGCTGCATGAGCCTGTCCCACGCCTATGGTCCCCCGCCTCCGCGCGAGCAGGCCGAGCGGGTGCTGAAAGGCGCGCTGGACGCCGGCTATACGTTTCTCGACACGGCTGCCGTTTACGGCCTCGGACACAACGAGCGGCTGATCGGTGAGGTCCTCAAGAGCCGAAGGCATGAGTTTGTGCTTGCCTCGAAATGCGGGATGACCAATGGCGAACAACGCGAGTTGAACGGCTCGCCAGAGCGTCTGAAGAAGACCTGCGATGAAAGCCTCGCGCGCCTTAACGTCGATGTGATCGATTTGTACTACCTGCACCGCTGGGACAAGCGGGTGCCGATCGAGGACAGCGTCGGTGCTTTGGCCGATCTGGTGCGCGCCGGAAAGATCAGGAGCATCGGCCTGTCGGAAGTCTCTGCCGCGACCTTGCGCAAGGCGCACGCGGTTCATCCCATCGCGGCGCTGCAGACGGAATATTCGCCCTGGACGCGCAATCCGGAAATTGCGGTGCTGGATGCGTGCCGCGAACTGGGTGTTGCATTCGTGGCATTCAGTCCTGTCGGCCGCGGTTTTCTCGCCGGCGGCGTGCGCGATGTGGCGGCATTCCAGCCGGGAGACTTCCGGTCAGGCATGCCCCGATTTCAGGGTGAGGCTTTCGCAGCCAATTTAAAGTTGTTCGACAAGTTCGCTGCGCTGGCGAAATCGGCGGATTGCACGCCGGCGCAACTGTGCCTCGCCTGGCTGCTGCAGAAGGACAAGATCATCGTGCCGATTCCGGGAACGACACGTCCCGAACACATGCTCGAAAATGCGCAGGCTGCAGAGATCGTTCTTGGTTCCGACGTCGTTGCGCGGCTGGAGGCGCTTGTGAATGCTGGCACCGTCAGCGGCCCGCGCTATGCGCCGGCCATGCAGGCAACCGTCGATACCGAGGAATAGCTGCTTGCGGGCGTCGGTCTGCGGGTGTAGCGCAGAAACGAAGGCAACCTGTTAGTATGTATGCAGCGCTCTGAGACCCCTCAATCCGTGAGCAGACCATTTGCCTTCGACAATAGCTATGCGCGGCTGCCCGAGCGGTTTTTCGCGCGGCTCTCGCCGACCGCTGTCGCCGGGCCGAAGCTCATAAAGCTCAACGTCGGAGCTTGCCCGCCAACTCGATCTCGATATCGACTTTCTCGCGTCCGAAGACGGCGTCGCCATGCTGGGCGGCAACCGCCTGCCGGCGGGCGCCGAGCCCCTGGCAATGGCATATGCGGGTCACCAGTTCGGCAATTGGGTGCCGCAGCTTGGCGACGGCCGCGCGATCCTGCTGGGTGAAGTGCGCGACAAAGACGGCGTGCGCCGGGACATTCAACTGAAGGGCGCGGGGCCGACGCCTTTCTCCCGTAATGGCGATGGCCGGGCCGCACTCGGTCCGGTGCTGCGCGAATATATCCTCAGCGAGGCGATGTCGGCTCTGGGCATTCCCACGACACGCTCGCTCGCGGTCGTCGCGACGGGCGAGCAGATATTGCGTCAGGAAGGTCCGCTCCCCGGAGCCGTGCTCACCCGCGTCGCGCAAAGTCACGTTCGGATCGGCACGTTCGAATATTTCGGCAACCGAGGCGACGTGGAGGGTGTGCGCCATCTGGCCGACTATGTAATCGCAAGACTCTATCCCGAATTGCGCGACGAAGCGCAGCCCTATCGTGCGCTGCTCGATGCCGTGATCGCGCGAACCGCCAAGCTCGTTGCAAGTTGGCAGCTTGTCGGGTTCATTCATGGCGTCATGAACACGGATAATATGGCGGTCTCCGGCGAGACCATCGACTATGGCCCCTGCGCCTTCATGGATGCGTTCCATCCTGCAACGGTGTTCAGCTCGATCGACAGCGGCGGACGGTATGCCTATGGCAACCAGCCGCGAATAGCCCATTGGAATCTCGTGCGGCTGGCGCAGGCGCTCCTGCCGTTGCTCGGGGAAAACGAGGACGCGGCGCTGGAGTTGGCGCGTGCGGCAATCAACACCTATCCCGCTACATTTGAGTCAGCCGTTTTCGCCGGCCTGCGCCGCAAGCTTGGGCTGATGGAAGAGCGCGAAGCCGACGTGGCGCTGGTGGGCGATCTGTTGGAGAAGATGGCGGCGAATAAGGTTGACTACACGCTCTTCTTTCGCCGGTTGAGTGACTGTGCGGCGAATGACGGTGTCCGCGACGGTTCCGCCCGTGCTTTGTTCGAAAATCCCGGTGACTTTGATGCCTGGATCGCGACGTGGCGCACGAGGCTGTCCGTGGAACGCGCAGCGGCCAGCGACCGCACGGCCATCATGCTGGCAACAAATCCGGCCTATATCCCGCGCAATCATCGCGTCGAGGCTGTGATAGCCGCAGCGCAGGAACGCGGGGATTTTGCGCCATTCGAAGAACTGCTCGAGGTCCTTGCTGCGCCGTTCGACGAGCGGCCGCAGTTCGCGTCCTATGCCAATCCGCCCCGGCCGGATGAGGTGGTGCTTCAGACATTTTGCGGAACATAGTGCTCGCTGCCATCTGGCGCGCATACTGATCCGACTTGCCGCGACCGCCGTAGCAAGCGCAGGCGCCGGGAGATTTCTGCTTCATGTTCAAAGGATTCGCGCATGTCTGGACGCCGGCGCTGCTTGCCCGCCGGCTAAAGCGCAAACCGCTTCGCGTGGTCGTCGCCGGGGAGCCGATCGTTTTCTTCCGCAGCGTCGACGGAACGATAGGTGCGCTTTCCGATCGCTGCCCGCACCGTGCGGCAGCCTTGTCGCTCGGACGGGTGGGCGCCGACGGTTGTCTGGAGTGTCCCTTCCACGGCTGGCGGTTCGACACATCCGGCCGCAACACATGCGTACCTCTCAATCCCGATGCCAAGCGTGAACTTCTCGGCGCAAGAGCGATGCCCGTGCGCCAGATCGGAGAGATGCTCTGGATCTACACAGCCCCGGGTGCCGATGCTCCGGTTGAGCCGGTCGTGCCGGAAAGCCTCAACGCAACGGGGCTGGTGAGAATTTATGTCGCGCGCGAATGGAACTGCCATTGGACACGGGCCATGGAGAATATGCTCGACAGCCCGCACCTGCCATTCGTTCACCGGCGCACGATCGGGCGCATTTATCGTCAACGCATGACAGCAAATTCGCGCATGGACATTTCGTGGGAAGACACGCCGTCTGGCGGCAGGGCCAAGGCAAGTCTCGATGGCGAATCCAGCCCGGCATTCCTCGAATTCTTCCGCCCCAATGTGATGGTGTTGAACATTCCGATCCCGGGAAAACACCTGCGAATCCACGCCCTGGTCGTGCCGGCGCAGGAAGGTCGTACCAGACTGATCGTCGTGGGTTCGCGCGATTTCGCGACGCCGCGCGTCCTCAATCCCTGGTTCAGTTGGATGAACGGCTATATCGCCGACGAGGACAAGGCCGTTGTTGAATCATCCGGAGCAATGGAGATTCCGCCGGCGGGTGTCGAACCGTCCGTGGCGACTGACAAAGCGACGCTGCAATTTCGAAAGTATTACCACGAAACGTTGCGCACATCCGAGGCGTGAGCGAATTGGGCCGCCGCGACTAGGTCGCCAGCACGATCCGCGGCCGCGTGACGGCGGACACCGCGGCGAAGAATGCAACTGCGACAAGTCCGGCCATCGCATCGGCACCGAGCAATCCGTTCGCATGCCAGCGCTCATAAGCCCAGCCGTCGAAAATCGTCATGTAGGCCGTCGGCATGTTGGAGAGCGATGCGTAGAGATTGTACTTCGTCGCAGCCGCTCCGCGACCGATCGCTTCCAGCACGACCGCGCTGAACGAGGCGTAGTTGAAGCCCTGGATGAACGCATACAGCATCGTGAAAAATACAAACATCGTCGTCGTGCGCGCCGCCGCTGCCATGATCAACGTCGCCACGGCCAGGAAGACGCCAAACAATGCGTAGGCGAATTTTCGGTCCATGCGATCGCACAAATAGCCGCCGATGATGCAGCCGAGGGCCGAGACGAGCCCGCCCATCACACCGTTGACCAGGGCCACCGTATCGGCCCCGGCGCGCCAATCGCCAGCGACCGCGGCCCACAAACCAGACGCCGCGCCCGATCCAATGGGAAGAAAACAAATCAACAGTGCCAGAAATCCGGCGCGCGATTTGGCCGTGGTCCAGACATCCAGTCCGAGATCGCGGAGCGTTTCCGCGTAACGAAGCTTTCGGTGTCCCTGGTCAGGTTCGGATACGAAGAGGAGCGCGAGGCAACAGAGCAGAAAGAGGACGGCCATCGCGGCACCTGGCAGCCAGACGAACGCGGAGTGCTGAGCGATCCACAGCGCAGCGCCTCCGCCTAATCCCGATCCACCCAGATTACCCGCCTGGTACCATCCCCCCGCTCGTCCCTTCTCACTTTGACTGGTCGCGTGTGCCATCAGGTTCTCAGCCGCCATGGCCAGAAAGCTCACAGCCACGCTGTTCAGGAACACCAGTGCCGTGATGATGGACAGTGTCGACGGGCCCGCCGGAAAAAATCCGATCGCGGCAAGGCTGATCGCGGTGACCAGCGCGGCGATAAGGTACCAGCTTTTGCTCGACAAGGTCGTGTCTACGACCGGAGCCCATAGCGCTTTCCAGGATTGCGGGAGCAGGCTGATCGCCACCAGCCCGGCCACGGCGCCCATGTTCACGCCCGCATGCGACAACAGGTAGGCGAGGGTGACGATCACATAGCCGCTGGTCGCACCGAAGGGCGTGCAGAGTACGAGATAGACGACCGGATGCGTGTTGGCGGGCTTTGCGTCGATCAAGCCGAATTCCGCTAATTGCGACAACCCAGCCTAGCGCGTTGCCGGCACGGCGCAAACGCACTTGAGACGCTCACGCAAACGGATGTTTTCAGTTGCGCTTCGGCCCAAAAACCCTCTGACTGGCGCCAACGCCCACCAGAGGCGACACTGGGAGTGACCGAATGGATACCCAAGCGCCGCCGGCCGCGGCAGCAGCGCCCATTGCGACCGGACGAATTGCAACCTTCGCCGCCGGGGCTCTCCCCGTCGGTGCGCTCGTCACGACGCTCGGTGTCTATCTCACCAATTACTATGCCAGTCATATCGGCATCAGCCTTGCGGCTGTGGGTGGCGCTTTCATGGCTGTGCGCCTGCTCGACATCTCACTCGATCCGCTTCTCGGGATGGCGATGGACTGGACGCGCACCCCGTTCGGAAAGTACCGGCCATGGCTTGCCGCGTCGGCGCCCGTTCTGCTGTTCACCGTCTGGATGGTCTACTTTCCCGACAAGGGCGTCGGCACCGGTTACCTGATCGGCTGGCTGCTCGTCCTCTACCTTGGCTACTCGATGCTGACGCTTTCGCAGGCGGCCTGGGGCGCAGCGCTGGTGGGAGAGTATCACCAGCGCAGCCGCGTCTATGGCTGGATACAGGCCGTCGGCGTCGTCGGTGCGATCGGCGTGCTCATCGTGCCGATTGTGATTTCCGTGCTCTGGAAGAACGCCCCCTTAAAGGGTGTGCCTCTCATGGGCTGCTTTATCTTTGTGACCATAATCCTGGGCGCCCTGACAACAGTGTTTTTTGCGCCCGAGCCGGAGAAAGCGGTCGTCACGAAAACGGAACGCTTCGGCATTCGCGACTATCTGGCGCTCGTCGCGCGCCCGGAAATGCTGCGGATCATGTGCGCGGATATGTTTTGCACTCTGGGCCCGGCAATTACTGCGCCTCTCTATCTGTTCTTCTTTGAGCAGGCGCGCGGTTACACGCTGCCGCAGGCCAACATTCTTCTGCTTTTCTACATCGTGGCAGGCCTTTTCGCGCCGAGTTTTTGGGCGCGCGTGGCGCGCCGCTTCGGAAAGCATCAAACCATTCGCATCGCAAGTCTGTGTTATGTCGTGGCCCAGTCGGCGCTGCTCCTGCTGCCAAGGGCGCACTTTGTCCCCATGATGGGTGCGATGTTCATGGTCGGCTTCGTTGCCAGCGCATTCGGCTTTCTGGTGCGCGCCATGATCGCCGATGTGAGCGATGAAGTGCGGCTGGAAACAGGCAAGGATCGCACGGGCTTGCTGTACGCGCTGGTGACGAGCACGAACAAGATCGGCGGAACGCTTTCGGTCGGCGTCGCGTACGCGATCCTTCCCATGTTCGGGTTCATTCCGACCGAGGGTGCCGTGAACACGCCCGACGCGATCTGGGGGCTTCAGGCCTGTTATCTCGTGCCGCCAGTGTTGTGCGTGCTGATCGGCGGCTTTGCCATGTGGGGCTATAAGCTCGACGAAACGCGCCATGCCCAGGTGCGGATTGCGCTGGGCGCGTCTGACGCCATCGCCGGCGCAAAAGATGCCCTGCAAAGCCTGACCGGCGAGCCGCCCGAGCCAGAGCAGGGCGTCCTCAACGCGGGCGAATAAGGGGACAATCCCTGGCTCTGCCTATTCTGCGCGCGGTTGCGCGCGCGATAAGCAATTGGGCCGGATCAGCGAGCTGCCGCGGTAAGTAGTACGAATTTCAGTTGCGCGAACCGCAAATCCCGTCTGAACTCCGCGCGCGAGCGCCCGACAGAGGCGCCCAATGGGAGACGCTACTTATGGAATTGGGTTCGCCGGACGGGGCTGCAACGAACAAACTTCCGGCTAGGCTACTTGCACCATTTGCGGGCGCCGCCATGCCGGTTGCAGCTCTGGGCATTCCTCTCACTGTTTATCTTCCCAATTACTACGCGAGCCATATCGGTCTGTCGCTTGCCGCTGTCGGCGCGGCATTCAGCATCGTCCGTCTGATCGACATCGTCTTCGACCCGCTCATCGGCGTCGCCATCAACGCCACGCACACGCGATTCGGCAGATTCCGGCCGTGGATGGTCGCCGGCGCGCCACTTCTGATGATTGCCGCTTACATGATTTTCATGGCCGAGCCGGGCGTGTCCGTCACCTACATGGTCGGCTGGCTGCTCGTCCTCTATGCCGGCTTCTCGATGCTGACGCTTGGCCACTCTTCTTGGGCGGCCGCTCTGGTACCGGAATATCATCAACGAAGCCGGGTCTATGGCTGGATGCAGGCGATCGGCGTCATCGCGGTCGTGACCGTGCTGACCTTGCCAGCGATCTTGGCCGCGGTCTGGCACAAGTCGATCGCTGAAGGCGTCCAGGCCATGGGTTGGTTTGTGATCGCGATCACACCCATTACCGTTTTGCTTTGTGTTTTTGTGGTTCGCGAGCCCCAACAGATCGAACTTCGCCAGCGCGTCACGCTGCGCGATTACTGGACAATATTCGCCCGCCCTTCGCTGTTGCGGATTCTGGCGTCCGACCTGGCTCTGGCACTTGGGCCGGCGATCACAGCCGCGCTCTACATATTCTTCTTCACGCAGGGGCTTGGCTTCACACGTACCCAGGCCACCGTGCTCTTGTTGATCTACATCGCGGCGGGTTTGCCTGGAGCACCGACCTGGGCGCTCATCGCCAAGAGATTGGGCAAGCACCAGACCGTCATGCTGGGTTGCGTGCTCTACGGTTTTGCCCAGGCGGTCGTCTTTATCATGCCGCACGGCAACATGGCGACCATGATTCCAGGCATGTTCTTTGCCGGCTTTGTCGTGAGCTGCTTTACGTTCTTGATCCGCGCGATGGTCGCCGACATCAGCGACGAAGTCCGCCTCGAAATGGGCAAGGACAGAGCCGCGCTGCTCTACGGTCTGATCACGAGCACTTCGAAAGTCGGCTCGACTCTGTCTGTCGTCACGACGTTCAGCATACTTTCCATCTTCGGCTTCAACGCCAAGGAAGGAATCGTCAATACAGGCGTGCCGCTCGACGCGCTCGTCGCCTGTTATGTCATCGTCCCGGTTCTCACCATGTTCGTCGGCGCTGCCGCCCTGTGGGGCTACAAGCTGGACCAGGTCAGCCACGACGGCATTCGCGAGCAGTTGGCCACTCGCGATGCCATCGCCGGCGCCGCAGGCGTCACAGAAAGTCTGACCGGTTCGGAGCCCCCCATGGGTGCCGCGCCTGCTTTGCAGGTCACGGCAGGAGACTAGAACTCACGCGCGCTTTGGCCGATAGGCGTTCGTCACAACCCGGGACGCTTCGTCGCTAATGCGTTCGAAATCGTACTCGGGGGTGAGTTTGCCTGCGAGCTTGAGCACGATCGCACCGTGCAGCACCGCCCAGAAGACGTGACCGATCAGACCGGCGTCGCCTTCAAACCTTCCGGCGTCGATCTTGAGCTGGACATAATCCGTCATCGTCGAGCGCGCGCGCGCATTGGCCTTCACCAGATCCGGATAAAGGTTTTCGTCGGGCTGCGTGAGATCGAACATCAGCTTGTAAGCGGCTGGTTCGCCAAAGGCGAAAGTGACGTAGGCGCGATACACGGCGCCTTCGTCCTGATTTTCGATTTTGAGCGCGGCTTCGAGTGCTTCGGCGAAGCGGTTGAACGCCCTCGCGCGAACAGCGGCAAGGATGTCTTCCTTGTCCTTGAAGTATCGGTAGGGAGTCATGGCGCTTACGCCAAGCTCTGCTGCCAATTCGCGCATCGTGAAGCCTTCCGGCCCACGTGCATCGAACATACGAGTTGCGGCTACGCAAAGCCGCTCGCGGAAATCAGCTACGTCTGACTGACTGAGGATACGAGGCATCGGGAATCCCTATGAAAAACAATTTTTGCCAAACGCGGAACGTTTATGCGATACATTTACGAGGTATAGTTGTGCAATTTCGGGAGATGGCATCATGAATGCTCCTGTTCGGATTAATCCCTACCTCGCGGGCAATTTTGGACCCATCACCAGTGAGGACGATGTACAAGACTTACGAGTGAGCGGAGAAATTCCCCGCGAACTGAACGGTACGTTCTACAGAAACGGACCCAACCCCCAATTTCCGCCGCGCGATCCGAACCATCATTGGTTTGCAGGCGACGGCATGCTGCATGCATTCACTTTGTCGGACGGGCGGGTCAGTTACAAAAATCGTTACGTACGCACGCCAAAATGGGAGCTGGAGAACAAAGCGGACAAAAGTTTATTCGGAACTTTTGGCAATCCGATGACAACAGACCCAACCGCATTGGGTAAGGACAGCGGCGTCGCTAACACAAATGTGATCTGGCACGCAGGAAGATTGCTCGCTCTGGAAGAGGGACATCAGCCGTTCGAAGTTGACCCGGCGACATTGGAGCCGCGCGGCTACACGTCCTATGCAGGCAAGGCTAATCGCTTCACGGCTCACCCAAAGATCGACCCGGAAACTGGTGAAATGGTCTTCTTTGGTTATGGCGTCGGCGAAATGCCGCTGTCGGCCGGAATGGCGTATGGCGTGGTGGACAAGACCGGAAAGGTGACTCGCCTCGACACGTTCGAAGCGCCCTACTCGAGCATGGTGCATGATTTCCTTGTGACGCGGAACTACGCGTTGTTTCCCATACTTCCTCTGTCCGGAAGTTTGCAGCGAGCGATGAGCGGCAAGCCGCCGTTCGGCTGGGAGCCCGAACTGGGCAGCCACGTCGGCGTGATGGCGCGCAATGCGGGCGTCGAGACGATCCGCTGGTTCAACACCGATCCTTGCTACGTCTTTCATCCGATGAACGCATGGGAGCAAGGCAGCAAGATTATTGCAGATGTCATGCAATATCCCAACGCGCCATTGTTCCCCAACGCTGACGGATCGCCGGGCAAACCGGCATCGGCCAAGCTGGTGCGCTGGACGATCGATCTGGCGGACAACACGAACGCGATAAAGCAAACACCGCTTGACGACATGGCAGGCGAATTTCCACGTTTCGATGAGCGGCGCGCCGGACTGGACTACCGCCATGGATATTTCGCAGCCGACACGCGCGACACCGGCAAGGTGATATTCAATGGCGTAGCGCACATCGATGCGAAAACCGGCAAGCGCGACCTGTACACACTGCCCGACGGTGATGTACCCGGCGAACCAATCTTCGTGCCACGCAGCGCGAATGCTGCGGAAGGAGACGGCTGGCTGCTCGCCTTGGTCTATCGCGGTTCGGAAGATCGCAGCGATCTGGTCGTGTTCGATGCCAGCGATGTCGCCAAGGGTCCGATTGGCCAGGCGCATCTGCCTCGGCGCGTGCCTTACGGCTTTCACGGGAACTGGCGGCCGGCTTAGATCGAGCAGCCGTCAAACGTCTTTTCCGGCGTATGTCTGTTTCGCGCTGTTTTGGGTGCACCAGTTTTGCTGCATAGTCGCGCAATGAGACGCGCCATCTTGTTCGCATTTGCAGCATTGATTATGCCCCGCGTTGCGGAAGCCCAGGCGACTCGAACGCCGGCCTGGGTGCAACTGGTTCCGGGCGGCGGCGCTGAAGTCCGCGCAGTTGTGTCCGGCCCATGCCCCGCCGTTTCGACCGATTCTGCCCCACAGAGCATCCCGATGACTCTGCGTGCGGCGGCCGATCCAAATTTTCCGGCCGTCTGCAGTTTCGCGCTCGCGCCGGGAACAAAATCCGTACGGCTCACGATGCAGGACGGTTCTGTGATGGATCTCGCGGCGCCCGTGGCCGATCCGCAGCGGATCCTCGTGCTCGGCGACACGGGATGCCGCATCAAGGGCACCTATCTTCAGGCGTGCAACGACCCAGTGGCCTGGCCATTTGCCGGGCTGGCGAAAGCGGCAGCGAATTTGAAGCCCGACCTGGTCATCCACCTGGGCGACTACCTCTATCGCGAGTCACCTTGTCCGGACGGGAATGCGGGTTGCGCCGGCTCGCCCTGGGGCGACAACTGGGCGAGCTGGAACGCCGACCTGTTCACGCCGGCCGCGCCGCTCATGGGCGCGGCGCCGTGGCTGATCGTCCGCGGCAATCATGAAGACTGTTCGCGTGGTGGCGCGGGGTTCCTCCGCTTGTTGGGGCCCGGCTCATTCGATCCTCAGGCGCCCTGTACCGAACATCTGTCACCCTATGCCGTGACGGCCGGAAACCAAGTGGTTGCGGTCATGGACAGCGCCAGCGCGTCCGACACCAGCGTCGACGACAAGTCCGTTGCCGTCTATCGGGCCGACTTCGACGCGCTCAAGGCAATCGCCAATACCGGCCCCGGACATGAGCTCTGGCTTGTCGGCCATCGCCCGATCTGGGCCGCGATCAGCGGTCCGCTCGGCATTCCGATCGGCGGGAACGCGACGATGATTGCGGCGGCTGGCGATCTCAGCGCCTTTGCCGCGATTTCGCTGATGCTGTCGGGTCACATCCACACATTCGAGGCGATCAACTACGACGCCAAGCTGCCGCCTCAGATCGTGGCCGGTCATGGCGGCGACAATCTCGATCCGACGCCGGCCAACCTTCGCGGCACGATTTTCCAGGGCCATTCCGGCGTAAGCGTCAAGGATGGTCTGTCGGTCGGCGGCTTTGGCTTTCTGATGATGACTCGTGGCGCCCCAAACGAAGGCTGGACAATCCAGCTCTACGACTCGGCCGGCACGCTGGAGCGCCAGTGCCGCTTCGCTGCCGGGCGCGTCGACTGTCCCGCCCCGAACTAGATCGAAAATAGTTTCGTCGACGCGTGCTATTCGCGCGCGTCCGTCAACATCCCGCCTTTATCAGCGCCCAGCTTAGGTGAAGCGAATTGCTGCACGGTGTGCACAGCGTTAGGCTCCTTGGGCGCTACGGTGGGGGAATTAAGTGGGCGGGAACAATCGACTATTTCTGATGATCGGCGGCGGCGCGCTGGCGATCATCGCCGTCATCGTCGCGACACTCTATTTCCTCGGCGGAAGCGGCACGACGCCGGGCGGCGGGTTTCTGGCCAGGCTGCAGAACGGGCTGACATCCGTCACCGGCAGCATGACGCCGGCACAGATGGCTGAGGCGCCCGACTTCGCCTTTCGCCGTCTCGAAATCGACACCACCAAACCTCAGGCCGAAGCCTGTCTTGTCTTCACTCGCAGCCTCGATGCTTCAGGCCGCACACATTACGAAGACTACTTCTCCGTCGATCCCGACACGCGCGTCGCTGCGCATGTCGTGGATGACCGGCTGTGCATCTCCGGACTCGACTTCAACAAGACCTACAACGTGACGCTTAAGAGCGGCCTGCCGGCCGCGACAGGCGAGAAGCTTGCATCCGAGGAAACCGTTCCGGTCGAATTGCGCGACAAGCCCTCGTTGGTTCGGTTCGCCGGCGGCGTAATCCTGCCGCGCGACAATGCCGACGGCGTTCCAGTCACGACAGTGAACATCTCCAAACTGCGACTCAAGGTGATCCGCGTCGGTGACCGCCTGCTTTCGCAGATCGAGAGCGGCACGGTCGACCAGACGACACTCTATTCCTGGAAGGACAGCGATCTCGAAAATTCGCAGGGCACGCTTGTCTGGTCGGGTGCGATGGATGTCGCAAACATCAAGAACGACTCCGTTGTCACGCTGGTTCCCATCCGCGACATTCTCAAGGGCAAGCCACCAGGCGCCTATGTGCTGATCGCGATGGATGCGTCCAAGGATGCCGATCAGGACTACTATGATGACGGCACCATCGCCGCCCAGTGGGTCGTCGACTCCGACATGGCGCTGACGAGCTTCCAGGGAGCGGGCGGTCTTTCCGTGTTCACGCGTTCCTATGCGACGGCGCAGCCGCTGAGCGGTGTGAAGCTCTCCCTGGTGGCCAAGGACAACAATGTACTCGCGACCGTCGTGACTGATGGCGATGGCCGCGCCGACTTTGCCGCAGGCTTGCTGCGCGCAACCGGTGGTGACGCACCGGTTGTCGTGATGGCCTATGGCTCGGGCGGCGATTTCAGCTTTCTGGACCTTCGCCGCGCCGCGTTTGATCTGACCGACCGCGGCGTCGGCGGGCGGGCAACGCCTGGTCCGGTTGACGCGTATGTCTATACCGAGCGCGGCGTGTATCGCCCCGGTGAGACGGTACAGTCGACGACAATGCTGCGCGACCGCGTAGGCGCAGCGATCTCGGCTCCACTCACACTGGTTGCCACACGTCCCGATGGGCTCGAGGTTTCGCGCACCACCGTGCCGGGTGCTTCGCTTGCCGCTGGCGCCGCGACCTGGTCCCTCGCGCTCAACAACCGCGCGCCGCATGGCCGCTGGCAGATCGCGGCCTATATCGATCCCAAGGGCGATCCGGTCGGCCGCGTGCAATTCGACGTCGCGGACTTTGTGCCGCAACGCCTGAAAGTCACGCTGACCGCGGAAACGCGCGTCGCGCATGCGAATGAAGACATCCGGGTAAAGGTCGAAAGCCGCTTTCTCTACGGCGCACCGGCATCCGGATTGACTGGCGACGGCACCGCGAAAGTCATGGTCGACGGAACGCCGTTCCCGGCTTTCAAAGAGTACCAGTTCGGCCGCGTCGACGATACATTCCAGGACGTCGATGTGCAGGTAAACGTGCCCGAAACGGATTCGGCAGGCGTCACCGAAGCGACAGCTTCCATCGGCGAACTTGCCGACACGACCTTGCCGCTCAAGGCGTCGGTCACGATTTCGATCCATGAACCCGGCGGCCGCACGACGGACAAGGATGTGGAAATTCCGGTTCGTACGCATGACGTCATGATCGGACTGCGTCCAGACTTTGACGACGGCTCGGTGGCGGAAAATGCGCGCGCCGGTTTTGAGGCCATCGCAGTCGACGGAGACGGCAAGCGCGTGGCGCTGAATAATCTCTCCTATTCCTGGGTGCGCGAGGACACCACGTATCAGTGGTATCAGGATGAGGGTTCATGGAAGTACCAATCGGTCACGCGCGATCGGCTGATTACCAGCGGCAAGGTCAACATCAGTGCGGGCGCTCCGCTGAAACTCGCGCAAGCGCTTCCTTACGGATCCTATCGCCTGACGATCACTGACCCCGCATCCGGCACATCGTCCTCCTATCGCTTCTATTCCGGCTGGGCAGCAAGTTCGGCCGGCGACAGGCCGGACCGCATTCCCGTTGCGGCGGACAAACCAAGCTACCGTGTCGGCGAAACGGCTCACGTTCAGATCAAGCCGACCGCCAACGGCAAGGCGCTGGTGGTTGTGGCCGGCGATCGCGTCTTCTCGTCGAAAGTGATCGACGCGCCGGCCGGCGGAACGAGTGTCGATGTGCCTGTCTCGGCTGATTGGGGTCCGGGCGCCTATGTTCTGGTGACGGACTATCGTCCGCTCAACGATGCGACGGGCCGCGAGCCGGTCCGCTCCATCGGTCTGGCCTGGCTGCAGGTCGACAACAGTCAACGCACGTTGACCGCATTGATCGGCGGCCCGCAGAAAATCCTGCCGCGCCAGAAGATCACGATACCCGTGACGATCAAGGGTTTGGGTGACGGCGAAGATGCGTACCTCACGCTCGCCGCAGTCGACGAGGGAATCCTCCAGCTCACGAACTTCGTCTCGCCGAGTCCCAATGACTGGTACTTTGGCAAGCGTCAGCTTGGCGTCGGCATGCGCGACGATTATGGCCGCCTCATCAAGCCGGAGAAGGGCGCGATCGGCGCCATGCGCGAAGGTGGCGACAGTTTCGGCGGGCGTCCGCTGGCGGTTGTGCCGACGCGCACCGTGGCGCTCTTCTCCGGTCTTGTGAAAGTGGGTCCGGGCGGAATCGCGAACGTTTCAATCGATGTGCCGGACTTCAACGGCGAACTGCGGCTCATGGCCGTGGCGTTCACAGCCAACAAGCTCGGGCATGCCGATCGCCCGCTGACAGTGCGCGATCCGGTTGTCGCCGACATCGTCTTGCCGCGCTTCATGGCGCCGGGGGATCACGCCGCGGCGGCGATGAACCTGAACAATGTCGAGGGCAAGCCCGGCATATACGTCGCGACCTTGACGACGACCGGACCGGTCGGACTTCCCAACGGCGCCAGGCAGACCGTCGTGTCTCAATCCTTGCGCGTTGGCCAGCGTGTGCTTGTCCCGATGCGGATGGAAGGTCGCGGCATCGGAATTGCAACAGTCGCTCTCAACGTGAAGGGTCCGGCTGGGTTCAACGTCACGCGTTCCTGGCAGATCGAATCGCGCGCACCACAGCTCGATATCGCCCGGGACGAAACCGTTCCGTTGGCAGCGGGTGCGTCCTACACGGCGAACGGACGGCTGATCGCCGATCTCATCCGCGGCACTTCGACCGTCGGACTGACTGTTTCTTCCGCGCATGGTTACGCCGATGTGCCGGGATTGCTGAAGTGGCTGGACAAATACCCCTATGGCTGCATCGAGCAGACAACCAGCCGAGCGATGCCGCTGCTGGTGTTCAACGATCTCTCAGACCTGGCCGGACTGCCGCGTGACCAGGCGCTGCGTCCGCGCGTCCAGGATGCGATCGATGCGGTGCTCGACATGCAGAACTATTCCGGAAATTTCGGGATGTGGGCGCCCGGTTCGGATGCCGACCCCTGGATCAGCGTCTTTGCGCTCGACTTCCTCTATCAGGCCAAGGACAAGGGGTATGTGGTGCCCAATGACGCGCTCAAGCGCGGGTCAGGTTGGCTGC
Source organism: uncultured Alphaproteobacteria bacterium (assembly GCA_963741725.1). Classification (GTDB taxonomy): domain Bacteria; phylum Pseudomonadota; class Alphaproteobacteria; order Micropepsales; family Micropepsaceae; genus Rhizomicrobium. The sequence continues at coordinate 142,252 of CAVUJC010000001.1, read as the reverse complement.
GTACCGCTGCTTCGACCGATTCCAATTCGGATGCCACGCGGGCCTATGCGTTCTATCTTCTTGCGCGTACGGGCCAGGTGAACCTCTCCGATTTGCGCTACTTCGCCGACACGCGCGGACCGGAGATGACCGCTGCCATCGGCGAAGCGCTGATGGGCGCCGCCGCCGCGTCGGCTGGCGATCGCTCACGCGCTTCGTACGGCTTCGGCCGCGCCAAGGATATCGCGCTGAATGCCCAGGACTTCGGCTATCCGGCCGGCGACTATGGCTCTCTGGTGCGCGACATCGCCGGCACGACTGCGCTGGCGGCGGAAAATGGCGAGGCCGATCTGATTCCGGCTCTCCTGCAGAAGAGCCAGGACGTTGACATGACCCTCAACGCGACGACAACGCAGGAAAAGGCGTGGATGCTGCGCGCCGCCTATGAACTGACGCGTCAGCGCGTGCCGCTCAACGTCGCAATCAACGGCCAGACAGCAACGCCGCGTGCCGGCGCGATCCGCCTTTCGCCTTCGACCTCGCAGTTGGCGGCTGGCATCACGCTGCTCAATCGCGGCGATGCGACGGTGTGGCGGACGACGTCGGTCCAGGGAACGCCGAGCTTACCGCTGCCGGTGGCGGCGAACGGTCTCACCATCACCAAATCGATATGGACGATGGACGGTGCGCCGGCTGACATGTCGAAACTTCACCAGAACGACCGCGTGCTCGTCGAGATTACCGGTCAGATGCAGCACAACACCTATCGTCAGATGGGGGTGATCGATCTGCTGCCGGCGGGCCTGGAGATCGAAATGCCGCTGACCGGAGAGGACGGAAAGCCCTATCCGTTCCTAAACACGCTGTCGGATACCAACATGACCGATGCGCGCGACGACCGGTTTGTCGCCGCATTCAACATCGGATCGCAATTTGTCAGCGATGAGGATCGCAAGAAGCCGGAACCCCAACCGGTCTTCAGGGTGGCCTATATTGCTCGCGCGGTGACGACCGGGACATTTGTGCTCCCAGGCGCCGATGTGAGCGACATGTATGCGCCCTCGATCCACGGCCGCACTGCAATGGGTTCGGTGACGATTGCGCCTTGAGTGAATACCTGCCCGCGAAGAGCAGGTTGAGGAATTGCCGTGCGTTCGAAGAGGTTACAGTCTTCCGTCTTGGTCATGTTCTTCGCCATCTTCGGCGTGATTTGCGCATTGGCGACTGCCGACATCGCCAATCCGCCGGACATGACACGGGTCATCAACGTTTCGCCGGAAATTGTTGACCGTCACGGCGTACTGCTGCGCGCTTTCCTCACGACGGACGGTTATTGGCGCATGAAAACGGGCGTGGGCGACGTCAGTCCACGCTATCTCGCGATGCTCAAGTCATACGAGGACAAACGGTTCGACGCGCATTGGGGCATCGATCCGGTCGCCATGGTGCGCGCGGGTCTGCAGTTCGCCTCAGCCGGCCATGTCGTCTCCGGCGGCTCGACATTGACGATGCAGGTCGCGCGCTTGCTCGAGCCACCGCGCTCGCACGGCATTTTCACCAAGCTGTTTCAGATGATGCGCGCGCTTCAGTTGGAGGAGCGCTACTCGAAGGACGAAATTCTGTCCTTCTATCTCACTTTGGCGCCGTTCGGCGGCAATCTGGAGGGCGTGCGTGCAGCGTCGCTTTCCTATTTCGGCAAAGATCCGGCGCGCATCGATCTTTCCGAGGCCGCGCTGCTTGTCGCCCTGCCGCAGTCGCCCGTGAAGCAGCGGCCCGACAGACATGCCATTCGCGCGGCAAAGGGACGGGACAAGGTCCTGGCTCGCATGGTGGCTGAAGGTGTCATCACGCAGAGCGACGCGGACATAGCGCGCCGCGAAGGCGTTCCCTTCGCGCGACAGGCCATGCCCCTTTCGGCGCCGCATCTGGCCTCGAGGCTACGCAGCCGCAACCACGACGTCCGGATCGTCACGACGCTGGATGCTCCGTTGCAGGCTGCGATCGAGCGCATGGCAATGCAGGAGGCGCCATATTTCGGCGACGGGGCCGCCCTCTCGATCGTCGTCGTCGATAACCGTACCCGCAATGTGCTTGCCTATCTTGGCGGAGTGAACTACTGGGGCCGCTCCGGGCAGGTTGATCTCGCGCAGCGCTCTCGCTCACCTGGCTCGGCTCTCAAACCCTTCATCTACGGACTTGCATTCGACAATCTGTATCTGCACCCCGCGACGATGATGACGGACGCGCCGACGACCTTCGGTGACTACGCGCCAAAGGATTTTGACGGCGCATTCCAGGGTGCGGTGACGGCGCGCGATGCGCTGCGAATGTCTCTGAACGTTCCGGCCGTGATGGTCCTGGATCGTGTGGGTCCGCTTGCGTTCACCATCACCTTGCAGAATGCCGGCGCGCGGCTCGCGTTTCCCGCGGGTGGTGCGACGCCGACCTTGCCCGTGGCACTCGGCGGACTCGGCATCAGCCTTGCCGACATCACGATGCTCTATTCCGGCATCGCGAATGGCGGTCGAGCGCGCGCACTGCGCTTCGTCGCAGACACGCCCGATGCGCCGGATCATCGCTTGTTTGGGCCGGTCGCGGCCTTCTATTTGAAGCAGATTTTGCGGGGCGTTGCGCTTCCCGACGGGTGGGCAATGGGCCAGGGCTTGTCGCGTCAGCGCGCCGTCGCATTCAAGACCGGCACGTCCTATGGCTATCGCGACGCCTGGTCGGTCGGTTTTTCGAACGACTACACGGTCGGCGTCTGGGTCGGGCAGGCGGACGGCTCGCCGCGCCCCGGACATGTCGGGCGCGATGCTGCAGCGCCAATCCTTCTCAAGACCTTCGAACTGCTTCCTGCCGATACGCGCGCAGATGCGCCGCCGCCGGCCGGCGCGCTGCTGACCACGGCAACAGATCAGCTCCCGCCCGCGATGCGTGTTTTCCGCCGCGAGACAGCCAACGCGCCGCCGCAACAGACGGTCGTTCCGCCACCAACGATTTCCTTTCCTCCGAACGGCACCGTCGTTCCGCTTCCTGCTGCGAGCGCCAAAGATCAATCGATTGTTCTGAAGGCCGATGGCGGCCGCGCTCCGCTGACCTGGCTGGTCAACGGACAACTCATCGGCAATTTCGACCGTTTTCAACCGGTGCTCTATGTTCCGGATGGCGAGGGTATCGCGCGTATCACGGTCGTGGATGCGCAGGGCCGCAGCGACTCCTCGGAAATTCGCTTCAAGAAGGCGAAATAGCCGCCGAAATGCCCACATTGTCCGCAGTGGAGGTGCGCGGGTATTGCGCCTTGACGCGCGCATGGGATTGGGGTGCTTTCGGTCGAAAGCAGAGCAATGGCGCCGCACCAGCATCCTGATCCAGAGGAAATCCGCCACGCGGACGTTCTGCGCGAGGAAGTCGAAATCGCGCAGGATTTCGCGCGCGTCACCACGCCCGCCGAACGCCGGCGCGCATTCGGGATACTGTTCGTCAGTCTGGTGTGCATGGGCGCGGGTCAGACCGTGCTGTTCAACATACTGCCGCCGCTCTCACGCCAGCTCGGTCTGTCGACCGTGCAAACGACGAGCGTGTTCGCGGTTTCCGCAGCCGTGTGGGTGGTGACGTCGACATTCTGGGGCAAGAAGAGCGACAGGTGGGGCAGAAAGCCCATCATGCTCCTGGGACTGCTGGCGTTTGCCGCATCGTTTGCGCTGTTCGCGACGGTGATGTTGGGTGGACTAAGGCACTGGATACCCGCAATTGCGGTCTTTCCATTGATGATCGCATCGCGCTCGATCTATGGATTGCTGGGCTCGGGAACGCAGCCTGCCAGCCAGGCCTATGTCGCGGATCGGACGACACCGGCAGAACGCCTGCAGGGCGTGGCGACTGTCGGATCGGCCTTCGGACTGGGCACGACGGTGGGACCGGCGATTGCCAGCCTGTTTGCGGTCATCGGCCTTCTCGCGCCGTTCTATTTCATTTCGGCGCTGGCTCTGGCGAGCGCAGCGACGATCTGGTTCCTGCTGCCGGAGCGCACACCGCCCAGGGAACGTGAATATGTCCACTCCGATTTGAAGTGGTATGACCGGCGTATCCTGCCCTTCGTGATTTTTGCCATTGGCCTGTCCACCGCCAGTACGGTGCCGATCCAGACCATGGGCTTCTTCTTCATGGATGTTTTGCATGTGAAGCCTGAAGCGGCGGCGCAGTTCAACATGATCGGCCAGATGTCGTCGTCGATGGCGGCGTTGTTCGCCCAGCTCGTGCTGATCCAGCGCGTTCATATTTCCGCGCGCGCCATGACCAATTGGGGTCTTGGCGCAGCACTTGCCTGCGGCGTGATCTTCCTGCTTTCCGGTCAGTTCGGACCGCTCGTCGTGGCGCTGGCGCTTTCAGGTCTAGGCTTCGGCATGGCGCGGCCGGGATTTACTTCTGGCGCGTCACTTTCGGTCGCGCCGCACGAGCAGGGCGCAGTCGCCGGAATCATCGGCGGCGCAAGCGCGATGGGGTTCATCGCAGGTCCGCTGATTGGCTACATGTACGAGTGGTCGCCTTACGTCCCCTACACGTTCATGAGCGTGTTGATGCTTGCGCTGTTTGTGTTCATGTGGCTTTCACCGACGTTGCGCAACGCAGGCATCATCAAGACCAACATCGACGTCGTCGAAGAATCCGCCGAGACCCCGATCGCAAACGCTTAGAGGCCCTTTTGCCGGGCTTCTACCAGCATCATCGCGAGTAAACCCATCGTGGGAAATCCGTCAGCGGGCAGGCCGTGAACCTTCTGGTAGCTTCGGAGTGCCGCTTTGACACCGCGGCCGAGCACGCCGTCGATTTTTCCGGGGTCAAATCCCAGCTTCACAAGGGCATTCTGGAATGCGATGCGTTCGTCACGCGATAGAGGCTGCTCATCGCGCGGCCATGCGGCGGCTATCGTGGGGCGCCCCATGAGCGAGTCGGAGAGTTCGCACACGGCCAGCGCGTAAGAGACGGCATTGTTGTACTTCAGGACGACTTTGAAATTCGAAAACGTCAGGAATGCGGGTCCTCGCATGCCTGCAGGAATGTAGATCGAGCCGTCTTCAGCATTTGGCGGGAGCGGCGTTCCGTCTGCTGCGCGGACGCCGAGTTTGGCCCAGTCGGCGACCGGTTTTTGGGTATCGCCATCTGCGAGGTCATACGGAAAATTCGCCGGTAGCCGGACCTCGTAGCCCCATCCATGTCCGCTCTGCCAGCCTTCAGCGGCCAGTTCCGACGCGGCCGATGCCAGTGCGTCCGCCGGCGAATTCCAGACATCGCGCTTGCCGTCGCCGTCTCCATCGACAGCACTCTTCAAGAATGTGGACGGCAGCATTTGCAGCTGTCCAAATGCTCCGGCCCAGGATGACGGCATGTTCTTCGGATCGAGGCCTTCCTGTTGCACCATCTTGAGTGCTGCAATCAGTTCGCTGCGCGCAAAGTCCGTTCTGGCGCCGTCATAGGCCAGAGTCGAAAGCGCTTCGAAGAGGTTGAAGCCGCCCGCGTCGCTGCCGTAATCGGTTTCATTGCCCCAGATCGACACCAAAATCTCACGCGGCACGCCGAATTTGGCTTCGATCGCGGCAAGCGCCGCCGCTTGTTCACCCATTTTTCGCTGTCCGTCCGTCACGCGGCGCGGCGACACTGCGCCGTCGAGATAGGACCAGATCGGCTTGACGAATTCGGGCTGCTCCTGGTTGAGCGCTTCGACTTTGGGATTGCGGTGAATGCCGCTCATCGCCGAGTCGTAAGTAGAGGGCGTAATTCCCGCCGCGAGGGCGGTCGCGCGGAACTCCTTGACGAACGCGCGAAACGCCACGTCTTTAGGGTCCGTCTGGATGGCATGGCGGTGGGCATGGTGCGCAGCGCTTGGCTCCGGCATGCCAAAGACCGAAACCGCAGCCAGCGCAGCCAGAATTGCGGTTCTCGACAGGACCTTTACCAAGAGTTGTATCCCGGGCATTTTGCTCGCCATTGGCCAAAATCAGGGCGCAGGCTTCGCATAGCATGCGCGCATCGGCCAGAAAAATGCCGGAAAAGTTGGCTTTTTGTGTGGTTGACAGCGGGGGACCTGCCGCATAGTTTCCGCGCCTCTTTGCGGGGCCCACCGGCCCAAACAGGGCCAAAGTCATGAAAGTTCGTAATTCGCTGCGCTCGCTCAAGAAGCGCGACAAGGATTGCCGCGTCGTTCGCCGCAAGGGCCGGGTTTACGTCATCAATAAGAAGAATCCACGCTTTAAGGCTCGTCAGGGCTGATCTCTGCCTGTACTAGCGTTGGTGCGTTTCTGTTCAAGGCGCGCTTGTGGAACTTCCCAAACCCAACACCGACATTGTCGCGCGTGGCGCGGATATCATTGCTGCTCTTCGTTCGCTCGTTCCCGACGGTGTCGTGGGCGATAGCGCCGGACTTGCGGCTTTCGATGGCGACGCGCTGACCGCTTATCGGCAGAAGCCGCTCGCGTGCGTATTGCCCAAAACCAAAGACGAAGTTTCTGCGGTGCTCGAATTCGCCGCCGCACACAATATTCCGATCGTGCCGCGCGGTGCGGGGACCTCGCTGTCGGGCGGCGCCTTGCCGCGCGCCGACGGAATTCTTCTCAGTCTCACGCGCATGAACCGGATTCTGGAAATCGACATTGAGAATCGCTGCGTCGTGACCGAACCCGGCGTGACCAACCTCGCCATCACGCGTGCTGTCGATGCGCTCGGTTTCTACTATGCGCCTGATCCGTCCAGTCAGATCGCCTGCACGATTGGCGGCAACGTCGCTGAGAATTCCGGCGGGCTCCATTGCCTGAAATATGGTCTGACCACAAACAACCTCCTCGGCGTCGAAATCGCACTTCCTGGGGGCGAGCGCGTCACGCTCGGCGGCAAGGCTCCCGGTTCGCGCGGTTTGGATCTTCTCGGGATCGTCGCTGGTTCGGAAGGCCTGCTGGGCGTTGTGGTCGAGGCGACTTTGCGCCTTCTGCCCAAGCCGCCCGCTACCCGCACGCTTCTGGCGGCGTTCAACTCCGTACCTGAAGCTGGTCAATGCGTGGCCGATATCATCGCGGCCGGTATTGTTCCCGCAGCGATGGAATTCATGGACAAGCGCTGCGTTTCGGCGGTCGAAGCCTATTCCGCACCCGGCTATCCGAAGGACGCCGAAGGTATCTTGCTCATCGACGCCGATGGCATTCAGGCCGAAGTCGATGACGCCATTACGCGCCTGGGCGACATTGCGCGAAAGAACGGCGCGAGCGTTCGAGAAGCCACAAATGAGGCCGAGCGCATGCGGTTTTGGGCAGGTCGCAAGGCTGCGTTTCCTGCCATGGGGCGCCTCGCACCCGACATGCTCTGTATGGATGGGACCATTCCGCGCCGTGCGCTGCCGCAGGTTCTGGTGCGCATGAGCGAGATGGCCAAGGAATACCGACTTGGATTCTGCAACGTGTTCCATGCCGGCGACGGCAATCTGCACCCCTTGATCACGTTCGACATGATGAAGGATGACGAACTCGCGCGCGCCGAAGCCTTCGGAAACGCGATCCTGCGCCTGTGCGTCGAAGTTGGCGGGGTTCTTACAGGCGAGCATGGCGTTGGCCTGGAGAAACGCGATCTGATGCCGGCCATGTTCACCGACGCCGATCTGGACCAGCAGCAGCGCCTGAAGTGCGCTTTTGATTCCGGCGGCATTCTCAATCCCGGCAAAGTATTCCCGATCCTGTCCGCTTGCGTGGAACAGGGCCACATGCACGTGAAAGACGGCCGGCTTCCTTTCGCGAACCTGCCGCGATTCTAGACAGATGATTGATGCGTCCAGCGAGACACAGATTGTCGATGCCGTCCGCCATGCCCGCGCACGGCGGACGCCCTTTGAAATTGTCGGCGCGGGCAGCAAGCGCGGATTCGGCCGCCCGTCGCAACCAGGCGTCGAGCTGCTAAAGGTTTCGGCTCTCAAGGGCGTCGTCGCGTACGAGCCCGAGGAACTGATCATCACGGTCTTGCCCGGAACGCCGGTGAGCGAGATTGAATTGCTGCTGGCAACAAAGGGCCAAAGACTGGGCTTTGATCCCCCGGACTGGGGACCGCTATTCGGGGCCGCATCCGCGATCGGCACAATCGGCGGTGCGATCTCGGCAGATATCAGCGGACCGGCCCGCATCCGTTTTGGCGCGGTGCGCGATCAGTTGTTGGGTATGCGGGCCGTGAACGGGTTCGGTGAAGCTTTCAAGGCGGGTGGGAAAGTCGTCAAGAATGTCACTGGCTTCGATATTCCGAAACTCGTCTGCGGCGCCTTCGGCACACTGTGCGTCCTGACCGAAGTGACGCTTCGGGTGTTTCCGAAGCCTTCGCAAGTTCGCGCTTTGCGTATCGACGATATGCCGCCGCAGGACGGTTTGGCTCTTTTGCGACGTATCTGGGCCAGCCCGCTGGAGCCGACGGGTCTCGCGTATGCATATGGATCGGCGTTCGTTCGGCTGGAAGGAGAAGCCGGACCCATGAATGAAAAGGTTGCGATGCTACAAAATCTCTGCGGAAGCCACGAAGTCCGGCCAGCCGAACAAGCAGTGTTTACTCAGATTGCGAACGGCGATGAGTTCATCGGTTCGCGCGAAGCCATCTGGCGTGTTGCGCTGCCACCTTCGCGTGCTGCTGAAGCGGTCTCACAGATCGGATCAATGCGATGGGCCGGCGACTGTGCGGGCGGAATAGTGTGGCTTGCGACGGACGACCATCGCCGTGTTCGCCAGATAGCGAAGCAAGCCGGCGGCCATGCCATTCTCATGCGAGCGGGTCAAAATTTGCAAACTGCCATTGATGTCTTTGAAGCCGAGGACCGCGTGCGCTCGCAGCTGACGCGGTCCGTCAAAGCCGCTTTCGATCCGCTTGGACTGTTCAATCCCGGCCGTATGTGGGCGGGACTCTGATGCGGACGAACTTCACACCGGGCCAGCTGACCGAGCCGCACCTGCGCGAAGTGCAGACGAATCTTCGCGCCTGTGTCCATTGCGGCATGTGCACGGCCACTTGCCCGACCTATGTCTTGCTCGGTGACGAGCGTGATGGACCGCGCGGACGCATTGTGCTGATGCAGAACATGCTCGAATCTGGCACGGCTCCTACCGCCGAAACCGTGCTGCACGTTGATCGCTGCCTTTCTTGTCTGGCTTGCCGCACGGCGTGTCCTTCGAGTGTCAATTATGCGCGCCTCATCGATAAGGCGCGCGTGCATATCCAGACGACGTACCGGCGTCCGCTTGGCGACAAGTTCCTGCGGTGGCTGATTGCGACGGTGATGCCCCGGCCAACACTTGTGCGCGCGGGCTTGGTCATGGCCCGGCTGGCGGCGCCGATCGCCTTCTTGCTGCCGGGCCGGCTTGCGCTGATGGCCGCGATGGGCGCGCATGCCAGAGTGCAGCCGGCAGAGCCGCCGCTTCGCGCAATCCTGCCCAACGCAAGACGCGTCGCCCTGATGCCGGGCTGCGCACAACCGGCACTCGCGCCGCAGATCGATCAGGCCGTCGCGCGCGTCCTGGCGCGGCGCGGCATCGAACTTGTGCCGCTGGAAGGCGCCGGCTGTTGCGGTGCCCTGGTGCATCATCTTGGGCGCAGCGAAGACGCCAAGAACTGGGCAAGGCGCGCTATCGAAGCTTACGAGCATGGCGGAGGCGCTGCGTCGTTCGAAGGTGTACTGATTACGGCCACCGGCTGCTCGGCGCATCTGAAGGATCTCGCGGACCTTTTCCTCGATGATCCTTCCTGGCTGCCGAGAGCGCAGGCGTTCGCCGAAGCCACGCGGGACTTTCTCGATCTTGCGATGCCGAGATCGACGGAGCCGCCCCGACCGACGCGGGTCGCATGGCAAATCGCCTGTTCATTGCAAAATGGGCTGAAGCTGGCCGCGAATGGCGAAACACTCCTGAAAGCGGCGGGCTTCGAGACCCTGGCGATTCCCGAGAGCCATCTGTGCTGCGGCTCTGCCGGCAGTTACTCGATCCTTCAGCCGGAAATCTCGGGCCGGCTTAGGGCAAGAAAGCTTGGAAATATTGCACCGCTGAACGCCGACGTGATTGCGACCAGCAATATCGGGTGCCTTAGCCACCTGTCGGGCTCCGACGCGCCACCGATCGTCCACCTCGCCGAACTGATCGACTGGGCCGAGGGCGGACCGGAGCCCTTGGCGCTGGCGCAGCGAAACGGCTAGAATTGTTCCATGCGCACAACAGCAATATTCCTTGCGCTCTTCGTGCCGGTGGCCGCGCAAGCGGCGAACGCGCCTGCACATCCGATACAGAAACCCATGCTGGAAACTTTGTTCGAACAGCTCGAACACGCAGGCTCACCAGAAGATGCCAAGCCGATCGAGGACCGCATCGGTTCGATCTTTCTTCAGTCCGGCAGCGCCTCCGTCGATCTTCTGATGTCGCGCGCTGCCGCTGCGCAGGCCGCCGGCGATAAGGATGCAGCCAAGAAACTCGTCGAGGCTGTGACGAGTGTAGCGCCCGACTATGCCGAAGGGTGGCACAGCCGCGCCAACTTCCAGCGCGCCACGGGCGACGACGCTGGCGCGATGGTCTCGCTCGAACACACGATTTTGCTCAACCCACGCCAGTTCGCTGCGCTCTTTGAGCTTGGCAACATGATGGAGGATTACGGCAACAAGGCAGCGGCGTTGAAGCTTTATCGCAAGGCGCTGGATCTTGATCCCCAGCTTGAGGGCGCGCGTAGACACGTCGATGCCCTGACGCGTGACGTCGAAGGGCAGGGCATTTAAATCGTCGTCGGTCCGACGAAAGTCACGCGCAGCATGTTGGTCGAGCCGGGCGTGCCGAGCGGGACGCCTGCCGTTACGACGATGCGATCGCCGGCTTTGGCGAAGCCCTCCTGAAACGCAATTCGCGCCGCGCGATCGACGACGTCGTCCAGGTCGTGGGCATCTTCGGTCGTGACGCAGTGCAAGCCCCAGGCGAGCGCAAGGCGCCGCGCGGTTTCGATCAGCGGCGTGAGAACGATGATCGGCGCTTCCGGCCTTTCACGGGCGGCGCGCAAGCCCGTCGAGCCGGATTTCGTCCAGCAGACGACGGCGCGCGCGTGAATTGTATGCGTAATCTGGTGGACCGCCGCCATGATCGCGTCGGCAGTCGTCTCCTCAGGCGCATTGCGCTGCGATTCCAGAATGGAGATGTAAAGCGGATCGCCCTCGACCGACGCAGCGATACGATCCATGACTTGCACGGCCTCCATCGGGTAGGAGCCCGATGCAGTTTCCGCCGACAGCATCACGGCGTCGGCGCCTTCGAATACGGCCGTCGCCACGTCGGACACTTCTGCCCGCGTGGGCACTGGGGCGCCGATCATCGATTCCAGCATCTGCGTGGCGACGACGACGGGCTTTCCGGCTTTTCGGGCAGTGCGGATGATTTGTTTCTGCCGGCCCGGCACGGCTTCAAGCGGCAGCTCAACGCCAAGATCGCCGCGCGCGACCATCAACGCATCCGCCATCTCCAGAATTTCCGCGAGCTGATCGATCGCCTTCGGCTTTTCGATCTTGGCCAAGACCGCCGCGCGTCCCGCCACGATCTTTTTCAGCTCGGCCACGTCTTCGGCGCGTTGAACAAACGACAGCGCGATCCAGTCGACGCCCAGATTGAGCGCCGCATCGAGATCGCTGCGATCCTTGGGGGTCATTGCCGGAATTGGAAGGATTGTGTCCGGCAGGTTTACGCCCTTGCGGTCCTTTATCTCGCCACCGACAACGACCATCGCTTCGGCCGAGCTGTCGCCGACAGACAGCAGGCGCAGCCGGACTTTTCCGTCGTCGATCAGAAGCGTGTGGCGCATCTTGATGGCGGAAAATACTTCGGGGTGCGGAATGGGAATGTCGCCCGGTTCTTCGGCAGCGACTTTGCGAACCAGTCGGACGCGCTCACCTTCTTTCAGCAGGCGCGAGCCGCCGGGGATACTGCCAAGTCTGATCTTGGGGCCCTGCAGGTCGACCAGGATGCCTATCGGCCGCCCGACTTCGGTTTCCATCGCCCGCACCGAGCGATGGAGCTCGCCGAGCGCAGTGTGTGACGTGTGGCTCATGTTAATTCGAAAGACATCCACGCCGGCGTCGAAGAGCGCGCGAATGCGTTCCGGAGCGGACGTGGCCGGTCCGAGTGTTGCGAGAATTTTGGTTTTGCGGCGGCGTCTCATGGTCAGTCCGAAAGGGCTTGGGTCCAGTTGAGCTGATTTCCCGTGTCGATTTCAAAAAATCCGCGGTGGTCAAAACCGTGGGCGGCACACGCGCCGCGTCCGACGATTGAAAATTTTTCGGTCGTGCCCACACAGAATGTCGTGCCGCCCTCCCAGGTGCCCGACGCCCCATCGGTTGCGTAGAGATAGTAATAGCGCGCGTCGAGCCGACCCGTAACAAGCGTGGCACATTTCTTTGACTTCGACCCGCCACCAGCCTTCGCTGGCCCAGCGCGTTCCATTGAAGTGGCCTACAGCCACCTTCACGACATGTGCGCTCTTGTTGCAGACCGACAGACCGGCGTCGGCCGGGCCAGCGGCGGCAACGAGAACGGCGAGGGCGATCACAAAGCGCATCGAGCGACCCGGTGTCGCGCATGGCAGGCAGGCTGTCAACGCGCTTGCCGCGAAAGGTTGGGCAAACGATGATTGCCGGAATGGACCCGCCGCCCTTCGAACGTCATCCGCCTTCGCGAAGTGATTCGCGGCTGCTCTTCGTCTGCGACCATGCATCCAATGCTCTGCCCGACCGCTACGGCTCGCTCGGACTGGAACCGGACCTGTTCGCAACGCACATTGCCTCGGACATCGGCGCGGCCGAAGTCACGCGAACTCTGGCCGGCGCGTTCGGCGCCGCAGCGATCCTGGCACGCTGGTCGCGTCTCCTGATCGATCTCAATCGAGGCGCGGACGATCCCACGCTTGTCATGAAACTGTCGGACGGCAGCATCATTGCAGGCAATGCGCGCATCTCTCCTGGCGAAGTCGAAGCAAGGATCGAAAGTTTCTTTACGCCCTATCATGCAGCCATCTCGAACGAGATTGCGCGGATGCGCAGCGGCGGAATAGTTCCCGTGATCCTTTCGATTCACAGTTTCACACCCGCTTGGAAAGGCTGGAAGCGTCCCTGGGAGGTCGGCATCTTGTGGGACCGCGACGGTCGCCTCGCGCTGCCGATGATCGAAGGTTTGACCAGGGCCGGATTCACGGTCGGCGACAATGAGCCCTACTCCGGCGAGCTGGAGAACGACTGCCTCTACCGGCATGGCACGATGCTGGGTCTTCCACATGTTCTCATCGAGATTCGGCAGGACCTCATCGCGAATGACGCCGCCGCGCGCGCGTTTGCCGCGCAGCTGAAACCAGTCATCGAAACTGCGCTGGCCGAAATGGGGCCGCCTGCGCTACAATTTACTCGGCCTTTGGGCATAGTTGGGACTGAGACAATGGACGAACGCACGCGCGAACAACTCGAAGCTGCTGTATTTCGACGGCTGGTTGCGCATCTTCGCAACCGGACGGATGTGCAGAACATCGACCTGATGACGCTCGCGGGGTTTTGCCGCAACTGCCTTGGCGATTGGTATCGCGACGCTGCGGCGGAAAAAGGCGTTGCGATCGAGAAGGATGCCGCGCGTGAGCTTGTCTACGGCATGCCGCAGAGCGAGTGGAAAAAGCGCTATCAGAAAGAGGCATCTCCTGAGCAGCAGGCTGCGTTCGAACGCGCACAAAAGACCCACAGCTAGAAGCGCCGGCAATGTTGCGCCGATGGGCGCGCGCCCCTAATTGTCACGTCCCGCCCAGCGGGTCCAAGAGAAGATGGGGTTGAAGGATGGCCAAAGCCGGCTTCGCGAAAGAGCATCTGCGCTCGTTTATTGAGCGCATCGAACGTCTGGAAGAAGAAAAGAAGGCGCTCGCCGACGACATTCGCGAAGTCTACTCGGAGGCCAAGGGCACCGGCTTCGATGCAAAGGTCATGCGTCAGGTTATCCGGCTGCGCAAAATGGAAAGCGCAGATCGCCAGGAGCAGGAAGCGATGCTCGACCTATATCTGGGCGCCTTGGGAATGCGCCACTAGCGCCGTTTAGCCCGCAGCGTGGCGCGGCTCGCCCGCGTTTTCGGGGGTCAATTCGGCATCGCTGGGCTCCAGACCGAGCTCCTTGAGCTTGCGGTAAAGCGTCGAGCGGCCAATGCCGAGCCTGCGGGCCACTTCGGACATATGGCCGTCGTAGCGCGAAATCGCCATGCGAATGACTTCGGATTCGATATCCTCAAGCTTGCGCATGTGGCCGGCACCGTCCGTTCCGGACAAGGCATAGGGCGAAGAGTGCGCAAGCATCGGCGCTGCATAGGACGCCGAATGTTGCGCAGGGATCGCCGCATCGACCGAGGATTGGGCGCGATAGATTTTTGCGTCGATGCCCATGGCGGACGCGATCTGCGGGAAGTCGCAGACGTCCAGTTGTTCGTGATCGCACAGGACGACCGCACGGAATACCGTGTTTTCAAGCTGGCGCACATTGCCTGGCCAGTTGAAGCGCTCGAGCAGTTCGCTCGCGTCCGGCGTCATGCCGGCCACAGGCTTGTTTTCTTCCGCGGCGAAGCGCGCAATGAAGTGACGCGCCAGAGCCGGAATATCGATCCGGCGATCTCTCAGAGACGGCACGACGATCGGAAATACGTTGAGGCGATAATAAAGGTCTTCGCGGAACAGACCGTCGCGCACCAGTGCTGCGAGATCCCTGTTCGTCGCCGACATGATGCGCACGTCGACTTTGACCGGCCGCTTGGATCCGACGGGGTCGACTTCGCCTTCCTGCAGGGCGCGCAGCAACTTGACCTGCATGTCGAGCCGCAATTCGCCGATTTCGTCGAGGAACAGCGTGCCGCCGTCCGCTTCCTGGAATTTGCCGAGATGCTTGTCGGTCGCGCCGGTGAACGAACCCTTCTCGTGACCGAACAGAATGGATTCGATCAGGTTCTCCGGAATGGCGCCGCAGTTGACCGTGACGAAGGGTCGTCCCGCTCTTTCGGAAGAGCCCTGGATCGCGCGGGCTATCAGTTCCTTGCCCGCGCCGGACTCGCCTTCGATCAGGATCGGAATGTTGGACTGCGCGGCGCGTTGTCCGAGACGGAAGACCTGCTTCATCTCACTCGACTGGGCGACGAGATCTTCGAAGGTGAGGCGGTTGTCGGATTTCTTCTTCAGGCGGGTGACTTCGCCGGAAAGCGTGCCGATCTTGAGCTGGTTGCGGATCGAGATCGCGATGCGCTCGGGGCTGGCCGGCTTCACCAGAAAGTCGTTGGCGCCGGCGCGCATCGCCTCGACAGCAGAATCGATTCCGCCCTTGGCGGTAAGAACGATGACGGGAAGATCGGGGTTGGTGGGACGCAGCTTGCCAAGAACCTCAAGTCCGCCAACGTCGGGCATGACAAGATCGAGCATGACGAGCGCGATCTGCTCGCCGCGCGGACCGTTGATCAGCTCGAGAGCAGGACCGCCGCCGGGCGCCGTGACGACCTGCATGCCCGAGCGCGTGATCGCGGCTTCGAGAAGCCGGCGTTGCACCGGATCGTCGTCGACAACAAGAATCGTCTGCGCCATCTGTTCTTTCCCAAAATCGAACAGCGCAGTGTCGCGCAAGACCGGTAAATGCCGCGTTTAAGCCTGTCCTATCGCGGAACAAATGGAATAGTCTTAACGAGTGGTGAACGGGCCGGGTGATGAGCGAAAAGGGCACTGACTATTGGACGTTCTTCGCCGATGACGCGAAGCGGACCGGAAGTACCCTTTATTCGCGGCTGGCCGCCGGGATCGGCGGCGATGCTGACTTAAGGGCGCTGTGTGCCCATGCGCGACCTGGCCAGCCGCACGCCAACATGATTCTGGGAGCCGTTCATTTTCTTCTCCTGCGCGGCGCAGAGCATCCTCTGCGCAGGTTTTATGGAACGCTTGGCGGCACTGGGTCAGTGCAAAGCGACGACCCGTTCCCCGATTTCAGGGACTTTGTCGCTGCTCATCGGGCGGCAATCCGGCAACTGATCGAAACGCGCGTGACCAACACAAACGAGATCGGACGCAGCGCACTTTTGCATCCGGGCTTTCGCGCGATCGCAGCAGAGACCGATTCACCTTTGTCTCTGATCGAAATAGGTCCCAGCGCGGGCCTCAATTTGATCTGGGACTCATACGGCGTGCGCTACACCAGGGACGGCGTGGTCGTGGGAGCGATCAATGATACGGCGCCGCTTATTATCGAGTGCGAGTTGCGCGGCGAGCGCGCGCCGCCGATGCAGGCGATGCCTGCGATTGGCGGAAGGGTCGGCCTTGAGCTCAATCCTGTCGATCTGTCCAAACCTGATGATCGCGACTGGCTGCGCGCCCTCATCTGGCCCGACCAGGGCGCGCGGCTAAAGCGCCTGGACCGTGCTATCGAGATTTTCATGAAGCACAAGCCGGTCATTCGGGCCGGCGACGCGCTGGAACTTCTGCCCGATGCCCTGGCCAACGTGGCGCGCGGCCAGGTGCCCTGCATCTACCACACGATTGCTATCTATCAGTTCTCGCGTGAGATGAAACAGGGACTGGAGGACATTCTGACCGTGGCGGGCCTCAGACAGCCAGTGTGGCGGCTGGGGTTCGAATATGACGGAACTCTCTATGTTCTTTCGGCGATCCGTTACAGCGACGGCGTGCGACAGGAAAAACGCCTGGCCAGCGCACATCCGCACGGCACATGGCTTGAGTGGCTCGCATAATCGGTGAGAATGCGGACATGAGCGACGACCTCTTCGAATCCGAGACCACAACCGTCCCGCCTGGCTTCCAGCCCATGAACTGGTCGCGAGGCTTCGGCCGCCAGATCGGCCCGTTCTACGAGCGAAACGAACCGGACGGCGGCTTCACGCGGGCGTTCCTTGTTGCGGAACATCACACGAACGGCATGAACAACTGCCATGGCGGCATGCTGATGGCGTTTGCGGATACGGTGTTCGGACATCCGGTCGGCGTGAAGAAGCGCAGCCATCATTGGGTTACCGTCCGCATGCTGACGGACTTCATTTCGCCGGCGCGATTGGGAGAGTGGGTCGAGGGAACTGCCGAAGTGGTCGGCGAGGTCGACGATCTCTACACCGTCAAGGGCCGAATCTGGACCGGCGATCGGCTCATCATGTCCGGCACAGGCGTCTTCAAGATGATCGCGCCGCGCGCGGAGCCGCGCTGATGTCGGACACGCCGATCATGCCGCCCATTCCCGGCGAGCTGCCCGATACGGAAAAGCAGATGTTCAATATCTCGGCCACGCAGGGACCGCTCGCGTCGCTTGATGGCGCGCCGCCGCCAGCGCCGAAATGGTTCGAGGACGCGCTGGCGATCACGCCGGAAAGCAACTTCATCCAGGTCGGTGGCGCTCAAATCCACTATTCGCGCTGGGGAGACCGCGCGCGCCCGGGTCTGCTGCTGGTTCACGGAAACGCGGCTCACGCGCACTGGTGGGATTTCATCGCGCCGTTCCTCGCACGCGACTACAACGTCGCGGCCATGGACCTGTCAGGCATGGGCGACAGCGACTGGCGTGCCGACGGCTATTCGATGGAGATGTTCGCGCGCGAGGAAATCGCCGTCTGCGAAGACGCCGGCATGTTCAAGCTTGATGAACCGCCTGTCATTGTCGCGCACAGTTTCGGCGGCTTTGTGACGATGCTGACGGGCGGCCTCTATGGGGACCGCCTCGCGGGCGTCGTGATTGTGGACTCGCCGGTCAATCCGCCCGATCGACCCGGCGGGCCGCCCAATCGAGTGATCAAGCCCCACAACGTCTATCCGACCCTCGCGGCCGCGATGGCTCGCTTTCGCCTCATGCCGCCGCAGACGTGTGACAATCTCTACATCGTTGACTGGGTGGCGCGGCATTCGCTCAAGGAAGTGGAAGGCGGTTTCACCTGGAAGTTCGATCCGGCCATCTGGCAGCGGTTCTCAATCGGCGATACTGCCGAAAGGCTGAAGGCGACACGCTGCCGAATCGCGGTCTTTCGCGGCGAACATTCGGTCCTGCTGCCGCCGCAGATCGGCGAGTACATGTTCAACCTTCTGGGCCGCTCTGCGCCCATGGTCGAAATCCCACAGGCCCAGCATCACATCATGCTGGACCAGCCATTGGCATTGGTGGCGGCCCTGAGGGCTCTTTTGGCTGATTGGGAGCACTCCACGGCCAACCGAAAGGTGCCGTAAGAGCGGCGTTTTGAGCGTTGTGCACCTGCTTTCAATTGCTATAGTCCCGCCAGCTTGATTTGGGGACAAAAATGGCCGCACACGGCGATTCAAACAGCGAACGCGGATCGATGGACATCAGCCAGCACGTCAAGGCGTGGCACGGCTTCACGGTTTTCGTGAAGTACTCGATTGTCTTCATCGGATTGGTGATGATTTTCCTCGCCATTTTCCGTACGCATCACTGACCTGCATTCCATGAAACTTGCCATCCTCAAGGAACGCCGCGACGGCGAGACACGCGTCGCGGCGTCGCCCGAAACGGTCAAGAAACTCAAGGGTCTTGGCCTGGACGTGGCGGTGGAGGCAGGGGCCGGCGCCGCCGCCAGGATGGCGGATACCGACTATCAGGCCGCCGGCGCGACGATTGCCGCCGACAGCGCGGCGGTGCTCAACGGAGCGGACATCGTTCTTTCGGTCCGCTCGCCCGATGCCAGCCAGATCGCAGGCATGAAAAAAGGTGCGGTGCTCGCCGCGTTGCTTGCTCCGTATACGGATAAAGAAACACCGGCGAAGCTGGCGGCGCAGGGCGTCGATGCCTTCTCGATGGAGTTTCTGCCGCGCATTTCGCGGGCCCAGGCCATGGACGTTTTGTCGAGCCAGGCAAATCTGGCCGGCTACAAGGCCGTGATCGACGCAGCGGCCCAGTTCGGCCGCGCGATGCCGATGATGATGACCGCAGCCGGAACAATTGCCCCGGCGCGGGTGCTTGTCATGGGTGTCGGCGTCGCCGGTCTGCAGGCGATCGCCACCGCGCGACGGCTTGGCGCCATCGTGTCGGCGACGGACGTGCGTCCGGCTACGAAGGAGCAGGTTGAATCGCTTGGCGCCACCTTTGTCGCCGTGATGGATGAAGAGTTCAAGAACGCGCAGACCGCAACCGGTTACGCCAAGCCGATGTCGCCGGAATATCAGGCAAAGCAGGCCGCGCTTACGGCCGAGACAATCAAAAAACAGGACATCGTCATAACCACTGCGCTGATCCCGGGCCGCAAGGCGCCGGTACTGGTGACCGAGGAAATGATCAAGACGATGAAGCCGGGTTCGGTGATCGTCGATCTTGCGGCGGAGCAGGGCGGCAACACGCCGCTGACGAAGCCCGACGAAGTGATCGAAGTCCATGGCGTAACGATCATGGGATACACGAATCTGCCTGGTCGGCTCGCCGTCGACTCCTCGTCTCTCTATGCGCGCAATCTATTCAATTTCGTTTCCCTCATCGTCGACAAGAAAACCGGCGCGCTGGCGCTGAACTGGGACGATGAAATCGTGAAGGGCGCCGGCCTGACTCGCGACGGCCAGGTCGTGCATCCGGCGCTGAAGGGCTGAGCCATGGAACTGGTTGATCCGATTGTCTTTCGCCTGACGATCTTCGTGCTCGCAATCTTCGTCGGCTACTTCGTGGTCTGGAGCGTGACTCCGGCGCTGCATACGCCGCTCATGGCCGTTACCAACGCCATCTCGTCGGTCATCGTGGTCGGAGCGCTCATCGCCGTGTCCGTGCACGCGATGGGCAACTCGTCCTGGATCTCGAAAGGTCTCGGTTTCGGCGCGCTGGTGCTCGCGTCCGTGAACATCTTTGGCGGCTTTCTCGTTACCTCCCGCATGCTGGCGATGTACAAAAAGAAAGAGAAGAAATGAGCCCCGCGCTGCAAGCCGATCTCGCCGCGCTCGCCTATCTCGTTTCGGGCGTTCTCTTCATCCAGGCCTTGCGCGGCCTTTCCTCGCCGGTGTCCTCGCGTGCCGGCAACCGCAACGGCATGATCGGCATGGCGCTCGCCATCGCGACCACGCTTTGGGTTGCGGGCGTGACCGATCCGCTCACTTGGGCATTGGTAATCGGCGGCCTTGCCATTGGCGGGGGTATTGGCGCCGTCATTGCGCGCCGCATCGCGATGACCGACATGCCGCAGCTTGTCGCTGCGTTCCATTCACTCGTCGGTCTTGCGGCGGTGCTGACGGCAGGCGCGGCGCTTTATTCACCCGACGCCTTCGGAATATGCGTGAACGACGCAGCCGGCATCTGCACCGGCGTAATCAAGACGCAAAGTCTCATCGAAATGTCGCTTGGCCTCGCCATCGGCGCGATCACGTTCGCAGGTTCGCTGATCGCGTTCGCCAAGTTGAACGGCAACATGTCCGGCGCACCGATCATCCTGCCGGCGCGGCATGCCCTGAACATACTGATCTTCGCAGCGATCATTGCGCTGGTCGTTCTGTTTGTGATGCAGCAGCCGCTATGGGCTTTCTGGGCTATCGCGGTTCTCTCATTCGTGTTCGGCATCACCCTCATCATCCCGATCGGTGGCGCGGACATGCCCGTCGTGGTCTCGATGCTCAATTCCTATTCTGGCTGGGCCGCGGCCGGTATCGGCTTCACGCTCGAGAATTCGGCGCTCATCATCACGGGCGCGCTCGTGGGCTCGTCGGGCGCGATTCTGTCCTACATC
The DNA here is from genome assembly GCA_963741725.1 of uncultured Alphaproteobacteria bacterium. Lineage (GTDB taxonomy): Bacteria > Pseudomonadota > Alphaproteobacteria > Micropepsales > Micropepsaceae > Rhizomicrobium. The sequence continues at coordinate 121,537 of CAVUJC010000001.1, read as the reverse complement.
ATGTGCAAGGGCATGAACCGCAGCTTCATCTCTGTGATCCTTGGCGGTTTCGGCGGCGAGACGACGGCAGCGAGCGGCGCCGTCGAAACGCGCCCCGTCAAGCAAGGTTCGGCGGAAGACGCGGCGTTCATCATGAAGAATGCCGGCTCGGTCATCATCGTCCCGGGCTACGGCATGGCCGTCGCGCAAGCGCAACATGCGGTGCGCGAAATGGCCGACAAGCTCAAGGCAGAAGGCGTGAAAGTGTCCTACGCCATTCATCCGGTCGCCGGCCGCATGCCGGGCCATATGAACGTGCTGCTCGCTGAGGCGAACGTGCCCTACGACGAAGTGTTCGAACTCGAAGACATCAACTCCCAGTTTGCGCAGGCCGACGTCGCCTACGTTATCGGCGCCAACGACGTGACAAATCCGTCCGCCAAGTCGGATCCCAAATCACCGATCTATGGCATGCCGGTACTTGATGTCGAAAAAGCCAAGACCGTGCTGTTCATCAAGCGCGGCATGGGTTCGGGCTATGCCGGGATTGAGAACGAGCTGTTTTTCCGCGACAACACGATGATGTTGTTCTCCGACGCAAAAAAAATGACAGAGGAAATCGTCAAGGCACTCGGTTGACCTGCTGAGTCAACCTGGCTGTGGAGAGCAGGACGGCGATGACGGAAAGCGGCCCGAACGTGCGAGGGTTGCGCCGCGAATGGCTGGCGGCGCGAATCTTTGCGGTCGTCGGTGGTCTTCTTCTGGTTGCCGTCTGCGTTCTGGTGGCGATCTCCGGATCTAGCACTCAAGTTTCACCGCAGGATCAGGCGGTCGCTCGGCATCAGATGGCGCTTGCGCTTTGCAACGCCGGTCTCGCCTCGGCTCTGGGATTCGCGCTCGTCCCTCCCTTCACCAAACTCGCGAGCGATGAGGTCCAGATGGGAGCCGTCACGGGCCGATATACGTGCTATGCGCGGACCGACGCGTCGAAGTACCAGATCACGTTCGATCTGATGTGCAAGGATCTGAACGATCCCAAATGCATCAATCTTTTCAGCGTGGCTCAGGATGGAACCGGCGTGATCTACCAGCGACGTTAGCGTTCGGTCACCCCGCCGATCTTGCAGATGTGCTTCCACTCGTCGTCGGTCACCGGCTGAACCGAGAGGCGCGAAAACGTAACCAGCGTCATCTTGGCGAGCTTTGGGTCGGCCTTGGCCTGCGCCAGGCTCACCGGTTTCGAAAGATCGCTGACGGCCTTCACATCGACCAGACCGAACTTTCCGGTGTCGTCCGTTGGATCGGGCCGGAACTCGCCGATGACTTCGACGATGCCGACGATCTCTCGGGCATCTCCCGAATGATAGAAGAAGCCGCGCTCGCCCTTCTTCATTTTCATCATATTGAGTTTGGCCTGGTGATTGCGCACGCCACTCCATGGCTCGCCTTTGGCACCCTTTTTCTTTTGCATCTCCCAGGACCAGGTCTCGGGCTCGGACTTGAACAGCCAATGGGCCATCACGGCTCTCCTAGAGCTTCGCGTCGCAGGCGTTGAACGTCGGCTTCCAGGGACGCACGTCGGAGCGGGCAAACAGACCGGCTTTCACGTACGGATCGTTCGCGTGCCACGTCTTGGCCGCGTCCAGGTCCGCGGCTTCGAAAATGATCATGCTGCCGGCCATGTCGCCGTTGGAATCCAGGAACGGACCGCCAAGGCGAATGCCGCCGGACTCGCGGCCGTAAGCGAAGTGGGCCTCGCGGGTCGCAAGGCGCAGCGCGAGCGAGTTTTCCTTGTCGATGGCGATAATGCAGAACAGCATGGCGGAGATATCCTTTTCCGATGACGAGCGATCTTAGCGCGGCAGAAGCGCGATCAAAGCTGTTTGTGTTCACTCCGGCTTGAGCGGACGGCTCATCAGCCGTTCAAGCGCGGACGCCGGCGCAAGCGCGCCGTCGAGTACGGCAGCGACCGCTTCTGCGATCGGCATTTCGATTCCGTGCCTCCGCGCACGGGCGACAAGCGCTGGCGCCGTTTCAACGCCCTCCGCAAGCGGCGATCCGGGCGCCAGCAATTCGGCCAGCGGCGTGCCGCGGCCGAGCTTCTGGCCGAACGCGAAGTTGCGCGACGACGGACTCGTTGCGGTGAGGACGAGATCGCCCAGACCCGACAAGCCCATGAACGTTTCGGCACGGCCGCCTATCGCCTCTCCGAGCCGCGTCAATTCGGCAAAGCTGCGCGCCAGAAGCGCCGCACGTGCGCTTTCGCCCAGACCCAGTCCATCGGTGACGCCGCAGCCGATCGCGTAAACGTTCTTCGCTGCGCCGCCGAGCGCAACGCCGACGAGATCGTCGCTGGCATAGGGGCGAAACTGTCCATGTCCCAGGCACGCCTGCAGTCGCCGTGCAATGTCGATCCGTGCCGCGATGGTCACGGCGGTGGGAAGCCCACGCGCAACGTCGCGCGCAAATGATGGTCCTGAGAGAATGGCGGGCACTGCACGTGGCGCGAGCTCGGCAAGAATCTCGGTGAGCAGCAGCGCACTTCCACGCTCGATGCCTTTTGCGCAGAGCATCAGAGGCGTGTTCGCCGAAAGGAGCGGCGCGAGATCCAGGAGTGTTGCGCGCAAATGCTGCGCCGGTGCGACAAGGAGAACGGCTTCACCACTTGCCGCTTCGGCCAGATCTCCGGTCGCCTGAATTCCTGCGGGTAACGCGATGCCGGGCAGGAAGCGTGCATTCACGCCCGACTGGCGGATGGAATCGACCACGTCCGATTCCCTCGCCCATAGCGTCACGGAACGGCCCGCCTGGGCTGCTGTGAGAGCCAAGGCAGAACCCCATGCACCGGCGCCCACAACCGATATTTTCGTATAAGGCACTGAATTATATATATCTTCCGGCATTTTACGTCTCGTTGATGCAGTGCGAAAGATTGAACGCTTTGTTGATTATTCAGAAATTGTCACTATCTTTCCCTGTAGAAAGAAAAAAATCGCTGGGGCAGGGAAAAGAAGATGGCAGAGAAAGACTCCGTGCGAGATCAGATCGTGGACGCCGCAAAGAAGCGGTTTTCGCATTTTGGCTACGCCAAGACGACTATGGCTGAAGTCGCGGGCGACTGCGCCATGTCGCCGGGCAATTTATACCGTTTCTTCCCCGGCAAGCTCGACATCGCAGAAGCGATCGCAACCGAAGATTACTCCAAACATCTGGATCACTTGCGCAAGCTGGCAGTGGCACCGGGCAAGGACGCGCGCACGCGCCTGCACGATCTCTTGTTCGAGGAATTGCGCCGCACCTATCACAAGCTGGAAAAGGACCCGCGCGCCTTCGAGATGGCGCGCGTGATTTCGACGGAACGCCCGAAATTTGCCATCTGGATGCTGGAAAACGAGCGCAAGATTCTCGTGGACCTGCTCGAAGAGGCCGAGCGGCGCGGTGAATTCTCCATCGCCGACAAGGAGTTCACCGCCGAAATGGTACAGGCGGCGACGATGAAATTCCGCTACCCGCAGCTCTGGTCGAAATTGACGTTGCCCAAGCTCGAACGCGACCTGGAGGGCGTCATGAACCTGCTCATCGACGGTCTGTGCAAGCGCGAGTCGGCTGCCCGCGCCGTTGGCCAAGAGGCGGCGGCCTGAACAGGGCCTAGCTACTGCCACAAAGCTTGCGTAAGAGAGCGCATGCGCCGCTTCGCCCTTGCAGTGCTTGTTTTCATCACAACGCCATTGCTCATGGCGGGCGGCTTGCCCGCGCCGTCGCGGCCGCGCGATCTCAGCGAGGCGGATCGCGTGGCACTCGACGGTATCAGCGCCAGCCTGAACAGAATGGCGACGTTGAAGGGAGACTTCGTCCAGGTCGATCCGAGCGGGGATGTCGACCAGGGTGCTTTCTACATTTCGAAGCCCGGGCGCATGCGATTTGAATATAAGCCGCCATCACCGACGCTGATTGTTTCCGACGGTCGCACCATCGCCGTTGCGAACACCCGTCTGAACACGGTCGATCGCTATCCACTTTCCGAAACGCCGCTTGGACTAGTCCTCGGCAACGACATCGATCTGCGCCACAGCCCGGCACTGGTCAGCATTCAGCGTGAGCCGGGCTTGATCGTGGTCGGCGCGCGCAGCAATTTGAACATCGCGCGGGCGAATATCTCGCTTGTCTTTTCCGACCCTGGCTACGAGCTGCGCCAATGGACAGTGATCGACAATCAGGGTCTGACCACGACTGTCGCCTTGCGCGATCTTGTTCCCGGTGCAGTGCTTTCGCCGTCGCTCTTTCAGCTTCCTGACAAGAACCCCTTCGCGCGCCATCCTCAGGACTAGACTGCGATGACACGAACACCCATCGTCGGATTTCCCTGCGACCGTCGCCTGCTCGGCAAGCACCCGTACCACCTGGTCGGCGAGAAGTACGTAACCGCTGTCCGCGATGGTTCCGGCGCACTTCCGCTGCTCATTCCCGTACTGGAGCCGCCGCTTGCGCCGGGCGATCTGTTGAGCAGCATCGATGGCTTGCTCTTCACGGGCTCGCCCTCAAACGTGTCGCCCAAGCACTATGGCGGACCTTTGCCGCGCGCGGGCGTGATGCAGGACGAACATCGCGATGCGACGGCTCTGCCGCTTCTGAAAGCCGCGATCGAGGCAGGCAAACCTGTCCTGTGCATCTGTCGCGGCTTTCAGGAACTGAACGTCGCGCTAGGCGGGACCCTGCACCAGCATGTCCAGGAAGTCCCGGGACGTAGCGATCACCGTTCCAGGGACGAGGAACCACTCGACATCCAATATGGACCGTCGCATCCCGTTCACGTTCAGGAGGGCGGCATTCTGGCGCAGCTCACGAAGGACAGGACATTTGCGGTCAATTCGCTGCACTCGCAGGGCATAGACCGCCTGGCACCTGGTCTGTTCGCCGAAGCGCTGGCGCCGGATGGCCAGATCGAGGCGGTATCGCTGCCGTCGGCCAAAGGATTTCTCTTCGCCGTCCAGTGGCATCCCGAATGGGCGTGGGCCGACAGCCCGATTTCGCGTGCGATCTACCAAGCGTTCGGTGCGGCATTGCGCGCGCAGATCGCATCTCGAACGTAGTTAAATTTATGCCGTCTTAAGAAGTCGGAACGCATCTTCGCGGTCATATCGAGGCCGTTGCAGATGACCGACGCCGCCCGCTTTCTGGGTTTTGCATTCGCCAATGCCGATTTCCTGTTCGAGATCGATGGGAAGGGCGCGATTCTCTTTGCCACAGGCGCGGCGAGCGAATTTGTGGGCGACAAGGCCGAGGGGATGATCGGCAAACCTGCCGGAAGACTCTTCAAGCCGTCCGACGGCACCAAGTTTTCGACTTTCATGCGCACGCTTCGGACCGGCGATCGCGCCGGTCCGTTTTCGCTGAATCTCGCCAGTGGCAAGGAAGTGTTCCTTTCGATGTTCAGACTGCCACTGAACGACGACCGGATATCCTGCACAATATCGCGCGCTCCCTCGCGTCCAGCGAGCGTCGACCGCGACGAGAAAACCGGCCTCTCCACGCGCGAATCCTTCGTCGCCGCCGCGGCGCAAATGAAGGGCACGGACTCTGCGATCACGATGGTCGACGTACCGGGCCTGCCCGACGCCTGCGCCAAGATGGGCGCGGACGGCGCCGACAAGCTGATGCTTCATATCGGCGCCGCCGTCGCCGACATCGGCGCCAAGGCCGCCGCGCGACTTTCCGAGTCGAGTTTCGGCGTCATCGCGGACGCTGCCCTTGGCAAATCTGATCTCGGCAATCGTCTTCGTACCGCGCTCAAAGAAGGTGGGGCAGGTGACCTTCCGGTCGAAGAGGCATTGGTCTCGCTCAAGGGCAAGGATCTCAGTACCGACCAGCGCATGCTAGCGCTTCGCTATGTCGTCGACCGCTTCGCCAAGGGCGACCATGCCGACGTGAACGATATGGAATCTGCCTTTCAGCAGATGATGGACGAAACCATCACGCGGGCGCGGGATCTGACCGAAACGGTCGCCGAAGGCGCCTTCACGATGGCGTATCAGCCTATCGTCTATCTCAATACCGGAGAGATTTCGCACTACGAAGCGCTGACGCGATTCACGCAGCCGGGCAACACCGGCGAAACGGTGGAGTTCGTCGAACGCTTTGGGATCTCAGATGCCTTCGATCTTGCCGTCGCCGTCAAGGTGATCGCGGCCGTCGAAGAGTCGACGGTTCAGAATTCGCACATTGCCTTCAATATTTCGGGCCGCACGATTTCCTCGCCAGCGACATTCGGATTGCTTGCTGGCATGCTCGCCCGCAAACGCGCGCTGGCGCCACGGCTGATGATCGAAATCACCGAGTCATCGGAGATCGTTGACCTGGTTGCCGCGAACAAGGCCGTGCAGACCTTGCGCGCCATGGGCTTCCGGGTCGGGCTAGACGATTTCGGCGCGGGCGCCGCTTCGCTTCAATATCTGCACGGGCTGACCGTGGACTTCGTGAAGTTCGACGGAAGTCTCGTGAAGAAAATCGGCCGGTCCAAGCGCGACGAGACGCTGCTTATCGGCGTCATCAATCTCTGCCGCGAGCTCGGCGTGCACACGGTCGCCGAATTTCTTGAGACGCCCGACCAGGTCGCGCGTGCCAAGGAGATGGGCTTCGACCTTGGCCAGGGGCACTACTTTGGGGCCGCCGGCCAGAGTCTCTCCATGGCATCGCCCACGGTGCGCAAGCTGAAGCGCAAGGGCGTCCAGGAAGTCTGGGGCTAGCATTCCAACTTGCCGGATTCATCGGGGTTGACTCACTGTAAGTCATCACTTACGGTAAGTTATGACTTACGGAAATGCCCTGACTGCTCTTGCCGATCCGACCCGCCGCCACGTGCTGGAGTCGCTTCGCACCGGTCCGCGCGCCGTAGGCGAGATCGCGCGGGGCATGCCGGTCAGCCGCCCGGCGGTCTCGCAGCATCTCAAAGTGTTGAAGGAGGCGGGCCTTGTGACGGATCGCGCCGACGGAACGCGCCGTGTCTATTACTTAGACCCCAAAGGTCTTGCCGCGCTGCGCGCCTGGCTGGACCAATTCTGGGACCAGGCGCTCACAGCTTTCCAGGCAGAAGTCGAGAAACCTTTGGACGAGGACAAGCGCAAATGACCAAGACATTCTCAATAGCACCCGTGCGCAAGACATTGATCGTCAACGCCAGTCAGGCGCATGCGTTCGATGTCTTCACGAGTAAACTCGACAGCTGGTGGCCCAAGGGGCACGGCATCGGCGCGACTCCGGTCAAGCAGTCGTTCATCGAGGCGCGCAAAGGCGGCCGCTGGTACACGACGCATGAGGACGGCAGCGAAACGGTCGTCGGGCACATGCGGGTCTGGGAACCGCCGCACCGCATCGTGTTCAGCTGGGAAGTCAGCGCAGACTGGAAACCCGACCCCTCCGTCGCTTCCGAAGTGGAGATCACCTTCACCGCCCAGAGCGCCGGAACGACCCGCGTCGAACTTGAGCATCGCAATTTCGAAGCCCTCGGTCAGGAAAACGGCGAGCGCATGCGCGGCAGCGTCGACGGCGGATGGCCCGGCCTGCTGGAAATTTTCCGCAAACAGGCCGAAGCTTGAACCGCATACGGGGAGGGCACGCATGCGGCGCATTGCACACGCTTTGGCAGGGTTCACGATCGCGGCATTTCTGACTCAGCCAGCCTGCGCTGGAGTGAACGACTCTGCCGCGAACGGATTTTCCGTTGTGGAAAAGCTGCATATCTCCGCCGCACCCGAAAAGGTCTATGCGGAACTCATCATGCCGTCCCACTGGTGGAGCTCGCAGCATACTTTTTCGAAGAGCGCGGCCAATCTGACGCTCGATGCGAAGGCAGGCGGCTGCTGGTGCGAGACATTGCCGGATGGCGGATCGGTCGAGCATCTGGTGGTTGTTTTCGCCGATCCTGGCAAGACGCTGGTCATGCGCGGCGCCTTGGGTCCGTTGCAAGGCCTCGGCGTCGAAGGCGCCCTGAGCATTGTGTTGAAGCCGGCCGGCGACGGAACGGACCTCTCTCTGACCTACAATCTCGGCGGATACCTGAAGGACGGGCTTGCCAACTTTGCGGCGCCGGTCGACGGAGTTCTGGGCGAACAAATGACGCGCCTCAAGGCGCTGATTGAAACTGGAACACCCGATCTGAGAGCCGAGTCGCCTTGAATAATGGAATGCTGCCGACCGATTCCGATGAAGGCATGGGCGGCTCCTGCGGCGGCATTGCTTCATTCCGGTCGGAGAGCACCTGAAGAAAATTCACAAGCGGGGGATTGTCGTGCGCAATTTGGATCGTGGGCTTTCCGGCCTGCTCATTTTGGGGGCCATCGGACATACGTTTGGTGTCCTGAAATATTATCGCGGCCAGCCGCATCCCTTGTTCTGGGCACTCGGCGGGACGCTGTTGATCCTGCTGCTGGCCGCAGTCAATCTGCTTCGCACCGACAGGCCATCCGATCGGGGGCTGGCATGGATCGCCACTGCGGCGTCCGCGGCATACATCCTTGTCTCGATCGAGTTCGGGTTGCTCATGGGAAACATTCTTGACCCGCGCGCCGTTATCTTTGGCCTGGTCTCGCTGGGTCTGACCATCTTCGGTCTGCGCACAGCATTGGGCAAAGCGTGACGCCGCGGGCCGCGGCTGCTAGGCTTGCCGCATGAATGCCAAGCGCGCGCTTCTCATCCTTTGTGCGCGGATCGGGTTCAACCCTTAGGATCCGCCGGGCGCGTGCGCGTGCCCGGAACTCAGCTCGCTTCGATCCTCACCTTGGAGTGCGCGCACCATGACGGCACGCGGCAGCAATCAGACAAAGCATTGGCAGGCGCTCGACGCTGCGCATCACGTTCATCCCTTTTCGGACACTGCGGCTCTCAACAAGGAAGGCGTGCGCGTCATCACGCGCGGCAAGGGCGTTTACCTGTGGGATTCCGAAGGCAAGAAGATCATCGACGGCATGGCCGGTCTGTGGTGCGTGCAGGTCGGATACGGCAACGAGGAATTGGCCGAGGCTGGTTACGAGGCCCTGAAAACGCTCCCCTACTACAATCACTTCTTCAAGACCTCGAATCCCTGGACGATCGAACTCGCGGCCAAGCTCGCGACGCTGCTGCCGGACGGCCATGACCAGGTTCTGTTTGCCAACTCCGGTTCCGAAGCCAATGACAGCGCGCTCAAGCTCATCCGCTATTTCTGGAATTGCATGGGCAAGCCGGACAAGAAGATTCATCTGTCGCGCGACTACGCCTATCACGGCGTGACGTTTGCCGCGGCCTCGCTTTCCGGTCTCACGCCGATGCATCCGCAGTGGGACCTGCCTTTGCCGGGCTTCGAGAAAGTCCCTGCGCCCTACTGGTTTGGCGCGAAGGCAAGCCGGATATGGCGATATCGACCCCGACGCATTCGGCCTGCTCATCGCCAGGAAACTCGAAGAGAAGATCCTGGAAATCGGCGCTGACCGGGTTGCTTCGTTTTCTGCCGAGCCCGTTCAGGGCGCGGGCGGTGTCATCTTTCCGCCGGCGACATACTGGCACGAAGTTCAGCGCATCTGCGCCAAGCATGATGTTCTGCTGCATCTCGACGAGGTCATTACCGGCTTTGGCCGCACCGGCGAGTGGTTTGGCGCGCAGACCTACAGGATCGCCCCCGATATCATGACCATGGCGAAGGGTCTGTCTTCCGGTTATCAGCCGATTTCGGCAATTTCGCTCGGCCGGCGCGTTGCAAATACGATCCTCAATTCGAATGAGGAGATAGTTCACGGCTACACCTATTCCGGCCATCCCGTCGCCTGCGCGGTCGCGCTGAAAAATCTCGAAGTCATCGAGCGCGAGAAGCTGGTGCCGAGGGTCAAGAACGACATCGGCCCCTATCTTCAGCGCCGCCTGCGTGAAACGTTCGCTGGTCATCCCATCGTCGGAGAAGTGCGCGGCATCGGACTGCTCTGCGCAATCGAACTTGTTCGTGACAAAGCGGAACGGCGATTCTTCCCCGATCCCGGAAACATCGGCACGCATTGCAGAAACTACTGCTTCAATGACGGCCTGATTTGCCGCGCGATTCGCGACACGATGGTGTTGGCGCCGCCGCTGATCATCCGTGAAGACGAAGTCGAAGAAATTGTTGCCAAATTGAAAGCGGCAATCGACCGCACCGCTAGGGACTGCGGAAAAATCTAGGCGCAATCACAAGCGCGTGTTCGTCGCGAAGTGTCGCCGAGCATGCAACTTTTTCACCGAAAGTCCGTCTTTTCTGCGTATTAGACTGCGTAATTCAGAGTGACTGATTTGCATCAGTCATTAAAAATAATCAAAAAACTCCAATTCCGGAAAAAATAGTTGCAATGTGTGGCTTCGGTGCATAGGTTCACTTCGAAGGATGGACAAACGTCCAGCAAGCACTGCCCCCCCGCTCGCAAGCTGGGCAACATCCTTCGCGGTGCCGGTCATCCCCTCCCGGCACTTGCGCAAAAAAGCGCACAGGCGCCCGGTCGGCCCCCCGACCGGGCGTCGTTTTTTCAGGCCTCAGGCCGCGTGACCCGCCGCAGTGTGAGATTGATCCGTCCGCCGCCCGGAACCAGCGTCGAGCTGCCGCCAATCACCCGGTCAATCCCGTGAAACATCAGCCGTGACGGACCGCCGAACGTGAGCACGTCGCCCGAAGCAAGGCGGACGCTTCTGGTCGTCCCTTTTCTAGACGCGCCGCCAAAACGGAAAAGCGCGTCATCGCCCAGTGAGACCGAGACGACCGGGGCCTCAGTCGCTGCCTCGTCACGATCCTGGTGGAGCCCCATCCTGGCGCCATCGCGGTAGACATTGACCAGGCAACATTGCGGCGGAAGCGGATAATCGGAAACCGCACGCCACAACTCTACGAGCGCATCGGGAATGTCCGGCCAAGGGTGACCGGTTGTGGGATGCAACGGTGCATAGCGATAGCCACTCACATCCGACATCCATCCCAGCGGGCCAAAATTGGTTTCGTCCACCGAGAATGGTTTGCCGGAGCGCGGCATGACCGGCCGATAGAACGGCGCCGCCTCGGCGCGCTGCAGCACCTGCTCGACCAGCGCCTCCTGTTCTTGCCGGACAAAATATTCGCGCAGCAGCATAACGCCAGGCGCGAGTTCCAGCGGCTTCACCATTGCCACTTGCTGGCGACCGGCTTTTCGAAGATCGCCTTGAACGTTCCGGCGTGGCCGTGCGCCTCGAGCCAATTTTTCAGTCGCGATGGCTCGTAGCTATCGCGAACCCACTCCGAGATCGGCCTGCCGGCAAACTCCTCTTGGGCAAAATCAAGGAACAGCCGCAGCCAGCGTTGGTGTTCCTTCGGAAAATGCAGAAACGGAAAGCGCGCGAACTGGACCAGCGCCTTGTCACGCGCCGCCCAGCCGCCGCGATGAACAAGATAAAGCGCCGCTGCCAGGCTCGTGCGGTCTTGTCCGCCCGAACACTTGATCAGGAACGGTTTTGGTGCGCGGTCGAATGCGTCGAACAAGGATACCAGCATGTCGCGGCGCGGCAGGTTTCGGGAATCCAGCATGACATCGAGATGTTCGATGCCGCCTGCTCGTGTCACGCGCCGCTCGTAATGCCACCAGCCGAACTTCGGATTGGAACCACGCAGATTGATCAGGCTCCTGATGCCGTGGCGGGACAGAAACGGGCCGAGGAATCCGGCGTAAGCCTGTGCCGCGCGAGCCGCCTCGCCGGGAACGATCCAGTGAAAATTGTACAAAACATCGCCGGGGCCGCGCATGGCGTCTGTGTACCGGCGCGCGCTATCATCCGCAATCAGGCCGAGAGGGAATGACCGTGCCGCTGAAGACATTGTTGCTGCGCTGGCAGTGGACGACGCTTCTGGCGTTCGCCGCGTTCGCGATCCTTTATTCCCTCGATACCGGACTGAAAGCAGCCACGGGTGCGGGTACCGTGGACCTCCAGACGGCTCAGACAGCCATGGAGTACAAGCGAATCCTGGCCGCATGGATCGCGCGCCCCCACGCTGCGACCGCCGGTTTCAGCCTTGGGTTCGACTATCTTTTCATGCCGCTCTACGGTTTTGCGTTCTACTATTCCGGCATCATCGCGCGAGAAGCGTTCGCGCCGAAAAAGGGTTTGGCGCGCCGTTTTCTCAACTACCTGGCCCTGGTTCCGATCGCCGGAGCGGCCGCAGATGCCATAGAAAACGCGCTCGAATTTTCCATGATCATAGGCGGGCCGACTGACAGCGCGGCCCAACTGGCCTTCACCGTGTCCAGCGCGAAGATGGTCTGCTTCTACGTCGGTCTGGTGCTGCTGGTTGCTGCGATTCCGGGCTTCTTCAAGCTGCGTGCGCCCAAGAAGGAACAGGAGGCCTGAGGGCCTGCTTGGTCCCGTCTGGGAGCCGATTTCTGCCCTTCCGGCAAATGCCTTGACCCCAGAACTTCCCTCAGTATATTGCGCGGCTCCCAAAGGACTCGGCTTCTTTGGGAAATTTAACATTTTCAAGGACTTAACTCATGTTCGCGGTAATCCGCACCGGCGGCAAGCAGTACAAGGTGGTCAAGGACGACGTCCTGGTCATCGAGAAGGTTGCCGGCGATGTCGGTTCGACCCTCAAGATCGAGGAAGTGCTCATGCTGGGCGGCGACAAGCCGAAGCATGGCGCGCCGCTGATTTCGGGCGCGTCCGTCGCCTGTGAAATCGTCGCCCAGGGCAAGGGCGAAAAGGTCATCGCCTTCAAGAAAAAGCGCCGCAAGAACACGCACCGCAAGCGCGGTCATCGCCAGCCCTTCACCAAGGTGAAGATCACCGGCATCAACGCGGCCTAGAGATTCGGGAAACGACGTCATGGCACACAAGAAAGCAGGCGGCTCTTCGCGCAACGGACGTGACTCAGCAGGTCAGCGTCTCGGCGTGAAGCTTTTCGGCGGCGAAAAGATCGAAGGCGGCAACATCATCGTTCGCCAGCGCGGCACCAAGTTCTGGGCCGGCGAGAATGTCGGCATGGGCAAGGACCATACGCTCTTCGCGCTTTGCGACGGTCAAGTCGCGTTCAAGTCGGGCTTCAAGCGCCGCACCTATGTATCGGTGATCAACGCAACGAATCCGGCGACGAAGAACGCAGCGGAATAGGCGGCTGAAGACATAGGCCGCCAAGAAATTGGCGGCCCATTACGGGAGGGAGATGGTCCGCCGTCTCCCTTTTTTGTTCCTCCCGCAACGGAGGAGCATCATGTCCATACTTGAAACCGAGAGACTGCTGTTACGCCACCCCGAGCGGCGCGATATTTCCGCGTTCGTGCCGCTGATCAGCGATTTCGAGATCTCCAAGAATCTCGCAAACGTGCCTCACCCCTACGCGGAAAAGGACGCGATCGAGTGGATCGCGCGTCTGGAAGAACGCCGCGCCAACGGCGAGGGACATCAATTCGCCGTCACGCGAAAGAGCGACGGCGCCTATATGGGCGGATGCGGACTGCACACGCACAATGGCGAGCTCGAACTCGGCTATTGGTACGGCAAGCCCTATTGGAAGATGGGCTATGCGACGGAGGCAGCGCGCCGCGTGCTGGAATTCGCATTCGACGAGTTGAAGGCTCAGGCTGTCTGGGCCGGCTGGTTCCACGACAATCCCAACTCCGGCCATGTGCTCGGCAAGCTCGGCTTCAAGGCGAAAGGTTTCGAAGCGCGTTCCTGCATGGCGCGCGGCATGGATGTCGGCTGCAACATCGTCACGCTGAGCTGCGAGGCGTTCCGAGAAAGGAGGCTGTCATGAGTTTTCATCCGACCACGCAGAGGCTGATCCTGCGCGCGCCGATGCTCTCGGACACGCAGGACGTCGTGCGCATCCTGAACGATTTCGACGTCGTGAAGAATCTGGCCGTGGTTCCATTTCCCTTCACGGAAAACCATTTCCGCGCTGCTCTCGCCGAAACCGAGCGGAAACGGCGCGCCGGCGACTCGCGGATGTTCGCGGTCACGCGCGCGATGGACGGCGCTTTCATCGGCATGTGCGCCTCCGATCGCGAGGCCGATGACGTCTGGGAGTTTGGTTACTGGTATGGCCGGTCCTTCTGGCGGCAGGGCTATGCCACCGAGGCCGCCTGGGTGGTGATGCGCCATACGTTCGAAGACATGGGCGCAAGGGCGCTCACGGCGGGCTGGTTTGTCGACAATCCGGCCTCCGGCCGCGTCCTGCAAAAGCTCGGATTTGTCCCCACCGGGACAATCCAGCGCCAATGCGTCAGCCGCGGGGCGAAAATCACGTCGAACCGTATGCTGTTGACGCGGGACGATTTTGCGCGAAAGAAGGCCGCATGAAACGCATGAAACGCACGCGCCGGGCCGCACCATGAAGTTCCTCGATGTGGCCAAGGTCTATGTCCAGTCCGGAGCCGGCGGGAACGGCTGCGTGGCGTTCCGGCGCGAGAAGTTCATCGAGTACGGCGGTCCCTGGGGCGGCAACGGCGGCAGGGGCGGCGACGTCGTGGTAGAGGCCGTAGACAATCTGAATACGCTGATCGACTTCCGCTACCAGCAGCATGTCCGCGCCAAGAACGGCGAGGGCGGCATGGGCAAGGAAATGACCGGAGCCAATGGCGACGACGCGGTGATGAAAGTCCCCGTCGGCACGCAAATCTATGAAGAAGACGGCGAGACGCTGATCGCCGATCTCGCGACCGTCGGCCAGCGCGTCAAGCTTCTGCGCGGCGGCAATGGCGGCTTCGGCAATGCGCACTTCAAGAGCTCCACGAACCAGGCGCCGCGCCATGCCAATCCCGGCCAGCCCGGTGAAGAAAAAGTCGTCATCCTCAAACTGAAACTCATCGCGGATGCCGGCCTGATCGGCATGCCCAATGCCGGCAAATCGACGTTCCTGTCGCGCGTTTCTGCGGCGCGTCCCAAGATCGCCGACTATCCTTTCACCACGCTGGAACCGCAGCTCGGAGTCGTGCGCATCGACAGCACCGATTTCGTCCTCGCCGATCTGCCGGGACTGATCGAGGGCGCGCATGAAGGCGTCGGCCTCGGCGACCGTTTTCTCGGCCACGCCGAACGTTGCAACGTGATCCTGCATCTCATCGACGGCACCGAGAGCGAGATCGCCAAGACCTACAAGACTATCCGTGCCGAGCTCGAGGCCTATGGCAAGATCCTGATCGACAAGCCCGAGATCGTTGCGCTGAACAAGTCCGACGCCATTCCGAAGGCGGCCATCGCCAAGAAACGCGCCGCGCTGGAGAAAGCCTGCGGCCACAAGGTGTTCGTCATCTCGGGCGTCTCCGGCGATGGCGTCGACGATGTGCTGCGCGCCATCGCCAAGGAAATCGTCAAGCGCCGCGTCAAGAAGATCATCCGAAAGGAAGCCAAGCCGGAGTGGTCGCCGTGAACGATCCTCTGGCCTCGGCCAAACTCGTCGTCATCAAGGTCGGATCCGCACTGCTCGTAGATCCGGAGCGCGGCACGTTGCGCCGCGCCTGGCTGGAATCGCTCTGCGCCGATGTCGTGGCCCTGCGCCGCGAAGGAAAGAACGTCATTCTGGTTTCCTCCGGCGCCATAGCGCTGGGCCGCCGCGCGCTCAAACTGCGTTCGGGCCCGCTCAAGCTCGAAGAGAGCCAGGCGGCCGCCGCCGCAGGTCAGGTGCGCCTCGCCGAAGCCTATGCCGACATTCTTGCGGGGGCGGACATCGTTGCCGCGCAGATTCTCCTGACGCTCGGCGATACCGAGCAGCGCCGCCGCTATCTCAACGCGCGCGCCACGCTGAAGACACTGATCGAGCTGGGCAGCGTCGCCGTGATCAACGAAAACGACACGGTCGCCACCGCCGAAATCCGCTATGGCGACAATGACCGGCTCGCGGCCCGCGTCGCCAGCATGATGGAAGCAGACCGCCTCATTCTTCTCTCCGATGTCGATGGGCTCTACACCGCCGATCCGTCGCGCGACCCCGGCGCCCAGCACATCCCCGATGTGTCGGGCATCACGCCGCAGATCGAGGCAATGGCCGGCGACTCCATCTCCGGCGTCGGCCGCGGCGGCATGGCGTCGAAGCTTGCGGCAGCGAAGGTAGCGACGGCAGCCGGTTGCGATGTGATCATTGCCATGGGCAAGTCGGACCATCCCATCGCGGCGATCCGCGGCGGCGCGCGGTCGACGCGTTTTGCCGCGAACGGAACGCCGGCGGCGGCGCGCAAGCGCTGGATCGCAGGCGTCCTGAAACCGGAGGGCACGCTCATCATTGATGCCGGCGCCGCCAGGGCCTTGTCCGAGGGCAAGAGTCTCCTGCCCGCCGGCATTCGACAGATCGACGGCCGGTTCGAGCGCGGCGACGCCGTTCTCGTCAAGGACCAGACGGGCCGCGAGATTGCGCGCGGCCTGGCCGCCTATGGTGCGGCGGATGCAGAGCGCATCGCAGGCAAGAAGTCCCTCGAGATCGAAGCGATCCTCGGCTATCGCGGGCGCGACGAGATGATTCATCGCGACGATCTCGCGCTGACAGGACTGGTGTCGTGAACGCGCCGCAATCGTCCGCGCTCTCCGCCGACATGCTGGCACTCGGCAGGCGCGCCAAAGGGGCGTCGCGCGCGCTGCGCGAAGCTTCGACCGAAACAAGGAACAAGGCATTGCGCGCCGCTGCCGCGGCCATTCGTGCGCGCCAGCAGGACATACTCGCCGCCAACGCCCTGGACATGGCGGACGGCCAAACAAACAAGCTGTCGCCCGCCTTGCTCGACCGTTTGAAGCTCGACGGCGAGCGGATCGAGGCGATGGCCAAGGGCATCGAAGACGTCGCTGCCTTGCCCGATCCCGTCGGACGCGAACTGGCGCACTGGACGGTGCCGAGCGGTCTCGACATCACGCGGGTGGCAACACCGATCGGCGTCATCGCGATGATCTATGAGAGCCGGCCCAATGTGACGGCCGATGCCGGGGCGCTGGCGCTCAAATCTGGCAATGTCGCGATCCTGCGCGGCGGATCGGAATTGGCGCGCTCTTCGGCGGCAATCCACGCCGCGATGGTCGAAGGCGTTCGCGCCTCGGGCCTGCCGGAAGCCGCGATCAGTCTCGTGCCAACGACCGACCGCGCCGCGGTTGGTCTCATCCTCTCCGGACTCGACGGCGCCATCGACCTCATCATTCCGCGCGGCGGCAAGAGTCTTACCGGACGCGTGATGAGCGAAGCGCGCGTGCCGGTCCTCGCCCATCTCGAGGGCATTTGTCATGTCTATGTCCATGTGAAGGCCGATCCCGCCAAGGCTCGGGCCATCGTCGTGAATGCCAAGATGCGGCGCACCGGCGTCTGTGGTTCGGCGGAAACCTTGTTGATCGACCGCGCCGTCGCAAAATCTCTCGGTCTTGCGATCCTGGAGGACCTTGCGCAGAGCCGGCTGCGAAATCCGCGGCGACGACGCCATTCGCGCGATCTTTCCCGCGGCCAAAGCGGCGACGGAGGCCGACTGGTCGACCGAATATCTCGATGCCGTCATTTCGGTAAAGGTGGTCGATGGCGTGGACGACGCGATCCGGCACATCGAAACGCATGGCTCGCACCACACCGAAAGCATCGTCACCGAAGACAAGGCGGCGGCGGAACATTTCCTCTCGGCGCTCGATTCCGCGATTGTCCTGTGGAACGCATCGACGCAATTCGCCGATGGCGCCGAGTTCGGCATGGGCGCAGAGATCGGCATCGGTACCGGCAAGCTGCATGCGCGCGGCCCTGTCGGCGTCGAGCAATTGACCACCTTCAAATACGTCGTGCGCGGCACGGGACAGATTCGCCCATGAAGACGGCTCTGCATCGCCCGCGCGCCAACTGGGTTCGCCCGCCCGGGCCGATTGCGCCCGGCATGCGCATCGGCCTGCTCGGCGGCTCGTTCAATCCGGCGCATGAGGGCCATCTTCACGTCAGCGAAGTCGCTCTCAAGCGCCTTGGTCTCGACTATGTCTGGTGGCTGGTGACGCCGCAGAATCCGCTCAAGCCGACCGCCGGCATGGCGCCGATGCCGGATCGCCTGCGCAGTGCGCAGCGCGTCGCGCGCCATCCGCGCATCATCGTGATGGACATCGAACATGATTTTCACACCCATTATTCGTTCGACACGCTCTGTGCCCTGCAGAAGCGCTTTCCGCAGGTGAATTTCGTCTGGCTCATGGGCAGCGACAATCTCAACATCTTCCGCCGCTGGCATCGCTGGGCCGAGTTCGTGCAGCGCGTGCCGATTGCCGTCATTCAACGTCCCGGCACCGTGCTTTCGGCGCTTTATTCCAAGCCGATCCGGCGTTTCGGCCAGACGCGGGCGGAAAAGGCACTCTGTCTCAAGCGCACGCCGGCCATTTCGGTCATCGACGGCAAGCGCAACGCACAGAGCGCCACCGCCATCCGTTCCCGCCAGCGCTTTGCCGAGGGCTTTGTGGGCGTCATTCCCACGTGATAGATTGCTTTTACCGTATCTCCCGTGAGGTGCGCAGGAGGATGAAAACTGACCCGTAAGACCACCGGCGCCAAAAAGGCGCCTGCCAAATCCAAGGCCGCCGCAAAGCCGGCCGCCAAGAAACCCTCAACCAAA
Source organism: uncultured Alphaproteobacteria bacterium (assembly GCA_963741725.1). GTDB lineage: Bacteria > Pseudomonadota > Alphaproteobacteria > Micropepsales > Micropepsaceae > Rhizomicrobium. The sequence continues at coordinate 103,001 of CAVUJC010000001.1, read as the reverse complement.
AAGCCGGTCTCCAAGAAGGTCGCCATGAAAAAGGCGGCGAACCAGCCCTTGTATGCGGTTGACCGCGCGCTCCTGGAACGCATCAAGGCCTCGCTCGACGACGACAAGGCCGAGGACATCGTGACGATAGAACTCGAGGGCCGCTCCTCGCTGGCCGATGCACTCGTCATCGCAACGGGCCGCTCGTCGCGCCATGTCGCGTCGATCGCCGAGCATCTCGCGCGGCGGCTGAAGGATGCCGGCTACGGCACGCGCCCGGTGAATGGCGCGCAGCAGGGCGACTGGGTGCTCGTCGATGCCGGCGACGTCATCGTCCATGTCTTTCGCGGCGAAGTGCGGGACTATTACGATCTAGAAGGCATGTGGTCCGTGAAAGAGCCACAGCGCAGCCGCGCCTGAACCATGCGCCTGCACATCATCGCCGTCGGTTTCGGACGCGGCACGCAGGAAGGCGCGCTGACGGAAGATTTCGTCGGCCGCGCTTCGCAGATGGGCAAGCGGATGGGAATCCCTGCGGTGCTCTGCGAGGAAGTTCCGGTCTCCAAGGAACGCGAACTCAAGAAGCGCATGGCCGATGAGGCCGAGCGGCTGGCAAAGCGTGTGCCCGACGGCGCGCACATCATCCTGCTCGACGCCAAGGGCAAGGGCATGACGAGCGAGGACTTCGCCGAGATGCTCGGTGCGCTGCGCGATGCGGGAACCAAGGACCTTGCGTTCGTCATCGGCGGACCTGACGGCCTAGCAACACTGCCCGGCAAGCGCGCGGGACGAAGCCTCGCCTTCGGTCCGCAGACCTGGCCGCATCTTCTGGTGCGCGCGATGCTGAGCGAGCAGATCTATCGCGCGCTCACCATCCTTGCGGGACATCCGTACCACCGCGCATAGGGTTTTCGCGTTATCCGTTCCTTAACCATGATGGGCGATGCTGCCGTGTCGTAATGGGACGAGCACCCATGGAAATCAAAGGACCTGGACGCGTCGAATCCGGCCCCGTTCGCCGTGTTTCCAAACCTGCGTCCGGCACGTCGAGTTCCTTCAGCGTTTCCGATCCGGGCGAAGTTCGCGGCTCGATCGTAAGCGGTCCGGGACCGATCGGTGCTCTCGATTCCATTCTCATGCTCCAGGGCCTCGACGATTCCACCGACGGCCGTTCCAAGGGCGTCGCCCATGGCGAGGAGCTGCTCGACATGCTCGACCAGATCCGCGACGGGCTTCTTGCCGGCGGCGTGCCGCGCGCGACGCTCAATCGCCTCGCCAACGCCGTGTCGCGCCGTCACGATGCGTTCAACGATCCCAAGCTGCAGAACGTTCTCGACGAGATCGAGCTGCGCGCCCATGTCGAGCTTGCCAAGCTCGAGATGATGGACAAGCGCGTCGCCTGAGCGGCGCATTCAAGACGCATTTGCCGGGATATAGCGGAATTGGTGATTGGACCGACTCGGTTCAAGAGCAGCCTGAATTCTTATTCTGTAATTCTTCGTAGGAAATCGGACGGTCACAACTTATCCAACGCGCGGAGCGACAGCGGTCGCGGTTTGCCGTGGAACCTGGCGCAAAAGTGTTGGATAACTGTTCCCATCTTGTCATGCCGTTCCCTCGCGCTCACTGCGTTCGCGCTCGCGGGGGATGACAGTGGATGTGATTAGATATCCAGCAACAGGCGTTGCGGGTCTTCCAGGTTTTCCTTCACGCGCACCAGGAACGTCACGGCTTCGCGGCCGTCGACGAGACGGTGATCGTAGGAGAGGGCGAGATACATCATCGGCTTGATGACGACCTTGTCGCCTTCCGCGACCGGGCGCGGCTGGATCTTGTGCATGCCGAGGATGCCGGACTGCGGCGCGTTGAGGATCGGCGTCGACATCAGCGAACCGAAGACCCCGCCGTTGGTGATCGTGAAGGTGCCGCCCTGCAGCTCTTCCAGCTTCAGCTTGTTGTCGCGGGCGCGCAGGCCGTAGTCGTGGATCTTGGCCTCGATCTGGGCGAGCGAGAGCATGTCGGCATCGCGTACGACAGGCACGACGAGGCCGCGCTCGGTCGAGACCGCAACGCCCATGTCGTAGTAGTTCTTGTAAACGACGTCGTCGCCCTCGATCTCGGCATTGACGTTGGGCAGCTCCTTGAGCGCGGCGATGCAGGCCTTGACGAAGAAGCCCATAAATCCGAGGCGGACGCCGTGCTTCTTCTCGAAGCTGTCCTTGTATTCGGCACGCAGCGCCATGACGTGGCTCATGTCGACTTCGTTGAACGTCGTGAGCTGGGCCGCCGTGTTCTGCGATTCCTTGAGGCGCAGCGCGATGGTCTTGCGCAGGCGGCTCATCGTGACGCGCTCCTCGCGGTCGGCGCGGGCGCGCGGGCCGGCATGAACCGGCTGCGGCGCGGGGCGCGTGGTGCGTTCGGCTGCGCGCGCTTCGAGCGCTTCCAGAATATCGCCTTTCAGGACGCGGCCATCGCGGCCCGATCCGGCGGCGCCGGAAAGATTGACACCGGCTTCCTCGGCGATGCGCCGGACCGACGGCATGATGGGAGCCGCGGGCGCGGCAGCAGGCTTCGGTGCTTCGGCTTGGGGCGCGGCAGGCGCGGGCTTCGGAGCGGCAGGCTTCGGCGCAGCGGCAACCGGCTTTGCAGCCGGTGCAGCCGGCGCGGCAGATGCAGAGCCTTTTGCGCCTTCTGCGATGGCGCCGAGGACGGCGCCGACCTGAACAGTATCGCCTTCCTGCACGGAGATGGATTTGATCGAGCCGTCGGCAGGCGCTGGCACTTCCACCGTCACCTTGTCGGTTTCGAGTTCAAGCAGGGGCTCATCACGCTTGACCGCGTCGCCCTGTTTCTTGAACCACTTCGAAACCGTCGCTTCGGTGACGGACTCGCCCATGGCGGGGACCTTGATTTCAATGGTCATGCTTCATCTCCGCCGCAAATCAGATGCGGCCCAGTTATAACGTCAAAGCCTCGGCGAGGAACGCTTTCAATTCGGCAGTGTGCTGAGTTATCAGGCCCGCCGCGGTCGATGCATATTCGGGCCGTCCGACATAGCGCGGGCGCGAGTTGCCTCCCAATTGGGCAATCGTCTGCTCGATATGCGGTGCGATGAACGTCCAGGCGCCCTGGTTCTTCGGCTCTTCCTGGCACCACACGATCTCGGCCTTCGGGAAGCGGTTCAGCTCGAGCGCCAGGACGTTCTCCGGGAAGGGATAGAGCTGTTCGATGCGGATGATCTGGATGCGCGTCTCATCGAGCTTGTCGCGTGCTTCCATCAGGTCGAAATAGACCTTGCCGGTGCAAAGAACGACGCGCTTGATCTGATGGTCTTCGGCGAGTTTCGTGGTCCATGCGCCGGGCACGACTTCGGCCTGGTCGCGCAGCACCCGATGGAACGAAGCGCCTGGACCGAAGTCCGCGAGGAACGACGTGCAGTGCTTGTTGCGCAGCAGGGACTTCGGCGTCATCAGGATCAGCGGCTTGCGGAACGGGCGATGAATCTGGCGGCGCAGGACATGGAAATAGTTCGCCGGCGTCGTGCAGTAGGCGACCTGCATATTGTCCTGGGCGCAAAGCTGCAGATAGCGCTCGAGCCGTGCGGAGGAATGTTCCGGACCCTGGCCCTCATAGCCGTGCGGAAGCAGCATCACCAGGCCGCACATGCGCAGCCACTTGGTCTCGCCCGACGCGATGAACTGGTCGATGATGACCTGCGCGCCATTGGCGAAGTCGCCGAACTGCGCTTCCCAGAGCGTGAGCGCCTTCGGTTCGGCGGATGAATAGCCATACTCGAAGCCGAGCACGGCTTCTTCAGACAGCAGCGAGTTGATGATCTCGAAATTCGCCTGTCCATTGCGGATATGCTGCAGCGGGTAGTAGCGCGCCTCGGTTTCCTGGTCGATCAGCGCGGCATGGCGCTGCGAGAATGTGCCTTCGGTTGAATCCTGACCCGAGAAGCGCACCGGAATGTCTTCGAGCATCAAGGTGCCGAACGCCAGCGCTTCGGCCGTCGCCCAGTCAAATCCTTCGCCACTCTTAAACATCGCGTCCTTCGCCTCGAGCTGGCGGGCGATGGTCTTGTGCAGGTTGAAGCCTTCGGGAACTGCGGTCAGCGCGCGGCCGACTTCGTGCACGACATCGAGCGGAACGGCGGTGTCGCCGCGCCGATCGCCCTTGGGCGCCATCGAAAGGCCGGACCAGCGTCCGTCGAGCCAGTCGGCGCGGTCGGGACGGTGCGTCTTGGAAGCGGCAAGTTCGCTGTCGAGGCGTTCCATAAACGCGGCCAGCATCGCATCGGCTTCGGCCTGGCTCAGCGTGCCTTCTGCGACGAGCTTGCTCGAATAGAGCTGAAGCGTCGTCGGATGATCCTTGATCGCCTTGTACATGAGGGGCTGCGTGAAGGTCGGTTCCAGCGTTTCGTTGTGACCGAAGCGGCGGTAGCAGACCATGTCGATGACGACATCCTTGTGGAAGAGCTGGCGGAACTCCGTCGCGATGCGCGCGCAGTGCACGACCGCTTCGGGATCATCGCCGTTCACATGGAAGATCGGCGCCTGCACCATCAGTGCGATGTCGGTGCAATAGGCCGAGGACCGCGAATAGGACGGCGAGGTCGTGAAGCCGATCTGGTTGTTGATGACGAAATGGATCGTGCCGCCGGTGCGGAAACCCTTGATACCGCTCATCGCAAAGCATTCCGCGACCACGCCCTGGCCGGCGAACGCCGCATCGCCGTGCAGAAGCAGCGGCATCACGCTGGAGCGGGCGATGGTGTCGTTCTGCTGCTGCTGCTTGGCGCGCGCCTTGCCGAGCACGACGGGATCGGAGGCTTCCAGATGCGACGGGTTCGCCGTCAGCGAGAGATGCACTGAATGATTGTCGAACTCGCGGTCGCTCGATGCGCCGAGATGGTATTTGACGTCGCCCGAGCCCTGGACTTCCGTCGGATTGGCGCTGCCGCCCGAGAATTCGTGGAAGAGCTGGCGGTATGGCTTGCTCATCACGTTGGCGAGCACGTTGAGGCGCCCGCGATGCGCCATGCCGATGACGATTTCCTTCACGCCGAGCTGGCCGCCGCGCTTGATGATCTGCTCCAGCGCCGGAATCATCGCTTCGCCGCCGTCGAGGCCGAAGCGCTTGGTGCCGAGGAAGCGCAGCGATGCGAATTTCTCGAACCCTTCGGCTTCTATGAGCTTGTTGAGGATCGCCTTCTTGCCTTCGGGCGAGAACGAGATTTCCTTGTCCGGACCCTCGATGCGGCGCTGCAGCCAGTCCTTCTGCTCGGCGTCGTTGATGTGCATGAATTCGTAGCCGATGCGGCCGCAATAGGTGCGCTTGAGGATCTCCGTCATCCGGCGCGGCGTCGCGCTCTCCAGACCGAGCACGCCGTCGATGAAGATCGGGCGGTCCATGTCCTCGGCGTGGAAACCGTAGAACGCAGGATCGAGCTGCGGGTGCGGCTGCTTCGCCGTGATCTTCAGGGGATCGAGATCGGCTTCGAAGTGGCCGATCACGCGGTAGGCGCGAACAAGCTGGATGGCGCGAATGGATTCCTGCGCTGCGAGCCTGAGATCCTTCTCGCCGGCAACCGCCTTGCGCGCGGGCCAGTGGCCCGTCAGCGCGCTGACCAGTTCGCCATTCTCGAATTGCGGCTTGGCATCGCGGCGCCATTCGGGGCCGCGGCCGACCTGGGCGGGCTGCAGCGCGGACTGTCCCAAGCCTGCAAAATAAATCCGCCAGCTTTCATCGACCGCATCGGGGTTCTCGAGATACTGGGCGTAGAGCGACTCAACGAAGGCTGCATTGGTGCCGGAGAGGAACGACGTCGCCTCGAACAGGTCATTGGAGCTGCGGGAGAGACGGTCCTGGGGATTTTGACTTGTCATTTCAAGGGCTTAGAACGGGGCTTGTTGGGTCCCGCCCGATCCAGTTGCGGCATCATGCCGGAAGGCGTGGCGTGTAACGCTGAACAGCTGCCAATTCAACGCTTGATAGGGTTAAATATGGGTTCAATACGACCGGAATGCGACGGGTGACGGGAATCAAAAAACTCACCGCACTCGATGCGCTGCGCGGCGTTGCGGCCCTCGCGGTCGTGGCTTGGCATTGGCAACATTTCTTCGCGATCTCGGGCGACTGGGAGCCTGGCTGGTCGCCGCAGCAGGAACCCTTCTACTGGCTCCTGAAGCCGCTCTATGTGCAGGGCTGGGCCGCTGTGGACCTGTTCTTCGTGCTTTCGGGCTTCGTCTTTTTCTGGCTCTACAGCGATGCGATCCGCGAAAAGCGCATGGCGGCCGGACGCTTTGCCGGGCTGAGGTTTTCGCGCCTGTATCCCCTGCATCTGACGATGCTGATCGCTGTTGCGGGGCTGCAGTTCGTCTACTTCGGCACGCAGGGGCAGTTTTTCATCTACCAGGAAAACGATGTGGCGCATTTCGCGGCACATCTGTTCATGGTGCAGAACTGGTGGCCGCGCGCGCCGCAGACGTTCGACGGACCCACCTGGTCGGTGTCGATCGAGGCGCTGCTCTATTTGCTGTTTTTTGTGGCCTGCCGCGCAGGATTGAAGCGCGGCCTGCACTGCCTTGCGCTGGCGTTGCTGGGCGGGCTGTTGTTGCCGGTGGACGAGCACATTGCGCGCGGCGTGATCGGTTTCTTCATGGGCGGCTTCATGTTCACGCTGTGGCAGCAGCTGCGCGATCATCCGCGGCTTGCGCTCATCACGCGCGGACTGGTGATCGCCTCGTTCGCCGGCTGGGCGGCGCTCTGCATGATGCTGTTTCTGGACTCGCCCTTGCTCGCGGGCGGCGAAGGCAATGTGGGATTTCTCACGGCATTCGATTTCGGCCTCTGCCCGCTCACCGTGCTGACGCTGGCATTGCGTGAAGCGGGCGGGCGCAAAACGCCCGGCTGGCTCGGTTTTCTCGGCGACATCAGCTATTCGACGTACCTGCTGCACTTCCCGATGCAGCTCACCCTGGCGTTGATCGCCTTGCGCATCGGGCTTGAGCCGGCGTTCTTTATGCAAGGCTGGGTGATGCTCGCATTCCTGGCGGCGCTGATCGGGCTTGGGAGCCTGTCCTACTTCTTCTTCGAGAAGCCGGTACAGAACTGGCTGCGCAAGGGCATCGTGCCGCGCGCGGCGCCGGCGGAGTAGTCAGCGGCGGCGCGGCAGGATGCGCAGCGTCGCCGTCGCGGCGGCAACGACCGTGCCGTCCGCATCGCGCAACTCGCCGCGCGTCGTAGCGGAGCGCTCGTCGCGCGACATGAGCCAGGCTTTCGCGACCAGAACGGTGAGCGGGGCAGGGCGCAGGAACTCGGTTTCCAGTTTCACCGTCATCGACGTCTGTTCCGGCGGAAGCTGCGCGAGCAGCACGGCCGAAGTCGCAGAGTCGAGCATCGCCGCGACAAGGCCGCCCTGCACCGAGCCGTGGCGATTGGCGAACTCGGGCCGCGCCGTGAAGCGGACATGGATCGTTCCGTCGGGATCGAAGCGCTCGATGTCGCGGCCGAGCAGGCGTGCGACCGGCGTAAGTTCGGCGAGGTCTTCCTTCGTCACTTGCCGCCGAGCAACTCGACCAGCGTCGTGCCGAGCGCGGCCGGGTTCGGCGACACGCGGATGCCGGCCGAGCGCATGGCTTCGATCTTGGACTCCGCGCCGCCCTTTCCGCCGGAGATGATCGCGCCGGCATGGCCCATGCGGCGGCCGGGAGGCGCGGTGACGCCGGCGATGAATCCGACCATCGGTTTCTTGGTCTTGTTGTGCTTGATGAAGTCGGCTGCGTCCTCCTCGGCGCTGCCGCCGATCTCACCGATCATGATGATGCTCTTGGTCTCCGGATCGGCGAGGAACATCTCGAGCACCTCGATATGCTCGGTGCCCTTCACCGGATCGCCGCCGATGCCGACGCAGGACGATTGTCCAAGGCCGACCGCGGTCGTCTGCGCCACCGCTTCGTATGTCAGCGTGCCGGAACGCGAGACGATGCCGACATTGCCGCGGCGATGGATGTGACCCGGCATGATGCCGATCTTGCATTCGTTCGGTGTGATGACGCCCGGGCAGTTCGGTCCGATCAGGCGCGTCCTGGAACCCTGCAGCGCGCGCTTCACCTTGACCATGTCGAGAACCGGAATGCCCTCGGTGATGCAGACAGCGAGCGGAATTTCCGCGTCGATCGCTTCCAGGATCGCATCGGCCGCGTAGGCGGGCGGGACGTAGATCGCGGTCGCGGTGGCGCCGGTCTTCTCGACCGCCTCGCGCACCGTGTCGAACACCGGCAGGCCGAGATGCGTCGAGCCGCCCTTGCCCGGCGACGTGCCGCCGACCATCTTGGTGCCATACGCGATCGCCTGTTCGGAGTGGAACGTGCCCTGGTTGCCGGTGAAGCCCTGGCAGATGACCTTGGTATTCTTGTCGACGAGAATGGACATGAGTTCGAGCTTTCAGTGATGTTGGCGCTGTTCTTTTCCTCCCCCTGAAAGGGGGAGGGTGCCCGGCGCAGCCGGGCGGGTGGGGGCTGTCGTCAAGGCGCGCCGGATGCCTTCAAGCACGCCTTCGAGATTGTCGTTCAGTTCGTGGTTCCAGAAGCGCAGAACCTGAATGCCTTTGCGAGAAAGAAATCGCGTTCGCGATTCGTCGTAGTCTTGTGCTTCGGCGGTGCCGTGCTGACTGCCATCGAGCTCAACCGCGAGCTTCATGGCCGCGCAATAAAAGTCGAGAAAGTAAGGGCCAACCGGGTGCTGGCGTCGGAAGGAACAACCTGCAATCTGGCCGTCGCGAAGAAATGCCCAGAGTTTAACTTCGTGCATGGTCATGGCACGGCGCAGCTGGCGTGCACGCACGGTTTTTTCGCGCGTGCTCATACCGCCCCCACCCGATCCGCTTCGCGGATCGACCTCCCCCTTTCAGGGGGAGGATATGAAGGGTGAAGCTTCACTTCTTTTCCTTCACGGCCTTGACGATCTTCTGCGCCGCATCGGCGAGATCGCTGGCGGAGAGAATGGGAAGGCCGGAATCGGCCAGGATCTTCTTGCCAAGCTCAACGTTGGTGCCCTCGAGGCGCACGACGAGCGGAACCGAGAGATGCACTTCCTTCGCAGCGGCGATGATGCCTTCCGCGATGATGTCGCATTTCATGATGCCGCCGAAGATGTTGACGAGAATTCCCTTCACGTTCGGATCGCTGACGATGATCTTGAACGCGGCGGTCACCTTTTCCTTGCTCGCGCCGCCGCCGACGTCGAGGAAGTTGGCCGGTTCGCTGCCATAGAGCTTGATGATGTCCATCGTCGCCATGGCAAGGCCGGCGCCGTTCACCATGCAGCCGATCTCGCCGTCGAGCTTGATGTAGGAAAGGTCGAACTTGGAGGCTTCGACCTCCATCGGGTCTTCTTCTTCGAGATCGCGCAGCGCCTGGATGTCCTTGTGGCGGTAGAGCGCGTTGTCATCGAAATTGATCTTGGCATCGAGGCAGACGATCTTGCCGTCCTTGGTCACGACCAGCGGATTGATTTCCAGAAGGCTCATGTCCTTGGCGATGAAGGCGTCATAGATGCTCTTGATCACGCCGCCGATCTGCTTGGCCTGTTCGCCCTTCAGCTTGAGCGCCGAGGCGATGTTGTTGCCGACATAGGGCGAATAGCCCGCGGCGGGTTCGATCTGGAAAGTGTGGATCTTCTCGGGCGTATCATGCGCCACCGCTTCGATGTCCATGCCGCCTTCGGTCGATGCGATGAACGCGACATGCGACGTCTCGCGGTCGACGAGCGCGGAGAGATACAGCTCGCGGTCGATCGCCGAGCCGTCCTCGATATACAGGCGCTTCACGACCCGGCCAGCCGGACCCGTCTGATGCGTGACGAGGGTCATGCCGAGCATGCGCTTGGCTTCCTTCTCCACGTCCTCGATCGACTTGACGACCTTGACGCCGCCGCCCTTGCCGCGGCCGCCGGCGTGAATCTGCGCCTTCACCACCCAGACCGGACCGCCAAGTTCCTTCGCGGCCGCCACTGCTTCTGCGACCGTGAAGGCAGGTTTGCCGCGTGGCACGGGAGCGCCAAAGCCGCGGAGCACTTCCTTGGCCTGATATTCATGGATGTTCATGGGGAACCTTGGGCGTTTGGATGGCGGAATGCGCGGCACAATAGCAGCGGACCCTCACGGTGCAAGCTGCCCAAACCTCATGCTGGGGCGGGATTTGCCGCAGGGGCCTAAATGCCCGCTGGCTGGGGCTCGACGGCGATATCGCTGCGTGCGCGGGCAGCATGGGCGATGACCCGGTTGGCGATGAGAATCGCCAGGGCTGCCACCGCGAATCCGGCGATCACGTCGACAACATGATGCCCGCCCTGGATCGGCGTTGCGACCAGCACGACGGAATTCAGAGCAATCGCAAGCCAGCGAATGATCGCCAGCTCGCGCGCATGCCAGACGACGAACAGCGCCATCACGGCGTGGAACGACGGAAAGCCGATCAATCCCTTCGCATCGGTGGGAGAGATGTGCCCCGGTCCGTGCGCAAGCAGCGAGACGAGTGCCTGCGCATAGTGCGCGTCAAGCGCGAGCGGCAGATGACGCGTGACGCTTGCCGGCAAAGTATAGACGCTGAAGGCGCCGAACGACGGCGCGAAAGTCCACACCGCCATGCAGATGGCAGCGCCTGCGGTCAGGCACAGGCAAAGCGCATAGATGCGCTCCTGGCGGCCGAACAATCCCAGCGCCGCCACAAGAAGAGCGAGCTGCGGCAGGACGGAGATGTAGGCGAGCTGCATGACGACGGCGACGAGCCGATGCTGCGACGCCACGCTCATCATCGCAGGCCAATCGACGCCGATCGCCCGGTCCAGCGCCGCGAGCGGGATATCGATGCGATGACCCGCGACGGTGAGAAGAAGGTAATTGAGAACGCTGAACCCCGCCGACATGCCGAGCAGGAAGCTGGTGCCGATCAGCATCGCGGCAAGTCGCTCTTCCTTGCGGACGCGGTCATAGTAGACGCCGCCGGCGGCGAAGATGAGCGTCAGCAGGGTGATGCCGCCATAGCCGACTGCGTCAACATCGAAGTGTCCTGCGTTCAGCCAGACCGCGTCGACCGTTGCGAGCGCGGCGACGATGGCGAACAGAATGAGTTGAAGGCGCTTGGCCACAAACGAACCATGTGCGGGATTTCCCGTACATAGTAAGTTTGTCTAGTAAACCAATGCTTAGTAGCCGGAGTTGTCGCCCACGCCGCCGTCCAGCGGCAGGCCGGACACATCGGCGGCTGTTTCGGCGCTTTGCGCGGTGTAGGACTCGGTCACGCACACCTTGGCGCGGAACGAGAAGAAGAAGTCGGCTGTGCCGTAACGGCGCAGGTTGGTGCGCTCGGTGCAGTCCGGAACCGGAACCGCTGGCGCGCATTTGACCATGCCGTCCTTGAAATGGCGCAGGGCTTCATGGGCGCCGCATTCGAGAATCTGGCCGTGATCGTAAGTTCCGGCCAGACCCTGGTCCGACTGGAGCACTTCGCCGATCGTGATCTTGAGATGCGAGCCGGGGATGCAGCGCGCGACCTCGCCCTCATAGGAACTGTCGATCCAGGTATCGCCGAACATGTGCGAGGCCGGGAACTCGCGGCCTTCGGCTGACACGCAGACCGCATGGATGGATTTGACGACGGTGGCTTCCTGCATGTGGCAGGCGCCGCCGGCATGGACGGCCGCGATGGCGATCGCCGCGCCGGCGCCGTGCCCGCCGTAATTGATGATCTGATAGCTGCCGCTGTAGATCGTGACGTTTGCCGCAGCGCCGGCCTGGGCCGCCGCAGCCGCCTCCGCGAACGCAGACGCTTCCGCCGACGAGAACGCGTTCACTTTGTTGATCACGACGTTTTTGTTGATGATGACGTTCTTGTTGATGTTGATGTCCTTGTTGATGTTGATGTTCTTATTGATGTTGATGTTCTTGTTGATCACCACCGGCTTGAAGATGTTGATGTTCTTGTTGATGTTGATGGAGCTGCCGTGACCGCCATTGTCCGGGCAGGGCGGGGGCGGCATCGGAGTGCCGCCGTAGCCGCCGCCCATGTTGCCGGCCAGCGCCGGCGAAAGGGGCGCAAGCGTCACGGCTGCGCTCACAAGCGCTGCGGTGAAGCTGTTAAATTTGCGCGACATGCTATGGCTCCTTCGATCCGGCTGACTACATCCTGTCCGCCGCCCGGAACGGCCGGACAACGGGACAAAGCCTTAATGACGGAGCCCTTCGCTTCACAAAATGTGCCATCCCGCAGGACGCCCGGCGCGCCGGAGTTGTTCCGAATCGGCACAAACCGGCGCGTAGCGCGGGTGAAGGCCGCTGCATGATCCCGATCTCGGACGATAATCCCTCGCGCACAAAGCCTTATGTCACGCTCTCGCTGATCGGATTGTGCGTTCTGGCGTTCCTGTGGGAGCTCTCGCTCGGCTCCAGGTCGGACGGCGCGCTCGCCGTGCTCGGCTTCACGCCGGACAATCTCGTTCACCCGCAGGATGCCCAGGCGCCCTGGCTCGGCATTCCGCCCTGGGTGACGATCCTGACGTCGATGTTCCTGCACGCCGGCTTTCTGCATATCGCCGGCAACATGCTTTATCTCTGGATCTTCGGGAACAACATCGAGGACGCGATGGGGCATGTGAAGTTCACGATGTTCTATTTCGTCTGCGGAATTGCTGCGGCGCTAACCATGCTTTTGATGGATCCCTCCTCGCGCACGCCGATCGTCGGCGCGTCGGGAGCAATATCGGGAGTTCTGGGTGCCTACATGCTGCTCTATCCGCGCGCACGCGTGCACGTGATCGTCCCGCTCGGCATCATCTTTTATCCTTTCTGGATCCGCGCCGTGTGGGTTGTCGGCATCTGGTTCGCGATGCAGCTGGTGACTGCCGCGCTGACGCTGCCTTCGGAGCCGGGTGTCGCCTGGTGGGCGCATGTCGGCGGCTTTGCGGTCGGGCTGCTGCTCACCCCGCTGCTCAAATCGGCCGATGTGCCCTATTTCGGTCCGGTTGACTTTCGCGGGCCCTGGGGCCGCGGTTGACGGCTACGCCCGCCAAACCTGCCTTTATCGCTGTTTTCTCTCATAAATTCTGACTGGCACGCCTTTCGCTCTCCTCCTTGTCCATCACACAAGCGGCGTTCCGAAACGGGAAACGCCGAGAGCAAACAGGACGAACACGGTCATGAAACACAAGAACAGCCATCTGCTGGTGGGCTATTGGAGCCGTCTGCGCAAGGGACGCGCGGTTCCGGATCAGACCGACATCGATCCGCGTGCGATCAAGCGCATGCTCTCGTCGGTGTTCATCCTCGACGTCGAAAACCCCGCTCGCCCGATCTATCGGCTCGCGGGCACGCAGCTTTGCGAGCAATTCGGTTTCGAACTTCGCGGGACAGGTTTCCTTGCGCATTGGGAAACGCAGTCGGCACAGGCGTTGTCCTCGCTCCTGCGTCAGGCCCTGCAATTGCGTCAGCCCGTATGTCTCTCGTCGATCGGCGCCAGCGCCGGTGCCGGCATGGTCGAGCTGGAAACCGTTCTCGCGCCGGTGAGCTTCAATGGCGGCGAGCCGACGCGCTTCATCGGCATGATCCAGATCCTCAGCGACCAGTCGATGCTCGCTGGCCGGCCGATCGCCTTTCAGCGCCTTGCCGGTTCGCAACTCATCCGCGAAGACGATCCGCTTCCCACATATGACGATCTGCCGCCGCCGCCGCCGCCGTTCAACGGCCTGCGCTCGCTGCGCAGCCATCCGCGCGCGCCGCACCTTCGTCTCGTGGTCTCGCAGGGCAAGCCGCAGACGGTGCACTTCGCCGACGAAGAAGCCCGCCAGCTCATCGCGACGCTCGGCGCTGGTCTGACGCGGCCGCGTCCGGCCTAGAACTGAGCGGCAAGTCGGCTCGCACTAGAACGACTTCGCAAAATCCTCAGGGCTTGGGCGGAGACGCGGGCGAGGATGGAGCCTGGGCCGCTGCCGATGGATCCTGCGTCACGGGATTGTCGACCGGATCGTTGTGCAGGATCACGCGGTCGAGTTGCTGGCCGTTTTCGCGGCTTTTCAGATACGGAACTTCATACTTCTCGACCTTGGCGCGATAGGCCTCGAAATCGGCCTCGTCCGCAGGCAGGCGCTTGTCGCAGCGTTCCGGTGCGAGGTGCTGGGTTTCCTGGCACCACAGATCGAAGTTCATCGTTTTGACGTCGTAGCTGCCCTGCGCAGCGGCAGGGGCGGCGAATACCACCAATGCGCCGGCGGCGAGCAGAAGCATTCTGTTCGTTTTCATGTCTCCAGCCTACTCCGCGGCCGCGCCCACGAAAAGCCGCGGCGACGTCACGTTTAACAGGATACGACGGAACTACGACGTATTTGTCAGACCGCAGCGCGCGGCGGATTATTCCGCCGCTGCCGCGCGGTCCTCGGCAATCTTGACGTGTTCGGCGGGTAGCGGTGCACGGCCAAGGATCATGTCCGCCGCCTTCTCCGCGATCATGATGGTCGGCGCGTTGGTGTTGCCGCTGACAAGCGTCGGCATGATCGACGCGTCGACGACGCGCAGGCCCTCCACGCCATAGACGCGAAGCTGGGCATCGACCACGCTTTCGGAATCCTTGCCCATCTTGGCGCTGCCGACCGGGTGATAGATCGTCTCGGCGGTCCTGCGCACCCAGGCGTCGATCTGATCGTCGCTGCGCACATGAGCGCCGGGCATCAGCTCGGGGCCGCGATAGGGATCGAACGAGGCCTGCGCAAAGATCTCGCGCGCGATCTTGGTGCCTTCGCGCATGGCGCGCCGGTCTTCCTCGGCTTCCAGATAATTGGGCTGGATTACCGGCGCGACGAGCGGGTCGTTCGACTTGATCGAGATGAAGCCGCGGCTTTGCGGGCGCAACTGGCAGACATGCGCCATGAAGCCGTGGCGGTCGGACTTCTTGCGCGTGTGATCGGTCATGAGGGCGGCGATGAAATGGAACTGCAGGTCGGGATTTTCGAGATCCGGCCGGCTCTTGAGGAACGCACCGGACTCGAGGCCCTGGCCGGTGGCGACGCCCGTCTTGAAAAGCATGTAGCTGAGGCCGGTTTTCAGCGCGCTGAGCGGATTGGACTGGCTGTGCAGCGTGATGGGCTGACTGCTCTCATACTGGATCGAAGCATCGAGATGATCCTGCAGGTTCTTGCCGACGCCCTTGAGGTCGGAGACGACCGGAATGTCGAAGCGCTTGAGCAGCGCGGCGTCGCCGATGCCTGACAAGAGCAAGGTCTGCGGGCTGTTCACCGCGCCGCCGGACAACAGCACCTCGCGCGTCACCATCACGCGTACCGGCTGCTTGTTCTGGATGAACTCCACGCCGTTGACGCGCGTGCCGTCGAACAGGATGCGCGAGACATGCGCGTTCGACTCGATCGTCAGGTTCTTGCGCTCCAGGATCGGCGTCAGATAGCCCTTCGCCGCGCTCCAGCGCTGGCCCTGATGGATCGTGAGCTGGTACGGGCCGAAACCTTCCTGCTGGTAGCCGTTGAAATCCTGCGTCTGGCGAAAGCCTGCGTCGACGCCGGCCTGCACGAAGGCGCGGAACAACGGATTGGCGGACCGGCCGTTGGACACGCGCAGCGGTCCTTCGCCGCCGTGAAAGTCGTCGCCGCCATTTTCATTGTGCTCGGCGCGCTTGAAGTAGGGCAGAACATCGGCGAACGACCAGCCTTCGAGACCAAGCTGACGCCAGCCGTCATAGTCGCGCGCATGGCCGCGGATATAGATCATGCCGTTGATCGACGATGATCCGCCCCAGCCGCGGCCGCGCGGCCAATAGAGACTGCGGCCGTTGAGATGCGTCTGGCCTTCGGTCTGGTAGTACCAGTTGTAGGGATTGGGTTTGCCGATCAGCGCCGGAATGCCGGCGGGCATGTGAATCATCATCGACTTGTCGCGGCCGCCGGCTTCGATCAGCAGCACTTCGACGTTCGGATCTGCTGAGAGTCTGTTCGCCAGAACGCAGCCTGCGCTGCCCGCGCCGATAATGACGTAATCATATGCCTTCATGACCTGTCCCCGGTCTTACCCACGCCTCCGACAATAACCAAAGATGACGCCGGTGTCGCGCTTGAGACGCGCGCGTTACGTCAGGGCAGAAGCGTCACGACGGCGCGGCGGTTCTTGGCTTCCTTGACGCCATCTGCGGTCTGCACCGCAAGATCGGTTTCCCCGACGCCGCTCGTCTGGATGGCATCGCGACGGGCGCCCATGTCGACCAGGGTCTCGGCTACGACGTTGGCGCGCTTGACCGAGAGCTCCTGATTGTACTGGGCCGAGCCGGACGTGTCGGTGTGCCCCACAATCGTGATGCGCGTCTGCTGGCCGGCGCGCGCAGCCGCGATTGCCTGCTGCAGGGTCGTCAGCTCTTCTCCGGTCAGGGTCCAGGAACCGAAGTTGAAATAGATAGTGTAGTTTGCCGCCGGCGCGGCGGGCGACGGTACGAAAACCGCATGCGGATGCAGGTCGGCCTCGAGACGCGCAATCGTGTTGTTGAACGATGCGCGGCATTGGTCGGCTGCGGCGCGCTGCGAGTTGACGCTGCTGTTCAGCATCCAGCAGTCAAAGTCGGCCTGCGCGCGTGCGGCGTCGGTCGGGAAACGGTCCTTGCCCTCGGCCAGCGCGCGCATCAGCCGGTCGCGCGATGCCGCAGCGTCGCTGCTTGCAGGTTCCGGTTCGACTTCGGTTCCCTTCGCCGCGATCAGTGCTTTCGTCGCAAAGGCTTCGGCGAGCGCGCTGCTGTCGCTTGCCGTGTCGAACAGCGAACCGGTTGTATCGCCCGACTCTCCGAACGAGCGGGCGAGGTAGGCGTAGTTCTGGAAGAGCGCCTGGGTAAAGGCCGATCCGGTCGGCGTCGTCCCGGACAATTGGTCGAGGGAGGAAGTGCTGACGCAAGCGCTGAGCGCGATGCCGGCCAAGACCAGGGCAAGCCCTGCCGTCAGACGGTTGAGAAGCCGTGATGCCTGAAACATATTTCCCCCGATCGAGATGTCCCAAAGCGGGACAGGCCGAACCCCAATACTGCCTACAAAGGTATAGCGCGGGGTTCGCCCGAGGTTAAGCGTGCGAAACAGCCTGCGAATATCGTGACCGCCGGGTCGCGCTGGTAACGTCCTGTTGACCTCAACAGCGCAAACTGCCGCTTGGTCGAAGTCTGGGGATACGACGGCATGCGTGGGCCGCGGTTGGCATTGAGAGCGGAGGACCCGATCCTCGAGAAGGCACGCGCGGAGCGTCGCCGCTTTCGCAGGGTGCAGGTAGACCTGCCTGGCCGCTTGTTCGTGCCGGCCGAAAGCCGCGAAGCCGCCTGCAAGATCACCGACATGTCGCCGGGCGGCGCGTCGGTCGAATGCGAGACCATTCCGAACCCCGGCACGCTGATCATTCTTTATATTGATACGCTTGGCCGTTTCGAAGGCGTCGTCGCCCGCCAGAATGAAACCGGCTTCGGCGTGCGCTTCTCGAGCACGCAGTTGAAGCGGGAACGCACTGCCGAACAGCTCACGTTGCTGATGAACAAGTCGCTGCTCGACGAAGCGGACCTGCGCCGCGACGACCGCACACCGACGAAGGCGCTGACGCGCTTCACGCGCAGCGACGGCACGATGGTCAAGTGCGAAGTGCTCGACCTGTCGACCAGCGGCGTCTCGCTCAAGACCGAGATCAAGCCGTCGATCGGCGAGTTCGTCCTGATCGGCCAGATGGCCGGCCGCGTCGCGCGCCATCACGGCGACGGCATCGGCATCGAATTCGTCGGCCTTGGACAGGATCGTCCGACGACCGACGCGATCCACGCCAGCATCCTTGTCCGCTAAAGCCGCGCAAGCCAGTTCGCCGCGTCGCGCGGTGTCCTGAGCCGCACATAGTTTTTCACTCTCGCCGCAGCCAGCGCCTTGTCGATGAAGGGCCGCTCACTTTTGCGGATCACCCAGTTCAAGGTTCGCCAGCTCAGGCGGTCGACGCAGCCCTCCGGCATTTCGGCTCGCCGTATGCCGCGCAGCATGCGCCTCAGTACGCGCCATGCGCAGCGCCAACGCGAGAAATCCAGATCGATGACAAGATCGGCGACGTTCAGGCGCGCGACACGCTCCGGATCGATCCAGCCTTCGATGATCCAGCGCGGCTCGCCGATCCAGGCGTCGTGCATCGCCGTGAGCTCATCTTCCGGACGCACGCCCCAATTCGCCATCCAGTCGAGCTGATCGCCGTGCCGAAGGGGCAGTCCCGTGCGCGCCGCGAGCGCGCGCGAAAACGTGCTCTTTCCCGATCCGCTGATACCGACGACCGCGATGCGGTCAAACGTCATCAACCGGCTCGGGAATATGGAGAGCGGCGCGGGCGCGCTTGCGGTGTCCGTCCTTGATGTTGCCCGAGACCATCGCAATCGCCATGGCCAGAACGGCGGCATCATCGGTGAAACCGATTCCGGCGACGAAATCCGGAATGACGTCGAACGGCAGGACGAAATAGGCCAGCGCCGCGAACAGGATCGCGCGGACCTTCGAAGGGGTCGCCGGGTCGACGGCGCAGAAATAGGCCGCGGCTGCATCCTCGGCGAACGGAATTTTCCCCGCGACTTTCAGGAGTTTTTTCCAGAAACCCTCATCCACGATGCGTTCGTTGCGCGCGATGGTCGCGGGCAACTGCACGGCTGCGGGGTTGGGCGTCTCGGTCGTCATCGGGCTAGTATAGCGGAATAAGAAGATGGCGAAAAAAGGGGCTTCATGGACATCGGAACGCGGATTGTAGGCAATCAGCCCTTCACCAAGCTGATGGGCGTCGAGATCTTGAGCGCCGAAAAGGACAGGGTTCGCGCCCGCCTCGTGGTGCGGCCGGACCTGTGCACCGCCGGCAACATCATGCATGGCGGCGCGATCATGGCCTTTGCAGACGCGCTCGGCGCCATCGGCACGGTTCTCAACATTCCGCGAGAGGCCGGCACGACGACCCTGGAAAGCAAGACCAACTTCATCTCTTCGGCCAAGGAAGGCACGACGATCACGGCCGAAGCCACGCCAATCCACAACGGGCGGAAAACCTGCGTCTGGCAGACAAGGATCCTGCGCGAGGACGGAAAACTCGTCGCCATCGTCACGCAAACGCAGATGGTTCTGCTTCCCTAAGGTCCGCTTTGCGCGGGCGCGCCCGCCGGTCTAAAAGTCCCGCCAGCCAACAGGAAGGTCACCACCATGGAACTGAATTCTTCGATTTCCGCCGTCGTCACGGGCGGCGCATCCGGTCTCGGCGAAGCCACTGCCCGCGCGTTGCGCGCCAAGGGCGTCAAGGTCGCCTTGCTCGACATGAACAAGACCAAGGGCGAAGCGCTCGCGGCCGAAATCGGCGCGACGTTCTGCGAAGCCAATGTCACGAGCGAAGAAAGCGTGGTCGCCGCATTCGAAAAGGCGCGCGCCGCCAACGGCCAGGAGCGCATCCTCGTGAACTGCGCCGGCACGGGCAACGCGATCAAGACCGCCTCGCGCGACAAGAAGACGGGCGAGACGCGCCGCTTCCCGACCGACGCGTTCAACTTCATCATCCAGATCAATCTCGTCGGTACCTATCGCTGCATCGCCATTTCGGCGCAGGGCATGCTCTCGCTCGAACCGCTCGCGAACGGTGAGCGCGGCGCGATCGTCAACACCGCGTCGGTCGCGGCGCAGGACGGACAGATCGGCCAGGCCGCCTATACCGCCTCGAAGGCCGGCATCAACGGCGTGACGCTCGTCGTTGCGCGCGACCTCGCGTCCGAAGGCATCCGCTGCAACACGATCATGCCGGGCCTGTTCAACACGCCGCTGCTCGGCGCAGCTCCCGAAGCGGTGAAGGCCGCGCTCGGCGCGCAGGTGCCGTTCCCGCCGCGTCTCGGCAACCCGCCGGAATATGCCTCGCTCGCCCTGCAGATGATCGAGAACGGCTACTTCAACGGCGAGTGCGTCCGTCTCGATGGCGCGATCCGCATGGCGCCGCGCTAGTTCGTCGTGAGGATGCCCGGGAGATAAAGCGATGGCGGATTTTCCCAAGCATATCCCGACCGCGGACGGCGAGGTCACACTCGCCTCGGCGCGCGACGAATTTCTCTACGCCAATTTCAAGTTCGCGGCGGCTCGCCGGTCCGGCAACACGATCTACGTCTCGGGCGTGATCGCGGGACCCGAAAAAGGTGAGGGCCGCGACCTCGAAGCGTTCAAGAACCAGCTTCGCCGTGCGTTCGGTACGCTCGGCGCAACGCTGAAAGCGGCCGGCGCGGATTTCTCCAGGGTCGTGATGCTCAATTCGTTTCATGTCTGGAGCGGACCGAATTTCGACGGCGACGCCAGCGCCCAGCTCAGCGCCTTTGTCGCGGTGAAGGACGAGTTCATGCCGCCGCCCCATCCCGCATGGACGGCTGTCGGCACCACGGGACTTGCCATCGCCACCGGCGTTGTGGAAATCCAGGCCATCGCGCAGGTCTGATCGTTTTGCCCTCGCCGCGGCAAGCAGGGCCGGGCTAGCATCGCCGCCATGACCCCTGACGCGCTCCTGGGCTGGCACGACTTTTTCGAAACGATCGCGCAAGTCGGCGCGACGCTGGCGGGCCTGCTCTTCGTCGGCTTGACCATCTCGCTGCCGCACGTGCTGGGCGTGAGCGGCTATCTGAGCCGCGCCTTCGCGGCGCTGTTTCTCCAGTTCGAGATGCTGGTCATCGGCCTTTGGGGATTGATGCCGGGCCAATCCGGATTTTCCCTGGGCGTGGAGTTCATCGCGACCGGTGTCGCATTCGCCGTCGGCATCACGATCTTCGCGCTGAACTTTCCCGAGGACGGACAGTCCGTGCTCGGCGGGCGCGGGCCGCGTCTGGTGCGCATGGTGCTCGGCCTGGGCGGGACATGGCTGCCTGTCGTCGCAGGAATCGGGCTTGTCGCGGGCCGGCCGGATGCACTTTATCTCCTGATGCCGACGGCGGTGTGCTGCCTCTATCTGTCCATCGGCAATGCCTGGGTCTTCGCGGTGGAGATTCCGCGCCGCAAGCAGAACGATCCCGGCTGATCAGCGCGATGCGAGTTCGCGGATCTGGCTGTTGGCGAGCGTGAGCTTGGCGATCGACAGATCTCCGCTGCGCTCGAGCGCATCGAGGAACGCCTTGGCGCGGCCGAGCGGTTCGGCATGCGCTTCGGCCCACGCCTGCACCGCGGCCACACCGTCAGAGCGGTTGCCGTGCGCCTTCGAGGAGTCGAGCGCCGCGAGCGCTTCCGCGGTCAGCGCGCGCTGACCGGCGAACAGATCGTCGGAAATCCGCCGGATCGCGAGTCGGTCCCAATGCTCGCCCGCCGTGATGCGGCCGGCGAGATTGCGCAGGCGGTCGATCCCCACGGCGGTGCCCATCGCGAAATATGCGCCAGCGACGAGATCGACGCCGAGCGAGCGGGCGCGCGCCAACTGCGCGATTTCGGGGGCGCTGCCCATCAGCGGCAGTACCGCGACATCTTCGGCGACGTCGAGCGGCGCGCCCGCCTTCTGCATCGCAACGATGCGGTCCTCGGTATCCTGTGCCTCGAACGGAGAGATCAGCGAGCTGAACGTGCCGCGCAGGCTTTCGACGCCCGCGCGATAGAGCGCGATGGTCGGCGCAAGTTCCGCATTCGCCGGCACATTGGCGAGGAACCACAGGCCGAGACGGCGCAGGATTTCGGCGATCGACTCGTACATGGCGTTCTGCGTCAGTGTGTCGAGCTTGCCGTCCAGCGCATCGATGCGCGATTTGAGCGCCTCGAGACCGAAAGCGCCTTCCGCCACGACGAAGGCGCGCGCCACATGCGCGCCGTTTGCGCCGGACATTTCCTTCATGCGGGCAACGAACACCGGACCTGCCAGGTTGACCAGGCGATTGGCGAGCACGGTCGAGATGATCTCGCGGCGCAGGCGATGCTGCTGCAAGGCTTCCGGGAATCGTTCGACCGCGGCCGGCGGAAAATAGCCCGCAAGCACGGATTCGAATGTCGGATCGTCCGGCAGTTCGCTCGCAACGATCTCGGCGTCGAGATCGAGCTTGGCATAGGCGAGCAGCACGGCGAGTTCGGGCCGTGTCAGGCCCTTGTTCTCGTTCTCCAGCCGCTGCAGTTCGTCGTCCGGCGGCAGGAACTCGACCGCGCGGTCGAGGCGGCCGCGGCGTTCCAGGTCGCGCATGTAGCGGCCATGCGCGTCGAGGTCTTTCACGGCGCGCGCCTGCGCGACGGACAGCGCCATGGTCTGATCGTAATTGTCCTTCAGGACGTGCGCCGCGACATCGTCGGTCATGGCGTTGAGAAGTTCGTCGCGCGCGGTCGCGGTGAGCGCGCCGCGCCGTTGCGGCCCGCCGAGAAGGATTTTCAAGTTCACTTCATGGTCGGACGTGTCGACGCCGGCCGAATTGTCGATGGCGTCGGTGTTGATGCGTCCGCCCTTGCGCGCATATTCGATGCGGCCGAGCTGCGTGGTGCCGAGATTGGCGCCTTCGCCGATCACCTTGGCGCGCACGTCCGCTCCGTTGACGCGCACGGCGTCGTTGGCGCGGTCGCCGGCGTCCGCGTTGCTCTGTGTTGCCGACTTGATGAAGGTGCCGATGCCGCCGAAGAACAGCAGGTCGACCTCGGCCTTCAGCAACGCCTTGATCAGTTCGCCGGGAGACAGCTTGTCGACATCGACGCCGATGATCGCCTTCACTTCCTGGGAGAGCGGAATTTCCTTCAGCGTGCGCGGATAGACGTTGCCGCCCTTGGAGATCAGCGACTTGTCATAGTCCGCCCAGCTCGAGCGGGGCAGGTCGAACAGCCGCTTGCGCTCTGCCCAGCTCGCCGCCGGATTGGGATCGGGGTCGAGGAAGATGTGCCGGTGATCGAAGGCCGCCAGCAGGCGCGTCTGCCTGGACAGCAGCATGCCGTTGCCGAACACGTCGCCGGACATGTCGCCGACGCCGATGGCCGTGAAAGGTTCGTTCTGGATGTCGCGGCCGAGTTCGCGGAAGTGGCGCTTGACGGCTTCCCATGCGCCGCGCGCGGTGATGCCCATCTTCTTATGGTCGTAGCCGTGGCTGCCGCCGCTGGCGAAGGCGTCGCCAAGCCAGAAGCCGCGGCCCTCGGCGATGCCGTTGGCGATGTCGGAGAAGGTCGCCGTGCCCTTGTCGGCGGCGACGACGAGATAGGGATCGTCCTCATCGTGGCGCAGGACATCGGCGGGCGGCACGACGGAACCGTCGGCGTTGAGATTGTCCGTCACGTCCAGCAACGCATTGATCAGCGTCTTGTACGCGGCGATGCCGGCTTCCTGAACCGCCTCGCGCGTGCCGTTGATCGGCAACTGCTTGGGATAGAAGCCGCCCTTGGCGCCGACCGGCACGATGACGGCGTTCTTGACCTGCTGCGCCTTCACCAGTCCGAGAATCTCGGTGCGGAAATCCTCGCGCCGGTCTGACCAGCGGATGCCGCCGCGCGCCACCTTGCCGAAGCGCAGATGCACGCCTTCGACCTGCGGCGCATAGACGAAGATTTCGACATGCGGCCGCGGCAGGGGCAGATCGTCCAGCTTCTGGGAGTCCAGCTTGATCGCGACATAGGGCTTTGGCTGACCCTTGCCGTCATGCTGGTAGAAGTTGGTGCGCAGCACGTTGACGATGACATTGCGAAGGCGGCGGATGATGCGGTCGTCGTCTAGGCTCTGCACGTCGTTGAGCGCGCCGTCGATGCGCTGCGCGATGGTCTGCGCGTCATGCTCCAGATGCTTGGCGCCTAGCGGATCGTTGAGCGAATGGAACTGCTCGACCAGAAGCCGCGCGAGATCGGGATTGTGCACAAGCGCCTGCTCGACATAGTCCTGGCTGAAGGAGAAGCCGGCCTGACGCAGGAATTTCGCTATGGTGCGCAGGATCGTCACGTCGCGCCAGGCAAGGCCAGCCGTCAGCACGAGCCGGTTGAAGCCGTCGCTTTCGGCCAGACCGGAAACGACGGCATGAAACGCGTCTTCCAGCGGCTGCTTGATGTCTTCAAGTTCCGCGGCGCCTTCGTCGGCGCGCTCCATCATGAAATCGAGCACGGCGGCTTCGTGCGACCAGCCGTCACCCATTTTAAGCGTGACCGCGAATGAATCTTCCGCGATGACGCGCAGGCCGAGATTTTCGAAAATCGGCAGCGACGCCGAGAGGGGCATCACTTCGCCGAGGATATAGAGCTTGAGCCGCAGCGCATTGTGGGCATCGGCCTTCTTGCGATAGACGCGGGCGCGCAGCTTGAGCGGATGTGCGGGAGTCGCGAGCGTGGCGATTTCGTCGAGATCGTGCACCGCTTCGAGCGGCGAGAACACGCCGCGATAACCTGGCGAAAAATGCGCCTGGCGTTCCTGCAAAAGCTTCAGACCCTGCGTCTCGCCGTGCACCTGTTCGACCGCTTCGGCAAAACCGTCTTCCCAGGTGCGGATGGCGGCGCGGATTTCTTCCTCCAGCATGTGCACGCTGACATGCGGCCGCACGCCTTCATTGCGGCCGATGATGTAGTGCACGCGCGCCAGAACCGAATCGTCGATGGTCGGCGTCGCCGACGACATGCGGCCATTGAAGGCCTGTGCGAGGATATGGTGGATGCGTTCGCGCGCATGGGTGTCGTAGCGGTCGCGCGGCACGAAGACGAGTGCGGAGACGAAGCGGTCGAAGCGGTCGAAGCGCAGGAAGACGCGGACCGTCGGCCGTTCTCCGAGCCGCAGGATTCCCTGCGCCGTCGCGAACAGGTCTTCCTCGGAGATCTGGAACAGCTCGTCGCGCGGATAGGTGTCGAGGATATGCGACAGCGCCTTGCCGTCGTGGCTTGCCGGCGGCAGGCCCGCGCGTTCGACGACATGGGCCACCTTGCGGCGCAGAAGCGGGATGTCGCTGGGGCGGCGGCTGTAGGCGCCCGAGGTGAAAAGTCCGACGAAGCGGCGCTCGCCCGTCAGTTTTCCGTCCTTGTCGAACGTCTTGATGCCGACATAGTCCATGTGAACGCGGCGATGCACGAGGCTGCGCTCGTTCGACTTGGTGATGATGAGCGGCGAAGGCTGTGTCAGGAATGCGCGCACCTGCGGCGTGATCGCGGCGCGGTCGGGACCGCGGCGAATGACGCGCGCATCGGCGTCGGAAAGAACGCCAAGGCCGCTCTCGGCAATCGGCTCCAGAGCGCCTTCGCCAGCGGGGTCGAAGCGGTAGTCGCGCGCGCCCAGGAAGGTGAAGTGGTTGTCGCCGAGCCATTCGAGGAATGCGAGATTCTCGGCCAGTTCCTCCGGCGGAACCTTCGGCGGATGCGCCTTGAGCTGTTCATAGGCCTCGCCGCCGCGCGCCAGCATCAGGCGCCAGTCGCGCACGGCGACGCGCACCTGCGCGAAGGCGGCCTTGGCGCCCTGTACGAGAGCGAGCTTCCCGGATTCACTCACCACCGGTTCCAGAACCAGCACGATGACGCTGACGGCCTGGCCGTCACGCTGCACGATCGGATGGAACACGGCGCGCAGACGGCCGCCCGTCGCGGTGACTTCCGCGATCAGCGAGTCGAAGAGGAACGGCATGTCGTCATTGACGGCGACGAGCAGCGTGTCGTTCTCGCCATAGGCGGGATCTTCGTCGCGCGCGGTAAAGAGCGAAACTTCGCTCTCGCCTTTGCGATGCTTCTCGACGCGCGCGAGCACGAGCCTGGCGAGCGTCGCCAGAGCTTGCGGCGCGTAGCGGTTCACATCGTCCGGCGCGGCGTGGGAATAGAGCGTGTCGAAGAATGACTTCGTCGCGCGATCGCTGATCAGCGCGGCGGCAGCGCTCAGCTTCTCCTGCGCTTCGGCCTCGCTTTCGTGCGTGAGGCGTGCGGTCTCGTCTGACGAAGCATAGGCAAGCGACATGGGCGTCCTCATCGGGCGAAAGAGTGAAGCCTAGGCCGGCGGACATTAACCTCGTGTGATGGTCGAGGAAACCCTTGAAATCGCTCGGCTTACGGTGACTGCAGGTGATTGCGGTTGTGCCGGCGATCGGCAGCATACAGACCCCATGCAACGATCGCGCAGGCAATGAGGGTAAGCGCTGCATTCATCGCGCCGGCCGCAAAGGGACGCAGGACGCAAGCGAATGACGTCAGGGTCGCGACGGGCGCAAGAAACAGGACTATCGCGCTTCGCTCGCGCAAGATCGCTCCCAGGCCAAGCGCGGGTGCGACTGCGAAGACGAGGGCGGCTCCCATCGGCGAGGTGTGCGAAAGAACAAGGAATGCGCCTGCGCCCCAGGCAAAGCCCGCATAGAGAATCACGGCACTGAGGTCCTGCGCAAAGGCTTGCAGTATCGGCCGTTCAAACGGTTGGCCGATCGCCGACGCATAGGCGCGCGCGATGGACAGGCTGGCGACTATGATCAGAACGGCCCACGCGACGCACGGCGCGATATTGACTCCACGCGACAGGAAGATGGTGGCGCCGGCGGCAAGCGGCAGGGCAATGGCCGCGTAGAGCGATCGGCCGAGAAGGTTGGAGAGACGCGCCGTCTCCTTCGCTTCTGCATGGACACGGGCGAGCCTGGCGATGGCGCTGTTCGTATCGGCGGGCACATCGTCCGCGGCCGGCTCGGCTGCAATGTCGAAGAACGGGTTGGCGCGCGCGGCCATTCTGGCCTCCGGAAAGACTCGCAATGCCTACGCTCGGCCGGTGAGCTTAAGAATGTATTAAGGCGGGAGATTACGTTGAAAAAGCAGGCGGTTCCGCCTGGCTGATTCGCACCTCGCCCGTCGTTTGCCACGCTATGTTTGCGCCTGTAAAAGCATCGTGTGAGCGACGAAGCCGACGATCTCATCCGCGAACTCAATCTGCGTCCGCATCCTGAAGGCGGCCATTTTCGCGAAGTGTTTCGCGATGTGCGCGGCGCCGACAATCGTGCGCGATCCACGGCGATCTATTTTCTGCTTCGAGCGGGCGAGACTTCGCACTGGCACCGCATCGATGTGTGCGAAATCTGGCACTGGTATCGCGGCGCGCCGCTCGCATTGTCGATTGCGCCGGGGCGTGGCGTGCCGATCGAGCATATACTGGGCAACGACATCGCAGCCGGCCAGCGGCCACAGCTCGTCGTTCCCGAGCGCGCCTGGCAAAGCACGCGGACGCTGGGCGGATATACGCTCGCAGGCTGCACGGTCGCGCCGGGATTCGATTTCGACAGGTTCGAGCTCGCGCCGGACGGCTTCGCTCCGTCCTAGAACATCAGTTCACGACGGGCACGGACAGGATCTGGCCGAGGGCGCGCGCGATGGCGCGCGACGAGGCGCGGCCGGCAAATCCCTGTTCCGGATTGAACGTGACGTTCACGATGCGACCGTGCAGCTGCAGCAGCGGACGTCCGGCCGTGGCGATCTGAACCGAGTCCACTCGCGCGGCCAGGGCCGCGCGTGCTGCGGCGCGCGCCGCGAAGCGCTCAATGCCCCGCGCCGCATTTTGCAGTGCGTCAAACGCGAAGGCTCGCATGTCGGAATTGCCGGCCAGCGCCGGCCAATCCGCGTCAAACGACAGGCGCACATGGAGCGCATATTCCAGATGCCTGGATTCATCTTCGGCGGCGGCTTGCACCTGAGCGAGCGTGACCTGCGTGGCGATGGGCATCGCACTGTCGCCGGTGCGCTCCGCGGGAAGGCCGCTTGGTTCGGCATCAGTGTACAACGTGATTGCGCCCCAGCCGGACACCTGAAGCGCCGTTGTTCCGGAGTTGTAGCGCAGCACGCGTCCGCCCAGCGAACCGTGATCCGCGTACAGAACAAAAACTTCCGGGTCGTTGGCAAAGCGCAGCAGATAGCGGTCGAGATAGTGATTGAGCGTGAATTTTATCTGCTCATCGGCCGTGTAGGTCCCCGGCCTGATGTCGCCGATGCGTTCCAGCGACATGCGCGTGCCGACATCGTCCTGCGCCTCGGCTGCAGCGGAACAGCTTAGGATCGCGATGAGCGCAAACAGGGTCACGCGTCTGGGCATTGGCCCTCTAGTTTCGATTCCCGTGACCGCGCCGGCGATAGCCGACTCGTCTCCATGCTCAAGCTAATTAACGAATAGGGCGAATTTGCGACGGAGGCTACAGATCGTCGAACCGTCCGCCGCGGCCCCTGCCGCTCGCAAAGCGCGCCGCGCCGCTGCGCGCCTCGCCGGTCTGCAGCGTGGCGGTGCCATGCGCAAACTCCTTCATCATCGCGTGCTGATAGTCATGGTCCCATTGTTCGTACACGGACAATCTGTCGCCCTTCATGCAGGTCTGCGGGAAGCGCGCAATGTCGTGCGCAATTTCTTCGGCCGCGCGCCGGCTCTGGCCCTTCGGCACGACGCGATTGGCGAGACCGAAGGAAAACGCTTCCTCTGCGCCGACCGGCCGTCCCGTCAGGATCATGTCCATCGCGCGCGACTGTCCGATCAATCGCGGCAGGCGCACCGTGCCGCCGTCGATCAGCGGCACGCCCCAGCGCCGGCAGAACACACCGAACACTGCGTCCTCTTCGACCACGCGCAGGTCGCACCAGCAGGCGAGTTCGAGCCCGCCGGCCACCGCATGCCCCGCCACCGCCGCGATCACAGGCTTGTTCAACCGCATGCGCGTTGGTCCCATCGGCGCATCGCCGGCATGAGGGTCGTAATGCTGGCCCGGTGCGCTGAGCCGGTTGCCGCGGCCCTCGCTCATGCCTTTGAGGTCTGCGCCAGCGCAGAACGAGCCGTTCGCACCCCAGAGCACCGCCACCTTGGCGCGGGGCTCCGAATCGAAGGCCAGGAATGCCTTGACGAGTGCGTCGCCCGTCGGCCGGTCGACGGCGTTGCGCGCCTGCGGCCTGTCCAGAATTATCGTCGTCACATCGCCGTCATGCTCGACGCGCACATGCTCTGCGCCCATTATTTCCTCCCCCATTTTTCACAAGCTTGTCATGAGCGAGGGCCGGCGGCCAACAGTGTCGCAGCGGCAGTGGCGCGGAAAGCTTGGATTCTTAATGAATCGGGACTAAACCGGCCTCCTTCAACCCATCTTTCGAAGGGCGCCCCGTGACCCGCAGCCTCGACACTTTCAAATCCCGCCGCACCCTGACGGCGGGCGGCAAGACCTATGCCTATTACAGCCTGACGGCTGCGGAGAAGAACGGCCTCAAGGGAATCTCCAGGCTGCCCTATTCGCTGAAGGTGCTGCTCGAGAATCTGCTGCGCTACGAAGACGGCAACACGGTCACGGCCGACGACATCCGCGCCATCGCAGGATGGCTCAGCAAGAAGACGTCCGACCGCGAGATCGCGTTCCGCCCGGCGCGCGTCCTGATGCAGGACCTGACCGGCGTTCCGGCCGTCGTCGATCTTGCCGCGATGCGCGATGCGATGAAGAACCTTGGCGGCGATCCGGAGAAGATCAATCCGCTCGCGGAAGTCGATCTTGTGATCGATCATTCCGTGATGGTCGACAATTTCGGCGGCAAGGATTCCTTCAAGAAGAACGTCGTGATCGAATATGAGCGCAACATGGAGCGCTATCAGTTCCTGCGCTGGGGCCAGCAGGCGTTCGCGAACTTCCGCGTCGTTCCGCCGGGCACCGGCATCTGCCACCAGGTCAATCTCGAATATCTCGCGCAGACGGTTTGGACGCGCAAGGAAAAGGACGCCAAGACCAAGAAGATGGTCGAATATGCGTTTCCCGATACGCTTGTCGGCACGGACAGCCACACCACGATGGTGAACGGACTTTCGGTGCTCGGCTGGGGCGTCGGCGGCATCGAGGCGGAAGCGGCCATGCTTGGCCAGCCGATCTCCATGCTCATTCCCGAAGTCATCGGCTTCAAGCTGACCGGCAAGCTGCGCGAGGGCGTCACGGCGACGGATCTCGTCCTTACCGTCACGCAGATGCTGCGCAAGAAGGGCGTGGTCGGAAAGTTCGTGGAGTATTACGGCCCGGGCCTCGACGACATGTCGCTCGAGGACCGTGCGACGATCGCCAACATGGCGCCGGAATATGGCGCGACCTGCGGGTTCTTCCCGATCGATGCGGAAACCGTGCGCTATCTGAAAGACACGGCGCGCAAGCCCGCCCGCGTCGCGCTGGTGGAGAAATACGCCAAGGCGCAGGGCCTCTATCGCACGTCGAAGAGCGCCGATCCGGTGTTCACCGATACGCTCTCTCTCGACCTCAACAGCGTCGAGCCGAGTCTCGCCGGACCGGCGCGGCCGCAGGATCGCGTGCCGCTCGGCAGCGCCGCGCATGAATTCGCCGTCGCGCTGCTCAACACCTACAAAAAGGAAGCCGACGCGAACAAGCGCTCCAGGATCGCCGGCACCGAACATTCCATCGGCCATGGCGATGTCGTCATCGCCGCGATCACGTCGTGCACCAACACGTCCAATCCGTCCGTCATGATCGGCGCGGGACTTGTCGCCAAGAAGGCGGTCGAACGCGGACTAAAGGTGCAGCCCTGGGTGAAGACATCTCTGGCGCCCGGCAGCCAGGTGGTGACCGACTATCTGGAGAAAGCCGGCGTCAACAAATATCTCGACAAGCTCGGCTTTCAGCTCGTCGGCTATGGCTGCACGACCTGCATCGGAAATTCGGGTCCGCTGCCGGAAAACGTGGCCGAGGCGATCACCTCGAACGATCTCGTCTGCGCGTCCGTGCTCTCCGGCAACCGCAACTTCGAGGGGCGCGTGCATCCGCAGGTGCGCGCCAACTATCTCGCATCGCCAATGCTCGTCGTCGCCTATGCGCTGGCCGGTTCGATGAATCTCGATCTGACGAGGGAACCCGTCGGCTACGATACGGAGAACGAGCCGGTGTACCTGAAGGACATCTGGCCGAGCGCCAAGGAAATCTCCGCCGCGATGCGCAAGGGCATCAAGACGTCGAGCTTCAAGGCGCGCTACGGCGACGTGTTCGACGGTGACGCCAACTGGCGCAAGGTCAAGGCGCCCAAGGGCCAGACCTACAATTGGCCGATGGGCTCGACCTATGTGAAGAACCCGCCCTTCTTCGAAGGCATGACGATCGAGCCCAAGCCGGTGAAGAATGTTACGAAGGCGCGCATTCTGGCGCTGTTCGGCGATTCCATCACGACGGACCACATCTCGCCCGCCGGCAACATCAAGGCGACGGCGCCGGCCGGTCTCTATCTCTCCGAACGCCAGGTGCGGCAGCAGGACTTCAATTCCTACGGCGCGCGGCGCGGCAATTTCGAACTGATGGAGCGCGGCACCTTCGCCAACATCCGCATCCGCAACGAAATGATGGGCGGCAAGGAAGGCGGCAACACGCTGTACTTCGCAGACGATGCGTCGAGCGGCGAGACGATGTCGATCTTCGACGCGGCCGAACGCTACAAGCAGCAAAACATCGACACGGTGATCGTGGCCGGCAAGGAATACGGCACCGGATCGTCGCGCGACTGGGCGGCGAAGGGACCAAAGCTTCTCGGCGTGCGCGCCGTGATCACCGAAAGCTTCGAGCGCATTCACCGTTCGAACCTGATCGGCATGGGCATCGCGCCGTTCGTCTTCGCCGAAGGCAAGACGCGCAAGGACTATGCCTTCACCGGACGCGAGGCGATCGACATTCCGGGCCTGTCGGGCGAGATCACGCCGAATATGAAGGTCACTGCGACGATCCATTATCCCGACGGCCGGACGGAACCGCTGCCGCTGGTGCTCCTGATCCTGACGGCGGACGAAGTCGCCTACTACAAGAACGGCGGCATCCTGCAATACGTCCTGCGCAACCTGGTGGCGGCCTAGCGGAGTTTGGAGCTCGCCGCATAGACGGCGAGTTCCCTGGCAAGATGATCGAACAGCAGGCGCATCCTGCGCGTGTTGCGCAGGTCCTTGTGCATCACCAGCCACATGTCGATCTCGAACTTGAACTCCGACGCGAGCAGATGAACCAGATCGGGGTCGCGCCGCGCAATTCCGAACTGGCACACGCCGAGCCCGTACCCGGCACGCAGAGCGGCCAGTTGCGCAAGGTCGGCGTCGCAGCGCAGCGAGAACAGGTCGCGCGTCAGATCCAGTCCCATCTTGCGCAGCGCGCGCACGACCGCGGTTTCCTGGTCGAAGCCGATGATGGAGTGCGTCAGCACTTCGGCGAACGATTTCGGCGTTCCGTGGCGCTCGAGGTAGCGGCGATGCGCATGCAGGCCGAGCCCGACGCGGCCGATCTTCCTGGCCAGCAGAGCCTCCTGCTTGGGCTGCGCCATGCGCACGGCGATGTCGGCATCGCGGCGCAGAAGATCCTGGTTCTGGTCCGAGAGCACAAGTTCGATGGCGATGCCGGGATGTTCCTCGCGAAACGAGGTGAGGATCGGCGGCAGGACTTCGCCGCCGACGATGACGCTTGCCGTGATGCGGACCGTGCCGCGCTCCTCCGCATCGGCGCCGGACGAGGCGCGCACCAGAGCGTCGGCCGCGCTCGCCATCGCCTGCGCATGCGGCAGCAGTTCGCGCGCCGCCTGTGTCGGGATCAAGCCGGTTTGTGAACGCGTGAACAGCGAGACTCCGAGATCTCCTTCAAGCTGGTCGATGTGACGACCCATGGTCGGCTGCGTCAGCGCGAGCTTGCGCGCGGCCGCCGACAGGCTGCCTTCGGTCATCACCGCAAGGAAGGAGCGGTAGGTTTCCCAGTCTGGTTCACGCTTGGCCATACGCAAACGTATAGCACGGGCCTCAGCTTCCGGTAGAAGTGTAGTGCCGAACGCCGATGCGCCACGCGCCCAGCGCGACGAAGAGGAACGCGAATCCCGCGAGCGGTGTGAGCGCGCCCATCCAGCTCGCAATGCCTGCCGCGTCGCTTCGGCCGAGCACGGTCGCGACCGGGAAATAGACGACGCAGGCCAGGGGCACCACGAAGGTGAGGAACTTGCGGAACCAGTTGGCGTAGATGTCGAGCGGATATTGCGCCGCCTCGATTCCGCCATAGGTCAGCGTGTTGACGATCTCCAGGCTCTCCACGGTCCAGAAGGAGAGCGTCGCCTGCAAAAGCAATATCGCGATGAACAGGGCAAGGCCGCCGGCCATGGCCCAGACGAGCAAAAGCGCTTTGGCGACAGTCCAGTCCACATGCAGGAGCCATGCGCCGATGGCGAGCGCGATCAGCCCCTGAAGCACGCGCCCGAGCGATGTGAACCCGAATTCAAAACCCATCAGCTGAAGCGTCGCCGGCCGCGGCCGCAGAAGCACGCGGTCGAAATCGCCTGTCTTGACGAATTGCGGGCCGAACATGTCGAAGCCGCGGCACGTCGTGTCCGCCAGCGCAAACGAGACGCTGACCACGCCGTAGAACAGAGCGATTTCCGGAAAGGTCCAGCCGCGGATGTGGCTGAAGCGCAGGAACAGCGCGTAGAGCCCGCCGAACTCGGTGATGGTGATGACGAACTGCGAGACGAGGCGCAAGAGGAACGCCGTCGGATAGAGCATCTGCGCGCGCAGGCAGTTGCGGATGAAGCTGAGATAGAGACGAAACCCGTTCATGCTCAGCTCCCCTGCATGTCGACGCGCGCCATGACGCGCGCCATCCAGGCGCGGCCGATAACGATGAAGAGAACGACCCACAGGCACTGGGCTGCGATCCCTTCAAGCGCTGCGGATCCGGCAAGGTTGCCGAAATAGATGCGATAGGGGATGTCGACGAGACCCGCAAAGGGCTGCCAGAACAGGAACGGCTGCATCCAGAGCGGCATCAGGACGAGCGGAACGATCATCCCCGAAAGCGGCGATACCAGAACCGGCGCGATGTTCGCCGCGCGCCGCGTCTTGAGCGCGGTGACGGCGATGTTGAGCAGCACCGTGAAGGCCGACGACAAGATCACCGTGAGTGAAATCGAGATGGCGAACAGGAAGGCCGCCTGCGGTCCGGATGGCAGGTGCCAGCTCCACGCTTCGAGCCCGATCATTGGAAGAAATATCGCTGCGACAGCGAACATCGGCAGGACGCGCAGGCCGGTATTGGCCGCGCGCGCGGCAATGGCGCGAGCCAGCCAGAATGTGTGCGTGTCGACCGGGCGCAAACGCTCATACGCGACATTGCCGGTCTCGACCGCGGCGGAGATCTCGGCATCCGCCTGCCAGGGGAGCAGGCCGAGAAGTCCCTGGCCGAGCCAGGTGTAGGTGATGGCCTGCGCCAGGTTGATGGGCTGATGCGCCGAGCCGGCATAAAAAGCGGCCAGCACCATGACCTTGATGGCGCCCCACCAGCATTGCGTCGCGAATCCGGCAAACGCCGCGGCGCGGTACTGCAGCATGAGCGCAAATCGCGCGCGCAGGATGGAGAGATAGGGCAGGGCGGCGGCGTTCATGATTCCACCGCGCCGTGCAGCGTGTAGAAGCGCGCGATCACTTCCTCGATCTTGGGATCCTCGACGCGGATGTCGACGACCTCGTGCGACGCGGCGATGCGCGCGATCAGCGTGTGCGCAGGCGTGCGCTCCGGATCGAACGCGAATTCGACCGTGCGCCCGTCGCGCGCGCGGACGTCGGCGCCTTCGATCTCGACATCACTGCTGTCGTTCGCGAAATCGACGATGAGCCTGCGCTCGCCGAGCACCTCCGCGCGCATGGACTCGAAACTGGAGTTGCGCAGCAGCTTGCCGTTGCCGATGATGATGACGCGCCTGGCCAGGGCCTCGATGTCGTGCATGTCGTGCGTGGTGAGGATGACGGTGACGCCGTCCGTCCGGTTCAGGTCCTTGACGAACTCGCGCAGCGCCAGCTTGGAGATCGCATCCAGGCCGATGGTCGGCTCGTCGAGAAACAGTATCGACGGCGCATGCAGCAGCGCAGCCGCGATCTCGCAGCGCATGCGCTGGCCGAGCGAGAGCTGGCGCAGCGGCGTGTCCAGAAGCGGCGCGATCTTCAGCATGTCGATCAGCCGCTCGCTGGTGCGCGCGAACCTCGGCTGGTCGACCCGGTAGATATCGCGCAGCAGCGCGAAACTCTCGACGACAGGCAGGTCCCACCACAATTGCGTGCGCTGCCCGAACACGACGCCGATGCGTCCGACATGGGTGATGCGTTGTTCCCACGGAACAAGTCCGTCGACATGGCAGCTCCCCGAACTGGGGCGCAGGATGCCGGAAAGAATTTTGATCGTCGTCGACTTGCCGGCGCCGTTCGGTCCGATGAAGCCGAGCAGCTCGCCGCGTTCGAGCGAGAAGCTGACATCGTCCAGCGCCGCGATCTGGCGCTGCCTGCGCTGAAACAGCCCGCGCATCGCGCCTGCAAGGCCGGGATCTCTCACGGCGACGCTGTAGGATTTGCTTAGATTTTCGACGCTGATCTGTGTCATCTCTGCGCTCCGCCCCAAACGCCGTCGCGGCGGACGGGAAATCCCGCCACCGTTTGACCGTCCAAAAATGGGCGCGGAAGCTATGAGGCGGCCCGCGCCGCGTCAACGGTTCGGCGCCACGCGGATGAAATCGGCGGACACCTGATGCCGCGCCGACACAGAGAAGTGAACGGGTCGAACGCGCGCCGGCGATGCGATCCCTCTGAAAAGCCGGAGCTTTCGGCCCGGGCTCGGCGCGTATCCCCTACAAATTGAAGTGACTGGAGCGGGCGGCGTCCGCGTCCTATGGTCGTTGCATGAAGATGATGTTGCGCCCGATCGCCCTTGCCGGACTTTTCATGCTCGCCGGCTCGGTGGCGCAGGCGGCCGTGATCCGCCCGGTGGTCGTCGAGCTCTACACCAGCCAGGGCTGCAATTCCTGTCCGCCAGCCGATGCGTTGCTGGGCAAGCTCGCGCAGCGCGCGGACGTCATCGCGATGAGCCTGCCGATCACTTATTGGGACATGCTCGGCTGGAAGGACACGCTGGCAAGCGAAGCCAATACGCGCCGGCAGAAGGCCTATGCAACCACGATGGGTCATGGCGGCGTGTACACGCCGCAGATGATCGTCGACGGCGTTCAGGACGTTGTCGGCAGCCGCGTCGCCAGCGTCGAGGCGGCGATCGATGCGCGCGCGCAGCAACTCGACAGCGTTGCGTCCGACGCGCACGCCACAGATCCCGTCGCGCCCGTCAGCGTGAGCGAAACCGGTCAGGAATTGCATATCAGCATCGGCGCGGCCGACGGCACGCACAATGCAACCGTTTGGATGTTTCATCTGCGCTCTGCCGTGAACGTTGCAATCAAGGCGGGCGAAAACGAAGGACGCGCGATCACGTACCACAATGTGGTCGGCGACCTGCGCGCGGTCGGCGTGTGGAAAGGCGGCGCGCTGACACTGACTCTTCCGCGTTCGGCGATGGCCGGCCTGCCGCATGACGGGGTCGCGATCATTGTTCAACAGGGCGGCTACGGCCACATCATCGGCGCCGCCTATGTCGCGCATCCGGACTTCTATCCGGAGCACTAACATTTTCAGGCGCGGTGAACGCGCGTAAACTCTCAAGCCTGATGGCATTGTTCTTTGATTCGGCGTGGTTCGACGCGCGGCTGGAGGCATCCGGGCTGCGCCGCGCCGACGTTGCCGCAGCGCTCGGTCTCACGGCCGAGCAGATTGCCGAATTGTGGAAAGACCAGCGCGAACTCAGCGCAGCCAATGTGCGGACACTCTCCGCGCTTCTTGGCGCGCCGCCCGCAGAGATTGCGGAACGTGCCGGCGTTTCCACACCCGTGCCGAAAGACGCACCGTCCGACGCGCTGGCGAATCTGCACGAGCGGCTGGACCGCGTCGAGCGCACGCTGGCCGAGATCAAGGCATTGGTGCTCGATCTGCTGAGCAAACCGCAATGATGCTGCTGACCGCAGCATTGCTGGGCGCGGCTGCGATCGCCGTTTGGTTCCTCGCGACCGGCGCGCGCGCCGCGGCCCGCGTTCATCTGCGTTTCGCCAGCATGCTGTTCGCGGCGCTGGCGGCAGCAAGCGCGATCGCGCCGCCCGTGGCGGACGAAGTGGCGTTGCTGGTCGCGGCGATCGCACTGCCCGTTCTCGCCTTCGCGGCCTATGCGAGTTTCGAGAAAGCGATGTCGCCGATGCCGGCAACGCTACTGCTCGGACTCGTTTGTCTTGGCGGACTGGCGAGCGCGGCGACAGGGATCATCTCGTTTGCGCTGGCGCCCGCCGCGCTGTCGGCAGCGGCAATCCTCCTGATCAGCGCGCGCCAGTTCGATGCCGCGCGCTTGTCCTCGATCCAGGGAATGCTCTCGGCGCTGGCCTTGCTCGCATCGGCGTCGTCGTTCGCACTGGATGGGGCGACGCCTGCGTATCTGTTGTTTTCCGCCGCCGGACTGCTCGGACTGACACTGGCGCTGGCGCGCGCGTCAGATACTGGCGTCGAGGAGCAAGGCAGTAGGGATCTTCGGCGCACCGTTATCGTAAGCGACGCGGGCTAGGCCGCTCGCCCGTTCGCGCGGGTTCATCAGGACCTGTCCGAGCACCTGCGCGACGAATGCGGGACGCAGGCGCGGACCGTTCCAGAGCGGGGCGAACGAAACTGTTTCATTCCGGCACGGCTGAACGGCCCGGGCGGCCGGAGCGTGATCGGTGGAGCGGCGCCCGGATGTCGCGCCGTCTTCGCCTATGGTCTTGGAATGATTGCCGTTCCCGATGGGGCACGCCTTCACGACAGCGCTGGATGTCAGCGTTTTCGCGTGCAGAAGGGTGACGGCCGGAAGGTTCATAACCTTCTCTTAAGGCAAACTGCATACCGCGGCCCGGCGCACCCCCGCATGCCTCAGGAGTTACGAGATTTTTAAGGCCGGACGACCAAACTCATTCAATAAGGCCGGAAAACGGCTCGAGATGGTGGGTGCGGTGAGTCAGCTGCTTCAGAAGAAGCCTGCAGACGGTTTGGACGCTCTAAGCGCGTCCGAGCGAGCCGAGCGGCTGCGCTACTCGATGCTCGGCGCGGGGGTCGCATCGTTCGACTGGACGATTTCGGATGACCGCATCGGCTGGGATGGTGCGATCGACATCCTTCCCTATCACCATGATGAGCTGCGCCTGCCGCGCGGCGCATCGTTCCTCGCCTGGCTCAATCCGGATTCGCGCACGCGCCTGACGGCGATGATCGAAACGCGCGCCGCGCAGCAATCCAATTTCGAGCTGGCGCTCGAAGCGTCTTCGGCAATGGGCTCGCTGTGGGTCACGATGGTCGGCATGCGCCAGGCGCGCGCCGACGGACGCACCGAGCGCCTTTCGGGCCTTGTGCGCATCACGACCGAGAAACAGCGCGACCTGCAGCGGCTCACCTATCTCGCGACGCGTGACGAACTGACGGGACATCTCAACCGCAACTCCCTGCGCGCCGAACTGGCCCAGACGATCGAGAAGGCCACCGCCGAAGACCGCACCTGCGCCTTTCTCGTGGCCTCGATCGATCGCCTCGCGATGATCAATGACGGTTACGGTTTCGATGCCGGCGACGAGGTGATCGTCGCCATCGGCGAGCGACTGTCGCGCACGTTGCGTTCGAGCGACATCATCGGCCGCGTGGCCGGCAACAAGTTCGGCGTCATCCTGCGCAACTGCAAGGAACGCGAAGTCGCCATCGTCAGCGAGCGCCTGCGCGCCGCCGTGCGCGGCAGCGTGGTCGACACGCGTTGCGGACAGGTCTCCGCGACATGCTCGGTGGGCGCCGTGTGGCTGCCGTCCGGCGCCTCGTCCAGCCAGGAAGCGATGCTGCGGGCCGAGGAATCGCTGGAACGCGCGCGCAGCGGCGGACGTGACGGTTTCACGGTCTATGAAAAGTCGCCGCAGCGCGAAGGCGCACGGCTACGCATGATGGCGATCGCGGACGAAGTGATGTCCGCCCTCAACGACAACCGCCTGCTGCTTGCCTATCAGCCGATCATCAGTTCCGGCGAGCGCAAGACCGTCAAATACGAGGCGCTGCTGCGCATGCGGCGCAAGGACGGCTCGCTCGCCACTGCCGGATACTTCGTCCCTGCCGCAGAACAGCTTGGCATTGTCGGCCTGATCGACCGCCGCGCGGTCGAAATTGCGGTCGGAACGCTGCGCGCCAATCCCAACGTTCGGATCGGCGTCAACGTTTCCGGAACGGCGGCCGGCAATCCGTCCTGGCTCAACAGCTTTGTCGAGTTTGTGCGCGCGAACAGGGA
Source organism: uncultured Alphaproteobacteria bacterium (assembly GCA_963741725.1). Classification (GTDB taxonomy): domain Bacteria; phylum Pseudomonadota; class Alphaproteobacteria; order Micropepsales; family Micropepsaceae; genus Rhizomicrobium. The sequence continues at coordinate 63,930 of CAVUJC010000001.1, read as the reverse complement.
TGTGGCGTCGCGCCTGAACGTCGAACTCACGGAAACCGCCGCGCTCAATCACTTCGAGGAGAATGCGCAATTCGTCTCGCAGCTGCGCGAGATGGGTTCCACCGTCTCGATCGACGATTTCGGCGCGGGCTACACCTCGTTCCGCAATCTGCAGATGCTGCATGTCGACACGGTCAAGATCGACGGCTCGTTCGTGAAGGGGCTTTCGACGTCTCCGGAAAACCAGGTCTTCGTGCGCACGCTTGTCGGCCTGGCCAAGAACTTCAATCTGCGCACGGTCGCCGAGTGGGTGGAATCCGAACAGGACGCGCAGCTGCTGCACAGCATGGGCGTCGACTATTTCCAGGGCTTCTTCTTCGGCGAGCCGGAGCTTGAGCCGGACTGGTCCAGATAGTCCGTCGCGCTATTTGCGCTGGCTGAGCTCTGCGAGCTGGCGGCGCATCGCTTCGATCTCGTTCTTGAGCTCGCTGATTTCCTCGGACGGCTTTGTGCGTTCCGGCGCGCCGTTCACCTTGGTCTCGTCTTCGCCGGCCTTGCCGGTGCGCGCGGGAACGAAGGGCGAGAACATCTGCATGGCGCGTTCGAACATCGCCATGTTCTGGCGCGTCATGTTTTCGATGACATGCGTGCTGCCGCCGAACGCTTCTGCCAGGCGCGTGCGCATCGCTTCCTGGTTCTTGGTGAAACCGTCCATGCTCATGTCGAGATAGCCGGGTACAAAACTCTGTAAACTGTCGCCATAGAAACGAATGAGCTGGCGCAGGAACTTGATCGGCAAGAGGCTTTGGCCCTTGGCCTCTTCCTCGAAGATGATCTGCGTGAGAACGGACCGCGTGATGTCCTCGCCGGTGCGGGCATCGCGGACTTCGAACTCCGTCCCTTCCTTCACCATGTGCGCGAGATGATCGAGGGTCACATAGGTCGAGGTCTGGGTGTTGTAGAGACGCCTGTTCGCATACTTCTTGATGACAACAGGGGCTTCCGCCTTTGGGCTATCTTCCGACACGCTGGTTTACCGTTGATTTGAGGGCGTTTCGCGCTTCTGTAGGCGCTTACTCTTGATAAGCTCAACATCACTGTTTCGCCCCTGTCCAGTGCCATTTGAGCAGGCGCAACATTGCCTTGCTTAAAATGTGGGCACTAACCCACTGATTTACAAGCGCGATTTGCCACAGTTTACCAGTGCTCGCATTCGCGGCATTTTGGACGAAAGCAGAAACAAACTGAAAGTTCTGGGAGGTTCTGGTGGAAGAAGTTGTCATCGTCTCGGCGGCGCGCACGCCTGTCGGCGCATTCAATGGATCCTTTGCTTCGGTTCCGGCCCATGAGCTGGGCAGGGTTGCGATCAAGGCGGCGCTGCAACGTGCCGACGTAAAACCCGAAGATGTGTCCGAAGTGATCCTCGGTCAGGTGCTGACCGCGGCGCAGGGACAGAACCCGGCACGTCAGGCCTCGATCAATTCGGGCGTTCCGATCGGCGCACCGGCTTGGTCGGTGAACATGGTGTGCGGTTCGGGTCTTCGCGCCGTTGCACTTGGCGCACAGGCCATCCGCAACGGCGACTCGACGATCGTCGTCGCCGGCGGCCAGGAATCGATGAGCCAGTCGACGCACGCGGCCTATCTGCGCGCCGGACAGAAGATGGGCAATCTCGATTTCATCGACACGATGATCAAGGACGGATTGTGGGACGCCTTCAACGGCTATCACATGGGCGTGACCGCAGAGAACGTCGCGCGCGAATGGCAGATCACGCGCGAGCAGCAGGACGTGTTCGCCGTTGCCTCGCAGAACAAGGCCGAAGCCGCCAAGAAGGCCGGCAAGTTCAAGGACGAGATCGCGCCCGTCACGGTCAAGGAACGCAAGGGCGAGAAGATCATCGACACGGACGAATACATTCGCGACGGCGCAACGCTCGAAGCGATGGCCGGACTCAAGCCCGCCTTCCAGAAGGACGGCACGGTCACCGCGGCGAATGCGTCGGGCATCAATGACGGCGCAGCCGCGCTTGTCCTGATGAGCGCAGCCGAAGCCAAGCGCCGTGGTCTCAAGCCGATGGCGACGATCAAGTCGTGGGCCCAGGCAGGCGTCGATCCGAAGGTGATGGGCTCGGGCCCGATCCCGGCGTCGCGCAAGGCGCTCGAGAAGGCTGGCTGGAAGGCGGGCGATCTCGATCTCGTCGAGGCCAATGAAGCCTTCGCGGCGCAGGCCTGCGCGGTGAACAAGGACATGGGTTGGGACACATCGAAGGTGAACGTCAACGGCGGCGCGATTGCGATCGGTCATCCGATCGGCGCGTCGGGCGCACGCGTACTCGTCACGCTGCTCCATGAGATGCAGCGCCGCGATGCCAAGAAGGGCCTCGCAACGCTCTGCATCGGCGGCGGCATGGGCATCGCGATGTGCGTCGAGCGGGCGTAACACGAGCCTGACATGCGTTTTTGCAAGACTGGGCGGCGGAGCGATCCGTCGCCCTTTTTGCTGGTTTGCCTGGTTCGAGGCTCGCGTTTATGGTTAGAAAGTATCAAGGCGATCTGTCGCGGCGGCAGTTTATTGCGTCTGCCTAACTCGCCGGGCTATGTGTGCTAAACAAAAGAAAATCTTGGGTTTTCACGGGGAGTTGGACATGGCTCGGGTTGCACTGGTGACGGGTGGTACGCGCGGTATCGGCGCCGCCATCGCGGTTGAGTTGAAAAGGGCCGGCTACAAGGTGGCCGCGAACTATGGCGGCAACGACGAAGCCGCGCAGAAGTTCAAGACCGAGACAGGCATCCCCGTCTTCAAGTGGGACGTCGGCAGTGCCGCGGCCTGTGCCGCCGGGATCAAGGACGTAGAAGGCGCGCTCGGCCCCATCGACATCCTCGTCAACAATGCTGGCGTCACCAAGGACGCCATGCTGCACAAGATGACCGCGGAACAGTGGGACGACGTCATCCGCATCGATCTGGGCTCGATGTTCTATATGTGCCGCCCGCTGATCGACGGCATGCGCGAGCGCAATTTCGGCCGCATCATCAACATCAGCTCGATCAACGGCCAGAAGGGCCAGATGGGTCAGACCAACTACTCCGCCGCCAAGGCCGGCATCATCGGCTTTACAAAGGCATTGGCACAGGAAACCGCCAAGAAGGGCATCACGGTCAACGTGATCTGCCCCGGCTACATCGATACGGAGATGGTCATGGCCGTCCCGCCGAAAGTTCTGGAGGGCATTATCGCGACGATCCCATTAGGCCGTCTCGGCAAGTCCGGCGAAATCGCCAAGATGGCGGCGTTCCTCGCCTCCGACGACGCCGCCTTCATCACCGGCGCCACCATGACGGTCAACGGCGCGCAATATATTGCGGGATAGCTCCAGTCCCCTCATGGTTCGACACGCTCGCCATGGGGGATTCTAGCCAGCCCTCATCCTGAGCCCGCCGAAGGATGAGGACCCGTTGAACGCCATCAGTTCTCTCGCCGTCAGCAACCTCACCTGCATCCGCGGTGAGAGGGTGCTGTTTCGCGATTTGAGTTTCAGCGCCGCCGCTGGGCAGGCCTATGCGGTCGAGGGGCCGAACGGCGTCGGCAAGACGTCGCTGCTGCGCACCATCGCCGGCTTCCTGGTTCCGGCGGCGGGGCGGATCGTTCTCACCGGGTCTCGCGAGATTTCCGAACCCGAGGATCGCGGCCGCGAGATCGGCTGGCTCGGCCATCATGACGGCGCCAAGCCGCAGCTTACGCCGACCGAGGTGCTGCAGTTTTTCGTGCAGCTCTACGGCAGCAATGCCGACGTCGCGCCGGCGCTGGCCGATGCTGGCCTTGAGCGCTGCGCCACGCTGCCCTGTCAGTATCTGTCCGCCGGACAGAAAAAGCGTTTGGCGCTCGCGCGGCTAAAGCTTTCCGGCCGCGCGTTGTGGCTGCTAGACGAGCCGTTGGCCGCGCTCGATACCAACGGCAAGAAATTTGCCGCCGAGCTGATCGCCGCGCACTGCGCGAGCGGCGGCATCGCGCTCGCCGCGACGCATGAGCCGCTCGGCATCGCCTGCGAACGGCTGACACTGGGTGGCGCATGATCGGGGCGCTGCTCTGGCGCGACATGCGCCTTGCGACTCGCGCCGGCGGCAGCGCCGCACTCGCGCTCGCTTTCTTCGCAGCGGTCGCAACGCTGGTTCCGCTCGGCGTCGGCGCAGACCTCAAATTGCTCGCGCGCGTTGCCGCGGGCGTCCTTTGGGTTGCAGCCGTGCTCGCAGCGCTTCTGTCGCTCGACCGCCTGTTCCAGGCGGATTTCGATGACGGCAGTCTCGATCTTCTCGCTCTCTCGCCGCTGTCGCTCGAAACGGTGAGCGCGACAAAGATCGCGGCGCACTGGCTGACCACGGGTTTGCCGTTGACGATCCTCTCGCCGCTGCTGGGCGGGATGTTCGGCCTGCCGATGGCGGCGACCGGAACGCTTGCTCTCTCACTTTTGATCGGCACGCCGTCCGTCAGTGCGCTGGGTGCGATCGGGGCAGGGCTTACACTGTCGATCCGCCGCGGCGGACTGATCTTGCCGCTTCTGGTGCTGCCGCTTCTGGCTCCGGCCGTGATTTTCGGGGCCGGAGCGGTGCAATCGACGCTGGACGGACTGTCCGACGGTGCGCTTCTATTTCTCTCGGCTTTTTCGGTCGCGGCAACGGTGCTGTCACCCTTTGCCGCGGCAGCCGCCGTGCGGCTCAATCTCGCAGGTTGATCTCGATGCTTGTGACGTCTGGAAGGACAGCCTAGATGGCGAACATGTTCGCACTCGCCAACCCCAAGCGCTTCATGGACGCGAGCGCGACGTTTCTTCCCTGGCTCGCCGTCGCGGCAGCCCTCGCGCTCGCGTCCGGGCTGATCCTCGGATTTCTTGCGCCGCCTGACTATCAGCAGGGTACGACGGTCAAGATCATGTTCCTGCATGTGCCCGCGGCATGGACAGCGATGATGGCGTACGGGCTGATGGCCGTGACTTCGTTCTTCAGCCTCGTCTGGCGTCATCCGCTCGCAGACGTGGCGGCCAAGGCGGCCGCGCCGCTCGGCGCGATCTTCACGGTTCTCGGTCTTGTCACAGGCTCGCTCTGGGGACGGCCGATGTGGGGCACCTATTGGGTGTGGGACGCGCGTCTCACCTCGTTCCTGCTGCTGCTGTTTCTCTATCTCGGCTACATCGCGCTGTGGAACGCGATCGAAGACGAAGCCCGTGCCGCACGCGCCGCCGCGATCCTGGCTCTGGTCGGCGCCGTCAACCTGCCGATCATAGAGTTCTCCGTGAACTGGCACACGCTGCACCAGGGCGAGAGCATCATGCGCGCCGACGGCCCGCAGATCGCTGCGGTGTTCCTGTGGCCGCTGGGGCTGATGGCGCTCGGCTACACGCTTCTTTTCTTTGCGCTGTGGACGGTACGTATACGGACAGAAATCCTCGAGCGCCGCGCGCGTTCGCTGATGCTGGCGGGGCAGAGATGAGTGAACTACTCAATATGGGTGGATATGCCGCCTTTGTCTGGCCGGCCTATGCCGTCAGCGCGCTGGGACTGGGCGCAGCGATCCTTCTGACCCTTCGCGGATATGCGCGCGCAAAGACGCGTCTCGACGCGCTGGAGAAGCCGTGAGGCGATTGATCTATCTGCTGCCGATCGTCGCGTTCGCGGCGCTGGCATGGTTCCTGTTCAAAGGATTGCAGGCGCCGCCGCCGGGCGATCTGCCGTCGGTTCTCATCGACAAGCCGGCGCCTGCGATCGCGCTGCCTGCGCTCGATGCGGCGACGCTCGGATTTGGACGCGACCAGCTCGCAGGCGGGCGCGTCACTGTGGTTAACGTCTTTGCATCCTGGTGCGTGCCGTGCCGCGCCGAGGCGCCGCAACTCGCGCAGCTTGGTCAGGCGCGCGGCGTGCAGCTGTTCGGTCTGGTATGGAAAGACACGCCGCAGAAAGCGCGAACGTTCCTCAAGGATGTCGGCAATCCCTATGCGCGCATCGGCTATGACGGTGACGGGCACGCAGGCATCGAATGGGGCGTGTACGGAGTGCCCGAGACTTTCATCATCGACAGGCACGGCGTCGTGCGCGAACGCTTCGTTGGACCGATCACGCCGGACAGTCTGGTCCTCGACATTCTTCCGGCCATCGCCACCGCGGCGCGGAGCTGATCTTCAGACTCTGTAAACCATGTTTATGCAAGCTGGCGCGATGCAGCTCAGCGCGGCAAACCTCCTCATCGCTTCGCAGCAGATCGCGCGCAGCGTACAGCAACCCGCGGCGGACACGCAGGCGAAGTTCTCTGCTGCGCTCGCCAAGGAAAAATCCGCATCGGGTGTCGCGGCGTTCGAGCCGCTGGAATTTGCACCGTCTGCAGACACACCTGCGGTGGCGACCGCGCCGGCGTCCGCGGCAAACGCCGCGCCGTCGAGCGGCTATGGCCGTTCAGGCCCGCTCGGCGCCAACATCGATATTCGCGTTTAATTAGAGGCGATTAAGACCGCTTGCGGCGGCCTTTTGCGCGCGGCGCGGCGGGTCCGTTGGCCGCGAATTCTTCGCCGGCAACGGCAATCTGCGCCAGCAAACGGACAAAGCGCGCGCGCTCGGCCAGGGGCAGGGCGTCGAGCAACGCTTTCTCTGCGCGCTCCGATGCCGTGCGCGCCGTGCGCAGCGACTTTCGTCCCGAAGGCGAGATCGCAACCGCATTCGCGCGCTGATCTTCTTCGGTGCGTTCGCGCGACAGCAAACCCTTGTCGAGCATGCGGCGCACCATCTCGGCCAGGGTCGAGCGGTCGATGCCCGTGATGTCGACGAGCGCGGTCTGGCTCACGCCTTCATTGTGTTCGAGCGCGGCGAGTACCGTGAATTGTTGCTTGGTGAGATCGCTCGATCCGGCTTCGTGCGCATAGAGGTCGCCGAAATATTGTGCGCAGCGTTTGATGAGGTGTGAGGGTGACTCCGACAAATCGAAGCCTCCATTCACCCTGCGCTGTGCCTTCGTCATTCGCTTCCCCTGCTCGACAATTGGTCGACTTTTGTCGTTTCCGAATTGTCAGCCACCCCAACCGGGTTCGCTCACAGATAAAAAGATTAGACGGCCCCGTTCCCCGTCACAACAATCTCTATCGCGTTTGATCGGGCGTTTGCAACGCAAAGATTCGCTTTCACGCTTCCGTTTCGATCTTGCGTTGGGCAGAATTGTCGCCATGACCGGCCATCGCACCGCACCACCGCCGCCCAGTCCGCGCTTCGTCCGTCGTGTTCCGGATGGAGACACCGAGGAACGTTACGTGTGCGGCGACTGCGGCCACGTGCATTACACAAATCCAAAAATCGTTGTGGGCTCGGTTGTTACGTATCGAAACAGGATCTTGCTGTGCCGTCGCGCCATCGAGCCGCGCAAGGGCTTCTGGACACTACCGGCAGGATATCTGGAAGAAAACGAAACGCCGGAAGACGGCGCGCGCCGCGAGGCCCGCGAGGAAGCGGAGTGCGACATTGTTCTCGAAGGATTGCTTGCCGTCTATTCCATTCCGCGCATCAGCCAGGTGCAACTGATGTACAAAGCCCGTCTTGACACGGAGCAATTTGGCGCGGGTGCGGAAAGTCTGGAGGTAAAGCTGTTCGATTGGGACGATATTCCGTGGACGGAGATTGCTTTCCCCAGTGCGGCGTGGGCCCTCGAACATTATCGCGAGATCGGCGAGCGCAAGGTATTTGCGCCTTTCTCAAACCCGCCCGGACAGAACGGCAATTTTCCCGCGCCGCGCTGATGCGGTTGGCCGCGCGACATTCTATTCCGCAGGCGGGTCCTTCTCGATCTGGTGCTTGAGCAATAGTGGTGCCTGCAGTGCGCCGAATACCAGAACTAGTGGCAGGATGATCCAGACCTTGAAGATCACCCAATGCGCGGTCGAAAAATTCCGCCACACAATTTCATTGAGAGCCGCCAGGGCTCCGAAGAACGCGGCCCAGCGCCACGTCAGGGTGCGCCACGCGCTCTCGGGCAACTCGAACTCGAAAGCCAGCGCGTATTTTATGAAGAGCCGGTTGAACATCATCCCGCCCAGAAGCACTGTGCAGAAGGTTGCATAGATGATGGTCGGTTTGATTTTTACGAAGGTGTCGTTCTTGAGGTAGAGCGTGAGCCCGCCGAACACCAACACGATTACGGCCGTAAAGAGTGCGATTGGAGACACTTTGCGATCGAGCGAATAGCCGATGGCGAGTGCCGCGACGATCACAACCATGAATGCGGCGGTCGCCGCGAAGATGCCGAAGAACTGGAAGGCTGCAAAGAAAACGATCAGCGGACCAAGGTCCAGCGCAAGACGCCGCATTTGCGTGTTCATTTCGACCCCGTAAGCGCCTTGGCGAAATTTTCTGCATTGAACGGCTGAAGGTCGTCTTCGCCTTCGCCGACGCCGATATAATGCACCGGAATCGTAAACTTCTGGGCCAGCGCGGCGAGGATGCCGCCCTTCGCCGTTCCATCGAGCTTCGTCATGACAAGACCGGTAAGGGGCACGACGCCCTTGAACGCCTCGACCTGACCGATCGCGTTCTGACCTGTCGTGGCGTCAAGAACGAGCAGCGTGGCATGCGGCGCTGTCGCATCGAGCTTGCGGAGTACGCGCACGATCTTTTCCAGCTCGGCCATGAGGCCCGCCTTGTTCTGCAGGCGCCCGGCGGTGTCCACGATCAGAATGTCCGCGCCTTGCGCCCGCGCCGTCTCCAGAGCCTCGAACGCGAGGCCGGCGGCATCGGAGCCCGCCGGACGCGAGATGACCTCTGCGCCAGCGCGCTTGCCCCACACGGCAAGCTGTTCGATGGCGGCGGCGCGGAACGTGTCGCCCGCAGCGAGCACAACCTTTGCGCCGTTCTTCGTCAGTTTCTTGGCGATCTTGCCGATCGTCGTCGTCTTGCCGCCGCCGTTCACGCCTGCGACCAAAATGACGAATGGCTTTTTGCTTCCGTCGATCGAGAACGGCTTTTCGATGGGTTTCAGAACTTTCGCGATTTCGCTGCGCAATATCTCGCGCACGTCATAGTCGCTGATCTCCGCGCCATAGCGTCCCTCGCCGACCGCGCGCGACAGCCGCGAGGCGAGCGCGGTGCCCATGTCTGCCTTGATCAACGCGTCCTCGAGTTGCGCCACGCTCTCGGCGTCGAGTTTCTGCTTGGTGAAGATGCCGGTGATATTGTCCGACAGTCCCGCCGTGCTGCGCGACAATCCTTCCTTCAGCCGCTCAAAGAAGGTCGGCGGCGGCGGCGCTTCACCGAAATCTCTCATGGTGCGAGTTCTGCCCTGAGCCTGCCGCCGGCAATTCCGGTGATGCGCGCGCGCACGAACGTTCCGGGTGCGGCTTCGCCTTCGAATGCGACCGGCGTGAAGCACTCGCTGCGTCCCATGCCGCGTTGTTCGACGAGCAGGGTCTGTTCCTTTCGCACGAGCAAGAGCTGGCGCCGTGCCGCGGCCACTTCGCCCTTGGCGCGCAGGCGCGCCGCGCGTTCCTTGATGACGGCCTTGGCGATTTGCGGCATGCGCGCGGCGGGCGTGCCGCGGCGCGCGCTGAAGGGAAAGACGTGCAGGCTGGAAAGCCCGGCATCGTCAACCAGCTTCATGCTTTCCTGGAACATCGCTTCGGTCTCGGTCGGAAATCCTGCAATCAGATCGGCGCCGAATGCGGCGTTGGGCCTGACGCGCCGCACCGTCCTGCAGAACTCGATCGTATCGTGGCGAGAATGACGGCGCTTCATGCGCTTGAGGATCATGTCGTCGCCGGACTGCACCGAAAGATGAAAGTGCGGCATGAGCCTGTCTTCTTCCGCGATGGCGCGCATCAGTTCGTCATCGGCTTCAATGGTATCGATCGAGGAAAGCCGCAGCCGCCTGATGCCGGGTACGAGTTTGAGGAGCTTGCGCACAAGCTGTCCGAGTGTCGGTGCGCCGGGCAGGTCGGCGCCATAGGCGGTCATGTCGACGCCGGTCAGCACTATCTCGGGAACGCCGGTATCGGTCAGGCGCCTGGCTTCATCGATGACGGCGCCCATCGGCACGCTGCGAGAGGGTCCGCGGCCGAAAGGAATGATGCAGAACGTGCAACGGTGGTCGCAGCCATTCTGGACCTGCAGGAACGCCCGCACGCCGCGCGTCGGTCCTTCGAAGCAGTCGACCATCTGGCTGGCGGTTTCGCGCACGCTCATGATGTCGTTGACGCGGATGCGCTCGGACGCGCCGACCCCGAAGTCGGCATAGCTTCGCGTCTGCAGTTTCTCTTGGTTGCCGAGAACAAGATCGACTTCGTCCATGTCGGCATAGCTCTGCGGCTCGGTCTGCGCCGCGCAGCCGGTGACGATGATCTTGGCGCCGGGATTCTCGCGCCGCGCGCGGCGGATCGCCTGGCGCGACTGGCGAACGGCTTCGGCCGTCACGGCGCAGGTGTTGAAGATCAGCGCGTCCTCGAGCCCTGCTTCCGCCGCGCGGGCGCGGATCGCCTCGAACTCATAGGCATTGAGACGGCAGCCAAAGGTCAGGATTTCGGCCGTCACGACGTCAGCGCCTCGAGATTGACGATGCCGGTGAAGACGAGCGTCGCCGGACCCGTCATCAGGATATGTTCATCGCTCTCGCGCAGTTCGACCTGCAAGCTGCCGCCGTCGAGCACGATCTCGACCTTGCGTCCGGCGAGGCCGCGGCGATGCGCGGCGACTGCCGTTGCGCAGGCGCCGGTTCCGCAAGCCTGGGTGATGCCGACGCCGCGCTCCCACACGCGCATGCGCAGCCTGCCGCCATGCTCCACGCTGACAAATTCGACATTGGTGCGTTCGGGAAACATCGGATGCGTTTCGATCCGCGAGCCCAGCGAGGCGACGGGCGCGGTCTCGGCATTCTCGACGAACAGCACCACGTGCGGATTGCCGACGGACACCGCGCTCGCGACATGGTTGGAGCCGTCGACGTTAAGCTGGAACATGTTGGTGTCGGCGGCCTGGGCAAGCGGGACCTCGTTCCACATCAGCCGCGGCGGACCCATATCGACGGTCACCAGGCCGTTGCCGGCATCGCTGCAGGTCAGCGGCCCGCCGGCCGTATCGATGTGCACCGTGTCGCGTCCGGTCTCTTCCATCAACAGGCGGGCGACGCAGCGCGCAGCGTTGCCGCAGCTTTCCACTTCGCCGCCGTCGGCATTCTGGATATTCATGACGGCGTCGAACTTTCCGTGGCCGGGCGCGATCACGATGACCTGGTCGCATCCGATGCCGAAGCGCCTGTCCGCGATGGCGCGAGCGGCCGTCCGGTCGAGCGCGAGCGGTTGCTTGCGGCCGTCGAACACCACGAAATCGTTGCCGAGCCCGTGCATTTTCCGAAAAGACGTCATGAGGCTGTATATAAGCGGCGAGGCCCGTTGGGGCCAGTGGCGCATTGACCGCAGGCTGCGTTCCTTTTGCAGGCGGGCCCGCTGGAGTCTGGGGAATGAGAGCCGGTATATCGATTGCCGTTCTGGCGCTCGCCATGGCGGCCGCAGCGTATGGAGCCAACACCGTGGATGATCCCTATCTCTGGCTTGAAGATGTGCATGGCGAAAAGCCGTTGGCCTGGGTTGCGCAGCAGAACGCTCGCTCGACCGGCGTCCTCAAATCCGATCCGGACTATCAGAAGGATTACGACACCATCCTCAAGATCATGGATGCGCCGGACCGGATTCCCTCGGCCAGTCTTTACCGCGGCACGGTGCGGAACTTCTGGCAGGATGAGCACAACCCCAAAGGCCTTTGGCGGCGCACGACCATTGCGTCCTACGAAAGCGCGAGCCCGCAATGGGAGATCCTGCTCGACATCGACAAGCTGTCCGCGGACGAGAAGGAGAACTGGGTCTATGCGGGTGTCGCGGGTTCCAGGAGCTTCAAGCACGCGCTCGTGTTGCTGTCGCGCGGCGGCACCGATGCGCGTGTCGTGCGCGAGTTCGATCCCGATCGAAAAGTCTTCCTGACCGGCGGGTTCACGCTGCCCGAGGCGAAGTCCGAGGCGACCTATCTCGGCGACGACACGATTTTCTTCGGAACAGACTTTGGCCCAGGCACGATGACCAAGTCCGGCTACCCGCGCATCGTCAAGCGCTGGCGCCGCGGCGAGGCGGTCGCATCCGCCGCAACCATCTTCGAAGGCACCGTCGACGATGTCGGCGTCAGTCCCTTCACGATGCTCGACAGCGATGACCGCGAGTACGCGTTTGTCGTGCGTCATGCCGATTTCTTCGACGCCGATTTCTACTTTGTGACCGACGCGGGCGAGACGTTGCAACTGCCGCTGCCGCGCTTCGCGAGCGTGACCGGTCTCTATGACGGACAGGTGCTTTTCACGCTGCGCAAACCTTGGAGCGGCATTCCGCAAGGCGCGCTGGCCGCGTTTTCGCTGAAGGATTGGCTGGCGGCGAAGACGCTGCCCAAGATTTCCGTCCTCTACACGCCCGATGCGCGCAGCAGCATCGCCAACGTCGCAACGGGCCGGAGCGGGCTCTTTGTCAGCACGCTCGAGAACGTCATCGGCCATGTCTACAAGTTCGCGTACAAGGACGGTGCATGGACGCATACGCCGATTGCACTGCCGGCGAATGGTTCGGCGGACATTTCGTCGGTGAATGACTACGGTCCCGAGGTCTATTTCTCGTTCGAGTCCTATCTCGTGCCCCCGACGCTGTTTGCCGATCATGGCGACGGCAGGCTGCGCGCGATCAAGTCGTTGCCGGCGCGTTTTGATGCGAGCGGCATGACGACGGAGCAGTTCGAAGCCGTTTCCACCGACGGCACGAAGATTCCCTATTTCGTCACGCGCAAGGCTGGCGCGCCGGGTCCGCGGCCGACCGTCCTCTATGGCTATGGCGGATTCGAGCTGTCGATGACCCCGTCCTATTCGGCGACGTTCGGAAAACTCTGGCTGGAGAAGGGCGGCACGTTCGTCGTCGCCAACATCCGCGGCGGCGGCGAGTTCGGACCCGCCTGGCACGATGCGGCGGTCGGCGAAAATCGCCAAAAGGGCTTCGACGATTTCGCGGCCGTCGCCGCCGATCTCATCAAGCGCGGCCTCACGACGCCCAGGCAGTTGGGCATCATGGGCGGCTCGAACGGCGGATTGCTGGTTTCCGCGGTGATGACGCAGCATCCAGAAATGTTGGGTGCAGTCGTCTGCCAGGTGCCGCTGATCGACATGCTGCGCTACACGCAGATCGGCGCCGGCGCCTCCTGGGCTGCGGAGTATGGCGATCCCGACGATGCCAAGGCGCGCGAATGGATCCTGAAATACTCGCCCTACCAGAACGTCAAGCCGGGCGTTCACTATCCAGCCGTCTTCTTCACGACGGCGACGAGCGATGACCGCGTCACGCCCGTGCACGCACGCAAGATGGCTGCCAGGATGGAAGCGATGGGCAGCGACGTGCTCTTCTTCGAGAACACCGACGGTGGCCACGGCGCCGCAGCCGATCACAAGCAGTCCGCTGAAATGTGGTCGCTGAGCTTCATCTATCTCAAGCAGAAGCTAGGGTTGCAGTAATATTGAACACTTTCCTCCCCGTCGTTACGGGGAGCAGGACCGCAAAGCGGTCGCGGGACAGATCTTGCGCCGGCCCCCTGCGCCTCGCTCTGTTCGGCGTCTCCCCATGAACGGGGGAAGTCTGGGAGCGCGTCCATTGCGGACCGTGTGTCGGGGTGCAGGTTTGACTTGACCAAAAGGCAGGCTTAAAACCCGCCCGCTTCCGGAAGAGACCAAGTCCCTTCCGGTCCTGGGCCCGGCCCAGGATCGCCCCCAGGCAGCGCGTCGCGCCCCCTGGGGTTGTTTTGCTTTGGGTGGTTGCCCTCACCCTCGGCTTGTCGAAGGGCGAGGGCGAACGGTGCTCTCATCCTTCGACACGCACAGGATGAGGAAGAAGGAAAAGAATGTTCGACAGTCTGCAATCGCGCCTCGGCGGCGTATTCGACAAGCTTCGCGGGCGCGGTGCGCTCAGCGAGGCCGATGTCGATGCGGCGCTCGGCGAAGTGCGCAATGCGCTGATCGAGGCCGACGTCGCGCTGCCCGTCGTCAAGACCTTCATCGACAAGGTCCGCCCGCGCGCCATCGGCGAAGATGTCATCCGCTCCGTCACGCCCGGCCAGCAGGTCGTCAAGATCGTCCATGACGTTCTGGTCGAAACGCTCGGCGAAGCGAACACCGGTCTCAATCTCGGATCGCCGCCTGCGCCGATCCTGATGGTCGGCCTGCAGGGCTCGGGCAAGACGACGACGTCGGCGAAGATCGGATTGATGCTGCAGACGCGCGAGAAGAAGCGCGTGCTGATGGCCTCGCTCGACGTGACGCGCCCGGCCGCCATGGAGCAGCTACGCGTGCTTGGCGAACAGGCGGGCGTCGCCACGCTTCCCATCGTTGCGGGTCAGGGCCCGGTCGATATCGCCAGGCGCGCCATGGCGTCGGCGAAAGTCGGCGGCTACGACGTTCTCATTCTCGACACCGCCGGCCGTCAGCACATCGACGAACAGTTGATGCTCGAGGTCGCCGCCATCCGCGACCAGGTCAAGCCGCACGAAACCCTGCTCGTCGCGGATGCCCTGACGGGCCAGGATGCGGTGAACATCGCCAGGTCCTTCAACGACCGCGTGCCGCTCAGCGGCATCATCCTCTCACGCGCGGACGGCGATTCGCGCGGCGGCGCGGCGCTTTCGATGCGCAGCGTCACCGGCGCGCCGATCAAGTTCCTTGCGACGGGCGAAAAGCTCGATGCGCTCGAGCCGTTCCATCCCGAACGCGTCGCCAACCGCATTCTCGACATGGGCGACGTCGTTTCGCTGGTCGAAAAGGCGGCCGAGACGATCGACAAGGACAAGGCCGAGAAACTCGCCAGGAAGATGAAGAAGGGCGAGTTCGACATGGACGATCTCGCCGACCAGTTGCGCCAGATGAAGAAAATGGGCGGCATGAAGGGCGTGCTTGCCATGCTGCCGGGCGTCGGCAAGGTCAAGAGCCAGCTCGACGCCGCCGGCATCGACGACAAGATCCTGACGCGCCAGGAAGCCGTCATTCTCTCGATGACCAAGCAGGAGCGCGCCAAGCCCGATCTCATCAACGGCTCGCGCAGGAAACGCATCGCGGCCGGCGCCGGCGTCGAGGTCAGCGAAGTCAACAAGCTTTTGAAGATGCACCGCCAGATGTCCGACATGATGAAGAAGATGGGCAAGGGCGGGCGCAATCCCTTCGCCGGGATGATGGGCGGCGGAATGCCCGGCGGGCTTCCGCCCGGCATGAACCCGCCACGGCGCTAGACTTTCACTCTGTACACGGATCAACGAAGAAGGAAGATTTGAAATGGCACTCAAGATCAGACTGGCGCGCGGCGGCACCAAGAAGCGCCCGCACTACAACATCGTCATCGCGGACTCGCGCAGCCCGCGCGACGGCCGCTTCATCGAGAAGATCGGCTTCTACAATCCGCTGCTGTCCAAGGATCATGCGGACCGCGTGAAGCTCGACCTCGAGAAGGCCAAGGAATGGATGAAGAAGGGCGCGACCGCGTCCGACCGCGTCCATCGCTTTCTCGCCAATGCTGGCCTTGTGAAGCCGCTGGTGCGGAACAATCCCGAGAAGGCCAAGCCAAAGAAGAAGGCGCAGGAACGTTCGGCTGCCAATGCGGCTGCCAGCGCCAAGGCTGCAGCGGCGCCGGCCGAAGACGCCGCGGCGTCGTAAGCGCCATGGCGGGGAAATCCCGCGACGTGCTGCTTGCCGCCGTCATCGGCGCGCAGGGCCTGAAGGGTGAGGTGAGGGTGAAAGCCTTCACCGACGCGCCCGAGGCGCTTGCGCGCTACGGCGGCCTGCATGCCAAAGACGGCCGCCGGTTCACCGTCACAGCCGCGCGCGCCACGAAGGCCGGCGAAGCCGTTTTGACCATCGCCGAGCTCACGAACCGCAATGCGGCGGAGGCGCTGCGCGGAACCGAACTGTTCGTCGCGCGCTCCGCGTTGCCGCCGACCGAGCGTGAAGAATATTACCACGCCGATCTGATCGGGTTGCGCGCAGAGGATATCGAGGGCCGCACCCTTGGCACCGTGCATGCAATCCACAATTACGGCGCCGGCGACGTGATCGAGATCGTGCGGCCCGACGGCGACACGATTCTTCTGCCCTTCACACGTGAAACGGTTCCGCAGATCGAGATCGACAAGGAACGCATCGTCGTCGCGGTTCCCGAAGAAGTGGAAACGGGCGAACGGGGAAACGTCGAATGACCTGGGCGGCGACGGTGCTGACGCTGTTTCCGGAAATGTTTCCCGGACCGCTCGGCATCTCGCTTCTCGGCAAGGGCTTGCAGCAGGCGCTGTGGTCGCTCGATGTGCGCGACATCCGCGATCACGGCATCGGCCGGCATCGTACGGTCGACGACACGCCCGCGGGCGGGGGACCCGGAATGGTGATGCGCGCCGACGTCGCAATCGCCGCGATCGACTCGGTGCCGCGTGCCGCCCGGCCGCTCATCTATCTCTCGCCGCGCGGAACGCCGCTGACCCAGTCTCGAGTCGCCGAGCTTTCGGCCGGTCCCGGCGCGATCCTCATGTGCGGGCGGTTCGAGGGTCTCGACCAGCGCGCCATCGAGGCGCGCCAGATCGAAGAAATCTCGCTCGGCGATTTTGTCCTGGCGGGTGGCGAGATCGCAGCCATGGCGTTGATCGAGGCGGTGGTCCGTCTCATCCCCGGCGTCCTTGGCGATGCCGCATCCACGGCAGAGGAGAGTTTCTCGTCCGGGCTTCTGGAATATCCGCAATATACCCGGCCCCAGATCGTCGCGGAGTTGTCTATTCCCGACGTGCTAAACCAAGGAAATCACAAGGAAATTGCCAAATGGCGCCAGGCGGAGGCGGAACGTCTGACCAAGTCGCGGCGCCCCGACCTATGGACCCTCTATGAAAAGCGAAAACCATAGGCTATACGCGCGCCTCTCAATCGCCGACGAAATGCCCGGAGACCAATGAAATGAACCTCTTGCAGACGCTCGAAGCCGAGCAGATGAAGGCCGTCCGGGCCAAGGCGCATCCTGAATTCCGCGCCGGCGACACGTTGAAGGTCAACGTGAAGGTCGTCGAAGTCTCCTATGACGAAAAAGCCAAGGCCGAAAAGCGCCGCGAGCGTCTTCAGGCGTTTGAAGGCGTGTGCATCGCCCGTCAGGGTGCCGGCCTGAACGAAAGCTTCACGGTCCGCAAGATTTCCTATGGCGAAGGCGTGGAGCGCGTGTTCCCGGTGTACAGCCCGCTGGTGGATTCGGTGCAGGTGATCCGCAAGGGCCGCGTGCGCAGGGCCAAGCTGTATTACCTGCGTGGCCGCACCGGTAAGTCGGCGCGTATCGCCGAGCGTCAGGAAACCGAAGCCGTCGAGGCCTGAGGATTTCGCATGGCTGGGTTTCGCGCCCGGCCGTGAGGGAAGCGTTTCGGCAACACCGCGATCTTTTCGGTTTTGCCCTCTTCCAAACAGAATTTACGCGCCTATTCTCCGCGCCCCTTTTTGAGTGGGACAGAGAGTCGTGCCGCGCAATATCGCAACCGAAGCCATCGTCAACGACGCGGAGCCTCTGGACGAGGCGCTGTCGCTTGAGCGCGTCCCGGGAACGCCGTTCGCGTTCATCTGGTTCCTGATCCGCACGCATTTCCCGGGCCGCGTGGCTGCGATGGCAGGGCTCGCGCTGTTTGCGACGTCTGTCGAAGCGTTCGGCCCGGTCGCGTTCTCGCATCTCGTCAACGCGATCACCGCCGCGGTGAAGACGCATGGTGGTTTCGAGATGGTCCTGCCGTGGATCCTCTGGCTTGCGGCCATCTGGTTCGGCGGGGCCACGATCTATCGCTTCTACGACTGGGTGGACCTCAGCACCGGACCGCGCATGCGCGGCCTCGCGCAGAAATACCTCTTCGTCTATCTGCTGGGGCATTCGCCGCGCTACTTCCAGGACAATTTCGCCGGCAAGCTCGGACAGAAGGTGAAGCAGGCGGGTCAGGCCAGCATCGGCATTCTGGGCATCGTCTGCATGGATGCGGTGCGCGTCGCGGGCCTCGTCGTGCTCGGCGGCGTGCTGATGGCCATCCAGGCGCCAAGCTACGCGATCATTCTGCTCGTCTGGACCGCGGCCTATCTCGGCGTGAACTTCATGCTCGCGCGCCGTTGCGTCGTGCTCTCCAAGGCGCTGTCGGACGAAGTCTCCACTTCGACGGGCCGGCTGATCGACGCCGTCTCCAACGCGGACCTGGTGCGCGCGTTCGCCAAGGCCGTCTATGAGCGCAAGTTCATCTCCTTCTTCCTCGCCGACGAGATGAATGCGTCGCGCCGGCTGCGCTGGTTCCTCCTGCGCATGCGCTTCTTCATGCAGTCGGCGACGCTGGCGCTGCTCGTTGCGCTGATCTGGGTCACGGCGCGGGACATCCTTGCCGGCGCGATCTCGCTCGGCGCCTTCACGATGATCTATCTGCTCGCCAACCAGATCGGACGGGGCGTTCAGGACCTGTCGTTCCGCATGCTCGACTATTTCGAGCAGCTCGGAACGCTGTCCGAAGCGCTCGATCTCGTCAGCGCGCCGCATGAGATCACCGACAAGCTCGACGCCAAGCCCCTCATTGTCTCGCGCGGGCATATCCGCTTCGAGAATGTCTCGTTCCGTCATCCCAACGGCTACCAGGTGTTCGAGAATCTCAATCTCGACATCCAGCCTGGCGAACGTGTCGGCCTGGTCGGACCGTCCGGCGCCGGCAAGTCGACGCTGGTGCGGCTCCTGCGCCGCCAGTTCGAGCCGCAGTCGGGACGCATCACGATCGACGGCCAGGACATCGGCCACGTCACCTGGGATTCGCTGAACGAGGCGATCGCCGAAGTGCCGCAGATGCCAGGGGTCTTCCACCGCAACGTGCGCGACAATATCCGCTATGCCCGCCCGCTTGCCGAACCGGCGGAAGTCGAAGGCGCGGCGAAGCAGGCGCATGCGCACGACTTCATCGCCGAACGCGACGAGGGCTACGACATGATCGTCGGCGAACAGGGCATCAAGCTCTCCGGCGGCGAGCGCCAGCGCGTCGCCATCGCGCGCGCGCTGGTCAAGGATGCGCGGATACTCGTTCTGGACGAGGCGACATCGTCGCTCGATTCAGAGTCCGAGCATCTCATCCAGTCCGCGCTATGGACGCTGGTGCAGGGCCGCACCGTGATCGCGATCGCGCATCGCCTGTCGACCATCGCCGGCATGGACCGCGTCGTCTATCTCGACAACGGCAAGATCCTCGAAGACGGTCCGCACCGCGAACTGCTCGCCAACAACGGACCCTATTCGCGCCTCTGGAACCGCCAGATGGGCGGCTTCATCGACGCGGCCTAGGCCGGAACAGTCACGCGCGCGATTTCGAGCATGCCTCTGGCTTCCTTCGCGCCCTGTTCGGCGTTGGAGTTGGGCGCCGTCGCGATCACGAGGCTGCGTCCATCCGCTCCACCGAGCGTGCAGGAGTAGGCGAATTGCGATGTCTCAACCCGCTCCAGAATCTTGCCGCCCTTGGCGACGCGCACCGCTTCGCGCCCGAGCGCGTTGGCGCACCACACCGCGCCTTCGCTGTCCGAGCAGATTCCGTCCGGCACAATGCTCGGCGGATCCTTCGACAAGGTCGCCCAGGGACGCCGGTTGCGGAGCGTTCCGTCGTCGCCGAGATCGAAGGCGGTGAGGCCCGGAATGAAACATTCGGCGACGACGAGCGTCTTGCCGCCATCGACCAGCGCCATGCCGTTCGGGAATTTGTGATCGGGCGAAGCGATGCTGGCCTTGCCGTCCGATGTCACGCGCATGATCGGCGCGGTGGGCGGTCCCGGATCCGCGAACAGCGGCGCGGTGCCGTGCTCGTCGATGAACTTGTCCAGGTCAAAGCCGAAACAGCCGATAAAGGCGTTGCCGTGCTTGTCGACCAGCATGTCGTTGGCATGGAATTTCGCCAGTCCCTTGAGGTCGGCGTGCAGAACGGCGCGGCCGTCTTTTTCCCGCCGCAGCAGACGCTGGCTCATCATCGCGACGACAAGGAGCCGGCCATCGGGAAGCCAGCCGATACCCGACGGACGGTCGTCGATCTGCAGCTCCACGCGCGTGGTGCCGTCCGGCGCGGCGCTCGAGACGCGGTGCTGGTGGAAGTCGGAGTACCAGAATCGCCCCTCGTGCCAACGCAGGCCCTCGCCGAAATTCAGACCTTTGACGAATGGCTCCGCTTTCATGGCCGTCTCCCGATCGTTTTGCGGAACGCTGGCGGTCTCGAGGCGTCGAGTCAAACAAAGGCGCCGGCGTGCTGCAGTGCGGCGTGGTTCACGCTCCATATAAGCCCCTGAAATCAGGCTTTCCCGCTTTTGGGTGAGTCGCGTCGCTGCAAGAGGTCGGAAATCCCCTTTATTTATCGCATTTTCTGTTGACGGCGCGTGCTATGCGCGCGGGAAATGCAGTAAAATCAAGCATTGTTTGATTCGCAAAAGGAGCAACTACAATGGCAATAGCTGGAACTGGCGCCCCGAAAGCCGCCAAACCTAAGGTCGATACGGTGAGCACCCGCCAGCTTGGCGCCGCGCTGGCCGAGAAGCATGAAATGTCACACAAGGCCGCGAACGCGATCCTTGAAGACACGATCGGCCTGATCACAAAGCACCTGAAGAAGGGCGCTCGCATTCGTCTGAACGGTCTCGGCATCCTCGTCGTGCGCAAGCGCGCCGCGCGCATGGGCCGCAATCCTGCAACGGGTGAAGCGATCAAGATCAAGGCGTCCAAGAAAGTCGCCTTCCGCGCCGCGAAGGAACTGAAGGAATCGATCTAACGATCGTGTGATTTCGGAAGATCAAGCCGGGCCGATGCGAAAGCGTCCGCCCGGCTTTCTTTTTTTGCCGCTTGCCGCGTAACCTCGCGAGATGAGCAGCAGTTCATCCTTGCGCTTCAGGGCGCTCGACAGCTGGCGCGGCATCTGCGCGTTGCTCGTCGCGGCCCATCACCTGGAAGTGCACGGCTTTGTCTATTGGCAGCCCTTGGTCCGCAACGCGTGGCTGTTCGTCGACTTCTTCTTCGTGCTCAGCGGCTTTGTGATCGCGCATGCCTATGGTGAAAGACTGTCGAAAGGCCCTGAAATAGCGGCTTTTGTCGTCCGCCGTTTCGGCCGGTTGTGGCCGCTGCATGTTGCGGTGCTGGCTGCGCTGGTCCTGTTCGAGGTCTCGCGTCTCGTCATCGCGCATTGGCATCCGATCGCCGGCGAACGCATTGCCTTCACGGCCGACCGTTCGGTGTATGCGATCATCACCAATCTTTTTCTCGTCCAGTCACTCGGACTGCATGCCTACGAGACATGGAACGGACCGGCCTGGTCGATCAGCACGGAGTTCTTCACCTATCTGATCTTCGCGGCCGTGTGCTTCGCGGCGCCCAGGCGCGCGCGTGCGGATGGCCGTGTCGACGATCCTCGCGCTTGCCGGAGTCTTTGTGCTGGCGCGCTTCTCGCAATTCGGGATGCGCGAGACATTCGCCTGGGCGCTGCAGCGTTGCGTCTACGGATTCTTTCTTGGCACGCTGATTTACGAACTCTGGCGGCGCGGCCTGTCGAAGAGGATCGGCGGCAGCGCCGCGGAGGCGGCCGTGGTCGCGCTGGTGATTGCATTCATCACCTTCGTTCCCGGTCATGCGGAACTGGAATATCTCGCGACACCACTTTTCGGTATCGCGGTCCTGGTGTTCGCCGCCGGCCGCGGCGCGATCTCTCATGTTCTGACTCGGCGCGCGCCGACCGCCCTCGGGCGCTGGTCCTATTCGATCTACATGGTCCATACGCTGGTGCTGGTCGCGTTCTTTTCCGCCGTGCATGCCGGCGAGATCGCCACTGGTCGGCATTGGCTGATTCACCTGCCGAACGGTCAGGCGATCGTCGATCTGGGCAATGGCGCGGAAAATTCCGTCCTTTTTGTAATTTATCTCGCTTTTACGGTCGGACTGTCGGCGCTCACCTGGCGCTTCATAGAGTTGCCCGGACAGGCGTTTTTCGGGTCTTTTCTGCGTCCCCGCCAGGCTGTAACAGGCGCTCAAATGACGTGATCGGTTGGGCGTATCGGCTTCCTTGCCCCGCCGCCCGCCCCGCGCTACTTAGCCCCCCTGTTTTTCTCGAAAGGACGTCTTCATGGCCCGCAAGAAAATCGCCCTCATCGGCGGCGGACAAATCGGCGGCACGCTCGCCCATCTCATCGCCCTGAAGGAATTGGGCGACGTCGTCCTGTTCGACATCATGGAAGGGCTGCCGCAGGGCAAGTCGCTCGACCTGGCGCAGGCCGGCCCGGTCGAGGGTTTCGACGTCAAGCTCAAGGGCACGAACTCCTACGCCGACATCAAGGGCGCGGACGTCGTGATCGTGACCGCCGGCGTGCCGCGCAAGCCGGGCATGAGCCGCGATGATCTTCTCGGCATCAACCTCAAGGTCATGGCCGCCGTCGGCGAGGGCATCAAGAACAACTGCCCGAACGCCTTCGTCGTCTGCATCACCAACCCGCTCGACGCCATGGTGTGGGCGCTGCGCCAGTTCTCGGGCCTGCCGCATCACATGGTCGTCGGCATGGCCGGCGTGCTCGACAGCGCGCGCTTCCGCCACTTCCTCGCCGAAGAGATGAACGTCTCCGTCGAGGATGTCACCGCCTTCGTGCTCGGCGGCCACGGCGACACGATGGTGCCGATGCCGCGCTTCTCGACAGTCGCCGGAATCCCGCTGCCGGAGCTCGTGAAGATGGGCTGGATCAAGCAGGAGCGTCTCGATGCGATCACGCAGCGCACGCGCGACGGCGGCGCAGAAATCGTCGGCCTGCTGAAAACAGGTTCGGCGTTCTATGCGCCGGCCACTTCCGCCATCGCGATGGCGGAGAGCTATCTGAAAGACAAGAAGCGCGTGCTTCCCTGCGCCTCCTACGTCAATGGTCCTTACGGAATCAAAGACCTGTATGTCGGCGTACCGGCGGTGATCGGCGAGAAGGGCATCGAACGCATCGTCGAGCTCGAGCTCACGCCGTCCGAGAAGGACCAGCTCGCCAAGTCCGCGGACTCCGTCAAGGGTCTGATCGACGCCTGCAAGAAGCTGGAACCCAAGCTCGCCTGAAAAGACAATCGCGGGGGCGATGGGACGAACGACGTGCTTCGATTGCTCCTCGCGGGTCTGCTCGCCTTTGCGCCCGCTTCCGCGTCCGCGCAGGCGCTCGCCACCTTGATCGTCAAGGTCGAGAAAGTGTCGCCGCGCGGCGGCGACATCCGCGCCGCCGTCTATACGAGCGCGACCTATCCGCTAGACAATGCGGACCCGGTGATCGACGGCGTCGTTCCGGCCAGGCCGGGCGAAACGATCGTCACGATGAGCGGCATCAAGCCGGGCGAATATGCCGTCAAGGTGTTTCAGGACTTCAATCGAAACGGCGAGTTCGACATGAACTGGCTCGGCCTGCCGCTGGAAAAATACGGATTTTCCAACGACGCCAAGCCGGCGTTCAGCGAGCCATCATTCGACGCCACCAGGATCGAGCTGCATCCCGGCGCGAACGTCATCGTGATCCATCTTCAATAGGGTTCTATCCATCGGGACGCGCTCACGAACGTGAACGGCGTCGCCTTTCGCCCGGCCGAACTCTGCTCCAGACTGTGCCGGCCGCGTTCGGCGCCGTTCCGGCATGCCGGTGGGACAGGAGGGTGCGAGTGATCCCGATCTTGCAGACAGAGAGGCTCATCCTGCGGGCACCCGACGGCGACGATCTTCATGCCTGGTCGGTGATCATGGCCGACCCCGACGTTACCCGGTACATCGCGCCTGCGCCGATGACGCGCGAGGACGCCTGGCGCAGCATCGCCGGGGCTCTCGGGCATTGGCATCTGCGCGGCTATGGCAGTTGGGCAGTCGAGCGCAAGTCCGACGGCGCCATGATGGGCCGCGTCGGCATGATGAATCCGGAAGGCTGGCCGGGCCTCGAAATCGGCTGGACGCTCGGCAAGGCCTATTGGGGTCATGGCTATGCGACGGAAGCGGCGGCGGCCGCGATGCGCTTCGCGTTTCTCACGCAGCCGGTCGAACGGCTGATCTCCAACATCGACCCGGACAACACGCCGTCCCAGGCGGTGGCCGTGCGACTGGGCGAGACCAAGGGCGAACGAAGCGCGCTGACGGTGGCCGGCAAGGAATACCCGATCGACATCTGGGCGATCTCACGCGGCGAATGGCAGCGCCGCGTGGCCGGCGGCTGACGCACTCGACGCTCGACAGACCGCAACTTCGCGTGGCGCGAGTCTGTGCTCGAGCGCGCCTGCAAGTATTCGCCAAAGCTTCACGATGGATATAAAGTAAATATAACAGAGAATGTTTGTTAAACACTTCTCTCATGTTACGGTCGTCGCGTTAAGACTGAAAACTCAAAGAAAAGGAGAGCGTAATGAAGACCATTTCACGCGTATTCTCTTTGGCGTTTTTGCTGGCGACTGCGTCGGGTCCAGTTTTTGCGGCGAACACAGCGTTCGACGGCGCCGGCGGTCCGGTTCCACAACTGACGGACGGCGGGCCTGGACCGGTTCCACAATTGATGACGGACGGTGGTGGCGGGCCGGTGCCGCAGCTCGGGTCCGTCAAGTTCGACTGAGCCTTGTTCAAGAGCCACGCGGCGAATGGCAGCGCCGCGTGGCGGGTGCTTGACGGCAACGTCCGCTTCGCGCTCCCTCTGCGCATGACGGACTCGACGCAAACGGTCTATCGCGACCGCGATTTCTACGCCTTCGTGTCCGCCCGCTTCCTCGCCACAGTCGCGATGCAGGTCCAGTCGGTCGCGATCGGCTGGCAGATCTACGCGATTACGCACAGCACGCTGGCGCTCGGACTTGTCGGCCTTTGCCAGTTCGGCCCGATGTTTCTGCTGACATTGCCCGCGGGTGACATCTCGGACCGCTTCGACCAGCGCCGCATTCTCAGCACGACGCAGGCGCTGCAGGGCGTGTGCGGCGGATTGTTCCTGCTCTTCTCGCTGGTGCACAGCAGCGCGGTGTGGCCGCTCTACGGCATCCTTCTGCTGTTCGGCGCGGCGCGCGGATTCTATGCGCCGGCGTCGCAATCGCTGCTGCCGTTTCTCGTGCCGCAGGAAAAACTGCCGCGCTCGCTCGCGCTGAATTCATCGGTGTTCACGACGGCAGTCATCGCCGGACCGGCGCTTGGCGGATTCCTCTACGCGCTCGGGCCCGCCGCAACCTACAGCGTCAGCGTCGCCGGATTTCTCGGCGCCTCGATGCTGATCGCAAGCCTCGGCGGACGGCGTCGCCCGGCGCATGTCGACACGGGCGCATCGCGGCTCGAGCGCGTCGCGGAGGGCGTGCGTTTCGTGCGCCATCGGCCCGTCGTGCTCGGCGCGATCTCGCTCGATCTCTTCGCCGTGCTGTTGGGCGGCGCGACGGCGCTGTTGCCGGTCTATGCGCGCGACATCCTGCATGCCGGGCCGATCGGCCTCGGCGTGCTGCGCAGCGGCCCGGCCATCGGCGCCGCGTCGATGGCATTTTACCTCGCCCGCTGGCCGATCGCGCGCCGCACCGGCATCATCATGTTCCTGGCGGTCGCGATCTTCGGGTTCGCCACCATCGCGTTCGGCATTTCGCACAGCTTCTACGTCTCCCTCGCAGCGCTGGCGACGCTTGGCGCATCGGACATGATCAGCGTCTTCGTGCGCTCGGCGCTCATTCAATACGCGACGCCGGACGAGATGCGCGGGCGTGTCAGCGCGGTGAGCAGTCTCTTCATCGGCGCATCGAACGAGCTGGGCGAGTTCGAGTTGGGCATCACCGCCGCCTGGTTCGGCACCGTTCCAGCGGTGGTGCTGGGCGGGCTCGGCACGCTCGCCGTCGTGGCAGGCTGGATGTGGCTGTTTCCGCCGCTGCGCAGGGTAGACCGGCTTGCAGACGTCGCCGTCCACAAGCCGGCTGCGTGATTAGCGCTCGACCCAGCCGGTCAGCGACGCATGATCCAACGCGCTGCGCGCGAGCATCGCGGATACATCGCTCGCCCGCGCATTGGCGGCGATGGACGTCGTTTCGGACGGCATGGCCCAAAGCGTGATCACATAGTGATGGATGCCGGTGCCGTTGGGCGGGCAGGGTCCGTCGTAGAACGCGTCACCGAAATTGCTGGCAATCGCTTTCGCGCGCCCGGCCAGCCGGCTCGCACCGCGCGGCAGCGCCGTTATTTCGGGCGGCAGGTCCACCACAATCCAGTGCGACCATTGCGACGGCTTCACGTCCGTATCGATCATGGTGAGCACAAGGCTCTTCGTCCCACCGGGGACGCCGCTCCACGACAGTTGCGGTGAGATGTTCTGGCCGCCGCAACGCGGATAAATCTGCGCATCGGCGATTTGCGCACCCGGAGCAATGTCGCTGCTGGCAAGCGTCATGGCTGCCGCGGCGCCGGCAAGAAAGGTCCAGCACGCCGTGAGGGCAATCGAAATTCGAAACATAGCTGCCTCGTTACTCCACTTGCTTTCGCAGCATTGCACGGAAGAAATCCCGGCGCACGGGCGTTCGCAGGCGAGCTAGAAGTTGTAGCTCATGTGGAGGAATGCGCCGTCCGGCGTCGCGGTGAAACTCGATTGCAATCCGCGCGGCCGGTACCGCGTCGTGAAGACCTGGCTGTAGCCCCAGGCAATTCCGGCGCTTGCCAGGACGTCGTACCAGTGGTGCTGCCTGGAATCGACGCGCGAATAGCCGACGAATGCGGCAGCCGCGTAGGCCGGCGCGCCATATTGCCAACCGTAGCGGTCCCAAAGGAAGGCTGCCGGCGCGAAGGCGAGAGCCGCGGTATCGGACGGAAAGGACTGAAAGTCGGAATGATCGGGCCGTTGTTCGCGCACGATATGCTTCAGCGCGTAGACCGTTCCCACGGTGGCGATGGTATCCACGCTTAACTGCGCGACACCCAGCCAGTCCGCGTCATGCGCCAGCGTCACGCCGCCGGCGATGAGCGGCAAAGCGATGGCAACATCGGTTTCGGCGCTTTCGACGCCGCTGGCTTTTGCGGGTTCGGAACAGAGCCCAAAAACAATGGCCAGAGAGCATGCATAGAAAAGGTATCGAAACATCTGCCGATTCCAAAGTGGCGCGCGGCACTAGATTTTCCGACGCGATACAGGTCAAGTTGCGTCCAATTCATTTCTACGTGCGCCGCGGAAACTGGGCATTGTGACTTTGTATATTTCTTGGGGGACTGAATGTTCGACGCGTTGAAGGGTTGGAGCCGCGTGCAAAAGCATGTCGTCGCGGCGGCCTATCTCGGCTGGACGCTCGATGCGTTCGACTTCTTCCTCATGATCTTCGTCATCAAGGACGTCGCGCACGAATTCGGCGCGGGAAAGTCCGACATCGCCTGGGCGACGGCGCTCACGCTCGCGTTGCGTCCGCTGGGCGCTTTCATCTTCGGCCGGCTTGCCGATCGCTTCGGCCGGCGCCCCGTATTGATGTTCGATGTCGCGCTCTATTCGCTGTTCGGATTCGCCACCGCCTTTTCGCCGAACCTGATCGTGTTCCTCATCATCCGCGCTTTGTTCGGCATCGCGATGGGCGGCGAGTGGGGCATCGGTGCTTCGCTGACGATGGAGACGGTGAAACCGGAAGCGCGCGGGCTTGTCTCCGGCCTTCTGCAGTCCGGCTATCCCACCGGTTACCTTTTGGCGTCCGTCGTCTATCGCAATTTCTACGACCTGCTGCACTGGCGCGGCATGTTCATGGTCGGCATCGTTCCGGCGCTGCTCATTCTCTACATCCGCCGCAACGTGCCGGAGTCGCCGGGCTGGTCGCGCGAGCACGCCAAAACGGGCACCGTCTTGAACGTGCTGCGAAAACACTGGGCGCTGGCGCTCTATGCGATCGTTCTGATGACCGCATTCAACTTCTTCAGCCACGGCACGCAGGACGCCTATCCCACATTCCTGCAGGTCCAGCACAAGTTCGACGCCCACACGACGGGCAATATCGCGATAATCTATAATATCGGCGCCATTCTCGGCGGCTGGACGTTCGGCCTGTGGAGCCAGTCGCTCGGCCGGCGGCGCACGATCGTCATCGCCTCGCTTCTCGCCATCCCGGTGACCTGGCTGTGGGCCTATTCCGAGACTGCGCCGATGCTCGCGCTCGGCGCATTCCTGATGCAGTTCTTCGTGCAGGGCGCCTGGGGCGTGATCCCGGCGCATCTGAATGAGCTATCGCCGGCGGACGCGCGCGGCACGTTCCCCGGAACCGTCTACCAGCTCGGCAATTTCATCGCGTCATACAATCTGGTGCTGCAGACCAGGATCGCAGCCGCGCAGGGCGAGAACTATTCGATGGCGCTGGCCGGCGTTGCGGTGTCGGCTGCAATCGTGATCGCGCTTCTCACGATGCTGGGACGCGAGGCGCGCGACGCCGAACTGGCGCGGACCGGCTAGCCGCGCAGGAAAATGTCGACGCGGTCGGCCTCGCCGCCATCGTCGGCGCCGCCCAGCGCGCGCACGTCGATCTTCTCGGACGGAATGCCGTCTTCGATCAGCAGTTCGCGCACGACCAGCGCGCGCTTCAGCGAAAGCCTGCGCGAGTCCGAAGATTTGTCGCCGCGTGGTCCGCCATAGGAATCAAGCTGCACACGCCCGCTGCCCGACGACAGAGCCGCGCTCAGCGATGCGGCCAGCGTGTGTATCGCGGTGACGTCGCCGGCAGCAGGGCTGCTGGCGCCGGCTGCGAATGGAATCATGGTCTGCTTGCGCAGTCCCGCCGCTGCAGCGCCTGAAGGCGTCGTGCGCGGCGGCGGCGGCGTGCTGGCCGTTCGCGTCGGCGCCGGAGCGATTTGCGCGGCAGGTCCGCCCAACGAGAACGGCACCGCGGTTGCGCCTGCGGTCTGCGATGGCGGCACGGACGCCGCAGCAGGCGCCGGCTTCGTGGCCGCTCTTGGCGCGGGCCCGACACCCACAAGCCGGGCGGCGCTGTCTTCGGGCAGCGCCGTGCTGTCGGTCGTGACGGTCGCCTGTTTCACCGGCTTGGCCGCCTTGCGAGCGGGCGCGGGTGGCGCGCGTCGCATCCGCCGAGGCGAGCGCGCCACATGTGCGGGTTTTGGCGTGTCAGATGCAACGCGCGGATGGTGCACGGGCATGTGCAGGTGGATCACCTGGTGCGGCTTCTCTCCCGGCTGCAGCAGGCGCGGCACCATGCGGCCATATTGGCCGCCGGGATAGAGCAGGTAGGTTCGGCCCGAGGCAGCCGAGTTCACGGTCACATCGTCGCCGGGATAGGACTGCGCCGCGGCGGAAGCCGTCAACGCCGCCGTCAGCAACAAGAAAGCGTGAAGCTTGCGCGTGAACTGCATGTGTCGTCCGTCTTTGCCAACGCGCCGGACCTTACTGGTCAAAGCCGCCGTCCTCAACCTTTGGCGGCGCGGCCCGCGTCCTTGAGAAGCTTCAGAACCTGCGGATGCAACGGCTCGTTTGCGGCGAGGATGTGGCCGTTCTCGAGCGACCGCGTGCCGCCGTCCAGGTCCGTCACCACGCCGCCGGCTTCGCGCACCAGCAGAATCCCGGCGGCCATGTCCCAGGGCAGCAAACCACGTTCCCAATAGCCATCGAAGCGGCCGGCTGCGACATAGGCGAGATCCAGGCTCGCCGTGCCGAAGCGCCGCACGCCCGCGGTCTGGCCCATCGCCGCCGCGAGTTCGGCGAGGAACATCGGATGGTCGCCGCGCGCCTGCCACGGAATGCCGGTTGCGAGAATGCTCTCGTTCAATTTCTTGCGCGCCGCGACGCGCAGCCGCTTGTCGTTGAGAAACGCGCCCTGGCCTTTTTCGGCGACGTACATTTCGTCGGTCACCGGATTGAACACGACGGCGGAGACGAGCTGGCCTTCGCGCTCCAGTCCGATCGAGATCGCGAAGTGCGGAATGCCGTGCAGGAAGTTCGTCGTGCCGTCGATCGGATCGATGATGAAGCGGTGCGACTTGTCCGGCCCGTCGACGGCGCCGCCTTCCTCCATGAGGAAGCAGTAGCCGGGACGCGCGCGCGACAGCTCCTCGAGAAGCTGGTTCTCGGTGCGCTTGTCCGCGGTGCTGACGAAATCGCCGGGCCCCTTCAGCGAGACCTGCAGATTTTCGATTTCGCCGAAGTCGCGGATGAGACCGCGTCCCGCCTTGCGCGCGGCGGAGACCATGACGTTCAGGGCAGGCGAGAGATAGGGCATTTCGTTCTTTCTGTGATCCTCATCCTTCGACAAGTCCGCGATGAGGTTGAATAAGAACCCTTGCCCCGAGCTTGCCGCAGGGCGAGGGCGAAACCGCTATTCCGCGCGCCTGACATAGGAACCGTCTTCGGTCGAGACGATGACCTTGGTGCCGGCATTGATGAAGGGCGGAACCTGAATCTGCAGGCCGTTCTCGAGCTTGGCGCCCTTGTAGGACGGCGCGGCCGTGCCGCCGCGCATCACCGCGTCGGCCTCGACGACTTCAAGCGTCACCTGCGCCGGCAGCTTGATGCTGATCGGCTTTCCTTCGTAGAGCTGAAGCATGACCTTCATGCCGTCGGCGAGGAATTGCGCCTGATCGCCGACGAAGTCCTTCTGCAGCTCGATCTGGTCGTAGGTTTCGACGTCCATGAAGGTGAGCATGTCGTCTGTGGCGAACAGGAAGGTGAAATCCTTCTTGTCGAGATAGATCTCCTCGACCGTCTCGCTGGAACGGAAACGTTCGTTGAGCTTGGTGCCGTTGACGATGTCCTTCAGTTCGACCTGCGCATAGGCGCCGCCCTTGCCGGGCTTGACGGCCTGCGTCTTTACCGCGACCCAAAGCTGTCCCTGATGTTCGATCATAGAACCGGGGCGGATTTCGTTGCCGGCGATTTTTGCCATTGAAGCTGAGCGCCTCCTTGGGCGCGGGGTCGAGGTTCGAACTGAGAAAGAGCGCGCGGGTGATAGCAACCCGGCTGGCAATTGTCATCCCTCGCGAATCCGTGGCGCATTCCCCGCCTTTTCTCCCCGCAAGCGGGGTGAAAAGTCGCCGGCGTCGCGTTACTCCGGCACCTGGAACGCGAAGACCCGACCGCGGGACTGCGGGTCCCAGCCGGCTTCCATCGCCTGGCGGATGGCCGCGACGATCCGTGGCGGCAGGATGCGCTCCTTGTCCTGGCGCGCGCCGGGCTTCCACCTGGGATAGGGAAATTCGAGCAGCAGCTCGCGATGCCTGGCGTCGCCGTCGAGGCGCACGGAAAAGGCCATGCCCTTGCCGCCGTCGTTCGTCGTCCACTGTGCTTCGCGTTCCAGCGACCAGCGCAGGCGATGACCGTCGACCTCGACGGATGCTTCGGCCGACCGCTTGCGCGCCTTCATGCCGAGAACAGTTTGTTGAACGCCTTCACGGCGGCGGCAGGTCCGTCCTTGTGGTCCCACACGCCGGAAGCGACGGCGAGGAAGTCGGCGCCCGCGGCGATCAGCGGCTCGCAGTTCTCGACCGTGATGCCGCCGATGGCGACGCAGGGCACGACCATCATCTCGGCCCACCATTGCAGCGTCTCGATCTCGGCCATTTCTTTCGGATTCTTTGTCGTCGTCGCAAAGAAGGCGCCGAAGGCGACATAGTCCGCGCCGGCTTCCGCGGCCTCGATCGCGAGATGACGCGAGTTGTGGCACGTCACGCCGACGATGCTGTCGCGGCCGACCGCCGCGCGCGCCTCGGCATAGCTCATGTCGTCCTGCCCGACATGCACGCCGTCGCAGCGCAGTTCGTAGGCAAGGTCGGGCCGGTCGTTGAGAATGAAGGCGACGTCGGCGCGCTGGGCGACCGGCATCAGGATCTCGGTGGCGCGGCGGATCTCGTCGTCGCTCACGTCTTTCAGGCGCAGTTGCAGCGAGGCGACGTCGCCGGCATCGAGCGCGCGCCCCAGAGTCTCGGCGAAACTAACGGGATCAAGTTTCGGAGGGGTGATCAGATAAAGGCGGCAGCGATCGCTCACGCCGCCTTCTTTTCTTCCGTCGGGGTCCACAAGCCGGTCGCGGCGAGCGAGTTCATGCGCGCGCGGTGCGCGAAAGCGCGCTGCGCGGCGGCGACGTTCTCCGCCTTGCCGCTCCAGGCCTTTTGCGGCGCCGCCTGCAGCGCGCGGCCGTAGGAGAATGTCAGCGCCCAGGGCAGCGTGTTGCGCGCGTTCATGGCGGACAGATGCGCGGTGGCCATCTCGTCCGACTGTCCGCCCGACAGGAAGGCGATGCCCGGCACGGCGGACGGCACGCAGCGCTTGAGGACCATCACGGTCTTGTCGGCCACTTCCTCGACGCCGGCCTGCTTGGCGCACTTCATGCCGCTGACGATCATGTTGGGCTTCAGCACGATGCCTTCCAGCTTCACCTGCGCGTAGTAGAGTTCCTGGAACACTTCCTTCAGCACCCATTCGGTTACGGCGGCGCAGGCGTCGATGTCGTTGTCATAGTCCATCAGCACTTCCGGCTCGACGATCGGGACGATGCCGTTTTCCTGGCACAGCGCCGCGTAGCGCGCGAGTGCATGGGCATTGGCGTTGATCGCGTTCCAGGACGGCTTGGTCGGATCGTAGGTCGCGCGCCACTTGGCGAAGCGCGCGCCGAGCTTGTGATACTCGACAAGCCGCTCGCGCAGGCCGTCAAGGCCTTCGGTGACGGTCTGGCCCGGATCGTTGGCCAGCGGCTTTGCGCCGGCGTCGACCTTGATGCCGGGAACCGCGCCGGCCGCCTCGATCAGCTTGACGAGCGGCGTTCCGTCCTTCGCCTTCTGGCGGATCGTCTCGTCGAACAGGATGACACCGGAGATGTACTTCATGCCCTCGGCCGCGCGGAACATCAGCTCGCGATAGTCGCGGCGGTTGTCGTGGGTGTTCTCGACGCCGATCTTGTCGAAGCGCTTCTGGATCGTGCCGGTGCTCTCGTCGGCGGCGAGAATGCCGCGGCCCTTGGCCACCATCTTGTTGGCGATGGAATTGAGTTCCACGAGATTCATCTTACCCTCCCTTGACCGCCAGGGCGGCGACGCCCGGCAATTCTTGTCCTTCAAGCCATTCCAGAAACGCGCCGCCGGCGGTCGAAACGTATGAGAATGCGTCCGCGACACCGGCGTGGTTGAGCGCCGCCACCGTATCACCGCCGCCAGCCACCGACAGCAGTTGGCCCGCGTTGGTCGCTGCGGCGACAAGTTCGGCGGCGGCATTGGTGCCCCTGTCGAAGGGCGGCGTCTCGAATGCGCCGAAGGGCCCGTTCCACACCAGCGTGCGCGTGTTGCGCAGGCGATTGCCGAACGCGTCGATCGTGGCCGGGCCGACATCGAGGATCATTTCGTCCCTGGCGACGGCGCGCACATCGCAGGTGCGGTTCGCGGCGTTCGCCTTGAATTCCCTGGCGACGACGACATCGCTCGGCAGGAAGATCGCGCAGCCGCTCTCGGTCGACAGGTGTATCACGCGGCGCGCGGTCTCCAGATGATCGGCTTCGTAGAGCGACTTGCCGACATCGATGCCTTCGGCGGCGAGGAACGTGTTCGCCATGGCGCCGCCGATGACGAGCGTTTCGACGCGCTTCACGAGATTTTCCAGCAGGGCGATCTTGGTCGAGACCTTGGCGCCGCCGATCACGGCCATCACCGGCCGTTCCGGATCGCCGAGCGCCTTGTTGAGATGGGTGAGCTCGAGTTCCATCGATCGGCCGGCAGCCGAAGGCAGCAAATGCGCAACGCCTTCGGTCGTCGCATGCGCGCGATGCGCCGCGGAGAACGCATCGTTGACGAAGATGTCGCCGAGCGCGGCGATTTCCTTGGCGAAGGCCGGATCGTTCTTTTCCTCGCCGGCGTGAAAGCGCGTGTTCTCGAGCAGGAGAACGTCGCCGTCCTGCAGTTTCGCAACGGCTGCTTTCGCGACGTCGCCGATGCAGTCGTCGGCAAACGCGACGGGCCGGCCGATCGCCCTGCACAGGGCCGGCGCAACAGGCTTGAGCGACATGGACGGCACGACCTTGCCCTTGGGCCGGTCGAAATGGCTGAGCACGATGACGCGCGCGCCCTTGTCGGAGAGCTCGCGGATGGTCGGCGCCTGGCGCTCGATGCGGACGGTGTCGGTGACGGCGCCGTCCTTCATCGGCACGTTCAGATCCGCGCGCACCAGCACGCGCTTGCCCTTCACCTGAAGGTCATCGAGCGTGCGGAACGCTGGCATCAGATCAGCTTGCCCATCGCGACGGCGGTGTCGGCCATGCGGTTGGAGAAGCCCCACTCATTGTCGTACCAGCTCATGACGCTGACGAAGTTTCCGTCCATGACCTTGGTCTGGTCGAGCGCGAAGGAAGACGAAGCCGGATTGTGGTTGAAGTCGCTGGAGACGAGCGGCGCATCGACGATGTCGAGAATGCCCTTGAGCGCTCCGGCGGACGCCGCCTTCATCGCGTTGTTGACTTCCTCCACGGTCGTCGCACGCCTGGCGACGAATTTGAGATCGACGAGCGACACGTTCGGCGTCGGCACGCGGACCGAAACGCCGTCCAGCTTGCCCTTCAGTTCCGGCAGGACGAGGCCGACGGCCTTGGCGGCGCCGGTCGAGGTCGGGATCATCGACAGCGCCGCGGCGCGGGCGCGATAGAGATCCTTGTGCATCGTGTCGAGCGTCGGCTGATCTCCGGTGTAGGAATGGATCGTCGTCATCATGCCCTTCTCGATGCCGACGGCGTCGTGGAGAACCTTTGCGACCGGCACGAGGCAGTTCGTCGTGCACGATGCGTTCGAGACGATCAGGTGATCCTTGGTCAGCTTGTCGTGGTTGACGCCGAAGACGACCGTGAGGTCCGCGCCATCCGCCGGCGCGGAAACCAGCACGCGCTTGGCGCCCGCCTTCAGATGCGCCGAGGCTTTCTCCTTCGACGTGAAGAGACCCGTGCATTCCAGCGCGATGTCGACATCCAGTTCCTTGTGCGCCAGTTCGCCCGGGTCGCGCACGGCGCTGACCTTGATCTTGTGACCGGCGGCGATGATGTAGTCGCCGTCGACGGCCACGTTGGCCGGGAAGCGGCCATGCACCGAGTCATAGCGCAGCAGGTGCGCGTTGGTTTCCACCGGGCCGAGGTCGTTCAGCGCCACCACTTCGATGTCGCGGCGCCCGCTCTCCACGATGGCGCGCAGTACAAGACGTCCGATGCGGCCAAAGCCGTTGATCGCAACGCGGATTGCCATTCTCTATCTCCTTGTCATGGCCGGGCAACGAGCCATGCGACGTGCGACCCGGGCACCCAACTAGTGTTTTTCCTTCAACGCCGATTTTGCAGCGTCCGCTGCCGCTTCCGGCGTAATGCCAAAATGCTTGTAGACGTTTTTATACGGTCCGCTGGCACCGAAGCCATGCATTCCGACAAAACGGCCATGCGGCGCGATGTACCGATCCCAGCCGTCGCGAACCGCCGCTTCGATGGCGATTTTAACGGTATCGCGGCCGAGAACGGCGTCACGATATGTTTCGCTCTGTTGTTCAAACAGGCTCCAGCACGGCATGGAAACCACGCGCGCGGCTATGCCGTCGGCCTTTAGAAGGTCGCGCGCCTTCATGGCGAGATCGACTTCGGAACCGGTGGCCAGAAAGGTTACTTTCGGATTTTCGGCGCCTGCGATCTCATAGGCACCCTTGTTAACGAGATTGTCCGCCTTGTGTTCCGTTCGCAGCGTCGGCACGTCCTGGCGCGAGAAAACCAGAAGGCTCGGTCCGCTTGTGCGATTGAGCGCAATCTCCCAGGCCTCCGCCGTCTCCACCGCGTCTGCCGGGCGGATGACGGTGAGATTGGGAATGGCGCGCAGCGCGGCGAGATGTTCGACCGGCTGATGCGTCGGGCCGTCTTCGCCGACGCCGATGGAGTCATGCGTCATCACGAACACGACGCGGATGCCCATCAAGGCGGCAAGCCTGATCGATGGGCGCATATAGTCGGAAAAGACGAGGAAGGTGCCGCCATAGGGGATGATCCCGCCATGCAGCGCCATGCCGTTCATTGCCGCCGCCATGCCGTGCTCGCGGATGCCGTAGCGGACATAGCGGCCCTTGAAGTCGCCGGGCTTGATGTCGTCGATGTTCCTGGTCTTGGTGTTGTTCGACGGCGTGAGATCGGCCGAGCCGCCGACCGTCGTCGTCAGGACGCCGTTGACGATTTCGAGCACGCGCTCCGACGTGCGGCGCGTGCCGGCATTCGGTTTCTCCGCGCTCAGCTTTTCCTTCAGCTCGGCAATCGCGGCTGTCAGCGCCTTCGGCGTCTCGCCCTTGATCGCGGCGTCAAACGCCTGCGCGTGCGCCGACGCACTCTTGCGCGCGGTCCACGCATCGAATGCAGGCTTGCCGCGCTTGCCGAGCGCGCGCCATTCCTCGAGCACGCCGTCGTTAAGCGCGAAAGCGGCGGCGGGAAGATCGAGCGCCTTCTTTGCGCCCGCGATTTCGTCTGCGCCCGGCGCGTCGCTGTGCGCCTTCTGGGTGCCGGCGCGCGTGGGGAATCCGAAGCCGATCACCGTTTTGGTCGCGATCAGAACCGGACGGTCTGCCTTCTGCGCGGCGCTGAGCGCGCGATGCACGTCGACGGCGTTGTGGCCATCGCATTCGTCGGTCCGCCATCCGGCTGCCTCGAAGCGCTTCTTCACATCGGTCGAATCGGAGAGCGAGATCGCGCCGTCGATAGAGATCTTGTTGTCGTCCCACAGCACGATGAGGTTCGATAGTTTCAGATGCCCGGCGAGCGAGATCGCCTCGTGGCTGATGCCTTCCATCAGATCGCCGTCGCTGGCGATGACGTAGGTCTTGTGGTCGACGAGCTCGTCGCCGAAGCGTGCGTTCAGGATGCGCTCCGCCATCGCCATGCCGACGGCATTCGCGATGCCCTGTCCGAGCGGGCCGGTCGTCGTCTCGACGCCGGGCAGATGACCGAATTCGGGGTGGCCGGCGCAGGGACTTGCGACCTGGCGGAAGGTCTTGATGTCGTCCAGCGTCGGGTGCGAGTAGCCCGTCAGATATAGAAGTGAATAGAGCAGCATCGAGCCGTGCCCGCCCGAGAGCACGAATCTGTCCCGGTCGGGCCAGTTGGGATTGGCCGGGTCGAACTTCAGAAAATGGGAGTAAAGGACGGTTGCCGCGTCGGCCATGCCCAGGGGGAGGCCGGGATGACCCGATTTTGCCTGCTCCACCGCGTCCATCGAGAGGCCACGGATGGCATTGGCGAGGCGCCGGGTCCGGGCCTGCTCCGGCGGAGCGATGTGCAAATCCATGGGTCACTCCGTGAGGACGGGAGGCTGGCCTTAGCGACCGGGCGGCAGAGCCGTCAAGGGCGCTTGGTGACGCCCTCGCAAACCATCACCAGAATGCGCTGTTGGGACAAAAAATAGCCGTGCAGAACCCGCGCCAGATTATGCGTTGACCCACTTTCCCGCCGAAGCCTAAGGTCCTGTCGAACCGCCGGAATGAGACGCGTATGAGCAGGCTCGACATCGCCGCAGAGCGCTTCAATGAGGTACTTGAGGCACTGCAGGAGGCCGTTGCGCCGCTCGCCGGACTGCGCACCGAACTTGCCGAGTCGCAGGCCAGGACGGCCGAACTGGTCGCGGAGCGCGAGCAGCTTCTGGCGCGCATCGCCGAACTGGAAGAAGAAAATCGTGCGCTCTCCGAAATCGCGGAGGAAGTGGAAGGACGGCTCGACGGCGCGATCGGCGAGATCCGCGTCGCGCTCGGCCGCTAGGAGAATTGCATGCCTCTCGTGAATGTCATGGTGAACGGGCGCGCCTACACCATCGCCTGCGATGACGGCGAGGAGAACCATCTGCGCCAACTCGCCGAGCATGTCGACGACAAGGTCAGAGAACTCCTGAGCTCGGTCGGCCAGGTGGGCGATCAGCGGCTTCTTCTGATGGCCGCGCTTCTCATCGCCGACGAACATCACGAAGCTGCGGGCCAACTTCAGCTGCGCATGCAGGAGCTTGGCGAGCTTTCGGGCAGCCACGAAGCGGTCGCCGAACGCCTCGCGCAATCCGAGGCGATCGCGGCGGATGCGCTGGAAGCGGCCACAAAGCGCGTCGAGGACATTGCCGGAAGCCTTGCGCAAGCCTAGGTTAGAGACGGACGGATACTGTTCCGCGCGTCAGGTTAGCGATGCCCAGGGGCCTTAATGGTACTCACCGGGAGCTGTCCCTGGCCAGGATCGTGGTCTTGGTCATATGGCGCCCACCTGCGCATGCAGGCCCGTGAGGATCCAAACACCAACGGCGGTTGCGGTTCCGTCCACTTTCATCAGTCTTCGCGCTGCACGCCTTGCCGCATGCGTCGGCACGCCGCCCTCGCCGGAGGATGCGCAACTCAAAGCCTGTGCTAGCGTTTTTGCATGGATCAGAAACTGAAAATGCGTTCCGAAGCCCGCGCGCGTCGCGCGACGCTGACATCAGGCGCGTTCGCGGAACACATCGCCGCGTTCGCCAAGGACCTCGATATCCCCAAAGGCGCCATCGTCGCCGGCTATCATCCGATCCGCGATGAAGCCGATCCGCGCGCGTTGATGTCCGCGCTGTCAGCGCTTGGCAATCCGCTCGCCCTGCCGTGCGTGGTCGCGGCGCGTTCGGCGCTGGTTTTCCGCAGGTGGAAGACGGGCGATCGGCTCGCGCCCAACGCCTATGGCATCGCCGAACCCCTCGCGTCGGCCGAGGAGGTCATGCCGTCCGTCGTGCTGGTGCCGCTGCTTGCGTTTGATGCCGAGGGCCATCGCCTGGGTTATGGCGGCGGATATTACGACCGCACGTTCGAACTTCTTCCCGGCATGCGTCTGATCGGCGTCGCCTATTCGGGACAGGAAGTGGTGATGGTGCCGCGCGAGGAACACGACCATCCGCTCGATCTCGTCGTCACCGAAAAGGGCATACGCCGCTTCTACCAGACGTAAGGCACCAGCCGCCAACGCACGCGCGTCATGTAGCCGGCATAGCCGGGCAACTCCTGCTTCAACAGGTTCTCCTCGCGCACCGCGCGCGGCGCCAGGCCGATCACGAACAGCGGCACGACCGCAAGGCCGAGCCACGAGCCAAGCAGGAGCGGCACTCCTACAATGTAAAGAAGTGCGGACGCGTACATCGGATGGCGCACGATCGCATACGGCCCCGTGTCGATCAGATGATGGCCGCGCTCTTCCTGGATCTTGACGACGGGCGCCGCGAAACTGTTGGCGGCGAAAACCGGCATAGTCGCGCCGAAACCGGCGACGATGAGCGCACCGCCCACGACTTCGAGCCAGAGCGGCATGAACGACGTACGCCAACGCTGTGCGTCGAGCGCCATCAGCACGAGCCATAGGTTCCACGCCAGAACGGCGCAGGCCATGAAGATCTTGTCCCACCTCGCCTGTCCCTGCTGCACGACCGGCTGCAGGCGCGAGAGCAGCAGGGCCGGATCGCGGCGAAAGAGCCACAGGCAGAAAACGACCGAACCGGCTGTGAAGATGCCGAGAAACGCCCAGCCCTGCGGCCAGAGCCAGTTGCCGGCGGGCCAGAACAGCAGCACCGCCATGAGAGCAATCCAGACGCCCGACTGGAGAATGAGGCGGGCCCACATTTTCGCTGAAATCATGGCACGACCCTGTGTTAAGAGACGGCTATGCGCATTCTCTTCATCGGCGACGTAATCGGCAAGCCGGGCCGTGACGTGGTGGCGGCGGAACTTCCGCGGCTCAGGGACTCACTCGACCTCGATCTGGTCATCGCCAATGGCGAGAACGCGGCGCACGGCTTCGGCCTGACGCACGCGATCGC
This sequence comes from uncultured Alphaproteobacteria bacterium, assembly GCA_963741725.1. GTDB lineage: Bacteria > Pseudomonadota > Alphaproteobacteria > Micropepsales > Micropepsaceae > Rhizomicrobium. Next base: position 24,115 of record CAVUJC010000001.1, on the reverse strand, counting down.
GCGCGATTTCTTCGCCATGGGCATCGATGTGATCACCACGGGAAATCACTGGGCCGACCAGAAGGAAATCCTCTCCTTCATCGACGAGGAGGACCGCGTCCTGCGCCCGCACAACTATCCGCGCGGCACGCCGGGCAAGGGCGCCAATCTTTATCAGACGCGAAAGGGCGAGCGCGTGCTGGTCGTCAACGTGATGGGCCGCGTCTTCATGGAGCCGCTCGATGATCCGTTCGCCAGTGTCGAGGCCGAGCTCGCGGCCTGTCCGCTCGGCGAAGCGGCCGACGCGATCATCGTCGACATGCATGCCGAAGCGACGAGCGAGAAGATGGGGCTCGGCCATTTCTGCGACGGCCGCGTCAGCATGGTCGTCGGCACGCACAGCCATGTGCCGACCGCGGATGCGCAGATCCTTCCGAACGGAACCGCGTATCAAAGCGATGCCGGCGCCTGCGCGGATTATGACAGCGTCATCGGCATGGAGAAGTTCCAGCCGGTGCAGCGCTTCGTCACCAAGCTGTCGACAGGCCGCTTCTCGCCGGCCACAGGCCCTGCAACGCTGTGCGCGGTGTTTCTGGAAACCAATGCGCGCGGCCTCGCATCGCGGATCGAGCCGGTGCGGGTCGGCGGACGCCTGAAGCAGACCGTGCCGGCGCTCGCATCGTCCTGACATTGCCGCGCAGATCGTTCTGAATGGATGACTATGCCTTTGCGTAGCCCGCGGCCCTTTGCAGAATCTCGCGCGCGAACAGCCGTTGCATCGGCAGCGGCTCGGGGACGGTTCCACCGATCACCGGACCCGAAACCAGATTGATGCCGGCGTGGCACGCCGTACGCAGCACTTCGACGTTTGCGACATCGGTGAGAAACGTCATCGAATGCAGCACCCGCGCGCCGGCGCTGATGCGCGCGATCTCGTTCACGGCATCGCCCGACGAAGTGCTTGCGAGATCGATGCCGACGGCATGGACGCCCAGTCCCTGATAGGCGGCAAAGGAGAGCGTGTGCAGCGGCACATGCACGAGCACGGCTTTGGCGAACGGACGCAACACTGTGATCAGATCGTTCATCCGGCTGTGCGGCACGCCCGGCGGAAGCCCGGTGATCTCGAACAGCACATAGGGCCGAACGTCTCCGGGCAAGTTGCGGCAGGTATAGGCAAGCTCCATGCGCGCGATCGGCGAACTCAGCAATTCGTGGCAGATCGGAATCGAAAGCAGGAACTTGTCCCGCTGGCGCAGGCGCTGCGACAGGATCGACATGGAACGTCCGATTGCCGACAGGGCCTGGGCGAGCCGGTCGCGGACATGCTCTTCGGGCGTTGACGCCAGTGAGTCTGCCGGCTTTGTCAGGCACCGCCACGTCGCGACGGCTTCGAGACGCACGTCCCAGAACGGCGCGAAGCGATGCGCGAATTTTGCCGGTGGCGGCGGGGGAGCGCTCGGCTGAAAAGGGGTCACAGTCTTGTTCCCGTCATGCAGCGGCGGCAGGAGATGTTCGTGCAGTCCGGCGCGCTGCACCAGGCGGGAAATCGCCGGCTCCTCGATCGAACTCGACAAGGACGATGTCGCCGTCGCCCTGCACCAGTCTCGAGATGCGCAGGTCGGAGAGACGGCATTCGCCGAGGAGGCTGCTGTGCAGTTCATAGGCTATGCGCAGGCAACAGATATGCGCGTCTTCCGGCTCGCAGGACGGCATCGTCACGAGATAGGAAGCCTCGGTCATCTGCGCGAAGAAATCGGTCGCGCCGAGTTTCTGCCGCAGGATTGCTTCGAGACGCGCATAGATCGTCTCGCGCATCTTTTCCCAGCGCGCACCCGCCGATGCCTTGATCGCGTCCAGTTCGATCACGGTCACGCAGCCGCGCCGGATCAGCGCTTCCGGCGCCGCGGCTCTCAGGTCCGGATTGAGGACGTGGTCGGTCATTTTGTTCCGGCACGACTGCACACTGCTTGAAATTAGTCGGCCGGTGTTTCCGGGCGTTTAATGCGAACGCGACAACAGCGGGCGCCGGCTACGCATTTTTACGTAGATGGAATAGAGTTGCATGTGCGCATGCATTGCCGCGCATGATCCGGAGATGAGCTTGTGAGCACCGCACCGTTCCGGCTTGGCGCCATCGATCACGTCGTTCTGCGCATTCGCGATCTGAATGCCAGCCTGCATTTCTATTGCGACATTCTCGGCTGCAGCCTCGACAAGGTGCAGGAAGCGGTCGGCTTGCGGCAGGTGCGCGCGGGCGCCTCGCTGATCGATCTCGTGCCGCTCGACGGCATGCTCGGCAAGCGCGGCGGCGCGGCGCCGGGCGCGGGCGCGCGCAATCTCGACCACTTCGCGATTCAGGTGACGCCCTTCGACGAAGACAAGATCCGCGCCCATCTCGCCGCGCATGGGATCGCGGTCGTCGAGTCCGGCCGGCGCTACGGCGCGCAAGGCGAGGGTCCGTCGGTCTATATCCAGGATCCGGATGGCAACACGGTGGAACTCAAGGGGCCGCCGGCCGCGGCCTGACGACCAGGACGAGCCGGTCCCGGCGGTATGTTCAATTTGCCGGAATCCCGAAACGTCTTTTCAAACAAGTTGGTGTTCCATCTGCGTGCCGAAAGGTGGAGACGCACGATGGCTGCTTGGGGAAAAGGTCCGCTGGAAAACGACGACGCCTGCGATTTCGCAGACGGCGTTGCGGACGGAACCGATCTGTCGGTCCTCGACCGCACGCTCGCCAAGGCGGCCAACGCCAACGGCCACTATCTCGAAGCCAGCGACGGTGCCGAAGCGCTCGCGGCGGGCGAGATCATTGCGCGGCTCCTCGGCCGCCCGGGCGATGTCACGCCGCGCACGGCCAAGATCGATGGCTGGATCGCGGACAGCAAACTCGTTCCGGGCGCGGCCCTGATCGACAAGGCGCAGCGCGCCGTACTGCGCGTGATCACCGATCCGTCCGAACTGATGCAGCTCTACATCAGACTCCGACGACTATGATGGCTGGGAGTCCGCTGTCGAAGACCTGGCGCATCGGATCAAGCCGTAAGTCCCGCGCATCGGTGTCCTGCGAAGCCGCGTTCGCACCACCGCCGCGGGTCCACGAATTTGCGACGTCACATCGTTCTCCCATCTTGACGTGCGGGAAAAATTTCCTATCTCTGCGGACCGGACGACCAGAAGGCCGCGACCGCCGCGTGCACGATCGCGCGTTGTGGGATAAGTGCCGCGTTGGTGGAGATAATATACTTTTCATTCAACGGCTTAGAGACTTGCCTCGGGGGAGGGGTGGCCGGAACCGGAAAACGAATGGGAATGCCGGGCGGTCCGGCGTCGAGGATCGAAAGGAGCGAAATCTCGACATTCGCATGTACGCCTCGTTCGTGATTTCAAGGACTTGGACGCCGCGCGACCGGCGCACTTGAAACCCGCCGCCGCAGGCGGCTATCTCACCCGCCGCATCCAGAGAACCCGAAACGCATGGCCGGTCACAGTCAGTTCAAGAACATCATGTTCCGCAAAGGCAAGCAGGATAAGGAGCGCTCCAAGCTCTTTTCCAAGCTCAGCCGCGAAATCACCGTCGCCTCCAAGAGCGGCCTGCCCGACCCCGCGCACAATCCGCGCCTGCGCACCGCGATCATCGCGGCCAAGGCGGAGTCGATGCCCAAGGACAATATCGAGCGCGCGATCAAGAAGGGTCAGGGCGGCGATGCGGAGAATTATGACGAGGTGCGCTACGAAGGCCGCGGTCCCGGCGGCGTCGCGCTGATCGTCGAGGCGCTGACCGACAACCGCAACCGCACGTCGGCCGATGTGCGCTCGACCTTTTCCAAATATGGCGGCGAAATGGGCGCGGCGAATTCGGTGTCCTTCATGTTCGATCATGTCGGACAGGTCAGCTATCCCAAGGACAAGGGCAGCGACGATGCGATGCTGGAACTCGCCATCGAGGTCGGCGCCGAAGAGTGCATCTCGACGGACGAGGGACATGAATTTCTGACGAGCCTCGATGATTTCATCGCCGTGCGGGACGCTCTCGAGGCCAAGCTCGGCGCGCCGGCGTCGGCCGGGTTTACCTGGCGGCCGCACAACACCGTGGCAGTGAAGGATGACGCGGCCGAAAGCCTGATCAAGCTGATCGAGACGCTCGACGACCATGACGATGTGCAGCATGTCTACGGAAATTACGAGCTGTCCGAAGCCGCGCTCGCGAAACTGTCCTCGTAGTGCGCCATGGCCGGGGTTTGCCGGCTCATGCTTCGACAATCTGACCGTGAAGGCCCGGGCCTAAACCACATCCTTCGCTTGTCGAAGGATGCGACGCGGGTTCGAACGGCTAGGAAAGTGTCGAACAGAAAGGGTACAAAAGGCCGATGAGCGCGCCGATTCGCATCCTTGGCCTTGATCCGGGACTTGCCCGGATGGGCTGGGGCGTGATCGCCGTTTCGGGCTCGAAACTGAACCATGTCGCGCATGGCGTGATCACCAGCCGCGCCGCAGACGGGCTGGGGCTGCGGCTCCTGGCATTGCACCAGGCGCTGGGAAAAGTGATCGCGGAACAGCAGCCTTCGGCAATCGCCGTCGAACTCGCTTTCGTTGCAAAGGATCCGTCCGCAGCACTGAAGATCGGCCATGCGCGCGCCATCGCGCTCCTGGCCGGTGCGCAGGCGGGCCTTGAGATTGCGGAATATTCGCCGAACCACATCAAGAAATGCGTCGTCGGCGCGGGGCACGCGCAGAAGGAACAGGTTCAGGCGATGGTGCGGCGTTTGCTGCCGACTTCGGCGGTCGAACAGGCCGACGCGGCCGATGCGCTCGCCTGCGCCATCACGCATGCGCATCTTGCCGGAACGCGGGCGCGCATGATGGCGGCGCTCGCATGATCGGAAAACTGACAGGAATCGTGGACTCGATCGCGGAAGATCATGCGATCATCGATGTGGGCGGCGTCGGATACCTGGTCCAGTGTCCGTCATCGACATTGTCGAAGCTCGCCGCCGGCGCACATGTCTCGCTGATGATCGAGACGAAAGTTTCCGAAGACGCGATCCGTCTCTACGGATTCCACTCCGCCGAAGAACGCGAATGGTTCCGCCTGCTGCAGACGGTTCAGAATGTCGGCAGCCGCGTTGCGCTCAACGTGCTGTCCGCGCTCAGCCCGCGCGAACTGGAGCGCGCACTGGCACTCTCCGACAAAGCCGCCATCGGTCGCGCGCAGGGCGTCGGCCCGAAGCTGGCTCTGCGCATCACGACGGAGCTGAAGGACAAGGCGCCTGCGATGATGCTGCGCGGTCATGTCGATGACGGGCGCGTGGTGGCGCTCACGCCGCGCGGACCGGAAGCCGACGCGGTTGCGGCACTCGTCAAGCTCGGCTATTCGCCGTCACAGGCGTCCGAGTCGGTTGCGCGCGCCGCGAACGATCTCGGCCAGGCGGCGCCGGTCGATGTCCTCATCCGTGAATCACTGCGCGCGATGGGGCGATAGATGGCCAAGCCGTCCGCAGACCGCCTCGTGACGCCGGAACGCAGCGAAGAAGATTCGCTCGAGGCCTCGATGCGTCCCAAGAAGCTCGCCGATTTCGTCGGCCAGCAGCAGGCGCGCGAGAATTTGTCGGTCTTCATCCAGGCGGCGAAGGCGCGTCAGGAAGCGCTCGACCATGTGCTGTTCTCCGGCCCGCCGGGGCTCGGCAAGACGACATTGGCGCAAATCGTGGCGCGCGAGCTTGGCGTCAATTTCCGCTCGACCTCCGGCCCGGTCCTGGCGAAAGCCGGCGACCTTGCAGCGATCCTCACGAACCTGGAGCCGCGCGACGTTCTCTTCATCGACGAGATCCACAGGCTCAACCCGGTCGTCGAAGAAATTCTCTATCCGGCGATGGAGGACTATGAACTCGATCTCGTGATCGGCGAAGGGCCGTCGGCGCGTTCGGTGAAGATCACCCTCAATCCTTTCACCCTTGTCGGCGCGACGACGCGATCCGGCCTCATCAGCACGCCGTTGCGCGACCGCTTCGGCATCCCGCTGCGTCTCAACTTCTATTCGCCCGATGAACTGCTCTCGATCGTGGAGCGCGGCGCGCGTGTCCTCGGTTTCAACCTGACCGCAGATGGCGCGCGCGAAATCGCGGGACGCGCACGCGGTACGCCGCGCATCGCCGGACGACTGCTCAAGCGTGTCCGGGACTTTGCATCGGTTGCGGGGCACACCAAAGTCGACGCGAGGATCGCCGACGATGCGCTGACGCGGCTCGAAGTCGACGCGCGCGGCCTGGACGCGTTCGACATGCGCTATCTCAAACTTATTGCGGAGGCGTTCAGCGGCGGGCCCGTCGGCATTGAGACTATTGCTGCGGCGCTCGGCGAATCCCGCGACGCCATCGAGGAGGTGCTCGAGCCGTTCCTCATGCAGCAGGGCTTTGTGCAGCGCACGCCGCGCGGACGGCTTCTCACGGGAGCCGCCTATGGCCATCTCGGCCTGACCGCACCGCCGCGCGATCCGACTCAAATGGACCTGCTTAACAGGGACGACGTCTAGCCATGAGCGCTGCATCTGTCCTTCGGCAAGCCAGGCATGAGGATTTCGGCCGGCACTCACTCCGGTGTTCCGCGTTTCGAGCTTGTCGAGCGAGCGAAGCGCGCGGATGACAAGGATGAGTGAGCAGTCGGGACTTGGCCGGTTCGTGGGCAAGGTTCACATCCTGCCGATCCGGATCTACTACGAAGACACGGATCTGTCCGGCGTCGTCTATCACGCGAACTATCTGCGCTACATGGAGCGCGGCCGCACGGAGTATCTTCCGGCTCGCCGGCATCAGCAAGATGGCAATGCTGGACGATGCCGAGCCGACCGCATGGACACTTCGTAATGCGTCGATCGAATTCTTCAAGCCGGCCCGATTGGACGACCCTGTCGAAATCCACACGACATGTCCGCTGCTCACAGGTGCGCGCATGAAGGCCGATCAGAAAATTTACAGCGGAGACACATTACTAGCGCACGGCAAGGTCGAAGCCTGTATCATGACGCTCAGCGGAAAACCGCGGCGCATTCCGCAGGCCGTGCGCGACAAACTGCTTCCTTTCGTATTGGAAACAGGCGCTTAACCTTTGACGCCCAAATTCGGCCACCTTTGAATGACTTTTGCATTGTGCGCGGCAAGGTGCGGTCGAGAGGAAGCGAAAGCGCCAAACATGGGCTTTTGCTCCTCGTTGAAAGAGGTCCGTTGATGAAACTGTTCCGCCTGATCGCCGTTGCTGTTGCGGCATTCTCGATATCGCTCGCCGCGCCCGCGCTGGCCCAGACGGCTCCGTCGGCGGCGCCGACCGGCAGCGCCGCGGAGAGCCACGATCTCGCCGCGCCCGACGCCGCGCCGACCTCATCGGTCGATGTCTCGCCTCTCGGCGTCGATGCCAATGCCTCGATCGGCAGCATATCCGTCGTTCACATGTTCATGAGCGCCGACTGGATCGTGAAGTCCGTGATGATCCTGCTGCTCATCGCTTCGCTCTGGTCCTGGACGATCATCATCAACAAGTGGCTCGCGCTCGGCACGCTCAGCCGCCGCGCGGCAAAGTTCGAAAAGATATTCTGGTCGGGCCAGTCGCTCGACGAGCTCTACACGAAATTCTCCGGCAACGCGGATCATCCGATGGCGGCTGTGTTCGTCTCGGCGCTGCGCGAATGGCGGCGCGCCTTCGAAGGCGGCGTGCCGCGCGAGGCGCTTTTGCCCGGCATCAAGGATCGCATCGACAAGGCGATGAGCGTGACGATCATGCGCGAAGCCGACGGGCTGGAGCGCTCGCTTGGCTTTCTCGCAACAGTCGGCTCGACCGCGCCCTTCATCGGTCTGTTCGGCACGGTCTGGGGCATCATGAATTCCTTCTCCGCCATCGCGGCTCGGCACGACACGACGCTGGCCGTCGTCGCGCCCGGCATCGCCGAGGCGTTGTTCGCGACGGCGATGGGCCTTCTTGCCGCAATCCCGGCGGTGATCTTCTACAATCGCTATGTGAACGAGATCGGCCGCTACAGCACGCGGCTGGATGCCTTTGCCGATGAGCTGTCGGCGATCCTGTCGCGCCAACTGGACGAGAAGGCGCGCTGATGGCGGCGGGCATACAGCCACGCGAACGCGGACGGCGCGGTCTTCGCCGCCGGCCCTTGTCTGAGATCAACGTCACGCCTTTCGTCGACGTGATGCTGGTGCTTCTGATCGTCTTCATGGTGACGGCGCCGCTGCTCACGGTCGGCGTTCCGGTCGATCTGCCCAAGACGCGGGCGCAGGCGCTCGGTCAGGATCGCGAACCGCTGTCGGTGACGGTCAAGCGAAACGGCAAGGTCTATATCCAGAACACGCCGGTCGGCGAGGACGAGCTGGTCGCCAAGCTCACCGCGATCGCCGCGAACGGATACGACCAGCGGATCTTTGTGCGCGGCGACAAGGCCGTCGACTACGGCCGCGTCATGGAAGTGATGGGTCTTCTGTCCGCCGCGGGTTTCACCCATATCGGCCTGGTTACCGATGTCGCAAAGCCGAAGCCTGAGAAGCAGTAGATACCGGCCGACCACTGCGCGTGGTCCGCGCGTCGGCGTGCTCGGCGCGCTGCTGCTGCATGGATTGATCGCGGCCGGCGCGCTCTTCACCTGGCAGCATCATCTCGACATTACGGATGAAGCGGCGCCCGTTGTGCCGGTCGATCTCATCACCATTGCACCCAAGACAAACATCGCGCCGACCGTTCAGCGCCAGCCCAAGGTCGAACCGCAACAGACGCCGACACCGCCACAACTGGAAACGCCGGTGCCCAAGCCCGCTCCGACTCCGCCGGAGGCTGAAGCCGCACCCGATCAGGCGCCGTCCCAGCCGGTGATCGCAAAGCCTGCTCCGACACCAAGACCGACGATGAAGCCGCAGGATGCACCCGTCGCGCCCGACCAGAAGAAGCCAAAGGCAGACGACTTCAGCGCATTGCTCAACAAGTTGACTGCGCCAGCGGCCGCGCCGCGCAACGCCAAGGTGGCCGATCGCACCGTTCAGTGGCATCGGCGCGATGAATGCGATGACGATGGATCTGTCCGACGCGCTCAAGAACCATGATTGCGCAATGCTGGAACCCGCCCGTCGGCGCGCCGCATCCCGAACGGTTAATCCCTGTGTTCAGGCTTTTCCTCGCTCCGGACGGCAGCGTCGCACAGCCGCCACAATTGACTGCAAACTCCGCCGGCGCCGCTGCTGGCGATCCGTTCATGCGGGCGGCGGCCGACGCGGCGCGGCGCGCGATCTATACCTGTGCAGCCCTACAAGTTGCCGGCGGACAAGTACAACGTATGGCGCGATATCACGGTCGACTTCGATCCGCGCAAGATGATCCAGTGATGGGAGACCGAGATGCAGCCTAGCCGAACGTTCCGCCGCTATCGCCCTGCCGCAGCCATCTTCGCTGCCCTATTGCACTGCGTCGCCTGCGCGCGCGGAACTTCACGTGACCGTCGATCAGGGCAACGCGCAACCGCTGCCGATTGCGATTCCCGATTTTGCCGCTCCCAATCCCGGCGATGCGGCGGCGGCGCAGAACATCGCCAAGGTGGTGCGCGCCGACCTCGAGCGGTCCGGATTGTTCCGTCCGCTTGATCCCAAATCGTTCGTCGAGAAGATCACCAACATCAATGTTCCGCCGCAATTCGGCAGCTGGCGTGCGATCAGCGCGCAGGCGCTCGTCGCGGGCCAGGTGCAGGCGCAATCCGACGGCAGGCTGCGCGTCGACTTCCGCCTGTGGGACGTGTTTGGCGAAACCCAGATGATCGGCCAGCAATATTTCACGACGCCGGAGAACTGGCGGCGCATCGCGCACATCATCTCGGACGCGATCTATCAGCGCATTACAGGCGAGAAGGGCTATTTCGATACGCGCATCGTGTTCATTTCCGAATCCGGTCCGGCTCTGGCGCGCAAGAAGCGCCTGGCGGTAATGGACGAGGATGGCGCTAACCCGATCTTCCTGACGCGCGGCGACTATCTGGTGCTCACGCCGCGTTTCAATCCGACGGCGCAGATGATCGCGTACATGTCCTATATCGGCTCCAAGCCGCGCGTGTACCTGTTCGATCTGGAAAGCGGCCGGCAGGAGATGCTGGGCAATTTCCCGAACATGACGTTCAGCCCGCGCTTTTCGCCTGACGGGAACAAGGTTGCGCTTACACTGGAAACTGGAGGCAACTCCGACATCTATGTGATGGATCTTCGGACGCGCGCGCTTACGCGGTTAACAAGCGATCCTGCCATCGATACGGCGCCGTCCTATTCTCCAGACGGTTCGCAGATCACTTTCGAGTCCGATCGCGGTGGAAGTCAGCAAGTTTACGTAATGAATGCAGACGGATCGAACCAGCATCGCATCAGCTTTGGCGCCGGACGCAATGGCACGCCTGTCTGGAGTCCGCGCGGCGATCTGATCGCATTTACCAATCAAAGCGGCGGATTCCATATCGGCGTGATGCATCCCGACGGTTCGGGAGCACGCATTATCACCAATGGTTGGGAGGATGAGGGACCGACCTGGGCTCCCAACGGCCGCGTGATCATGTTCGGGCGAACATCGCCAGGCGGACATGGTTCACAAATCTGGTCAATCGATGTCACCGGTCGAAACGAACGCCGCGTGACGACACCAGGCGACGCATCCGATCCGGCGTGGTCGCCCTTGATCCAATAGGCCTAAAGTTCCTAAACTCAATGTAATCTGTGTTTGGCACGCGTTTGACATCGACACGCATGAAACTGAGTTCACTGGCGATGCATTATGGATTCGCCGCAAGTTGCATGACTAACCGGCTGGAGGAGCCTGAATTCCGATGATGAAAATTTCCACCGCAATGACGCTTGCCGCGTTCTCAGCCGCCTTGATGCTCGCCGGCTGTTCGACGCCGAAACCGGTTGCGGAGACGCCGCCGCCGATGGAAACGCACGAGACACCGCCCGTCACGTCCAGCATCGTTCCCGGCAGCGCAGAGGATCTTCGCGTCAATGTCGGCGACACGGTCCACTTCGCCTACAATGAGTACAACATTGAAGACAATGACAAGTCGACGCTGCAGCGCCAGGCGACATGGCTGCAGAAATATCCTTCGGTGAAAGTGACGGTCGAAGGCGACTGCGACGAACGCGGCACGCGTGAGTACAACCTGGCGCTGGGCGCACGCCGTGCGAACGCCGTGAAGGAATATCTGGTCAGCCTCGGTGTTTCGGCCTCGCGCGTCGAAACCATCTCCTACGGCAAGGAACATCCGATCTGCACGCAGTCGACCGAAGATTGCTGGGCGCAGAATCGTCGCGGCGTGACCGGTGTGACCGGCGGCGCAAACTCGTAGGACCGCATGCAATCAATGCGAAGGGGCGCTCGCTTGGGGCGCCCCTTTGTTTTTTGGACGCAGGATTCCTGCGGGCCTCATTTTCGGCTAAGTCTTCGCAAATGAATGGCCGTTGCCAAGGAGGCATCGCATGACCAAGGTCGGACTGCTGGGCGTGGGCTGCCGTTGCTCTCTGCACGCTTTTCGTCGCTTCCGGCACGCTCGGCGCCGAGCGCACCTGTCGCGCGGTATGTCGAACCGCATAGCGGCTCGAACGGATTTGTGCGCGTGGCCGATCTGTTCGGCGAAAGCGACGAAGAAAAAGCGGCGCGTCTGCAGAAAGAGCAGAATCAGGACGACGCCATCAGCCGACTGAACGACAAGGTGCGCGATCTGGAAGACACGATCCGCAACCTCACCGGACAAAACGAGGCGCTCTCGCACCGCGTCCAGGAACTGGACGACAAGATCGATCGCCAGAAAAAGGACTTCGAATACCGCCTTTGCCAGATGAGCGCGCAGCAGCTTGGCGCCGGCACCGGACAGGGCGACCCGAACGCCATCCCCTGCCCGGGAAGTTCAGGCGCGGCCAGCTCCAATACGCCGCCGCCCGCGAATGACGGCGGCGGCTCGGCGCAGCATCTCGCGCCGGGGCCTGGCGTGCTCGGCACACTTCCGGGCGGCGGTACGAGCGGGATGGCGCCGGCGGCGTCTGCGACTTCGGGCAGTACGCAGGCCGAATTTTCCTCTGCGATGAATCTTCTCGCCAAGGGCCGCAACGACGAAGCCAGCGCAGCCTTTCGCGGCTTCGCCGACATGCACCCCAAAGACGATCTCGCACCGCAGGCGGTCTATTGGGTCGGCGACATAGCCTTTGTGGCGAAGGACTACGGCAATGCCGAGCGGGCGTTCGCCGAGGTGATCAAGAAATATCCCAACTCCAGCCGCGCGCCCGATAGCATGCTCAAGCTTGGCCAGGCGCTGATCGCCTCTGGTCAGAAGAAGGAAGGTTGCACCGCTCTTGCCGCGCTCAAGGAAAAGTACCCGCACGCTTCGGCGGCCGTCCTCGGCCAGGGCAGCGACGCACGGAAAGCCGTCTGCCGCTGACTCCCTAGAGACAAAGTTCATCGCGGCGATGAATGAACTTGTCGCTGCAGGCGCGCCTTGGCCGGGCGCGGTGGCTGTATCCGGCGGCGGCGATTCCGTTGCGTTGATGCACCTCCTCACCGCCTGGGCAAAGAAGTCGCGCGTTTCGCCGCCGCACGTTGTCACCGTCGATCACGGACTGCGCAAGGACTCGGCGGCCGATGCGCGCCGGGTCGTTCGCTGGGCGAAGTCTGCGGGCCTGAAGCCCAAGGCGCTGCGCTGGACCGGACCGAAACCGAAATCGGATGTCGAGGCGGCCGCACGCGAAGCACGCTATCGCCTGATCGGAGATTGGGCGCGCAAGAACAAGATCGCAGCTCTCTATGTCGCTCACACGCGCGACGACCAGGCCGAGACATTCCTGCTGCGCCTGATGCGCGGCTCGGGCCTCGATGGACTGGCGGCGATGCGCACGGTGGCAGGTTATCCACTCGCCCAGTTCCGCGAGTTGAGCATCGTGCGTCCGCTGCTGTCATTGGAGCGCGAACAGATCCGCGCGCATCTGGCGGCGCTGGGTCTCGACTGGCTGGAAGATGAAATGAATGCCGATGACCGCTTTGCGCGCGTGCGGTTGCGCCAATCTTGGGCGGCGTTCGAAAAGGCTGGCCTCAGCAAAAAACGGCTGGCCAGCGCGGCGACGCATCTTGCGCGGGCGCGAGAGGCTTTGGACGCGGTCACCGAAGCGGTTCTGCGGCGCGCTTGCCGCCGCTTCGGCAGTGGTGTGCTTGTCGACGTGACAGCGCTGACGAGCGCGCCACGCGAGATCGGTCTGCGGGCGCTGGCCCAGCTACTGATGATCGTTTCCGGCCAGACCTACCGGCCGCGATTCGAGAGACTCGAGCGCCTGTTCGACCGCCTGGCGAACGAAACCCTTGGTGGCGGCTGCACGTTGCACGGCTGTCGGGTCTACTTTGTCCCCAAGAAGGACAGGGCTTTTGGTCCGGGTAGCCTCGCAATCGTGCCGGAAAATGTGCCGCATGCCTCCAAAAGGGCAAAAACCGGCGTTACGGCGTAGAAGAAGGCGGTCATCCGCCGTTAAGCGGGTTTTGGCATCGTGATTGCAGCAGTGGTACAAACTTCTTAACGTTTTCAAGGCTGGCAATACGGTACAACAGACCTATCTATAAGGTCGGTATTTAGGTGCCAGCACTGGCCTTGGCCCCGCGTGAAAGGACGGCCCTTTGAACAACCTCAGAAATCTCGCGATCTGGATCGTTCTCGCGCTCTTGCTCGTCTTCCTGTTCAACCTGGTACAGGGCACGGCCCAGCATGCCAGCGCACAGAACATCTCCTACACAAAGTTCGTGGATGAGGTGAACCAGAGTCAGGTCAAGTCGATCACCATGCAGGGTGACGCCATCAAGGGCGAGCTCGCCAACGGCCAGTCCTTCACCACGATGGCGCCGGCGAGCGACACTTCGCTCGTGCCGATGATGAAGGCGCACAACGTCAATATCTCGGTCAGTCCGCCGGACGACGGCTTCAACCTGATGGCCGTGATCCTGAACGCGCTGCCGATGCTGCTTCTGATCGCGGTGTGGATCTTCTTCATGCGCCAGCTTCAGGCGGGCGGCGGCAAGGCGATGGGCTTCGGCAAATCGCGCGCCAAGATGCTCACGGAGCGGACCGGGCGTGTCACGTTTGAAGATGTGGCAGGCGTGGATGAGGCCAAGGACGATCTCAAAGAGATTGTCGACTTCCTCAAAGACCCGCAGAAATTCCAGCGCCTGGGCGGCCGCATTCCCAAGGGCGTGCTGCTCGTCGGCCCGCCGGGTACCGGCAAGACGCTTCTTGCCCGCGCCATCGCAGGCGAGGCCAATGTTCCCTTCTTCACGATCTCCGGTTCGGACTTCGTCGAAATGTTCGTCGGCGTCGGCGCCAGCCGTGTCCGCGACATGTTCGAGCAGGCCAAAAAGAATGCGCCCTGCATCGTCTTCATCGATGAAATCGATGCCGTCGGACGTCATCGTGGCGCCGGTCTGGGCGGCGGCAATGACGAGCGCGAACAGACGCTCAACCAGTTGCTCGTCGAGATGGACGGATTTGAATCCACTGAAGGCGTGATCCTGATCGCAGCGACGAACCGTCCCGACGTTCTGGATCCCGCGCTGCTGCGTCCAGGCCGTTTCGACCGCCATGTCGTCGTCGCCAATCCCGACCTCGGCGGCCGCGAGAAGATCCTGCGCGTTCATCTGCGCAAGGTTCCGTTGGCCCCGGACGTGGAACCACGCACCATCGCCCGCGGTACGCCCGGATTCTCCGGCGCCGATCTCGCCAACCTCGTCAACGAAGCGGCTTTGCTTGCGGCGCGCCGCGGCAAGCGCGTCGTGACGATGAGCGAGCTTGAAGACGCCAAGGACAAGGTGATGATGGGCGCGGAACGCCGCTCCATGGTCATGAGCGAAGACGAAAAGAAGCTGACGGCCTATCACGAAGGCGGTCACGCCATCGTCGCGATTGCCGTTGAAGGCTCCGATCCGATCCACAAGGCGACTATCATTCCGCGCGGACGTGCGCTCGGCATGGTCATGCGCCTTCCGGAACGCGACCAGCTTTCTCTGACGCGCCAGAAGATGCTCGCCGACCTCTGCGTCGCCTTCGGCGGCCGCATCGCCGAAGAGCTCATCTTCGGCCATGAGATGGTCACGACAGGCGCATCCAGCGACATCGAACAGGCGACACGCATGGCGCGGGCCATGGTCACGCGCTTCGGCATGTCCGACGATCTTGGTCCGATCGCCTATTCGGAGAACCAGGAAGAAGTGTTCCTTGGCCACTCCGTGTCGCGCACGCAGAACATCTCCGAGGCGACGGCGCAGAAGATCGATTCCGAAATCCGCCGCATCATCGACGACTGCTACCGCCGCGCGTACAATATCCTCAGTGCACAGATCAATGATCTGCATACCGTCGCAAAGGGCCTTCTCGAATATGAGACCCTGACGGGCGACGAAATCGTCGGCCTGATGAAGGGCATCAAGCCGATCCGCACGCCGTACGAAGAGCCGGCGCCAGATCGTGGTCCTGGACCGAGCGTGCCTGCCGCGGGACGTCCGCGCGGTCCGCTGGTTCCCGAACCGCAGCCCGGCCGCTAGAACATTTCTGCCCTCCCTGACGGGGAGGGCGGAATGCCTCGCATGACGCGCATTCTCGGCATTCTGAACATCACGGAGGATTCATTCTCCGACGGTGCGAAATATCTCGAGCCGGCGGCCGCCATCGCGCATGGCCGCGAGTTGTTGGCCGATGGCGCAGACATTCTTGATCTCGGCGCCGCATCGTCCAATCCGGACTCCAAGGGCGTACCGGCGCAGGTGGAGATTGACCGCCTCACGCCCGTCGTCGGCGCGCTAAGGGACCATCAACTCTCGATAGACACGTTTTCGCTGCCGGTTCAGCGCTGGGCCATCGCACGGGGCGTCACCTACATCAACGATATCCAGGGTTTTCCGGATCCCACGCTCTATCCGGAGCTCGCGGCATCGCCGGCCCGGCTGATCGTGATGCATTCGGTGCAGGAACGCGGCGCCGCCACGCGCGTCGATGTCCCGCCGAGCGAGATCATGGATCGGCTGACCCGGTTTTTCGACGCGCGCTTGAATGCGCTGGAGCACGCCGGAGTTGCGCGGTCGCGGATTATTCTCGATCCCGGCATGGGCTTTTTTCTCGGAACCAACCCTGAGACTTCGCTGACGGTCCTTCGCCGCTTACCCGAATTGAGGGCGCGTTTCGGTCTTCCCCTGCTGGTCTCTGTGTCGCGTAAATCATTCCTGCGCCGCCTGACGGGCCGCGACGCCCGCGCGTCCGGGGCCGTGAGTCTGGCGGCGGAACTGTTTGCCATCCATCAGGGCGCGGACTATATCCGCACCCACGCGCCAGGTGCGCTGGCGGACGCCCTGAAGCTGGAAAAGGCGCTGCAAAGGCCGGATTAAGGGTTGCCGTTTGCCGGCTTAAGGCTTTGTTCGGAAAACACTGCGAAAAATCTGATAACGTCCTAAAATACAAAAGCTTAGGGATGCCAGGGGAGCCTTTCACATGAGCCGGAAATATTTCGGCACGGATGGAATCCGCGGCCGCGCCAATTCAGGCGCGATGACGCCGGGCGTCGCGATGCGCGCCGGAATGGCCGCCGGCAGAATCTTCACGCGCGGCGATCACCGCCATCGCGTCGTGATCGGCAAGGACACGCGTCTGTCCGGATACATGATCGAATCCGCACTCGTCGCCGGCTTCACCGCGGTGGGCATGGATGTGTTCCAGTTCGGCCCGCTGCCGACGCCGGCCGTCGCGATGCTGACGCGTTCGCTGCGCGCCGACATGGGCGTGATGATCACGGCCTCGCACAACCAGTATCAGGACAACGGCATCAAGTTCTTCGGTCCGGACGGCCGCAAGCTGTCCGACGAGCATGAAGCCGCGATCGAAGCGCTGATGGACAATGGCCTCGAGTCCGGCCTCGCGACGTCGCCCAAGCTCGGCCGCGCCAAGCGCATCGACGATGCCCAGGCCCGCTACATCGAATTCGTCAAGAACACGTTCCCGCGCCGCCTCAATCTGGAAGGCATGCGCATCGTCGTCGATTGCGCCAACGGCGCCGCGTACAAGGTCGCACCGGCCGCGCTGTGGGAACTGGGCGCCGAAGTGATCCCGATCGGCGTCACGCCGGACGGTTTCAACATCAATTCCAATTGCGGCTCGACGTCCACCGACGCCATGTCCGAAAAGGTGCGCGAGATGCGCGCCAATTTCGGCATCGCACTTGACGGCGATGCGGACCGCGTCGTGATGGCCGACGAACATGGCCGCATCATCGACGGCGACCAGATTCTCGCACTGCTCGCGCGGTCCTGGTCCAAGAGCGGCCACCTGAAGGGCGGCGGCATCGTCGGCACGGTCATGTCGAACGCCGGCCTGGATCGCTATCTCAAGTCGTTGGACCTGAAGCTCGCGCGTGCCCAGGTCGGCGACCGCTATGTGATCGAACAGATGCAGAAGGGCGGATTCAACGTGGGCGGCGAGCAGTCCGGCCACATCGTGCTCAGCGATTTTTCGCCCACCGGCGACGGCCTTATCGCGGCACTGCAGGTCCTGGCGGTTCTGGCTGCGGACAAGAAGCCGGCGAGCGAAGCCGCGCACCTGTTCGAGCCTATGCCGCAGGTGATGGAAAATGTGCGTTTCCAGAAGGGCTCGCCGCTGACCCATGCGCGCGTGACCGCGTGCATCAAGGACGGCGAGGCGCGCCTCAACGGCATGGGCCGGCTGTTGGTGCGCAAGTCGGGCACCGAGCCGGTTATCCGCATCATGGCCGAAGGCGACGACGAAGCGCTGATCCGCGCCGTGGTGAACGACGTCGTCAGCGCGATCCAGGAAGTCGCGGCTTGAAGCCAGTCCGGATTCTTGCCATCGCAGGATCCGATTCAAGCGGCGGCGCGGGCATTCAGGCCGACATCAAGACGGCGACGGCGCTCGGCACCTATGCCATGACGGCGGTCACCGCGGTCACCGCGCAGGACACGACAGGCGTTGGCGCGATCCAGCTCATCACGCCGTCCGTCGTGCGAGAACAGATCGAACGCTGTCTCGCCGACATCGGCGCCGACGCGATCAAGATCGGCATGCTCGGCTCGGCAGACATCGCGCGGGCCGTTGCCGAAATCCTTGCAGCGCTTGCACCTGCGACGCCACTCGTCATCGATCCTGTCATGGTCGCGAGCAGCGGCGCGGCGCTCGCCGACGCCGCCGTGGTGGAGGCCCTCAAGAAATCGTTCTTTCCCGGTGCGGCGCTGATCACGCCCAACCTGCCGGAAGCGGAACGGCTTTGCGGCTTTGTGCTGAACACCGCCGATGATCTGCTGCATGCCGGCGAGACGTTGCTCTCTCTCGGGCCGCACGCGGTTCTCCTCAAGGGCGGCCATGGCGGAAGCGACACGGTTACCGATCTTCTGTTCACGCCCGATGCATCGCCACGCGCCTACATCGCCAAGCGTGTCGACACGCAGCACACGCACGGCACGGGCTGCACGCTTTCGACCGCGATTGCGTGCGGGGTTGGCGAGGGCATGGCGCTCGGTGATGCGATCCAGCGCGCGCATGATTTCGTTCAGCGCGCGATCCGCTCGGCACCCGGTTTCGGCGCAGGTGGCGGGCCGATCAACCACCTGCCATAAAAAAAGAGCCGGCGGTGAGGCCGGCTCTTTTGCAGAAATGTGGCACAGAACTCAGGCGACCATCCTGTCCAGACGCGCGCGTATGATCTGCTGCGCCTCGGTGATGATGCGCGCCATCAGTTCCTTGCAGGTCGGGATGTCGTGGATGAGGCCCTGTGTCTGGCCGGCCGACCAGATGCCGTAATCCGTATCGCCCGTGTCATAGACCTTGCCGCCGCGCGTTCCGGCGACGAGCTCGCGCACGTCTTCGAACTTCGCGCCGCCGCGGCGCTCGATCTCGACGACCTGCTGGCTGATCGCGTTACGCGCGACCCGCGAGGAGTTGTGCATGGTGCGGAAGATCATGTCCGTCGCGCGTTCGTCGTTGGCGACAAGGGCTTCCTTCACCTTCTGATGGATCGGCGCTTCCTTCGTCGCCATGAAGCGCGTTCCCATGTTGGCACCTTCGCAACCCAGCGCCAGTGCCGCGACAAGCCCGCGCGCGTCGGCGATTCCGCCCGATGCGATCACCGGAATCTTCAGCTTTTCTGTCGTCACCGGAAACAGGATGAGCCCGCCGATGTCTTCCTCGCCGGGGTGGCCTGCGCATTCAAAGCCGTCGATCGAGACGCAGTCGACGCCGATGGATTCGGCCTTCACCGCGTGACGCGCCGTGACGCATTTATGGATGACCTTGACGCCCGCCGCCTTGAACGCGGGCAGATGCGGCTGCGGATTGTTGCCGGCGGTTTCCACCACCTTGCAGCCGCTCTCGCAGATCACCTGTCGATACTCGTCATAGGGCACCGGGTTGATCGTCGGAAGGATCGTCAGATTGATGCCGAAAGGCTTGTCGGTCAGATCCTTGGTCTTCTGGATTTCCTTGACCAGAAGCTCAGGCGATCCGGGCGTCAGCGCGGTGAGAAAGCCTAACGCGCCGGCGTTGGCTACTGCGGCGATCAGCTCGGCCTTGCCCACGCGGGTCATGCCGCCGCAGGTAATCGGCACTTCGACGCCGAACATCTCGGTGAAACGTGTCTTGATCATGAGCGTAACCCCTTACCTTGTTATATCTGGCGCGAGCCTGCCGCGTTTTTGGTCGCAACGGAAGTGGCCAATTCCGCTACGGAAATCTTATTTAGCCAACGAAGGGATCGCGCACGGTGATCGTATCGTCGCGGTCCGGGCTGGTGGAGAGCAACGCGACGGGCGCTCCGATCAACTCCTCGATCCGGCGGACATATTTGATCGCATTGGCGGGCAGTTGCGCCCAACTGCGCGCGCCGCGGGTAGAGCTGCTCCAGCCCTCCATGGTCTCGTAGATCGGCACCAATTTGGCCTGGTCGTTGGCGTCGGCGGGCAGGTAGTCGAGCACCTTGTCGCCAAGCCGGTAGCCGACGCAGACATCGATCGTGTCGAACGCATCCAGAATGTCGAGCTTGGTCAGCGCGATGCCGTCGATGCCGCCTGTGATCGCTGTCTGGCGGACCAGAACGGAGTTGAACCAGCCGCAGCGCCGCTTGCGTCCTGTGACCGTGCCGAATTCATGGCCACGCTCGCCGAGCTTTTCGCCGATGGCGTTGTTTTGTTCGGTCGGGAACGGTCCTTCGCCGACGCGCGTCGTGTAGCTTTTGGTGATGCCGAGCACATAGCCGATCTGGCGCGGTCCGATGCCTGATCCCGCCGCCGCCTGTCCCGCCACGGTGTTCGACGAGGTGACATAGGGATATGTGCCGTGATCGATGTCGAGAAGCACAGCCTGGGCGCCCTCGAACAGGATGCGCTTGCCGGCGCGGCGTGCCGCGTCGAGCTCACGCCAGCTAGAGCCGATATAGGGCAGGATCTTCGGCGCGATCTCCGTGAGTGCAGCCAGTAGTTTGCCGGCGTCGATCTCCTCGAAACCGGATCCGCGGCGCAGGGCGTTGTGATGCGCCAGGAGACGGTCGATCTTCATCGGCAGGCTCGACAGATCCTTCAGGTCGATGACGCGTATTGCGCGACGGCCGACCTTGTCTTCGTAAGCCGGACCGATGCCGCGCTTCGTGGTCCCAAGCCGCTGCAGAGAGTTGGACGATTTACGCACCTCATCGAGTTCGCGATGAATTGGCAGCACGAGCACGGCATTTTCGGCAAGCACCAGCGTATCCGGCGTCACCTTGAGACCCGCCGCGCCAACGCGCGCGATTTCCTCGATCAGCGCCCAGGGATCGACGACGACGCCATTGCCGATGATCGAGCGCTTGCCCTGGATCACGCCGGACGGAAGGAGGGAGAGTTTGTAGGTCTTGTCGCCGACGACGATCGTATGGCCGGCATTATTGCCGCCCTGGAAACGCACCACCATCTCGGCCCGGTTGGCGAGCCAGTCGATGATCTTGCCTTTTCCTTCGTCGCCCCACTGGGCGCCGATCACTGCGACGTTGGACATGTTCCGTACCCGGATGAAAAAGTCTCCTGGCGCGAGACTTGCCAGGCACGGTGACTACTTATAGCGCGTCGCCAAGCTTGCGCGAACGGTATTGCTGCACTGCGACGATCCGGCCTTCCGCACCCGCGGGCCGCCTTGCTAGTGTGGATTTGGGCAGTTTCGTG
This sequence comes from uncultured Alphaproteobacteria bacterium, assembly GCA_963741725.1. GTDB lineage: Bacteria > Pseudomonadota > Alphaproteobacteria > Micropepsales > Micropepsaceae > Rhizomicrobium. The sequence continues at coordinate 2,905 of CAVUJC010000001.1, read as the reverse complement.
GGCTTCGATGGTTTACCGGCGGCGCATACCGGTTCAGCTTTCACCCTATCAGGGCGAGCAGCCGCGCATCGGCCACAATGGCGGACCCGAACTCGACCTTTCCTGGGAAGCCTGGCTCTGGCGCCGAGCCCATGCGCAGGCCTGGAAGCCGCCGCGCCGGGACATCGCGTTGCATCGCCTCAAGCGCGCCGAACGGCTCGGCCTCGACTATCGATCCTATGCGGGCGTGCTGATGAATCGCGGCACGCATCTGGGCGCGGCGATTTTCCTGCTCGATGGCCTGGCCACGGAGGCGATGGCGATTGCAGCCGAACGGATCGTAGCCATCTCGGACTGTCGCGTGTTGCTCGGTGCTGCGGACGGCATCGATCGCACGCTCGCCGAACGCGCCGACATGATCGTCACGAGCGGCGACGTCAGAACATCGGGCAGCGCCATCGACCGCTTTCTGTTGGCGTATCACCTGACACCCGGCGGAACTTTCATGGTGGGAACAACGTCCGCGCATCTGAGACTGGCGGAGGATGCCGGTCTAGCTCTCTTCCTCTGGGCCAAGGATTACTTCGGCCGCAAGGCGAACTAGCGCCAGGATTGCCGATTGGAGCGGGCGAAGGGAATCGAACCCTCGTCAGTAGCTTGGGAAGCTACAGCTCTACCATTGAGCTACGCCCGCATGCCCGTGCTGGATAGCACAGGAACTGGCCCCGCTGGGCAGAGTAGTGGGCTTGGTCGCTAGGGTGGCTTCCTGGCCTTTCTGAGGGCTTTCTAGAGGCGTTTGGGACGGATTTGGGCGGGGGCTTAGTCGAAGGGCAGGGCCGCTTGCCAGGCCGGAACCGAGCATAAATGGCTAGGCGTTGGAAATGACCCGACAAAGCCGGACAGTTCTTGCCCCTGTCAGATATCGCCACGGTCGCAATTAGAAGATTTCGTTGTATCCCCTCTCGGAAATATTAACGAACCTAATCCAAGTGTCAGGAAGTGCGTTCGCGCGCCCTGCCGGCGGTTTCCATTTTTCCAGCAGGCGCCAATCACGGTCTGGATTATGACCGTGATACGGGTTCATTACCTCTTTGAAATCGATGTCCCTGCGCCAGCACTCCCGAGTCATAGGTGACTGGCTCCGAGTAGAAAATCACAGATACCACGCGACTCGTCCTATGTTCCTTAAAGAATTTATTGGCTGCGCCAATCATAATCTCTGCGTAGTTCGAAATGGCGAGCCACTCACCGGGGAATTTGATAAAAAAGACCCCTGGCTTCGCAATGGCCAATTGGTCGATGTGCTTGCTCAGGGTGTTGACGATCGTGTTAGTCGTTAGTTCTCGGCCTTCAATTTTGCATTTTGTGTCTGCAGCAATAGTCACGTCGCGGTCAAAGACTATTTCGTAGTCGTAGTCCTTTCCTCGTTCTCCGGATCTTTCGACAAACCTGAATGTCCATCCATTCGCCACCAGTGCGCGCGCGACGTGCAGTTCGGCCATACCGGACTCGGGATCTCCCTTTTTTATTTCTACAACCTTTGCTTCGAAACCGGGAACATGCTGCAAATTAAACAGCAACTCTCCTAAATCTGTCATTCGCCAGGCTTGGATCTGGATGCTTTGCCTCGCCTTGTCGTTGAGTTTGAAATAACCCGGCTTGTTGACCTCGGGACTGGCGTGACGATCCAGCCAATCCATACCCAGAAACAGCTTCGCGACACCCAACCCTAACAAATAAACCCCGACGCATGGGCGCAGCAATTCTTCCGAGCAATGTGGTGGGGTGTGTTGCTGGTGGTAATCGTCGAGTGTCTGACTGCAGTTGAACCAACAATTCTGCGGTACTAGACGCGCTACTGAGATTGGCTGAACCAACGGTAACCTCGAGACCAATGTCCGCATTCCACGCAAAGCGAACATCGTCCTAGCCGAAACATTTTGAAGAAAAACTGCCTTGCGATAGTAATAGCTTTAGAAGAGTGGGAGCGACGATGGCCAGAACAAGTAGAGGCGCACTTTTATGTGCAGCCGCCGCGATCATCATGATGATGGCTCCAGCCATCGGTGCCGATATCGATGCCCCTAGAGCGACCGCAACAACCGTGTTGGCGGGCTATACAAAAGCAGGAAAAACGGACACTGGAAACTTCGATGCGTGTCCTCATTTCTGCGATCCTTCATTTGCGAATATCATTGCCCGAGTGGGTAAACTGGGTGGAGACGGTGGCGACACCCCTTTTGACGGCGATATATTTTGTAGCTGTCAGGATTATGATCATCAGACACTCTTCATTGTGTCCGACAAGTTGAAGACGCCCGTGCGATATGAGGCCGTAGTAAACGGATCGGACAAGGGACAAAAACCGTGGACGTATGTGCTCGTACCGATTTCAGGTTCATGGAAAATTACTGATGTCATCGACGAATACGGAAGCATTCGCGCCCGCATGCTCACGGCAATGAAGCCGCAGAATCAGGGAAAGTGAGAGTAGATGCCTCTCACAGCCTGTGTTGAGAAGAATTTTGGAAATTGCGTTCTGGCTGAACTGGTTGAAGCTATCAATCGACCAAGTCAGTTGCTTCGTAAGCCGCTCCGACCAATCCGAGATACGAGCCGAGTGTTGGACAGTCCAGGATGGGGCGTTGAGGACACGGCGCGATTTTTGCTCGATCAGAAGCTTTAGTAGCTGTGAGTGAGGCTATCCAACCGGAGTGACGGCTTACGACCCAAAGCCGACATTCGTAGCCGTGTAGATCGCGGTTTTGGTGCCGAAATCGAATCCGAATACGATCTTAAATCGTCGCAAGCCAGGGTGCAGGAGCGAATCCGATACAGACAATGGCATTGTCTCACTCAGAGTATCGCTACATCGGGGTCAGCCTCTGGGTGCTTCGCGAAAGTAGCCCCGCGCGCGATTCGAATT